>NZ_BAPV01000006.1 GCF_025995175.1 Asaia krungthepensis NRIC 0535
GAGCCAATAGCTCGCCTCTGTCGGCAACTATATTGGTCGCTACGTATGAGAAGTACCTTGCCCTGATCTCTGCGGGGGGGCCCCCTCAAGACTTGTCCAACGTTGTATTCGTGTGCGACGAAATTCAGCTGATTGGTGACGGCAGCCGAGGCAAACATGTCGAGCTTCTACTCTCTGTGCTCAAGAGAACCGGATGGTATCAGTTCATCGGCCTGTCTGCAGTTATGGATGATGTCGGTGCACAGCAGTTGGCATATTGGCTCAACCTCACTTTGGTAAAGGTCGACACGCGCGAGAAATCACTCACGATTGAAGGCCGCTGGCGGAATGGCCACCTTATTGCCAGATCCACTCCTAATGGCATCGAACCCCTTCACCAGCTACCAACGGTTAAGGAGATGGAACTCAATGGCATGATCCAAGAGCTTGTCGCCTTGGAAAAAAAACCTGTCATCGTGTTCTGCATGAAGGTGGACGATTGTTATGATCTCGCAGAAAAGTGGGCTACAACCCAAGTAGACACACAGTCTATCGAAGCACCAGCTGGCCTCGACCTAGATACTGGTCTCCTGCAACTGATTAACAAGCGCTGTGCATTCCACAACGCTGAGCTGAGCGAGTCTGAACGCGCCTTCGTCGAAGACCTTATGAAAGCCGAGACCGTAGACGTGGTCTTTGCGACATCAACGCTTGCAGCCGGTGTGAATTTCCCTTTGGGCAGCGCCGTATTTTCAAAGTGGAAGCGATGGGACTTTGATAAGAGAGAGCACGTGCCTATCCGTCGCGACGAGTTCCAGAACATGGCAGGGCGTGTTGGCCGGATGGGGCAAGGCACAGGTGAAGGAATTGTCCTCGCAACTGCCGGTGGGGCATCTGACTTGACACTCCTCCAACAGCTGATGGACTTTTCGAAGAGAGAGACGCTCGGCGTTGGGATCACGCCGACTGATTTCGGGTCACTTATAATCCAACTTTTCGCAGGTGGCCTCTGCACGACACGCGACGGAGCATTTTCGTTAATGTCTTCGACTCTTAGTGCCAGCCGTGAAGCGGAGAAGGGGGTTGGCAATGTCGAACATTGGCGGCCGCATCTCAATCAACAGATCGACCGTCTCATCAACACCCATTGCCTAATTGAAACGAAGACCCGAATTGTTGTCACGGAGTTCGGCAAGGCCGTTGCAAGAAGCGGCTTGAAGCCTGAGACCGTTGAACATTTTCTGCACTACCTGAATGAGCATGGCGAACAAGCCGCTCATCTGCTGCCCACGCCGGAACAAGAAGGTCGAGACGATGACCTACTTTTTATCTTCGCGCACGGAAGCCTGCTCTCTCCCGAATTCACTCTGACAGGCGGACCCCGAACGCGGAACATCAGCTATCGTTTTAATCGATACGGAGTAGTAGCAAACCCACAAGCGGAGGCTCTCGATACGCTACTTTTCGAGCGGCCGTGGATTGCTGATCCCAGTGCGGCCAACGGCGCGCGGGCGCTGTCAGAGTGGGCAGCTGGGACTGACCGTGAAACGCTAGAACAGCTTGTGCCAGACGTTCGCCTTGGGTTGATCGAGAATATGGCACGCGATGTGAGTTGGCTTCTAGCAGCCGTCGCAGAGGTAATCGGATCATCGTCTTCACTGACACTCGCCGATGCGGCGCGGCATCCGCTACTAAGGTCTACCAACCCCGCTCTACTACACATCAGAAAATTTTCTCGGGTCCTGCGCAGATACGCGGTACGCATTGCATACGGTTTGCCGTCTGAGTGTCACTGGCTGAAAGAGCTTGAGCTGCATGGACCTGCAAAACGTCTGACTCGTATGCAAATCGTAAGCATTCATCAGCAAGGCATTTCTCGCCCTCACTTACTCATGGACGGAAGCGTGGAAATGGACGTCCTTCGCCAAGCAGCACTTCCGAAAGTCGGTCGCGTCTCATACGCGAACCAAGTCCGAGACGCGGCGAGGAACTGGAAGGTAGACCAGAGACGGCACTTTCGTAGACGCCACGAGAAGAAGGCCGACATGCACGGTGTCAGAAACATTATCTCTGACTTATACGACATGAAAGGGAAGAGGCTTGAGACGGCTGTGATCAACGCGTTTCAAGATCTTGGCATCAACTGCAGCGTGCTCGACGATGGCACCAAGCCCGCTTGGCCAGACCTGAAAATTGAATTCGCGGCGAGCGGCATGGCGAGCGACATCGTCGCCGAAGTCAAATCCAAGGATCGAGAAACGGCTTTGGTTTCTCTGAACGATGCCATTGAGGTCGTTAGTGCTGCTGCAATCGCTGGATTGAGCGGTACACCGGTTACTACAATTTGCAGCCCCGGTGCTGAACCTAGCATCCCAACCGCGATCTCTGGCTGCAATCATCTTAGCGTTGTTGAACTAATGGATTTGGCGGAGGCCTACCTCCGCATCAAGGATGGCAACCTAACTATCGCCGACCTTCACAACTGGCTCACTACGCCGGGAATTGCTCTTACGGAAGATCTTCCATTTAACAACTTCTAAGGTTGGGGCCGGTCAGAGTATGCTATTCCAGCCGGCCTGAACCACCCAAACGTAGAATTCAACATACTCAAACGACCGCCATCTATGTTCTGATAATACCCATAATTGTCCTTAAGTAATCTTCGATCCAGTTACGCGCACAAGGTCCACACTACGGGCTTCGAACGAACCTGTCTCTGCTCCCAGTCCCGCTAGGTAGTAACCGGAACTCACACCAGAACGGCAATGTCCTTCTAGGTCAGCTGCAAGTAACGCCTTCAATCAAGCCTGCGTACCGATTGTCCGTCTCATTCCCCGTAAGGCGTCCTGAACAAGCCTTGCCCGACTGAATCTCTCATAGGCAGCCAGTTCATGGGCACAGGAGACAGCCGCCACGCCGCGAGCGATCGTTGCCGCCTTGCGTCCTTTGGTCAGGCGCCAGGTGATCCAGGCCGAGACGGTTTTCGGGTGTGCAGGCATGGCTGGAGCGCGCGCAGACAAAGCAAGCTGATCGGTTGCCGACAGTAGAGAGACCGGGAGGCCATGGGCGTTGTCTGCTTGGCCTGAAGGGACGGTGCCGCAAAGGGCTGCTGTCGTCTCCATCAACGATGTCTCCTCGAATGCATCAAGCGAGAGCTAGCCCCACTCATAGTCGATGCTGGCCTGGTATCTGACCTTCAGCGTTGCGGCTTCGCCTCGGAGAGCCTCTACGGTTTGTTCCGACACCCTACGGCGCCAGACATCGCCTTCGCGGTCATACAGCCATCCTGAGGCTTTCATGGTGTTCCTGACGGCGGCTGGCGGAGCAAAAGGGAACCGTACCCTGTAGGTGAAGTCCTCGAACGGTACTGCTTCCTCGCGTGCTTCCTGCTCGATATCGCGTGCGGCCTTCCTGAAGGGTGCCACAGCCGCCTGGAAGGCTTCCCTGTCTTCTTCCCGGATCCAGACATTCGCCTGCACCAGACCGAGCGCCTTACGACGTCTGCGCACGGTCTCCATGGTCTGTCGGCTCATACGTCCCTCCCTGCCCGATGATTATCCATCATAGCACTAGTGCCGATCGGTGATACGGGGGTGTCTCCATGGGGACACGGTGGAAACAGCTCCTGGACGAACACACAAATGCAGACTTTCAGTCGGCGTTATCCGGTTAGCACTAGTGCTTCTAAAAAGGCACAACTGAAAGTTTGCATTTGTATATGGAGAAGGGAAAACCTTGATATCGATATGATACTCTTCTGATAGCGTTGCGTAGCTCTTCTGTAGTCCTTTGTAGTCGATGGGTCGTCGACCGATCCCGCACAGCGGATGCCGACAGCCAGTGCCCCTGGCGTCTGAGAATCCCCATTCTCGGACGTCAGGGGGGACGTGATAGTAGGCCACAGTCATGAGCCTGATCCTTCCCGTCCCTGATACCCTTCCAGCCCCGCTTCAAAGCGCCGCTGACCGTCTGGCTCTGGCTGCCCGGTCCCCGGCCACGTTGCGCGCCTATCGCACCGACTGGGATGCCTTCGTCACCTGGTGCCGCACCCAGAACGTCATGCCACTCCCTGCTCAGCCGGAAACCGTCGCCGCATGGGTCGCATCGCGTCTGGAACAGGGCCGCAAAGCCGCGACGTTGGCCCGTGGGGTGGCCGCTGTATCCTGCGCGCATGAGATGGCCGGGTTCGAGAGCTTCAGCCGCTCACGCATTGTCCAAGATGCGCTGCGCGGCATGCGACGGACACTGGGTACCGCGCCGAGCCGTAAAGCCCCTGTAACCGTGGCGTTCATGCGCCATATGCTGGCGGCTCAGCCTGATACCCTGATCGGTCTGCGCAACCGGGCATTGCTGGCCCTGGGTTTCGCCGGAGCATTGCGCCGATCCGAACTGGTAGCGCTGGACGTCGAGGATCTTGTACTGCAGGAGGGCGGCGCGCTGCTCTCCATCCGTCGTAGCAAGACTGACCCTGACGGTGCCGGTCAGACCATCGGAATTCTGAACGGCTCGACCATCCGGGCGCTGGATCACCTCTCGGCTTGGTGCGAGACGGCAGGGATCACATCCGGTCTGCTATTCCGATCCGTGGACCGGCATGGCCGGGTTAGAGGCTCACTCTCGGATCGGTCTGTAGCCCGGATCATCAAGACGGCCGCCGAGATCGTGGGGCTCGATCCTGAGCGTTTCTCGGGTCATTCCCTACGAGCAGGCTTCATCACCTCTGGAGCCGAGACGGGGGCCGATGCTCTGCTTATTGCCGAGACATCGCGACATAAGAGCCTAGATGTCCTGCGACATTATGTCCGACACGCCTCACTTTTGAAGGTCCATGCTGGACAGCGTTTCCTGTAAATTCCTATCCGAACGGCCACCACCAGCGACGATATCCGTACCCCCGCGAACCCTCTCCTTGTTTAGGGGGGATGTTCAGGGTGAACGCTGGCTTTTGCTCTGGGCGCCCGACCAGGGCGGACGTAGAGTGTACGCGTTCACCCTCTATTCGTGCTATCTGTTCCCTAAGTTGGGAATTCTGTTGCTTGAGATGGTCGTTTTCTGACTTGTATTCCGAGCATTCTCGGCGTCGCTCGTTCAACTCGGTCTGTAGCATGCCTATCACCTCACGTAGGGTGGACAAAACCATACTATCCGGGGTGAACGTCTCATTCTGCTCAGGAGGGCATTCAGGGTGAACACCCGGATCTACGTGTTTGTCCTGTTCAGTGGGCACGTTTAGGGTCGAGACAGGAACTGAAACCCGGACAATACCGTAATTATCTGTGATCTTAAGCCAACCGCCACGGCGAACACGTGCACGTGCAGCCTCAAGGGAAAGACCAAGCCGATCCGCTAACTGACGATAGGTCAGGATTTCTGTGTTCTCGGCCATAGATCCTCTTACTTCTCTGACCTGAATTGTATTCTGTCGAGCATAGAGTGGGAATGTCCTTCCATATCACTCTCGCTTCCTAAGCATTACAAACGGTGGTCTGAAGAGAAATCTGGGTGTGAAAGGCTAACCTGTCGACGGAGATGCAGACCAGGAAGCGATCAGATCCAGCCATTCCTCTTTGGATCGAGGCTTTTCACTAAAAAAATTCCTTTGAGTATGAAGTTCGCTGACATTTTGGCAGTTAGAAGAAAATCGCAAATTTCTGCGGGCTAGAGCCTCTTTAAGGCGCTGCGTTGCATGAGCTGCTGCAATTCTGGCCTGTTCCAGACAGACTAGAACCAGACGATACCGGTTAGGACCTCTCACAACGCGTCCTGAGCGCCTCATGCGCTGTCTGGTCCTTTCTATCAGACCAAGGCTGTAAGCCGTCTCCAGCGCCCGTATAACAGTTCTGGTACTGCATCCTGCACGGGCTGCAATGCTTTCATGCGAGGGGAAAAGGCCGCGATATCCTTCGAAGCTTGCGAGAGCTTGGAGAACAAGATGCGTTTTGGCCGTGATCTGACGGGCCTGGGTCAGGGTCCAGATCTGGGAAGCGAAAGAGGTCATGTCCGTCCTTTTTCAGACGGCGAGCACTTCCCAGGTCGGATAACGTTGAACCTTTGAATGGCTCACGCTATATTCTCTCCATCGGGCGCTCTAGCGGGCTCAATCGCTTTTGCACCTGCTCGCCGCCGTAACAGCGAGTTTCGAAGGGGATAGCCTTGCAGGGCTATCCCCTTCATCATTTCAAAGCATATTGATCCGTTGAAAGCTTATTGTCCAGCAAGGGGTGCAGTGAGAAGACGTTTGAAAGCGTAGGCCAAGCAGTTCCGTCCTGCAAAAAAACTATGCTGTCACTCTATGGCTAATGAAAAATATTAAGCTCTCAATGAATTCTATGAGCGTCTGGACGCCCCTATTTGACTACCTATTCTTACACCCCAAACATATTATGACCTGAAAAAGCATCTGATTTAACCACACTAATAAAATACTTAGCGAAGCGCTGAATGATGCGAGAGAGGTGACACAAGATATTCGACCGCCACTCAATCACACTACGATTAAGCCAGTCGTAGTGGCGATAGCAATGGTAGAGAAAGATGTCACATTTCAAATAACCGGAACATATATAATAAAATACGCATAAATATATTTCAGAATCTCCGTATTTTAAATTAGAAACAGAAGTGGAAACTATCATTCATTCGTCTATGGAGAAAATATTACTTGAACACCAATAATATATTTATATAACAAACCATTTAGATTCATAATGAATTATTCATAGTATCATCATAAAAACAAATGTATTTTTAGGGTGATTTATGAAGACAACTTTGCCTCCCGACTGCCGACTGAGCCAGCGCGTCCTCGATACGCCCGAACTTATGCCTCGTGATGACGCGAATTACAGCATCACGGATGCACAATACGCCGCCCTAGACGCAGGTCTTACTGATGGCAAAAGCCTTTTGATCTCCGCCCCTACGTCGACAGGCAAGACTCTTATCGGATGGTGGGCTGCCGCAAAAGGCTTGGAACACGGCAAAAAGTTTGTCTACCTCGTATCACACCGTGCTCTTGCGTCCCAGAAGTTCGACGAGATCCAAAGACTATTCCGAGGTCCGTGGCTCGGGGATGACCCACACGCCCTCGTGTGCGCAACAGGTGATGGGGTGACAGACGGGAGTGGACGAGCCAATAGCTCGCCTCTGTCGGCAACTATATTGGTCGCTACGTATGAGAAGTACCTTGCC
>NZ_BAPV01000007.1 GCF_025995175.1 Asaia krungthepensis NRIC 0535
CAAGCTCCAAGCTCCAAGCTCCAAGCTCCAAGCTCCAAGCTCCAAGCTCCAAGCTCCAAGCTGCTTCTTCCTCATCCCGTTCCCTGTCAACAGAATGCAATTGACTATCACTTGCGCAGTCTCTAGCGATGGCCGTGCTCAAGCTCTCGTGAAGGGACAGCTCTCATCGATAAGGTGCGCCACCCTATCCTGTCTCTTCTGAGGGGACGCCGTGACGCTGTGCGCCCAGCGCAGGCACGACGCGGCGTATCGAAGGTCGATGCGCTGCTATGGCCATTGCGTCGCGGGCGCCCTTCGATGCTTCTGCTTCATCGCTATGTCGGACTTGTTCTGGCACCGCTTCTCGTCGTGATCGGGCTGACCGGGAGCATCAGCGTGTTTCGCGTCGAGCTCGATCGGATGATCAATCCGGATTTCTTCGTCACAGCGCATGAGAGTGCGGCCCTGCCTCTGGGCAGAATCGTGGAAACGATACGGTCGCGCCATCCCGGACAGACCCTGATCGCTGTCGATTATCGCCCCGCGCCGCACGGGACGATCCACGCCTACCTCTCGCCCGCTACCGACAAAGCGGGGCGCACATTGCCGGATGAGTTCTTTCTGGACCCCTCGGATGCGAAGGAACTCGGTAGCCGTGTCGCCGAGGGCTGCTGTCTGGCGCGACGCGTCCTGATTCCGTTCATCTACCGGGTGCATTATTCCCTGGCTGCCGGACCGACCGGTTTATGGATCGTCGGTATTACGGCGCTGGTCTGGAGCCTTGACTGCCTGAACGGCATTCTGCTCACCCTCCCCCCGGTCACACCGCCCTGGCGACGGGGCTTCTGGCCGGGCTGGAAAAAGGCGTGGCTGATTGCGCGCCCCCGCTCTGCGTCGCGTCTGTTTTTCGATATCCATCGTGCATTCGGCCTTTGGCTCTGGATCCTCCTGCTTGGCATGGCGGTAAGTGGGGTGGCACTGTCCCTTGGACCGCAGATTTTCCAGCCGGTCGTGCGCACGTTCTTCCCTATGGCTGCACCCGTGCCGCCCGTGCCATCACCGAATGGCGCGCATCGCCTGAGCCTGGATGAGGCAGAGTCACGGGCCTATGGTTTTGTCGTGGCGCATGGCGTCACAGCGCGCCCTGCCGCCCTTTTGCTCGGTACGGCACCCGAAAGCGCGATGTTCTATCTTTTCAGCGACGATGACAGTTTTCCTGCGGGATTCGGCAGCCCGATGATCACGGTTGATCGCGAGACCGGCGCGATCATTCAGTCGGAATTCCCGCCGCACGGACGACTGGGCGATATGATCCTGCAGTTCCAGGACCCGTTTCACAGTGGCAGGCTGGCAGGATTGGCCGGTCGTATCCTCGTCTGTTTCAGCGGTGTCGTGACGTCCCTGCTCTCAATCACCGGTATCCTGATCTGGCAGCGTAAACGTCGTGCCCGGCTGGAAGCAGCGCGCAAAGTCATGTCACGACAGGCCCCTGACCCTGATCGTGCGCCTCCCAATCACACACCCTGCGCTCAACCTAATAAGCCCGGCAGGGTCTGACTGCCTCGTCTGTAATCGAGCCGACGTTCAGTCCAGAGCAAGGAAAGGTCCGTCGGACAGAACCTCGATGGATAACACACCGGGGCCGGCAATGATCCGCTCGCCCAGCGGCAGGATGGCGTTCCCTGTTGTCCAGCGCGCATTCGGCTCCCCTGCATCGCCCCATCCGTCGAGCACATCCGCCTCGCAATGGGTGGCAATGGCGAGGGTATGATCGGAGTCGAAAAGAGTCATCTTGCCGACCAGCACCCCACGCGGTGTTCCGTCTTTCATCACGCTACTGGCGTGACACAGGGAGACAAGGCGGAGTGCCCGGATCTGACCGGGGATGAGGAATACCCATGTCCGGCCATTCCTGCGCGCGGCCCGTATCCGCCGCCCGCGTTCATCGACGAGATGAAGATCGGGATCATCCATTAGCTTCAGGGCAGGGCTCCCCTCATTCTCACGCGGTTCCTTCCGGAAAATGCGATGGGGAATGACGACCTCAACCCGTCATGACCTTTCACGCCCTCGGGATCGATAACCGCTTCTTCTGGTGTGCTCTGTAACTGGTTCCACCCGTGCAGGCCAGTATCTCGCAGGTAGCAGCTTCGAGAGTATGACCGCTTATTGTTTCCTCGCCGCTCCAGGCAAATGAGACGAGGCCCGGTGAACGATACCGGGTGAACGGTATCGAGCGAGAAAGCAGAGGGAGAATTCATCAGAGAGCGGTACGAAAGCGACCTATGTCATTGGTCCGGCTACAGAGGTTTTTCGCGATAATGAATAGCCATGCATCACAAAACCTCGATCACGTCAGAAAGACAGGAACGACCCTTCCCGCCTCGCATTGATCACAGGTCCGTGAAATCGGGACCTACAATGTTCCACGATCAGGAGAGTGTCCATGCCAGAGCAGATCCCGCCCCAGTCGCAGTCCCATCAACCCGGTATCGAAAAAGAGATGCGCCCTCTCGCAACCCATATCAGGGCAAACTATCGCGGCAGCGGCAAGCTTGCAGGCAGAAAGGCAATCGTGAGTGGTGGCGATAGCGGCATCGGGCGCTCGGCTGCCCTGCATTTTGCCCGTGAAGGGGCGGATGTCGCGATCCTCTATTTCGAGGAGCATGATGACGCTGATGAAACAAAGAGACTCATCGAAGCCGAGGGGGTCAGATCCCTCGCCCTCTCAGGCGATATCCGCTCCAGCCATTTCTGTAACGAGGCTGTCAGCCAGGTTGTCGAAGCCTTCGGTGGGCTGGATGTTCTGGTCAATAATGCGGGCTGGCAGGTCGTCAATCAGGACAGCGCAACCATTACCGACGAGGAATGGCAGCGTCATATGGATACCAACATCAATGGCTATTTCTATCTGACGCGTGCCGCCCTGCCCCATCTCAACAAGGGAAGCGCCATCGTCAATACCTCGTCGATCAATGCCTATCGCGGAAGCGCCGGGCTGCTGGCCTATTCTACCACCAAGGCCGCCGAGATGGGGTTCACCCGCGCCCTGGCGCTCGAACTGGTGGAAAAAGGCATCCGCGTCAATGCCGTCGCTCCGGGGCCGGTCTGGACACCCCTCCAGCCTGCCAGTTGGGGTCCCATAGACCCGGAACAGGTCTCGGCTCTGGCCAGTTCGGTGCCGATGGATCGATGTGGCGATCCGTCCGAGCTCGGCCCGGCCTATGTCTATCTGGCGAGTGAAGATGCCTCCTTCGTGACTGGCCAGACATTACACGTCAATGGCGGAACCATCATCAACGGTTGAGCACACACCCCGATCCTTCCTTTTGATACGGGGAGGCAAAGGGGCGAGGGAACAGTTCCCCGTCGCCCCTTTGCTCTCATCGAGGCCCCTTCGGCTCAGACCAGAACAATATGACTTCCTCGCTGCTTGCTTCGCTCAATATATCTGTTATTCTGGATATATGGATAATTCAGACGCCCTGGCCGCCTTCTCTGCGCTGTCGCAGCCTTCGCGACTGGCGATCTTCCGGCTTCTCATCCAGCACGAGCCGGAAGGATTAAGGGCGGGGGAAATCGCACAGACTCTGACCCAGCCCCAGAATACCATCTCGACCCATCTGTCGATCCTGCAACGCGCAGGGCTTCTGACCTCGGAACGTCAGGGAAGGGTAATCACCTATCGTGCGGCGCTGATTCAGCTCGAGGCGTTGATGCAGTTCATGCTGGCCGAGTGTTGCGCCGGGCGTCCTGATCTCTCGACACCCATCCTCTCTGGCCTACGCCCGTGCTGCATGGGGGCCAAGCCCGAGGGATGAACTCTTGGGGGCACGCATTTTATGAAAGGGTTTCTCTAGTGCCGGACAGCAGCCTCTTCGATTCCCGTCACCTTCCGCCGATCGACATGTCGCGCCTTGAACCGGCAGATCATGCTGCTCACAGGCCTCGCATCCTCCTGCTTTACGGCTCGCTGCGTCCACGCTCGTTCAGCCGTCTGCTCGTAGAGGAGGCCGAACGCATCCTGACCGCCTTGGGCGCCGAGACCCGTATCTTTGACCCGGCGGATCTGCCACTGCTTGACACTGTGCCTGATACGCACCCCAAGGTGCAGGAATTACGTGCTCTGTCCTCATGGTCGGAAGGTCATGTCTGGTGCAGTCCGGAACGCCACGGCACGATCACGGCAATCTTCAAGAACCAGATAGACTGGTTGCCGCTCGAACTCGGCTCCATTCGCCCCACGCAGGGACGTACGCTTGCCGTCATGCAGGTTTGCGGCGGCTCCCAGAGCTTCAACAGTGTGAACGCCCTTCGTGTATTGGGACGCTGGATGCGGATGCTCACCATCCCCAACCAGTCCAGCGTACCGATGGCTTACAAGCAGTTCGACGAGAATGACCGCATGATCCCCTCGACACTCTATGACCGGGTGGTCGACGTCATGGAGGAGCTCATGAAATTCACCCTTCTGACCCGCGACCGCGCCGATTATCTGGTTGACCGCTACAGTGAGAGGCGCGCCAGTTTCACGCTGCCCGAAGCGCTTTAGCCGCGTGATCATCCCAGGCGCGGCGTAGCCCCTGTTTCGAATGGCGTATCACGTCTTCAAGATCCTGGTCGTACAGGCTGTCCGGCACATCTGAAGAGAAGATTTCGAGCGTGCAGACACCCCGGAACCCGGCCTCCCATGTGGCATGCAGCAACGGGCCAAGCGGAATGGCACCCGAGCCGGGAACAATCCGGTCCATGCCTGAAAGCGGCGTGCGCCAGTCGCTGGCCTGGACCACAAAGATACGGTGCCCGGCGCGACGGATGGCCGCACTGCAATCCGGCTGCTGCCAGATATTCCAGTAATCGAGGCACAGCCCACAGGACGCATGACCGACGGCATCCAGCAGATCGAGTGCCTGATCGATAGTCCAGATCGCCGTCTCGACATTGATGGAGGTGGGATTGAGCGGCTCGATGGCGATCTTGACCCCAAGATCGGCGGCGAGAGGTGCAAGGCGGCGCAGATAATGCACCGTCTCATCGAGGCAGCGCTGCATGTTCCCGTCATGCGGCGCCCCCGTGTTCATGACGAAGGATGCGCCCTCGGCATGGGGAGCGAGCGTTTTCAGGCTCTGCGCGAAGGCGTCGACACGCGCCTCGACAGCTTCTGGCTGAGGCGCCATCCTGCTGCCGAAAAATGTGCGTATGCGTGGCTGCACGGCGCTGATTGCCAGACCTGACTGAGACGCCAGCTCCATCTGCGCGGCCGCACGCGAAGGGTCGAGCTTGGCCTCGCAAACTTCGATGGCATCGACGCCAAGCGACGCATAATGCGCAACGTCCTCCTCGAAGGACCAAGGCTGTGTGGTGAATTCGTTGACCCCGAAACGGAAAGGAAAGCTTCCGGTCATGCGATGAACTCCAGAACGGCACAATTGAATTTCTCGGTTTCGTCGATGAACAGCATGTGCGAACTCGCCGAAAAACGCAGTTCTCTGCATTGCGGCATGTTCTGCGCCACCCAACTCGGCCCCTCCGGCACCAGAACCGCGTCCTTCTCGGCAACCATCATGAGGGCGGGCAGCTTCAAATGGGGCAGGACATCACGCCAGTCATGGACCGTATGATCCTCCATCATCGCCGCTCGCGCATGGGCGGGGCTCTTGGCCATCTCGGACAGGAGCATGGCACGTTCTTCTTCTGGCAGCTCGGAGGCACAGCAATCGGCCAGATTCTGACGGTCGAACGCATCAGGCGTCAGGGTGAGTTTCTGAATGGTCTCGGCGAGGCCCGCCTGATCGTAACAGGCCGCATGACCATGCTTCCATTCGGAAGAATAATATTGTCGCGGTGTCTGCTGCACGAAGATTGCATCGCGCAAACGCACAGGGCCGAAGAGCTCGAGATAGGACCAGATGATCGGGCAACCGATGGACCAGCCCAGCACCGTGACATCGTCGAGATCGAGCGCCTGCAGAAGGTCGCGCAGATCTGCCGCAAGACGGGCAATGCGATAAGAGTGATCCGGCTTGTCGGATTCACCATGCCCACGGAGATCGAGGGTGATGACACGCGCATGCTCCGCCAGAGCGGGCACGTTTCGATGAAAAAAGCGTCCGGAGAACGTCCAGCCATGCATCATGACCAGAGGCCGGCCCTGCCCCTCCTCGCGGTAATGCAGCCTTGTGTCGTCGCTGGCAGTGATAAAGGGCATGGGCGCTTCCTCGCATTTGCGTGATCGTCATGGACGTGCTCTGGCAAGCGCGCGAAGCGTGACCGGGTTCCTTGCGGGAGAGAGCGGTCTGACGCGTCGATCGCCGGTGTGTGGAGAGCCGCTCCCGCCGGAGGAAACGCGACTGGCCCGAGGCGTTAAGATTCCGAATGCTGATGTTTCGAGCTGGGAGGCCCCTGATGCCAGCATTCGTGTCGATCATAGCAGGCAGAGCCGAAGCCATGTCACTGCTCAGGCAGGAGCGTGCCTCCAAGGCTCAGATTTATGCGTGTGGGGGCAAGGATATCATGGGACGTGGCAAGGGACGTGTGGCGCCCCGACCGGATAAGGCCAATTTGCCGGAAAAGATGTGTCCTGTCTGTCATCGACCATTCTCATGGCGCCGCAAATGGGCACGCGACTGGGAGCAGGTTCGATACTGTTCCGATGCCTGCCGCAGGAAGGGGCTGCCTTGTGATGCCTCGACTCAATAAGCGGCCAGAGACGGCCGAAGGCCTCAACCCGGATGCAGAAAACAAAAAACCCCACCCTCTTTCGAGAGCGGGGTTTTTCGCAACCCTGAAGCCAGTGGGGCCAAGGCCCCACCGGTGATCAGCGCTTGGAGAACTGGAAGGAACGACGTGCCTTGGCGCGGCCGTACTTCTTGCGCTCGACAACGCGGCTGTCACGGGTCAGGAAGCCTGCAACCTTCAGAATGCCACGCAGAGCGGGGTCATAATGGGTCAGGGCGCGCGAGATGCCGTGACGCACTGCACCAGCCTGGCCGGACAGACCGCCGCCCTTGACCGTGCAATACACGTCGAACTGGTTGTAGCGATCAGTCAGCAGGAAGGGCTGCGTGATCAGCATGCGCAGAACCGGACGGGCGAAGTACGTCGTGACCGGACGACCGTTGACGATGATGTCACCCTTGCCCGGCTTGACCCATACGCGAGCCGTGGCGTCCTTACGACGACCCGTTGCATAGGAACGGCCCTGTGCATCGCGCTTGACTTCGTGAACCGGTGCGGCCTGCGTGGCAGGAGCGATACCGGCGAGGTCCTGAAGCGTACCTGTGCGCTCTTGAGTTTCAGACATATCTCTCAGGCCTCGATCACATTGAGGGTGTTCTTGCGGTTCATGGACGCAACATCCAGCTTGACCGGCTGCTGGCCTTCATGCGGGTGCTTGTCGCCGGCATAGACATACAGATGCTTCATCTGGGCGCGCTGCAGAGGGCCGCGCGTGATCATACGCTCGACAGCCTTCTCGATCACGCTGCCGGGGTTCTTGCCCTCGAGGCGCTGCGTGATGGTGCGCTCCTTGATGCCACCGGGATGACCCGTGTGGTAATGGAACAGCTTCTGCCCCACCTTGTTGCCGGTCAGGACGATCTTCTCGGCGTTGATCACGACGATGTTGTCGCCGCAATCGACATGCGGGGTGTACTGGGGCTTGTGCTTGCCGCGCAGGCGGGTCGCGATGATGGTGGCGAGGCGGCCAAGAACGAGCCCTTCGGCGTCGATCAGGGTCCAGCCTTTCGTCACCTCTGCAGGCTTCAACGAAAGTGTGGTCTTCATGATTCTGACTGATCCAGCAACATGTGTTGGTATTGGGGGCGCCTTATGGGGCGCGTTTGCTCACAGGTCAAGCTTTTTCGACTCTTGTCACCATGCGAAAAATGGCTGTTTTCCGCCATTTTTCGCATATCGGTATCAAGATACCGCATGGAAAATGCATGAGATTGTCCCTGTTGCAAAGCCGGACTAACATGCGGCCAGTCGATTGAGGCCGTTTCAAGAGGATGATCTGACGTGAAAAGACCCTTGCTTGCCACAGGCCTGTGCCTTGTTGTCATCGGTCTGGGTGCTATCGGGGTACGCCACGAATCCAGGGCAGAGCTGCAGCGCGCTCTGGCCAGCCTGCGGGCCAACCTGCCGCCCGATTCACGTTTCGAATATGATCAAGCCTATCCGCGCTTTCTGGCGCGCGGTGCCGGTTTCGAGAATGCCCGCTTCATACAGGGTGATCTTGTCCTCTCCGCACGGCATCTCACCATCAACAACCCCACAGGTTATCTGGCAACAGGGCTAAGCTTTTCCCAGATCCATGCTGATCATGTGACGGTTCAGGGGCCTGTCAGTGGGACCATCGGTGAAGTAACGCTCAAGAAGCTGCTGCTACCGCCTTTCAGCCGCGAGAAACGCGATATCGTCACCCTGCCCCCTGCCTCACAGATCCGGTTTCGGCATGGCCAGATCCATGACATTGCGCTGGTTCACGAGCAGGGCTGCACGTTGAATATCGGCTATGCTTCGCTCGATAATTATGGCCATGACGACGGTAATGCAGGGAGCCTCCATGAAGGCCATGCTTCCTGCTCTAACAACAGTACGCCGGCCCTGGCGCTTTCTCGTGCAATCCGCCAACCCGCCGCAGCACTGGCGCTCGATATAAGGGACATGCACGAGACTGGCACACGCTATGCGCGTTATGTCGGCTGGTGGGAGCAATTCGCGAGCAATCCCTCGCCCGACCATCTCGCCTCGCTGCAGGATGTGCAGGAAACCCCTGCACGCGCTGAAACCAAAGGCGTCGCCGTGACGCTGCTCGGTGCCCGGATCAGCAGCGAGACCAGTGAGGCGCGGCGCTGGACGGAAGGAACCGTCATCCAGACCCGGGGCGAGGCGCGCACGACCCTGCTCAGCCTCAGCCCGGCATCGCCACTGTCACTGCTCCTTCCGCCGGTCACCCATATCGACGTGATGACCCAGAACATCACTACAGACACCACGACCAAGCTGAGCACAATCGTCTTCGCGGCGATGACCCCGAAATCCTTCGCTTTCGAAGGCCGGATCGCCATGGATAATCTGGAGAGCAGCGATGCCACCCATAAGCCCGCCCTGATCTCGACCGATCTGACCTATCGCGACGATGGCGGCAATCTGGACACGCTCATGACTCGTATCGCCGCACAACGAAACCAGTCCCTTTCGGATCTCAAGCAGATGATGGCGCTTCCTGCCGCATTGCTTGTGCAAAAAGTACCGGGGCTCAGCGCCCTGCCGGAATTCCTGCAAGCTCCCACCGGACGGAGCATTACCCTTTCCTTCCATCCGCCAGTCAAACTCAACGGCGAGAACTTGAAGAACTTGAGCGCACCGCTGGCAAAAGACCCGGCCATGCGCGCAGCCTGGTCTTCTCCACCCATCCTCTCCTCGACGTTGAACTGATCATGGCGTCACCGGTCCATCTCATCGGGGCGAACGGCCGTTCGGGTCAGGCGATCGCACGCGCTCTGATGGCAGAGGGCGAGACGGTCATTCCTGTCATTCGCGCGCCGGAGAAGCTGCCGGACGATCTTCGCACATCCGCACGCGTGGCTGATCTCGAGGATGCGTGCGCGCTTGCGACGGCTCTGGCCGATGCCACACGCATTGTCTCGACGGCCCATGCGCGCTCCATACCGGCCATTCTCGATGCGGCTCCTCAGACCGCCTGTCTGATTGCCCTCGGCAGCACGCGCAAATTTACCCGCTGGCCTGATGCCCATGGCAATGGCGTACTAGCAGGTGAAGCTGCCCTACTGGCCTCGGGCCGCAAGGGCATGATCCTGCACCCGACCATGATCTATGGGGCACAGGGGGAAGATAACGTCCAGCGTCTGGCAGCGCTGCTGAAGCGCCTGCCGGTCATTCCCCTGCCCAATGGGGGGCGTTCGCTGGTTCAACCAATCTATCAGGACGATGTGACGCGCGCCGTGATTGCCGCCCTCAGCCTCGCAGCGTCGGGACAGATCATCGGACCTGAATCACTTGTGATTGCCGGTCCGCAGGCTGTGAGTTATCGCGGTTTTATCGAGGCTATTCTTGCAGCTGCCGGTTTGGGCAAGAGGGTTTTCCTGCCGGTGCCAGGGGGCATTCTGGAATTCCTCGCACCGCTCGCGGCCCGCTTGCCCGGCCTACCCTCGATCGGACGCGCCGAGATCAGACGGCTGCTCGAAGACAAGGCGTTCCCGGTCGCGCCTATGACAACAAGGCTGGGCTTCGCGCCTATTCCCCTACAAGACGGACTTGCCCGACTTTTTGCCTCGTCTTGCGACGCGGCGCCCCTTGCCCACGGATCCCGCCCATGACCCGCCCGTTCAGAACCCTGACCCATCTTGCAGGCTCATTGCTGGCTTTGTCGCTGATCGCCCCCCTTGGTGGGTGCACTGACCCGAGCGGTCCGGTCTTCGGTGACTGGTACGGGTTCAATCCGTTACCCACACCCCAGGGCAACATATCGATCGAACTGGTTCTGGATGGGGCACCGACTGCGACATCGGGGCGTTATCGCCTGCATCGCCAGTCCTTCTGGGCGGAGGACATGATGTTCAACCGTGCCGATACGCTGGATGGAACATGGACGCTCAAGGAATATACCGTGGGTGGCAAGATCTGGCGGAATGTCTTCCTGAAAGGGCCAGAACTGCATATCGCGCATTATGTTCTTTTGCCCAATGGCTATCTGACACCGGCTGCCGACGATAACACCCCCGATATGGGAGAGAGTGGCTGGAAGTGCTGCCGTCTTGCGCCAAGAGCTCGAGACAGCTTTGGCTACGGACGTGTGTGAGATAAATTCTGTCTGCCTCGCCCCGATGAACTGGCTCATAAAGGGATAATCCTATTCCTGCTCATGACCTGTCAGGACAGATCATGAGGCGCGTTTTTCATGTCCTCCGCTTTTGCAGGTTCTCTCCTCCTCGATCGTAGAACCACTGGCGTAGACATAGGCCTGAATGGATGATTTACCATGCTGATCGCTGACTGGATGACACGCTCCGGGGTCGCTTTCGGGACGAGTGGTGCACGCGGTCTGGTCACCGCCATGACCGATGCCGTGTGCTTCGCCTACACGCTCGGCTATCTGAAGCATCTGTCAGATCTCGGCGCTTACCATCCTGGCGACGATGTGGCTTTGGCCGGCGATCTCCGCCCCAGCACACCTCGCATTCTGAGGGCCTGCGCAGCGGCTGTGCGCTATGCGGGCGGCATACCGCTCTCCTGCGGCACTGTGCCTACTCCCGCGCTTTGCAATTACGCCTATGCACGCGGCATTCCCTCGCTGATGGTGACAGGAAGCCATATTCCCGCCGATCGTAACGGCATCAAGTTCAACCGGCCACGGGGAGAATTCCTCAAGGAGGACGAGGCCGGGATGAGACAGCATTCTGTCATACTGCCTGAGGGCTGGTTCAATGCAGAAGGAGCCTTGATCCGCGATTTTCCCCAGGCTGAAACCGTCGACGTGCTTCCCGATTACATCGCGCGCTACCGCAATTTTTTCGGCGCCACGGCTTTGAACGGGATGAGCCTTGGCGTCTATCAGCATTCGGCAGTGGGCCGTGATATCCTCGTTACCATCCTTGAGGCATTGGGCGCGCAGGTCACAGCGCTTGGCCGGTCCGACGTCTTCATGCCGGTCGATACCGAAGCCGTGCGTGAAGAGGACATCGCTCTGGCGCGTGACTGGGCCGCGACCGGAGGCTTCGATGCAATCCTGACAACGGATGGAGATTCCGATCGCCCTCTCTTGGCAGACAAGCGGGGCCAGTGGTTGCGAGGCGATGTGCTGGGCATCGTGGCGGCACGGTTTTTGCGTGCTCAGGCGGTCACCACACCGATCAACAGCAACACCGCTCTCGAAAAAACTGCCTTCGCGTCAGTCATCCGGCGCACGCGTATCGGCTCGCCTTTTGTTGTGGCGGGCATGACCGAGGCGGCGAATGCTGGCCACAGCCCGTCGGTCGGTTACGAAGCCAATGGCGGTTTTCTTCTGGCGACATCGGCAGAGCGCGAGGGTCATGTCCTTGATGCGCTACCGACTCGTGATGCCGTGCTCCCCATGCTTTGCGCTCTCGTTGCCTCACAGGATTACAGTGGCGATCTGATAGCTCTCCTCGATGCCCTGCCCGCTCGCTTCACCCTGAGCGACAGGCTTGCCCCACTGCCAACAACACGCAGCACCGAGAATATTGCGATCCTCAAGGAGGATCTGTCCCGACGGGGTGTTTTCGAACCCTTCACAGCCCTTTGCGGCCCTGTCACCCGATACGACGAGACCGATGGTTTACGGGTTGTGTTCGAGCGAGGCGATATCGTCCATCTCCGCCCATCCGGCAATGCGCCCGAATTACGGGTCTATGTCGAAGCGGAGACACCCGAACGAGCCGCGCAACTTCTGACGATAGGTGTGGAATACGTCAGGCCCTGGCAAGGCTGAGCATATCGCCTCTCCATGGTTGTGCAGAGGCCCGTCTCCGATCCGGTCTGCATACGCCGTGGATTTTTAGAACAAGGGCTCTATGATCCCCTTTAATCCCCAGTCCCGAACCCTCGCTTTTCTTCCGGGACATTATATTGGATCATGCCTTGTCTTCATCTGCCCTGATCACTCCGCATCAAATCATCCCGGTGATCCTGTCCGGCGGTTCCGGCAGTCGGCTCTGGCCGGTTTCTCGCAGTAGCTTTCCCAAGCAGTTCTGGCCTCTTCTGACCGAGCGCACCTTGCTGCAAGAGACGGCGCTGCGTGGCAAGGCGGCGGGGCTGGGCCAACCGATCGTGGTCTGTAACGAAGCCCATCGCTTCATCATTGCCGAGCAATTGCGTGAGGCCGGAATCGATGAAGCCCGCATCCTGCTCGAACCTTCAGCGCGCAATTCCGCCCCGGCGATCGCCGCCGCGGCCTTCCTTGTCGCGGAACAGGCACCGGAAGCAATTCTGTGGGTCATGGCAGCCGATGCGGCGATCACCGACCTTGCGGGTCTGTTCGATACGCTCGGCACAGCTGTCGATGCCGCGGCACAAGGCTATATCGCGACCTTCGGCATTCAGCCCAGCAAGGCCGAAACAGGCTATGGCTATATTGAACGCGGGAACGCCCTGAGCGATGTACCCGGCGCCTTTCATGTGGCGCGTTTCATGGAAAAGCCGGACCTGGAAAGCGCGACGGCGCTGGTTCAGGATGAACGTTATTCCTGGAACTCCGGCATGTTCGTCGCCCGAGCCGATATCCTCTTGCGCGAGATCGCGACGTTCGAGCCGGATATTCATGCGCATGTGTCCAAGGCCGTGGCGCAGCGCAGGTCCGATCTCGATTTCGAGCGCCTCGATCCAGACATGTTCAATCGCTCACCCGATATCTCAATCGATTATGCCGTGGCAGAGCGCACGCATCATGCTGCGGTTGTGCCCGCCAGTTTCGGATGGTCGGATATCGGTAGCTGGGATGCCCTCTGGGAAATTAGCCCCAAGGACGACGAAGGCAATGTCATTTCCGGTGATGTCTTTCTGGATACCGCACGCAATTGCTACGTGCGCTCGGATGGCGCTGTCACCGCAGTCATGGGGGTAGACGATCTGGTCGTGGTCGTGACGGAAGATGCAGTCATGGTATCCCACCGCGATCGTGCCCAGGACGTCAAGAAAATGGTCTCGCGCCTGACCGACGCCGGGCGCGTCGAAGCGACAACCCATAACCGCATGTACCGACCCTGGGGTTTTTATGAGAGCCTGATCCATGGGGACCGTTTCCAGGTCAAACGCATCCATGTCGATCCGGGGCAGGTCCTGTCACTGCAAAAGCATTACCATCGTGCGGAACACTGGGTGGTTGTGGCGGGTACAGCGGTCGTCACGCGTGACGACGCTGAAATCATCGTGCGTGAAAATGAAAGTGTCTATCTGCCTCTGGGCTGCACCCATCGTCTGGCCAATCCCGGCAAGATTGCGCTCACGCTTATCGAGGTGCAGTCAGGCCCTTATCTGGGCGAGGACGATATCGTGCGACTGGATGATATCTACGCCCGAATGTGACGCTTAGGCAGAGCCGGGGGCCTGTTTGGGCCTTCGGCGCACATCCGGCGATATTGCTACGCGGGGCGCGTGACGTCCCTGACGTGTCATCCAATTTTTCAGGAAATGCTGGGGCGAATGACGGGACTCGAACCCGCGACCACCGGTACCACAAACCGGCGCTCTACCAACTGAGCTACATCCGCCACACAGCGATGCCCGATTTAGAGAAATGCGGGCGCGGCGTCTAGCCCCTTTCGACGAGATTCTTTCCTGCGGTCCAAAGGGAGCCTCTCGGGAACGCGAAACCTCCGCCATATGGCGACCGCGCCTTGTCCAGACCGGCACGAGGAAAGCGCACTTCGATACGAACCCGACAAGTCAGAGCGCATTCTTCAGCACAGCCTCTTGCGATCGGGCACAGCTCTTTCTAGTTTCAGAACACCATTGCCGCGTCGGGCCGGAATACGACGAGAACGCTTTCGAACCATTCGCTCAGAAAAGGACTCGTCTCTTGAACCTCTCGACCTATCGTGCACAGTGGGCATTCAGCCCGCTGCGCGAGGTGCTGGCTGGCATGGTGGGCACATTCGCCCTGATCCCTGAAGTCATCGCCTTTTCCTATATTGCCGGTGTGTCCCCTGCGGTGTCGCTCTACGCGTCATTCGTCATCAGCGTGGCGATTGCCATAACGGGCGGCCGACCCGGCATGATCTCGGGTGCGGCGGGCTCTGTTGCGCTCGTTGCGGCGGCGCTGGTCCATCATCACGGCATCCAGTACATGTTTCTCGCGACGCTGATCGCAGGTGCCATGCAGATCCTATTTGGCCTGCTGCGGCTGCATGTGTTGATGCGCTTTGTCTCCAAGGAAGTGCAGACTGGCTTCGTCAATGCACTGGCCATTCTGATTTTTTCGGCCCAGGTGCCGCAAATGCTGCACGTGACCTGGCATACCTACGCGCTGATCGCCTTGGGTCTGGCCATCATCTATCTGCTGCCACGCCTGACGACTTCAATCCCCTCACCCCTGATCTGCATTGTCGTGCTGACCCTGATCACCATCTGGCATCCAATGCCGGTTCATACGGTGGCCGATCTGGGGGCGCTGCCAACCGGATTGCCGTTCCTCACCTTGCCCCACCTACCGCTCACTCTTGAGACCTTCGAGATCGTCCTGCCCTATGCGCTGGCCATGGCCTCGGTCGGTTTGCTGGAATCGCTCATGACGGCGGGTGTGGTGGATGACCATACCGACACCCATGGTGAGCCGCGCATGGAATGCACGGGCCTTGGTATTTCCAATATTCTGGTCGGGCTGTTCGGCGGCATTGCGGGTTGCGGCATGATCGGCCAGACGGTCGGCAATCTGCGCTACGGTGGTCGAGGGCGTCTCTCGACGTTCACCGCCGGGGCCTTCCTGTTGATCCTGATGGTGCTGCTGCACAGCTATGTGGCCCAGGTCCCCATGGCGGCACTGGTTGCCATCATGATCATGGTATCGGTCAGCACTTTCGCCTGGGGATCGCTACGTGACCTGATGCGCCACCCCAAACTATCCAGCCTCGTCATGATCATCACCGTTGTCGTGACAGTCACGACCCATGATCTGGCAGCGGGCGTGGCGGTAGGTGTGCTGCTGAGCGGGGTTTTCTTCGCCTGGCGGGCCATGGGCATGCTCCGCATCGAGGCAAAGCGCAGCGAAACGCTCGACCTCTACACGGTTCACGGGCAGGTTTTCTTTGCCTCAGCGGACATGCTCTATGACGCGGTGGATTTCCAGACAGCTGCTAAAACGGTCGAGATCAATGTGGCGGATGCCACGTTCTGGGATATCACCTCGGTCGATATTCTCGAGAAAATCGTTGGCAAGTTACAGGGGCGCTCGATCGACGTTCGGGTCGAAGGATTGCACAGCCGACGCCATGGGCTGATCGCTGAACAATCTGACGAACCGTTACTGTCGATGTGAATTTTGCAAACGCTCCGCCAGGCTGGCGAATTCAGGTGGAGCGAGCAGATCGGCAAGGCTCTGATTGTCGAGGACCGCCATGAATGCCCCAAGCGCCTGACCCAGTACACCCTGTAGACGGCAGGCACCTGTGAGCAGACAGAACTGGCCCGACTGCTCACAAGCCACCAGAGCGAGATCTTCCTCGGTGAAGCGGACTACCTCACCGATCGAGATCTCGGCTGTCGGTCTTGCAAGAACGAGACCGCCCCCCCTGCCCCGCAAGGTGGTGATGAAGCCTCCCTGTCCGAGCTTGTGGACGACCTTGACGAGATGATTTTCCGATATGCCGTAGCATGTAGCGATTTCGTGTATCGACACCCGTCTTTCCTGGTTCATTCCCAGAAATAGCAGGACGCGCAGAGCGTAATCTGTGTGAAGGGTCAGTCTCATGATGAAATTCTACAGCGCCAGTTGGATCAGTCAGTATATCACCGATCTGCTATTTCGATAATCACGCGGTAATCCCGTTGAGCCCGCCGATCCGTCAAGCCTGATCCCGGCCCCGCATGATTTGCCTGTTCTACAGCTTAGGACTTACGACCAGACATGAGGATCACAGCACAGCAAACAAACGACAGGAGCGAGATCGGGCCTCTGTCCGAGCGTCTGGAGCTACGGTGCCAGTCTTTGAGACTGCCGGACATACTTTCAACGCGTTGACGTCGCCGTTACCCACACCTGTGGTGACGGGACGGCCTCGTGCGCGAGTTCCAGTTTCCATACGGAGTACCATCGCTCCTTCTTCCAGTCATTTTCGGAAGCAGTCAGGGTCATATCCTCGGTCGGACAAATGCCGTTGTGACCGCAGGAGAAGTGTCACGCAGGGCTTCGACATCTGCTTGATTTCCGATCGAGGTGACTCTCGCGAGGAAGCTGCACGGTTTGCCGTTCCTGTACGCCGCGTGCAAATCCATGCCCATGACGTTTCCAAAGCGGCCTCTTCGTCCAGCCTTCATCGCTTTGAAGTCTGCAGGCTGCGAAGGCCATACAGAGCGTTTCCAGGCAGTTCGTATTGATCATGGTGGCCCAGCCGGGTCATCGTCAGGTCGTTTGTCACCCTGGAGAACGCCCCTTTGACATCGCGGCATTCCAAAAAATTTTTGCGTCGGCTCAGATTCCTTGTGGGGCACCACGTGCGCGTAATCCGTTACGCATTATAAAAATAATCCCGCTCAACGCATGCCATTCAGCAACCCAGGGCCTCAGCATAACTCCCCGGGAAAATTAGATCGAAGCGCCTGATCTGCTTCTCCGGCCACCGATACCGGCTATCCGTTTCGAGTTACCTTGCTTAGACGCGACCGAGTCTTTCCGCCTCGAGCACAGGGGCTTGAGCCCGAAAATGTAACGTTTTTTCGATAAGATCACCGCATCGATACAGCGCTTCGCTACTATATTGCACGCGCTCAAAACCGTAGCCAGATATCCATATTCTGTAACAGGAATGCAACGTCCCACTAACGATGTATCTCACGTAAATATTACAAAGTTATGTGCAATTCAAAATTACTTTCTTAGCCCCCTCGTGACCGGTAGCTAACGTCTCCTCTGTTTCTGTGGCGGGATGTGATGGCTGTTATCTATGAAGGCGAGGATCTGGTCGTCCACGAGACAGACGGCGACAGCGATTACGCTGTCATCACTTTCGGTGCAGCCGATCATTGCCCACATGCCACTACAGAATTCTATGCCCAGGCACCGCTGCGGGTAAACAACATCAAAAGCATCGGAATATGCACCAAGAAGCAGGACTGGTTCATTTCGCCTGAAACCGACCGGGTTATCGCGCTCATCAATGAAAAACTGGCTGCTTATACCAATCGCGTGGTCATGGGTTTCTCCATGGGCGCTCATCCAGCGCTGAAATGGTCACGTCGCCTTCAGGCCACCTCCGTTTTCGCCATGGTGCCCAAATATTCCCTCGATCCGGACCTATGCTGGATCGAGGAACGCTATGTTCGGGATTATTTCACCGACTCAATGAAAGGCATGCATATCGCTCCGGAGGATGTGGGTGGCAGGGTGTTCATCACCTATGATCCGGAACACAAGCTCGACTGCTATCATGCAGAGCTGATCGCTGCGAAGCTGCCAGATCGCGACATCACGATGATCAAAAGCTTCCACACCGAGCATGAGATTCCGCAGGCCTATAAGGGACGCCATAAATTCCGCCGCGTCATGACAGCGCTGGCCAACGGCACACGTCGGGATGTTGTCCGCACATTTTCACAGGAACGGCGTACGAGTCTGCTCAACCTGGAGGTTCTGATTCGTCGGAATACCCCCAAACATCCGAGGCGGGCATTCCAGGCGCTCACAGCGCGAGCCATCGATCAGCACGATAATCTCAAGCCCATCTTCGGGCGTGTCTGGGAATTGGCCCGTCTTTCACACCGGCTTTCAGAAGCAGGATTTTTCGAACAGGCGCTGACCTGCCGGAATCTTCCCCTGCTCTATCTCCGATTCGGCCAGGCACTGGATCAGGAGCAGCGCAGCCAGAGGGCCCGACAGCATTTTGCTGATGCGCCGCTTGGTTTTCACGGACATCTGCTATGCTATGACATTGAGAAAAAGGCGTTCATCGGCCGTGACCTTTACGGAGGAAGCATGGCCCATCCGCTCGTCAAAATAAGGCATTTTGCTGGCAAGCTGCTGCTGGAAGCGAAAATCGGGGAGGAGACTGCCTATCTTTACGAGAAAGATGGCCAGATTCTCATGTCTGATGACCGACGGGATTCAGGATTTGTGCTCGAGAAAAGCGCCCGGAACGCCCATCATCATATCCGATCACGACTCGGATATCTCTCTTCGCATCCCTACGGGCACTATGACCTGCGTGCGACGAACAAGCTGGAATGGGAGGAATACGCCATTCCGTCCGAATGGCGCTGATCAAGCCTTGGGCGCCGTTCCACTCGAATCTGTGAGGTTATAACTCAGACCAGTTCATCTCGTGGAGCAAGACGGGAAGATTCCTCCCCGTCTCCATGCAGCATGCCCGGATACGCAATCAGGGTTTTGGCCAGCCCGTAGCAGGTCGGTCAAAATGGGACAGCAGATCCTGATCGGGGATATTCGTCAGATCCTTACTTTCGCTCTTGATCAGCTTCTTGCTGGTGGCCTTGGAGAGATGCTCACGGATATCATGGAGCACATGGGGTGCGGCTGCCAGAATCAGTCCTTCGAGGGCGGCGTTGGATGACAGGGCAGAGTCGATTTCTTCTGCAATCTGCCGTGCAAAGCGTTCCTTGACCTGCACCTTGGGGTCGGAACGGGGCTCCTTGATGGATGCCACATCGCCAGCGGCGTCGGCTCCCTTGTCATGGGCACCAAAGCGCTGGATGGTACGCATCTGCTGGCCATCATAGCGCAGAAAGCGGGCTTTTTCCCCGTCGCAAACTGCGTAAAGTACCGGGTCCTGAACGGCCATAAAACGTCTCCTTTGTTCTATATCCGGAAACGTTTTCATGTAATTCAGGTTTCTATCTACACGGTTACTTGACTATCTGTCATGAAGATAGGGCAAGGGCCTGATGGATCATCTCCCAGGAATTCCGGTCAGGGGCATAGAGTAGTCCCCGGCCCGGTACAGCCGCGTGATAAGGGGCACCATTCAGACGTGCGCCATAGCTGCCGGCCTCGTGCATGAGAAGCCATCCAGGGCAATGATCCCAGAGGCAGGTACGGCTATAGGCCAGCACGTGACCATGACCTGAGGCGACCATGCGATATTCATGTGCAGCGCAACGCAGATCCCACAAACCGGTCATCGACCGCAGATTATGGTCGGCCAGGGCAGTATCGCCCAAGGGCAGGGTGCGCCAGGCAATCTTTCCCGTCACTTCCCTGATCGAGGCGAACGGAGATGCTGCGCGAAGTGGCGTGATGCTGCCCGTATCGTCCTCCAGCCACGCCCCTTCGCCACGCAGGGCAAGAGCGCACGATCCGGTCACCGGATCATGAATGACGCTTGCTACGGGAATACCCCTGTCAAGCACGGCGAGCATGACGCCGAAAACGGGTAACCCTGCGGCGTAATTTGCTGTGCCATCGATCGGATCGATCGTCACCGCGAGGGGAGCCTTGCCTGCCTCATCAATCAGATGCGGATGAGCGCTGCAGCGCTCCTCCCCCACAAGGAGAGCGTCCGGCAGCAGGCGCCGGATACGATTTGCGATAAACTCCTCGGCCAGAAGGTCAGCAACAGTGACGAGATCCGATGGCGAGGTCTTGGTCCGGATCTCGCCCTCCGAAAGCCTGCCGAAACGCGGCATGATGATCCGCGTCGCCGCATCACGGGCGATGTTCGCGAGGTCTTCTAGAAGACGGCGATCAATCACCGATGGCGGTTCATTGACCGTGATGTCCTCACCCTTGATCAATACGCCCCTCCCGAAGAACGACAGTCGCTCTTTCGAAAGCCAGTATCATGAGGATTTCAGGCAGATACAAGGCAATCCGGGTAGAGCTGGCCAAAGCGTGACCGGTCCTGCTCGAAAAGGCGGACATCGAGCGTGATCTCTGTCTCCCTGTCGAGACGTTCGAGCACTTCGCCATGCTCATACAGCCAGGCAAGAGCCGCCCCGTTGCTGATATCGAGGCTGACGCGCGTCAGGCTCATCGACGCCGTCATATGCTGGTCGAGCATGGAATAGAGATTTGGCAATCCTTCACCCGTCATGGCCGAAATCGCCACGCAGCCCGGATGGCGTGGAACGGCTTCAATTCCACCGATCAGATCGGCCTTGTTCAGAACCTCGATCGTTCTCTCAGGCCAGTTTTCGTCGAGCATGCCATCGCGCACCATGCCATCGAGCACGTTGATCACGTCTGCGCGCTGCGCGGCACTGTCAGGATGCGCGATGTCACGGACATGCAGGATGATATCGGCCTCGGCAACTTCCTCGAGCGTGGCACGGAAAGCGGCCACAAGCTCTGTAGGCAGTTCGCTGATGAACCCCACAGTGTCGGAGAGAATGACACGACGCCCCGAAGGAAGGCGCAAACCGCGCATGGTCGGGTCGAGTGTCGCGAAAAGCTGGTCCTGCGCGTGAACGGCTGATCCGGTCAGAGCATTGAAGAGCGTCGATTTTCCCGCATTGGTGTACCCCACCAGCGCCACAACGGGGAATGGCACCTTCTTGCGCGCGGAACGATGCAGGCCACGCGTACGGCGTACCTGATCCAGGTCCTTGCGCAAACGTACCAGACGCTCGTCGATCATGCGGCGATCTGCTTCGATCTGCGTCTCGCCCGGACCGCCCAGAAACCCGAAGCCGCCGCGCTGGCGCTCGAGATGGGTCCAAAGCCTGACAAGGCGCGAACGCTGATATTCGAGATGCGCCAATTCGACCTGGAGGACGCCTTCACGCGTTGCGGCTCTGGCACCGAAAATGTCGAGAATGAGCCCGGTGCGATCGAGCACCTTGCAGTTGAGAGCCTTTTCCAGATTGCGTTGCTGCCCCGGAGAGAGCTTGGCATCGACAATCATGACCTTGACGTCGTTATCCTGCACCAGCTCCGCGAGCTGCTCTACCTGCCCCTTGCCGAAAAGCGTTGCAGGCCGCACCGCCCTTATGGCGAGCACTGCCTGACGCACCACAACGAGCCCGATAGACGATGTCAGCCCGACAGCCTCCTCAAGCCTCGCCTCGGCGGCCCGGAACTCGTCGCCGGGAGTCGGCTTGGTCCAGGGAAGAATGACCGCAGCGCGGGTTGCGGGGGGCGTCGTACTGGTCGTCACTGACACGTTTGCTGGAAACTCCTGACGTTACAGACCCATATCGCCGTCAGGGGCAAAAAGTGCCAGGGGGGCGACGGGCATGATCGTGCTTACGGCATGCTTGTAGACAAGCTGCGTGTGGCCGTCACGACGGAGAATGATCGTCTCATGATCAAATCGGGGTATGACGCCCTGAAGCTTGACGCCATTGACGAGGAACACGGTCACCGGGAGACCATGCTGTTGCAGGTGCTGGAGAAAAAGGTCCTGTACGCTCTCCTCCTGCGGGAACTCAGCATATGGGACGTTCTGGGTCGACGGGGTGGGATTTGCTCTGGCCAAGATTGCTCTTCTTCTTTTCGGGTTCTGGTAAGGTGCCCCTGATCCGGGGGTGAGAGATCAACGCGACGGATCGCCTCCGGCTTTGCGGCACTTATCTTATCTTTATTGAAATCCGGTTTCCAGACTCATAACGTCCGGTCTTCAGGAGTCACACCAAGCTGCTTGAGCTTGCGATGGAGCGCGCTGCGTTCCATGCCGACAAAATTGGCGGTCCGGCTGATATTGCCCCCGAAACGCAGAAGCTGAACCTGAAGATACTGGGTTTCGAACAGATCGCGTGCCTCGCGCAGAGGCAGGGCCATTACATCGGCACCTGCATCGAGACGCGTCATCGAGGGCGCGCCCTGGCTCACCGTATTGGGCAGCATATCTGCCCTGATGAGATCCTGCCCTGCAGGCATCATGATCAGGAGGCGCTCCATGAGGTTGCGCAACTCCCTGATGTTTCCGGGCCATTCATAGGACTGCAGTGCAGCCAGCGCATCCACCGAAAGCTCGCGCGGGGCCAGACCCGCATTCTCGGCGTAACGCTGCAGGAAATGCTGGGCGAGAGACGGGATATCCTCGCGGCGCTCACGCAGGGATGGCAGGCGCAAAGGTACCACGGCCAGACGGTAATAGAGATCTTCACGAAACCGCCCGAGCGCAATTTCACCCTGCAGATCGCGATTGGTGGTGGCGATCACTCTCACATCGACCTTGACGCGCGTCGACCCGCCCAGACGTTCGAATGTCTGATCCTGTAGGGCGCGCACGATCTTGCCTTGGGTCTCGAGCGGCATATCCGCCACTTCATCGAGCAGCAGCGTTCCCTTATGGGCGCGCTCCAGAACACCGGTACGGCGCATGACCCCGTCCGACTGTCCCTCGATCCCGAAAAGCTCTTCCTCGAACCGGTTAGGCGCCAGGGTCGCGCAGTTGAGGGCGATGAAAGGCCCCGTTCCACGCCTCGAGCGGGCATGAACCATCCGCGCCGCGATTTCCTTGCCCGAACCTGCCGGCCCAGTGATCAGAACGCGTGAATTGGTGGGGGCGACACGCTCGATCTGGCCACGCACGGCACTGATGCCGGGACCCTCGCCGAAAAGAAGTGTTTCATTGCCGGAGCGAAGGCGAAGCTCGGCGTTTTCGCGCTCCAGACGTGCCGCCTGAAGCGCGCGCTGAACAACCACGATCAACCGATCAGCCTGAAAGGGCTTTTCGATGAAATCATAGGCGCCATGCTGCAGGCTCGACACCGCTGTTTCGATGGTGCCATGGCCAGAAATCATGACAACAGGCAGGCCGGGCTCTTCCGCCTTGATCGTCTTGAGAAGGTCTATGCCATCCAGACGCGATCCCTGCAGCCAGATATCGAGAATGACCAGGGACGGGCGACGTGCCCGGAATGCTGCCAGAGCCTGATCCGAATTTGCCGCGACACGGGTTTCATAACCTTCATCCCGAAGGAGGCCCTCAATGAGAAGCCGGATATCCGGCTCGTCATCGACGATCAGGATTTCATGCTCCATGCGCATTCCTCATCAGACGTTCATTGCTCCTTGCTCGCTTCCACATGCCCGGAAAAGAGATCGCGCACAGGCAGGGTAAGCGTCGAGACGGTTCCCTGACCATCGGGTCGATCCTCAAGCCTGATCCCACCTGCATGATCCTCCATGATCTTCTTGACGATGGCCAGCCCGAGTCCCGTCCCTTTCGGTTTGTGCGTGATATACGGTTCCGTCAAGCGGTGGCGGTCAACAGATGGCAAACCAATCCCGTCATCGATCACCTGAATTGCCGCCTCGGTGGCGGTCACGATCAGCACCACGCGAATGGAACCGAGCATCGCCCGTCCCTCGCTCTGCGTCTGGGCATTCCCCCCTCCCAAATGCGCACCCACGGACTGATCCGCCTGCACGCCATAAGGATCGCTCCCGAAACCTTCGGCAGCAAGACGGGCCTCTTCACGCTCTTTGGCCGCCATGGCGACGGCATCGGCCGCATTCTGCAGCAGATTGGTCAGGGCCTGGCCGATCAGCCGGCGGTCGCAATGGACGATCGGGCCTCTGGGGGGCATCTCTGTCGTGTCGTACAGAATTTCCGGATGGGCGTTTCGCTGCAGCACGAGCGCCTCACGAACCAGGCGCGACAGGTCTTCATCCCGCAGCACCGGTTGCGGCATGCGGGCGAAAGACGAGAATTCATCCACCATGCGACCGATATCGCCCACATGGCGCACGATCGTATCGACGCATTGCCCGAATGTCTCGGGATCGGTGCTGATCTCCCGCATGAAGCGCCGTTTGAGCCGCTCGGCGGAAAGCTGGATGGGTGTCAGAGGGTTCTTGATCTCGTGAGCGATGCGGCGCGCAACATCGGCCCAGGCGGCCTTGCGCTGCGCAGCGAGAAGCGCCGTGATATCGTCGAAGGTAACGACATAGCCCGCCGAATGATCGCTCCGTTGCTCACCCACCACGCGAACCAGAAGGGTACGGCCAGCACTGCCGACGCTCGGCCCGTCACCGAGCACCACGCTCTTTTCAGGGGCATCGATCTGGATTTCGGCTGTATGGGCCTTGTCGGGCTCGGCACGGACCTGGTCGAGCATGCCACCGAACTCGGGGACCATCTCGCGCAAGGGCTGGCCGATCACCTGATCGAGGTCGCGCTGCAACAGGCGCGAAGCCGCACGATTGGGCAATTCGATCACCTGACCGGCATCGAGGCCGATCACCCCGGCAGAAACACCTGATAGCACGGTCTCGGTGAAGCGACGCCGCTCATCGATCTGTTCATAGGCGACCATCAGTTCCGTACGCTGTGTGGAAAGCTGATCGGTCATGCGATTGAAGGCGCGGGACAAGGTACCGACCTCGTCATCACGGCGGACATCACGGCCTTTCGCCTCTGGCACGCGTACACTGAGATCGCCCTCGCTCACGCGCCGTGCAGCAAGAATCAGCAGACCCAGAGGCTGGGTGATCTGCTTGGCCAATACGAGCCCGGTCAACATGCCGATGCTGAGCACGAGCAGGCCAAGAAGCGCAAAGATGAGCACAAAGCTGACCTGAATGGCCGAGCGATGGGCGTTCAGCCTCTGATATTCGGAGACCACAGCGTCAGTATGACGCATATGCTCCAGAATCTTGGCATCGACCGGGCGGGTGATGACGAGCATCAATCCCGAACTGGGGCCCAGACTGACCACAGCGCGCACGGTGCGTTCATCGGGACTGTCCAGAATGGCAACGTCATTGGTCCGCGCAAGGGTGGTGGCATCCTTGGGCGGCAAGGCAAGCTGCTTGCCTTGCAGGGCCGCCAGACCGCCTGAGGCGACCACCTTGTTGGTGTAGGAGTCGAACACCACGGCCTCGTTCAGACCACGCTCCGTGGCCTCGACATCCAGCATCATGCCGAGCTGCCCCGGATCACGCATCAGATCGACGCCACGCCGGTACATCTCGTCGTTATTGGCGGTGATGATGATGTTGGCCAGGGCGAACGCCTCGGTCCGGATATTGTCGTTATGCTCCTGCAGATAACCCGCTGCCACGTCACGGGCTTCGGTCAGCGCGATATTCACCCGGTTCGAGAACCATATCTGGATGCCGAAATGAAAGAACAGCGCGGCGAGACCGCCAATCACCACGGTGGGGGCGACAGCCACCACGCCGAACAGGGTGATCAGACGGACATGCAGCCGGGCACCGGCAAGCCCCGTTCGTCTTTCGGCCAGCATGCGCCCCACACGGATAATCACCGCGGCCCCAAGGAGCAGGAGCACGACGAAGTCGAGGAGGAAAACCAGAGATTCGATCTGCGGGCGATAGGCAAAGCTCAGGCCCCGCGCCAGCACCACAAAGGTGGTGACCAGAAGCACCAGCGCAGCACAGGCGAGAACCATGGCCGTCTTCAGGCGGCTCACCCGCCGTATCACCCGGCGAAATGCCGTCTCCTGACCCGCCGGTCGGGTTCCCCTTTCCGAGGTGCCGGTGGCGTGACCGTCTTTCGGTGCGGAATCGTCGTCGAGCGGGGCGATGGGCGCGAGCTGATCATCGTCCGGCGTCTCCACCCACCCAGTCCCGTCTCTCGCGTGATCCGTTTCTGAAGGCGGACCACCGACCGGGATGGACGGCTCGGGGTTTTCATCTGTCATGACCTTGAGCGTCCGGTTTCAATACCCAGGAGCTGAAGCCGCTTGCGCAGGGTATTGCGATTGATGCCGAGCAGAGCGGCCGCCCTGATCTGGTTGCCATCCGTAGCCCTCAGTACAAGCCGGAAAAGCGGGCGCTCAACCTCGGCCAGAACCCGGGCATGAAGCGAACCCTGAACATCGGTCTCAAGGTCGAGCATCGAGGGCAGATAACGCGCCATCAGCCCCTGAAAAGACGCTGCATCGGGTGTGGCGTCCACGCGATGAAGCTCGGCCAGACGCGCAGCCGTCACGATATTGCCGCGCCGACCTTCGGAGGCATGATGCAGCAATTGTCTGATCTGCCTGAAATTACCCGGCCAGTCCTGCTTTGCGAGCCACGGAACCGTGTCGTCGTGGAGGGCCAACCCGGTATCGGCCTGCCCCATCCAGACAGCACAAAGAGCGGTCAGGTCTTCGCGCCTGTCACGCGCCGGAGGCACGGCGACACAATGGGGCGCCAGCATCGCCCCGAAAGTTTCTCCCACACGGCGATCCTGCACCAGGCGCGCCGGGGTCCAGGAGCTCGTGCAGATCAATGCGGGCCGCTCAGCAGCAGGTCTGCGCTCAAGCAACTGCAGCAGCCCAGTCTGCAGCGCCGGTTCGGTCATTCCAATTTCATTGATGAACAAACAGGAGACCCCGTCACCATGGACCGCTTCTTCGAGAGAGAGCCGGTCTATGATCGGAACGAACCGCCCCGGGCGGGCAGAGTGACGCCAGAGATAGCGCGCTGCCCGCGTTCTGCCGCTCCCCTGCTCACCGACGAGCACATGCAGGCCGAATTCTGACAGACTGGAATCCAGGCCATCGCGCAACTGCCTGACAGCCTCAGACTGACCGTCGAATCCAAGGCTCGCCGGTGCTTTCGTGAAATGATCGGCTGGTTCGCCCTTTGCGGCGTCAGAAAGGATCCGGGCCTCGCTCACAGGAGCACGGCAGCGTCTGGGACAGCCCTGCCAGCGGGCAGGGCCGTGAGGCGTTGCGGGTATCGGATCATTCAGGCCGCTTCTTCGACCGCTTCGGGGCGCTGATGCGTGGATTCACGATCGCGCACGATACCCTGTGCGATCTGCTGATCGTAGAACCCCGTGAGATGGTCGATAACGTCCTGCGCCTTGTCCATCTTGTTGATGCTGGCACGAAAAGCGGCGGACCCCGGCAGACCGTGCGAGTACCACGAGACGTGTTTGCGCGCGAGGCGCAGACCGGGACGCTCGCCGAAATGGTCGAGCATCATGCCGTAATGGCGCAAGACAATGGACTTCTCGGTGGCCAGATCGGGGTCGGGCATGTTCTCACCCGAGCGCAGCGACTGCGCGACCTGAGCCAGGAACCAGGGCCTGCCGTAGCAGCCACGCCCGATCATCACCCCATCCGCACCCGAAGCCGCAAGGGCATCCCGTGCATTCTGGATGGAGACGATATCGCCATTGACGATCACGGGCAGCTTCACGCTCTCCTTGACGGTGCGCACGAAATTCCAGTCAGCCGTTCCGTTATAGAACATCTGCCGGGTACGCCCGTGTACCGTGACCAGACGGATCCCGACGTCTTCGGCAATACGGGCAAGACGTGGAGCATTGAGGGATTGATGGTCCCAGCCCATGCGCATCTTGAGCGTGACAGGCACTGATACCGCCTTGACGGTCGCCTCGAGCAAGGCGGCCGCCTTGACCTCGTCACGCATCAGGGCCGAGCCGGCCGACTGACCGACCGCCACCTTCTTTACCGGGCAACCGAAGTTGATATCGATGAGATCGGCGCCCTGATCCACGGCGATCCTGGCTGCCTGCGCCATGGCCTCGGGGTCGCACCCTGCAAGCTGGACGGAATTCGGTCCGTTTTCGGCACTTCGCGCCATGCGCAGCGTGTTTTCATTCTCACGCACCATGGCCCAGGAGGCAATCATCTCGGAAACGACAAGACCGGCCCCCAGATCACGCGCGAGCTGACGGAATGGCAGATCCGTCACACCCGACATCGGCGCCAGAATGACCGGCGTCTCGATCACCACCCCGTTGCCAAGGTCGATAGGACGTAGGTTGAGACCGCGGCTCGGGGCAGCCTCATCGGGAAGAGATGAATAACTCATGATGGCCCAAGGATACCGGGGCGTTCCGGGCGAAGCAATCAGAGATCGCAGCTGTGCCCCAAGGGATGGCCGCCTGATCTGACCGCCCGCCCTTTCCACCTAGACGTCATGCCTCATGAAAGGGTAACCACAAGGTTTAATCGGGACCCTGTGGCGGCAAAAATCGCCCGCCATCAGGGCTGCGGCATCAGGATGCCGTGATGCCTCAGGTCCGGAGTGCCATGTCGATCCGGGCGAGGGTCGCTTCATCCCGGGGCATACCGAAACGGAGCAAGGCGTCGTCCCAGTCGAACTGACGCACGAGAAGCCCCGCTTGGGCCAGTTTGCCAGCGATGGCCACGGCCCGGGGAGAGCGGAACAGGCTGAAGAGGGTGGTGCCACCAACGAAATCGAGCCCTGCTGCGACCACTACACGACGCAAGTCATGGCTGTCCGCTTCGAGCCGCAGGGCCATACGGTCGCGCCACATGACGTCGAGCAGAGCCTCTCGCCCTATATGGCAGCCAAGCGTTCCGACACTCCAGGGCCCCAGGGCCGCGCGCATGTCATGCAGTACCGGATGAGACCCCAGCAGAAACCCGACACGCAGGCCGGCCAGACCATAGGCCTTACCCAGGGAACGGCAGATGATCAGCCCCGGATGCGGCAACAGGCGGGCCGCGCCCTGCATCTGGAAATCCGCATAGGCTTCGTCGACGATAACCAGTCCACCCATGCGCGCATGACTTTCAGCCAGCGACTCGATTTCGCCCAGAGACAGGACGTGGCCCGTCGGATTGTTCGGCGTGCAGATGATCGTGACGGTATTCCGGGAAGGGATAGGAATACAGGCGCCATGGGGCAACGACTCGACGTTCACGCCGGCTGCGCGCCATGCAGCCTCATGACCGCTATAGGTCGGTGTCAGGATACGAAGTCTCGACAGGGTCATGAGGTGCTGAAGCATGACGGGCAGAAGACCAATTAGCGCCTGCGAGCCGGGCCCGCTCAGGACATAACGGGCCGACACGCCATAGGCGCAGGCGGCGGCCTCACGCAGCGCCTGTTCCTCGGTCGGGTCCGGCAGGCGTGACAGCAAGGCAGCGTCGAAAGGGGTATAGGGATAAGCGTGCGGATTGATGCCTGTGGAGAGATCGATCCAGGGTCTGGGTGCGTCGGGGAAAAGCTGCGCCAGCCTGCTCAACTGCCCACCATGCATGGGCCAGGGCGTCATGCTATGCTCGTGATCCTCATGCTGACCCGTCATCCCGATCCATGTTCCTTTCACTGACCCTGCTCGCCCTGCTCGTTGAGAGCGCATTCGGCTATCCCGACGCGCTGTTCCGGCGGATCGGCCATCCGGTAACATGGATCGGCCGACTGATCACGATGCTGGACCGCAGGCTCAACACACCGCCCCGCGACACAACCGGGAATGGAGGCAATGACGCTGCGGCGCGACCGCTCGATGCGCTATGTCAACGCACCAAAGGTGTGCTGGCCCTGCTCCTGATCGTCAGCCTCCCGACAGGGTTGGCGCTGGCAGCCACGAGACTTGCCCAGTCTTTCCTGCCCGAGTGGGTCGTCTTTCTGCTTCAGGCGCTTGGAGCGAGCACATTGATTGCCCAAAAATCGCTTCGCGCTCATGTGCAGGCCGTGCTGACCGGATTGAGGCAGAATGGACTGGAAGGGGGACGCCATGCCGTGGCGCAGATCGTGGGCCGGGACCCGGACTCCCTCGACGAATCAGGGGTTATCCGGGCGGCGATCGAGAGCCTGTCCGAAAATTTCTCCGATGGCGTGGTGGCGCCGGTATTCTGGTTGGCGGTTTTCGGTCTCCCCGGGATTGTCGCCTATAAGGCCATCAACACGGCAGACAGCATGATCGGCCACATGACCCCGCGCCATGCCGATTTTGGCAGGGCAGCGGCGCTTACCGATGACTGCGTGAATATTCCTGCCTCGCGCCTGACAGCTCTGTGGCTCGTTCTGGCAGGGCTGATCCCGGGCACAGCGCGTGACAGGCCCACAGCAGAAAGCGCTTTCGAAACGAGCAGGAATGCGCTCACCACGATCCGCCGGGACGCCCACCGCCACCGTTCGCCCAATGCTGGCTGGCCCGAAGCCGCCATGGCAGGTCTGCTCGCTTTGCGTCTGGCAGGCCCGAGGCATTATAAAGGGAAATGCGTGACCGATTCCTGGATGGGCAATGGCAGAGCTGAGGCCCGGCAACAGGATCTCGCCAATGCCCTGGGTCTTTACCGGATTGCCTGCGTGATACAGGCGGCTTTTCTGGTCCTCCTCATGGTCCTGTTCGGCCATTCATGGTCTTGATGCCCCGGCACCGTTCGATTGGAGTCTGATTATGAGTGAAGCCGATTGTCCCGCGGCACCGGTTTTCGACGATGCGTTTCGTGACAGGCTGGACGCCTTGTTTCAGTGGCGACGCGATGTACGACACTTCAGACGCGATCCTGTGCCTGAACCGGTGCTCGACCATATGCTTTCGGTCACCTGCTCCACTCCATCGGTCGGGTTGAGTCAGCCCTGGCGCTTCATGCGGGTAGACGCTCAGACACGTCGTCTGGCGGTCAGAAACGAATTCATGCAGCGCAATGCAGAAGCGTTGGCAGCGCAGACAGTCTCGGACAGTACGGCCTATGCCCGTCTGAAACTGGCCGGTCTGGACGACGCCCCGCATCATATCGCGGTCTTCTGCGACCCTGACCCCGCGCAGGGCCGTGGACTGGGACGCATGACCATGCCGGAGACGGTACAGTGGTCGGCAGTCATGGCCATTCACAGTTTCTGGCTCGCGGCCCAGGCCCATAATGTCGGTCTGGGATGGGTTTCCATTCTGGACCCATCCCATATGGCCTCCCTTCTCGACGCGGATCCGCATTGGCGCTTCATGGCCTATCTCTGTGTCGGTTACCCTGAGGAAGAAAACCGGATTCCGGAACTGGAACGTCGTGGCTGGGAGCAGCGTGCCCCGGCGCGGCACCACTGGCTCAGGCGCTAGCGCGAAAAGACCACTATTCCCCGGAGAACCGGCCCGGTTGAGGGATGGCAGGCTTCCAGCGCTTCGGGCCGGAAGCTCAGACAGGGAAAGGCAACCCATGCGCCACGCAGGTCATCCAGTCGATGAAGAGCCGCACAGCCGCTGAACGCTGGCGTGTGGGATAGGTGTAGGCCAGGATATCACCGTCCTCCGCGGACCAGTCCGGCAGGATTTTCTGAAGCATCGGTGCGACGGCAGGATGATCGTACAGGAAATCGGGCAGGATGGAGCAGCCCTGACCCGCCAGCACGCTCTCAAGGATCAGGTTGATCGGCCCAAGCGAGAGATGAGGCCTCATGCCGATCGTACGCGGCTCTCGAGAGGCGCTCGTCAGCCGCCACCCATCCTTGTCTGCCAGATCGACATAGCCGATGAACGGCAGACGGGAGACCTGCTCGAAGGTCTCTATGGGGCCGACCTGATCGTAATAATCCCGTCCGATCACCAGATGGCGTCTGTAACCACCGATACGACGGACATGCAGGGCAGGATCACTGAAAGGCCGTGTGCGGATGGCCACGTCGAACCAGGTCATCTTGCTGTCGGATACGTCGTCAGCCAGCGAAAAACTGATCTTGCAGGACGGATAGCGTGCCGCAAAAGCATGCACCACGGGCAGGACAATATAGCGGCCATAGGCGGCATTGGCGAGAACATGCAGATCGCCCTGGGGAATAGCCCCATGATGCCGCGTATCCAGGAAGGCCGTCTCGATAGCTTCCACACCCGAGGTGCAACGCCTGTAGAACACCTCGCCCGCCCGGGTGGGCAGGAGCTGCTTTGACGTTCTGATCAAAAGATCGGTCTGCAGCGACGCCTCAAGTTCGATGATGGCCTTGCTGATAACGCTCTTTGACACACCCAACATGCGGGCGGCCCCTGACACCGACCCCGCCTCAATCACCGCGATGAAGTACATCATCCCATTGAAATTAAGCTTTTTTCTCATCGTCCCCCGATCCCGTCGTTCGAAAAAACAGAACGATGCGTCGCAAAAACTGTCCTTGTTTTTACATACCATTTCATCCGATGGTGCTCATCGTAAAAATTGATGAATCACTCATTAGAAGCCAGTCAAACTCGTTACACATCGTTAAATACAACAATCAAGTTCGACAGGTAACACTGCATTTACGAATGTCTCTCTAGAAAACGCGGCACACGTTACAAAAACAAGACCGGAGAACGAGATGCACAGATTTAATCCACCTTCCCCATTACAAGCAGAAACCGTGAATAACTGGAATTCTATCACGGATCGTGCTGAATTTTCGCGTAATCTCTCGGACTCCCATCATGATTACTATGAGTCCAAGATGGTATTCGACGCTTCTGCGGCTGAACTCAGCGATGAAACTGATGCACGTTGTGTCGTCAATGACAATCTGGGCGACGCGATTTCTTTTCTCGGCGCGGATACTGGCCTTCTGAGCCGCGCAGAAAATGATCCAGTGTCGATCAGGGTCGTCTGGAACCTGCTCGAGAATGTCTCACGCGTCTACCTACCCAAAATTTCGTCAGCGAACGAGCAGGACACGGTTTGCTTGTCCGTCAAGGGCGACCCCTATTCGGTGCGCGAAAACGGCGTCATGCTTGACGCCCTGAACTACGTGCGCATGCTGTTTTCTGAAACCGCGCGCGCCCTCCCTGCTTTCTGAGTCCCGGTCCCGGGCCAAGTTTTCAGGCCCGTTTTCTTCGTTCCGGCTTTTGACGTCAGATCTTCCGGGCAATATCGAGCAATCGATCGACGGCAATATGGGATTCGAGGTGATCCGCCAGGGCATCGAGCGCGGACTCCACACGCTTTTTGTTGTCGAAAGGGGCCGAACCTGCCCCTAACCGGAACAGAAACGCGGCACGCCCTTCGGCCTTGTCGAAAAATCCATGCAGATAGCTGCCGCTTACCCGGCCATCCTGCGATTGCGCCCCTTCGGCTCGACCATCCTCCATCATGATCAGAGGCCGGGACAAGGCAGAACCGGTCGTCTCACCCGCATGGATCTCGTACCCACGCACATATCCACCATCGGGTAAAAGTTGCCCGGTGGTTTCACGGACGGTTTTTCCGGTTGTGATAACGGTATCGAGCTCAAGAAAACCCAGCCCTTCGCAGGCGATGCTGGGCCCTTCTATCCCGCAGGGATCGGCAATCGAGCGCCCGAGCATCTGGTACCCGCCGCAAAGACCAAGAATATGACCGCCGCGACGATGATGGGCCCTGAGATCGATGTCCCAGCCCTGCGCCCGCAGGAAAGCCAGATCGGCGATGGTCGATTTGGAACCGGGCAAGATCACCAGATCGCAGACGGGCAGCACCTCGCCCGCCGGAACATAGACGATCGAAAGGCCGGGCTCGGCGCGCAAGGCGTCGAGATCGTCGAAATTCGCAATCATGGGCATCAGGGGCACCGCCACACGGAGAATGCACTCGCCCTGTAGTCCATAAGGGGGACGATCGCCGGGTAATTCGCCGAACAGACCACGCCCGTGCATGGCATGGGCGAAGGAGGCGCAGCCTGAAGGCAGATCGCCCGTATCCTCGGACGGAAGTTCCTGCATACGGCTGAAATGAGGAACCAGCCCGCAAGGATCCCAGCCCGTTCTCTCGGTAATGAATTCCATCCCGCTCTCGAACAGGGTCGGGTCTCCCCTCATGCGATTGACGATGAAACCCCGTATCCGCGCCGCATCCGCGGGCGGCAGCACGGTCTGCGTGCCGACAAGACTGGCGATGACCCCGCCGCGATCGATATCGCCAATCAGGATGACGGGACATGATGCCTGCTCGGCAAAGCCCATATTGGCGATATCGTTCTGACGCAGATTGACCTCCGAGGCCGACCCCGCGCCCTCCACAAGGACGATATCGGCCTCGGCCTGGAGCGTTCTGAAGCTCTCCATGACGGCTGGCATCAGCAGTGGCTTGACCTGCTGATAGGCCCGCGCCTGCCTCTGCCCCCATACCCTGCCCTGCACGATGATCTGCGAACCCTGCTCGCTCTGTGGCTTGAGCAGAACCGGATTCATGTGAACGCTGGGGGCAACGCCGCAGGCCATGGCCTGCAGGGCCTGCGCCCGGCCGATCTCACCGCCATCGGGGGTGACCGCGGCATTATTGGACATGTTCTGCGGCTTGAAGGGACGCACCCTCAACCCGCGCCGGGTCAGGGCACGGGCGAGACCAGCCACCAGCACGGATTTACCGACATTCGAGCCCGTTCCCTGAAACATCAGGGCGGATGCGCTCAAAACTCGAAGCCCTGCTGGGCTTTCACGCCGTCACGGAAATGGTGCTTGACCAGGGTCATCTCGGTCACGAGGTCGGCAGCCTCGGTCAGCCAGACCGGGGCATTACGCCCGGTAATCACCACATGCTGGCCGGGCGGTCGGGCGGCCAGCCCGGGAAGTACAGTGGCTTCGTCCAGATAGCCGTAGCGCAGGGCGATATTGAGTTCATCGAGAACGACCAGCGCCACATCCTCGCGTGCGAGGGCAAGCCGTGCCTGTTCCCAGGCACGCTGGCAGGCTGCGATGTCGCGCGCCTTGTCCTGCGTCTCCCAGGTGAAGCCCTCGCCAAGCGCATGAAACTGCGCAAGTTCGCCGAAACGCTCGAGCGCGCGTCGCTCCCCGGTATCCCATGCTCCCTTGATGAACTGCACCACCACGACCTTGCGCTCATAGCCCAGCATACGCAGGGCCAGCCCGAAAGCCGCCGTCGATTTCCCCTTGCCGGGGCCCGTATGGACCGCAAGCAGACCTTTCTCGATGGTCTTCTCGGCGACCTCTCGATCCTGAACCTCCTTGCGGCGGCGCATCTTCTCACGGTGTCGCTCGATATCTTCGCTCATCGGGATCACTCACTTCATTTCGAGGGCACAACCCGCCGCAACGAAAAGGACGCGACGGGCTGACCGGGCCAGAGTCTGATGCAAGAGCCCTGCCTCATCCCGGAAGCGCCTTGCAAGTGCATTCTCGGGTACGATACCAAGACCCACCTCATTGCCGACGAGCACGGTGAGAGCCTCACGCGCCGCGAGGACATCCAGCAACATGGTTGTCTCACGGACGATATCGCGTTCCTCCATCAGCAGGTTCGTCAACCAGAGCGTGAGGCAATCGATCAGAACCGGCCTGTCGCCCTGCAGGGCTGAAGCCAGGTCGAAAGGCGCCTCGACGGTCTCCCAGCCGGGTGAGCGGTCTGCCCTGTGCCGGTCTATACGGGTACGCATCTCATCATCCCAGGCGCGGCAGGTCGCGACATAGCGCCACGGGCCGGGGCACGCCATGACCAGCGTCTCGGCATGATGGCTCTTGCCGGAGCGGGCGCCACCCAGCACCAGGATATGATTCATCGCGCGCTTCCCCTTGCAGAACCGCTTTTATCCCAACAGAAAGGGCGCATGTCACCTTTCCGCTCTATCGAGGCCCTGCAGACGGCCTGCCGGACATTGCCCGCGCCCGATGAATCGGCACGGGCGGCCATTGGCCTGCGCGAGGCCAGCCTGACGAAACCGGCTGGAAGCCTCGGCAGGCTTGAAAAACTCGTCGCCTGGTATGGCGCCTGGCGCGAGCCGTGTCTGGATCGGGTCGATATCTGTCTATTCGCCGGCAATCATGGCGTCCTTGAACAGGGTGTCTCTGCCTGGCCCGCCAGTGTCACGGCCGCCATGATCGAGAATTTCCGTCAGGGAGGGGCGGCCATCAACCAGCTGGCCCGCGAGGCACGAGCGGGCTTGCATGTCATCACCCTCGGTGACCTTGTTCCCAGCGCCGATCTGACGCGCGCGCCTGCTCTGACCCAGGAACAGTTTCTGGACGCGGTATCGACCGGATATCAGTCTGTACCCCCGATGACGGATCTTCTGGTTCTCGGCGAAATGGGGGTGGGCAACACGACGGCGGCGGCGGCGCTGGCCGCCGTGTTGTTCGGCGGGGATGGTGCAGCATGGGCCGGTAGGGGGGCCGGACTCGACGATGAGGGCATACAGCGCAAGATCGAGGCCATCGACAGGGCGTTGTCGCTGCACGGGCGAGACCACTCGCCTCTCGAGAGCGCCAGACGCTATGGAGGCTGGGAGCTCGCAGCGCTTCTGGGCGCCATGCTCGGCGCGCGCCACCAGCGTATTCCTGTTCTGCTTGACGGGTTTGTGGTGACTGCGGCGGTCGCCCCGCTGGCCCTGCTAGACCCTTCAGGGCTCGACCATGGCTATCTGGGCCATTGCTCGCAGGAGCGGGGGCATCGACAGCTTGCAGACCGCCTCGGCTTTGAGCCTCTCCTCGATCTGGAGTTGCGTCTGGGAGAGGGTTCGGGAGCGGCTTTGGCCGTCCCGCTTGTGCGCGCAGCCCTTGCCTGCCACAATGGGATGGCAAGTTTCGACGACATTGCCGTGAGTAATCAGAGTCATCACAAAATAACGACCTGAATGACTATCCTACGCGCAGATTTCGCTGCGGGTCTCAGCCTGCTGACACGCCTGCCGACCGCATGGCTGTATGACCCCCGCAGCCCGATCGAACTGACCCGGTCGAGCTGGTGCTGGCCACTTCTTGGCGGGGGTATTGGGGCCGCAACCGGCAGCATGATGGTGCTGTGCATCTGGCTGGGTATGCCTGCGATCGTGGCGACTGGCTGGGCCATCGTTCTTCAGCTTTTTCTGACCGGTGCCCTGCATGAAGACGGGTTTGCTGACACAATCGACGGTTTTTTCGGCGGGCGCACAGCCGAACGGCGTCTCGAGATCATGCGTGACAGCCGTATCGGCAGTTATGGCGGGCTTGCGCTCAGTGTGGTGATGCTGCTGCGCGCGGGAACCATGACAACCCTTGCGGCCCAGCCCCTCCATATTGTCTCCATACTCGCGACTGCTGGCGCGTTTTCACGTCTTTCGCTCATGCTGCCGCTTCTGTGGCTTCGCCCGGCCCGAGCCGATGGGCTGGCCCATGAACTGCGTCACCTGCCTGCGCGCTGTTTGCTGGTTGCCATTTTCTTTACCGCCCTGATCGCAAGCTCGCTGTCCTTGCTGGGGGCGCTGTCACTCTTTCTCGCGGCCTGTCTAGCCACGCTGGGGCTATGCAGCGTGGCTTATCGCCTCGTAGGAGGCTACACGGGCGACGTGCTGGGCGCCACGGCAATCATCACGGAGCTGGTCGTCCTGACAGGCGCCAGCCTGCATGGTTTCGACAAACTGCCTTTCTAGGCGCTGTCCGACTCACAGGGGCACGTATTGAGTATGAGCAAAGCTACGGCCTGACAGGCCGAGGCCAGCAGACCGCGCAACGCCGAAAAGCGCTTTGCCCCTGAAGATTTATTGCAGCACGGCACAGGCGATGCGTGCTCCGGCGCCTCCAATCGGCTGCGTCTTGTAGTCATCAGGGCTGGCGTGGATCACAAGGGCAGAACCATCTGCATCGCGAAGCGCAGGACGACCCTCTGCACCCTGGACTGAGACAAGGGTGGAGTAGAATTCGACCGTCGCACTGCCATCGCTAGCAACGTACAGGTTGGGCAGATCTCCGGCATCAGTGGCGTTGGGCGAAAGCAACCCGTGCACGACCGGCATCACCGCATGCACATGTCCCCCGGCGCTGGTGAATTTGGGCGGGGTGCAGCTTCCTTTCTCGTGAAAATGAATGCCATGCCATCCGGGTGCAAGCCCCTCGGCAACCACGCGAAGCAGTACTCCCTTCGGGGCTTCGGTCACGGTCACGGTGCCATGCGACTTGCCGTCTGCGCCGAGCAGGGACCCGGTTAGGGTATCCGCCATGCTCTCGGCCGCCTGGGCCTGGGACAGGCCGATTATTGTGCCCGAAAGTAGAAGAACGGAGAGAGTTTTGTGCAGGACAGCGCGCATGGAAAGAACCTCAAGTAGAGAGAAAACGTCGCAGGAAAGCCGAAGCGCAGAACGAAGGACGAGGACAGAGAGCGATTCCTCATAGAAAAAGCCAGTTCTGTTCGCCAACGTGATGAGATTGCATGAGTTGCGAGCGCCTCGCAACGCTCTGTTGCGCAGGGCGTGGCCCCCGCGAGTCCCCTTCGCCATTGCTGGAAAACAGAGACGGCGTACCATCGTGCAGGCTACGCTCTGCTCCCCATGCAGGAAAAAGTCCCATGCTCGAACTCCGACCGAATTGCGAATGCTGTGATACCGACCTCCCACCCGAGTCAGACCACGCCTGGATCTGTTCTTTCGAATGCACATTTTGTCAGGACTGTGCCGAGACAAGGCTCGGGGGCGTCTGCCCGAATTGTGGCGGCGGTCTTGTACTGCGCCCAATCAGGCCCGCAGCCTGTCTGGTGACGAGGCCGGCATCAACACGGCGGATCACGCGCGATCATCCTTGCCCATGAGAGGGCAAGGAATAATGCATGTTCATTCTTAAACCGGAATTTTATACGCGCGCCCTAGCGCTCCGGAGTAGCATGGAGGGTGTCAGGCTGAATATCGGGCGGCGGCATTGTGCTGACCGGCGATCAGGCACCAGGGCCCATGTGACATGCCTCAGAAATTGCCGCATTCTTCAGGGCGGGTCCTACGCTGGCTGGGTGTTGCCTCCCTGCCGTGCCTGCTCGCCGCAGGATTTGCCGTATCAGGAGGTTGGCTGAGCCCCCATCGCGTCACACAGAATACCCTGATCGCGGCGCTGCAGGGCGTCGATGGGAAACATCCTGGCTTCAGGCGCAACCATGCCAAGGGCGTGTGCGTGACCGGATGGTTCGAGGGTAACGGCACGGCAAGCGCCCTTTCCACTTCCTCTTTCCTCGAAGCCCGTCGTGTGCCGGTGATCGGACGTTTCGCCCTGGCGGGCGGCATGCCCTATCAGGGCGATGCCCCGGGTAAGGTGAGAAGCCTGGGCCTCAGTCTGAGGGGAGCTGACGGTCAGGAGTGGCGCATGGGGATTAACGATATCCCGGTGTTTCCTGTCAGGACCCCGGAAGAATTTCAGGCGCTTCAGCTTGCCGTTCGCCCCAACCCTGCAACCGGCAAACCCGACCCTGCGCAGGTTCAGGCGTTTCGTGCAGCTCATCCTTGGCTCGCCTCTGCCGGTGCGGCACTGGCAAAGCGACCAATTACCTCAGGCTTCGAAAACGACACCTATCGCAGTCTCGACAGCTTCCTGCTCCAAGACGCCAAGGGTCATGTGACGGCGGTTCGCTACGCTATGGTGCCAGAAGAAACCGATGTGACGATCCCTGCCCTTTCGGGGGAAAACGCCTTGTTCGAGAGACTGGCAAACGCCATTGCCGCTCACCCCCTGCGCTGGACGTTGGTTTTTACCGTGGCCGGGCCGGGTGATGTGATCGACGACCCAAGCCGTGAATGGTCCGGGCAGGATCGTCAGATCGAGGGAGGGATCCTGACCATCGACAGGATCGAGAGCGAGGAAACCGGGAGCTGCACCGGGATTACCTATGACCCCCTGATATTGCCGCCGGGGGTCAGTGCCTCAGGCGATCCGGTGCTCCAGGCGCGCTCAGCAGCCTATATGCGCTCTTTCGCCGAACGCTCGCGCGAACCCCGCCCCGTTCCCGCAGTCACGCCTGCCACGCTCGAAACGAAAAGCCAGGACAAAGCATCATGAGCCGTCCGGATGTTTTCTCGGGCCCCTCGCGCCTGCTTCACTGGCTCATGGTCGTGCTGATCCTGACGATGCTGTTCGTCGGTGTCTTTATGGCGTCCGGCGCCGGGCCGCACTACCACATGCTGGTATCGTTCCATCGCCCGCTCGGTATCGCGATCCTGCTGCTGGCCATCGTCAGGCTTATCAACCGCCGATTCAATCCGCCTCCCGCGCTGCCAGCCGATCTCCCTCGTGTCATGAGTCTTGTCGCAAAGGCCTCACACTGGGCACTCTACGTCCTGATGATCACCCTGCCTCTGGTAGGCTGGGCCATGCTCTCGGCGGGCGGCTACCCGATTCCCCTTTGGGGACAGAGCCTGCTCCTGCCTCCCATCCTGCCACATGATGCGACTGTCTGGGGCTGGCTGCGCCTGACCCACACTGTGCTCGCCTTTGGCTTGTTCGGGCTCATCATGGCCCATGCGGGAGCGGCGCTGTTCCATTTCCTGATCCGGGGCGACAGGGTTATGCAGAGCATGACAGGAATGCCTTCCGACCCGGCAGAGTAGTGACCTGCCCGCTCCGAAACGGGACTGAGACAAATCCCACATTGCCGTTCAACGTATCCTCAGGAGATGGCAATCCCCTCGGCAAACCGGGGTCTTATATGTGCCATACAATCATTGGGGTCTCGTTCTCACCCTCTTGAGATGGGGCAGCCAGAGAAAGCGAAAACCAGAGGAGGCGGACCGGACTGGATCATGGACCCTGTATGTCTGCCCGGGGAGCTCCTCCGAGATCGCACGTACCATCTGTCTGACCCCACAAAAGAGTCGGCCCCGCACTTGGGATGAGAAGGCGTTGAACGATGGGATAGATGCTCCCGGGCTGCCTGGCGTCGCTCAGCCCGATTCTCTATACGCGACAAAGCTTCGACCTCTGACGAACGCGCGAGGGACCGCCACTGGGTCAGTCAAATCAGACCGCCTCGCCCGCCGTATACTGATGCAGATCCGCGCCCTGATGACCTGATATTGGCGACATGACGTCTTGCAGCTTGGATAGCGCGGCGTGACCTAAGCGGACCATCCCCCTTGAAAAAAGCGGCCCTGGGGCCGCTTCCATCAGAACAAACCGTGGGCTCATCGGAGACCCGCTTGTCCGAGGCTCATCGAGGCAGCCTGTCAGCCGCCCCGAGGGCTCTTTTCGCCTCAGTCCACCAGCTGGAAAGACAGACCCTGACCGCCCGCGGCCAGATGGGCGCCGCGCGTTGCTGTGGTGATCTTGATCTTCACACCATTGCTGTTGCTCAGAATTGCGCCACCGATGCCGCGATCCAGCGTGGCGTCGCCATTGAGCGCACCGTAACCACCGTCGAAATCATGCAGGTTCTTCAGGTTGTAGACAACGCCCGTAGCCTCGATCTTCGAGAAGCCAACTGCAGCGATATTGCCACCCGAAATCTTGAAGCGATAAGTCTTGTGCCCGAAGGTCAGGGTGCCCTGCCCCCAAGTATACCCGATGCCGACATCGGCAGATTTTGCCATCATCGTGATATGGCCGACCGGTGTTCCAAGAGCGTCAGGAGCCTTTGGATCGGCATGCGCTACCGGCATGATGGCCAGCGCCGCAGCTGCGAAGGTGGAAGCGGCAAGGGCACGGCGGGTGAATGAGCGCATTGTTCTTGTTCCTCTCAGAAAGGGAATGCGTTGCGTGGCGTTAACTCGCTGCTCTCCGGTTCGTTCCCGTCATGAAGCATGATCGCGAGGCGTTGACTGACAACCGTGCCATGTGCGCAGGGACGGAGCCATGAAATCCGGCTCTATCTAATTAAGAGCATGACGACACTCACTGGCCTCGATATTTTCTTGTCATGCTGGCTCAGACACGATGCCGGACCTTCGATCTGTCGATTTGTCCCTGCTTGCGCGCGTCATGGCGCCACCATCGCCCTCCGATCCGGGACCCTGCATGTGGCCGATGCCAGCATCGATTTCCCATACAGTGCCGCGGTGGCCTTGGGCCCCTCTACGGCAACCGGACAGCGATCGAAGAAAAGCGGCCAGAATCGCGGGGACGCTCCTACACGGATCATCGCCGGAAAAGCCGATTTCACCCATTATTCTGCCAGCGCAGCCATCCATAACAGAGCGGCCCGAAGCCCATCACGATTGCGTCATATCTGAGCGCATGACTAGCGCATGAGGCTGGATATCGCGCGCGGTCGTCAGTCGCTCAGACAGGCTAACGGAGGGCTGGATGATAGCGATAAGGACAGAGAAGCTGATGTCGGTCATGTCCTTTCGCCGCACTATTGCTCGACCGCGGTGGCACGAATCTTGCCCACCTCGCATTGCCTCTCATGTTCGGTGGCCGCATTTTGCACCGGGGTCCTGCCATCGATCCGGTGGACATACCGGAAGTCGATCCTGACCGTTTTCAAACAACATAGCGATCCCTTGATTCCCCGACGGCTGCGTCACGGTAGACTGTCGCGATAGAGTTTGGGGTTGTCAGGCCAAGCCAGGCCGAGCTTGGTAGCCAGCCCTCCCCTTGGAGCATCTACCGCCTCTCCGCTCCGGCACGTCCTATGGGCACCTCGCCATGACCGCGCCCATGAACCGGGAACGTGTCAGTAAATCTCACCCCGCTCCTGATCGCCTTGTGAAGGGGCCTGATCACCGCACTATCTTCAGGGCCGCTTCACAGTCATCCACGCATTCCCGAAGCCCTCAGCTTGATACGGGGGACTGATTTCCCGCTCCGCCGGATTGTCATCGTGTCGGTCGTCATCGGCATGGTCCTTTGTCAGGTACGTCACATCCTGTTTCACACGACACGACCGGACATTCGATGCGTCTCTTGCGCCCGCCCCGGCGAGCGGGCATCACCCAATGCCATGACCAGAACCGCCCGATGTATCCCTGCGCTCGATCGCCTCGGTTTCGTGGCGACATTGCTCATGCCGGTGTTCCTCACACATGGGCGTGTGTTCTCTGAAATCTCCATGGATCTTCTCGCCGTCCTGCTGCTGGTACGATCCGCCTTGGGTCTGGGGTGGTTCTGGACGCGCCAGTTCTGGGTCCGTGTCGCCTTCCTCTGGTGGGGCTGGCAGATCGTTTGTTCCCTGCCCCATATCGGGCTTGGCTCATCGCAGGCACTCACCCAGGCCTGCCTTGCCATACGATTTCCACTCATGGCAGCGGCAATGCAGGTCTGGACGTTGCGCGACGCCGAATCACGCCTCTGGATGAGTCGGGTACTGGTGGCATGCTGTGCCTATTTCGTCCTGCAATTCGTGATGCAGGCGCTGCTCGGTCACAATCTTTTCGGTTATCCGCGCTATATCGATGGCACCTTGACCGGCCCCTACGCCCATCCGCGCGCCGCCGCTCCTTTTTCGCGACTGGTCCTGCCGGTCATGATGCTGGGCTGTGCCTTTCTGGTGGCACGGTCCGGGCGAGCTGAGAGCGATACATCTCGTTCAGTCGGCACAGGGACGTTTCTTGCCATGAGCGTGCTCGCTGTACTGGTGCTGGGCCTGATGGTGCTTGCCGGACAGCGCATCCCCATGGCCCTTACGGCGCTGGGCATTGGCGTTTGTGCATTATTCTACCGCCCCCTGCGCCCCGCCGCCGTCGTGGGCGCGCTCAGCCTGCCCGTACTCGTGCTTCTGGCGCGCTTCGTTGCACCGCAGGCGTTCCAGCATCTTGTGATCCTGGCCGCGCATCAGCTTTCCCATTTCTGGGAGTCGCATTACGGCCTTGTTTTCACGCGGGCCATGGTCATGGCTGAGGCTCATCCTGTGACCGGCCTCGGCTACGATGCCTTCCGTCATGCCTGCGCGAACCCGGCCTATCAGCATGGCTTGCCCTGGTTCAGTACGGCCAGTGACGGCGGCGGCGCAGGCATTTGCGTGCAGCACGCCCATAACCACTACCTGCAGGCCCTGACCAATGCCGGTGTGCCGGGGCTCTTCCTGTTCGGCGGCCTCGTTTTTGCCTGCCTGCGTGCACTATGGCCGGTGCGAGGAGCGCATCACGCCTGGCGTATCGGGCTGTTTGCCGCTTTTTTCATCCAGGAATGGCCTTTTGCTTCGGCCAGTGATTTCCTCAACCTGCCTCTGGGTGGCTGGGCCTTCATGCTGCTCGGCGTCGGCCTTGCCGAGGCTGAGCACCGCCAGAGCGTTGAACCGAACCCTTACCCCGTCCTGTAATCCCGTAGGGGCGAGCGCCGGCATCCACGATCCACGAGAGTTCGTGCACGGCCGGCCGGGTGGCATGCCGCCTCTGTTCCTTACCCCCTTGCCACCCTATATGCTGAGCCGACCATAACTCTTCGCGAAGATCCGGAGTGCCGATGTCCGAAACCAAGACCCCCGTCACCGTTCTCACCGGCTTTCTCGGTGCCGGGAAAACGACCCTGCTCAATCACATTCTCTCAAGCGAACACGGACGCAAATATGCGGTGCTCGTGAATGAGTTCGGCGAGCTCGGGGTCGATGGCGATCTGGTGGTCGACGCCGATGAAGAGGTGTTCGAGACCAATAATGGCTGCATCTGCTGCACCGTGCGTGGCGATCTGATCCGTATCCTCGGCAGTTTGCTGCGCCGTCGCGGCAAATTCGATGGCATCATTGTCGAGACTACCGGGCTAGCCGACCCCGCCCCCGTGGCCCAGACCTTTTTCGTGGACGAAAACCTGCGCGAGAAGTCCCGTCTCGACGCCGTCGTGACCGTGGTGGACGCCTATAACGTGATCCAGACTCTCGACGAGAGTCCCGAGGCCATTCGTCAGGTCGCGTTTGCCGATGTGATCATTCTCAACAAGACCGATCTGGTGGATGAGGCAGGACTCGAGGCCATCGAAGCCCGTCTGCGTGGGATCAATGCCAGCGTGCAGATCCATCGCGCGCAGCACAGCGCCGTGGCGCTCAGCACCGTGCTCGATCAGGGCGGGTTCGATCTCGAACGTGCCCTCGAGACCATGCCCGATTTCCTCGAGAACAATGAGCATTCGCATGAGGAAGGCGTGACCAGCATGTCTTTCTCTGTTGCGGAACCGCTCGACGAGCAGCGCTTCCAGGCCTGGATCGGTGCGATTTTGCAGGAGCAGGGTGCCGATATCCTGCGCTCGAAGGGCATCATGCATTTTGCCGGCAAGGAGGAGCGCTTTGCATTCCAGGCCGTCCACATGATGGCCGATGGCGATTTCATCGGGAAGGGCAAGGAGGGTGACAGCACGGAATCACGCATCGTCTTCATCGGCCGCAACCTGAACCGTCCGCAACTGCGCCGTGGCTTCGAGAGCTGCCGCGCATGAGCGAGATGACCGAACTCCTCGCCACACGTGGCGCGGAAAAGACCATTGGCTCCCCTGTTACAGCGGTTGCCTGCGCACGCGACGGACAGAGTTTCGCTCTGGGCACGGTCGAGGGTGAGATCTTTCTCATCCCTGTGGCCGGGCTCAAGCTCCCCGAGACCTGGCAGCGTGTCGAGGCCCATGACGGTGCGGTGCTCTGCCTGGCTCCCGATACGGGCAAGACCGGGTTCGTGAGCGGCGGCGAGGATAGCCGTCTGTGCCGCACCCTGCCCGATGGCACGGTGACCGAACTTCACAAGGGTCGTCGCTGGGTCGAGTGCGTGTCGACCACCCCCGAGCACATCGCCTTTTCCATAGGCAAGCAGCTCGAAATCCGTAACGCGCCCGGCGATACGACGCTCAAGACCCTCGAACACCCTTCAACCGTGACCGGCATCGTTTTCGATGCCAAGGGCAAGCGCGTTGCGGCCTCGCATTATAATGGCGTGTCGATGTGGTTTGTAGGCGCAAAAGTAGATACCGTGCGCCCGCTCGAATGGAAGGGCAGCCACACCACCCTCGCCATTCATCCTGCTGGCGAGGCGCTCGTGACAGCGATGCAGGAAAATGACCTGCATGGCTGGCGCCTGTCCGACAGCCATAACATGCGCATGAGCGGCTACCCCAAGCGCGTGACCTCGCTCTCCTTTACCCGTAACGGGCGCTGGCTTGCGACCTCAGGCGCCGATGCCATCGTGCTCTGGCCTTTCTTCGGCGGCGGCCCGATGGGCAAGCCGCCTACCGAGCTCGCCCGGCTGCCCGGCGTGTTCTGTTCCGCGGTCGCAGCACACCCCAAAAACGATATCATCGCCGCTGGCTTCGAAGACGGATCGGTGCTTCTCGCCGAACTTGGCTCAGAACGCGTTCTGCCCATCTGCCTCGGCAAGCGCGGCAAGGTGACCGGTCTGGCCTTCTCCCCGCTGGGTGGTGTCATGGTGTTCGGTACGGATGACGGCGTGATCGCCGCGATCGATCTTTCTTCGGCGAGTTGAGCCGATCATGGGGCTCCGCCCCATACCCCGCCAAAGGACAGTCGTCCTTTGGAAACCTGTTCGACTAAGCCGGGATGAAAGGGGCGTGCCCCTTTACGGGGGCAGGGCAGCGCCCTGCAGACGCC
>NZ_BAPV01000008.1 GCF_025995175.1 Asaia krungthepensis NRIC 0535
CCCCCAACATCACAGCTGGGATAGAATCACACCAGCAGCCCCTGACCAAAGGGGTTTTTCGACCCCTCCAGGTGCAGCGGCCCCAAGTAGCATTGCGAAGCGACCGAGACATCCACGTCACCCAGCAGCGTTTCATCTGAAAAGCGTTGCTCCAATCAGGGTACTAAGGGGCAGGCAAAAGAAGCAATCTCCCCGGACCGGATAAACACCCACGTAATAAGAAATCTACACTCTAAAGAGTCATAAACGGGCTTATGTCTTCCCTTGCAATGCCTGATGCCGGGCGACGAACTTAAAAACAATTTCCCGATACGCCCCGAATAGCAGAGGCGCGGGTCAAACCGGGGGTTACCAGCTTCCTGTCAAAAAATTTGCAAGAAGACGGACCCGATACGAGACAATTATTCCGATATTCATTCAACCAAAGTGTGCCACAACCACGATAAATGGCGTATATTATAAGTTTACATAACGCCTCCAGAAGACGAGATGAGCCAACTTACACGCGCGACTTTATACAATTCCTTGCTCTCGCACACACTCGGTGCCGGAACAGGTAGGTATACAGTTTTGCCCAGGGATAGGGCACACAGCGCGCGGGTTGCAGCTGCAGCAATTAGGGCGATCGATCCATGGGACCGCGTGGATTGATGAGCATTTTGTGCCATCCCATTATCGCCGCCAGGTGGTGGGATTTGCACTTGCGAGAACAGACGAGCAGCCGGTGATACCCAGCCCGGCGTAACGGTGGGGTGTATGCCGGCGAATCCGGTGAGAAATCGGAATGCCCTCGGCAGCATGAGGAGAGACGATCGCTCCGTACATGGCTCGTAACGCGATGATTCTTGAGGGGCCAATTCCGGCGAGAGATCAATCGTGCGTCGACCGATAATCCCGCTTGAACGCGGGTATCAAGAAAAGGACCCCTCGTAGAGTTGGAACGCATGTCACCTAAATATCTGAATTGTCAGCAGAACCCAATATTTGGATATCACTTTTGTTTTCTGTAAACATTTGTATGAAAATAAGAATTCGATCTGGTGTACTGAGATACAGAAATCGTCACCAAGGAAAAAAAGATGTCATTACCTACGTCTGGAAGCTACAGCCTCGTAGTCGCGACGATTACTACCTCGACAACGCAACCCTCGCTGCAAGGCCCGCACGATGTGACGTTCGGTGCAGGGACGTTCACAACCAGTGGAAAAACCTACACATACAACAAGGTGTGGGGCGTTCAGGGGTCGGATATTGTCATACTCAGGTTGTCGACTGGCGCTTATATGTTACTCAGCGATCCGAACGGTTATACGAGCGGCATATCCCTAAAATACAATTCGAGCACTAGTCCTACGACATGGACGATCAACTACAACAATCCAATGCTTGAAAATGCGACCCTCTATGAAGGAAATGACAACTTCGTTCCCCATTATGAGAGCCGGCCACCCTGTTTCCTGTCCGGGACAGAAATCCGCGCCGGAAACAAGATCATTGCCATCGACAACATCCGGATCGGTGACGAGATCGACGTATTTGGACATGACGGTGTGCATTCCAGGAAAGTGGTTTGGGTCGGCAAGTCGCATATGACAGTCAAGACCGGCTGCAGGCCAAGCACTGCTGGATATCCGGTCTGCATCGTTCGGGGCGCGATCGCTGATAATGTTCCTTATCGGGATATGAGAGTGACACCGGAGCATTGCATGTTCTTTGAAGGGAAGTTCTTCCCGGTGCGGATGCTCGTGAATGATCGCACGATTTACTATGATCGCAATTATGCTTCTTACGACTACTATCATGTCGAGCTGGAGCAGCACTCAGTCATCATGGCTGATGGCACGTTGACCGAGAGCTATCTCAACACAGGACACGTGTCGTTTTCGCGTGGCGTCATTGATAGTGAAAAGAGCTGGTGCCATGATGCCGCTTTTCCGCTCGATACATCGCGCGATTTTGTCGAACCGATCTTTCGCAGGCTAGAGAAGCGGGCAGAGGTTCTGGGTGTTGCGCCGCAACCGTCCATTATCGAAGAAGCACGCGAGACGCAGACTTTCATCGAAACCTCCTGCGGCAAAGTGATCATGCCCCTACGTCGGTCAGGCAACCGTGTGGTGTTCCAGATTCCGGAATCTGTCACTGAGCTTACATTACGATCGGACTCGGCACGACCTTGCGACACCATCGGAGCATATGTCGATGATCGTCGGGAACTCGGCCTACTCGTTGGAGAGCTTGAATTGTATGACGCTGACGGAACTCGTCAAATCGATCTTGCAACAATCGATTCCATGCCCTGCGGATGGCATAGCAGCGAATCTTCCGAGACACGTTGGACGGACGGTGCGGGACAATTGAGCTTGCCTGAGCGCTCAGGCTCGGGGGCCGCTTTGCTCTCGGTTGAGATTCTCGCTACCGGAGCGCTCCCGTCGGCACAGTCATAAAGCCAGTCCCCCGTCTCTTGTCGCCCGTCACAAGAGATGGATTAAATTATGGCGACCCGGCATCAGCCGGGTCGCCGAATTCTGACCCGGGGAGGGGCGGTGGACAGCACCCGCGTTTAGATAATTTGCTTGAAGTTGCTGCGGCAGCTCTCGTGTCTGGCAAGCGGGACCGGCTATTGCTGTGGTCGGCCCTTTCGGTAGTTCAGACGGCACAAACCAAGTCGAACGATGCCCTATATCCTTAATCCTGCTGTGGGCTCACTCTGCATTCCAGGCCTGAGCGAGCCAAGAAATTGCGCGCCATCATCTTTCAACGGACCATTTCCTAGAACATGGCTCGTATGACAAAACAGGTGCGGAGAATCGCGACTTAGAGGAAACATAAAAGTTATCGAACGGTGTAACTATTTAATTAAAAAACTATGTTTTACTATAGATATGGCATGTTTGCATTTTCAGAAAATAATTTTAATCAATGATAATATAAAAATAACTTGTTATTTATCATAGTATTCTATTTAATATCATTTTATTTTAATTGTCTATATCATGAGCGACTTAGTGTGCGGTAATTTCTTAGCCCAACTCCGCGGCACATCCTTCGTTTAACAGCTCGCGTAGATATGCCTCGGAGCGGATGAGCCGAGCTTCCCCCCGTCGCGAGAGCCTATATAGCGCGTCCCGGCAGGAACTATTCGATAACCCTATATCAGGGTGATCGTTACCAGCGCCGTACTGGCGAGGGGCACGATAAGGCCACCCCTCGCCTCAAGCCGGGCCGTTAACCGCAGTCTCTCTGATCGATCCTTTGCGAGACCGGGGCATGACATTTGGTATACGTGCAAGCCGTATGGCTCTCCGTCCGACGGTTACAGCGAGGCCGGGAATACGGAGCTATCTTCAGACACTTCGTTCGAGTCCTGTATACTGAAAAGCATTCAAGTACCCAGCTTTTCCGTGCTCGATAATAGGACATGCAACGAGCATAAGGCTCTTTCAGGCGCCCACGAACCGTTGCGGATAAGAGATTGTGGAAACGGTTTGCTGTACGGTGAAGCAAATGTTTTGGATTGGCACCCAGAGAAACGCTAGATGGTATTCCGGGCCGCCCTGACGGATCGATAAGGAAAGATATTCGATACGTCTTCTATTTATCCATTTCTTTTCGACGGTAATATGTGCTATATATCATAAATATATCAGGATAAAATTTATCTCTGCCAAATGATCGCTTCCTGAATATGCTATTTTCTCGAATAAACTAACGATCTCCCATTGAAGGTCGCGGCCGTTCGATCAGCCGAAGAGCCCCATGCAGGAATATTGATCTTTCCGCATAGGAGTTCCTTCGCCTCTCGGTCCACTCGGCGATATTCCCTCAAAGAGGCCCAAATACTAGCCCGTTGTCGCCTCACACTTATGACGATGGAATTTGCACCTTGGGATCCGTCACCGCCGCAGTCTCCTCAGACGCACTGAGACAACTCGGCAGGTTCCTACAACGCTCAGCCACGTTGCTCACCTTCCTCACCCTAAGATGATATGGCTCTTTCATCGCTCAGTCCGGGCGATCCTTCGAGATTTTTGGGCGCGTTGCGGGGTCGCGAAGTCGATTACCCGAGGGGGCGATCTGTCTGTGTGGATCGCTCAAAGCACACTCCCTCGGCAAGGAGCTGGCTTAACCAAATCCGCAGGAATGCCAACTGAGCTCCCCCTACCACGACGACAAGCCAAGGCACGCTCAATGCCACAAGGGGTGGCAAGAGTATGAGGCTAACCCTCCAATCCCCTCCCCCTTTTCCGACCCTGCACAGAAGAGATCCATCGCAGAAATCGGATAACTGGAGATCACATCATGACATGGCGCCCCGTCGTCAACATCCTGCGCCCCGAGCCTGTCGGGGGCGCGGAGTCCTTTTGCATGCGTAACACGCTCGTCTGGCCCTCCTCCGATCTGAAGAGCGGTGGCGATTACAGCATCGATTTCGAGCATCTGCTCGCCCCCGGTGAATTTGTGACAGCCTTCCGGTTTGAGGCGGGCGGGGCCGATCTGGCCTGGACTAATCTATTCGGCAACATCGCCACCGCCTGGATGCGCTGGAAGGCCTCGGGCACGCAGAGCGTGACCGTTTGCGCGCTGACAAGCGAGGGCAATACCCGGCAGGTCGAAGTATCGATCACCATCTCTCCTCGGGAGGCACTTTATCCAGCCATTTTGCCTTATGGGCCCGGGATAGCCACGCCACCGGGCGGCACGCTCTCGAGTGCGGCGATGGATTCGTGGCTGCGCTCCCTGCCGACCGCACCGCCCGAGAGCGGCACCGGCTGGTTCAATAATGCGGGCATTCCCACCCGGCTTGGAGATCTGACATGAAGCGTTTCACCCTCATGGCCCCTTCCCTGCTGGCCGGGCTGATCCTGCTTGGCACGGCAGCCCATGCGCAGCCGCAATTCGCGCCGCCGCGCGGCCTGCCAGCCTCGACGCCGGTCGGCACCGCAGGCGCGACGCTTCAGACCATGCAAAGCGGGATCGAGCGCAACGCGCGCGATATCGAGACGCTGGGCAAGTCAGGCGTGACACAGGCGGCTCTTGCCGAGGCGCTGGGGGGCTATCTGAGCGCCAGCCAGGCAGATGGCCTCTATGCCACACAAGCCGCCCTGACGGGCTATCTGCCCCGCTCTGGCGGGACGATTGACGGCACGAAGGGCAAGGGGCTGAGCCTGACCAACCCGAACCCGAAAATGGGCTCTGACGGGCTCGCCCATCTCGATTTCGCCTCCCCCATGGCCAATGAACTGACCCTGACCGCCAACGCGCCGGGATCGAATGTGCTGGCGGTCGATAACACGGCGGCCAATGGATTCACGGCCATCACCTTTCGCGGCAATGACGCCAATCTGAGCGCCCTGTCCGGCAAGGACGTGAATTTCGAGCACGCCGCCGTGGGCTATGGCGGCAGCCTGGCCTATCAGATGGGCAAGGGCTACGCCTTCACGGAAATCAGCCGTTATGACGGCACGGCCAATCCGTTCCTCGCACCCGTGGCCTGGATGATGCAGCATACCGGCGCTGAGTTCACCTCGTTTCAGGAACGGTTCATCGACACCGCCGCCGGGTCTGTCACCGTGACCTGTCACGGCTGCACCTTCCCGGCTGGCATTGACGGCCAGGTCATCGACGCGCCAACCGAATACGGCCTGTTTGCCCAGCCCACCACCATCAAATCCGGCGCAGGAACCGCCACCCTTACGGTGTCGAGCCCGGCCAAAGGCGGGCGGGCCAATGTAATCGGGCGTTTCGGGCCGACCGCGTATCATCAGTATGACAGCAAGGTCTGGACCGAGATGGGAAACGAGGACTGGTACACCTACCCCTCGGCCTATGATGGCGGCTTCAGGACCTGGCCGTTCTTTTCTGCCGATTTCAACTATGGGCGCGTCGGTATCTGGACCAATCACCCGGAAGCGGAACTCGACGTTGTGGGCAATGCCATCATCGGGGCCGACCGCAACGGGCGCGTGAGTTTCGGCAATCTGGGCATTCTCAACACCATCTGCCAGCCCGGCACCGGCAACCGCAATCAGGTGGACCGCAGCACGTTTCTTGACGGGATCAACACGCTCCAGGCCATTTGCGTGAATAATCCGGGGCGCTATCGCTGGGTGGATCTGAACCTCGGCAATGGCGGGGCGGATGGCACGATTTCGGAGCAGTATCTCGACGGCTCGCGTGCGACGCGCTTTGTGGCGCATCCTGTCATGAGCCTGGCGGCAACGCGCCAACTTGGCCTGACCGATTGCGGCACGACGCTGACGGTATCGGGCAGTAATGCCCTGTCTGTCACCATCGGCACCGGGCTTGCGGCGGGGTGCCGCATTACCGTCACGCAGCTTGGAACGGGTGGCGTGACCATCACGCCCCTGAGCGGCGAGACGCTGGGCAGCTGGACCACACAGGCCCAGACCGGCCCCTATGCCCTGCCGGGGCAATATGCCTCGGTTGTGATCGAGGCCAAGACAGGCACGCTCGCCACCGTCGAGCGCGGCCAGTAATGCCCGGCGGGAGGGATCCCGCCCGGTCTGCGATGTTAGATTGCGGGGGCAAGTATGCCTGAAAATATCACCCCCCAACCCTGGTGGGTGGCGGTGGTGGGCGGAGTGCTTTTCACCGTGCGCTGGCTGATTGGTTTTGGGGCATCGAGCGCGAAGGCCACCATCGAATCACAGCGCCAGGATCTAGACCGGCTCAATGCCCGCGTGGACAAGCTCGAAGAACGCGAGGAGGAAAATCTCCAGCTGATCGAGGAACTGCGGGCTCAAAATGCTATGCTCAGAGCCGCACTCGGGCAAGCCGGTTTGACGCTTCCCGCTCACGCTCCCGCCGATCGCCAGCAAAAGCGCCCTGATACAAGCCATGAGCCATGAGCCATGAGCCATGAGCCATGAGCCATGAGCCATGAGCCATGAGCCATGAGATTCCGGATCATGGGCGTCAACACAAGGGGAATATAATGTCCGGTTCACTGGAAATCGCGCTCGCCCTGCTGCGTCGCGACGATATTGAGGGCCTGCGTCTCTCGCCCTATCTCTGCCCGGCAGGCTACTGGACCATCGGCATCGGGAACCGCAACCTCGCCGACGGTAGCCCAGTCACCGCAGCAACCAAGACAATTTCAGAGGACCAAGCCGTCACGCTAGCTGGCCAGACCTTGGTCGATCTACGCGTGGCGTTACGGGCAGCTTCAGCCGTTCCTCTGACAGGATGGCAAGAGGCTGCTCTTCTGTCGTGGCAATTCAATGTAGGGAGCGGCGCAATGCGCAGTTCGACCCTCATTCGACTCCTTAATCTCGAGCACTATGTTGCCGCAGGTCTGCAATTACTGCGTTGGGACAAGGCGACGATAAACGGACGCAGGATAATCCTGCCCGGCCTGCAACGACGACGGAAGCTCGAGCTTGCAGTTTATTCCGGGCGGCCCATCGAAGGGGTGTCTTTCACAAACTGACTGATCAACCTCCCAGACTTTCCTCAACGCAAGACAGGCGAAAAATTCATGCAATTGGACTGGCGCAACTTCTATGATGCTTTCCTTCCCTTCCTGCCGGCCACACTCGCTAGCGACGTCACCCTCATAGGTACCGCGATCATAGCACTTTGCGCTGTCGCGGCGCGCTTCTGGCCGCGGCCTGTCGATGGCTCTAATTGGCTACCGCTTTATCTGCTGGTCAATCGCCTCGCCATGAACTCGCGTCACGCTGAGAATGCTGGAGATCAAAAGAATGGATACGGTGAGGAGCCGTGATCCTTATATTCGGCATATTTATTTACTAATGATGACAGCACAACCTTGTAGATAAAAACCAATAATTTTATTTTCATCCAATATTCATATAATGTTATATTGCGTATTATATACTATTAATAGCAAGATCTTGAACGTCGCGCGTTATCTAGCATTACTTACAGAACAATATTTGTACTCTATTATCAGACAACACGATCTGATATATCCCTCGTATAGATTTCGTTCTCTGGACCCATACCTAAGAATCGGCGATCATTCCACTCAGGATCATACGTGACTTAAGGTATATCTTTTATTTTAATGGCGTTGACTTACCATTTATTTGTAATAATTCTGTGGTATGCTCGATGGACCCTACTCTTCGGACGGACGCCTAATTGCCGTCATACGAATTGCAACCGTCACGTCTTAGCTATGAGCCTTCGATTCAGTCTCCAGCTGGTTCGGGTCCGAATTCTGGCGGTGCAACTATGCACGAGGAGGATTCTGGTCTGTTCGGTATCCTTACAGTGCTCTCTGGAATCAGCTTGATACGGAGGACAAGCGCAGCTTCCACCCACCAACCCAAACAAAAGATAGCAGCCGCGTATCATAAGCAGGTTCATCTCGATGCCCTGAACGAAGATCGAAGACGGCCTATCAAATTATACAGCGGCGCCAACGCTGAGTACGACCAATGGAGTAATTCAACAATTTGGAAAATGGCGGAGGGGATGGGATTCGAACCCACGGTACGGCTTGACACCGTACAACGGTTTAGCAAACCGCCGCCTTCAGCCTCTCGGCCACCCCTCCGCCTAGAGGGACGCAGTTTTCACGGCGTTTGCAGAACTGCTTCTAGGGGGATTTGAACCGCGCGTCAAACCCCCCTTTGGCAGATTTTTTACTCGGCGAGCAGCTTGACCAGGAGCTCGTTCACCATGGCCGGATTGGCCTTGCCCTTCATGGCTTTCATGGTCTGTCCTACGAAGAATCCGAACAGCTTGTCCTTGCCGCTCTTGTACTCCGCAAGCTTGTCGGCATGGGTCTGCAGGATACCGCGAATCTCGGCTTCGATGGCCCCCGTATCCGTGACCTGACGCAGCCCCTTGCGCTCGACAATCGCCGAGGCGGACTCGCCGGTCTCGAACATGTCTTCGAGCACTTCCTTGGCAATCTTGCCGTTGATCGTCGAATCCGTGATCAGCGCCAGGAGTTCGCGCAACCCATCAGCCTTGACCGGGCTCGTCTCGATGCTCGCCCCGGTGCGGTTGAGGGCTCCGAAGAAATCACCCAGCATCCAGTTCACGGCCAGACGGGCATCACTGCCCTGCGCCACAGTCTCATAAAAATCGGCAATCGCCTGCTCGGCCACGAGCACACCCGACTCATAGCGGGACACGCCATAGGTCTTTTCCAGACGTTCGCGCTTGGCCTCGGGCAATTCCGGCAGGGCAGCCTTGAGACCGTCTACCCACTCCTGCTCGATCAACAGCGGCAGCAGATCCGGGTCGGGGAAGTAGCGGTAATCATGGGCGTCTTCCTTGGATCGCAGCGACCGCGTCTCGCCACGCACATGGTCGAAAAGCCGTGTCTCCTGATCGACCGTGCCTCCAGCCTCCCAGATCTCGACCTGGCGCTGCGCCTCGATCTCGATGGACTGCATCACGTAGCGGATCGAGTTCACGTTCTTGATCTCGCAGCGCGTGCGATAGTCTTCACCCGCCTTACGCACCGAGACATTCACGTCGGCGCGCATCGAGCCCTCTTCCATGTTCCCGTCGCAGGTGCCGAGATAGCGCAGGATCTGGCGCAGCTTACGCAGATAGGCGCCAGCCTCTTCCGGCGAGCGGATATCCGGTTCGCTCACGATTTCCATGAGCGCCACACCGGCACGGTTGAGATCGATGAAGGAGCGCGTCGGGTCCTGATCATGGATCGACTTGCCAGCATCCTGCTCCAGATGCAGACGCGTCACGCCGATATGGCGCACGCTGCCATCGGCAAGTTCGATCTCGACCTTGCCTTCGCCCACAATCGGGTGCGCGAACTGGCTGATCTGATACCCCTGCGGCAGATCGGCATAGAAATAGTTCTTGCGATCGAACCGGCTCATCAGATGGATCTCGGCATTCAGCCCCAGACCCGTGCGCACGGCCTGCGCGACGCACTCGGCATTGATGACCGGCAACATACCCGGAAAGCCCGCATCGATCAGGCTGACATGGGTATTCGGCTCACCGCCATATTCGGCCGAGGCGCCGGAAAACAGCTTGGCGTGGCTGATGACCTGTGCGTGAACCTCGAGACCGACGACGATCTCCCAGGTGCCTGTGGTGCCTTCGATGTGATAGCTGCTCATGCGAACGCTCCCGCATGCAGGGCGGGTCTGTGCGTGAAGCCCGCTGCCTTTTCCATGACACGTCCGGCGGCGAACAATGTCTCTTCCTCAAAATAACGACCGATGAGCTGCAGACCGAGCGGCAGACCGTCATGGTCGAGCCCAGCGGGTAGCGACAAGGCCGGAACGCCCGCCATGCTGGCCGGGACCGTGAAGATGTCGTTCAGATAGATCTGTACGGGGTCCGTCGGGCGTTCGGAATGGGCGAAAGCCGCAGACGGCGCGGTGGGCGTCAGCAGCACATCGACCGTGTCGAAAGCATTCAGGAAGTCACGCTGGATGAGCGTGCGTACCTTCTGGGCGCGCAGATAATAGGCATCGTAATAGCCCGAAGACAGCACATACGTCCCCATCAGAATACGACGTCGCACCTCCTCGCCAAATCCGGCATGGCGCGTTGCCTCATACAACTCGTCCAGCGAGGCCGCATCGACACGCTCGCCGAAACGCACACCGTCATAGCGGGCCAGATTGGACGACGCCTCTGCCAGAGCCACGATATAATAGGTCGGCAGACCGTATTTCGTGTGCGGCAAGGAAACATCGACGATCTCGGCCCCTGCATCCCGCAGCCAGGCGATGCCCTGATCCCACAAGGCCGCAATGTCGTCGGGCAAAGTGTCCGGGCGATACTCGCGCGGAATACCAACTTTGAGACCCTTCACGCCGCGCTCGAGCGCGTCTTCGTAACGCGGGACGGGACGATCGACGGACGTACTGTCCTTGGGGTCGAAACCGGCCATGGATTCAAGCAGGATGGCGCAATCTTCCATGGTGCGTGCCATCGGCCCTGCCTGATCGAGCGAACTCGCAAAGGCGATGGTGCCAAAGCGCGAGCAGCGGCCATAGGTCGGCTTGATCCCCGTGATGCCGCAATAGGAAGCAGGTTGACGGATGGAACCACCCGTATCGGTGCCGGTCGTGCCGAGGGCGAGCCCCGCCGCCACCGCCGCAGCCGAGCCACCGGAGGAGCCACCCGGCACCAGGCTCACATCCGTGCCTTTGCGACGCCAGGGATTGGTCACCGGACCGAAAGCGGAGGTCATGTTCGTCGAGCCCATGGCGAACTCGTCGAGATTGGTCTTGCCCAGGAAAATGGCGCCGTCGGCCAGTAGATTCGACGTGACTGTGCTCTCATAGGGGGGCACGAAATCGCGCAGAATATTGCTCGAGGCCGTTGTGCGGACACCGTTGGTGCAAAACAGATCCTTGATCCCGAGCGGCAGGCCGCACAGCGATGGGGCGTTGCCTGTGGCCAGAAGCGCGTCGGCAGCGCGTGCGCCAGCACGTGCCTGATCTTCGGTCACGGTCACATAGCTGTTGATGTCGCCATCGAGCTTCTTGATCGCGGCCAGGAAGTGATCGGTCAGGTCGATTGCCGAGAGGCGGCGCTCACGCAGCGCCTTGCGTGCGGAGGCTAGGGTCAGATCATGCATCACTCGACCACCTTCGGCACAGTGAAATAAGGGCCGACAGAGTCGGGGGCGTTGGACAATACGGCATCGCGCTTGTCGCCATCGGTCACCACATCATCACGCAGGCGCGGCGTGGCCAGGCCGGTGCCGATCATGGGCGGCACGTCGGTGATATCGACCTCGTTCAGTTGCTCGACCCAGCCCAGGATGCCGCTGAGCTCCTGGCGCATCGCCTCGCATTCCTGATCACTGAGGCCAATTCGGGCCAGTTTTGCTATGCGCCTGACTGTGCGCGTTTCCAACGACATAAAGGATCGACTTTCCTGAAAGTGAGCGGATAATCCCGAGTGTCCAGAATTTCGCGAGATCATAACGCCTTCCCATGACTCTGTTCAATCCATACGCCCTGCGCGACGCCCTCCCCTCAGGTGCTCGGTTGCTCGGGCTCGATCCAGGCCAGAAGACGATCGGCCTCGCCTTGAGCGATGTCACGCTCATGCTTGCCTCGCCTTATCTGAGCCTCAAGCGGAAGAAATTCGGGGAAACCGCGGACGAGATCGGGCGCATCGTGCGCAAGGAAGGGATCGGGGGGCTGATCTGCGGACTGCCGCTTTCACTGGATGGCAGTTTCGGCCCTGCGGCCCGCTCAGCCCAGGACTGGATGACGGAGCTCTCCACCCGCCTCGGCCTTCCCGCCTGCTGCTGGGATGAGCGGCTCTCCTCAAGCGCGGTCAATCGCTTCCTGATTCAGGAGGCCGACATGACGCGCAAGCGTCGCGCCGAAGTCGTGGACAAGATGGCAGCAGCTTACACGCTGCAATCCTGGCTGGATGCGACCAAACCCGAATGAGCCTGCCTCACCCGGGCGCCCTCCGGGGATGATGGCTTCATAGGCGCGCCGCAAGAATCGCGTATGACGAGCTCAGGGGCGAAGACGCGCGTCTGCGGCGGCGCGGCCGGTGTCTCCATTGCCTGATCCAGCAGGGTGAGCGCGGCCTCGGCAATTGCCTCGACCGGCTGACGGACCACGGTCAGGCGGGGCTGGAAGCAATCCGCCCATTCGAAATCGTCAAACCCGACCACTGCCATCTGCTCGGGCACCGACAGCCCATAGTCGCGGATCGCCTGCATCACCCCGATCATCGCATGATTATTTCCTGCCATGATCGCGCTGGGCGGCTTCGGCGCCGCAAGCAGTGCGCAGGTGGCGCGTCGTGCGGCCGCAACATCGCTTGTCCCGGTCACGATCAGTCCCGCCACAGGCGCGGCTGCCGCCTGCGCACAGGTCCGAAATGCCGCTACACGCTGCGTGGTGGAAGCAATGAGGGGCTGCCCCGCCACGAGAGCGATGCGCTCATGCCCGCGACGACGCAAATGATCATACAAGAGGGTGATCCCAAGAGCATTATCGCATCCGGCCTGACTGAAAGCGGGCGCAATCAGCCTGTCGACCAGAACACTCGGCATGTTGTTGCGGGCGAGATATTCCAGCGTGGGCCAGGGAGCACAGACGCCTGCAGGGGCCAGCAGAATTCCGTCCACACGTCGACGATGGAAGGATCTGATGATCTCGATCTCCCGTGCAGGGTCCTCGGCCGTATCGGCCAGAAAGACCATCTTGCCCCGCGCCGATAGCCCGCGGACGATCGCCCCCACCAGATCGATGAAATAGGGATTGGACACCGCCGCCAGCGCCACGCCAATCGTGTTGGTCTGCCCGCCGCCACGCGCGAGCTGCCTGGCGAGGCTGTTGGGCACGTAGCCGGTCTCGGCTATGGCCGCCTCAACGGCTGCCCGTGTTTCCGGTTGAACATGGCGCGTATTGTTGACGACATGAGAGACCGTTGAAACCGCCACATTGGCCCGGCGGGCGACATCCGACATCGTAACCAGGGCGGTCACTCCCCTCCAAAGGCGCCCCCGTCCCAATACCGCAGGACCGGGGCCGCCCTCCCCGTCTCAGAAGGGGAATTCATCCACATTGGCGGGCGTTGCTACCTTGGGCGGACCAAGCAGGACGAGCCCGTCTTTTCCGACCGTGTACGAGCCGAGATGCCCCGCCGTAAAGGTCGCCCCGGCCTCTGGCTTGAACTTGCATTGTGCGAGACCCTGAGCCGCGTAATAGGAGAGATAGCCAAGGTCAGGCACGTTCCACCACACATCGGCCAGTGAACCGTCCTTGACGTATTTCTTGACGAGGCTCACCGGACCGAGGCCGGAAAGCTTGATCTTCCCTGAGAGCCCGGCCTGATCGAGGGCGCGTGCGGCCGCGGGCAGACCGATCCCCGCCGGGACGATGATGCCCTTGAGATTGGGAAAGGCCTGAACCAGAGCGAGAGTCTGCTGCTGGTTGATCTGTTCGCTCTCCTGCCCGTAGGCGACCTGGACCAGCTTCATCTTCGCAAATTTCGGGTCGCTCGCGATGGTCTGCTTCATGTTCGCGATCCAGCGATTCTGGTTCGTCGCGGTCGGAGTGGAAGACAGGATGGCAAATTCACCATCGTAGTTGATCGCCTTGCCCAGGCTTTCGAGCATGCTCTGACCCAGGAGTTCCGATTGCGCCTGATTGATGAAAATCGAACGTGCCTTGGGTGCCACGTCGGAATCGTAGGTGAGAACCCATACGTTCTGGGCCTGAGCACGCTTGAGTGCTGGCGCCAGGGCGTTGGCGTCATTTCCCGAGATTACGATGGCATCCACGCCCTGCGTCACCATGTTGTTGATGAACGCGATCTGGGCCTCGGCAGTCGCCTCCGAAGGGGCCTGCAGCACGATCTTGCCGCCGATCTCCCCCTGTGCCTTTTGGGCGCCTGTATTGGCGGATTGGAAAAAGGGATCCGTATCGAGCTTGGGAATATACCCCACCGTCACCGGGCCTTTGCGGCACTCGGCGGCTTGTGCCGTGCCCCCAAGCGCGAGGGCCAGAGCGGCGACACCCGAGAGGCAGGCCATACGTGAAGCGGTACGGAAAGAGAAAAGAGACATGATCTTCTGAACCTTGTCAGAGCGGGAACGAGAGAGAGAAATGTCCTGAACGGGCCGAGAGGCGGGCGACTGATCAATGCGCCCCGAAGGCCCGGCACCAGGCCCAACCTAGGAGGCGGGCTCTGGCAGTACCACCTCGGGTGGCGGCGGTGGGGCCCGGCGCCGTGCCGCATCGAGACGCGTCTGAAATACGCCCCCAAGCAGCAGCGACAGAATCAGGAGCAGCCCGATGGAAATGCCCTGTGCATTCCCCCCTACCCCTTCCAGGCCCAGCACATCGCGCAGCAGGGCTACTAGAATCACCGCCCAGATCACACCTGACAGGCGACCGCGCCCACCAAAGACGCTGATCCCGCCCAGCAGGGCCATGGTGATGATCTCAAGCTCGAAGCCCTGTGCGTTATTGGCGCGCGCATTGGAAAGCCGCGCCGTGAAAACGATCCCGGCAATGGCGCAGACCAGACCGGAAAGAGTGAACAGCCATAGCCTCAGGCGGTCACTGCGAATGCCCGAATAGCGGGCCACCTCGGGACTGCCGCCGATTGCATAGATGCGCCGCCCGATAGCTGTACGATGCAGGACGATCGCGAAAATCGGAGCGAGGATCAGAAAAGGCAGGATCGTCTGTGGAATGGCGGCGGTGAACAAAGGCGCAATGCCGAAATCCGTCAATCCATCGGGCAGTTCATTCACTGAGTTCGCGCCCAGAAGCACGTAGCCCAGCCCACGATACAGCCCCATTGTTCCCAACGTGACCAGCAGCGATGCCAGGCCGAGCCGGGTGACCAGCCATCCATTGAGCGCACCGCAAAGCGCGCCTGCCAGAAGCACGACCGGTATAGCGCCCATAAGCGGCCAGCCTGATTGAAGCAGCACGCCCAAAATACAGCTCGTCAACGCCAGGATACTAGCCACGGAGAGGTCGATCTCGCGCACGATCATCAGCAGCGCCATGGGCAGGACGATCAGGGCTTTTTCCGAAACCAAGGCGATGGCCTGGGAGAGATTGAAGCTGGTTGCAAAGCGCGGCACGAAAACCACTGCCAGCATGAGCGCAATGAGGGTGATAATGCCAAGCCCCGTATCCCAGCTCGCAAAATCGCGCAGAGAGATTTTTGGGGAGCGTACAGCTCCGGCTTTCCTGCCCTGCAGGGAAAGGGACGCACTCATGATACGGCTCCGATCTGTGCGGATGTCGGGAGAGAGGACGACGCGCGTGGGGTCTGTTTTCTGTCGGGTCCCTGTTGGGCTGCGCGGTGCGTGACCGTACGAGTGGCCCGCCGGGAGACGAAGGCATCGAGCGCGATGGCCAGCACGATGACAAGGCCGTAAACCCCCTGCAGCCAAAGCGGATTGACACGAACCAGTGTCAGACCGTTCTGAATGGCGAGAAGCAGAAGTGCGCCAAGAATGACACCCGTGATCGTGCCGACACCGCCCCTGATCGCTGTGCCGCCTACGACGACAGCGGCCACCACGGTCAGCTCGTACCCATAAGCGACACGAGCATCGACCACGGCATAACGTGACGCCCAGAGTGCGCCGTCGAGACCGGCCAGGAGCCCCGAAGCGATGAAGGCCATCAGCACGAGGCGTTCGCGCCGGATGCCGATCAGGCTGGCCCCATCCGGGTTGGACCCGACGGCAAAGAGCTCGCGGCCCGTTGCGCTGCGTTTCAGGAAGAAGGCCAGAGCGGCCATGACCAGCGCCGCCAGAACGAGAATACCCGGGATACCGAGAACATGGCCGCCTGTCATATCGAGCCATGACTGAGGCACCTGCTCGGAGCTGATCTGGCGTCCCCCGGCAATCAGGCTGTTCACGCCGCGATAAAGCGAGAGTGTTCCCAGCGTCACCACAATCGAGGGAACCTTGCCATAGGCCACGACCAGACCGTTGGCGAGACCGCAGCCTGCCCCGACCAGACAGGCAATCATCACCGCCAGAGCTACGGGCATATGGGGGAAAAGCCGGAGCGAGTCTGCCGCCATATAGGCCGAAAGCCCGATGACCGACGCCACGGAGAGGTCGATATTGCGCGTGATCATCACGAGCATCATGCCAGCCGATGCAATCATCAGCAGAGCCAGATCCATCCCCACCGTTTCTATATTGGCGAGTTGCAGCATGCGCGGGTTGATCAACGCCGCCGGAATGATCACTGCCATAATAGCCGCGAGCAGCCCGAGTTCACGCCCCAGCAGCCAATGCCGCCCGGCAGGGCGTGGATTCGTGGCCGGGTCGCGTCGTGCAGCGATCACGGCTGTGCTGTCTTCTATCGCATATTCTGCCAGAGGCTCGGTGTCCGTTGCCGGAATGCGACTTTGCGGCAGGGATAGATCGGTTTCGAGTACGACGGGCCTTGCTGCCCCGGCATCTGTCGCGGCAAGGAGAACGGCTTCCTGCGTGGCGAGCTCGCGTGGCATGATGGTGGAGAGATGCCCCTCGCGGAACACAGCGACATCGTGGCACATGCCCAGCAATTCGGACATGTCGGATGAGATCAGAATGATGGCCATGCCCTGACGGGCCAGATCGGCAATCAGGGCATGCACCTCGCTTTTGGCGTTGATGTCGATGCCCTGGGTGGGCTCATCCAGAATCAGCACACGCGGCCCGGTTGCGAGCCATTTCGCCAGCACGACTTTTTGCTGATTGCCACCCGACAAGGTTCGCACGGGCTGATCATAGGAGGAGAAGCGCAGTCTCATGCGCTCCAGAGGATTCGCGACAAGATCGAGTGTTTTATCCCGGCTCACCAACCCGTTTCGCGTGGTCTGGGGCAGAACCGAAAGCGCCGCATTGTCCAGAATGGAAAAATCCATGACCAGGCTTTGTCCGAGCCGGTCTTCCGAGACATAGGCGATCCCTGCCTTCATCGCCTCGCTTGCGCTTGCGAAAGTGATTTCACGACCGTCCAGCACGATATGGCCCGCACTGGCGCGGTCGATCCCGAACAGCACACGTGCAACCTCGGTCCGCCCCGCGCCCACCAACCCGCCAAAGCCGAGAATTTGCCCCTTGCGCAGACCGAAAGACACATCAGCGAAGACACCCTGACGGCATAGACCCTCGACGCGCAGGATCTCGTCCTGACCAGGCGGTGAGAGCGGAGGGTAGAGATTTTGCAATTCGCGACCGATCATGAGCTGGACGGCGGTGTCCGGGTCAATCGTCGCGACCGCCCCCTCCCCAACCTGACGCCCGTCGCGCAGCACGACGATACGATCGGCAATACGATAGACTTCCTCCATGCGATGACCGACGAACATCATCGCTACGCCGTGATGCTTGAGGTCATCCACGACTGCGAAAAGCTTCTCGACTTCACCACGAGAGAGCGAGGCCGTGGGCTCATCCATGATGAGCACCTTGGCATCGACCGACAAGGCGCGGGCAATCTCGACGAGTTGCTGCTCCGATGAGCGCAACAGACCCAGCAGACGGTCAGGCGGCGCGTCCAGCCCAACGATTCTCAGCAGGCGCACGGCCTCACTGTCGATACGGGTGCGATCAAGCGTATGCAACGCGGTGCGCGGCATATGCCCGATGGCGATATTCTCGGCGATCGTCAGATCTGGAAACAGGCCGGGATGCTGGTGCATGACCGCCAGCCCGCGGGTCAGGGCGTCCTGCGGAGAACGCAGGACGATATCCTCCCCCCCGATCCGCACGGTACCCGTATCAGGCCGATGAACGCCGGCGAACATCTTGACGCAGGTGCTCTTTCCGGCGCCGTTTTCGCCCAGCAGGGCGACGACCTGACCGGGATAGAGCGCGAAATCAGCATGAGCCAGGGCGACGACCCCGCCGAATACCTTGCTCACACCGCTCAGCGCAGCGGCCGGTGCTGGCATTTCCTCGGGCTTATGACGCTCGGACAGCGGCGCGGCGCGTTGATGGATGCTCGATGGAGCGGCGTCGTGTGGAGCCACGGCCGGATGTGCGGTGTCAGCCATTGGAATACTCCGATCAGAGGCCGATCCATGCCCGAAAAACGCCCTGCATGAGCGTGAGGCAGAAGCCCAAGCTATGAAGGCGCAAGCGCTTGCGCAAGCGCTTGTCTACGAATATCACACATAATTGTTTTCTGATAACATTAACGCGTGACGCCCTTCTGTTCCCCGAACGGCAAGGCATCGGGGCCGAGGATGTAGGGAACGTGCACGGCCAGTTTTTGCGGGACAAATAAGACTGCGTCTGGGTCTTGTGCCTGCAAGGCGCACACTGAATCTCTAGCCCGCAGTGATGAGGACACAAGGTGATCTGGAGTTATTCCCAAGCCGGGGCGGAAACACATATCGAGGGGGTGAGTGCGTCTTCTGACAGCGCGAGAATGCGCCGTTTGCGCCCTAATACCGACCGTCGAGGAAGCAATGAGGCTTGCCAAGACTGATTAAGCAACTGGTGAGTCAGCCGTGAATTTCACCAGCCAATCCTGAGCTGCGGGCGAAACGGACCCACCTTTCCAGGCGGGCTTTTCGGTGAATGTCTCGACGTGAGTGCACTGTCCAAGCTTCAGGATCCGGATGCGTTTCAGCCATTGGTCGGACGCTCCGGCGATACTTCAGCGGCGGGATCGGTATCGCTGCCCACCGCCACCGAGATACCAACAGGCCCCCTGCGGTACCCCTGCCCTACGCGGACCGGTCGGAAAATCACATGGTCGATGTGATGCACACACAACAGTAGCTGCCGGAGGGCTAACGTATCATGCTAGGAGTGTCATCCTGCGCATGGGCCCTCGTCATCCTCATGCGTCGGCAATGCTTCTTGCTCAGCATTCTTTCCAACGCCAAGCTGCGGTTCCGCTCGTAGCCCTGACTACGCCGGAAAACCGTGGTTCGACGAAGCGGTCGCAACATGCAACTCCGTGCGCCGCAACGAACAGTGATGCTCCCACCCTATGACAATACGGTCGCCTCATGCACCTCATTGAGAGAGGGCTTCCCTGTAAAGGCGTCCAGGCGCATCTGAGCCGCGCCTCAGATCCCCAAAATCGTCCCTGTCCGCTCCCGGATTGCGCGGCAGACAGGCTCATCCTTCCGCAGATCGACCCCATAACTCGGGATGATTGTCTTCAGCCTTTCCTGCCATTCCGGCAAGCGGTGGGCGAAGTTTCTGGTAACGACCTGCAGCGCGACCGATGCTGCAATCGACGCACCCGGGGAGGCACCGAGCACCGCTGACAAAGTGTGATCCTGTGTACTCAGCACCTCGGTACCGAATTTCAGGGTGCCGCGTCCGTTTTCAGTCTTGATGATCTGCACGCGTTGCCCGGCCACAGCCACACGCCAGTCATGTGTGCGGGCTGCCGGGTAGAACTCACGAAGTGCTTCGAAGCGCGCCGATTTTTTCTGCAGGACCTGACCGATCAGATAGCGCACGAGATCGCGGTTATCGACCATCACGTCGAACATGGCCTTGGCGTTATCAGTCGTGATGGATCGCGGCAGGTCGCTCCAGCGACCCGATTTGAGGAATTTGGTTGTGAAACCTGCGTAGGGCCCGAACAGCAGATAGGGCCTGCCTCCAATGATCCGGGTGTCGAGATGAGGCACTGACATTGGGGGCGACCCCACAGCGGCCTTTCCATAGACCTTGGCACTATGGCGCTGACAAAGGTCCAGATTATCAGCATGCAGGAACAGGCCGCTGACCGGGAAACCGGCATAGCCATGCGCTTCCGGCAAATCCGCACCCTTGAGCAACTCCAGGGCAGCGCCCCCGGCACCGACAAACACGAAACCGGCAGAGACGACCCTACTCTCTCCCGTCTGCATGTTCTGAACGCTTACATTCCAGCGGCCATCAAATGCGCGGTCCAGAGCGGTTACCTTGTGACGATAATGCAGGCTCACGCCGTCTTCGTCGCGCAGCTTCTCGAAGAGCGTTCGGGTCAGTGTGCCGAAATCGACATCCGTGCCCTGCTCGACCCGGGTGGCGGCAACAACCGTACCGGGCCCACGGCGGGCCATCATCAAGGGTGCCCATCCGGCAATCTCCGAAGGGTTTTCGCTGTACTGCATGGTGTCGAAGCAATGATGACGCACCATCGTCTCGTATCGTGCCTTCAGAAAGGCGACGTTTTCTTCCCCCTGAACGAAGCTCATGTGAGGGCAGCGCCGGATGAAGCTGTCTGGCCGCTCAATCCAGCGTTTTTCGACCAGATGCGCCCAGAGCTGACGTGAAAGATCGAACTCTGTATTGACGTCGAGTGCTTTGGTCATGTCGATGCTGCCATCGGCACGGCGGGAGGTGTAGTTCAGCTCGCAATAAGCTGCGTGACCTGTCCCCGCGTTATTCCATGCCTCCGAACTCTCCCTGGCGCAGGATTCGAGAGATTCGAACATCGTTATGGTCATTGACGGGTCGAGCGACCGTATGAGGGAGGCGAAACTCGCACTCATGACGCCTGCCCCGATCAGGACAATATCGGGACGTTCTTGGCAGGTCTGGGTCATGAGGCATCTCTTCCAGTCTTGTGACAAATCGGGCGGCCCGAGGCTGACTTATCAGTCAGGATGAGACGCACCTGCTTCTTGAAACACAGCTTCATAGCATCAATCGAGCCCCTCTCCCCGGGAATCAGCCGGAGTTGATCATGAGCGGCGCGAAAGATAACGCTGCGCGCGTTACAACGCTCGGGGGCGTTTCGAGTAACGGTCAAAGAATATGGCTTCGACCATGGGCGCGCCTGACCCGTCTAGACCATTTTACTGAGGTGCGTCGCCGCTGACGCACAAGGTCATCCCAGACAAAGAGCGCGAGGGATGACGCCTCACCCTTGCTCGTCAGCCGATTGCTGCTTGCTATGCCTTGCGGCTCTGGAAACATCAGGCAGGGTCCACGCCACCTCGGCGAGAGCAGGAACGAGCCTTCTGAATGTTTCACGAAGGGCCGTGAAGCCGGCTCCGGGGGTAACGGTGGTCTCATCGAGATAGAGGCCACGACTGATCTCTACCTGTATCACATGAACATGGCGCAAGGGCGCCCCATAACGTGCCGTGATGTATCCCCCGGCATAAGGACGGTTCCGCCCGGTTGAGAGGTTCTCCGCAGAAAGCTGTCTCGCGAGATTATCGACAACCTCGCCGGCGCAACTCGACCCGTGCAGATCGCCCAGAACGATATCGGGCAAACGGAGATGGGGCAGAACTGGCATAGAATGCAGATCGAGCAGGAGGCAGGTGCCGAATGTCGCGACACACCGGGCGATCATGGCCTCCAGAGCCTCATGATAGGGCAGCCAGTAACGGGTGACACGGTCATGGGCTTCCGCAACGGATAATTGCTGACGATAGATACCACGCCCAGGCCCCGCCACGCGCGCCATCATACCTAGACCGCTGCGTACCTTGGCCGTGTTGGTCAGGCTTCCCTCAGGCAAGGCTTCGCGAAACATGCCCGGATCGAGCTCCCAGGCATACCGGTTCACATCGCAGAAGGCGCGCGGAAAATTGGCGCAGAGCAAGGGAACACCTAAATCAGGCGCCGTATCGAACAAGAGATCTACATAGGCATCTTCGCTGCGCCGAAGCGAAAGCAGGTCGAGCCGTGACTGGCGAAGGAAAGAATCAGGGTAGAGGCGGCCCGAATGGGGCGAGGCCAGAACCAGCGGTGATACAGGCTCCGCATGATCAAAGAGAGAAAAAGCACTGGAAACACAATGCTCTGGATCAGGCAAAAGGCCGCTGGACATTTTTTTTCCGCTTTGGTGATTTTTTTAGAAAACCCATCTTGCCAGCCCCGTCAACGCCCGCTAAAACGCCGCTCACGGACCGGATGGGCGCATAGCTCAGCGGTAGAGCACTACCTTGACATGGTAGGGGTCACAGGTTCAATCCCTGTTGCGCCCACCATCCGGTCCGTCGAATAATCTCCAAAAAGATCAAATAGTGCCGCGATTGTTCCTTCAGTCGTGATAACGCCTTGCCCGCGAGCCCCTCCCGAATTGGGCCTCCAGCCGCGAGAATGGACGCCAGTCGGCCGCAGCAAGAAAACGTTCCACCCCGCCTGAGCCATACATAAGCGGGGCGCACTCGCGTCCGATATCGCATCGATCCTGCCAGGCGGCACCGGGGAATGCACGCGCTCCCTCCGGGACTGTCCTCCAAACCAGACGGACAAACTGTTGTCAAAAAGGAGCGTCATCTGCCGGGTGTTATCCGCATTATCGACGCTTCCCGAAACCAAAATCCTTACGCTGGTGCGCGCGCGGATATAGTGACCACGCTATCACAGCCCTGGATGTCGTCATCCCCAGTGGAGAGCGTCGCCCCGCACAATTCTCCCCAGACTTGCACTGATCTGTGCGCTGAGCGCGTACGCGGGTGGCGTTGCGCACGATCCAAGCACAAGCGAGTGAAAAAATCTTCTGATATGTAATATTATGTAACACACCAACTCTGCACGGGGAAAGAAAGCGATTCACCGCTCCAAGATGAAGAAAAAGATAAAATACTCTGCCGTTATCTGAGGGAACATAAGCGCAATATTAACGATAATACGTCTATCTACGACAAATTCACGCGAGAGCGTGGCCACATATTACAAAATAAATCGCTTCACTCGTTGCCCCTTACCTCGCGGCCGAGCGGGTCGCTATCTTGTCTGTACCGTAGGAAAACCAATGGCCCCAGTGGAGGTAAGATTATTTGCCCCTATCGTTTCTCGGCGCCAGGAGTTTCATTCCGTAAGAGACTTTTTCGTACGTCGTAAAAAAACTTGCGTATGTATCGTCAAAATTCGTTAACTGCCCCAGACACCTCTTTGTGAATAAAGTTACATTTTGTATGCGGAGCCCCATGTTCAAAAATTCTCTTCTCATACTCGCCGCCCTCAGCGTGTGGGCTGTGTCCTCGTTTTTGAGCAGCATGGGCGTTCCTGGCATCGCGCAGGTCACTGATGTAATGGATCTCGGCGGGGAAGCCCTGTTTGCGAGTGGGATCCTGTTCATTTTCATCCGTATGGCTCTGGGATCGCACCGTGCAAGCATTGCCAGCCGTTCTATGAACCACCCCCGGTAATTCCGGCAAATTACTTAAGCCGAACTCCCGCCGGGAGAATGGATAAAGTCGCGATCGCAACGTGGGCCGGAACGACGCCTTAAGTAACTCGAGCATTGAGCTCTCGCATTGGCGTCAGTGGAGACATCGATCATCTGGGGACGATCTCACCCACCGATCGATAGCCATCCGTCGGTTCGTATCCTGGTGCAAGACGGGTAAAAAAGGCGATCAGACAGGTCGCTCGCGTATTTCCTCAAGAAAATCTGAACGAAATTTCCCCCCGTGCAACGCGTTGTTGCGCGCCTGATCCCGGCAGATAGGCTAGACCCGCACATACTCCCGGACGCGAGACCCGGCATGCGCGGCAGTGACCCCTTCGTCTGACCGCCCTCGGCCCTGTGACGATCCGGGGAATCCCCCGTCAGGCGACAGGTGATACCCTCACCGATCGGCCCGGACGCCATGGCATCATGCCGGAGGAACGAATCGTCATGTCGAGCATCGTGCACACCGACCCCAGAACCGCTGACGCACCGGATCTGACGCGCGTATTTCCAGACGCCCATATACTCATGCGCGATCTTGTCGCCCGTGCGGCCAAACTTGGGCCGGTTCCTTACGCGATCATATGGCCGTGCAGCAGCCACGCCCTCGGGGGCGCAGTCGAGGCGGCCCGCTATGGCCTGATCCTGCCTATCCTTGTTGGCGATCGGGAGTTGATCCAAGGCATTGCCCGGGAGGCCGATCTCGATATCTCCGGGATGAGGATCGAAAACGCTGCGAACCCTGCAGCGGCGGTCGCTCAGGCCATTGCCCTGGTGCATGCCGGCGAAGCGCATGGCCTGAGCAAAGGCAGTCTGCATACGGACACCTTCATGGCCGGTGTCATCAAGCAGGAGAGTGGACTGCGTACGAAACGCCGCATGAGCCATGTCTTCTGCCTGAATGTGCCCGATTACCCGGATCTCCTGCTCGTTTCCGACGCCGCCATCAATATCACCCCCGATCTGATAACGAAGCGCGATATTGTCCAGAACGCCATCGATCTGCATCACGCCCTGGGACTGGGCACGCCACGCGTCGCCCTGCTTTCGGCAGTCGAGACAATCAACACAAAAATTCAGGGCACGCTCGATGCTGCCGCATTGTGCAAAATGGCGGACCGCCAGGAGATCACCGGCGGGATTCTCGATGGCCCCCTCGCGATGGATGTGGCTGTGAGCGCGGAATCGACCCGGATCAAAAATGTGACGTCCGAGGTTGCCGGCAAGGCGCAGATCCTCGTGGCCCCGGACCTCGAATCAGGTAATATTCTAGTCAAAAGCCTCGCATTTCTCGGCAAGGCGGCAACATCCGGCATCGTTATGGGGGCCAAGGTTCCCGTGTTACTTACCAGCCGCGCAGATGATGCAACAGCACGCCTCGCCTCTGCAGCGATAGGGGCGCTCTACGCCCATTATCTCGAGAGCAGATCGAAAAGATAATCAACCAGTATGACCCTGGCGTTGTGGGGCGCCAGGGAAAGGCAACACAGCGCCAAAAAACAGACTCAATGGTGCTGTGGCCTGATGTCGCACCTCGCCAGAATCATGCTCCGACGAGACGATGCTCCTCGGCATGAACACAGGGCTCAGAGCCTCGCGGCGAGCCAGCCTTCCTGGGGCACATCGAAGCCGTGCCAGGCAGCAGCTCCCATTTCCATGCTGTTATGGGGGACATATTTCATGACCATGAGTTTCGATCCCTCCGGCAGCAGCTTTGCGAGAACGTCACGCAGGTCGGAGATGATCAGGTTCGACGAAACGATCCAGAAATTGTCAATTTCGTGAAAGCCTTCGCTGAAACTTGCGAGCTTCTGCTCAACCGCATCATAGGTCTCACCGGGGATCTTGTCGTAGGCAACGAGGTAGGTGGTCAAATCATCGGACTCCAGTTTTAACGGCCATTCCGGCCAGCAAACGGTTTTTGACAGTTCCTTGCTCAGGCACCGTCAAAAATGTGACCGTTACGTGAAATATTTGCCATAGACGTGCCGCGTTTTGCGTATTTCTCCCTCATCAGGAGGCACGATCCATGACCATTTTTGAAATTCATTTCCGCGCTCTGAGTCTTTGGTTGCGGCAATTCATGCTCAGAGATCAGCACCTCCCCGGGGCATGACACTCCCCGGGCCCATGTATGAGCCCGGTGGCGGCCGATCAATGACCGGGGAAATCGCCTCGGCACTGGGCCAGGCCTCCTCCCCCGGGCGCGGTGGGACCATGGCAAAGCGCGAGCGGGGAAGCGCCTCAGGGCACTCCGCCCTCATGCGCATGATGATCTTCTCCCGGATATCGCAGCGCAGATCCCAGCTCTGCAGAGCGTTACGAGCGCTGGCGATGATACGGATTTTCAGGGTTTGTGCGTCGCAATCGGCCACCTGACAATCGAAAACCTTCCCGTCCCACAAAGGACAGGTCTTGATGATCTCGTTTAGAAACCCGCGGATTGTATCGATCGGAGCCTCATAATCGACGTAGAGAAACACGACACCAATGATCGCAGCCGAGTTATGCGTCCAGTTCTCGAAACGGTTTTCGAGAAAATAGGAAATCGGGACGATATGGCGCCGCCAGTCCCATACGCGGAGCACGACATAAGTCGAAGTGATCTCCTCGACCCACGCCCAATCGCCATTGATGATGATCAGATCTTCCATACGAATAGGCTGCGTGATGGCGATCTGCACACCTGCAAGAAGATTGGTCAGCAGGCCGCGCGCCGAAAGACCGACGATCAGTGAGGCCGCACCGGCCGAGGCGAATAGCGAAACGCCATATTGTCGCACCGAGTCAAATGTCATCAAGGCAGCGGCGACCGTGACGATACCCACCAGAATCTCGGTAAGCCGGCGAAGCACCCTGATCTGGGTCTGATGCGTTCGGATCATGATGTCGTCGCTATGATCGCGCGAGGTAATTCGCTGCAGATACGCTTCGGTCATGATCCGGAAAGCGACAATCGCGGCGTAGCCGACCATCAGGATACCGATGAAAAGCAGCAGCTTCTGCAGGAGCTGCGTAGTCTCCCAGGTGAAGCCCGAAGCCGCAGGCAAGGCGGAAAGCAATACGGCCAGAACGACCATCACGCGCACAGGCCGACGCATGGCCAGAATGATCTTGCGCAGAACCGCGTCCTCGCGGTTGCCGAAGATGCGCAGGATGATCACTGACACGAGCTTGCTGGCATAAAAGGCGACGGTCGCCAGCACGAAGAGCATGAGAATGGAGACGAGCTGCGCAGGCAGCCAGTCGAAATAGGAACGCAGGGCGAAAAGTGAGCTCAGAAACTGCTGCTTCAAACTGGAGATCCGGATCCTTGGGAGGGATGGGTCGTACCGGGCTGACGCCCGGGCATCATGGGATAACCCCTTGGGATACAATGCCACAGAGTATGGACTGCGTAAAAACACGAAGCACCAAAAAACCTCGCAGCGGAGTGTTGACACATCGGCCCAACCCTTTTAATTCCACGCCCACCGGTCGCGATGGCGGCGTAGCTCAGCGGTAGAGCAGGGGAATCATAATCCCTTGGTCGGCGGTTCAAATCCGTCCGCCGCTACCATCCGACCGGTATTCCCACATAGACACAAACCGTTTCGCTGCGTAGACATCGCTCATGAGAGCGCCCCTCGCCGTGGTCACAATGGTCTATAACGAGCCCGTGTTTCTGCCGGTCTGGCTGCGCCATTATGCGTCCCAAGCGGGGATGGCGGCATGTCATGTCATCGATCATGGTTCGGATGACGGCTCGACCAACACCCTCCCCTGCAACGTCCTGCGCCTTCCGCGTTCCCCCCAGGACGATGCACGGCGCACCCGGATGATCGGTCTGTTCTGCGCCAGCCTGCTGGAATGGTACGAGGCTGTCATTTATTGCGACGTGGATGAGATCCTCGTCGCCGACCCTGCCCTATATGGTTCTCTCGCCGAGCTCAGTCAGGCATGCCCGGCGCCCTGCCTGACTGCAACTGGCTTCGATCTCCTGCATCGCATCACGACAGAGCCTGCGCTCGATTTCAGCGCGCCCATTCTTACACAGCGCAGCGCGCTGCGCTTTTCCGCGGCCATGTGCAAGCCATGCCTGATCAGGGAGCCCGTCACGTGGTCGCCGGGCTTTCACAGCATCCGTGAGGCCCTGCCCAACCCTGACCCGGCGCTGATGCTGTTCCACCTGCGCTATTGCGATCTCGATGAAGGGCTCAACCGCCTCGCGCGGACGCGGGCGCAGCCCTGGTGCAACGAGGATGCAGGCGCGCATCAGCGCATGGCTGATGAACCTTGGCGAGAGATGCTTGGGAATATGGCGGGGCTTCCGTTCGAGCCCGCTACACTTGGCGAGGAGGACCCTGCCCTCAAAACCTGGCGTCAGCGGCTCATCCGCGAGGGCAAGGAACGGGCACAAGACCCGTATCCCATCGACCTTGGCTTGTCCGGCGACAAGCTATGGGCTGTGCCGGATCGCCTCAAAACACAATTCTAGAAACCCGGGAATCGCCTTATTCAGCGGTTTCCTCAACAGCTTCCTCGCTCTCGTTTTCGGCCGACCCCTCGTCTTGGCGTCGGTCGTCCTGATCATTATGCGCGCGTGCACGTTGCTGATGACGCTCCTGGCGCTCCATCTGGCTCTGCTGCGCGGCCTGGGTCATGGCGTTGAGAATGCGGAAATAATGCTCGGCATGCTGGAAATAGGCTTCAGCCAGGATGCGATCACCCGTCCCGGTCGCGTCACGACCAAGCTGCAGATACTTCTCGAAAAGCTGCTGGGCCGTGCCACGCACGCGCATATCCGGACCGTTGCTGTCGAACACGTGGTTGCGGTTCAAGGGCGTCTGGCCATTCGAATGACGCGACCCGCCACCGCTCGGACGATGGTGACGGCTTCTCATACGTTTCATGTTCATGGATCCGCGTAGCACTTTCGTATTCGCAATCCCGACCCGCTTGCAGCGGGATGCGGCGCGATTGCAGGGAATGAATGACCCTTGGTTTGTCTCTAGCTGGCCGGATGACATGATCAGGCCATAAATCCGCTCAGCCTGATCATACTGATCACTGCACGATTGCGGAAAACAGTTCGTCTTGTCGGTGCATGCACCGGTGACCGCGACGGACCGATCAAAGGAAACTAGCAAGTTTGGCGCGACCTGCCAATCATTATTCGTAACCCGGACTCAGAGCGCTGTCCTCCCTCTCGAAGCATAAGGCCCTGATAATGCCGCCAAGATCAGCGCGGGCCTCACACAGCTTCAGCCCCTTCTCCTGTGCGATCCTCGTCACGTCCCTCTCTTGCCCCTGGCCAATCTCGAAGATCACTAAACCGCTCGGAGACAGATAGTCAGATGCCTCGGTCAGGATTGCGCGATAGGCGTCCAGACCATCATTCCCTCCGGCCAGAGCGCGAGACGGCTCATAATCCCGTACCTCCGGCATCAGTCCGGCGATCTCGCCAGCCGGGATGTAAGGCGGGTTGCTCAGAATGAGATCAAATTGCCCCTTCAGAGCAGTAAACCAGCTTCCTGCAAGAAACACACTGCGCGTCCCGAGCCTGTTGCGCGCGGCATTACGCAAAGCAAGACGTGCAGCTTCGGGGGCGAGGTCAATGCCCACGCCGAAAGCCTCCGGATACTCACTCAGGGCCGCCAGCAACAGACATCCCGTTCCCGTGCCAAGATCGAGTATCGTCCTGACAGATGCCCGGTCCGGTCGCAGAGCGAGCAGAGCCTCGATAAGGGCCTCGCTATCCCCACGCGGGATGAGCGTTGCCTCGGAAACACCGAGCGTCAGGCTCCAGAACCCCGTCTCTCCCTCGATCATGGCCATGGGTTCCCGCCGGCAACGCCGCTTCACAGCTGATATGAGCCGCTCTCGGACGTCCTCCGGAATGGTGTCACGCGTCAACAGCCCTGCCGCGTCACAACCGAGCGCCCAGCAGGCCAGACGACGCGCTTCCATCCTGGCGGACTCGATTCCGGCCTGAGCGAGCGCCCTTGCCGTGTCATCGAGCACTTGTTTGAGCGAGACTGGATTTGCGCTCACCTGTTTCTCCTGAATCGGCCTATAAAACAGCCATGAGAAAGATCGTCTTCCTGCTCGCCGGGCTGTTCGGCGCGCATCCTGCCCTGGCCCTTGCCGAAAGCTTCACAGTCACGGATGACCGGGCGCCCATCGAGATTTCCGAGGTGTCGCGTCTCTATATCGACGGAACTTTGGCGGCGACATTCCGGCTGGATGACAAGACCCCGAGCCTGACCAAAACAATCGAGATCCCGTTGGGCAGGATCAACCATCATTACGCGCTGTGCGGCCAGATTACGGTCATCAACCCCGAGGGACGGGCCGAGACGCATCAGGTCAGCAGTGAAGGCACGCTGAACCGCCCCGAGGGGCATCACCTCCTCGCTTTGGGCGACGAAGGCTTCACCGATTTCTTTCTGCGTGATCCCAATGACCCGGAAATTGCCAAGCATCATCCCGGACATGCCGAAATCTGCGCCTCGCCTGTCAGCTGATCGACGCAGCGCAGCAAGGATCAATTCAGCCCTTCTGCTGCAAGCAGGGCTGTCTGCTCCTCCTGCGTCAGTGCATCGATGATCTCATCGAATTCGCCCAGCATCACCCGGTCAATCTTATGCAGGGTCAGATTGATGCGGTGATCCGTCACCCGCCCCTGCGGAAAGTTGTAAGTGCGTATCCGCTCCGAGCGATCGCCGGTGCCAACCTGAGATTTACGGTCGGCCGCGCGGCTGGCATGAGCCTGGGCGCGCTGCATCTCGTACAGGCGCGCGCGCAGGATCTTCATGGCTTTTGCCTTGTTCTTGTGCTGGCTCTTCTCTTCCTGCATCGCCACCACAATGCCGCTGGGCATATGCGTGATACGCACGGCGCTTTCGGTCTTGTTGACGTGCTGCCCACCGGCACCTGAAGCGCGATAGACATCGATACGCAGATCGCCCTCGTCAATCGCTACATCCACCTCTTCAGCTTCGGGCATGATAGCGACCGTCACTGTTGAAGTGTGAATACGCCCCTGGCTCTCCGTAGCGGGAACGCGCTGCACGCGATGCACCCCCGACTCATATTTCAGTCGGGCGAAGACAGAGCGACCGGACACTGTGGCAACGCCTTCCCGTAGTCCGGAAAGGTCGCTCTCGTCATATTCCATGATCTCGAAACGCCAGCCATGCAGATCGGCAAAGCGCTTATAGGCGCCGAAGAGTTCAGCCGCGAAAAGTGCGGCTTCATCTCCACCCGCAGCGGGACGGATTTCCAGAATGGCGCTGCGCTCATCCGCCTCGTCACGCGGCAGCAGGGCAAGACGCACCTGTTGATGCAAACCACCAAGCTGGCGCTCGATGACCTCGATTTCACCCTGTGCGAGCTCGCGCATCTCGGGGTCGTCCAGCAAAGCCTGCGCGTCCTTATGCGCCGCCTCCGCCTGTCGATAGGCAAGAATGGACGACACGACCGGCTCAAGTTCGGCAAATTCGCGCGACGCCCGTACGAAATCCTCACCCTGCATCTCGCCGCTGGACATCATCGCCTGCAGTTCATCCGACCGGGCGACAATACGCTCCAGCCTGTCGTCCAGTGCCACGGTTACTGTGCTTTCAGGAAATGATCCGCCAGAGCGTTGAGAGCAATTTCGGTTTGCTCACGCTTACCGAGGTCGCGCACCGTCACGGCGCCACGGGCCAACTCGTCCTCACCCACCAGCACCATATGGGCTGCACCGGATTTGACGACACGCTCCATACGCTTCTTGAGCGATGAACGGGTCTCGATCTCGGCAGCAAAGCCCGCATTTCGCAGGCTCTGCGCCGCCGTGATGGCGGCAGCCAGCGTCGCCTCACCCGTAGGCAGGATCGCGACAGGGCGCGGCTGAGCAGGAGCGGACTCGGTCAGCAGCGCAAGACGCTCGATACCGCCTGCCCAGCCAATCGCTGGCGTAGCCGGACCGCCCATCTGGGCCACAAGCCCCTCATAGCGACCCCCGGCGAGAACCGTGCCCTGGGCGCCAAGGCGGTCGGTCACGAACTCGAACGCGGTATGGCTGTAGTAGTCGAGGCCGCGCACGATGTGCGGATTCTCGACGAAGCCAACACCGAACAGATCGAGCTTGCGACGCAGATCGTCCCAGAAAATTCGCGATGCCTCGTTCAGATAGGCGCTGAATTTCGGCGCTTCTTCCAGAAGCGCGCGGTCCTGAGGCGATTTGCTGTCGAGGATTCGCAATGGGTTGGCTTCAAGGCGCGCGCGGCTCTCTTCCGAGAGCGCCCCCTCATGCGCCTTGAAATACGCCACCAGAGCATCGCGCCATGCCTGTCGGCTGTCGAGATCTCCCAGCGTGTTAATTTCTAAGGCGACCGCGTCGCCCAGACCCAGCGCCTTGAGAATGGCATGCGCCATGGCGATGGTCTCGGCATCCATCAAGGGATCGGTTGCGCCCAGCAACTCTGCCCCGATCTGATGAAACTGACGAAAGCGCCCCTTTTGCGGGCGCTCGTAGCGGAACATCGGCCCGTTATAGAAGACACGCTGCGGGAGGGCCTGGGTCAGACCGTTGGTCACGAAGGCACGGCAGATAGCCGCCGTTCCTTCCGGGCGCAGGGTGAGACTGTCACCGCCGCGATCCTCGAACGTGTACATCTCCTTGGTGACGACGTCCGAGGTGTCGCCCAGTGTACGGGAGAACACACGCGTGTCTTCAAAGATCGGTGTCGACCACTCTTCATAGCCATAACGGCGCGTGACCTCGCGCGCCGTCTCAACCACATGGGCATGGCGGCGCGCGGTGTCGCCAATCAGGTCATGCGTGCCGCGAACCGGCTGCAACTGGCTCATGATTTCAGACGCCCGCCAGCGCGGCCTCGGCCTTCTGGGCCTCTTCCTGCGCGGCCTTTTCGGCTTCGATCTTCGCCACGCGCTCTTCCACGAGGTCAACGATATGCTCGATCATATCCTGACCTTCGTTCAGTCGATGATCCTGCTTGCCGGCCGAATAGACCATGTGACGGCCAGCGCCACCGCCGGTCACACCCAGATCGGTCATAAGGGCCTCGCCCGGGCCATTGACCACGCAACCGATGATGGAAAGCGTCAGCGGCGTCTTGATGTGCTGCAAGCGGTCTTCCAGGGTCTGCACCGTCTCGACCACGTTGAAGCCCTGACGCGCACAGGACGGGCAGGAGATAATCTTCACACCGCGATGGCGCAGGCCAAGGGATTTGAGGATGTCCCAGCCAACCAGAACTTCCTCTTCCGGAGGGGCGGAAAGCGAGACGCGCATCGTATCGCCCACGCCCGCCCAGAGCAGGTTGCCCAGACCGATGGAGGATTTGACGGTACCGGCACGCTTCGACCCGGCTTCGGTGATGCCGATATGCAGCGGATGGTCGCACACTTCGGCAAGCTGCTGATAAGCCGCGACGGCCATGAAGACGTCCGATGCCTTCACGCTGATCTTGAATTCGTGAAAATCATGATCCTGCAGGATCTTGGCGTGCTCCAAAGCGCTCTCGACCAGCGCATCGGGGTTGGGCTCACCGTATTTCTCGAGCAGGTGCTTCTCGAGTGATCCGGCATTCACGCCGATGCGGATGGAGCAGCCATAGTCACGCGCCGCATTCACGACCTCACGCACACGCTCGGCGCTGCCAATATTACCAGGGTTGATACGCAGACAGGCAGCACCGGCCTTGGCGGCCTCGATAGCCCGCTTGTAATGGAAATGGATGTCCGCAACGATCGGCACATTCACTTCGCGCACGATCTCGGCAAGCGCTGCGGTGCTTTCCTCGTCCGGGCAGGAAACGCGCACGATATCGACGCCCGCGATTTCCGACAGGCGGATCTGCTCGATTGTCGCCTTCGCATCCGACGTGAGCGTGTTGGTCATGGTCTGGACCGAAATCGGCGCATCGCCGCCGACCGCTACCTTGCCAACATGAATCTGACGGGATTTGCGACGTTCGATATACTGGTAGGGGCGATATCCGCTCATAATCTCGTCTCCGTAACGGGTGGCGCGGCAAGACCTGCCGTGCAACCCGGGGGGCGCTGCCGGAACCCCGTTCCGTGTCACCACCCCTTGTCCATTGTCATGTTGGCCAGAGCTTCCCGATGCTTGAGGGAGCTCTGCCCGTCTTGTTAGCGCGGTTGCGCCGTCTTTTCCAATTGGCTTCGATTGAGCCGGTCCGTTTCCGACTCATGCTCGGCTGCCCTAACCTTTGGAGTGGCAACCGTCTTTTTCAAGGTTGCGGAGGCGCCCGTCGCGCGCGAGGTGTCGCCATTCTGCGTCTCATCATGTTGCGGCAGAGCGCTCTGACCCGACAGGCCCTGTGCTGGGCCGGAGGATACATTTGCGGGCATCGGAGGCGCAACGGCGCTGCCCTCCTGTCCGAGTTGACCCGAACGTATCGCGTCAGCCGTAACCGTCAGATTGCGACGCACCGCGCCAATGCGTCCCAGTGCGGCCGTGGTGACATCGCCGGCACTCAGTGTCAGGCCGCCCGCATTGCCAAGCGTCATATGGTAGGGGCCGTTCTCTTCCGGCCCCTGCCAGGTCTCGCCCGATTTCAGCACCCGACTGAAAACGGTCGCGTTATTCTTGTCCCGGATCGACACCCAGGCGTCTGCGCCCGCATGAAGAACGATCATAGTCGCAGCGGGTGACGCTGCAGTCGCCGTCACGGGATTAGCGGTATCCGGGGTGGCAACCGCCGCCGGTGCCGGTACAACGGGCGTCGCCACATTCAGGGGAGTCATTCCGGTGCTCGGTAGGGGCGGAGCGACAGTAGCGGGCGCCGGGGTTGTGGCTGCGCTCTGCTGGCCATCCTGCCCAGCCGGTATGGCATTGGCTGGAAGCGGCACGGCACCGGGCTGATTCGCCGCGCCTTGAACGGCATTCCCGGCATTATCCGCACTGGCCGCGTTCCCCTGTCTAGTTCCCGACTGCGCGGCATTCGTCTGGGCTGGAGCAAGCTGAGGAGACGGAGCGAGACCGCGATCGGGCATGACCGCCGCAATCTGCGGTGACGTCGTGCCATGCTGGGTGACCCCGGGCATGATTTCCGCCACTGGCGGCATCTGATGGGTCGGGGCAGGATCGGCGCCGAAGAAATGATAATACCCGATATAGGTCCCCACCAGAACAGCAAGGCCTGCTCCGACCCAGAGCCCCACTGGCACGCCACGCTCGGAGACGGGCTCAGGAAAACTCAATTCGGGCTTGGCCGCCAGCGCGCCACGGGCATCCTGCCGGAAACGCGCTACGGCCTGATCGGGATCCATACCCAGGGCCTGGGCATAGCTGCGCAGAAAACCCAACGCGTAGGCGCTGCCCGGAAAAACTGACAGATTGCCTTCCTCGAGCGCGCGCAGATAGCTTTCGCGAATACGCAGCCAGTTGGCCACATCTGGCAGGGCCCAGCCGAGTTCATCGCGCCTGGCGCGCAGATCGGCCCCGAGGCCGCGCGCGCCCTCGGCGTTGCCGCCCTGCCATCCCGGAATACGGTCTGTCGTCTTCTCTGGCATGATTACCCGATTGCGGTCTCTGTGGGGTGAAGATGCCCGCAACGGGCCTCTCTTGCAACCAGCGCGTCCACGGCCTGCTCAACCAGATCATGCATGATCTCGGCAACCGGACGCACGGCCTTCACCATACCTACCGACTGACCGGCCATGACCGAGCCCTGTTCCACGTCGCCCTCGATCACTGCACGACGCAGGGCGCCCGCCCAGAAATGCTCGATTTCGAGCTGGGCTTCTTCCTTGCTCAGTTCCCCGGAGGTGAAGCGCGTCAGCGTGGCCGCCTGATGCGCCATGAAACGACGCGTCCCCCCATTGTTCAAGCCACGCACCGGAATGACCGGAAAGCGCTCATCAATCTGATTCGAGGTGATCGCATCACGGGCTGAGGCGCGCACAAAGGCCTTCTTGAAGGCTTCGTGGGCAATGCTCTCGCTGCTGGCGGCGAAAAGCGTTCCGAGCTGCGCGCCCGAGGCCCCCTGCTCGAGATAGCCCAGCACCGCATCGCCACGGGCCAGACCGCCCGCCACGAAAACCGGCACATCATGGATATGGGGCAGGATCTCCTGCGCCAGCACATTGAGGGACACCGGACCGACATGACCGCCAGCCTCGGAACCCTCGATCACGAGCGCTTCAATCCCCTGCTTGACCAGACGCTTGCCGAGCGCGAGGGCCGGGGCGAAACCGATTGCCCGGGCGCCACCGTCGCGCACCTGCTTGATGGTCGCGCCGCTGGGCACGCCACCGGCCAGAACCACATGACCAACCCTGGCCTCGACGCAAACATCGACGAGCTTGTCCAACTCGGGATGCATCGTGATCAGATTGACACCAAAGGGCTTGTCGGTCAGGGCCTGGGTCGCGGCAATTTCTTCGGCCAGACGATCCGGGTTCATCGCACCGCAGGCGATCACACCGAAACCGCCAGCATTCGAAATGGCGGAGACCAGATTGCGCTCGCTCACCCACGACATCGCGCCGCCGAGAATGGCGGTCGGGGTACCCAGGAAGGCACAGCCCGGTGCCCAGAGGCGCTCAAGCGTTGCGCGGGCTTTCTGACGGGCTTGCTGCCGAGCCTGATCAGTATCGGTCATGCTCATTCCCCATCCAGACCGTAAGCCGTGTGCAGGGCGCGCATGGCGAGTTCCATGTATTCGGCGTCGATCAGCACCGAGATCTTGATCTCGCTGGTGGAGATCACCTGCACATTGATCCCGCGCTCGGCAAGGGTCTGGAACATGGTGCTGGCCATGCCGGAATGGGAGCGCATACCAATGCCCACGACGCTGATCTTGACCACGTCATTGGCGGTGTGGATCTCGCCATACTGGATATCGGCTCGTGCAGCCTCGAGCGCGGCGAGCGCGCGCGCCTGATCGCCCTTGGGAACGGTGAAGGTCATGTTGGTCGAGCCATCGGAGCCGACGCTCTGGACGATCATGTCCACATTCACCCGCGCCTCGGTCAGGGGGCTGAAAATGGCGGCGGCGATGCCCGGACGGTCCGGGATGCGGCTGACCGAGATCTTTGCCTCGTCCAGAGAATAGGCGATCCCCGTGACCAGTTCCTTTTCCATCATCTCGTCCTCATCCACCACCAGCGATCCCGAAAGCTCCGTCTCGGGTTCAAAACTCGACAACACGCGCACGCGCACTTTTTCTTTCATGGCCAGACCGACTGAGCGCGTCTGGAGTACCTTGGCCCCTACAGAAGCCAGCTCGAGCATCTCCTCGAAGGTGATACGATCCAGCTTCTTGGCCTTTTTCACGATACGCGGGTCGGTGGTGTAGATACCATCGACATCGGTATAGATATCGCAACGATCGGCCTTGATGGCCGCCGCCACGGCAACCGCCGAGGTATCGGAGCCACCACGACCCAGCGTGCTGATCCGCTCACCCGGCGCGACACCCTGGAACCCGGCAATGACCGGCACCTCGCCCCGCTCCATGCAGGCGATCAACGCCGCACCTTCCACGTCGCCAATACGAGCCTTGCCATGCGCCTCGTCGGTACGGAAGGGGATCTGCCAGCCCTGCCAGGATCGGGCCGGAACGCCGAGCGCCTGAAGCGCAATGGCGGTGAGACCGCTCGTGACCTGCTCTCCGCTGGCGACGACGGCATCGTATTCACGGGCATCGGCCATCGGGTCGAGGGCATTCACATACCCGACCATCTGATTGGTGACTCCCGCCATGGCTGAAACCACCACCGCGACATGATGCCCTTTTTCACGCTCCTTGCGCACGCGCTCGGCAACGGCGCGAATGCGGTCCAGATCAGCGACAGAGGTCCCGCCAAACTTCATGACGATCCGGGTTGGGCACGGGTCTGAAGACGTCATAATTGTGCACCTGGCTCCGTACGTAGCAGAAAGCGGTCGATCACAGAGCGCCGGGGAAGGATTTTCCAGCCTGCGATGTTGCGCAAGGAAAGGCCGGTCACATACTAAGTCCAGATCGCGCCGTCCAGATACTCTGGAACAACGGACCCATTTCTGTATGCCTGGAACCACAATGCCGGATCACGCAGCCTCTTCCGTCTCCGATCGCGAGATCGCCCATTTCGACCAGTTGGCCGCCACATGGTGGGACCCCAAAGGTCCCATGAAGCCCCTGCACGACATGAACCCGATGCGTACGGAATGGGTCAATGCCCATCTTCGCCGACTGGAAGGGCTACGGGGCGGTCGGCTGTCCCTGCTCGATATCGGCTGCGGTGCAGGCCTTGCGAGCGAGGCCTATGCGCACATGGGGCATGACGTTCTCGGGCTCGACGCCTCTCCAGAGGGAATCCGCGCGGCTCAGGCGCATCTGGCTGAGCATCCGCTCCCCGATAATTCCGGCCCCCTCACCTATCGTAATGGCAGCGCCGAGGCGCTGGTGCGGGAGGGGCAGAGCTTCGATGCCATTTCGGCGCTGGAAGTGATCGAGCACGTCAATGACCCGCAGGAATTTCTCGGTCTGCTGCGCAGCCTGACGCGTCCGGGCGGTCTGATCGCCGTGTCCACGCTCAATCGCACGCTGCTCTCATTGGCCGTTGCCAAGATCGGCGCTGAATACATCGCGCGGCTCCTGCCGGTAGGCACGCATGACTGGCAGAAATTCATCAAACCCGATGAACTGCACAAAATGGGTCGCGCGGTCGGTCTGCGCATGATCGACGTGGCCGGAATGAGCTATCGCCCGATGCATTGGCGCATCACACGCGATACAAGCATCAATTACATCACGATGTTCGTGAGGGATTGAGGGCCCTCCGGGATCGAAGGGGAAAACCCAGCTGGTTTCCCCTCTCCCCTGCAGCGCACAGGGAGATGATCTCCCGTTACGCGCCGCATGACCCTCAGATTTCGGTATCCATGAAAGCAAAGGTGGTCGGGCTGCCCACCGGTGTGAAGTTCTCGGTAAATCCGAGCTGGCCGCTGGCCTTGTCGATGCGGAACGAGGTCACGGCATCGCTGCGCTGATTAGCGCAGAAGAGGAAGCTGCCCGAGGGGTCGAACATCATGGCGCGGCCGTAATCGGCATGCATCCAGGCTTCGTCCTGCAGGGTCAGGGTTCCATCCTCCCCAACCTTGAACACGGCCAGCGAGTCACCCAGACGGTTCGACGCATAGACAAAACGGTCATCCGCTGAGATCAGGATCTCGGCGGCCAGAGTGCTGCCCCGGAAATGCGACGTGACCGTGCTGACCGATTGCAGGTTGTTAATTGCCCCGGTCTGGGGATCGAAGGCGCTGACAACAATCTTCGAGTCCTGCTCGCACAGATTATACATCAGCTTGCCGGAGCGGTTGAACTGGAAGTGACGGGGAGCACTGCCCGGCGTCATGTCGTAATAGGGCGTCTTGGCCGGAACGAGCTTGCCGGTCTGGAGGTTGAGCGTCCAGACATAGACGCGATCGAGCCCTGCATCATCGGCGATTACGAACTTTCCGCTCGGATCGCTCTGGATCATGTGGGGATGCGAGCCCGAGTGATCCGAAACCGCGAAATTGCCCTGGGGGTTGTCAGCGGCGCGCTCGGGCTGGCGGGGTCCCGTATTATGCACCACATCGGTTGCCGGTCCGAGCGAGCCATCGGGACGGATGGGCAGTACAGCCACAGAGCCACCCATGTAATTCGCCACCAGAACATATCGACCCGAGTGGTGAACGCTCAGATGCGCGGGTACCGCGCCACCGGAGCTGACGGCATTCAGCTTCTTGAGCGAACCGGTCTTGCGATCCACCGCGAAGGCCGTGACCGAGCCGTCACCATCCTTGTTGAAATCGTCGATCTCGCTCAGTGCATAGAGAAAGCGCTTGTCGTGAGACAGGGTGATGAAAGAGGGGCTGGCAATATCGGTAAAAGTCGTCACCGGAGTCAGAACGCCGGTCTGGCGATCCATCTCGAACACCGCAATACCCTCGCCATTGCCCGCGCCACCCGGAGGCGCATGCTTGGTGTAGCCGCCTACGAAGCAGATGGTCTTGGAGACCGGTTTGGGCGGCGGCGGCGGTGTGGCCGGTGCCTGATCCGTTGCGTCCTGTGCCAGCGCGTGGCCACAGCCCAGAAGTCCCAATGTACCCAACGCAAAGCCGCGACGGGAAAGCGAAGTCGTCATGTTCTGCTCTCAAGCTCCTCGAGCGATCCTCCCGCTCAGGGCAGTTTGCACGCCGGACCGATCGTGCCGTGATAACGGGTCCAGGTCTGCGTCTTGCCGAAGAGGGGGATTCCCAGAATGAACCCGCGCAGCTTGAGCACCTCAGACGACTCGGCATGGATACGGGCGTCGTAGGTCCGTCCGGTCTCCGGGTCGAGGATATGCCCCCGCCACACGTTCTCGTCCCTGATTAGTCGGAAATCGGTCAGCATGACCAGCCCACATTGTGAACGTCCCCACACATCCTTGGGAACAGGCCCGTCATATTGCATGCCGATCAGCCTTCCGCAGAGCGTATCGCCGCAATGACCGATCTGGAACACGCCATCGTGGTCCTGCGCCAGCCACAACCCCTCCTCGGCGGCGGGCGGGTTTCCAATGCTCTGCGCCATGGATGCGTGAAGCGTGAAGCCGAGCGAGAGGGTCGCCACCACTGTGGCGAAAAATGCAGAACGACGTGGCGCTCGAACGACGCCACGGTTTTCAGTTTTCGGTGAGATCGATCCACGGTACCGGGGTAAAATCCACACCTTCATCTTCAAGCCTTTCGCGTTCGGTATCGCTCATCGTGCCATAGATGCCGCGCGCCGATTGCCGGTCACCTTCGAGGCCTGCATCATGCCGCTTGAGAGCCTCTTCGGCAAATCGCGTCCCGACATTATCGCATTGCGCCTCCACCTCTTTTCGAAGCCGACGCAATGCTTGCCGGATCTGCTCTACTGCCGGGAGCGGGGGCGTTTCGACCGTTTTCGCCACTGCCGGCGCCATGAGGCTCTTCGCAATCTCGGTCACTCCGCAAACGGGACACGTGACTAGCGCCGCATCCCTCTGACGATCAAAGGCCTCGCCCGAAGGGAACCACCCCTCGAATTCATGTCCTGTCGCACAGTGCAGGCGGTAGCAGATCATCCCAGGGTAAGGAGCCTGTCGAGTTCGCCCGTCGATTCGAGATGCATCAGATCCGTGCAGCCGCCGAGGGAGCGGTCATCGAGAAAGATCTGAGGCACAGTCCGCGCACCACCCGAGCGGCTGATGGAATCAAGACGCTCCTGTGTTCCATGCGGCGCGTTGATCTCGTTGAACTTGACACCCTTCGAGGCGAGGATCTGCACGGCGCGGACACAGTACGGGCAGCCAGGCTGGGTATAGATTTCGATGTTCGGCACGATGCGGGGTCACTCCTCTGCGTATTCATCCGCCCCAGCCATGTCGGACAGTTTGACCGTTCGCGCTGCCACGAGCAGATCCACACGTCTTGCGCCCGACTGCAGGAGCAGTGTTGCGCAGATGGAGGCGGTCGCGCCTGTGGTCAAGACGTCGTCGACCAGAACGATATGGCTCCCAAGCAGACGGCCACGCGCCGATGCCGCGACCGTGAAGGCCTGCTCGAGGGCCAGCCGTCTCTCATCGGGCCTGAGCCGTGCAAGAGTCGTGGTTGCGCGCGTTCTGATCAGGGCATCCGGAATCAGCCTTACCTGCCGGGAGGACCGGGCGATGAACCGCGCCAGAAGAGCCGCCTGATTGAGACGCCTGCGCCGGAATCGGGTCCGATGGAGCGGCACCGGAACAACATAATCCGCGTCACGCATCAATGACGCGCCTTCTTGCAGGATGGCTTTTGCCAGAAAAGGCAGGATGTCGAGCCGATCTGCGTATTTGGCCTGAAGCACAAGCTTGCGTGCCGTACCCTCATAGATGAAAGCCGCCCTAGCAGCAGCCCATGGCGGCGGAGAAGACGCGCAACTCATGCACTGGCCTGTCGCATCCGCGTAGTCACCGGCAGGAAGCGGCAAGGCGCAACGGGTGCAGGCCCCGACGAGATGAGACAGCCGACTGAAGCATGATACACAGACCAGACCTGACGAGCTGGTTTCTGTGTCACAGGCCAGGCAAACGGGAGGAAAGACGAAGTCGAGCCCGACGCGGGTCAAGTTCCGCAAACTACCCGTCGCCACTCTCGGGGCCATCAGTCGATAACGACCAGCTCGACGAGCATTGTGTTGACCAGAACCTTGCCCTGATGCTCGAAATTGACCGTGACACGGTGACCGATCACGCTCTGGATTTGCCCGACACCCCATTCAGGACACCGTGGATGGGTGACGAATTGTCCAGGTTCGAAAAACCCCGCCTCATACGTCATGAATTCAGATCCGCAGGAAAAACGCCGTGCGTCGTCTCCTTGGGGCGCTGTATTCCCTGATGGGCAAGCATGGAATCGATGCGCGCAAGCAGCATGTCGCGACATGCTGCGTTCTTCCCTTCCGCCCTGGCCACCAGAGCGGGTTGGGTGTTGGAGGCTCTGAGCAACCACCACCCTTCGGCCTCACGCACCCGGACGCCATCGATCAGGGTCATCTCAAGTCTCTCCTCCTGGCATCGCTTGATCACTGCCTCAATCACCCCGAATTTGCGATCGTCCGGACAGTCGAATCTTAGTTCGGGCGTTGCAGCCACAAGAGGGAGCGCATTCAGGAGCGACGACAATGGTCGTGACCCGGCAGCCACAACCTCCATCACCCTCAGTGCCGCATACAGGCCATCATCGAAGCCGGGCCAACGATCTGCAAAAAAGAAGTGGCCGGACATCTCTCCCGCAAAAGCCGCACCGGTCTCTCTCATGGCATTTTTCACTGCGGAGTGCCCGCTCGGGCACATAGCCGGAGCGCCACCCAGCGTTCTCACACCGTCGAACACCACCTGCGACATCTTTACATCGCCCAGGATGACAGCTCCGGGCCGCTCTTGAAGCACGGCTTCGCTCAGGAGGAGGCTGAGCATATCCGCCGGAATGATTGCACCCGTCTCGTCCAAGACGCCCAGACGATCCGCGTCGCCATCGAATGCCAGGCCCAGATCTGCACCGTAACGCAGAACGGCTTCACGAAGCTGGACCATGTTTTCCGGCAAGGTCGGATCGGGATGATGCGCCGGGAAAAGCCCGTCCACCTCACCGTTGAGCACGATATGCGTTCCCGGCAGGTACGAAACCAGCGCCTCGAGGACGGGTCCCGCGGAACTATTGGCATTATCCCAGACAACGACAAGCGACCGCCCGCCTGAATGCAGGCCTGATCGTAGCGCCGCCACATAATCCGCGAGCGGGTCTGCACGCTCTATGCTTCCTCGCTGACCCTTCTCCGGCACGCCGTTTCGTAGCCGCATGGCAAGTGCCTGGAGCTCGGAGCCGTAATAAGGCCGGTTATCCCGGAGCAGCTTGAAACCGTTATACCCCAGGGGGTTGTGACTTCCCGTCACCATGATTGCACCAGTGGCGCGCGCGCGGTGAGAGGCGTGGTAAAGGGCTGGCGTTGAGCAACAGCCAAGGCGGGTCACGCTCGCGCCCTGGCTCGCGAGGCCTTCCGTCAGAGCCTGTTCAAGCGCCGGAGAACTCAGTCGGCCGTCATACCCGACGAAGATCCGCCGTGGCCCGTCCTCACTCAGCTCAGACGCAAAAACGACGCCCAGAGCCCGGGCGTCGTCTTCGAAAAGCGTCTTTCCAACAACCCCGCGGATATCATACTCCCGCAGGATCGAAGGATGGAACTCATGCCGGAACAGAGCACCCATCAGGCATTGGCGTATTTCTTGATGAAGCCGCGCATGGCCTCACGCAGGTCAGGACGCTCGAGCGCAAAAGCAATCTGAGCCTCGAGATACCCGGCCTTGTCACCGCAATCATAGCGTGTGCCTTCATAGCGAAGGCCATGGAAGGGCGAATGACCGATCATCTTCGCCATGGCATCGGTCAGCTGCACCTCGCCGCCCGCGCCACGCTCAAGCTTGGAAAGATGGGTCATGATTTCGGGCAGCAGCACATAGCGGCCGATGATCGACAAGTTGGAAGGCGCGTCCTCGGGGTTCGGCTTCTCGACCAGCCCCTTCACCTCCACGAGCTTTCCATCATCCTGTCCCACATCGAGAATACCGTAGCGGTTGGTGTGCTCCTTGGGTACCTCGGACACCGCGACCACGTTGCCGCCCGTCTGGTTATAGACGTCGACGAGTTGCGCCACGCAGCCCTTCTCGCCCTGGACGATGTCATCGGGCAGGAGAATGGCGAATGGATCGTTCCCGATAAAAGAACGTGCACACCAGATGGCATGACCAAGACCGAGCGGCTCCTGCTGACGGACTGCGGCGAGCGAACCGGCTTCAATCGAGCTGGGCTGAAGCGTTTCGAGAAGGGCATTCTTGCCGCGCTCCTTCAATGTCGTCTCGAGTTCGAACGCAACATCGAAATAATCGATAAGGCTGTCCTTGCCACGACCGGTGATCAGACAGAACTGATCGATCCCCGCCTTGCGCGCTTCATCGATCGCATACTGGATCAGTGGACGGTCGACGACTGGCAGCATTTCCTTCGGCATCGCCTTGGTGGCGGGAAGAAAGCGCGTTCCCATACCCGCAACGGGAAGTACTGCTTTTCTGAGCGGCTTGATCACGTTATCCGACCTTTAGATCTCTGTAGGAGCATGGTGCTGCGGCGGCCGGGTCTCGTCTGAGCAATTACCTACCGCCGGGACACCAGCTTACACGACGATTGTCCCGTAACCACTATCCGGCCACAAGACTTCGACAAAGTGATGGCAGAAAAAGAAAAGAATCAAATGCCACACAGGAAGAAGGCGTAGCGTTAACGAAAGTTCATTTCGATCGCGATAATTTTTGGGGATCCGTTCAGGCCGGCGCCGGGTGAACTGGCACCCCCCGAAGGGGGTGCTTCCAGTTCTCATGGTGCGGTCGAGAAGACTCGAACTTCCACGGGGTTGCCCCCACAAGCACCTCAAGCTTGCGCGTCTACCATTCCGCCACGACCGCATCGTGACAAGCGGGCCGCTCTGGGCGATACCGCTCGTGTGAAGGGGGCTATAGCCGATGACCGATGAGCAGGCAATCGCGGAAAAGGCGATTTCTGAGAAAATATCCTGGAAAAGGGAGAAAGGCCTCGTTTCCTATGACGATGCCCTTGCCGTTATGCAGGAGAGAGCTGCCGCAATACGGCGAGACGAATGCGGGGAACTGCTGTGGTTCCTTGAACACCCGCGCCTTTACACCGCGGGCACTTCGGCGAAACCGGCCGACCTGATCAATCCGGAGAACCTGCCAACCTACGAAGCAGGGCGTGGTGGCCAGTGGACCTATCACGGGCCGGGTCAGAGAATCGTCTATGTCATGCTCGATCTGATGCGCGAGCACGGCCCGACACCCCCGCGCGATCTGCGCGCCTTCGTCCAGAGCCTGGAGCGCTGGATCATCGCCAGTCTGTCCTCGCTCGGAATCTCCGGACGAACCGAGTGCGGTCGAATCGGCGTGTGGGTGAATGACCCCACCACAGGCGAGGAGTCCAAGATCGCCGCCCTGGGCATAAGGGTAAGTCGCTGGGTGTCTTGGCACGGGATCGCTATCAATCTTGACCCCGACCTTGCCGATTTCGACGGGATCATCCCCTGTGGCATCCGGGAATACGGGGTGACCAGTATCAGACGTTTCAATCCCGATCTCACAATGGACGATCTCGACCGAGCCCTTCTGACGCAATGGCCTCAGTTTTTCGGCGAGGCCCCGGTCTCGCTCACCTCCGACAGAGACAGCACGATGTGATTGCCACGTGCATCCACACCGTCGAGCGTTTCCAGAACAAGCCTCTGGTCGCGCTCTGCGAAACGGAGGGTCAATAGCCCCTGTGACGGATTATCGGCTTGCGCGAGCGATATCTGGCTCGCTCCGGGAACCGAACTGATATTCGTCACCTGGATCGACCCGCCGAACCGCACCGGCTCATGAAGCAACAGACCGAGCGGATTGCGGGACAGACTGACCCGTGTGACAGCGCCCGTCTGCGAGTCGTTCAGCACCAGATGGGTGCCGCTTGCTCTAAGTGTCATTGCGTGGGGGGTTGTATAGTCAAGTGCGAGCGCACCGGGGCTGTATGTGAACTCCCCCGCCCCGCCATTTCCCTGCGGTCCGACCTGAGTGAAATGGCCTTCCAGGGTCATAGGGCGGTTGAGATAGGCCTCAACACGATGGGCCTGCTTTTTCTGCTGGTCGGTCAGCCCGTCCATCCCTCGCACCGCACAGCCTGCCAGCGCCACGCTCAGGGAAAGCGCAACCAGTTGGCCTCCCCGTCGCGCAACGCGGCTCATGCCTCACCCGGAGTGGACAGCGTGAGCGACAGCGCATGCAGCCCCGTCTCGAACTCGGGTTTGAGAAGCCCATTGACCAACCGGTGCCGCGCGACGCGGTTGAGGCCATCGAACTGGGCGCTCACGATCGTCAGAGTGAAATGGGTCTCGTCCCCCTTGATACCATTGCGACCAGCGTGCTTTGCATGACGCTTGCTGTCATCACGAATGGTCAGGGTTTCCGGCTGAAGCGCCTCGTCGAGCCGCGCCTTCATTCTGGCGGCGCGTTCCTTCAGTTCAGTCATGAGCACTCCCTTCTTGCATCGGCGTCTCTTAGGACGCACATAAACCCGATCATGCAGCGCAAATCCACCAGACACAGGGCATTCGACCCGGATCCAGACGCGCCCGAGCGCTATTGCGACATGCCCGGCTGCACCGAACATGCCGGATATCGTGCGCCCAAGGACCGTACGCAACTCAGGCAGTATTTCTGGTTCTGTCTCGAACACGTGCGTCAGTACAATGCACGCTGGGATTTCTATAAGGGCATGACACCGGGACAGATTGAAGCCCAGCTGCGCGCCGACATCTCATGGCAGCGCCCTTCATGGAAGCTCGGTACGCGAGGGGGCCAGAGTTTCGATGAAGAGGAAGTACTCGACCCGCTCGATATCCTCTCTTCCACGCGCGCGCGACGTGCGCAGGCCGCCAAGCAGCGTCATGACCGGGGTCGTGAATCCGCCCCCCCTGCCCTGCGCGATCATCTGCGCGCCCTCGCATTGGACTGGCCCGTCACAGTGGATGCCCTCAAGATCCGGTACAAGGAACTGGCGCGCAAGCATCATCCCGATGCCAATGCGGGTGATCCTGCCTCTGAGGACCGCTTCAAGACCGTGAGCGTCGCCTATAGTGCGATTCGCGCCCATCTGGTCAGTCTGTAGACCGGATTAATGCGCTTTTGCCTCTGGCCATGGGGGGAAACATGACCATATCCTTGGCCGGAACCTGACATGACTGAGTGAAAGACGGATTGAAACCATGAGCGATCTCGCCTCCATCGACGCGCCGGAAACGGTTGTCACTGCCGAACAGAACGCGGTGCCGACCCATGTCCTCGGCGCGCCGGACCGGATCGTCTCTGCACGTGACGTTTTCGGAATCGATTGCGACACGGAAGTGCCAGCTTTCTCGATACGCACAGAACATGTCCCCGATATCGACCCGAGCTATCAGTTCGATTGCGATACCACGCGCGCCATACTTGCCGGGTTTGCCAATAATCGCCGTGTCATGGTGCAGGGCTTTCATGGGACTGGCAAATCCTCGCATATCGAACAGATTGCGGCACGGCTGAACTGGCCCACTGTGCGCATCAATCTCGACAGCCACATTTCGCGTATTGATCTGATCGGCAAGGATGCCATTGTGCTGCGCGACGGCAAGCAGATCACTGAATTCCGCGAAGGGCTCCTGCCCTGGTGCCTGCAGCACCCTGTGGCGCTCATTTTTGACGAATATGATGCGGGGCGCCCGGATGTGATGTTCGTGATCCAGCGCGTACTCGAGGCCGAAGGGCATTTGACCCTGCTCGACCAGAACCGCGTGATTCGCCCTCACGCCGGATTCCGCCTTTTCGCCACGGCGAATACCGTGGGGCTGGGCGACACAACCGGGCTGTATCACGGTACGCAGCAGATCAATCAGGGCCAGATGGATCGCTGGAACATCGTGGCATCGCTCAATTATCTGCCCCTCGAGCAGGAAGTGGGGATTGTCCGTGCCAAGCTTGGCCTAAACGACGACGCCACCGTGACCAAGCGCCTCGAGAGCATGGTCGCGCTGGCCAACCTGACGCGCGCCGGGTTCATGGCAGGTGATATCTCAACCGTCATGTCACCGCGCGCGGTGATTACCTGGGCCGAGAACGAGCGCATCTTCGGTGATCTGGCTTTCGCCTTTCGCCTGACGTTTCTCAATAAATGCGACGAGGCCGAGCGCGGAATCGTGGCCGAATATTATCAGCGCTGTTTCAATCACTCACCGTTGAACAGCTGACAGGCGCGCGCTCATGGCCTCTCCCAGAGCAAAGACCCCTGACAGGAGCACGACCGATCTGGCTCTTCCGGGCAGCGAACGCACGGATGCCTTTCGTCGCGCAACGACTGCTGCCCTGCGTGCTATGTCCGGCGAACCCGAGACGGAAATCAGCTTCGCAGCTTCTGCGGCTGCCAAATCCGGCAGTGGTATCCAGCTTCCCTACGTCTCGCGTGCGCTGACCCCGCAGGAGATGACACGGGTGCGAGGCGCGGCCGATGCGGCGGCCCTGCGTCTCAAGCATCATGACGCGACGCTCTCTCCCCTGCCCGCCAACGCCGACAGTGCCGAAACGCGACCGCTCTACGACGCATTGGAGCAGGTGCGTTGCGAGGTTTTCGGCGCGCGTCATATGGCGGGGGTTCAGGCTAATCTGAGGCAGAAACTCGCCCTCGACTGCAATGAAGGCGGCTACGGTCGCATGAGCGCGCGTGACGACATGCCCGCGACTGTTGCTCTACCCCTCCTGGTGCGCGAGGCCCTCTCGGGTGAGAAATCACCAAACCAGGCTGGCCCCGCCCTCAAATCGTGGCGCGACACGCTTTCCCCCGAGGCTCAGCACGCCCTTGCGCGTCTGGCCTCGGCGCAAATGGATCAGACGCGCTTTGCCGAGGCCTGTTCGGGGCTCTTCAAGGCATTCGATTTGACCGAGGAGCCCGAACAGGAAGATCAGAGCGAGGCGGATGATCCGGACGAGGATGATGACAGTCAGACCGAGTCGGACCAGCCGGATGACGAGCCCTCCCCCCAGGATCAGGACGACAGCGAGACACACGGCTTTCAGCCCGAGCCGACCGAGCAGCCTGACAGCCGCGAGGCGAGCGACTCCGAGCTCCAGGATGAAGGCGCTGAGCAGCCCGCAGGAACCCTCGAAGACGACGAGGGCAAGGAAAGCGAGGGCGCCTCTGCCCTCCCGGCGTATAAAGTCTTCACCACGGCCTTCGACGAGGAAGCCGATGCCGCGGATCTTTGCGATCCCGACGAACTTGCTCGCCTGCGTCAGCAGCTCGATCAGCAGCTGAGTAGCCTGCAGGGCGTCGTTTCGCGCCTTGCTCATCGCCTGCAACGCAAGCTCATGGCGCAGCAGCAGCGCTCCTGGGCTTTCGATCAGGAAGAAGGCATTCTCGACGCGGCAAGGCTTGCCCGCGTGGTGGCCAATCCGACCTTGTCCCTGTCGTACAAGATCGAGCGTCAGGCCGAATTCCGCGACACCGTGGTGACGCTGCTGATCGATAATTCGGGCTCGATGCGCGGAAGACCGATTTCAGTGGCCGCCATGTGCGGCGACATCCTCGCCCGTACGCTGGAGCGTTGTGGCGTCAAAACCGAGGTGCTCGGCTTTACAACACGCGCATGGAAAGGCGGCCAGAGCCGCGAACGCTGGGTTGCGGCCGGACGCCCGCCCGATCCGGGACGTCTGAATGATTTGCGCCATATCATCTACAAGGACGCCGATACCCCACTGAGACGCGCGCGCAATAATCTCGGGCTGATGCTGCGCGAAGGGCTCCTCAAGGAAAATATCGACGGCGAAGCCCTTGTCTGGGCCTGGAAACGCCTGCGCCGCCGCCCTGAACACCGGCGCATCCTGATGGTGATATCGGACGGCGCACCCGTGGATGACAGCACGTTCTCGACGAATCCGAGTTCGTATCTGGAGGATCACCTGCGCTCGGTCATTGCCCGCATCGAAGCCTCACCCGAAACCGAACTCCTCGCTATCGGGATCGGCCACGACGTGACGCGCTATTACCGGAACTCAGTCACGCTCACCAATGCGGAAGAACTCGGCGGAACCATGATCAAACAGCTTTCGGATCTCTTTGTCGCCCGCTGAGAGGCTATCCTGAATCGAACCGCGCCCACCGGCCCCTGAAGGCCGGTGGAGAGACGTCAGATACAGGCGAGTCTTTCGATTTTAGATAGCATGGCGTCGATAGTCTTCCGTGTTGTCCGATGATTGACGATAGCAGCCCTGATGACCATCCGCCCCTCGATGCGGGTGGTCGAGGGAGCCGCAACGCCACTCTCATGCAGATCCTTCACCAGTTCATCGATCGCCGCATCATCGCGATCAGCCAGAGTGAAACAGACGATATTGAGAGCTACCGGTGCCATGAGCAGATAACGCGCATCGGCCTCCACGCGCTCTGCCAGATATCGGGCCACGGCGCAGCATTCCGCCACCATCTCCCCCAGGCGGCGAGCGCCATAATGGGCAATGGTCATCCAGACCTTGAGCGCCCGAAATCCACGCGAAAGATCAGGGCCAAAATCGCAGGGCCAGGGCGCGTTACCCGCCAGCCCTCGGTCAGCGCGCGTCAGATAGCTAAGGGATTGCGCGAAGGCCTGGGCATGGAGCGCCCGGTCACGCACGAGGACACACCCCGCGTCATAGGGCACCTGCCCCCATTTATGGAAATCAAGGGCAAGGCTATCCGCCTGCTCGATTCCGTCCAGCATGATCGCATGCTCAGGGGAGAGCCTTGCGAAGGCGCCGAACGCACCATCGACATGGAACCAGCATTTCTCTGCACGGGCGATGGCGGCTAATTCATCGAGCGGATCGACCGCGCCGCAATCCACGCTGCCGGCTGTGCCCACGATGATGAAAGGGGCATACCCTGCCTGTCGGTCCTGCCGGATGCGCGCCGCAAGAGCTGCGCTGTCCATGCGATAAAGCTCATCGACAGGAATCAGCCGCAGTGCGTCGCTCCCAAGCCCGGCGAGATCAAAGGCGCGGCTCACGCAGCCATGGGCGGTCTCGGCGGCATAGCCAATTAGCTTGCTTTGCCCTACCCCACCTGCCCGTAATCCGGGATCAGCCGCACGGCTGGCTGTGATGATCCCGATGAAATTGGCCAGTGACGAGCCTGTGACCAGACAGCCCGAGGAATCGACCGGCATCCCCACCATCTCAGCCGCCCAGCGGATCACCTGACGTTCGACCTCGATGGCCGCATGATCCCGCCCGCCGCAATTATCGTTGAGGCTTGCCGCCAGCAATTCGGCCAGTATGCCGATGGGCGTACCCGCGCCCTGGACCCACCCCATGAAACCGGGATGGGTGTTGCCATTCGAATAGGGGCGTATCTGCCCCAGAAACCGGGAGTATAGAAGCTCGGCCGCCTCACCCTCCTGTGGCAGGTCGTGGCGAAACGCGTCACGTGCCTCTTGGGGCATAGGCTGCCAGACCGGCCCCTCCCCCATATGCTCGGCACGATCGAATACATCATCCAGCATGCGATGCGACAAGGCGCGCAGCGCCGTCCAGTCTTTCGGATCGAGACCACTCATCGACACCACTCCCCCACGACATGACCCAGCCTGACCGGCCTTTCCTCTCTCATAGCGGGCGAGAGGCGGCGCGCCTAACTCCTGCCGCAAAATTCCGGTTGTGTGCCGGTATGAAGAGCCCCATCCTCTCCCATATGAAAATAGCTGCCGCCTCTCTCATCGGTCTGATCGCTCTGGGTACCCTGTCGGGTCAGGCACGCGCCGATGCTATCCCCGCCGCCTGCATGAGCGTCTCTGCCGCCTCACGTACCATGGGCTCGGCCAGCCTCGCGATGACGGGATACGGGGCCACGCTTTCAGGCAACAGCGCCCATCTGACGGTAGGGCAGGTTTCAGTTCAGGATCGACAGGGCCATCTCACCCTGCCCAATCTGCGCGACGCGAACGCCCTGATCTCCTTCGGGCTGCTCAAACTCGTCCATGACGGCAGTCCTGCCGGTTGCCGCGGCGTCGATGGACGCCCCGCACTAAAAAATTTGCGTGAAGCCCTGCATAAGGGCGCTGTTGCGGAGCTCGTCTGGCACCAGGTCGGCCTCTCTGAAAGAGACTCCCGTTACGCGGCGGATCAGATTACCGCTACGCTGAGAGCCGGTCAGGCACGGGGGAGTATCGATATTGTCTTCGCAACGAACGGGCTGACCTCGCCTGGCGGCTCGGCCCTGCCAGGCAGCGTACGCACGACACTGACGATCCCCGAGCAGATGCTCGATGACACCAAATCGCCTACCGGGCGCATCACGATTTCGTCTCTTGAGGGGATCTGGGCAAAGGGCCGGCTGGACGGCAATGGCTGGGTCGCCCCGGGTCATACCGCGGGTTCGAGTTCGGGCGAGCTTCACCTGACGATCACCGATCTCAACGATCTGCTTGCCGTCATCCGGCCTGTCTTGCCGACCGGCGTCAGCACTGCGCTCTCTGTAGCCCAGTTCATGGGACATCGTGACGGAAACAAGGTGACCTGGGATCTGACGCTCTCCAGCGGCATTCTCAAGGTCAATTCCATCCCTATCCCGGTTAACTGAGAAGCAGAGAATCCCAGGCGCATTGGACGGGTGGTATGGGGCAACGCAGTTGCGCGGCGTGGGAGTCACCGTTCTGGTGTAGCGGGTGAAGCACCCCTGCCATACGGCAATCTCCTATGAGGTCATAAAGCCGCCCCCCATAGTGCTCGTGTCGACATATTGACTCCCCGCCTAGCCACGAAGCAGATCGTCGCCCTCGATCACGACAACATGGTTTGGTCGAGGCCAATGCCTGGGTGCACCTTAAGCGCTGATTCGGAAAACCGTGTTCGGGAGCAGAGGCATGGCTTGGTGGTCGCGCCTTGTACCAGGCAGTAAAGGTGCGGCGCGACGCGAGCCCCTCTTGGGCAGAACAGGACAGAATGCGTCTCACCTATCAGCAGCACGCGAGTGGCTCGCCATCCAGTCTGGCCGACCTTTCTCATGGACGGCGTTCGACCCCCTCCCCGAGGGGCCGACTCTCTATCTCGGCGATCCCCTCAGCGACATCGAGACTTTGGGGCATGTGACCTTACCCGAAGCGGCCTTTCCCCTGACCCCATGGGTTTTCGAATCGGGGGATGAAAGCGACGCCTATTACGCTCATACCAACAGCCTCATCTGGCTTGAGGCCGCGGGGACCATGCCGCACACAAAGCAGATGGTCCTCGAATTCAGCGTAGATGCTGGCTGTATCGGGATCTTTACCGAGACAGGTCGCACCGCCTTAGTCAAACTGGACGCAGTCGAAGGGCCGGGCACCACGTTCGAATGGCTCACCGCCCGAATTCCACCCGGCGCCCATTTCGCCGTGACTCTTTCCGTCTCCACCGGCCATGCATCCCTCTTCATCGCCAGTACGGGGAGCGACGGAGGCTTTGGTGCTGCCTCCCTGTACGACAAGCGAGGGATTCTGAGCGGCGTCCTGATCGACATCGCAGGTCGCGCCGGCGATCGCTGTTTCATCGATCGGCTCCTGCCGGAGCAGGGACGCGCCCGCTCTCATCCGGGATGACGCAACAACCCACCCTCGACCCGCAACGCAGCGCCAGAAGTCGCCGAGGCCAGCGGCGAACAGACATAGGCGACCATATTCGCCACTTCCTCCGGATCGGCCAGTCGATCGATCAGCGTGGTCGGCCTGTTCTCCCTCAGGAAGCCCGCTTCCACTTCCTCCGCCGTTCGACCCGATTTTTCTGCCGCCTTGTCGATCATGCTCATGACCCCCTCGGTGCGTGTCGGGCCTGGAAGAACGCTATTGATCGTCACGCCACTCCCCTTGACGCTCTCCGCCAACCCACGCGCGATAGCGATCTGTGCGGCCTTGCTGAACCCGTAATGGATCATCTCGGCAGGGATATTGAGACCCGACTCACTTGAAATGAAGACGATACGTCCCTGCTTGCGGTCCACCATTCCAGGCAGATAAGCGCGCGAAAGCCTCACTCCGCTCATGACATTGATGTCGAAAAAGCGCAGCCACTCCTCATCGCTGATCTCGCCGAACGGCACTTCCTCGAAAATACCCAGATTATTGACCAGCACATCGACCCCGGGATGCGCCTCGACCAGTTGGGCGATGATTTCGGGTTTCGCCACATCCCCCGCGAACCCGGTCAGCTTGGCCTCGGGTGCCACCTTTTTGATGGTCTCGATGGCAGCGTTTGTCCGCTCCTCGCCTCGACCATTCACGATCACATGCGCGCCTGCCTCGGCAAGCCGCTGCGCAATCGCCAATCCGATCCCGCCTGTCGACCCTGTGACCAGTGCCTTCTTTCCTGAAAGATCCAGTTTGAGCATCATTTGTCTCCATTTATTCGATATCAATCGAACAAGTGACATGCGAGGAAGTTGCGTAGCACCGATGTACGCCCGACCTCCCACTCAAGAGACGCGCATTCGCACGCGCCCCAGGCCGGGACGACAACAATGGCGAAGGGGAGTTGCCTCGCATACGACCGCAAGGCAGTCTTCCAGGAGGGCGAAGGAGCGCCTCACGGGAGATAGCAATACCCCGAACCGCTGCAATGGGGCTTTCTTCAATCCCTCACCGACGGACGGTCATCCTTTCGAAACCCGCAATGACCGAGGCATCGTTCATAAGGGCGGTCTTTCCGAGGAAAGCGGGGCACGGCCTTACGGAAGGATGGCGACGTTGCAGACGGAACCACCAGAGCTTTGACATACCTCGCCAGAGAATAGTCCCCCTGAGGAACAGGCTGCGCCATAAGCTGCGCAAGAGGGAGCCGCCCTCTTGGAAGTGGCGAGGTAGCACACCGTCTAGGCTCCCTATCTATGACTAACCCAAAACGGTCAGGTGCCACTCACCGCGTTCAGCTATCCGCCTTTTCAGCGAGTTTTTTCAGCGCTCCCATGACCTTGCGGGCCATCGTAATGCGCTGGGCGTTCGTCATTTCGCGCACGACTGCCAGCTTCTGATCGGGGCGCAGCTTCACGCCCTGATCCTTGTGACGTTCCACCCATTTCAGCAGCCCCATGGGATTGCGGAATTTGCGGTTGCGGAACTGGATGACCATGCCCTTGGGACCCGCCTCGAGGCGATCGACTCCGGCAGCGGTACAGAGCCGCTTGATCACGACGACATCGAGCAGGTTTTCGACCTCCTGCGGCAGAGAGCCGAAACGATCGACCAGTTCAGCGCGAATGGCATCCAGTTCGGCCTCCCCTTCGAGACCCGCAATCCGTCGATACAGCCCCAGCCGAACGGGAAGATCGCGCACATAAGCGTCGGGGATGAGCACTGGCAGTCCGAGAATGATGTTCGGCGTCCAGTCCTTGTCCTCCGCGCGCTTCTGGTCTTTCTGCAGGCGCATCGTGGTCACGGCATCTTCGAGCATCTGCTGGTAGAGCTCGATCCCAACCTCCTTGATATGCCCGGACTGTTCATCACCCAGCAAATTGCCAGCCCCACGCAGATCGAGATCGTGCGAGGCAAGGGTGAACCCTGCGCCAAGCGTATCGAGCGTCTGCATGATCTCAAGACGCTTCTCAGACGCGGGGGAGAGGCGATGGCTCTGCGGCCAGGTCAGATACGCGTAGCCACGCTGCTTGCCGCGCCCGACGCGCCCGCGAAGCTGGTAGAGCTGCCCCAGGCCGAACATGTCGGCCCGATGGATGATGAGCGTATTCACTGCGGGCATATCAAGCCCACTCTCCACGATATTGGTAGAAAGCAAAATATCGTAGCGCCCGTCAGAGAACTCGGTCATGACGCGCTCGAGCTCAGCCGGGGTCAGGCGACCATGTGCCTGGACGGTTTTCGCATCGGGCACGATATCGCGCAGACGATCCGCCATGCGGTCCATATCCTCGATGCGCGGGACAACGCAGAAGACCTGACCACCACGGAACCGCTCACGCTGGATAGCTTCACGGATCATCACACTGTCAAAAGGCGTGATGAAAGTCCGTACCGCGAGCCTGTCGGTCGGCGGCGTGGCAATCAGGCTCATTTCACGCACGCCGGTCAACGAAAGCTGCAAGGTTCGCGGCAGTGGCGTGGCCGAAAGCGTGAGAACATGCACATCTTCGCGCATGGTCTTAAGGCGCTCTTTATGCGCCACACCAAAATGCTGCTCCTCATCGATGATCAGCAAACCCAGATTCGCGAAATTGATCGATTTGGCGATCAAAGCGTGGGTTCCAACCACGATATCGACCTGACCCTCCTCCAGGGCACGACGTGTCTCAGCAGCCTCCTTCGCCGTGACGAGACGTGAAAGCTGCGCGATGCGCACAGGAAAGCCCTCGAACCTGGTCGAGAAACTGCGAAAATGCTGACGCGCCAGAAGCGTTGTGGGAACCACGACGGCCACCTGCACGCCCGAAAGCGCAGCAACAAAAGCCGCACGCAACGCCACCTCGGTCTTGCCGAAACCTACGTCGCCGCAAACGAGGCGGTCCATGGGACGGCCGGAGGTCAGATCTTCCAGCACGTCGGCAATCGCGCGGGACTGGTCTTCGGTTTCCACAAAGGGGAAGCGGGCGCAGAACTCATCCCACATCCCTTCCGCAGGCATGAGAGAAGGCGCTTCCTTCATGGCGCGACCCGCAGCCGTGCGGATCAGCTCGCCCGCCATATCGCGGATACGCTCTTTCATCTTGGCCTTGCGGGCCTGCCAAGCCTGACCGCCCAGCTTGTCCAGCGCGACGCCGCCCTGTTCGGAGCCAAAGCGGCTCAGCAATTCGATGTTTTCGACGGGCAGGAAGAGCTTCTGCGCCCCGTCATAAAGCAGCCTCAGGCAGTCATGAGGCGCGACGCCATCGCTGACCGTCTCGAGCCCCTCGTACCTTCCGATCCCGTAATCGGCATGAACGACGAGATCCCCCTCGGCAATTTCAGAGGCCTCGGTAATGAACTGTTCAGCGCGTCGCTTGCGGCGCGGCGGCCGGGCTATACGCTCACCCAGCAGGTCCTGCTCCGAAATGAAGGCCATGCGTTCGGCCACGAAACCACGTTCGAGCCCGAGTAGAACCAGCCCGATCGTGCCCGGCGCAATACCTGCCGCACTCGCCCAGCTGTCATGGGACTCGGTTGTGAATTTGTGCTCCTTGAGCAGCGATGCGATGCGCTCGCGTGAGCCTTTGGTCCAGGCCGTGACGTAGCAGCGCCGTCCGGCCTTCTCCCAGCCCTCGAGCTGGGTACGAAGCGCCTCGAAGGCGCCCTCGCGCGTGCCATCCTTGCCGCGCACGAAGATTGGCCCGGGACGACCACCGGCATCGATCCCTTCGGCCATGTCAGGCTTGGCGAAGGGGTTGAGCGCTAGACAGGGTACGCGCGCCAGCATGGCGTCCCAGCCCGCGCGGTTGAGATACAGCAGATGTGACGGCAGAGCGCGGTAAATGGCTTCCCCCTCACGGGCAGGCGCCTTGCGCGCCTCGAAATGGTCCGCGATCATCTCCAGCCTTGCCGCAAGGATATCGGGCACCTGATGGTCCATGCTGATCGATGCATCGGGCAGATAATCGACCAGCGTGTCCATATGCTCGTGAAAAAGCGGGATATAGTGTTCGAGCCCCGGGAAACGACGCCCCTCCGAGACATTCTCGTAGAGCACATCCGACGCGGAAGACGGCCCGAACAGGTCCCGCCATGCAGACCGAAAGCGACTGATGGCATCGGGGCTGAGCGCATATTCCGAAACCGGGCGCAGCTTGAAGGCTGCGAGCGTCTCGGTAGAGCGCTGGCTCGACACATCGAAGCGACGGATATTATCCACTTCATCGCCAAAAAGATCGAGGCGGATCGGCTCGCTCTCTCCCGCGGGGAACAGATCGAAAATCCCGCCACGCGTGGCGAATTCCCCTGCCTCCATCACCGTATCGGTACGGGTATAGCCGCTCGCGATCAGAAGCTCGATCAGCATTGCCTGATCCAGGCTCTCGCCCTTCTTGACCGCGATGGCCTGGTTACGAAACGCATCGCGCGGCGGGACGCGCTGGACGAGCGCATGAACCGTGGTGAGCACAATCCGCCGTATCTTGCCCGCAGGCTCGAGCAGGCGCGTCAGAGTCGCAGCGCGTTCCGCCGTGATCGCCGGGTTGGGCGATACGCGGTCATAGGGCAGGCAATCCCAGGCGGGAAAGCGCAGCACGTGCACGTCAGGCTCGACATAGGCCAGCATGTCGGCCAAGGCAGCGACGGCGGCATCGTCGCGCGCCACATGGATCAGGGGGCCATCATGCTCACCCAGACGGCGGCGCAGCAGAAAAGCGGTATAGGCTTCCGGCACGCCCCAAACGGTCGGCCAGCTGGGGGTATCGGTCATCCAGAAATCCAAAGCACGCGCGCCACAATGCAGTCAGGCTGCCAGGCGATGGTTTCGTTTTGTTCCATGACGGTTCTATCCTATAGCCTGTCGAATTCCTGCTGTCAGCCCATGTTCCATGAAGGCCATGTCTCCAGAGATCGACCGGATTTCACCCCTGCTCGCGCCGCTTGGCACTCTGTCAGGCATCGGCCCCCGTTACGCCGATCTCCTGCGCAAGGTTGCCTGCGGCCCGCGCGTGATGGATCTGCTATTCACCCTGCCGAGCAGTTACACGGACAGACGCAGCGTCATGACTCTGGCCGAGGCCCGGACACGCCTGATGCCGGGCGCTACCCTCACAGCACGGCTGCGCGTGCTCGATATCGCGGCGCCGTCCCGCCCCCGGCAGCCTTTCCGGATACGCGCAACGGATAATAGCGACGATGTCGAGATCCTGTTTTTTCATCAGGCCTTTATCCGCTCGGTCGCGGTCGGCGATGAACTCGCGGTTTCGGGGAAGCTGGAACGCTACGGCCTGAACCTGACCCTGCCCCATCCGGATTACATGGTAGGTTGGGCGCGCCGCGATACCATTCCGGCAATAGACCCGGTCTGGCCACTGACGGCGGGGCTGTTCCCCTCCATCATGCGCCGCGCCATGCACAGGGCGCTCGACCTGCTGCCGCCTCTGGCAGAATGGATCCCGCCCGATCGGCTTGCACGCCACGACTGGCCGGACTTCGCCGCAGCGCTTGAAATTCTGCACCGCCCCCCAACCGCGCCTGACCCTGCCGATACAGCCAGAGACTGGTCCCGCCTTGCACTCATGGCCCGGGAGCGTCTTGCCTATGATGAGTGTCTTGCCGACCAGCTTTCTCTGGCACTGGCCCGTCGAGAGGCACGCGCCCAGCAAGGACGCAGCCTGATCGGCAATAATTTGCTCCGAGCCGCTGCGCTCGCGCGGTTCGGCCATGAGCCGACCGGCGCCCAGAAGAGGGCCATCATCGAGATCGATGCGGATATGGAAGCGCCCGTGCCCATGATGCGTCTGTTGCAAGGAGACGTCGGCGCAGGAAAGACGCTCGTTGCCTTGCTCGCCATGTTGCGTGCTGTGGAAGCAGGGGCGCAGGCAGCGCTCATGGCGCCCACCGAGATTCTGGCGAGCCAGCATTTCGAAACCCTGTCTCGTCTTTCCGGTGTGGCCTGCATGTATCTTTCAGGCAGCGTCAAGGGCAAGGCGCGCCGCCTAGCGCTTAAAGCCATTGCCGATGGCACCGCACGGCTCGTTGTGGGCACGCATGCGCTGTTTCAGGAAAAAGTCGTCTTTCATGACCTCGGACTCGCCGTGATCGACGAACAGCATCGCTTTGGCGTTCAGCAGCGCTCTCTCCTGGGCAGCAAGGGCGCCCAGACCGATATTCTGGTCATGACCGCCACCCCTATTCCGCGCACGCTGCTGCTCACACAATGGGGCGATCTGAGCGTCAGCCGCCTGAACGAGAAACCGCCCGGCCGCAAACCGATCCAGACCTCGCTGCATCCGCTCTCGACGCTGGATGAGGTGATAGGAGGGATCACGCGCATTCTTGCACGAGGGGCGCAGGTGTTCTGGGTCTGCCCCCTGGTGGAAGAGAGCGAGGTGCTCGATGTCGCTGCGGCGGAAGCGCGCTGGGCCGATCTGTCACAGCGTCTGACCGTTCCCGTCGGACTGGCGCATGGGCGTCAGGAAATCGCGCAGAGACAGGCCGAACTCGACCGCTTCAGACTGGGTGAGACCCGCCTCCTCGTGGCCACGACCGTCATCGAAGTGGGGGTAGATATCCCGAATGCCTCGGTCATGGTGATCGAACATGCCGAGCGCTTCGGTCTTGCCCAGCTGCATCAGTTGCGCGGCCGGGTGGGACGCGGCGCGGCAGCCTCGTTCTGCCTTCTGATCTATGATGACGCAACAGGCGCAACCGGCAAGGAACGGCTTTCCCTCTTGCGCGAAACCGAAGACGGGTTTCTCATAGCGGACAGGGATTTCAGATTACGCGGTGGCGGCGACCTCACAGGCAACCGGCAATCGGGTCTCCCGTTATTCCGCCTTACCGAAGGCGTGGACGCAGAAGCGTTACTTGGAGAAGCTCATCAGGATACGTTCTCCCTCACAGAAAAATTATCCTCGCAGGGGCATTGCTGTGCAGAACTCCGTGACCTGCTCGCGATATTCGACCGGAACGACACAAACCGGATAAATCGAGCCGGCTAGAGCCCGGGTATATTGGTTACAGAAATACTTATTTAATAGTTTGAAATAACATGAGACGACAAATAATGAGTATGCGTCGCTATGCTTGCTCAAACCCGGTTTGTCTTTCATAACCTATATTCCCGTCAGAGAGAGGCGACATGTCACCGATCACCCAGCTCCAGCCACATACTGCGATCCTCGAAATCGCACGACGGCTGTTGAGCGCCTCCTCAATCTGCATTCGCGGGTTTGACAGTGCGGGCGAGCTTATCGAGATCGCGAGCGATGGAAGCAGCGACTGCGAGGTCACGGCGGCATGTGTCAGAGCCGTATGCGACGCAGGCGACCTTTACCTCGAAAAGACAGAAACGGGGCATAACTTCGGCATCAGTCTCGATAATGACCTTACCCTGCTTGCGAAAGCTCCCTTCTCTGTATCGGAGAGCGAGCTGCGCGAGCTGGCACCCTACCTTGCCGTATGTGCCCGGACCATCCTGGTCAACCAAACGCTGCAAACGCGACGACCGGACCTGCCTGATCGGGGGCTTTGCGCCGCGCATATTACGAGCCTGATCGAGACCACGTCCTGCGAGACGCGCAAGGCAAGTTTCTCAGTGCTTGAAATCGATCTCGATCAGCTGAATACGCTCAACCTGCGCCACGGGTGGGCGACGTCGAACCGGGTCATCGATGAGGCGATCAGCCGTGTCAGGACCATCCTCCCGGGGCAGGCCTTTCTCGGCTATGCCGGTGGAGGCAATATCATCGTCGTCTCGCCTCCCGGGCTTTCGCTGGTGACCTCACGTACCCTGATAGCGAGTATTCGCCAGGCGCTCAGCCCCCCGATCCAGATCGATAACGGCGAAATACAACCGGCTTTCTCAATTGGTTGGGCATTGTTCCCGGATGACGGTGCCAACGCCGCATCCCTTTTGCAGGCAGTCGATGCTGCCATCGCGGAAATACGTCGTCATGGTGGCGCTCATGAGAGGCGGGCGTCACCGATCAGCACTGCAGCGCTGATTGGCACATCGGGACTCGAACGCGATCTGGCGCTGGCTGTCGAGCGCAGCGAACTCTCCCTGAACTGGATGCCCATCATCTCACCCGGTACCCAGACCGTCGTGGCGCTGGAGGCCTTGCTGCGCTGGGAGCGCCCGGGCTCGGGGCAGGTTCCTCCGGATGTCTTCATCCAGTGTGCCGAAAATGGTGGGCTTATTGAGAGACTTGATCAATGGGCCCTACGTGCCGCATGCGAAACGGCGGTCGGCTGGAGCCACCCGTTGCGCGTGTGTGTGAATATTTCGCCCACATGGCTCGCCAAGCGTCTGATTTCTGGAATGGTGGAGACCATACTCGAGGAAACGGGGCTAGAACCGAGTCGACTGCAGATCGAACTCTCGGAGAAACGCTCTTTCGGGCCACGGGATATCGCCTATCAGGAGTTATCCCGCCTCAGGGCGCTTGGCGTGCATGTCGCCTTAGATGATTTCGGCGCGGGTTACTCATCGCTGGAGCGGCTAGCCAATTTCCCGGTCGATCAGATCAAGTTCGATCGCTCCTTCATGCAACGCCTGAATGACGACCGCCGTGTGAATGAAGTGATGGGTCAGACCATCCAGATGGCGCGCCGCCTCGGAATCTCATGCTGCGCCAAAGGGGTCGAGACCGAGCGCCAGATGGCTTTTCTTGACTCCTACGGCTGCGAAGAGGTGCAAGGCTATCTGCTAGGCATACCGACGCCCGATTATCTTTGAACTGTAGCCTTCGACCGCAGGTGCTCCCCGAACTGTGGCCCGACTTGCCCGGGAGATCGAACAAAAAAAGCCCGGTTACCATCAGGTAACCGGGCCTTTTTTAAGATGGCCAAACCAGTTGAGCCATTGCCCTCAGAACTTGACCGAGAGCTTGAGCGAGCCATAGTTGAACAGGCCTGCCTTGGCAGTCTTGAACTGCGCCGTCTGCCAGTTCTGGCTGTAAGAGAGGCGCACGCCATGCCACATGACCGCGAGACCGGCATGAATCATGCCGACATCCCAGGTCTTGCTGACATGAGGAGAGTTCGACCGAAGAGTATTGCCCTGAAGGGTGGAGTCATAAGCGACAGCCTGACCTTCGACGCCTCCATACAGATACCAGGCAACGGGACGGGTCGCGACGAACGCATCCGTGCCGTCGAGCCCCGGCCCGATGGTCGCATTACCGAAATCGCTATCAAGGCCCTGACCGATACGGAACGTGCCCGCTGCATCGGCATAGGTACGATAATCACCCGCTGCACCCGAAACAGCAGGCAGCACGTCGGCGCTGATACCGTAAAGATTGACAATCGGCAGACGCCAGATACGCCCGGCCTGGATCTGGAAGATCGGCTGGTTCTGAAGCTGGGTGTGCCAGCCACGATTCTTGGTGTCGCCGATCGCCCCATGAAAACCATTCTGCAACTGGCGACCCAGACCAGCAGGTCCCATCACACCAAACTGGATACCCGCCACACTGCGCGACAGATCAGTGTCATTGATGAAATTGACCGTACCCAGAAGAAGGCTCGAATAAGGGCGATCACCCTGGAGCGGCTGGGCGAGCTGCGTGTCACGCGGGGTATAGATGAGCTGCTGGACGCCCAGGCTTACACGCTGCACGCCGTCACCAAGGAGGAATCGGTTCACATCGGCAAAGGGCTTGGGCAGATTATCGGTGCCCGAGGTCCAGTTGAAACGCAGACCCGAGGTATAATACTGGTCGGATGTTCCCTTGAACGTCGAGACGGCGTCGTTTTCGCCCTGTAGCGTCCAGGTACCGTAGGGATCCTGCTTCGGTGTGGCGTGGGCGGCAACCGCGCTGGCCAGCGCAAGACCGACAATCGAGAGCGAGCCGGTCGTTACCTGTCTGGCTCTCGGCCAGCGCGACTTTGAACAGCGCAATTCCATCCCCTTCCGAAATAATAGGCCGTCACCATATCCCATTCCACGCATCTGAGAACAGAGCTGCATCGGAACTGGTAGACTATCCCCTCATAAAAACGCGATATGAAGAAGATCGTGGTAATCGAGCCACGTTTTCCAGTGGCATAGTCGGAAAAAACCGTGTTAGGGTCTTGATGAAACCCCTTGTGGACATCGCCCGTTCCGTCTCAGCCGGCAGGCCCGTGCACACCGTTTCGACTTACAACACTGGTGATTCTCACGCAGATGGATCACCGCTCAGATCTCGGGATTAGACCGTTGAGAAGCAACCGTACCGACCGCAGCCCACGTTCCCCGCGCCGCGGCGGATTCGACGACGATTTCATGACACCCTCCTTCGGTGACCGCGGCGGGATGCAAAATCGTCGTCCTCCTGCAGGTGGCCCGCAGGTTCTGGCGTCTGGCCCGGAAGTGGGTGCCAGCGTCAAGTGGTTCAACAGCGAAAAGGGCTTCGGCTTTGTCGAGCTCGCTGATGGATCGGGTGACGTTTTCCTGCACGCCAATGCGCTGTCCACCGCTGGCCATACCAGCGTCAACCCGGGCACCACGCTGAACGTCCGCATCGGCCAGGGTCCGAAGGGTCGTCAGGTCGCCGAGGTCCTCAACGTCGACACGAGCACGGCTGAGGCCCCGCGTCCGCGCGCTGCTTTCAACCCGGCTGGACCGCGCCCCGCTTTCGGCGGTGGTCGTCCGGCTCGTCCGGCCCCTGACCTGTCCCAGGCCCAGGACCTTCGTGGCATCGTTAAGTGGTACAATGCCACCAAGGGCTTCGGCTTCATCACGCCGGAAAATGGCGGCAAGGACATCTTCATCCATGCTTCCGCTCTCGAGCGCTCGGGCCTCTCCGGCCTGAACGAGGGCCAGGCTGTCGACGTCAAGGTTGTTCAGGGCCAGAAGGGTCCGGAAGCAGCCGACATCAACATCGCCTGATCAGCTTTCTGATCCCGAAAAAACCCGGCCGCCGTGCCGGGTTTTTTTGTGTCCAAATTTCGATCGCTGCAGATTGTGCCTCAGCTTGTGGATTGTACCTCAGCTTGTCGTACCGTGATCCCTGCTTTCGGCGGCGCCGCGAACGAAGTCTGCTATATGCTGCTCACACGCGATCCCTGCATTCGATTGCCTGAGGAGCGGGCAAAGAAGGCGAAGAACTCGCTGTCCCTATAGGATGGCGCGCGATTCCTGTATGAATCGCTTTGAGAATGACCGATCAGGGTCGCTCCATGAGATACACGCGCTCAATTCACCGCCCACAATGCAGGGGGCGAGCGACTCACAGCGCGGCCGCACTTTCCTATCTGGCAGCGGTCGCCTCGAGAGCGACACCACGCTGAGCCCTGCGCTCCGTCGCATATGCCAGCGGAGCCGTCAGACCGTTCTGTCTCAACCATCGGGTACGCTTACCATACCAAGCCCATCTCCATCGAGGACCACACGCCCCCTGAAGATGCAGCTGCCAGCCTTCATCATCTAAAAAGATAGATGCAGTCAGTGAACGCGCTCACTTATGCACGGCAGTAAGAATGGCTAATTCGTTGCTAGCGTGACCCTCAGCTTCCCGTCACCTGCCTATGAACGAGCCATTGCGATGACCGCGTACTATGGACCCCTACGAGCCACAGCCCTCGCCGCACAAAATGGGTCGAGTGCCAAGGCTGGGTATCATCTCGGAAAAACTGACGCGAGAGGTGCGGGCATGGTATGCGGACTGTAGATGCGCTGTAAACCGGGCATGAAAAAAGCCACCCCGGATAAGAGATGGCTTTTTGACGATAACCTCGAGCACTCTATGTCTTCAGACGTGAGACGCTGCCAACTCAGAAATCCTTGCCCTTACTGCGCAGCAGGCGCGCCTTGTCCCGCTGCCAGTCGCGCTCGGCGATAGCATGGCGCTTGTCTTCCTTCTTGCGCCCCTGCCCCAAGCCGAGCGTCAGCTTCGCGCGGCCGCGTGCGTTGAAATGCACATCCAGCGGCACGAGTGACGCCCCGGCGCGCGAGACAGCGCCAAGGAGATGCGCCACCTGCTTCTTGTGCAGAAGCAGCTTGCGTGGCGCGCGCGTGTCGAAACGCGACAGCACCCCGCCCTGGTATTCCGGGATATAGGAGTTGAACAGCCAGATCTCGCCGTCGCGTTCGCCAGCATAAGCCTCGTTGATGGCGGCGCGCCCCATACGCAGGCTCTTTACCTCTGGCCCTTTCAGGACCAGCCCTGCCTCAACGGTTTCGAGAATGGTGTAATTGAACCGGCCTTTACGATTTTGCGCGGCGATGCCGTGCGAAATGAGACCGGATTTCTTCTTTTCAGCCACTTTTTATCCTGACAGGCCGGTTTTCTTCATGGCCTCGTCGATGACAGCGCGCGAGGCCGCGCCCGGTTCGCAGAGCGGCAGACGCACGGTCGCTTCACAGAGGCCCAGTCGTGAGGCTGCATATTTTACCGGGCCGGGATTGCTCTCGCAGAACATGGCATCGTGAAGCGGGGTCAAGCGCTGCTGGATCTGCATCGCTTTGGCCACATCGCCAGCCTGCCAGGCTGCATGCATGTCGGCACAAAGGCGTGGTGCAATATTTGCTGTCACGCTGATGCAGCCCGTACCGCCTGCGGCGAGAAAGGAAACGGTGGTTCCGTCATCACCCGTCAGAAGCGTGAACGGTGTGTCCCCCAACAAGGCGCGAAGCTGCAACGGGCGCGACAGATTGGCTGTCGCATCCTTCGTGCCCACGATGTTGGGATGCTGGGCTAGACGCGCCATGGTTTCCGGAAGGACTTCGACAACCGAACGTCCCGGCACGTTATAGACGTAAAGTGGCAGATCGGTCGCATCGGCCACCAGCATGAAATGCTGATACAGCCCTTCCTGCGTCGGCTTGTTGTAATAAGGCGCGACAACCAGCAAGGCATCGGCACCGACCGCCTTGGCATGACGCGCCATGCCGATCGCCTCATGCGTGCTGTTCGAACCTGCACCGGCCATGACCGGCACGCGACCGCCGGACACCTTGACCGTATGCGCAACGACCAAACCATGCTCGTCATGGGTCAGGGTCGGGCTCTCACCGGTGGTCCCTGCCGGGATTAGTCCTGCCGTACCCTGATCGATCTGCCAGTCGATGAAGCGTTCCAGGGCAGCCAGATCGACCGTCCCGTCTTCGCGAAAAGGCGTCAGCAGCGCGGTCAGAGACCCCTTGAAATCCTTGTTCCGTGCCATGTTGCCTCACCTGCCGCGTTGATCGAATCTGCTGCTAAATAGAACTCTAAACGCCGCTGTCAAATGGATATCGCGGCGCGCGTCCCTATTCCGGATAGCGGGACGGACTGCCCGGATAGACACCCAATATGGCAATATTTTCGCTGCACCCCTCGAGCACCGTCAGGGCGCGACGCAGAGCAGGTTGCTCCGGATGGCCTTCGACATCGAGCAGAAACCCAGTGGCTGTCAGTGTGCCAGGGCTCATATAGCTCTCGAGACGGGTCATGTTCACCCCGCTCTCGGCAAAGCCGCCCAACGCTTCATAGAGAGCGCCCGGACGATTGAGCACACGAAAAACAAGTGTTGTCATCACACGTTCGGCATCGGCGGCGGGCCAGGCTGCCTCACGCGCCACAAGATAGAAGCGTGTCGTATTATGCGCAGCGTCTTCCACATTGGCGCGCAGCACTTCCAGCCCGTTCAGTTCGGCCGCGAGCGAGGACGCGATGGCGGCGTCTTCACGCGACTGCCATTTGAGGATCATCTCCGCTGCCCCGGCCGTGTCGAAGGCGGAACACGCCTCGACTTCGAGTTCACGAAGCAGATTGCGTATCTGCCCCAGCGCCACAGGATGGGTGTGAACGCGCCTGACCTCTTCCAGCTTCGTCCCGGGAAGAGCGATCAGGCAATGCTCGACACGCTGGAAGTGCTCGCCAATGATCGGCAGCCCTGCGTCAGGCAGCAGGGCATGAATTTCCGGCACGCGGCCAGCCAGCGAATTTTCGCAAGCAAGCATCCCGAGTGTCGCGCGCCCCTCACGCACCGCATCGATAGCAGCCTGAAATGTCGGGCATGGGAGCGTTTCCCAGCCCGGCCGCGCAATGCGGCAGGCGAGATCGGAATAGGCGCCGGGGCGCCCCTGAAAAGCAATGATCTGTGTCATGAACGGAGCGCCTGACGGATACGGACGAGATCTTCAGGCGTATCGACGCCAAGCGGCGCTTCGTCAATCGCCACACAGCCTATCGACATACCAGCCTCGAGCGCACGCAATTGTTCCAGCGACTCCCTCTGCTCCATCGGCGATGGGGGCAGGGAAACGAATTGCGCCAGCGCCTCGCGACGCCAGGCATAGACGCCGATATGATGCCAGAGAGGCCCCGTGCCCCAAGGGACAGGCTGACGCGAGAAATAAAGAGCACGGGCCACAGGCCGATTTGGCGTAAAGGCGCATGCGGCCTTCACGACCGAATTGCGCTCAGCCTCTTCCTCTGTCTCGACCGGGGCGACGAGCGTGCCGATATCGAACCCTTCCTGCGCCACGGGCATCAGAGCGGAAGCAATGCTGTCCGGCGCTATCAGAGGCAGATCCCCCTGAAGATTGATCACGACATCATGGAGCCCTTTGGGGTCATGATCACGCAGGGCGGCATGAACCCGGTCAGACCCACTCGGGAGCGCGGGATCGGTCAGAATGCCCTCGATCCCGTGCCCTGCCAGCGCATCGAGGATCGCCTGATCTCCGGACGCGACGAGAACGGGACCGAGTGAGGCCGCTTTGGCACGCAGCGCGACATGCAGGATCATGGGGGCGCCGTCGATTTCCGCCAGCGGCTTGTTTGGCAGGCGCGTCGAGGCAAGACGCGATGGGATGACGATGATGGGGTTCATGAGGTAGAAGCAGGCTTTCCGCTTGTCTTGTGAAGGTCGCAGCGCAGAGCCAGACATGCCGCACCCCCCAGGATGCGTCAATCGGCGCGTTGCTGCCCCCGTCACGCGAGGGGCGCCCGTCTTCTCTGGCCCCTTCCCTTTCCGGATTGCCTGCCATGTCACCGCTGCCCGATCTCGCCATCTGTCTGCAAACCGCGCTCGCCTGCGCCGATGCCGCCCGTCACGCCGTGACCCCCCATTTCCGGTCAGGGCTGACGGTGGATGACAAGAGCGATGAGAGCCCGGTCACACGCGCCGATCGCGAGGCGGAAACAGCAATGCGCAGCATGATCGCGCAGTCCCATCCCGACCACGCGATCCTCGGAGAGGAATTCGGCCTTTCCGGCATCGAGGGAGAATTCGTCTGGGTGCTGGACCCAATCGATGGGACACGCGCATTCATCACGGGCCGCCCCAGCTTTGCCACGCTGATCGCGCTCTTCTGGCGTGGCAAGCCTGTTCTTGGCATCATCGATCAGCCACTCACCCGCGAAAGATGGATCGGCGTGGAAGGCGAGACGACGCGCTTCGAGTCCAGCACGCTGCCCGGCATCGTCGGCACGAGATCCTGCCCGGAGTTGGGCGCGGCAGAGCTTTCCTGCACCTCGCCAGACATGCTGATCCCGCCTTTCGATGCACGTTTCGCCGCTCTCAAGGCGGCCACGCGGCGCACGAGCTGGGGCGGCGATGCCTATGGTTACGGGCTGCTCGCTCTGGGGCAGATCGACGTGATCGCCGAATGCACCATGAAGCCGTGGGACTGGGCCGCACTTGTACCCGTGGTCACCGGCGCGGGGGGCGTGATGACGGATTGGCAAGGCGCCCCTCTGACGCTGGAAAGCGACGGCACGGTGCTGGCCTGCGGGGACAAGGTGCTTCTCTCCCAGGCCATCGCCAGTCTTCGCCCTTCCCCCTGACCCGCGTATGGGCTAGCACCGCTTTTCGGATTTGCGCCGCTGACAGGAGCCAGACATGGAAGCCTCGTTTTCTCTCCCCAAAGACCGCATTCGCATCCTTCTGCTCGAAGGCATTCATGAAAGCGCCGCCCAGCATCTTGCCGCCCAGGGCTACAAGCAGGTGACCTGTGTGAAGACGGCGCTCGAGGGCGAGGCCCTGTCAGAGGCTCTGAAAGGCGTGCATATGGTGGGTATCCGCTCACGCACGCAACTCACGGCACCGGTGATCGAGGCTGCTGACCGCCTGATGGCGATCGGCTGTTTCTGCATCGGAACCAATCAGGTCGATCTCAACGCAGCACGCATGGCAGGCATTCCCGTTTTCAACGCTCCCTTCAGCAATACGCGCTCGGTGGCCGAACTGGTCATGGGCGAGATCGTGATGCTCCTGCGACGCATTCCGTCGCGCTCCGAGCAATGCCATGCCGGTGGCTGGGACAAATCCGCCGTCAATGCCTGGGAAGTTCGCGGCAAGACGCTGGGGATTGTCGGCTATGGTTCTATCGGCTCGCAGCTCTCCGTTCTGGCCGAGGCCTTTGGCCTGCGCGTCATCTATTACGACACGGTGGACAAGCTGCCTCATGGCAATGCTACCCCGGTCGACACGCTGAATGACCTGCTGGCCCAGTCCGATATCGTCAGCCTGCATGTACCGCAGACCGAACAGACCAAGGACATGATTGGCGAGGCCGAAATCCGGGCCATGAAGCCGAACTCGATTCTGCTGAACAATGCACGCGGCACGGTGGTGGATATCGAGGCGCTCGCCGCTGCGCTCCGCGACGGCCATCTGATGGGTGCCGGCGTGGATGTGTTCCCGAAAGAGCCCAAGGGCGCCGGAGAGAGCTTCGTCTCACCGCTTCAGGGCCTGCCCAACGTCATTCTCACCCCCCATATCGGGGGGTCGACCATGGAAGCTCAGGAGCGTATCGGCGTGGAAGTCGCCAAACGTTTTGTCGAGTATTCCGATGTCGGCTCCACGCTGGGCGCAGTGAATTTCCCCCCTGTTCAGTTGCCCGAGCGCCCCCGCGGCACACGCTTCATGCATGTGCATGAAAACCGCCCCGGCATCATGCGCCAGATCAACGAGATCTTCTCGAGCGAGGATTGCAACATCGTCGCGCAATATCTGCAGACGGATGGCGAGGTCGGCTATGTGGTGGTGGAAACCGATGCGAGCCCCGATAGTGAACTCGACACACGTCTGCTGAACCGCCTGCGCGACCTCAAAGGCACCATGCGCGCCAGGCTGATCTATCAGCGCTGAAGTAATTTGATGAATTATTGATGCACCGCTAGTAATGATCAGGAACAGAATTTTCTGTTCCTGATCATTCGTTGGTGCCGTGACCGTTTCCTCTTCCATCGCCCGTATCCAGAGCTTCGCGTTTGCGGGCATCGACGCCATTCCGGTCACCGTCGAAATCCAGATTGCCTCAGGCCTGCCCGCTTTCGTGATCGTGGGCCTGCCAGACAAGACAGTGGGTGAGGCTCGTGAACGCGTCCGTGCTGCCCTTGGTGCCCTGGGCCTGGCCCTGCCGCCCAAGCGCATACTGATCAATCTGGTGCCCGCTGACCTTCCGAAGGAAGGCTCGCATTTCGATCTGCCCATCGCACTGGCCATCATGACCGCCATGGGGATTCTCTCGCACGAAGCGATAAGCGCCTATGCCGCAATCGGCGAATTATCGCTGGATGGCCGCTTGCAGGCCACAGGGGGTGTACTCTCGGCAGCGCTTGAGACGATCGGGCTTCAGCTGGGCCTGATCTGCCCCGCCCCACAGGCGCAGGAGGCACGCTGGGCCAGCGATGCGCTCGATATTCTCGCCCCCAGGAGCCTGCGTGACCTTCTGAGTCATTTTAACGGTGACCATGTCCTGCCGGCGCCCGAACTGGAACGTGTGCCCCCCACACCGCAAGGGGCTGATCTGTCGACCATCAAGGGTCTCGATATGGGGCGGCGCGCACTCGAAATCACGGCCGCCGGGGGGCATTCCCTCCTGATGTCGGGCCCGCCCGGCGCAGGAAAATCCATGCTCGCGCAATGTCTGCCCTCAATCCTGCCTGACCTGATCCATGAACAAATACTCGAATGCAGCCGCATTCACAGTCTAGGCGGTCAGGCCACAGGCAGCACACTTATCACCGAGCCGCCCTTTCGTGCGCCGCATCACTCCACGACCTTGCCCGCCCTTGTCGGTGGCGGTGCGCGGTCGCGTCCCGGGGAAGTCAGCCTTGCCCATAACGGGGTGCTGTTTCTTGACGAGCTTCCGGAGTTTTCCCGCGCCTGTCTCGAATCCCTGCGTCAGCCCCTCGAAACAGGGGTGATTACTGTCGCCCGTACGCGGCAGACGGTGCTCTACCCATCCCGTTTCCAGTTTATCGCGGCCATGAATCCGTGCCGCTGCGGCTATCTGGGCGATGCGGAACGGGCGTGTCGCAAGGCTCCTCAATGCGGGGAAGAGTATAAAGCAAGACTATCAGGCCCGATGCTGGACCGGCTCGACCTCTCGCTCTTCGTCACCCCGGTCTCCCCGCTCGACATGATAACCGCTCCCTCAGGGGAGAGAAGCGCGGTCGTCCGGGCACGTGTTGTGGCCGCCCGCGCCAGACAGATCGCCCGACAGGGCGTTCCCAATGCCCAGGTCAGTGCCCTCGACATCGTTCTGAGTCCCGATGCCCGCACGCTGGTCAGCGAGGCAGGGACGAAACTCCGCCTCTCTGCGCGCGGTCTGACACGGCTGCTACGCGTCGCACGCAGCATCGCCGATCTCGACCACGCTACCGATGTGGAGGCCCCGCATCTGCGCGAGGCCCTGGGATTCCGGCTTCGCTGAAACGTCAGCCCGCTACCGAGGCGCGGAGCACTTCCATACCGCCCTCGAGATCGGCGATCAGGTCATTCGGGTCTTCCAGCCCGATATGCAGGCGAAAGCTCGGCCCCTCCGGCATGGCGTTCGGCAGCGAGCGCCTCACCCCGCCAGTGGTCGGAAGAACGAGACTTTCATACCCGCCCCAGGACGCACCAATACCGAATAATGCAAGCGCATCGATCATGTCACGCATCGCCGCAACCGAGAGATCAGCGCGTAACTCAACGCCGAAGAGTGAACTTGCGCCCTCGAAATCACGTGCCCAGAATTCGTGACCCGGGCATTCCTCGAAGGCGGGATGAAGTACCTTTGCCACTTCCGGCCGACCTCGCAGCCATTGGGCCACCAGCAGCGCCGAGGCCGATTGCCGCTCCAGACGTACGGCCATGGTGCGCAATCCACGCAGCGTCAGCCAGCATTCGTCCGGCCCGGCTAGCTGGCCGATCTGGATGGCTGAATCACGCAGATCCTTCCAGAGCGCGCCATCGGCGACCGTGATCGCTCCGGCGATCACATCGGAATGTCCCGCCGGGTATTTGGTGAGGGCCTGGATCGACACATCCACCCCGTGGCGGAAAGGCTGGAAAATACCGATCCCCCAGGTGTTATCGAGCATCAGCAGCGCACCATGCTCATGGGCCACGCGCGCCAGCATCGGAATATCCTGAACTTCGAAAGTATGGCTCCCGGGACTCTCCGCAAAAATGACGCGCGTATTGTCACGCAACAGGCCACGCAAGGCCTCTTCATCGGCCAGAGGTGCGTAATAGGTTGTCTCGATACCCATGCGCGCAAGCATGGTTCCGGCAAAACGCCGCGTCGGCCCGTAAACCGAGTCAGGCAAAAGCAGATGATCGCCCGCATTCAGAAAAGCGAGCAGCGGCAGGGTACAGGCGGCGAGGCCCGAGGAAACCACCTGTGTATGCGTTCCCCCCTCGATCAGCGCAATCAGCTTCTCGAGCTCGTGTTGAATGGGAGAACCCATGGCGCCATAGATGAGCTCATGCTCGTGGCTGCGCAGCCCCTGCTCCTTCATGGCATCCAGCGAGGGGAAGAGCACGGTCGAACCCCTCGTGACCGGGGCATTGACGAAACTTCCCTCCTGCGGTGTCGGCTCCGGGCGACCACCCTGAACCAGGAGGGAGGACAGGCGCTTCCAGCCAGAAGTAACCTGCTTTGCGGTGTTTTCCACTCTGTTCAGTCTCCTATGAGGTCTCGATGGGGAGAGTGGGGTCGCTTCCCCATTCTGCCCAGGACCCGTCGTAAAGCTGCCCGGGCGCATGCCCCGCAACACGAAGCGCCATGGTCAGCGTGGCGGCTGTCAAACCTGAGCCGCAACTGGTGATGACCTGCCTCGCGCCGATTGCGCAGGCCGCCAAACGCACAACAAGCGCCTCAGGCTGCAGGAAATACCCTTCGGCATCGAGCACGTCTCCGTAAGGCAGATTGACTGCCCCTCTCATATGCCCGCCACGCGTGTTCGGCCTCGGTTCAGCGACACGGGCGTGAAACCGCCCCGCACTTCGTGCATCGAGGATCACGCGATCCGGATCCCCAAGCGCGGCAAGCACATCGCCCTTTCCGGCGAGACGGGCATAGCGGGCACGCGTTCGATAAGCAGTGTCCGAATGCGGCGCCGGTTCAGGGAGGGCATCGGGGGCGATACCCGCTTGCTGCAGGGCCGCCAGCCCCCCATCGAGCACGTGGGCACAGTCATGACCGAAGAGATCAGCCATCCAATGAGCGCGACACGCCCCGATGCTGCCAGCACGGTCATAGAATACCAGCCCTGTCTCACGATCGATGCCATGCGCCGTCATGAAATCGGCGAAGAGCGCAGGTCCCGGCACCATATGCGGCAGGGTGTTGCCCTGATCACAGATCTCGTTGATCCGGAAACGAATGGCGCCCGGAAGCGCTAACTCCTTGAAATCCGCTTCAGGATCGCCCTCCTGCCCGGGGAGCAGGATCGAGGCGTCGAGGAAACGGTAGCGACGCGCTGGCAGCGTCAACAGGGTCTGCGCATCGATGAGGGGTTTCAGCGTCATGGGCAGACCTTGCAAGAACGGGTTGAGAACCGCACGATAGCAGCCAGAACGACTATCCGGTCAACTGGTGCCAAAGGCGGCGACGGGAGATTTCGTGACGACCGAACGCATCATGCTTGGCTTGCTCCTGCTTGGCGTCGCTTATGGCTGCGGCGTGGTCTTATGGCCTTTTCTCTCCGCCATTCTGTGGGGAGCCATTCTTACATTCACGACATGGCCCCTCTTCAAGCGTCTGCGTCGGCATATGCGCCCCTCCCTGGCGGCGGTCGTGATGATGGTAGGAAGCGCCATAGCCATCGTGATGCCACTCGCCCTTCTCACCTCGACCGGCATTGCCGATCTGCCGCTGATCATTGGCGGGATCAACGCCGAGATCGAGGCGCTCGGGCGCACTCATCCCACGCCGAGCTGGCTGGCTTCCCTGCCTGCCTTCGGCCCACAGCTCTCCAATGCCTATCTGCACTGGAGCCACGACGTACGCGGACTGGGCGAGGCGCTGCACCCCTATGCTGGGCAAATCGCGCGCTACGCCCTGAAGGCCCTGATGCAGATGGCAAGCGGGCTGGCGGAACTCGTGATGGCCCTGTTCATCGCCCTGTTTTTCTGGATCAGCGGCGACTCGCTAGGCCGGGTCATCAAGGCGGTGCTGACGCGCATCACCGGCACCTATGCGGATCGGCTGATCACGATCATCGGTGGGGTCATTCGTGGCACGGTTTATGGCATTCTGGGCACGGCCATCGTCCAGGGCGTCCTGACGTCGATCGGGCTTTTCATTTCGGGTGTTCCCGCTCCCGTGCTTCTGGGGGGTGTGGCCGCCTTCGTTGCGGTTTTCCCGGTCGGGGCGCCGCTGGTCTGGGCTCCCGCTGCGATCTGGCTCGCACTCCATCATCACCTGGGATGGGGGCTCTTCCTTGCCGGGTACGGCATCGTCTTCATCTCTGGCGCAGATCATATCATCCGCCCTGCCTTCATCGCGCGCGGTGCACAGCTTCCCTATCTGCTCACGGTACTGGGAGTGCTGGGCGGCGTCGTCACATTGGGCGGATTAGGCATTTTCCTAGGGCCTGTGCTGCTCGGCGTGGGCTATACACTGACAACTGAATTCGCGCGCGGCGCCTATCAGACCGAAAAGAAACTGGTGCAATGAGCCTGGCTCTCTCCCAAGAATCGCCTCTTCAACCAATACAGGACAGATCTGTACCTCATTTGGGACAGAGTTTTACGATTCTGAGCTGGAACCTGCTTCGCGCCGTGGGCGCGCCGTTGGATGAAGTGGTCGATCTTGCGCGCAGCCTGCAGCCAGATATTTTCCTGATGCAGGAGGCCGTTGGGACGTTCGATCGCCTGCCCTCCATCCTGGGCGGCCATTACGCTCGTATCCCCTTGCCCGACCGCATTCACGGAACGGCCTGCTGGAGCCGCTTTGCTTTCAGGCGAGCCCCGATCTCCTGTGCGCTTCCTTCCGGGCTGGTCGTTAAACGGACCGCGCAGCTGATCGATTTCGGATCCTTCTCCATCGCCAATGTGCATCTGTCTCACGGACAAATCCTCAATCGCCGCCAGTTGCGCCGCATCGCCCCCATCCTGCGCCCCCACGCGCTCGTCATGGGTGATTTCAATCTGGTCGGGCCAACCCTCCTGCCCGGGTTTCGCGACGTTGGCCCGCGTGAGCCGACCCATCGCATGGCGGACATCCTGCCGATCAGGCTCGATCGTTGCCTCGTACGCAACATGACCCCGTTGCGGAGTTCGGTCCTGCCCAATCAGAGCTCGGACCATCATCCCATAAGCGTCACCCTGCGTCTGGACGCCCCTGATGCCCATCGCGCCTTTTTTCAACGGCTGGCAGACCGCAGGCGGCTCAAAGATAGGGCATGAACAGTCTGACAGAGGCGTTTCGTATCTTCCGCCACGCGTTCATGCTGTCGAGGGCATGATGGGTTAGCCGACCTGAGCGATGGCTCTCCATGAACACGGCCAGTTCCTGCGCCACCGATTCACTGTAGATCTCGAGATTGATCTCGAAATTGAGCCTCAGACTGCGCGCATCGATGTTGCTGCTTCCGACGAAGGACCAGGAATCATCCACTACCAGCAGTTTCGCGTGGTTGAAGGGAGGGCGATTCATCCAGATATGGCAGCCGGCCTGAAGGAAGGGCGCCAGACTCGCATCGCGCGCATAATCGATCAGGCGGTGGTTGCTGCGCCGAGGAAGGATGATATCGATCCTGACGCCGCGCAGCGCGGCGAGGCAGAGCTCGGAAACAAGCCGTTCATTGGGCAGGAAATAGGGCGTCATGAGGCGAACGGAATGACGCGACAGCGCAATCGCCTGCAGCATGGAGAATTCGATCTTCTCCAGATCATTGTCGGGTCCTGACGTCACCACCCGCATCGGGATCTCGCCCTGACGTTGAAGCTCCGGGAAATAGACCGCCCCGTCGAGCTGCTCGCCGCATGTGAAGGACCAGTCCCGGGCGAAAGCCTCGCTCAGCTGATGAACGACCGGCCCCTCCAGCCTGAAATGCGTATCTGCGACAGGATGCTTGATCCGCAGTCGGCGCAGATTCTCTTCGCCGATATTCAGCCCCCCCATGAAGCCGACACGGCCATCCACGATCAGCATCTTGCGGTGATTGCGCAGATTGATGAACGGCATCTTCCAGGGCCAGAGCGAGTGCATGAAGCGCTCGCAGGCGATGCCGCGTGCCCGCAGGGCCTTGTGGATACCGCTCATGAAGTACCCGCCGCCAATGCCGTCCACCAGAACGTGCACCGCCACACCGCGCTTCTGGGCAGCGGCGAGCGCCTCCACGAATTGCTGACCGATGCGGTCATCGCGGAAGATGTAGGAGCAGAGCAGGATCGAAACCCGCGCAGAGGCGATATCGTCGAGCATGCGCGGATAGATGTTGTCGCCATCATGCAGACAGATGATGGCATTGCCCCCCAGCAGGGGACGCTCGGTCAGCTTGCCGATCATGCGTGCCAGAGGCGCGAACTCTCCCTTGAGCCGGATCTGCGCGGAATAGGCCATGCCGCGACCGCGCCAGTGATGATCGCTCACCAGACGCCGGGCTAGACGCCGAACGCGGTTGATCCCGAACATGAGATAGAGCAGCGCACCACAAATCGGCATGAGCCAGCTCACCCCGATCCAACCGGCGCATGCCGCCGTGTTCTGTTTCGTTCTCAGAACGTGAAGGGTCACCGCCACCGCCAGACCCAACCGAAGCAGGATCATGAAGGCATCGAACAGGGTTACAGGCCAGCTCATCATTCATAACGTTAGCGTATTCGAGCGAAATTCAAAGACCGGCACCTTGCAACTCTGAAATTCATCATAAAATATGGAAGAAAGGCGCATCCTGCTCGTCCACGGGCCCCACGGCCCGAAAGGGGCCGCAAGGGTTATGGGCATGGTCTGGATGCGGAGGGCGTCCGGGACGCGTCGGGCAGAGGCGACGATCGCGGTTCGACAGAAAGGCTGGCCGATTTCGCGGCGCCGTCCTCTCATACGGCCCGGTCAGTCAGGACCGGATCGGCGGCCTTGCAGGGCTTGAGTGCTTGCGTTGAGATCGGCCCCCGAAAAACGGGCCTCTGAGGTGAATAATGGGCCGCCGCCGCTCGGTACGCCCTTTGAGTGAAGGAGAGAAAGGGTGGTTATGTCCGCGCATCGACCCCAGCTCTTCTACACGACCGAGCCCTCACCTTGCCCCTATCTGCCCGGTCGCACCGAACGCAAGGTCATGACCGAGCTCTCGGGGGTGGAAGCTGATCAGCTGCATGACCGGCTTTCACGCGCGGGCTTCCGCCGCAGTCACGGCATCGTCTACGCGCCCGTCTGCAGCAACTGCCAGTCCTGCATTCCCATACGCCTGCCGGTTCTCGCCTTCAGACCCGATCGTACCATGCGACGTGTGCGACGCGACCACGCGGATCTCGTGGTCACCGAACGGCCGATCATCGCCACTGAAGAGCAATATGAGCTGTTTCGCGCCTATCAGGAGCATCGCCATGGCGATGGCGACATGGCGCTGATGGGACTGGATGATTATCAGTCGATGATCGAAACCAGCCCGGTCGAGACGAGCGTGTTCGAGTTCCGGACCCGCGAAGGCAGACTGGTCTGTGTGTCCCTCGTCGACATACTCTCTGATGGGCTGTCCGCGGTTTATACATTCTACTGCCTGGATGACCCGCACCGGTCCTTTGGGACCGCATCGATCCTGTGGCTCGTTGCCGAGGCTGCTAGCCGCGGCAAGCCCTATCTCTATCTCGGCTATTGGGTGCCGGGCAGTGTCAAGATGGGATACAAATCGCGCTTCCAACCCGCCGAGATCCTGAGAGCGGGACAATGGCACCGTCTGGCCGATCAACACGGAACAAAGGCCGCTCCCCTGTCGGGCTCGGCAACACCCGGAGCGCCGAAATTCGATCCTCTGACAACCATGCAGCCAGCGCCCGACCAGTCGCCCGATGGCGCTGCCCTGCCGGACAACGCTGCGAGCGAGCGATACTGATCAGCTTCGCGCGGGAGCCTTGCGGGTCATCCACTGAGGAGCAGCCTTGCCCTGATCGGCGCGCTTGCCTGCAATGACCGCCAGATCGGCTTCGCTGCGGGGTTTTTGTCCCTCATGCCAGACGAGCCCCGGCTCCCGGCTGAACAGACGCAGCTCGACAAGTCTGACGCCTGCGGGGAGCTTCTGGATGGTCACACCCATACCTTTGGTCAATTCCGGCAGGGCTTCTACCGCAAAACTCAGTGCCTTACGGTTGCTCCCCATGGTCACGATCAGATCACCGGTCACCGCCACGCAGAACGCCGCCCGATCACCGTCACGCAAGGTCAATACCTGCTTGCCCGTACGCTTTTCGGCCGCCAGATCGGCGTCTCTCACGATCATGCCACGTCCGGACTCACTGGCCAGAACGTGACGCCCGTTCCCGTCAAGCGTGAAGAAGGCAATGATCTCCTCATCCTGAGGCAAATCGGCCAGAACGCGTATGGGCTGGCCAAAACCACGGCCGCGCGGCAGGTCGGCCGCCTTGAGCGTGAAGGCGCGCCCACCGCTCACGAGCAGGCACAGACGCTCGGTGCTCTGACATTCGAGAGACAGGCCGAACGCATCTCCCTCCTTGAACTTGTGGCTCTCGGGATCGATCCCATGCCCCTTGATGGCGCGCACCCAGCCCTCTCGTGACAGCAGCACGGTGAGGGGTTCGCGATCGACCTGTATGGCCGCGCTCAGATCGATTGGTGCAGGGGGCGCGGCAATCTGCGTACGCCTCGTCCCGAGCGCGCCCTCGCCGAAGCTGGCAGCCGTCGCATCGAGTTCCTTGCCAATGCGCGTCCAGCGCTTGCGCTCGCTGCCCAGCAGGCCCTCAAGCCCCGATTTCTCTTTCAGCAGGGCATCGCGCTCCTTGCGTATCTCGATTTCCTCGAGACGGCGCAGCGAGCGCAATCGCATGTTGAGCACATATTCGGCCTGCAGATCGGTCAGGCTGAACACACGCATCAATTCGGGCTTGGGCTCGTCGCTTTCACGGATGATGCGGATGACCTCGTCGAGATTGAGATAGACGGCCAGAAAGCCCTCGAGGATCTCCAGACGCCTTTCGACCGCGTTCAGGCGATGTTGAGAGCGACGCACGAGGACGATCTCTCGATGGTCGAGCCAGGACTGGATAACCTCGCGCAGCCCCATGACGCGAGGCACACGATTGGCATCCAGAACGTTCATGTTCAGGCTGAAGCGGCTCTCGAGCGGCGTGACCCGGAAAAGCGTCTCCATCAACACTTCCGGCTCGATCCCCTTGGTCTTGGGCTCCAGAACCAGACGGATATCGGTCGTGCTCTCATCGCGTATATCGGCCAGGAGCGGCAGTTTCTTCTGCTCCATCAGCTCCGCGATCTGCTCGATCAGGCGTGATTTCTGCACCTGATAGGGGATCTCGGTCACGATCACGGTCCAGGTGCCAAAACGCCCCTGTTCTACTTCCCAGCGTGCGCGGGTCCGAAAGCTGCCGCGCCCCGTCTCATAGGCTGTGACCATGCTCGCGGGGTCTTCAATCAGCACGCCACCGGTGGGAAAGTCTGGGCCCGGCATAAACTGCATCAAGGCTTCAACGGGCGCCTGCGGGTTCTCGATCAGATGGCGCGCGGCGCGACAGATCTCGGCGGCATTATGCGGCGGAATACTGGTGGCCATGCCGACCGCGATGCCAGCCGCGCCATTGGCTAGCAGGTTTGGAAAAGCCCCCGGCAGAACGACGGGCTCGGCGTCCTCATTGTCATAGGTGGGTCGGAAATCGACCGCGTCATCCTCGATCCCCTCGAGAAGGGCCTTGGCCACAGCCGTCAGTCGGGACTCCGTATAACGCATGGCTGCTGCGTTATCGCCGTCGATCGAGCCGAAATTACCCTGCCCCTCGACCAGCGGATACCGCACGGCGAAGTCCTGCGCGAGACGGACCAGTGCCTCATAGACGGCGGCGTCACCATGGGGGTGAAACTTACCGATCACGTCACCGACCACACGGGCGCATTTCTTGAAACCGGCGGTCGGGTCCAGCTTGAGTTGCTGCATGGCGTAGAGAATGCGCCGGTGCACCGGCTTCATTCCATCGCGCACATCGGGCAGTGAACGCGCCATGATGGTCGACATGGCATAGGCGATATAGCGCTCGCTCAGCGCGTCGGCGAGCTTGGTATCCTCGATATGACCTGCCAGATCCTGACTCATGCGACGCCCTTTCGTTTCAGGGCAGATAAGGCGGGGGAGCGCGCCCTGTCCAGTGCAAATACCCCGTTTTTGTTCCCGTTTGCGCTCTGCCCCATCGGCACGATGCACGCCCCCACCATGGGAGGGCGCCATGGTCTTGTCGCGGGGCGCAGACGGGAATGGATGATGTCAATATAATCGATTTACAACTTTATGTGTCAACCGCCGTTCATCGCTCTCCTCTTCTCGTGAAAGACTGCGAATATGACCCTGACGGTTCTCTGGCTGACGGCCCTGATCATGTTTGCCGGTGGCACGGCCCTGCTTCTCCTGGGCAAAAGGCGCACGGAAGCCGAAGGGGTGATGAGCCTCGCCCATGGCATCGTGCCCATCATCGCGGGATGCCTCTACGTGGCCATGGCAACCGGTCAGGGTGCTGTTCTCCTGCCCACCGATGCCACTCTCGCTGGCGCCGCCAGCACGACCCGGATTTTCTGGTTTGGCCGCTATATCGACTGGGTGTTCACCACGCCGCTTCTGCTGGTCGGCCTCGGTTTCCTCGGCATGTTTCGCGGGCGCAAGCGTGCCGACCTTCTGCTGGGCGCTGTTGCGGCGGATGTGATCATGATCATCACGGCCTTCGCCTTCAGCGCGTCTGAAAACGTGATTGATCGCTGGATCTGGTTTGTCCTGTCCTGCGTCGCTTTTCTGGGCGTCTACTACGTCATCTGGGTGTCGCAGCTTCAGGCCAATCGCCTCGAGCGCCCGGAAGTGCAGAGCGCCTATCTGCGCAGCGCCGCCATCTTGTCGGTGCTCTGGATGATCTACCCGATCATTCTCGCCCTCTCTCCGGACGGGCTCGGCATCGTGCCGGATTATGCCAGCGTGCTGATCATCGCAATCACCGATGTCCTCGCCAAGGTGGGGTTTGGCTTCCTGAGTCTCAGCGATGATCGCAAGCTGACCACGATCTGAAGGCGCAAGGCCCGGTATGGCACAATTGACCACTATCGGGCCGCTCAACAGGTTCAATCTGCTTTACTGGAGCTGTGTCGCGCTTTCCTGCGGTGCCGCGCTCTGGTTGGGCAATACGATCATGGCGTTGGCCGTGATCATCCTCTTCGGTCTACCGCATGGGGCGCTTGACGGCGAAATGGCACGGCAGAGACTGCGTCCGTCCTTCGGGCCGCTCTGGTTTCCTGTCTTTGCCCTGCCCTATCTGCTGCTGGTGCTGCTCGTATTACTCTCATGGCGGCTCTTCCCGATCGCCACGCTCAACGTCTTTCTCGCGCTCTCGCTGTGGCATTTCGGCACGGAGATGCGAGAAGGCAGCAACGCCCTGCCCGCCCTTCTTGTGCTCGGCGGCGCTCCCCTGATCCTGCCCAGCGTTTTTCATCCAGACGCCACCGCCCTGTTATTGAGCGCCATGGCGCCCCCGTCACGGCTGGACATGCCACCGGCATGGCTTGTCTGGATGTTCCCGGTCTGGTGTCTCGCCGCAAGCGCCTGGCTGGGGGCAGCCTCTGCTCGAGAGCGGTTCCGAAGGGTCTTCGCGCTGATCGAATTGCTTGCACTGTTTGCTGCACTTCCGCCGCTCCAGGCTTTCATGATCTATTTCGTCTTTCAGCACGCTCCGGCCCATGTTGGATCGCTAATCAGGGACCCGACCTGGCCACGGCTTGTCTCGCAGGCGTCAGCCATGCGCCATGCCATGCCTTTGACGATCGCAACGCTTGCCATCGGGGCAGCGCTCTACCCGCTCTATACAGGGACGATCCCCGAGCGCCTGCTGGCGCTTACCTTCCAGCTCCTGGCTGCGCTCACTCTACCCCACATGCTGTTCGCCCTTGTGATGGAACGCGAGAGAGCCGCCCTCTCCAGATGAGCATTCCCGTCTGAGGGTTCTGCCCAAATGCCCTGTGTCTGGGTGTCTTCTGTCAGGGCACGCTCAGGCAGATCTGTATCAGGAGGAAGCATCGTCCCGCTGGGACGGGGTGACCGCATCGTTGCTCTGTGCTGCGGCTATTTGCGTCTCGACCAGCGCCCGCACACGCTGCTCCAGCCGTTCACGGGCGCCAGGCACAGGCTTGTGGCGCGCTCCGAACAAGTGTCGGGAGAGGAAATGCCCAGTCAGTGTGAGGCCCGCGGCCCAGGCAGCGGGGTCATCTCCCTCATATTCAGCGCCTTGCAATGTCAGAAAGCGGGGCAGAGGCAGGAGACGATCGACCCAGACGCCCGCAGCCGATCGGCTCACGGCACGTCCCGTCCGGGGAGAAACAAAGGCGAGATCGCTTGTATCCCCGGAAATGGCACAGCTATCGAGCGTGAGCCCATAGCCCAGCGTCGCCAGAAGAGCCGTTTCCCAGCGTACATAATCGACGACAGGTGCAGGATCGGCCAACACGCAGAATGCCGCCAGATCGCGCACGGTTTGCAGAAAAAAATCGGGATGAGGCTCTCGATCCGGGAGGGCTGCGTCGGCAAGTTCTGCCGCAGATTGAACCAGAGCGAGTTGTAAAGGGCGGTCAAGAAGCCTGACGGCTGTTTCCTGCACCATCTCACCGCTCAGATGCCCGAGCTGGTCGGACAGGCGGGAGGCATAGCGAGCCAGTATCAGATTGCCCGGTTGCCAGAGTGCGGCCTGACGTCGTGACGAGCCGCCACGCACCAGACCGGCAATGCGTCCATGCTCTTCAGTGAAGAGATGGACGACCGCCCCGCCCTCGCCGTAGCAGCGGGCGGAGAGGACGATCGCGGCGCACTCGAAATTCATGCGCCGCGCCCGTTTTGAGGCGCGATCAGACGATCAGGCGCCAGCGGCAGCAGCCACTTCGGCGGCGAAATCGCTGGTTTCCTTCTCGATGCCTTCGCCGAGCTGGAACCGCTCGAAAGCGATCAGCTTGGCGCCGGCCTTCTCGACAACCTTGGACACGCGGGTTTCGCCGTCATGCACCCAGACCTGCTCAAGAAGAACGACTTCTTCATAGAACTTGCGGATACGGCCTTCGATCATCTTCTCGATGATGGCTTCCGGCTTGCCGGATTCACGAGCCTGCTCGATCAGAACCTGGCGCTCGCGCTCCAGAGCTTCCGGATCGACGCTGGCAACTTCCAGAGCAGCCGGACGCGTTGCGGCAACATGCATGCCGATCTGGCGGCCCAGTGTCAGCAGGGCTTCGGATTCCGAAGGAGCTTCGACAGCGGCGAGAACGCCGATCTTGCCAACGCCCGGACGCAGCGCGCCATGGACATAGGAAGCAACGATGCCCGAAGGAACCGTCAGAACCTTGGCGCGACGCAGCGACATGTTCTCACCGATCGTGGCGATCAGGTGTGTCAGCTCTTCGGCAACCGTACGGCCCGTGGGCAGCTTGGCCTGCGACAGGGTGTCGAGGTCGTCACCGGCCTCGAGCGCAGCGTGGGCCACGGACTCGACGAATGCCTGGAAGGCTTCGTTACGACCCACGAAATCGGTCTCGGCATTGACTTCGACCATGGCGGCCTTGTTCTTGCCCGAAGCAACGGCCACGAGGCCTTCAGCCGTGGTGCGGCCCGACTTCTTGGCAGCCTGCGACAGACCCTTGGCGCGCAGCCAGTCAATGGCGGCATCCATGTCGCCAGCAGCTTCCGTAAGAGCCTTCTTGCAGTCCATCATGCCGGCGCCGGTCTTCTCGCGCAGGTCACGAACGAGGGCAGCAGTGATTTCCGCCATGTTCCAAACTCCTCTTGAGCATTGTCCTGTCAGACCCGATCGGCTGATCGGACGACAATGCTCGCCACAATAAAGAACCTGAGCCCCTTCCCGCACTCGGAAAGCGCGGGGCAGGCTCTAGGAACGAAACGGCGCGCCGCAGCTTTTCAGCCGGGCACGCCAGAAATTCCGAATGCTGGGGGAGACCTCACGATCTCCCGCACGCATCTCAGGCTTCAGCCGGAGCTTCTGCCGTGGTCTCTTCAACAACCGTCTCGACCGGCAGTTCTTCAGACGCACCGAAATCGGCACCCGAAGCAGCCATTTCAGCCGAGATACCATCGAGCACGGCCTGCGACACGAGGTCGCAATAGGTGGTGATGGCGCGGATGGCGTCGTCATTGCCCGGAATCGGGTAGGTCACGCCAGCCGGGTTGGAGTTGCTGTCGAGAACGGCAACAACCGGAATGCCAAGCTTGTTGGCTTCCTCAACCGCCAGCTTCTCCTTGTTCGTGTCGATCACGAACAGGATGTCCGGCAGGCCGCCCATTTCCTTGATGCCGCCGAGCGAACGCTCAAGCTTCTCGCGGTCACGGGTGATGTCGAGGATTTCTTTCTTCGTCAGACCATGCGTGTCGCCGGAGAGCATCTCGTCGATCTGGCGCAGGCGCTTGATCGAACCCGTGATGGTCTTCCAGTTGGTCAGCATACCGCCGAGCCAGCGATGGTTGACGTAGTACTGGCCGCAGCGGGTTGCTGCCTCAGCCACATGCTCGGCAGCAGCGCGCTTGGTGCCAACGAACAGCACGCGACCCCCACCGGCCACAGTGTTGCGAACGGCCTGCAGGGCGCGATCAAGCATCGGAACGGTCTGCTGCAGGTCGATGATGTGAACCTGGTTGCGGACACCGAACAGATACGGTGCCATCGCCGGGTTCCAGCGACGCGTGTGGTGACCAAAGTGAACGCCGGCTTCGAGCAGCTGACGCATGGTGAATTCAGGCATCGCCATGATGCAAATTCCTGTTCTTCTGGTTGTGCCTCCGTATGACATTGCGCGTTTTCACGGGCACCAGAGAGTCTGTCGTCATACGTGCGAATTGCCCCTCTCCCCCGGCAGCAGAGCCGCCAGAAAAGCCAGACGGGCGCGGTATCGCCTTTTTTGCCACAAAAGGCAAGGACGAAGCGGAGACAGACCGGAAAAACGGAGCCCATAACCCGAAATCTAGGTCTGTCTCACGACAAGACGGAGCCCAAGCTGCATCTGCCGCTCATTGATTTGTGGATGGCGTCCTGAAAACGTCGTCAGTCAGCAGGGTCATCCCTGCTTGTTTGTCATCCGGCACAGGCGATACGACCGATGGATTGGTCGGATACGCGTGCCCACTGAAACGCAGATCTGCGTTGTAACAGGGATAGATCCCGCCGCCGCAGACCCGGACGCTTATATCGTGCCATCCGTTTGTTTTCGCATGCAGAACCCGGATAGGTGGTTTGGCAATGGTGATACGTGAAACACGTCGATACGTGTTACCGTGCAGTGACAGCACGTAGAGGGTACAGCCGCCGCTACCGCAGAAATCATCCGAACCATCTCCGTCTTTCGAAGCAATAGCGTATACCAGCGCCTCCTCGAACCCATCGTCGTTCAGATCCGTCAGCGCCACTCCATATCGCGTCAACTTGGTATCTGCGATGAATTTGATCAGCGCCGGAGGCAGGTTGTCGCTCGCGATCGACGAGCCTATGGAAAAGAGCGCAAAACTAACAACGATCAAAAGACGACAAGACTGGGTGACATCAAGACCAAGTCGGGTTTTGAGCATACGCGCAAGAACCACGCCAGCGCTCCGAAATGGTGCAATATTTCTGGAATGTAGTATAGATTTCACGGGCGGTGATGCTCCCTGTTTTTTATACACCTCTATATGTACCCCCGTTTCGCGATAAATCGACCTTGAGCCTCGGCGATGGAACGCGGAGGGATAATCTGCTCGTTTCCTCAGTCCCGACGCCCTCTGGCAACCATAAGGGACTCACAAATGATCGATGCGCGATACTCCCTGGATCGTCCGCAATTGCTCGCCCAGACGTGGCGTGACCGGGAAATGCCCGGTCAAGGTCACCTCCACAGCCTTGGTCTCGTCCACCGCTGGCACGAGCACGATCTTGCCGCGCCCTCTGCCCTGACTGCTGAGCAGATCACGCACCTTCGTCACCGCTGAAGCCTCGCTGATCCACACGCGCATCTCCGAGCTTTCCTGTGCCGCTGCTTTCTCCAGATCCGTCACGTCATTGGCCGTGATACGCAGGGCGTCGCCCTCCAGCTTGAGATCGGCCGTCACCATCACGGCCTGACCGGCCACCAGCAGGTCGCGGCAACGCGACAGCACTTCCGAGAACAGCGTTACTTCGCAACCACCCGTCGCATCGGAGAGGCGTACCCACGCCATTTTGCTGCCGCTTTTGGTGGGACGCTCCTTCTTGTCGACCACGCAGCCCGCGATACGTACGCGATAGGATCCGTTCTCGGCAGCGGTCATGAGATTCTGGGATGTCAGCACATTGGCCCGCTTGAGGACCGAGCGATAGGCATCCAGCGGGTGCGCCGACATATGGAATCCGATCGCCTCGGCCTCTGCGGCCAGACGCTCGAATTCAGGCCAGTACGGGGCCTCGGCCAAACGCAGCTCCTCAGGCTCCGCCGAGGCACCGAAGAGCCCGATTTGACCCGAAGCCGCCTCCTGCGCGTCGGATTGCGCACGGCGCATGATGATTTCCGAGCTGGCAAAGACGATATGGCGCGGCTTGTCTAGGGAATCGAAAGCCCCCGCCTTGGCCAGATTTTCGATCTGGATCTTGTTGAGCTGTTTCGCATCGCAGCGCGACGCCAGATCGGCGAGACTGGCGAACGGCTTGTCGCCACGCGCATCCACGATGGCCTGCATGGCCGTGAACCCCACACGCTTGACCGCGGCCAAGGCGTAGCGGATGGCCCAGCTTCCGTCCTCCTGCTTTTCGAGCGAGAAATCGGCCTTCGAGCGATTGATGTCGACGGGAAGCACCTTGATTTTCATCCGGCGCGCCTCCTGACAGAGCGAGGCCAGCTTGTCCGTCTTTTCACGGGCAAGCGACATGCATCCGGCAAGGAACGCCACCGGATGGTTCGCCTTCATCCAGGCCGTCTGATACGAAACAAGCGCATAGGCTGCGGCGTGAGATTTATTGAACCCATAATCCGCGAAACGCGCCATAAGGTCGAACACTTCGGCAGCTTTCTCGGGGGTGATCCCCCGCCCGGTCGCACCTTTGACGAAGATCTCGCGCTGCGTGTCCATCTCGGCGCGGATCTTCTTGCCCATGGCGCGACGCAACAGATCGGCGCCGCCCAGGCTGTACCCGGCCATTTTCTGCGCGATCTGCATGACCTGCTCCTGATAAACCATGATGCCATAGGTCTCGGACAGGATATCGCGAATTTCCTCATGGGGCGGCTCCCAGGAAGCACCATGTTTGCGCGCACAGTAATCGGGGATGTTGGCCATGGGCCCCGGACGATAGAGCGCTACCGCCGCGATCAGATCCTCAAGCCGTGTAGGGCGCATCTGCTTGAGCACGTCGCGCATGCCCGCGCCTTCGAACTGGAAAACGCCGCCCGCATCGCCACGGGCCAGCATGTCATAGGTCGGCGCGTCATCCAGAGGCAGGGTGGCCAGATCGACCTCGATGCCCTGTTGCGCGATGAAATTGATCCCACGCTTGAGAATGGTGAGCGTGGTCAGGCCGAGGAAGTCGAACTTCACCAGCCCGGCCTGCTCGACGAATTTCATATTGTACTGCGTGACCAGCATATCGCTCTTGGGATCGCGATAGAGCGGCACGAGCTCGACCAGTTCACGATCCCCGATCACGACACCCGCGGCATGGGTCGAGGCATGACGATAGAGCCCCTCGAGCTGCAAAGCGATTTCCATCAGGCGGCGCAGCGCCTCGTCGCTCTCGCGCATTTCCTGCAGGCGCGGCTCGCCATCGATCGCCTGTTTGAGGGTGACGGGCTTGGCCGGGTTGTTCGGAATCAGCTCGGCCACGCGGTTGACCATGCCGAAAGGCAAGCCGAGCACGCGCCCGACATCGCGCACCGCAGCGCGCGCCTGAAGCTTACCGAAGGTGATGATCTGTGCCACGCGCTCGCCACCATATTCGGTGCGCACGTAGCGGATCACCTCGTCGCGCCGGTCCTGACAGAAATCGATATCGAAGTCAGGCATCGAGACGCGTTCTGGATTCAGGAATCGCTCGAAGAGCAGGTTGAACGGCAGCGGGTCGATATCGGTGATGGTGAGCGCCCAGGCCACGAGAGAGCCCGCACCCGATCCACGCCCCGGCCCCACGGGAATATCGTGCTCCTTCGCCCATTGGATAAAGTCGGCAACGATCAGGAAGTAACCAGGAAAGCCCATGCGCCCGATAATCCCGAGCTCCATCTCCAGACGCTCCTCATAGCGTCTGCGTGTGTCGTCATCAGCCTCCATGCGCGACAGGCGCTGGCGCAGCCCCTCCTCCGACATGGCCCGCAATGTCTCTTCCTCGGTCGCTCCCTCATTCACCTTGGGACAGACCGGCAGGAGCGGTGGACGAGTCGAAACCTTCACTGCGCAGCGCTGCGCAATCATGAGCGTATTGTCGCAAGCCTCCGGCAGATCGGCAAAAAGCGCACGCATGGCATCGGGGGATTTGAACCAGTGCTCGGGCGTGACGCGCCAGCGCTCCTGCTCCGCCATGGTGCGTCCCTGCGCGATGCAGAGCAGCGCGTCATGGGCTTCATGCATGGCCGGTTTGGAGAAAAAGCACTCGTTGGTGGCGACCAAAGGTAGCCCCAGACGGTCAGCAGCGGCGATCATGCCGGGCTCGACGGCTTTCTCTTCAGGCAGACCATGACGGTGCAGCTCGACAGCCATATGAGCGCCGAAGCTCTCCTGCAAGCGGCGCAGCAGCGTCATGGCCTGATCTTCCTGCCCCTCGGCAAGCAGGCGGAACAATGGCCCACGCGTCCCGCCAGTCAGCAGAAAGAGCCCGTCCGCATGAGCGCAGAATGTCTCAAGCAGAATGGCCGGGTCGGAAGGATCGCCCTTGAGAAATCCCTCGGAAGAGAGGAATTGCAGATTGGCAAGTCCCGCCTCATTACGGGCCAGCGCCACCATGGGCTCTGACGGGGCACCGGGCTTGTCGCTGCGCGATGGCAATGCGAGCTGGCAACCGATGATGGGCTGCACGCCCTTACCCGTGCAGTACTGCGAGAATTCAAGCGCCCCGAAGAGATTGCCTGTATCGGTCAACGCCACGGCAGGCATGGCGGATTCAGCGGCCAGAGCCACCAGATCGGGTATGCGTATCGCCCCCTGGCTCAGCGAATAGGCGGAGTGATTACGAAGATGAACGAAGGGGGCATGGGACATGGGTCATGGTCTATCAGACCGTAACGCCCCCTTCATCCCTTTCTTTATCGTGAGACGATCCGCCCATCACGCAGGGTCACGACACGATCCATACGCGACGCCAGCTCCTCGTTATGGGTCGCAATCAACGCGCCCACATTTTCGCTCCGAACCGCATGCAGCAACTCGTCGAACACGGCATCGGAAGTATGCACATCCAGATTGCCGGTCGGTTCGTCAGCCAGAAGAAGCTTAGGTCGGTTGGCCAGAGCGCGGGCAATGGCCACGCGCTGCTTCTCTCCACCCGACAACTTACCGGGTAGATTATGCAGGCGATGCGCCAGACCGAAGCGCGTCAGGAGATCGGTTGCGCGCGCGCGCGCATCACGGGGGGAAACGCCTGCAATATGCTGGGGGAGAACCACATTCTCCAGTGCCGTGAACTCGGCGAGAAGGTGATGAAACTGATAGACGAAACCCACCTCGTCGCGTCGTATATGCGTGCGTGCTGTGTCCGACAGGGAGGCCGTGTCACGCCCGACAATGCGCACCCTGCCTTCCTGCGGCGCTTCGAGCAGCCCGGCGATATGAAGCAGTGTCGATTTGCCCGTACCGCTTGGCGCGACTAGAGCCACGATCTCTCCGGGGAACAGATCGAAAGACGCGCCCTTGAGGATTTCGAGCGTCTCTTCGCCCGAGCGAAAGCGACGCGTAACGTCCGTCAGGGAAAGGACCGGGACGGTCGCAGGGCTTGTTTCACTCATGGCGCAGCGCCTCGATCGGATCGGTTTTGGCCGCGCGCCAGGACGGGTAGAGCGTTGCGACGAAAGACAGAGCAAGCGCCATGACCATAACCTCAATGACCTGCGACCAGATCAGCTTGGCTGGCAGGTGCTCGAGATAATAGAATTCCGGGTTGAACAGGCTGGTATGGGTCAGATGCTCCACACCATGCTGGATGCGCTCAATATTAAGGCAGAACACGACCCCGATCCCGAAACCGATCAGCGTGCCGGACACGCCCACCGAGGCGCCGCACATCAGAAAGATCCGCATGACAGCACCGCGGCTGGCGCCCAATGTGCGCAGCACCGCGATATCGCGCGTCTTGTCCTTGACCATCATGATCATGGAGGAAATGACGTTGAATGCGGCCACCAGAATGATCAGGGTGAGAATGAGGAACATCACGTTCTGCTGCACGGTCAGAGCGCCCAGAAACGCGTTATTACTCTGGGTCCAGTCCATCACACGCAGCCTTGGGTCATCCAGACGCTGGGCAATGGCGCGTGTGACAGGCGTAACCTCAAGCGGGTCGCGGGTCGCCACCTGAATGAGCGATACCGCGCCGGGCATCATCAGATAGCGCTGCGAGGCTTCCATCGGCATGAGGACGACGCTGGTGTCGTAGTCGTTAACGCCCGCATCGAAAATCATGACGACATGATAGGCCTTGACGCGCGGCATGTTCCCGAACGGTGTCGCACGGCCATTTAACGAAACGACCGTCAGCTTGCTGCCCACACTCAATCCGGCACGTGCGGCCAGAGTCGTGCCGATCGCAATGGCATCGTCACCCTTGAAATCATCCAGCTTGCCGTCGGTGATATTGTCGCTCAGGGCATGCAGGTCTCGGAGGTCAGACGGTAAAATCCCGCGTACCACGCCGCCCGTGGAATAATTTCCGGCATCGATGAGCACGGTCCCCTCGGTCATCGGCGTGACGCGGGTGACGTTTTTGACCTCGCGTATGGCAACAACATCATCCTGGTAATTGGTGATGCTGTGCCCCGCGCTGAAGATGTTCAGATCGCCATTCAGCCCGAGCACGCGGCCCATCAGATCAGCGCGAAACCCGTTCATCACCGCCATGACGATGATGAGCGTCGCCACGCCGAGCGCGATGCCGATAAGCGAGAAAATCGCAATGATGGAAACGAAGCGCTCTCCGCGACGGGCGCGCAGATAGCGCCCCGCCACCACGCGCTCGAAGCGGTTGAACATGATCAGGCGGCGTCCTTGCCTGCTGAATCAGTACCCAGCACCTTCGCAAGTGCTTCTTCCACAGTCAGCTCGAAGCGTTCGCCGGTCGCACGGCGCTTGAGTTCGACCTTGCCTTCCTTCGCACCGCGCGGGCCGACGATCATCTGCCAGGGATGACCCATCAGGTCGGCATCGTTGAACTTCACGCCTGCACGCTCGCCGCGATCGTCATACAGAAATGCGTCAGGCGCTGCGGCATAGAGCTGTTCGCACAGTGCATCCACGGCTTCATCGCCGGGCTTCAGGCTCAGAATGGCAGCGCGATAAGGCGCAACCGAGTCCGGCCAGATGATCCCGGCCTCGTCATGGCTGGCTTCGATAATTGCGCCGACAAGGCGCGACACACCGATGCCGTACGACCCCATCTCCGGGAAAAACTGGTTGCCATCGGCACCGCTGACCGAAATCCCCATGGACTCGGTGTATTTGGTGCCGAAATAGAAGATATGCCCGACCTCGATACCGCGCCCCTCACGACGACGCTCGGCAGGCACGTCTTCCCACGCCTTCTCGTCATGCATCTCGTCGGTAGCGGCATAGAATTTCGTGACGCCGCTGAAGAAGGCGTCAAGGCTCGCATGGTCGGCAATGTCGACGGCCTCATGCAGCCAGTCCTGCTCCTCAAGGGCTGCGTCGAAGAAGACGCCGCTCTCACCCGTGGGGGCCAGCACCAGGAATTCATGGCTCAGATCGCCACCGATAGGCCCGGTATCGGCCTTCATGGGCACGGCCCGCACACCCAGACGCTGGAAGGTGCGCAGATAAGCCAGCATCATGCGGCGATAGGCGGCAACGGCGTCTTCATAGGACGCGTCGAAGGAATAGGCATCCTTCATGAAGAATTCGCGGCCACGCATCACGCCAAAACGAGGGCGGAGCTCGTCGCGGAACTTCCACTGTACGTGATAAAGCGCCTGGGGCAGCTCACGATAGGATTTGACCGCCTGACCGAAAAGATCGGTGATCATTTCCTCATTGGTCGGTCCATAAAGCAGCTCGCGGTCCTGCCGGTCGCGGATACGCAGCATTTCCGGTCCATAGGCGTCATAACGGCCGGAGCGCTTCCATAATTCGGAAGACTGGACGGTTGGCATCAGCACTTCCTGGGCGCCGATGGCGTTCTGCTCTTCCCGTACGATCTGCTCGATATTGCGCAGTACGCGCAGACCTGCCGGGAGCCAGGCATAGATACCTGCCGATGTCTGACGCACGAGACCGGCACGCAGCATCAGTCGATGCGAGGCGATCTGGGCCTCGGCGGGCACTTCTTTGAGGGTGGGCAGGAAGCTGCGGGACAGGCGCATCGTGAATGACCGTTCTGGAAAAGAAAATGGCGCGCCCGTCAGGGCGCGGTGGTGGCAAAGGCTGCGGAATCAGACCCGCAGCAGATGGACATCGACAAGAGGGCGCTTCTGGAGCTTGCGCCCCAATGCGCGGCGCAGGGCCGTCTTGGCCGCGTCACGGAAGGCATCGTCGTCCTGGCGCAGATCATCGGGGATCTCGTCAATGGCATCGGCAAATTCTTCCGAGATGCGCGTGCTTTCGGGGTCTTCCGACTCAAGAAGGCCGGGGGCGCTGATCTTGGGCATGCCAATCACATAGCCCTCATCGTCAACCGCAAAGCTGGCGATGACCATGCCGTTGAACAGCATCTTGCGACGCGCCGCCAGAACGCCGCCGGTCATGGGCAGCAGACGCCCGCCATCGAGCGCGAGACGACCCGTGGGGGCGGTATCCACCACCTCGGCGTGATCCGGGCCCAGTCGCAGCAGGTCACCATCCTCAAGCAGGATCGCCTCAGCCCCAGTTTCACGAGCGAGAGCAGCATGAGCGGTCAGGTGGCGCCACTCGCCATGGGTTGGAACGCTCAACTTGGGGCGCACAAGGCTGTAGAGATGACGCAGATCATCCGCCGTGGCATGGCCCGATACATGGACCAGATGATCCTTGTCGGTCAGCACTGTGGCGCCGCGACGGGTGAGATTATCCTGCACCGCCATGACCGCCTGCTCATTGCCGGGAATCATGCGCGATGAGTAGATGACCGTGTCGCCCTCACCCAGCGAGATGTTCGGGTGAACATCCGAGGCAATGCGCGACAGGGCCGAGCGGGGTTCGCCCTGGCTGCCCGTGATGATCATCAGCAAGCGGTTATCCGGAACCGAATTCGCCTCGCGCTCATCGAGGAAGGGCGGGATATCCTGCAGATAGCCGCATTCGCGCGCAGCAACCTCGAGATTACGCAGAGAACGCCCGACAACCATCACCTGACGCCCGGCCGCCTTCGCCGCACGCGCGATGCTCTCGACACGTGCCACATTGCTGGCAAAGCAGGTGATCGCGACGCGGCCATGCAGCGTCTTGATCAGATCGGCCATGGAGTCCCGCACCTGGCCTTCTGTGCCGGAAATCCCGTCACGGAAGACATTGGTGCTGTCGCACACCATGGCCAGAACGCCCTCATCGCCCACAGCCTTGAAAGCGTCGAGATCGGTCAGGGGGCCCACTACAGGCTCGCGATCCAGCTTCAGGTCGCCTGTGTGCACGATCGTGCCATAGGGGGTGCGCAGCACCAGCGACTGGGCCTCAGGCACGGAATGCGTAACGTTGATGAATTGGAGATCAAACGGCCCGACCGCGAAATGCCCGCCCATCGGGATGGTATGAATGGTCACCTGCGACAGCAGATGCGCTTCACCCAGCTTACGGCGCAAAACGGCGCTGGCGAAGGGTGTGGCGTAGATCGGGCAGCGCAGCTGCGGCCAGAGATGCGCGACGGCGCCGAGATGGTCTTCATGCGCATGGGTGATCACAAGACCACACAGGCTCTTGTGTCGCTCGGCGATGAAAAGTGGGTCAGGCATGAGTATTTCAGCTTCAGGCGTATCGTTGCCCGAAAACCCGATACCGCAATCAATGGCAAGCCATTTGCCATCGAGACAGTACAGGTTGAAATTCATGCCGATCTCACCCGTCCCGCCGAGCGGCAGGAAGGCCAGACCTTTTTCAGTAATGCTCATCGAATGGTCCTAAAAGAGTCAAAAAAACGCACCTTCATCCTGGTGCCGGAATAAATTCGCCCGTGGCATTGCGCGCAGCCAGAAGGCGCAGCCCATCAAGCGTGAGTGTTGGGGCAACATGCTGGAACAGATCTGTTCCCTCAGAAAAAAGCGGAGCGAGGCCGCCCGTGGCGATCACCTTGATCGGCGTGGCCATCTCAAGCGCGATGCGCGAGACAATTCCCTCCACCAGACCAACATACCCCCAGAAAAGCCCCGATCGCATGGCGACAGTCGTGCTCCGTCCAATAGCGGAAGACGGACGCCCGACGCTGATGCGCGGCAGACGCGCGGCGGCCTGATGAAGCGCCTCGAGCGACAGATTGACTCCCGGCGCAATCGCCCCGCCGCAAAACGCCCCGTCTTCATCGACAACATCGAAAGTCGTCGCGGTCCCGAAATCGACCACCACGAGAGGACCACCGAAGAAATGCTGGGCCGCAAGGCCGTTCAGGCGACGATCGACGCCGACCTCTGCCGGTGTGTCGACCTTGACCGGACACCCCCAATCCAGGGCGTTGTTTGCGATAAGCGGCTCGATATCGAGCCACTCGCGACAAAGACGGCGGAGATGATACAGGGCGGCCGGAACGACCGTACCGATAATGGCGCGTGAGATGGCGCGATGATTGAGATGGGAGAGTTCGATCAGGCCGAGCAACCAGACGGCATATTCATCGGAGGTCCGTTGATCGTTGGTCGAAATACGCCATGTGCCGCGCCAATCCTTACCGTCATGGACGGCAAAGACAATATTCGTGTTACCGGCGTCGACAACGAGAAGCACAGACCATCCTTCACCCAAGCAGTAGAGTATCCCCCGCCGCGATTATCTGAACCTCGTCGCGGTCGGTCTGCAGGAGAAGCCGACCGCACTCATCGAGACCTGCGAAGAAACCCTCAATATAGTTCCCCCCCCTCTGGACCGCAAGCCGCGAACCCGGTTCATGCGCACGGTCGAGCCAGGCAGCGCGCACTGGCGCAAAACCATCGCGCTCCCAACGGGCGAGCCAGCCCCCGAACCGGTCGAGGATTTCGTGCGCCAGGGGGGCAGGTTCTATGCTGGAACCGAGGGCAGCAAGAGAGACTGTCTTGCGTCCCTCGATCTGCGGGGCAGATTTAAGATTGGTGCCGATACCCGTCACGATCCAGCCGTTTTCCATCCCTCCCCCCCGCTCGATCAGCACGCCGCTGAGCTTGGCACCCTGGCAAGTGACATCATTCGGCCACTTCAGGCGCAGCGAGACGTCGGGTACGTGGGGTGAGAGTGCGTCATGCAGCGCCACGGCCACCATGAAGGGCATGGCCTCGACGAGCGGTCCGATGCGTGGATGACGACAGATGAAAGAGAAGGAGAGATTACCCTCGGGAGCACTCCATACACGCCCGCGCGTTCCGCGGCCGGCGTTCTGCTGGAAGGCGAGAACAGCCTTCCCGTGAGGCGCGCCATTTTCTGCTTCGATTTTGCAGGTGTCGGAGGTGGACCCCAGTGTCTCGTGACAGGTCAGGGTCCAGGGAAAGCCTGGTGTCAGGCTCATCGCGCTTCCGTAGTCTGAGGAATGGTGGGCGATGACGGGATTGAACCGCCGACCCTCTCGGTGTAAACGAGACGCTCTACCGCTGAGCTAATCGCCCTCAGGACAGGCGAGAACGAATCGCCGCCTGTCGTGAAAAAGGGGATACGTTAACTGACGGCATCCTTCAAGCCCTTGCCGGGGCGGAAACGGACAGAAACCGAAGCGGGGATATCAATTTCCTCACCCGTACGCGGATTACGCCCCTTGGCCGCCTTGCGCGTGGCGGTCACGAAGGAGCCAAATCCGACAAGGCGGACTTCCTGCTTGCGGGCCAGCGCTTCCTCAATGCTCGAGAACAGGGCCTCGACCACGTCACCCGCCTTCGCCTTGGGAAGATCGGTCTTCTCAGCGACGGCCGCGATGAGCTCCTGTTTGTTCAGCGGCTTGTCCATCTCATTCCCTTTTAGAACTGATCGTGATCCGTTGCGATGCCGATCCTTCGGCGCGTCTTGCACCGCACTATGAAGCCGTTTTCCCTAACGTCAACAGCGCAGATAACGCCCCGGGCGGACCGATTAACGCTTTAGCGCAGGATGCGTCTTTCCTGCACTCACCTGAGTACCATCTCCATGCCTGTGCTATGCTCCAAAAACGACAATGGCCGCCCGGAAAGGGCGGCCATCATACGTTTCGCTCTTATGATACTTCAGTGTGGCAACTGGCTCGACAGGCTTTCAGCGGCGCGTGTTGTCGGCACATCGTCCTCCTCGTCCCATTCGATTGCCTCCGGCGGCCGAACGAGAGCCGCAGCCAGAACCTGATCGACATGAGAAACGGGGATGATCGTCAAGGCGTCTTTCACGTTCGCAGGTATCTCCGCCAGATCCTTTTCGTTGTCCTTGGGAATGAACACCGTTGCGATACCAGCGCGCGTTGCTGCCAAGAGCTTCTCCTTCAACCCGCCAATTTCGAGCACGCGACCACGAAGGGTAATCTCACCCGTCATTGCCACGTCGCGCTTGATGGCAATCCCGGTCATGACGCTGACGATCGACGTCGCCATAGCTACGCCCGCAGATGGACCATCCTTGGGCGTTGCCCCTTCAGGGACATGCACATGGATGTCGCGCTTCTCGAAGAGCGACGGCTTGATACCGAAGGTCTGGGCCCGCGAGCGGACATAGGACACGGCAGCAGACACACTCTCCTGCATGACCTCGCCCAGCTTGCCGGTGGCCTTAACATGGCCCTTACCCGGCAGCATGACACTCTCGATGGTCAGAATCTCGCCACCGACCTCAGTCCAGGCGAGACCCGATACCATGCCCACCAAGTCTTCCGACTCAGTTTCGCCGTGCTTGAACCGACGAATCCCGGAGAACTCCCCCAAGTTTTCAGGGGTGATGGCAATCGTCTCGACTGAGGATGTGACGAGCCGCTTGACAACCCGGCGTGCAATCTTGGCGATCTCACGCTCAAGATTACGAACGCCTGCTTCGCGCGTGTAATGCTGAATCAAGCTGCGCAGCGCTGCGTCGCTGATCGACCATTCATGCGGCTTGAGGTTGTGCGCTTCGGCCTGCTTACCCACCAGATGGCGTCGGGCAATTTCGACCTTCTCATCCTCAGTATAGCCCGAGAGACGAATAATCTCCATGCGGTCGAGCAGAGGCTGAGGCATGTTGAGGCTGTTCGCCGTGGTAACGAACATCACGTCCGACAGATCGTAATCTACTTCGAGATAATGATCGTTGAAGGTGCTGTTCTGCTCGGGGTCCAGCACCTCGAGCAAGGCAGAAGATGGATCGCCGCGCCAGTCTGACCCCATCTTCTCGATTTCATCGAGCAGGAAGAGTGGGTTCGACGTCTTGGCCTTTTTCATGCCCTGCACGATTTTGCCCGGCATCGATCCGATATAGGTGCGACGGTGACCGCGGATTTCAGACTCATCATGCACACCGCCAAGCGACATGCGCACATACTGACGGCCCGTCGCCTTGGCGATGGAGCGCGCCAGAGAAGTCTTGCCGACGCCCGGAGGGCCAACAAGGCAAAGGATTGGCCCCTTGAGCTTCTGCGAGCGCGTCTGCACCGCCAGATATTCAAGAATGCGTTCCTTGACCTTTTCCAGGCCGTAATGCTCGGACTCGAGCACCTCTTCCGCAGCCGCAAAATCACGCGACACCTTGGAGCGTTTTTTCCAGGGGATCGACAGGATCCAGTCGAGGTAATTACGCACCACAGTCGACTCAGCGGACATGGGGCTCATTCCGCGCAGCTTGCGCAGTTCGCCCAGCGCCTTTTCACGCGCTTCCTTGCTGAGCTTCGTCTTGGCGATCCGCTCTTCGATTTCAGCGGTCTCGTCGCGCCCGTCCTCGCCTTCACCCAGTTCCTTCTGGATCGCCTTGAGCTGCTCGTTCAGATAGTATTCGCGCTGCGTCTTTTCCATCTGGCGCTTGACGCGATTGCGGATCTTCTTCTCAACCTGAAGAACGCCGATTTCCTGCTCCATGTGAGCAAAAACCTGCTCCAGACGCTGGCTGACCGAACCGCCCTCCAGAATCTCCTGCTTCTCGGCAATCTTGAGATTCAGATGACTCGCAATCGTATCGGCCAGCTTCGAGAGATCCTCGATCTGGTTCAGCGAGACCATGACTTCCGGCGCGATCTTCTTGTTGAGCTTGATGTATTGCTCGAACTGGGAGATTGCCGTGCGTCCGAGCGCTTCGGCTTCGCTTCCGGACTCCTGTGCGTCCTCCACATCCTCGATTTCGGCCTCGAAATGGCCGTCAACGTCGTGGAATTCCTTGATACGCGCGCGACGGATGCCCTCGACCAGTACCTTGACCGTGCCATCCGGCAGTTTCAGCAGCTGCAGGATCGTCGACACCGTACCGAAGCGGTAGATGTCCTCGGCCGGCGGATCATCCTGGGAGGCGTTCTTCTGCGCAACAAGCAGGATCTGCTTGTTGTCACGCGTCACGGCCTCCAGGGCACGAACCGATTTTTCACGCCCGACAAAGAGCGGAACAATCATATGCGGGAAGACAACAATGTCGCGCAGGGGCAGGACAGCAATCGTCTCGACGGTCTTCGTCTTGGCTTCTTCCGCACGAGCGGCGGTATTCAGCTTGGACGCCGCGGTCTTCCTCTTTTTCTCAGTCATGGAATCTTGATCTCCTCGAGGACGATCTCGGCAAGGTCACCCGAAATTTGGCGTGAACGACGCCGCGTAAGCACCGCCTGTACAGGCGGCCACCTTGTATATGAGAATGGAGGGGTACCGCGGCAAGGCGCCCCTCCGGTTTTACCCCGCAGGATCAGGCCGATTGCTCGGCAGGCTCACTGGCCTTGCCCTTGCCGTAAACATAAACGGGCGCCGCACGATTTTCAGCGACATCCTTGTTGATCACGACCTCCTCAACGCCATCGAGACCGGGAAGATCGAACATGGTACCGAGCAGGATGGCCTCCATGATCGAGCGCAGCCCACGCGCGCCCGTCTTGCGGGCAATAGCGCGCTGCGCAATCTGCACCAGTGCGTCATCGGTGAAGGTGAGCGCGACGCCTTCCATCTGGAACAGGCGCTGATACTGCTTCACAAGCGCATTCTTGGGCTTCGACAGGATGGCCACCAGCGTGTCTTCATCCAGATCCTCAAGCGTGGCGACCACAGGCAGACGACCGATAAACTCGGGGATCAGACCGAATTTGAGCAGATCCTCGGGTTCGACGTCATGCAGCACGGCACCCAGACGGCGGTCGTCGGGATTCTGCACATCGGCCCCGAAGCCAATGCCCGACCCTTTGCCGCGGGCCGAGATGATCTTGTCCAGCCCGGCAAAAGCGCCGCCGCAGATGAAGAGCATGTTGGTCGTGTCGACCTGCAAGAATTCCTGCTGCGGATGCTTGCGGCCACCCTGCGGCGGCACCGAGGCGACCGTACCTTCCATCAGCTTCAGAAGCGCCTGCTGCACCCCCTCGCCGCTCACGTCGCGCGTGATCGACGGGTTGTCGGATTTGCGCGAGATCTTGTCGATCTCATCGATGTAAACAATGCCGCGCTGAGCGCGCTCGACATTGTAATCGGCGGCCTGAAGCAGCTTCAGAATAATGTTCTCGACGTCCTCACCCACATAACCAGCTTCGGTCAGTGTGGTGGCATCGGCCATCGTGAAGGGCACGTCGAGAATACGTGCCAGTGTCTGGGCCAGCAGGGTCTTGCCCGATCCGGTCGGACCGATGAGCATGATATTGGATTTTGCAATCTCGATATCATTGCTCTTCTGGGCATGAGCCAGACGCTTGTAATGGTTATGGACAGCTACAGACAGCGCACGCTTGGCGATGAACTGGCCGATCACATAATCATCGAGAACCTTGCAGATTTCCTTGGGGGTCGGCACACCGTCGCGCGACTTCACAAGATGCGTCTTGTGCTCTTCGCGGATGATATCCATGCACAGTTCGACGCATTCATCGCAGATGAAGACGGTAGGACCGGCAATGAGCTTGCGTACCTCATGCTGCGATTTGCCGCAGAACGAGCAGTACAGGGTGTTTTTCGAATCGCCGGTCTTGTTCGTCATCGTTGCTCCTCCTCCCCGACCCGAGCGACCGTCAGGTCACGTCGCGTCGGGGGAATTCCAAACTTAGGCCGGACAGCGAGAGCCCGGCAAGCCCCTCCCGGCACGGGGCAATAATAGGATACTTGGCATGGGGGCGATGCAGGGCCTGAAAACCCTGCCTGAGGCCCGGCAGGAGGGCCGGACCTCACAACCGGAAAGCAGGATCAGCCCTGCTCGGCAACACTCTTGGGGCGAGCCTGAACGACCTCGTCCACAAGCCCGAAAGCCTTGGCCTCGTCAGCCGAAAGATAGGTATCGCGCTCGAGCTTCTGCTCAATTTCCTCAAGGCTGCGGCCCGTATGGTGGCGATAGATCTCGTTCAGACGCTTGCGGATCTCGAGAATTTCGCGCGCCTGGATCTCGATGTCGGAAGCCTGCCCCTGAGCGCCGCCGGAAGGCTGATGCACCATCACGCGGGCGTTGGGCAGACAGAACCGACGCCCCTTCTCACCTGCCGCCAGAAGCAGCGATCCCATGGAAGCGGCCTGACCAATGCACACCGTGCTCACGGGGCAGCGGATATACTGCATGGTGTCGTACATTGCGAGACCGGCCGAGACCACACCGCCGGGGCTATTGATGTAGAAGGAAATTTCCTTGCTCGGGTTCACGCTCTCAAGATACAGGAGCTGGGCCGAGATGACAGCGGCCACCTGGTCATAGACCGGGCCGGTCAGGAAGATGATCCGCTCCTGAAGCAGGCGGGAATAGATATCGAAAGCGCGCTCACCGCGTGACGTCTGCTCGACGACCATCGGTACGAGCGCGTTGTTGAAGATCTCGACAGGATCGCGATCCCTCATGGCCATTTCCGTTCCTAACTGGCACCGGCCCCATCAGGGCCGGTGCGTGACTTCTCTCATCTTGGTATGGCCACCATGAACGCCTAGAGCCCGTCCGTCAAAAAACGAACGGACTCCAAGAGTCGCGGCGCGACTCAGCCGATCAGAGATCGGCAGGCGGGATTTCAGCCAGTTCTTCCGGCGTCACTTCCTTGTCGGTGACCTTGGCCAGCTCGATCAGGTAATCGACGACCTTGTTCTCCAGGATCGGGCCGCGCAGACCATCGGCTGCCTGCGGGTTCTTGCTGAAGAACTCGAAAACGGCCTGCTCCTGACCGGGGTAGCGCATGGCTTCCTGGCGGACGGCCTGCATCAGTTCTTCACGGGTGACCGTGATTTCCTTGGTGCGGCCGATTTCTGCCAGAAGCAGACCCAGCTTGACGCGACGCTCGGCAATCTTGCGGTAATCGGCGCGCAGGGTGTCTTCATCCTTGCCCGCGTCTTCCTCATCCATCTCACCCGAGGCACGATCCTGCTCGACGCGCTGCCAGATCTGGCCGAACTCGCTTTCAACCATGCTCTCGGGCGCTTCGAAGTCGGTCTTGCCCGACAGGGCATCCAGCAGCTCGCGCTTGATGCGCAGACGCGACAGCTGGCCGTACTCGCCTTCCGCCTGCTTGACGATGATGTCGCGAACCTGGGCGATATTCTCGAAACCGATCTTCTTGGCCAGCTCATCGTCAAGCGCCGGATCAACCGGAGTCTTGAGCGCATTCGCCTTGATGTCGAAGGTCGCTTCCTTGCCAGCCAGTTCCTTGGCCTGGTACTCGGCGGGGAAAGTGACCGTGATCACCTTCTCTTCGCCGGCCTTCATGCCTTCGAGCTGCTCAGCGAACCCGGGAATGAAGCCCTCGCCACCGATTTCGACATTGACGTCCTGCGCCGTACCGCCATCGAACGGCGTGCCGTCGAGCTTGCCGACGAAGTCGCAGTTCACAACATCGCCCTTACCGGCAGCGCGGTCTTCCCCGATCGTCTCGAAGCTGCGCTGGCGCTTGGCGAGTTCGGCAAGAGCCTTGTCGATGGTCTCATCGCTCGGCTTAGCCGTCAGGCGGGTGAGTTCGAGACCCGACAGGTCAGGAACGGCGATTTCGGGCAGAACTTCGAGGTCGATCTTGAATTCCAGATCGCCCTCGCCCTCACCACCGGAGACCAGCTCGACCTTCGGCTGCACAGCCGGGCGCAGCTTGTTGTCTTCCAGCACCTTGTTGGTCGCTTCGTTGACGGCCTGCTCGAGGATCTCGCCATTCAGGGCGGCGCCATAACGCTGCTTGACGAGCGAGGCGGGCACCTTGCCAGGGCGGAAGCCAGGCAGGTTGATGGTGCGGCCGAGCTCGGCGAGACGAGCGGCGCGTCGCGCCTCCAGATCGCCAGCCGGCACAGTGACGGTAAAGCCGCGCTTCAGACCTTCGGATTGCGTTTGGGTAACCTGCATCTGTCAGGCGATCCTCTATTGACCGGGTTGCCATCGGGGCCCCGCGCCCGGCTTCATCGCAGCACGGGCAAGGCAGGAAGCCCCGACTAAGGAGAAATTTTTTGGTACGGGCGGAGGGACTTGAACCCCCACGACTTGCGCCACCAGAACCTAAATCTGGCGTGTCTACCAATTCCACCACGCCCGCACATACTCGGTTCAGCCAGGGCTGCACCGTCAAGCGCGCCGCTTTACAGCAAGATTGTCCGTTTCACAAGACAGGCGCCGCGCCTGATCGATCGCCTCGGCGCGGGCATCGCCCAGATGGGCGTCCAGCGCCTCGACAATGGGCCAGTTTCCCGCGCGCAACCCTGCCTCACCATGGAGCCACGCCCCTGCACAGGCGGCGTCCCAATGAGGCATGCCCGCAGCAAGCAGAGTTCCGATCACACCGGCCAGCGTATCGCCCGAGCCCGCTGTGGCCAGCGCCGGGCTTGCGTGATCATTGAGTGCAACGCGGCCATCAGGGGCTGCAATCACGCTGACGGCCCCCTTGAGCAGCACAACAGCCCCGATACGACCAGCAGCGCTCCTCACCGCGCACACCAGATCGTCACCGGGAGCGCCGAAGAGCCTGGTAAATTCTCCGATATGAGGGGTGATGACCGAGACACCCCTCAGCTTCTCGGGAGCCCCAGCCGCCCAGCCAAGCGCGCCTGCATCAGCAAGGACGCATTTCTTCGACGCAACCAGCAGCGGCAGAGTGTCTTCGACCTCATCCGGGGTCAGGCCGGGTCCGCAAAGCCAGACATTGCGCCTCGTATCTTCCAGCAGCGCCTCGAGCGGCGCGTCATCGATCACCAGCCCTGGCGCACCCAGCCTGTAAGCCTCGGCAGACACGCCGGCACTGATTCGCACCAGCCCTGCCCCGCTGGCGCGGGCGCCCGCCGCGGCAAGGCGCGTCGCCCCCGGCATGACCCTTCCAGCGCAGAGACTGACCACGCCCCTGCTGTATTTATGATCCTGCGCCGTCATGGCCGGGATAGACCATAGTCCGGGCCGGTTCAGGAATATCCGTGGTTGCGCGTGAGCAATACAGTCCGACGGCATTCCGATATCCGCACAGACGACCTCACCGCACAGGGTGCGCCCGGGATAGAGCACATGGCCGGGCTTTGGGCGAACGAAGGTCACACTGACCTCATAAGGAGGCCTTTCAGCGAGAACTGCCCCGGTCAATCCGTTAACGAAGCTCGGCAGATCAACCGCCACCAGTCGGCGTGACGCTCTGAGAACCGCCATGACGGTGTCAGAGGGGGCGCGGTCAAGACCTGCGCCGAAAATCGCATCGACCACCAGATCTGCACGCGCGGCGTTTTCAGCGGAGAACTCTACCCGCCGCCCGGAAAACCGAGCCGCTGCCTCGGCCGCGGGACCGCCCTCGCGCGGCGGCGCCAGCAAGGCCACCTGCACAGGCCAGCCAGCGCGCTCAAGATAACGCGCCGCCACGTGGCCATCACCCCCGTTATTACCCGGACCACACAGCACCAGCACGCGGCACGGCGCAAACCGTGCCCTGATGGCCCGCGCCACAGCCCATCCGGCACGCTCCATCAGGGCAATGATCCCGACCGAACGCCCCGCCATCTCATCCATGACGGCACATTCCTGAGGTGTGGGGAGGGAAAAACGCAGGGCTGAATGCATCTCGGGCTTACTCCGCTGTTGATGATTTTGCGCAGACTGCTAGGGAACGTTGCAAGAAACCGCCGGTATGCATCATCCCACCCTTGTGAGGAGTGCCTGCCCGTCGCCCTGACTTATCCGTGGAGCCCTCATGTCCAACCCGTATCTTTGGAGCGTCATCCTTGCGCTGCACCTGCTATGCATGGCTTACTGGATTGGCGGCGGGCTGTATGCGGCGCTCGTCAGCCGCAGCACAGTGGCCCTGCTCGAACCGGCGCAGCGACAGAATGTCCAGATCCAGCTGATCGCGCGTTATTTTCGCGCTCTGCTCCATATCGTACCCACGGCCCTGATCACGGGCTGGCTGCTGGTCATTCATATGGGCGGTTTCGGTTCCATGACCTTGCCGATCAATATCATGCAGGGCCTGGCGCTCATCATGGCGCTGATTTTCCTGAGCGCTTATTTCGGTCCTTTTCAGAGCCTGCGTCGTGCCATCCGCCCTCAGCCTGCACTCTTCGATGCCGTACGCAAGCGTGTTATCTTGATGGTGGCAGTCGGGGTGCTAACGGTATTTTTCGCCGCCATGGGCGGGAATGTCTGAGCCCCCTATCCCACGTTCTTTTTGACGCAAAACCCGGCCCACAGGGCCGTAAGGCGTAGTGCCTGCCTGGAACGCCGTAAAATCTTGCCTTTTGCAGGATTTCGGGATAACGCACAGGCGATTGGCCAGCCATCTTCGTTGGCCGCTCTGTAAATATGCCATGCCGAAGCATCGCATCATTTCTAGACCTCCAAAGTTATCAGAGAGCAGTTTGACCGCAAAATCGACCGCAGGTTCCGCAAAAACCTCCCCCTCACGCAAGAAACGTTCCACTTCGAAGACGGAACACCCCGTGATGGAGGCCGTGTCTGACACGCAGCCGCGCGACGCGCAGCCCGAAACAGAGACAGGCACCACCAAGGTCAAAACTGCCCGTAAGCCACGGAGTGCAGCGGCAAAAACGCCTGGCGCCGGCACGAAAGCAGCATCGAGCAAGCCCACCAAGCTTGTGAAGACCGACATCAAGACAGACTCCGTCAAGTCGACGAAGACGAAGACAACTAGGACTCCAGCCAAAGCGGCTGCCGCCAAAGCTCCCGAGGTCAAGGCGGAGTCCGTCGCCGCTGAGGCACCTGCGACTGAAGCGCCGCCTGTCAAGCGCGGTCGCGGTCGCCCGCGCAAGAACCCGGTCGCGGCATCTGTTGCCGAGATCCCCGCGCCTGCCCCGGCAGAGACCGAGGCGGCAAAGCCCGCGCGCGGTCGCAAGCCCGGCCCGAAGGCCGCAGCAAAGACCTCCACGGTTAAGAAAGTCGCCACAAAGGCGAGGGCAAAGCCTGCCGAGGCTGCAGCCGAGACACAAGCAGAGCCCCCTGCCGAACTCCCCCGTGAAGCAGCTCCGGCCAAGGGGCGTCCAGGACGCAAGCGCAATGCCTCGAGCACGACCGCTGCACCGGCCCGTCGCGCCGCGGTGAAGGATGCCAAAGCGAAAGCCGACGCGCAGGACAATGCGCCGGTCATCGCCGCAAAGCCCGTAGAGGAGGCCGAGCCCGTCTCTTCCGTCGTTGCCCAACCTGCCGGTGAAGCCCCGGCCGAGGTTCCGGCCGCATCGCGCGGGCGTCGCGGCCGCGGAGGCCGCAAGAGCGCGGAGAGCTCTTCGGCTCCCACCGGTGAAACTGCCCCGGCGGCCGAGCCCGAGATCACGGCTGCGCCTCTCGATGAGGCGATGAAGGCTCTCGTCGACGCGCCCAAGCCGCTTTTCTCCGAACTCGGCCTTTCCACGCCGATCATGCGCGCCATTGAGGAAATGGGGTACGAGCATCCAACTCCGATCCAGGCCCGGGCTATCCCCGTGGTTCTGGGCGGGCAGGATGTGCTTGGCGTGGCCCAGACGGGTACAGGCAAGACGGCCTCCTTCACGCTTCCGATGCTCGAGCGTCTGGCCGGATCGCGCGCCCGCGCGCGCATGCCGCGCTCCCTGATTCTGGAGCCGACGCGTGAACTCGCCCTTCAGGTAGCGGAGAACCTGACCCTGTACGGCAAGCATCTGCGCCTGAACCATGCGCTGCTGATTGGCGGCGAGAGCATGGCCGATCAGCGCGCGGTGCTGAACCAGGGCGTGGATATCCTCATTGCAACGCCGGGCCGCCTGATGGATCTGTTCGATCGTGGCGGGTTATTGCTGACCCAGACAAGCATACTCGTGATCGACGAAGCCGATCGCATGCTTGATATGGGGTTCATCCCCGATATCACCCGTATTGTCTCCATGCTGCCCGTTCGTCGTCAGACACTGCTTTTCTCGGCAACCATGGCGCCAGAAATCCGCACGCTGGCCGATCAGTTCCTGCATCTGCCGGAAGAGATTACGGTATCGCGCCCCTCTTCGGTCGCGACAACCATCGAGGAAGCGCTCCTTGTCGTCGATGAGGCCGATAAGCGCCGCGTTCTGCGCAAGCTGCTGAAGCGCGAGAATGTGCAGAACGCCATCGTGTTCTGCAATCGCAAGCGCGATGTCGACGTCCTTTACAAGTCGCTGCACAAGCATGGCTTCGCGGTCGGTCATCTCCATGGCGATCTGGCCCAGTCGCTGCGTTTCAAGACGCTCGAACGTTTCAAGGCGGGTGAGTTGCAGATCCTTGTCTGCTCCGATGTGGCCGCGCGCGGCATCGATATCGGCGGGCTTTCGCATGTGTTCAATTTCGACCTGCCGTTCAATGCAGAGGATTACATCCACCGTATCGGCCGCACCGGTCGCGCGGGAAAGACCGGCCATGCATTCAGCCTGGCCACGCCGCGCCAGAAGCAGCTGGCCGAGGCAATCGAAAAGCTGAAGCACGCCCCGATTCCCATGATCGAGATCGACGGTATCGAGACGCTGCCGTGGGCCGATCCGGAGCAGGAGGGCACCCAGCCCGAGCGTCGGGAGCGCCGTCACGGGAAGGATCGCGGTGGCCGCCACAACCGCCATGGCG
>NZ_BAPV01000009.1 GCF_025995175.1 Asaia krungthepensis NRIC 0535
GGCTGCATCTCAGGAAGCGCCGCGTCAAGAAGCCGCGCCGAAGCAGGAAGCCCGCGCGGAGCGTGGTTCTGTGGCCCCTACCTCGTCCTTCGATCACGATACGCCGCGTACCGGGTTCGGCCACGAAACGCCTGCCTTCATGCTTCTGCCGCGCCGCAATCGGCGTATCGAGCAGGACGAGCAGGTCGGACCGATCCAGCATCGCGGCACAGTCTGATCCCTGATGCCCAGTATCGTTGAAGCCGAGATTCGCGCCTTTGGCGCGAATGGCGACGGGCTTGTGCTGATTGATGACAAGCCCGCCTACATTCCCTATGCCGTGCCGGGTGACCGGATGCGTCTTCGGGTGGGGGATGACCGGCATGTCGAAGTGCTCGACCTTCTTTCCCCTTCCCCTGAACGCGTATCCCCCGTCTGCGCGCTCTTCGGGCAGTGCGGCGGTTGTTCCATGCAGACCACCGCCCTCCCCGCATTGCTCGAATGGAAGACCGGGCTCGTACGCCATGCTTTGGAGCGGGCAGGCTTCCGTACACTCCCGCGTGTCGCCTCCGTTCAGGTCCCTCCGGAGACGCGCCGCCGTATCGATCTGGCCTTCCAGCGTCAGCCAGGACGACTCGTTCTCGGGCTCCATCGTCGCCATGGCGATGTCGTCGACATGACGGAGTGCCATGTCGTGCATCCTGCACTCCTGGCCCTGCTCGATCCGCTGCGCCACGTCCTGTCTTCGCTCGGCGCAGTGACAGGAGGCGGTGATCTCCAGATCAATCTCTATAGTTCGGGTCCGGATATCCTGCTCTCGACCGATTCTGCGCTGGCGCCGACCGACCGGGTCAAACTCGCGGCGTTCGGGCGGGATCACAGGATTCCCCGCATCTCATGGAAGTCGAAGCGCCGCCCCGAGCAGGGATTCGAGATCGTCGCTCAGCAGGGACCCGTGTTCCATGCGTTCGGTGCGGTCAAGCTGTGCCCGCCTCCTGGCGGGTTCCTGCAAGCGACGGAACAGAGTGAAAACGCCATTGCTCAGTCGGTGCTCAATGCGCTGCCGTCGCTGAACAGGCGCGATCCGATCATTGAGCTCTTTGCGGGTTTCGGAACGCTGACAGTTCCCATGGCCCAGAAAGGGCGCGTTCTCGCTTATGAGGGGCATTTCGAGGCGATCTCAGCCCTCAAATCTGGGGCTGTCGGTCAGAGAATCGAGACGACGCATCGCGATCTCACACGCCAGCCCCTGATCGCCAAGGAATTTGCCAAGGCGCGCGTCGTCGTGCTCGATCCGCCCCATGCGGGAGCGCTGATCCAGATGGACCATATCGCGCGTTCCGCTGTCGAAGACATTGTCTATGTAAGTTGCAACCCGCAGGCGCTTCAGAGAGACTCTGCTCTTCTGCAGAAAGCGGGATACGAGGTGCTGTCCGTCTCGGTTATCGACCAGTTCCTCTGGTCTACGGAAGCTGAAGCCGTTGTCAGCTTCACAAAAAGCAAAAAGAGACTTTCACGTCGTCAGACGTGAAAGCTCTCACCGCACCCGCAGCGGCCCTTTTCATTGGGATTGGTGAAGGTGAAGCCTGATTCGAGATCCTTGACCTCGTAATCCATCACCGTCCCGATCAGAAACAGGGTCGCCTTGCGATCGACCAGCACGTCCACCCCATGATCAGTCACACGCTCATCACCGGGCAGGGCTGCGTCGACGAAACTCATGTCGTAAGACATGCCCGAGCATCCACGCGTGTTCACTCCGATACGCAGAAGCTGGCCCTTGTTTGCGCCTTCATACAGTTTCTTCAAACGTGAGGCTGCACGCTCGGTCATTTGCATGAGAGGGGGCAACGCCCGGGGGACCGCGACCTTGATCGGGGCCTGTTCTGTCTGTGTCGCGCTCATACTCGTTTCCCTGTTCAGAACATGTTCAATGCAAGCCGGGCATCGTCGCTCATGCGGCTCATATCCCATGGCGGATCCCAGACGATAGCGACGCTGGCCTTGCTCACCCCGGGAAGAGCGGCCACGGCCTCGCGCACCTGCTCCGGCAGTTCCTGCGCGCTCGGACAATTGGGAGCCGTAAGCGTCATTTCAATATCGACGCGCCCATCATCATGCAGATCGATCGCATAGATGAGCCCCAGTTCGTAGATATTGACCGGGATTTCCGGGTCATAGACCGTGGCAATGGCGGAAATGACGCTATCCTCATCGGGAACACCGGCCTGGTCTGCAGCAACGGTTTCCTCAGGCGGAGCGCCGAGCGGTCTGGTCAGGATGTGACCCTCTTCAGACATGAATGACCTCCCTCAATCAGACCAGCATCTGTCGGGCGCGCGCAACGCCCTTGACCAGTGCATCAATATCGTCGCGTGTGGTGTAAACGCCAAAGCTCGCCCTCGCTGTGGCAGTAAGCCCGAGCCGACGGATCAGCGGCTCGGCGCAATGCTGCCCGGCGCGTATGGCGATGCCCTGGCGATCCAGCAGAACCGCCAGATCATGTGGGTGCGCCCCGTCGACAATGAAAGAGACGACCCCGCCCTGATCGACAGGCGCGCCCACGAGCTTTACACCCTCACTGCCGCCCAGCACGTCACGCGTATAGGCCACGAGTGCCTTTTCATGCGCGGTGATCGCTTCGGCACCCAACTCTTCCATGAAGGCGAGCGCCGCGCCGAGCCCGATGACTTCGATGATCGGCGGCGTCCCTGCCTCGAATTTATGCGGCAGCCCGGCCCAGCTCGATTTCTCGAAGCTGACGCTCTCGATCATCTCCCCACCCCCCAGGAAAGGCGGCATGGCATCGAGCAGCTCGGACCGGCCCCAGAGCACCCCGATGCCGGTCGGGCCATAGAGCTTGTGCCCCGTGCAGACAAAGAAATCCGCTCCGAGCGCCTGAACATCAATGGCACGATGCACGGCTGACTGCGACCCATCGAGCAGGATCTTCGCGCCATGCGCGTGGGCCAGACGCGCCAGTTCATGTGCCGGCGTCAGCGTCCCCAGAACATTCGACATATGGGTGATGGCCACGAGCCCGACACGTCCGTCCGAGAGCAGGCTCTCGTAAGCGTCGAGGTCAAGATCCCCGGTCTCGGTAATCGGCGCCACGCGGAGTTCCAGCCCGGCACGATCGCGCAGCATCTGCCACGGAACGAGATTGGAATGATGCTCCAGCTCGGAAATCAGGATCGCCTGACCCGGCTTCAGCAACGCGCCATAGGAATGGGCTACGAGGTTGATGGCCTCGGTGCTGTTCCGCGTGAAAATGATCTCACGGCGATCCGGCGCCTTGAGAAACCGTGCGACCTGGGTACGCACCGACTCATAGGCTTCGGTGGTACGCTCACTCATCCAGTGCAGGCCGCGATGAATGTTCGCATATTGGTGCTGCATGGCCCGAGCCATGGCCGCAATCACGCTCTCCGGCTTCTGAGCCGAGGCCGCGCTGTCCAGGAAGACCAGCGGACGGCCATGCACTGTCTCAGACAAGATCGGAAACCGGTCTCGCAAGGACGCGAAACGGTCAAGCACGTCTCCTGACATGATCACCCTTCCCTGTTCAGCCACCAGGCTTCGACACGCTGGTCCAGAAGGGCATAGGCAGCCTCATCGGTGACCAGAGAGAGCGCATCGAGCAGGAAGGCCCGGACGAGCATGGCTTTCGCGGTGTCGTACGGCACGCCACGCGCCCGCAGATAAAAAAGCTGCTCGTCATCGAGTGCGCCCACAGTAGCACCGTGGCTGCACTTGACGTCATCAGCGTAAATCTCGAGCTCGGGCTTGCTGTCGATCTGCGCCTTTTCGGACAGAAGCAGCGCCTGATTCATTTGATAGCCATCAGTCTTCTGGGCGATGCGATCGACATAGATCTTACCCTGAAAAACACCATGCGCCGCATCCATCAGCACGTTCTTGACTGTCTGACGAGAATTGCAGTCCGGTGCAGCATGGGTGATGACGGAGGTCAGATCAGCGTGCTGCGTACCAGCCAGAAGCTGCGCCGCATTCACATGCACAGTCGCATGCTTGCCGCCCAGATGCGCCAGAACCTCGTGGCGCGACAGCCTGGAGCCAAGCGTCAGGGTGAAGCTGTCATAAGTGCCGTGTTCGGCAATGCTCGCATTCACAAGCGTCAGATTCGTAGCCCGCACATCGTCCTGCTGGACACGCAGATGGGTCAGGTGAGCCCCTTCGGCCACGGATACCGTCAGAGACGGATTGGCCAGATAGGCGCCCTCACCCGACTGGATATCGAGAAGAGTCAGGGTCGCCTCTTTTTCAAGCGTGACCTGATGCGCGAGATGCGTCGAAACTGGCTCCTCCCCTGAAACTAAGGAGACGAGACAGATCTGACCGGCCTCAACCCCTGCAGGTACTGTCAGGGACAGACCCGGCTGCTGCAGGGCGCTGTTGAGAACGCTGAGCGGACGGTCCGCCAGAAGCGGCGCGTCGGGTGCGGTCAGGATGACCGCCTCGGGGAGGCGCGTCAGCTCGGGAACAAGCACGCCGTTGACGAACACGACACGAAAGCCGCTGCGGGCCTCGGGAGCAAGACGCGCCAGAAGGGCTTCCGCCTCACCCAGCGAAACGTGCGCAGGCGGCTCGAACCCGATGCGGTCAACATCGCGCAGCGGTGTATAGCGCCATGCCTCGAGACGACGCTGGGGCAGACCCTGACGAGCCAGAAGCTCTCTCGCTTCGCCTTCATGGGCTCGTGCGAGAAAAGACCCGAGTGCAGGCGATAAAGCGACGCTTTCGCTCATGCCACCGCCTCGAGATATTGCTGATAGCCCTGTGCCTCAAGCGCCAGCGCGACCTCGGCACCGCCACTATGGATGATCCGGCCCTTGGCCATGACATGCACGCGATCCGGCTTGATGTAATCGAGCAGACGCTGGTGATGCGTGATGATGAGCGCGGAGAAATCAGGCCCACGCAGGCTGTTCACGCCCTCGGCCACGATACGCAGTGCATCGATGTCGAGTCCGCTATCCGTTTCGTCGAGGATCGCGAATTTCGGGCGCAGCATACGCATCTGCAGCACCTCGTTGCGCTTCTTTTCGCCGCCGGAGAAACCGACATTCACGTTGCGCTTGAGCATCTCGTCCGACATGTGGAGATGCTTCGTTTCCGCACGCACAGCCTTCAGGAAGCCTACGGCATCCAGTTCGTCTTCCTTGCGGGCGCGACGCACGGCGTTCACCGCGGTACGCAGGAAATTGGCGTTGTTCACACCCGGCAGTTCCACAGGCGCCTGAAACGCCAGAAAGACGCCGAGAGCCGCACGCTCTTCCGGCTCGAGAGCGAGCAGATCCTCGCCCATGAAATGCGCGCTGCCGCCCGTCACTTCGTAATCCTCGCGCCCGGCAAGCACGTAGGACAAGGTGGATTTGCCCGACCCGTTCGGCCCCATGATCGCATGGATCTCGCCCTTGGGCACATCGAGATCCAGACCGCGCAGAATCTCCTTGGGGGTTCCGTTATCGTCGATCTGCGCACAGAGACCGGAAATTTTCAGAAAATCATTCATGTTGCGGCTCTTTACCCGACGCTACCTTCAAGACTGAGTTGCAGGAGCTTCTGCGCTTCCACTGCAAACTCCATGGGGAGTTCCTTCAGGACATCCTTGCAGAACCCGTTGACGATCAGACCCACGGCGTCCTCTTCGGAGAGGCCGCGCGAGCGACAATAGAAAAGCTGGTCTTCGGAAATCTTCGAGGTTGTCGCTTCATGCTCGACGCGTGCCGTCATGTTGCGGTTCTCGATATACGGCACCGTATGGGCGCCACACTGATCGCCGATTAGGAGGCTGTCGCACTGCGTGAAGTTACGCGCGCCGCGTGCCTTGGGCATCATGCGCACCAGACCGCGATAGGTACTGTCCGAATGACCCGCTGAGATGGTCTTGGCAATGATGGTCGAGCGCGTGTTCGGCGCCAGATGGATCATCTTGGTGCCCGTATCGGCCTGCTGGCGATTATTGGTCACGGCAACCGAGTAGAATTCGCCCACCGAGCCCTCGCCTGCGAGAATGCAGGACGGATATTTCCAGGTGATGGCAGAGCCCGTCTCGACCTGTGTCCAGGAAATCTTGGCGTTGCGGCCACGGCATGCGCCGCGCTTGGTCACGAAATTATAGATGCCGCCCTTGCCGTTTTCATCACCTGGGTACCAGTTCTGCACCGTCGAATATTTGATAGTAGCGTCGTTCATCGCCACCAGTTCGACCACGGCTGCATGAAGCTGGTTCTCGTCGCGCATGGGCGCCGTGCACCCTTCGAGATAGGAAACGGTCGCGCGGTCCTCGCAGATGATCAAAGTCCGCTCGAACTGCCCTGTGTTGCGGGCATTGATGCGGAAATAGGTCGAGAGCTCCATCGGACACCGCACGCCCTCCGGCACATAGACGAAAGAGCCATCCGTGAAGACAGCCGAATTCAGGGCTGCAAAGAAATTATCGCTGACCGGCACGACGGAACCGAGATAACGCTTCACGAGCTCGGGATGCTCGCGAATGGCATCCGAGATCGGGCAAAAGATCACCCCGGCCTCTTCCAGCGTCTTGCGGAAAGTCGTCACAACCGAGACGGAGTCGAACACCGCATCTACGGCCACAGGCAGCCGCTCGGCCTGATCGGCTCCTTCAACACCGGCCAGGATGGCCTGTTCATGAAGCGGGATACCGAGCTTTTCGTAGGTGCGTAGCAGCTCGGGATCGACTTCTTCCAGCGATTTCGGACCGGGCTTCTTCTTCGGCTCGGCGAAGTAGAAAGCGTCCTGATAGTCGATGGCGGGATATTCCGGCTTCTGCCATGTGGGTTCTTCCATCGCCTGCCAGGCGCGGAAAGCCTGCAGGCGCCAGTCGAGCATCCATTCAGGCTCCTGCTTGCGCGCAGAGATGAAGCGGATGGTTTCCTCGCTCAGCCCCTTGGGCGCGAACTCCATCTCGATATCGGTCTCGAAGCCCCATTTATAGGTCGACTGGCCAAGGGTTTCGACGGCTTCGCGTGTTTCGGTTACGGCTGGCATGTCATCCCTCCCCGGCAGGCTGATGATCCGGCATATGGTCCGGGGCCACGCATCGCGACGCAGGCATGATGCTGCCTGACAGATGGGCGCGGCTCATATCGGCTAGATTGATGGATTCGAGCGTCGAACGGATGGCCTTGTTGACCATGTCCCACTGTCCGGAAGAGAGCGCGCAAAGCGATTTGGCCTCACAAAGGCGCCCTTCGACACAGGCGGTGAGCGCGATCGGCCCGTCGACCGACGTGATCACGGCGGCGATCGAGATATCGGAGAGCGAACGCGCCAGGCGATAGCCGCCACGAGCCCCACGATGCGAGGCAACGAGACCATCGGCCGCGAGACCCTTCAGCAATTTCGCGACAGTCGGCTCCGGCACACCCGTGGCACCCGCAAGCGCGGTAGCCGTCACGAGCGTGTCCTGTTGGCCAAGCTGCACGAGCAGAACCGTAGCGTAATCAGCGAGTTTCGATAACCTGAGCATTCTGCTCCCTCGATCAGTTCCGCATGAACAGAAATTAAAGACCTAAATGGTGCTATTTTTCTAGCAGATGCGCGCGCGAGGGCGCTGCGTCAACCCTTTTCGCCTTTTGTGATGCCGATAAAAACAGGGTTCAGCCGAGATGGCCGAAACACAGCCTCATGAGCATGTCCAGAACGGCCCCGACCACGAAGCCGACAAGCGTGCCGTTGATACGGATGTATTGCAGGTCGCGTCCGACGCGCTGCTCCAGCCGCGCCGAAAGCTCCTTCGGGTCCCAGCGCTCCATGACCGAGGCGATATAGACCGCAAGCTTGTCGCGCAGCGAAGGCAGGATACGGACGAGCGTGGTCTTGAGCGTCTGCTCCAGCCGCGCCCGCATGGCGGGATCATGATCGAGCTGATCGGCCAGGCTCAGCAACGCCGCCTCGATGACACTGCGGCTCCATCCGTCCTCACAGGCCAGATCGGCCTCGGCCAGTCCCCTGAAGCGCTGCCATATCTCGGACCACCACAGCTTCAGGCTGTCATGACCCAGATAGCCCGATATCGCATCGCCAAACCGCGCCCGTCGCTCCGGGTCTTCTTCCAGACGGTCTATCTCCTGCCTGATCCACCCGGTGAATCCCTCGCGCAGCTCCGAGTCCTGCGGGTCTATCCGCTCCAGTTCGAGATAGAGCGCTGTGATCACGCGATTGGCAACGGAGGGGCCAATGGCCCAGCCGATCATGCGCCCCCCCTGCTCGCGCACGCGCTCCTCGATAAAGCTGCGCAGCGTGGCCTCGCGCTTCTGCACGCCGAGCTTGAACCGCTCGAGCAGGGCAGACAGAACTTCCTGATGCAGTTCATTATCGACCAGCGCCCGGAGCGCCCTGGTCACGACCTTGATCGAGGTTTCGCCGCGCGCCAGAACAGGCAGCGCCTTGCCTATGGCGGCAGAAGCGCGCCCGTCCTCAAGCCGATCGAGCATGTCGGGCACGCTGCGTCGCAGGGCAGAGGCAGTGGCATTGGCCGTACGCGGCTGGCGCAGCAGATTGGCGAGAATGCGCGCCACATCTGCCGAGGCGAGCGCCCGCCCGGCATCTTCTTCCGTGAAGAACTGCGTCGAGACAAAACGCCCCAGCGCACGGGCCAGCCTCGGCTGCTGGCGGGGCAGAACCGCGGTATGGGGAATGGGCAGCCCTAGAGGGTGGCGAAACAGCGCCGTCACCGCAAACCAGTCGGCAATACCGCCGACCACGCCCGCCCGCGCACCCGAGCGCAGCACCTCCAGCAGATAGCTGTCACGCACCCAACCCAGTGCCGGGAGTCCGGCAGAGATGACCATCAGACCGCCCATCGAGACCAGAAGACCACCCGCCAGACGACGTGAAGCCCTGAGGCTGGCCAGCGCCTCGGCCTCGGTCGCGGCGGCATCGCTCATACGCTCGGGCGGGATCGACTGATCGGAATTCGGATGATGCATGAAGGATCGATTAGCACCGCCGGAACAAAAAGTCCTGCGCTCCCGCGATCCTCCATTGCCATTGCCCTGCGGGCATGGAAAACCGGTCACAATCCGTGAACCGACTATAAGCGAGAGTGCCTTGTCCAATACCGCGCCGCATCACGCCTCTTCCGGAACGCCCGCCACCAAGGCCGATCAGAAAATCGCACCAGATATGCGAGAAGGCGCGGCTTTCGCCGAGCGCCTGACGGGTGAGATGCAGGCCCTGCAGGACCGGGCCACCCATGAACGTCACGCACCCGACCCGATCGAGGCCCTGTCAAGCCAGATCGGCGACGAACTGATTGATGGCGCCGTATCGGTCTCGACGCTTGAAAACGCTGTACGCGTGCTGCGTGACAGCAATCTCAAAGGTCGCGCGGCACGGTTACGCAGCTATGTGGGCCTGAAGGATGACGGCGCGCCGCAGGACAGGCTGATCGAAGCCGCCCGGAAAACGGTTGAAAGTTGCGAGAGTGTCGAGGCGCTCGTTTCACGCCTTTCCCGTCCGGGATTTGCCGCTGTCTTCACGGCACATCCGACTTTTGCTCTGGCCGATAACGTCTATCGGCACATTGTCGAAATGGCGACAGACCCCGCCCATCGTCTGCCGGAACTGAAATCCCACCGTCGCGAGGGCGCACCCACCCTCGTCCATGAGCAGAATCTCGCCCTCACGGCCATTCTGCGCGGACGCGATGCGCTGGATATCTTCAACGCGTCCATTCTGGAGCAGGCAGCCGAACGCTGGCCTGATCAGATCGAGAAGCTGAGCCGCCTCGATATCAAGACACTGATCCTGGCGACATGGGTCGGGTTCGATACGGATGGCCGCAGCGACATTCATTGGTGGGACACGCTGCGCATTCGGCTGGCGCTCAAGCGCACACAGCTGGAACGCCTGCGCACCCAGCTCGAATCCCTGCTGCCCCATTGCTCGCAACTCGTCGCCCGTATCGATGTCGCCCTGGGTGCCGTCAAGGAGCAGGAGGCCGCCTGCCCTGACCAGCAGAGCCATGATGCCAACGCCATCGCCGCCTTCGCGCAGGCACTGGTGAGCCGTCGCGAGGCTGCCCTGATCTCGGCAGAGACGCTGGCCCCGCTTTTCGACGAGGCACTTACGCGCATCGACGCGAACCAGCGTACAGCCCTGCTGACCGCGCGCTCGGGCTTCATGGCCCATGGGCTGGGGGCGGCGCATATCCATACGCGCCTGAATGCTACCCAGATCTATAACGTGGTGCGCCACCGTCTGGGTATCGAAGACGATCCCACCATCCCGTCGCGTCGCCGCCTTGTCCTGTCCCAAATCAACGAAGCGCTCGAATCGCTGAAGGCACCGATCCCGGTCGATTTCGGCGCCGTCATGATGGAGCAATCCTCCGCCGGCCGTCTGATGATGACGATGGCGCAGATCCTCAAGCACATCGATACGGCTACCCCTGTCCGCTTCCTGATTGCCGAGACCGAGAGCGGTTATACGCTTCTCGCCACGCTCTGGCTGGCCCGTATGCTCGGCATCCGCGACGACCAGATTCAGATCTCTCCGCTTTTCGAAACGCAGAGCGCGCTCGAGCATGGCGAGATCATTTTGGAGGAGGCGTTCCGTTCTCCTCATTGGCGTCAGTATATCCGCAATAACGGACGTCTGTGCCTCCAATTCGGGTATTCGGATTCGGGCCGCTATATCGGCCAGCTTGCCGCGACCAATCTGGTCGAACGCCTGCGCCTGCGCACGCTCGCGCTCATGCAGAAGCATGACATGAAGGATATCGAACTCGTTCTGTTCGACACCCATGGCGAGAGCATCGGCCGAGGGGCTCATCCTTTCAGCCTTTCCGATCGGTTAAGCTACTTCTCGCCAGACCATACGCGCGGTCTTTTCGCGAAGGCCGGGATCAGTTTGCGCGAGGAAGCGGCTTTTCAGGGTGGCGATGGCTACACCCTGTTCGGCACGGCACCTCTTGCCGCCTCCACCATCGCGACGCTCGCCGAGAACCTGGTCCGCCCGCTTTCGACGACCCGCGACCCGATTTATGACGAGCCTGATTTTTCCGCGGATTTCTTCTCGACCATCGCGCTCGATATGAGCAGTCTCGTGGAAGATCCCGGCTATGCCGGTCTTCTCGGTGCCTTTGGACCTGCTCTGATCGATAAATCGGGCTCTCGCCCCTCAGCCCGCCAGGGTGACGGGATCAGCGTCACCCGCATCACCCACCCGAGCCAGCTTCGCGCCATTCCGAACAACGCCATTCTGGAACAGCTCGGCTGGTGGACCAACGTGCTGCAAGGTTTTGGCACAGCAGCATCGCGCCATCCCGAGACGTTCGAGAAACTTGCCCGCAGCAGCCGCCGCTTCGGTCTGGCACTCGATTTCGCCCGTCAGGCGGCCGCCCATTCCGATATCGGGGCGCTGCGTGGTATCGTACGTCTGCTGGACCCGGGCACCTGGCTGGACCGTGCAGCCTCGGCTCGCAACGAGGAACAGCGCAGCCAGCATCTGGTGCTGGCCCATGGGCTCGAGGGGCTGGAATTCTGGCGGAGCCTGCCGGCCATGTTCCGCCGCATTCAGGCCGATCACATCGCCCTTGAATCGGTCTGGAGCCATACGCTCAAGATGAGCGCGCAGGAGCGAACGCTCCATGCGATACGTCATGCCGTGATCGGACAGATCTGGCTTCTGGCCACGCGCATCCCCTATTTCAGCCCGCGCAATGACATCAACCGGGAGACCCTGCTGCGCCTCGTGCTTCAGCTCGAGATCCCGGCCGTGCTCAAGCGGCTCTCCGAGATCTTCCCGCAATCCGCCGGTATCGTGACCGATCTCGATTTCCACGAGCCGAGCGGCCCGCGTGACGATCATGGGTTCAATCGCGAGCATGAAGAGATCTTCGCCCCCATGGCGCGTCTCTTCGCGGTACTGCGCGAGATCAGCGTGGCCGTCATGCATGCGAATGGATCGTTTGGCTGAGGCACCAGATCGGGAGGGGAGTGCCATGAGAGAACGCGCCTCAGGTACAGGGTCATGCCATACCAGGCGCATTTCGCGGTTCGGGCTGGGGCTGGCAACATTCATGACGCTTGTTCTCCCACTCCCGGCGCGGGCCGCCGATCTACCCGCGCTGCGGCCACTCGCCCTGCAGGAGGGTGAAACACGTTTCGCGCTTGGCGGAAAACTGGATGCGAGAGCGATCAGGGAGGCTGCGCCCGACGGCGTTCTGCATGTGCTGCAGAGTTGGCGCGAGAATGGGAATGCTTGGGGATATCACGACCTCACGGTGACCGTGCGCGATACCGAAGGTCGTTTCTCTCTGGTAGGCAGCGACCCCCTGCCAGAAAACGCAAAGGACGGGCTGCGCGATCATTTGCAAGATGCCCCCCATACAGGCGAGGACACCATTCTTTCCTTGGCCTTTGCGACTTCAGCGGACCCGGCACATCCCGGGTTTTATCTGGTGGAGTGCCAGAGGACGATCGATGGCCCGGTGCCAGATCCGGCTCCAGCCCGGCTTATTTACTTCAAACTCGTTGCCTCGGATGGCACATCGGGCTGGACACCTCTTTACTTCCAGTTTCAACGCGTCGTTCAACTGGAGGGCCGTTTTGACTCGGCAGATGAGGCCCTCAAAAAGGCATTCCCGCTGGGGCGATAGATAGAGAGGGTGCGCACGCGCCTGGCGATATGGACCCGGGTTCAGCGAGATGTTAATCACGCAAGCGTGAGATCTGGCTCTCTTTTGGGGAGCGAGGCCGGTTTTCTCCGTGGAGATTTGACATGCATCTGATTTGGACCCTGATCGTCGGCTTCTTTGTCGGGCTGATCGCCAAGTTCCTGATGCCCGGGCGCGATCCGGGCGGCTTCATCATCACGATCTTCCTCGGCATTGCCGGAGCGCTTCTGGCTAGCTGGATCGGGCAGAAGCTTCACTTTTATCATCCCGGACAACCCGCCGGTTTCGTAGCCTCGGTATTCGGCGCCATGATCCTGCTGCTCGTCTACCGCCTCTTTGCCTCGAACAATCAGCAAGGATAAAAAAACCCCCGGCATCGATGCCGGGGGGTACAGTCGGCTATAACTTGAACGCAGGGATTATTCCCCCGTCCAGCCCTTGTAGCTGCCCACATTGTCACGTGTGATCAGGGTCGGGGGCATCAGTCTGACCGTGCCTTTGGCCATCTTGCCGTCTTTGATGGCCTGCCCCATCGCGACGCCATCCTTGCCCATCTGATAGGGATCCTGGCTGGCAGAGGCGACAACCGAGGATCTCGGATCCTTGAGGGACGAAACGATATCCGGCGCACCGTCGACGGAGGTGACGACAATCCCCTGACGATGGGCCTGACGGATGGCAAGGTCGCCGCCAATGGCTTCGGGATCGTTGATCGCGAAGACCCCCTTCAGATTGGGGAAGCGTACCAGGAAGCCCTGCATGACCTTGAAGCCAAGATCGCGTTCGGCCCCGCCATTCTGATCGTCGCTGACAATCTTGATGTCGGGATATTTGGCGAGGACTTCCTTGCAGCCCTTCACGCGGTCGATGATTGACGAGACCTGCGGACCATTCTCGATCGCTACCTCGCCTTTACCGTCCAGCTTCTTCGCCAGATACTCGCAGGAGATGCGGCCTGCCGCGACGTTATCGGTCTGCACCGTACCATCGACACCGGCCGAGGCCACGTCGACCGCAATCACGGTCGCTCCGGCTTTTTGCACGCGCTTGACGGCAGGCATGACCGCCTGCGGGTCTACGCCATTCAGCAGAATCAGGTTCACGCCGGAAGTGACAAAGCTGTCCATCTGCGAGAACTGCTTGTTGAGATCGTAATCCGCAGAGAGCGCATTGATGCTGGCGTTCGGGGCCAGGCTCTTGAGCTGCGTGGTGGCGCCCTTCACCAGAGCGACAAAGTACGGATTACCGAGCGATCCGACCGAGACACCCACATTGCTGATGCCATCTGCCCGGGCTGCGGGAGCAGCCAGAACGGTGGAAAGAGCGAGGGCGCCGAGGAGGAATTTAGAGCTAGTGATCATCTTGAAACATCCGAAACGGAAGAAAGACAAACTGGGTGAGCGTGTAAGCCGGGGCGAGGAAAATATGACCCCGGGGGCGGCCCCCTGAGAGGCACACCCTGGGAGGCCCGGGCAAACCCCGGGGGAGCGCAATGTCAGGTGCGCGCCGTCGGTGCCCGGAAGCGGTCGAGTGCCACGGCCACGATGATGACCAGACCCTTGACGATGAACTGCCAGATATCCGACACCCCGATGAGGATGAGGCCATTGGTGAGCACGGCGATCAGGAGCGCCCCGACGAGCGTTCCCCAGATCGAGCCGATACCCCCGACAAAGGACGTGCCGCCCAGAATGACCGCGGCGATGGCATCGAGTTCATAGGACTGACCGAGCTGCAAGCCATTTGCCGCGTAGAGGCGGGCCGAGGACATGACAGCGCCAAGCCCTGCGAGCAGACCCGAAGCCGCGTAAACGAACATCAGGACAAGTCCGACACGAATACCAGCTAGGCGCGCAGCGGAGGGGTTGCCGCCGATGGCGTAGATATGTACGCCCAGAACCGTACGCCGCAGGATGAACCAGCTCGCCACGACCACAGCAAAAGCGATGACCGCGAGCCAGGGAATGGTGAAGGTCGAAGTGATCGCGATGCCATCATTGCCGATCCAGGCGAAGGAAAGATCGGGATTGAAGATGGTGCGATCATTGCCCATCAGGCGCGCAAGGCCACGGACCGCCGTCAGCGTTCCCAGCGTCACAATGAAGGGCGGAATCTTGACCCCCGCGATCAGCGCGCCGTTGAATACGCCGATCAGCAGACCTGCGCCTAGGCAGGCCGGCACGGCCAGCCAGGCCAGATGGGGCAAGAGCGAGACAATCAGGCCGCACATGGCTGCGAAAGCCAGAATGGAGCCGACCGACAGATCGATACCGCCCGTCAGGATGACGAAGGTCATGCCTGAGGCCAGCACGGTATTGATGGAGGCCTGCTGGGCAATGATCGAAAGGTTCTGGCCCGACAGGAACCGATGCCCGCCGAGAAAATGAAAGCCCAGCGCCAGAAGGATCAGAACGGGCAGCATGCCAGCTGCCTGCAGGATGCTGCGCGTGGTTGCGCGCGCGTTCAGCTGGGCAGCTGGTGAGGCCGCCACCGCCGGGTTGAGAGTATTGCTCATTGACGTGATATCCTAGGCGGCGATTGGTGAAGGGGAGGCAAGCCCGACAGCAAGAGACATGATAGCCTCCTGCGTGATCGCACTGCCTTCAAGTTCACCCGTGAGATGACCCTCACGCATGACGAGAACGCGGTCGCTCACGCCGATGATCTCGGCCATTTCGCTCGAAATGACGATGATCCCCAGCCCCTGCGCCGCCAGATCATTGATGATGCGATAGATTTCGGTCTTTGCCCCGATATCGACGCCACGCGTCGGCTCATCGAGGATCAGCACCTTGGGCCCTGTTTCGAGCAGACGGCCTAGCAGGACCTTCTGCTGGTTTCCGCCAGAGAGCCCACCAACATTGGTGAGCATGTTCTGCGCCTTGATGCGCAGGGCCGAGAACGAGCCCGTTGCACGTGTGCGCCCCTTTGTCTGGTCAAGCACGCCCATTCGGGAGTCACGCTCGACCACACCCAGATTGATATTGCCGCTGCAGGACATGTCGAGGAAAAGACCGAGCGACTTACGGTCTTCAGTCAGATAGGCAATGCCCGAGGCGAGCGCGTCGCGCGGCGAGCGGATCTCGATCTTCTTCCCATCGAGGAAGACACTGCCACCCGTTTTCGCGTCCGCCCCAAAAATGAGCCGGGCGAGCTCAGTACGCCCCGCCCCAACCAGACCGGCAATACCCAGCACCTCGCCCGGACGAAGCGCGAAGCTTGTCGGGTGGACGCGTCGGCCATCTGTCAGGCCTTCGACCTGCAGAATTGGGGCTGCGTCACGGCGGACATGATTACCGTCCTTTTCATAGAAGCTCGACAGATCGCGCCCAACCATCATGCTGACGATACGTGCTGAAGAGAGCTCATGTTTCTCGAGCGTCCCGACATGGGCGCCGTCGCGAAGTACCGACACACGATCGGCCAGTTCGTCGATTTCATCCATGCGGTGGCTGATATAGATGAGCGCCAGACCCTTCGCGCGAAGCTGGCGGATCAGAGCGAAGAGCCGGTCGGTTTCACGGGCCGAAAGCGCCGTGGTGGGCTCATCAAGCACCAGAATGCGCGCGTCGCGATGCAGGGCACGGGCGATCTCGACGAGCTGCTGCTCCGCGACCGACATTGTTGACAGGCGATCTTCAGGGCCGAAGGGGGCGCCAAGTTCCTTCAAAAGGTCCCGGCAGGCCTCGTTCATGGCGGCACGATCGATCATGCCGTTGCGACGCAGCTCCGAGCCCAGATGGATGTTTTCGGCTACCGTCAGGTTCGGCGCGAGGGCCAGTTCCTGATAAATGATCCCGATCCCCAGCGCCCGTGCAGAAGCCGGGTTGGTGATTTTCTGGACCTCCCCTGCAATGCGGATTTCACCGCCAGGATCGGCTGTATAGGCGCCCGAGAGAATCTTCATCAGGGTGGACTTGCCAGCCCCGTTCTCACCCATCAGCGCCAGAATTTCACCGCCATAGGCGATAAGGGAAACATCCTTGAGAACACGCACCCCGGAGAAAGTTTTGGAAATACCCTCGACATGGAGGAGCGGTGTTCCGTCCTGCGTGTCACACTGCGTGTGTTGGGCCAGAGTCATGGGACCAGTCTCCCGATTTGCGCCTGAAGCAGCGGGAGAATCTTGCTTGGCCCCCTTCTGCCGAAATCGAGAGAAGCAGATATTTTGTTAAATTTATATAATGTTTTTGCAATCTTTAATTAAGTAACGGAGACGTGATAGTTAATTCGCGTCCATGTTGATCGCATCCCATCAAGGCCAAGAAACGCGCGCCAGTACCCTGCCCCTTGTCGAGCCGAAGAGCGAATGGAAACATCAATCAGCTCGGGCCTTCCCCCCGGAATCGAGCGCTTCGGCAAGGAAACCCTCCACGGTCTGGAAGCCCTCTGCCGCGATCATTGGTGAGAGCATTCCGTCTATGGCAAGCATCGCCAGGCCATGGACCCTGCCCCATAGCCCCGCCATACGCGCGGCGCTGCCCTCATCCCTCCCTGTAGCCGTGTCCAAGCCCTGTGCAAGGCCACGCAGGGCCTCGAACGCAGACTGCGAGGCTGATTGCAGGGCCTCACTGCTCTCGAGAAGCAGGGCGCGTCGAAACATGAGCTGGAAGAGGTTCGGATTGGCAAGGGCAAAACGAATATAGGCCATACCGACCTGATGCGCCGATGAGGCATCGCCCAGCGCAAGCGCCAACTCCCGATATCCCTGTGCGGCGAGGGCCGCCCGAAGCCCGGCCAGACTACCAAAATGCGGCACCGCAGCCGTTGCCGAAACACCCGCCCTGCGGGTGACGGCACGCAGGCTCAGCGCCTCCAGGCCGTCAGACGCGAGCAGAGCACGCCCAGCCTCGAGGAGCGCATTGGCGAGGTCGCCGTGATGATAGGGAGGAGATGGATCGCTCATGGTGCCTTTCGATATTCGGTTAATCTTTACAATAAAAAGTTTGACTTCACCACAGTGTGAGCGACAATCTTTACATAGGAAAGATACCCAAGCTTACCGAGGTACCCCTATGAATTTCTCGTCTCCTCCATCTCGCCTGCCGCTCCGGGCAATCGGGCAAGAATTTGGCGGCCTTGCCCTTGTCTGGACTGGCGAGATAGCTGGGCTCGAGGCCTATGCCCTGCCTGCGTGTCTTGCCTTCGTAGGCATGAGCGCCCTTTATCGCTATCGTCGGGGTGCGGGGTTCCCTGCGCCTTGAGTTGCGCTCAACGGTGGCGCCATCGGCTTCGCGCTTGCGAGCGTCCTGTTCAGGGAGAGGGTGGGGCCTGATTATTTCGCCGCGTTCTGTGCCGCCCTGATGGCGTGTCTATTCCTCTGGGGGAGCTTCTGGCGCGTCTCCCTGATCGAACATCTGGCGCGGCAGCGCGAAGGGAACGCGATGCAAGATCGCGCCGAGGCACCGGGTATCGACCGCTTTTTCAGGTTCTATACGCGCATATGGGGGGCGTTCTTTGCATTACGTGCCCTCATCTTCATCGACATGGCGCGTGTGCCTGCCCATCACGGTCCCGAGGCCTTTGTTCTTCGGCTCAGCCTTGTCTTCATGATTGCAGCGAGCTTCTTCGGGCCTTCTCTCTATCGGTTCCATAGCGCCTGTCAGAGCACGAGATGACGCCTTATCCTTGAGAGGGGCGCCGCACCTCTCCTGCCCCGTACACTTCGAAGCGCCAACAGAAAACGAAAAAAGCCGCCCCGAAGGGCGGCTTTTCCGTGTTCCGAGACTGAACCCGAGGGATCAGGCGCTCTTCGCCATGATCTCGTCGGCCACGTTGCGCGGCACCGGATCATAGTGATGGAACTGCATCGTGAACGACGCGCGGCCCTTGGTGGCCGAACGCAGATGCGAGATGTAGCCGAACATTTCCTTCAGCGGCACCTGAGCGCGGATCATGACGGTCGAACCGGCCGTCTCCTGGCTCTGGATGATGCCACGACGACGGTTAAGGTCGCCTACCACGTCACCAACGTGATCGTTCGGGGTCGTGATTTCGACGTCCATGATCGGCTCAAGGATCACGGGGCCGGCATTCTTCATGCCTTCACGGAAGCAGGCCTTGGCGGCGATTTCGAAGGCGAGAGCCGACGAGTCGACGTCATGGTACTTGCCGTCGAGCAGCGTGAACTTGAAGTCCACCGTCGGGAAGCCAGCCAGCACGCCCGTCGAGGACTGCATGCGGATGCCCTTTTCGACAGCCGGGATGTATTCCTTCGGAACCGTACCGCCAACGACCTTGTTCTCGAAGCTGATGCCTTCGTTACGCTCGACAGGCACGAACTCGATCTTGACTTCAGCGTACTGACCCGAACCACCGGACTGCTTCTTGTGGGTGTAGGTCTCGGTGTGGGCACGCGAGATCGTCTCACGATAGGCCACCTGAGGCGCACCGACATTGGCTTCGACGCCGTATTCACGACGCAGACGGTCCACGATGATGTCCAGATGCAGCTCGCCCATGCCGGACAGGATGGTCTGACCCGTTTCCTGATCGGTCTTGAGCTGCAGCGAGGGATCTTCAGCGGCCAGCTTCTGCAGGGCCAGCGTCATCTTCTCAACGCCGTCCTTGGTCTTCGGCTCGACCGAGATGTCGATCACCGGAACCGGGAACTGCATGCGCTCCAGAACAACCGGATCGGCAGCGTCGGCCAGGGTGTCACCCGTCTGGGTGTCCTTCAGACCCACGAAAGCAGCAATATCACCAGCGCCGACCTGCTTGACTTCCTCACGCTTGTCAGCGTGCATCTGGAACATGCGGCCCACGCGTTCCTTGTGGCCCTTGGTCGTGTTCAGCACGGTGTCGCCCGACTTCAGAACGCCGCGATAGACGCGCACGAAGGTCAGGGTGCCGTACTTGTCGGAGATGATCTTGAATGCGAGACCAGCGAACTTGCCATCGGGATCAACCGGTACGATCGGCAGGAAGTTCTCGTCGACCTCTTCGCCTTCCGGCGGCGCGATACGGATGCCTTCGACTTCGTCAGGAGCCGGCAGGTAATCGATAACGGCATCGAGGAGCGGCTGAACGCCCTTGTTCTTGAAGGCCGTGCCGCACAGGACGGGACGGAACACGCCCGAGATGGCACCCTTCTTGATGCACTTCTTCAGCGTCGCAACATCGACATCGCCCTTCTCGAAGTATTCTTCGATAGCGGCTTCATCAACGCTCAGCGCGGTGTCCAGAAGGTTCTGGCGGGCTTCAGCTGCCTTTTCCTTCAGGTCATCGGGGATCTCGGCGTAGTGGAACTTCGCGCCCAGCTCGCCGCCTTCCCAGATGATGGCGCGCATTTCGACCAGGTCGACCACGCCAACGAAGTTTTCTTCAATGCCGATCGGCAGCTGGAGCGGAATAGCGACGATGTCGAGCTTTTCCTTCAGCGTGTCGAACGCGCGATAGAAATCGGCACCGGTACGATCGAGCTTGTTGATGAAGATGACACGCGGCACGTTGTAACGGTCAGCCAGACGCCAGTTGGTTTCCGACTGCGGCTGAACACCGGCAACGCCTTCAATGATGAAGATGGCGCCGTCGAGCACGCGCAGCGAGCGGTTCACTTCGATGTTAAAGTCGATGTGGCCCGGGGTGTCGATGATGTTGATGCGGTGGTTTTCCCACTCGCAGGTCACAGCTGCCGAGGTAATCGTGATGCCGCGCTCACGTTCCTGCGCCATGTAATCGGTGGTCGTGTTGCCGTCATGCACTTCACCGATGCGATGCGACACGCCGGTGTAGTACAGAATACGCTCGGTCGTCGTGGTCTTGCCGGCATCAATATGCGCGGTGATACCGATATTGCGGATCTTCGAGAGAGCCGATTTGGCTTCTGCGACGCTGCTTTCGGACACGGGATACCTCCAGAATGCGATGAAAGGTGCTTCAGGCCGCCCCGAAACACCTTTGCCGTGGCCGTCACAGATCGACGCGCTATGCCGTAATATTCCCGGTGGATTACCCTTCGGGAAGCTTGGGGAAGACGTCGAAGCCGGATCGACCAAGTCGGGCCTTGTGATCGAGTGGCTGAATGAAACAACCCGACCACGTTTTCAAGGCCAATTTTGTTGCTGCCTGCCTTTTCCGCCGGGGCGTCAGGCTGGCACCGTCAGACTCAAGCGGTCTGAGCGGCCTTGCTTTCCTGAGCGCGCAGGATGCGGCGCTTGATGACCTGAGCTTCGACCGGGAGCTTGCGGTTCGGCGTGCTGATCAGGAACGAGTCCAGGCCGCCATTATGCTCGACCGTACGGATACCCTGGGTGGAGAGACGCAGACGAACGCCCGTGCCCAGAATGTCGGACAGAAGGGTGATTTCCTGCAGGTTGGGCAGGAAACGACGACGGGTCTTGTTGTTGGCGTGGCTGACGTTGTTGCCCGTCAGCACACCCTTGCCCGTGATTTGGCAGCGGCGTGACATGGACTTGATCCTCGGTAGTAATATGATCGCCGAGACCACTCCCGGCATACGACGATGCGTTAAGGCGCGGCTTATGACGGAGCCCCCCGCTCCCGTCAAGCCGAAAGCGTCGCAAACTGTCATTCGCCGTCGGAAAAGGCGTCCGCACAGAGCAGTTCACCCGTGCGGATGCTGTCGATTGCGGTTTGCAGCATCCGCACCATTGTCTCGGCATCGGTGGTCCGGGCAAGCACACCGAGCGAGCCGCCAAGCAATGCCGAGGCGATCAGTTCGGTCGGCAGGTTCTGCTCGACAAGATAACCGATCGCCTTGTCGATCACGGCGCCGCATTGGCGCAGTTCTTCGGGAATCTCGACGGCATCGGGGTCGTCAGAGAGCTCATGAGCCGCCTGATCCCGGATTTCCGCCTCGATATTCTGGTCGGGATGGAAGTCCTGGGCGAGGTCTTCGGCCGGCTTGGTCATGAGAATTCTCCTCCTGAATTGGAAATGCGCGCAGCAGGCAGTTCGGTGACCAGCCGGGCGGGCATCATGGAGCAACAGTTAGGGAAGCACCGTCCGGAAAACTAGGGCACTGCGGTGGATTGATGGGTCACCATCTCGAAATAGGGTCCATGTTGCGCCATCAGTGCCTCATGGGTGCCCTGTTCGATGATACGCCCGGACTCGATCACCAGAATCCTTGTCGCGTGCCGTATGGTCGATAATCTGTGGGCTATGGCGATCGTGGTCTGGCGGGAAGTCACCTGACGCAAGGCCTCCATGAGCCGCAGCTCGGTGCTGGTATCCAGCGCGCTCGTCGCCTCGTCCAGCAGAAGCAGCCGTGGCTTGCGCAGAATGATGCGCGCCAGAGCAATACGCTGACGCTCTCCACCCGAAAGCTTGAGGCCACGCTCGCCGACCAACGTTTCATACCCTTCCTCGAGGCCATCGATGAAGTCATGGATCTGGGCCAGACGCGCGGCCTCCTCGATCTCCTCCTGAGTAGCCTCCAGATGACCATAGGCGATGTTGTAGCCGATCGTATCATTGAAGAGCTGCGTGTCCTGCGGGACCACGCCGATCATGCGATGCAGATCGACAGGGGCTAGGGTCGTCAGATCCTGCCCATCCAGCAGGATAGAGCCTGAACGCGGCGCATAAGCCCCAAGGATGAGCCGCGCTATGGTTGATTTTCCTGCCCCGGTCGGGCCGACAAGCGCAATCGTCTCGCCCGGCCCGGCGTCGAAGGACAGGCTGTGAAGAATCTCGCGCCCGTCATAATCGAAACTGACATCGCGAAAGGAGAGTGAGGCAGGCTCGATCCCTGCCGGAGCGCTGCCAGTATCCCTACCCTCCCCGCCCCGGGGTGTCTCGTCCATCAGCTCGGTCAGGTGCTCCAGATCGACGCAGGCATTGCGCCACCCCGCATAGACGAGATTGAGCGAGATGATGGCCTGATAAAGCGTGCGCAGATAGGTCCCGATCAGCACGAAAGCAGCGACATCCAGTCTCCCAGCCGCCAGATCGCGCGCCGCCATGAGGAACAGGGCAAGCGTTGCCAGCGCGATCATGGCGTTCTGACTGACCGAGGACAGACCGGCAACAAAGGTCATGCGAAGGCTGGCTTTTTCCTGCTCGCGCCGCGCGCGCTCATAGCGCGCATATTCATGAGGCTCATTGGCAAAATGGCGTACGGATTCAAAATTGAGCAGGGAATCGAGCAGGAAGTGCTGGGCGCGGCCATTGGCCTCATTGCGTTGTCGCCGCGCCCTGACCCGTTGGCGCACGAACCATTGCGCGAGGGCGATATAGCTCACGAGCGCTACAGCAATCACCGCCGCATATCGTGGACCGAGAAAATGGAACACGACGGCAATGGTCAGACCCGTATCCAGCATGGCTGGTAGCACATTGAAGAGCGCCAGACGCAACAACGTGTCCGCGGCCTCGGAGCCGCGCTCGATGGCACGCGTGAGGGCGCCTGTCTGCCTGTCACGATGAAAGCGATAGGGCAGATCGAGCAGATGCCTGAAGGCCTCCTGTGCCGTCAGCGCCTGGAGCCGCTGCCCGACCGGCTGATACACCAGCTCCTGCAACGCCGAGAAAACGCTCCGGAAGAAAATCAGCCCGGCATAGGACAGGATCAGCATAACAGGCACGACCACCCGCAGATCCGGCACCGAGAAATGCGCGACCAGTCGGCTGAACATGTAGGGTGTGGCCAGAATGCAGAGCCGCTCCCCCAGAAGCAGCAACAGCGTCAGACCCATGCCGATGCGGAAAAAGCGGATGTCATGAGAAAGGACGAGACGCCAGGCCCGGACAAGGCTGGTGACGGCGAGAGGCAAACGCCACGAGAAGGACATGAGTCCAAATTGTGGTGTGCGTCAGCGTTTTGCAATCGCCTCCCGTTACGCGATATCGTTGACCCTCAGAATAGAGAGTACCGCCCTCCATGCACGACAATCGCCTTGCCCCGTTTCTGGCCCATATCAGGCAGTGCAAGACTGCCATTCTCCCTGGGGGCAGACGCCTTTTTCTGGCTGGGGAAACGCCATTCGGGCTGGTCGACCCCCGCGCCTTCGAGGTCCTGACGCAACTTGGTCTGGCTCAGGGGGAAGAGTTCCGCATCGAGAATGGCGCACAGCTTGTCGGGCTGGGCGTTACCCTGGCCGAGCGCGGGCTCTATCGGCCTCATAACGAGCTTTTCGACGTGTCCGACAATCAGGGGAAGGTGATCGGCCAGATCGATCGTGGCGCCCTGCCTCTGCTGGGCTGCACCGCCGCCGGTGTGCATCTGAACGGGCTGGTGCAGAAAGATGGCCAATGCTTCGTCTGGATGGGCCATCGCGCTTCGAACAAGCGCCTCGACCCGGGCAAACTCGACCATCTGGCGGCAGGGGGCATCTGCACCGGGCTCACCCCCATGGAGGCGCTCATCAAGGAATCGGGGGAGGAAGCTGCTATCCCGCCCGAGCTCGCGGCACAGGCCCAAGCCGTTGCAACCCTGCGCTACGCCATGGCACGGCCTGAGGGCCTGCGTCAGGACACGCTCTACTGCTATGATCTGCTCCTGCCAACCGAGTTCGTCCCGCAGCCGGTGGATGGAGAAGTGGCCTTTTTCGAACTCATGGCTCTCGAACAGGTCTTTGCTCTGGTGCGCGACACGAACGACATCAAATTCAATGTCAATCTCGTGCTGATCGACCTCTTCCTGCGCCATGGGCTTTTCACACCCGATGAGAGCACGATCCTGCGTGCGGCGCTCGATCACCAGTGAGACGTCTTCCATTGCGCCGGATTCTCCCTTCCGGCCAAGCGCTCATTTTCGGGGCCACGCTGCTGGGGATTTCGGGATGCGCGACCGCACCGGCTCCCACGCCTCAGGAAAAAACACTCTGCAAGGCGATTACGGGTGCCCCCGCGGAATCCATCACCCTTGCTTTCGGGCTCTCGCTTTCTGAAGGAGGCGAGATCACAGAGGCTGAATGGGACGATTTCCTTGCACGCGAGGTGACGCCGCGCTTCCCCGCGGGCCTTTCGGTCATGGAAGTGCGCGGACAATGGCAGGACACCCCCGCGTCACCGATCATCCACGAGCGCGCGCGACTGGTATGGATCATCGCGCCTTCCAGCCCCGGTCTGGGCGCGAAGCTGACCGCCCTACGCGACGCCTATAAAAAACGGTTCAACCAGAGTTCCGTCGCTGCGTTCATTCACTCTGGCTGCGCCTCGTTTTAGGCGTATCCTGCACCGTAAAGTGGACTGGCATGTTGACGCGCGACCGTAACTTGCCGGAAATGAGAATCGCCCTCCTGATCTGATCAGGATTTAGAGAAAAACAGGCAGCGTCTCCGAGACCGCGAAACGTCAACACACGACGATCGGAGCAGGCGATGCTGGCCCCGAGGAACATGATGACCAACCCGAACGCCATGCCACCAGCCGGCCTGACCCGACAATCTGCCGAGTGTCAGGACCAGCCGGGGGAAGACGACCTTACAGAGGCGACCGGCTCGCCCGTTGGGCGGGGGCAGAGACGCTCAAGGGGTCTTCTAGGCTTTTTCTTCATCGCGCTGGCCTTGTTCACGCTCAAGAATTTCCTGCCCGCTTTGCTCTGGGGCTGCGTATTCGCTATCGCTTCGTGGCCGCTCTATCAGCGCACCGAGAAGCGCTTCGGGCGTACAGAATGGCTCCCCATGCTGTTCACGGCGGCTATCGCCCTCATCTTTCTCGTGCCGCTCAGCCTTGTGGGCTATAAGGCCGCCGAAGAGGCGCAGAGCGCGCTGCACTGGATCGACGAGGTGCGCCATACCGGCATACCGATGCCGGACTGGCTGAACGATCTGCCTTTCGAAAGGGCCCAGGTCGCGCGCTGGTGGCAGAATAATCTGGTCAATCCGGAACATCTCAACCGTCTGTTCCACTCGTTCGATGCCGGCCATGGCATGGCCGTCACCAGACAGGTCACCACGCAGGTTGCAAGACGCGCAACATTGTTCCTGTTTTCGATCCTGACCCTGTTTTTCCTGCTGCGTGATGGGGCGGATATCATCCATCGCGTGCTGGTGGTGTCAAACCGGACCTTCGGTCAGCGCGGCGAAAAGCTCGCACGTCAGATGATCTCTTCGGTGCATGGCACTGTGGCCGGTCTGGTTCTGGTCGGCCTTGGCGAAGGCCTGGTCATGGGAATCGCCTATGTACTGACAGACACGCCCCAGCCCCTCCTTTTTGCTCTCCTGACCGGCGTTGCCGCCATGATCCCGTTCCTGGGTCTGCCCACGGTCATTCTGGCCTCACTCCTGATCATCGTGCAGGGCAAGATGATTGCCGGTATCGTGATCATCGTTCTTGGAGCCATCGTTATCTTCGTGGCAGATCATTTCATACGCCCGGCGCTGATTGGTGGAAGCACACAGATGCCGTTCCTGTGGGTTCTTCTGGGCATCCTGGGGGGTGTAGAGACCTGGGGACTTCTGGGCCTTTTCCTCGGCCCGGCCATCATGGCGGCCGTCCATCTCCTGTGGCGCATCTGGAGTTCTGACTCGGAAGTGCAATTGCGTGAGGAAGCACGCTGACAGGCACGCTGGATGAAAACGCAGCGATGCGCGCGAACACGCGAGGCCGGGTTTCCCCGGCCTTTTTTTGTTGTCCGCCGGGGTCAACCTTGGCGACGCGTCAGAGCCCTTAACCCGCGTCATGGACCTGCACAGACCTGCCCACCTCTGCCGCCAGGGAATAATCCCGACGCCATGAAAGCACGCATGCCCACGCGTTGGCAGGAGCAGGAGGAGATTCTATTTTTGAGAAAATAACCGCAGGACGAACGATATCGGGCAGGCGGGATTCGAACCCACGACCCCCAGTCCCCCAGACTGATGCGCTACCAGGCTGCGCTACTGCCCGTCAGTCCTGCGGTAGAGGCCGTGTAGCAGGAGGGCGCTTTTCCTGCAAGCGCCCAAGGTCAGTTTTTTATGCGTTGAACGTTTTCAGGCGCTTGGAAGCATTCCCCTGAGATTATCGAGCTCTGCCAGCACATCTTCAAGGGCAAGACGCAGCGTACGGCGCTCGTGACGCCATTGCTCCTGACGCGACCGAAGGTCCTCAAGCTCATCCTGCAGGATCGCGGCAAGAGCCGCTGCTCCGGTTTCCTGCTCGGATGCAGCCGTATCGATATCACGCGTCTCATTCAGCGTTGACCGGGCCTCGACATCCGGCAGACCGCTCGTTTCTTCACCCGGGTCGGCAATCGTCGCGGCATGATCTTGATCGCCTTCCTGCGAGACGATCGCGGCGGAGTGGGAGTCTTCAAACTGTGACGCGAGAGGCGTTTCCCCGCCGCTGGCAGAGGCAGGCTCTTCAGCTTGCTGAAAAGCAGGAATTTCGAATGGCGCGCGCAATGCTTCAGGAGCCAATTGACCAGCTTGCGCATCGGCACTCGCAACGTGGGAAACCTCACTCCCCGCCGCGTTACCCGCCACCGGCACCGGGCCGACCGCTCCATGCTCTTTGAGGACGCGCTGAACACCCTTGATCGTGTAGCCCTGCACATAGAGCAGGTCCGTGATCTGACGGAGCGTGTCGATATCCTCAGGGCTGTAATATCGTCGACCACCGCCTCTCTTCAGCGGCTTGACCTCGGGGAAGCGTGTTTCCCAGAAACGCAGCACGTGTTGGGGCACATGCAACTCATCAGCCACTTCGCTGATGGTGCGGTAGGCGTTCGGGCCCTTCACCAGGCGCTCGATATCGGTACGCTCTTCGGTGCCCCTGAGCAGGTCGGATGCAGCGTGGGTGGTCGTCATGAATCTTCGCCTTCACTGGCCAGACCTTCAATCGACTCGCCATTCACCTCTGCCCTGAGAATCTGGCTTGGTCGGAACACCAGCACCGAGCGCGGTAAAATCGGCACCTCGATACCGGTCTTTGGATTACGGCCGACCCTGCGGCCCTTCTGGCGGACGGAAAACGTTCCGAATCCGCTCAGCTTGACCGTCTCGCCTTTTTCGAGCCGCGCAGCGATCAGTTCGAGAACCGTCTCGAGCAGATCGGCGGATTCGTGCCGGGACAGCCCTACTTCACTGTAGATGTGCTCTGCTATTTGCGCGCGGGTCACCGTGGTCATGACAGCACCGTATCATGACAGTAATGAAAATCAATCAAATCAGTGTTCTGACGTAACCCGCCAGAGACATTACAGACGCAGCAGCGCCGAGCCCCAGGTCAGACCACCGCCAAGCGCCTCGAGCAGCACCAGATCGCCGGGTTTGATTCGCCCATCACGCACGGCTTCGTCCAGTGCAAGCGGGATGGAGGCCGCAGAAGTGTTGGCATGACGGTCGACGGTTATCACGACCCGGTCGAGCGGAAGGGCGAGTTTCTTGGCCATACCCTCAATGATGCGCAGGTTGGCCTGATGCGGAACCAGCCACGCAATGTCCTGGGGCTGGAACCCGTTTGCGGCAAGCGCTTCGTCGACCACGGAAGAGAGCTTGGCAACAGCATGGCGAAACACTTCACGCCCCTGCATGTGCAGAACGGGCCTGGGTGTGGCAGGGCCATCGACAAAGAGAATATCCCCGTAATTCCCATCGCTGTGGAGGTGGGTCGAGAGTATACCGTACCCTTCCTCCTCCGTGGCCTCGAGCAGCACCGCGCCTGCACCATCGCCGAACAGGACACAGGTCGTACGGTCTTCCCAGTCGACGATACGCGAATAGACTTCGGTGCCGATTACCAGTGCCTTCCTGACCTGACCGCTGCGAATGAATGCCTCTGCGGTCGCCAGAGCGTAAACGAACCCTGAGCAGGCCGCAGTCAGGTCGAAGGCAAAGCCCCCTGTCATGCCCAATGCAGCCTGCACGCGCACCGCAGTCGCCGGAAAGGACTGATCAGGTGTCGCCGTCGCGACGATCACCGCGCCCACGTCGTCGGCGCTGGTATTCGCGTAATCAAGGGCAGCGCGCGCGGACTCGACGGCCATACTCACCGCCGTTTCTCCGTCGCCGGCAACATGGCGCTGGGCGATACCGGTACGGGTCCTGATCCACTCGTCAGATGTATCGATACGCTCGGCCAGATCGGCGTTCGTGACGATCTGCTTCGGCAGATAGCTGCCAAAGCCGATCAGGCGCGCGCGCAGGGACATGTCTATACCTCTTGAACTATTGCCGATACGGCTAACCCCTGCGGATACCAGCCTATCCGGCATCGCGCCAGCCCGGGATGGAGCCAACCCCGACGGGTTGCGGCTGGAGCTCACACTGCCTCGGGGGCCGGATCAACAGCGAGAAGGATTCCTGGAATTAGAAGGCATGAATAACGCCCAGCACCACCGGACGCAGGCAGCCGATTTGTCGCCTCCGCGGTTTTCAGGCCGCGGTGGGTGACGGGGCGCGTTCGCCGTCGGCCTCGGCCGCCATCAAGGCTTCAACCTGACGGAGACGCTCGCGGATCTTCTCGTTGATCGAATGCGTCACTGCATCCATTGCAACGTCAACTGCAGCGGCAAACCCCTCGGCATCGGCGCCGCCATGCGATTTGACGACAATTCCGTTGAGCCCGACAAACACGGCGCCATTATACCGCCGGGGGTCGATCCACTCCTTCATCCGCTCCAGACCAGGCCGAACGAGAAGATAGCCGATACGGGTCAGCAGATTCGTTTTAAAGACACGCTGAAGAAGCATGGAGACGAGCTTGAGCGCCCCCTCGCCCGTCTTGAGCGCGATGTTGCCGGAAAAACCGTCTGTCACCACCACATCGGTCGTGCCCGCTGTGATGTCATGACCCTCGACAAAACCATGGAACTGGGCTGCGAGCGGCGAATCGCGCAGAATATCGGCAGCGCCGCGCAGACGCTCATCGCCCTTGAGCTCTTCGGCGCCGACATTGAGAAGGCCGATGCTCGGCGCAGGAAGCCCGAGCACAGCCTTTGCAAAAGCCTCGCCCATGACCGCGAATTCAACGAGATTGCGGGTGTCGCAGGCGATATTGGCCCCGAGATCGAGCATGACCACATCGCCACGCGCCGACGGGTTGACGGCTGCCATGGCCGGTCGCGTGATGCCGGGAAGCGTTTTGAGAACAATTTTGGCGAGAGCCAGCATCGCGCCGCTGTTACCAGCAGACACGACGCCACCCGCCTCACCCGAGGCCACCGCATCGATCGCCATGCGCAAAGAAGAGTCGCGCATGCGTAGGGCCGCTGTGGGCTTCATTTCCATCGAGATGGAAGACGGCGCGTGGCGGATCTCGCAGATTCGCTGTGCCTTGGTATAGCGCGCAAGTTGCGGACGCAGCACGGCCTCGTCGCCGACGAGCAGGATTTTGGCTGTGGGATGTCGATCGGCTGCCCGATCCAAACCGGCCAGAACGATTTCAGGGGCATGATCCCCACCCATCGCATCAATAGCCAGGCTGTAAGGCGCGGCCTGGCTGGCCGGCACATTCAGGTCAGTCATGCTCCGCCCCGCGTCTCATTTCAAACAAGATGCGCCGACCCTTGTCTGGGCCAGCGCCATCGAGCCTCAAACGCGAACGGTCGTCTTCAGCGTCTTGCCGGAAGCCACGACTTCACGACCGTCATAGTGACCGCAATGCGCGCAGACATGGTGCGGACGCTTCAGTTCACCGCAGTTGCTGCATTCGGCATGGGCCTGAACGGTCAGGGCGTGGTGGCTGCGACGCATGCCCATGCGGGACGGCGTGGTCTTTCTTTTGGGGACGGCCATGGCAGGAGCCTCTTTCTTCTTAGATCGTCCCTGCAACCGGTCGCCATTCGACCGCAGCGGGAAACGATGCTGTTCACTATGATCAGGCGGGCGGCTCTAGCAGACCCGAAGCCGGGTCGCAAGCATCCTGTGCGTTTCTAGCTCAGATCCGTCTTTTTTTTAGGGAGAGACAGACCGGCCAGGGCACCGAACGGGTTGGGTCGGCTACCTGCTTCATCTGCGGCTTCCTCTGCCGTCTCACGGGGGGCTTCGTCAACCGCATTTTCGAGAGCTGCTCCTGGCTTGCGCGGATAGGCGGGCAACATCAGGGCAAGCTGCTCGCTGGCAATCTCCCCAAGATCGAGTGCATTTCCTTCGTAGGGGATCTCGTCGATCGCCTCGAGATCCGAAGCCGATTCCTCGGAGAAGCGGCGCGCAGGCACCATGCGCACGGCGAAGGATTCGTTCAGCGCGTCCTCGAAATGATCTCCCGTGATCACGCATTCAAGCACGACATGCGCGGTTAGCACGCCTTCAAGCACGAAATGATCGGAGGCCTCAGGGATAATGCGAAAGCGGCAGTCGAGCGCACGCACTGCAGGGATATCCAGACGTTTGGCGAGCTTCCTGCACTCGTCTTCCTTGGCCTTGATGGTCTCGTTCAGACCCTCATGCCCGATACGGTTGATGACCAGACGACGCGAGAATTCCGGCTGGGAAAGAGGGGCGCTGTCGAAATCCTGTCTGTCGCTCATGGCTGTCTTCCTGACACTGTCCTTGGGGAAAAACCGACTCCTGCGGGAGAAACCCGCTCCAAGTCCGCCTTTTCCGAATTGCCTTAACCTTCGTCTGCGCAATATAGAAGACTTGGATCGTCCTGCGAGTGCGGTGGAACAGTGTTTCCTTCGTCCCGGGGCCATCTGCCGAATTTGTTTCGATCACTGCAGGACGACATAGCCCGCCATGAAGAGCGCCTCCAAGAAGACCGCCCCGCGGCAGAAATCGCGTGCAGCGATTGCGCGCACCCTGCTCTGCATCGCCCCGATCGCTCTGGCTGGCTGTTCCGTATTCGGACCGATTCCCCAGAATCGCGGCTCGCTGATTGAGAAGGATGACTATTCCCAACTCGTTCCGGGCACGAGCACACGCAACGACGTGACCGATCTGCTTGGATCGCCGACCACCCACTCCACCTTTGACGACAACACCTGGATCTACATTTCGATGGTGACCGTGCCGCAGCCCCTCGGCTTCCCGCGTGTCACAAAGCAGAATGTATTGGTCCTTGCCTTCGACAATGGCGGCGTGCTGCGTCGCGTCGACACGTTGCATCGCAAGAACGGCTATAATGTCGGCATGGTGGGCGAGACCACACCGACCCCGGGTACGAAGGTCAATGTGCTTCAGCAGCTGCTGGGCAATGTCGGCCGCTACAACCCCATGAGCAACATGGGCAGCACGTTCGGCGGAACGCAGGGCCCGCTGGGCGCTGGTGTCGGAACGGGCCATGGCGGCACGGGCAACTCCATCCCCTGATCTGTCGAACAGCCTATCAGTGCGGGAAACGGGGACAGGGGACACCGCAGCGGCTATGCCCTCCCCCCGGGTCTGATCCCGCCAAGCAAAGGCCCGGTCTCTGGATCGGGCCTTTGCTGTTTCTGGCCTGAGACTATTTTCTGAGGCCCGGCATGCCCTATGGGCGGCAGCCACACGGCGATCATGACGCTTCAATACGATCTCACGCGGACTACCCGCCCTCTATGGCGCCATCATCCCTGACCATCACTCTACAGGAGCGTGAGAACAGCCCCACGCCTTTCCACAGCGAGCACAACTCAGCGCGGTAATTTCAGCATGACGCGTAGCCCGCCAAGCGGGCTGTTACGCAACATGACGCTCCCCCCATGGGCGGCCATGATGTCTCGCGCGATTGTCAGCCCCAGCCCACTTCCACCTTCGGGGCCCGACGTACTGCTGAAAGCCCTGAACACATCCTTGCGTCGCGACTGGGCAATGCCAGGGCCATCATCATCGATGGTAATCTCGATCATGCGTCCGGTCTGGCGCAACGAAAAGGTCATGCGCCCACCATGGCGACGCGCATTCTCCGCCAGATTGATCAGCACACGGCGCATCGCGTCCGGTCGTACCGGAGCGACCAGACTCTGCTCGGCATGGATGGCCAGCACCTCCCCACCTGCCCGTGTCGTGGCTGCCGCAACGTCATGGAGCATGGACAGCAGATCGGTCGGGACCGGCTCCTCCTCCCCTTCACCACGGGCGAATGACAGATAACTGCCAATCAGACGTTCCATCTCGGCAATATCGGCCACCATGTCGTCGATATCGGGACGCAGTTCCTGCGCCTCCACAGCCCCCTCCACAGGCATCATGGCCAGGGTCAGGCGGAGACGGGTCAGCGGGGTCCGCAAATCATGCGACACCCCCGCCAGGACCGCTGTACGCTGCGTCACAAACCGGTTGACCCGTGCCTGCATGCGATTGAAGGCAAGTGCGGCCTTGCGAATTTCGAGCGCGCCCTGTGGCTGGATCGGGCCGTCATCGCGTCCGAGGCCGAAATTCTCTGCCGCTTTCGCCAGACGCCGTACGGCGCGTACCTGCCGCCCGACAAACAGCCCTGCGACAATGAAAAGCAGAATCGCGCTTCCGACCTCCCAGGCGACAAACAGCCAGATCGGCCCGACATCGAGCCGTTTGCGAGGCACGATCACGTCCAGCACACCATCGCCAAACGGGATTTCCAGCCTCACACTCTGGCGCGTGGCATTCCAGTCGATATGGCAGGGTGCATCGAAGACCCGCCGGACCGCGCTTGTCAGATCCTCGTCCATCGGGCCGAGTACGAAAGACGCATCCCGGGGAGTGAATTTCCGGCCGGGATGAAAGGTGATATTCAGCTGCATGCGCCAGCGCGCCTGGTTAATAAGCCAGTCCTTCGCAGCGGGCTGATGCTCGACCGAATCCCGGATGAGAGCCAGATCGGCCACCACGCTATCGGCAAGGCGGCGCGACACGACACTGAGATAATTTCCGTAGAAGAGCTGCAGCGCCACAATCTGCGTAATCAGGAGCGGCATCAGCACGATGAGCAGCGACCGCCCCTGAAAGGAACGTGGCAGCACCCGGCGTATAAGACGCTCCGGCAGTCGTGCGAGCTGCATGACCCGCCTCAGCTTCCCGGCTTCAGCACGTACCCCTTGCCGCGTACAGTCTGCAGAAAGCGGGGCTCTTTCTGGTCGGGTTCGATCCTGCGGCGCAGACGCGTCACCTGCACATCGACAGCGCGCTCGCCGATCTCGTCCATGCCGAGAGCCTCGGCAATAGCCTCACGCGACAGGATGTCACCGGGGGATCGTGTCAGCACGCCCAGAAGCGCAGCCTCCCCACTCGTCAGATGGACAATCCCCTCGGGTCCGCTCAGCAGACCGCGACCCGTGTCGAATTCCAGCTTTCCCAGTCGCAGCAGACGCGGCGCGCCGGTAGGGCGGGGCACATGACGCCGCAAATGGGTCTGAAGCCTCAGGAGCAGCTCACGCGGCTCGAAAGGCTTGCCCAGATAATCATCCGCTCCCGATTCCAGCCCGATGATGCGATCCGCGGGCTCGCCACGCGCCGTGAGCAGGATGATGGGCCAGACCTGCCCTTTTTCCCGCAGCCAGCGCGTCAGGCTCAGTCCGTCTTCACCGGGCATGGTGATATCGGCCACCATCGCATCAGGCTGGGTGACGGAGAGAATCTTGCGCGCCGCCTCCGCGTCCATGGCTGTGGTGATCCTGAAACCGTTTTCCGACAGGAAGCGCTGCAACAGCCGCAGCAGCCGCGCATCGTCATCCACCACAAGCACATGGGCCTGGTTCATGGCGTTTCCCCCTCGCCCTGCAATGTTGCCAGAACGCGCCTGAATCCTTCGACGGCCTGACCGCCTGCAGCTCTGTAAGCCATCGTCATCCGGTCGCGCAGCGCGCCGAAGATTTCTTCTTCGATCGCCACACCCTGGGGGGTCAGATGGAGGTGCTTGAGGCGCTTGTCCCGTTCGTCGGGCCGCTGCTCAAGAAGGCCACGGGCCATCAGATCCTGCAGGACCCGGTTCAGGCTCTGTTTGGTGATGTTAAGACGCCGGAGCAAGGCGCTCATGGTCAGACCCTGATGGGTAGAGACCAGAAACATCACACGATGATGCGCCGATCCAAGTTGCTGGTCACGCTGAAACGGATCGCAGATCGCGCTCAACTCCCGCCAGGCCAGAAGCATGGCTTCATAAGTGAGGCGTATCTGCTCCTCGCGAAGATAAAGATGCGCCTGACCCGGCGCATCGCGCTGCACACGCAGGCCTGACATGCTCATCCCTCGCTGTCCCGGGGTGTGGCGAATTCCTCGGCGTAACCGAAGCTCGCGAAATCCGTCATGCGCATGGTGTAGAGAATACCCTCAAGATGGTCATATTCATGTTGCAGCACGTTGGCATGAAAGCCCCGTGCCTCACCGCCGATGACCGCGCCATCAAGACCCAGCCCCTTATAGGTGACGGCAGCGTGACGAGGCACAACACCGCGCAGCAGGGGCAGAGAGAGGCAGCCCTCGGTACACTCCATGGTATCATCGCCCAGAGGCGTGATTTCGGGATTGATCAGCACACGTGGCGGAATCGGGCTCTCACCTGCGGCACAGCGCGCCTCCGGCACATGATAAACGAACAGACGCAAGGATTTGTGAACCTGGGGGGCTGCCAGCCCGGCGCCACGCGAATCAAGCATCGTTTCGATCATGTCTGAGACAAGCTGCCTGATGGTCAAAGAGTGAACGTCTTCAACCTCTTGCGCCTTCTGGAGCAATACCGGATGCCCCATACGCGCGATCTTCAGCAACGCCATTACCCGATCCAGTCCTCGCCCTTGGGGAAAAGTTCCCGTGCTGATCCGCATCGTGACATGAATAAATTTCGGGCGATACTGCTCAAACCGTTTGTGTCCCCTCGAAAACCTGTGCTAAGGCGGCGGCCTCTTTGGAACGCTCTGCCATCGGTATCGCGTTCCTGGCATCGCATTTACAAACAGACCATGATCTTCATGGTCGGACAGGAGATGGCAGACCCGTGCAGGTTCTGGTTCGTGACAACAATGTTGATCAGGCGCTCAAGGCGCTCAAGAAAAAGATGCAGCGCGAAGGCGTTTTCCGCGAGATGAAGCTGCGTCGCCACTTCGAGAAGCCCTCCGAGCGTCGCGCTCGCGAGGCCGCAGAAGCGGTTCGTCGTGCACGCAAGATGGAGCGCAAGCGCCTGGAGCGTGAAGGCTTCTGATCAGCCTGCCGAACCGGCAAACAGAACAACCGCCGTTTTCACGGCGGTTTTTTTGTGCCTTCTTACCTCCTCAGCCCAAGACGAGGCCCTCAAGGAAAGAGGGAAAGTCCCTCCTCCCTTCGGTATCAGTTTAAATAGTCTAGGGTGCCCACGCAATGCGGCGCAGCCTCCGGTCAATGTGCCGCCTGAACATCTTGATCCATCAGGGTCTGAGACAGGTACACGGCTTCGAGCGCCCGCTCATGAGCGATCTCCTGAGCATTGACGGTGCCCGCATGACCGCCCTCGGTGTCCTCATAGTAGTAGAAATCCTTCCCCAGCTCAGCGAGACGCGCGGCAAACAGGCGTGCATGGACCGGTCCGACACGGTCATCCTTGGTTGAGGTGAAGATGAACGGCACCGGATAGGCAACGTCCTTCTTCAGATTCTGCAGAGGCGAGATCTTCTGGAGGAAGCTGCGTTCGGCGGGAATGGCCATATGGCCGTACTCCGCCGCCCATGAGGCGCCCGCTGCCATGGTCTCGAAATTTTCCATGTCGAGCAGCGGCACCCCGATGATGACGGCTTTCCAGAGCTCGGGATGCTGGGTGAACTCTACACCCATCAGCAGCCCACCATTGGAGCGCCCACGTATTCCCAGATGATCCTTGTTGGCAATGTGACGCTCTGCGAGGTCACGTCCGATCGCTGCGAAATCGTCATAGGCATGCTGCCGTCCGGATTTCATCCCCGCCTCGTGCCAGGCCGGTCCGTATTCGCCGCCGCCACGTATATTGCCCACCACATACACACCCCCCCGCTCAAGCCACGTCTTGCCGATATCGGCGTAATAGGTTGGCAGGTAGGAGAGATCGAAGCCGCCATATGCCGTAAAAAGCACCGGATTACGATCGTTCATTTTCCAGTCACGGCGATGGGTGACGAAATAGGGAATATTCACCCCATCGCTCGATTTGGCCCAGAACTGCTCGGTGCGCAGCCCCTTGGCATCGAACAGGGCAGGCGTGGACTTGACCCGATGCGCCACCATCTTCGCCGCGTCAAAACGCACGAGTTCCGGCGGTCTGATGTACCCCTCGACCCTGAGATAGGCGTTGCTGGCTGAAGGAGAGGATGATTGCAGGGTGGCCGAGCTCATGCGTGGCAGAATGAAATAGGCTTCATGCCAGCTCCCGTCCTTTCCGGTCGGGGTGTAGAGTCGGAGCGAGGGCTGTACGTCCGTGTAGACAACTGCAATCACCCCTTTCGAGGTCACGCCGATATCGGTCGTTGTCTCGGTGTCCTTGGGCGTAAAGACCAGCGTGGGTGTCTTGCCGGGCGCTGACGGGTCAACCGCGATAATGCTGCCACGTTTGAAATGCCCCCCTGCCGTCCAGTCCTCGTCGAGACGCAGAACGAGCTTGCCAGCATAGAATCCGAGATACCCGATCTTCTGCGGGAGAGCGATCTGCCTCAGCGCGCCCGTCGCCGGATCATAGACCCTGTATTCGCTCCTGAAGAAATCGAGATTGCGCTGGATCAGGGCAATCTGATGCCCGGTTTCGTCGTGCAGCACCTGAGGCTCCACGATCATATCCCCTTCGGCCCCGCGATAGATTTCCTTCGCTTCGGAGAGAGGCTGCCCCCGCTTGAGCAGGCGCACACTGAAGGGATAGCCGGAACGCGTCATGCTGCCCGCGCCCCAGTCACGCGCCACGAGCAAACTGTCCTGGTCGAGCCACGCCACGCGTTGCTTGGAACGCGGCAGATCGAAACCACCTGACACGAAACTGTTCGTAGTCGTATCGAACTCCCGATAGGACGCTGCGTCCTCGCCCGACAGCGAGAGCACGACGAGGCAGCGCCTGGCGTCAGGTTCGAGGCAATCGGCGCCCTGGAACACCCAGTCGCGCTTCTCCTCCCTGGCAAGGGCATCCAGATCGATGGCGGTTTTCCAGTCCGGCGTCGTCTGTGCAAAGGACTCTTCGCTCGTCACGCGCCACAGGCCCTTGGGGTGAGCGGCATCCTGCCAGAAGTTCCAAAGACGTCCCCCGGCCTGGTCGGGTAGAGGCAGCCGCCCCGGAGCCTGCTCGACGGCCAGCACGTCGTCGTGAAACTTCTGATAGCGCTTGTCTGACTGCAGCCTTTCCATGCTGCGGCTGTTCTGCGCCCTGACCCAGTCAAGTGCCTCCTTGCCTTCGACCTGTTCGAGCACCGTACGCGATGGAACGACTAGATGGGTTGACGCGCCATCGGCAGCCGCTCGCGCAGCCACGGGCATGACAAATGGCAGCGACGTGCAAACAAGCGATGTCATCGCCACGAATATGCGTCTCATGGTGCTTCCCCTGCTGGATGATCAAACCAGCGTAGAGCACCCCGGCAGGGAGGGAAATGCTCGGCATTTGGAAAACGCATCGGCGAGCGACGCATCATGACACTCTCCGACCGCTCGGATTCCATCAGGAATGCAGTCGATGTGCTCTCACAGATCCGCTTCATCTACCCTTGGACAGCCAGCCCCGAAAATCCGGCTGACAAATGCCGCCTCTTACCGGCTCAGGGCAGGCGGAACATGGTCGATCGTTCGGGTATCGTCACCGAGATCAGGCGGTAGCAAAGGATCGGTTCCCCGCGAAGCAGGCGGCAGAATCGTCCAGGCCTGTCGGCACCAAGCCAGGAAGAAGGCAAGTCGGGCTTTTCACTGTCGCGCACCAGAAGCAGGGAAGGACCCGGGGACTGTCGTTCCCGATCCAGATACGCCCATCGCTGGTCATAGCTGAATACCGGATGGGTCGGATCGTGATAGGTCATGATCGCCGCCAGAGCGTAGTCCCCTAGAATCAGGGACTGACCGGGGGGCATGGCATCCCGTACGCGCAAGGCAAGCCCCGACCAGTCTGCGGTCTGACGGGCAATCACGTCATGATGGGCCGATAATCTGAGCGGTGAGAACAGGCCCTGAAATGTCACCAGAGCGGTCAAGGTGAGTCCGAGCGCACAGGCTGTCCCGATACGCCACCCGGTCGAGGCGGCAGCCAATGCAGCCGCAGGGTAAAGAACCACAGGCCAATTTGCCTGGACCCTTCCCCCGAAAGCGTGCTGGACGAACACAATGACCGGTACGAGACAGAGACAGGCTAGTAATCGTGCAACGCTCTCCGCCCGTGAGCGGCGTATGCACCAGACAATCCCGACACAGAAAAGCAGAAAGACGAGAGGCGTTGCGAGACCGATCTGCCCCCCCACAAGCTCGCCGAGGAAACTGAGCGCCCGGAGGGGCTGCCAGTCCCCTGCCCGCCCCCCCTGCTTGGCAAAGCTGGCCCAGTGATGAGTCGCATTCCAGAACAGTACTGGCGCGATGGCGACCATGCCAGCGGCAACCCCACCAAGAAGGCCAAGCCATTGCTTGCGACGCTCGGGCGTGGATAACGCCCATAGACCACATCCGAAGGCCGGCAGGACCGCTGTATATTTACTGTCGAACGCCAGCCCGAAGCACAGTCCTATTGCAATCCACCACAGGCTATGCCCGGTTCTGTACAGACGCCCGAGCGCCCAGAGGGCAAGGGCGATAAAGAAGACGAGAGGCGTGTCAGGCGTGGCGGTAGCCGCGCCCAGCCCGAGCATCAGCGTGGCGTTAAGGAGGAGCGCCGCGCGATACCCCGCGGCACGACTTCCCAGGAGATCGCGCCCCGCAGCGGCCAGTACTCCGGAGCCGACAAAGGCGGATAATGGCCCCAGCAGTCTGATCCCGAGGGGATTCTCGCCACATAGCGCCGTACCCACGCGTATCCACAGGGCGATCATCGGCGGGTGATCGAGATAACCGGGCTGAAGATGACGCGACCAGAGCCAGTAATAGGCTTCGTCCGGCGTCAGCCCCAGCCTTGCGGCCAGAGCGAGACGCAAAGCGGTGAGACATGTCAGAAGCAGCCAGAAAAGCCGCGTGGCCGACACGTCACGCACATGCCAGAAGCTGAAGGTGTCAGCGCCAGACGAGGGTTGAGGCAATCGCATAATTCCAGACCACACCAATAACGGCACCGGCGGCACTGGCGTGGCTCCAGTGAGCGTGTGTGTCGTAGAGAAGCTGCGCCACGCCGATATTGCCCACAGCGCCGATCGCCGCGCCGATCACGAAGATCAATAATCCGGGCAGCCATCGCTTGCCGCGCAACGGGCGGTCAAGATAGGTGATGCGGTTATTGAGCTGGAAATTCGCCAGAATGGCAATTGCCGTGCCGATGATCTGACCGGTTGCAAAATCCGCCCCTGCGAAACGCGCAATCTCCGAGACAAGAAGATTGACGGCGACGCCAACCAGGCCCACCGCAGCGAAAATGATGAACCGCGTTGGCAGCCACCCGCCACAGCCTCGCTCGATCAGCATGCCCAGAAACTGAACCATCACAAGCGGACTCAGCTTGCTTTCCCCCGCGACGCGCGGGCGGAAAACGAAGGGCACCTCGATCAGGCGGGTGGTACCGGGCACCGAGAGGACAATCTCAAGCAGGATCTTGAACCCCGTACCGGTAAGGCTGGGCACGGCCTGCTCGAAACTCGCGCGACGCATGGCGAAAAACCCGCTCATCGGGTCCGAGAGCGGCATGGGCAGAATGGACTGTGCAAGTCTGATCCCGGCCTGGGAGAGCATATGACGCCATCGATTGGCCAGCCCGCTGCTGTCGCCTCCCTCAACGTGACGGCTCGCAACAGCCACATCGGCCCGGTTTTCGAGCAAAGGCGTCACGAGATCACGCAGAATGCTCTCGTCATGTTGCAGGTCGCCATCCATCACGGCAATGACCGGAGCCGTGGAGGACAAGGCGCCCTCAATCACGGCAGAGGAAAGACCGCGCCGTCCGACGCGTCGTACAAGGCGGATGCGCGGGTCGCGCTGCGCCTCTCGCTCAACAATGCGGGCGGTACCGTCGGGCGAATCGTCATCGACGAAAACGATCTCCCAGCGCAGCAAGCCGAGGGCCTGCCTTACCCCTTCGATCAGGGGGACAACGTTCTCCGCCTCATTGTAACAGGGAATGACGAGTGTCAGATCCGCTGGAAGCGGGAGACTCATACGGGAACACCGGCCCTGTTCAGACTGGTCCTGATGGTCTGCAATGTCTGAACCCGCACCACGTGATCGAGATCGGTCAGGCGTTTGGTGAGATAGTTCTGATGAGCTGCGTCGCGTGCCACAAGACGGACGAGGAAGTCTCCGCCCCCCCGGATCATGTGACATTCCCGCACTTCGGCCCAGTCCGCCACCTCGGCCTCGAAAGCCTCCAGAACACTGCCCTTCTGGCTCTCGAGCCCAATCAGCGCGAAGAAGGTCAGCGACCACCCAAGCCGCGAGGCGTCGACATCGGCATGATAGCCTTCGATGACCCCGATCTCCTCAAGGCGTCTGACACGACGCAGACAGGGCGGCGCCGATATACCGGTGCGTCGCGCGAGTTCGACGTTGGTCATACGGCCATCGCGCTGCAACTCAGCGACGATCTGACGATCTATGGCGTCCAGATCGACAATGCCTCCACCCGTCGGACCCGCGGGAGATGCGGAAGAGGAACTCCCCAGAGGCGAATCGCCTCTCGACGCATGATGATGGGGAATATGATCGTCTGGGTCGTGGTCAGTCATCGTCACCGTGGGGTCGGTCAAAACTAGTCGGTTGGCAGGCGCGCTGCATCACCTATATCTGCATCCTGAACCAAGAGCCATGTCTCTTCACACCTGTGATGTCATATCGGTCCGGCGCTTCCAGCACCGGGCCCCGATTAAGGACCCAATCAGTGAGCCAGAGTTTCAAGACCGATCTGCTCGTCATCGGCGCCGGGCCAGCGGGTTACACGGCAGCCATCTATGCGGCGCGCGCCAATCTCAAGCCGATTCTCGTGGCGGGGCTTCAGCCGGGTGGCCAGCTGACGATCACCACCGATGTCGAGAATTATCCGGGATTTGCCGAGCCGGTACAGGGACCCTGGCTGGTGGAGCAGATGCGCCTCCAGGCTGAGCATGTCGGCACCGAAATGCACTATGATCTGATCACCGAATGCCGGTTCGACCAGAAGACCGAAGACGGGTATTTTCGACTGACTGCGGATTCGGGCGCAGAGTATCTCGCGCGGACGGTGGTGATCGCCACAGGTGCCCAGGCCAAATGGCTCGGCCTGCCCTCAGAAGCCAGATTGCAGAGCGGCGGCGTGTCGGCTTGCGCCACCTGCGACGGATTCTTCTATCGTGGGAAGAAGGTGGCCGTGATTGGCGGCGGCAATACAGCTGTGGAAGAGGCACTCTACCTCACCCACCATGCCGATCATGTGACGCTCATTCATCGCCGCGACACATTGCGTGCCGAGCGCATTTTGCAGGACCGGCTATTCGCCAATCCCAAGATCACCGTATTGTGGAACCACGCAGTCGAGGAAATACTCGGGGCGGGCAAGCCCGAAACTGTCTGCGGAGTGAAACTGCGTGACACGCAGAACGGCGCCGAACAGGAACTGGCCGTTGACGGTGTTTTTGTCGCGATCGGCCACAGCCCGAATACGGCACCCTTCCGTGACACTATTGAGTGCGACCCCGAAGGCTACATCATCACTGTGCCGGGCAGCACGCAGACCTCTGTTCAGGGCGTATTTGCGGCTGGTGACGTGCAGGACAAGAAATTTAGACAGGCTATAACTGCAGCCGGTACCGGTTGTATGGCGGCGCTTGAGGCCGAGCATCTTCTCGCTGGTCTTTCCTGAGTCAAAAATCGTTATTTATGCGTAAGATCCTGCGCAGAAAATGACTTGGCAGCGCCGTGGAATGCTGCCAAGTCATTGTGATCAAGATTTCATGACCGCATGGAACGCCCAGGAAATTCCGTTTCCTGCCGCGTTCCATCCTTGCGCGGTCGAGGACGAGCTCTAGGAAAGCCGCATGGACTGGGACAAACTGCGAATCTTCCATGCCGTTGCAGAGGCCGGCTCTTTCACCCATGCCGGCGACCGCCTCAATCTCAGCCAGTCAGCCGTCTCGCGCCAGATCTCGGCTCTCGAAGAAACACTGAATGTCCCCCTTTTTCATCGCCATGCCCGCGGTTTGATCCTCACCGAACAGGGTGAGACGCTCAACCACACGGTGCGCGAGGTATTCTCCAAGCTTTCCCTTACCCAGGCTTATCTCAGCGAGAGCAAGGTCAAGGCCAAGGGCGAGTTGAAAATCACGACGACATCCGGCTTCGGGCTTGGGTGGCTGGCCCCCAGATTGCAGCGCTTTCTTGCGTTGCATCCCGATATCGAGGTCAGCCTGATCATGGAGGATACGGATCTCGATCTGGGGATGAGGGAAGCCGATGTCGCCATTCGCATGCATCCGCCCCGTCAGGCAGATCTGATCCAGCGTCACCTGGCCAATTTCCCGATGCCTATCTACTCCAGCCAGGCCTATCTGGATCAGCATGGTATGCCGACGAGCATCGCTGACCTCGGGCAGCATCACCTGGTCGGATTTGCCGGCATTTCACCCCCGCTCCCGGACGCTTTCTGGTTACTGGAGCTCGTGCGCCGGCAATGTCATGGATCGGTTCGCAACAAGCTCGAGATCAACAGCTTCCCCGCCATTGCAACCGCAATCGCCAACGGGGCCGGGATTGGCTCATTGCCGACCTATCTTGCACAGGCGCATCCCCAGCTGGTCAGGATCCTGCCCCACGAGCCTATACCGACTGTGGAAGCATTCTTCGTCTATCCGGAAGAACTCAAGATGTCGAAGAGGATCACCGTGTTGCGTGACTTCCTGCTGAGCGAGATACAAACAGCCAAACACTGATTTTCCAATCAGCATTCGGTTGCGTGACGCCTTGCCGCGACGAGCGGCATTGATGATTGAAACCGGGGCCTACCCTTACCCGCGCTTGCCTGCATGGGCGTTGACCCGCTCACGAAGTTCCTTGCCTGCCTTGAAAAAAGGAATCGTCTTCTCGCCGACAGCGACGGCAGAGCCGGTGCGCGGATTTCGACCTTGACGGGCATCGCGTTTTTTCACGACGAACGCGCCGAAGCCGCGGATTTCGACCCGGTCGCCGCGAGAAAGTGCAGACGAGATTTCAGACAGGATCGTCTGTACGATCAATTCGATATCGCGGGCATTGAGATGAGGATGTGCTGCAGAGAGTTCGGCGATCAGTTCGGATTTCGTCATGGGAAACTCGGCAGGCTTTCGAAAAGGCTGGACAGGCGCAGACACCCGCCCAGCGGCGATGTCAGGTTTTTACCGTGGCAAAATCGAAACCGCACCGTCAAGCGTCTGATAGGCGGCTACCTGTTCCAGCGCCTCCGGAAGGCCGAACCAGGAACCCCCAAATCGATGATGCAGGCGCTCCCATAGTGTTCTGGGCGGCTTGTCGGCAGCAAGTTTCCGGACCGGGAGATCTTTTGCGCCTTTGACCTGCCCTTTCAGCCAGGCCGTGGCCTGATCCTCATCCCCGATTGCATCGATCAGATGGAGGGGTATGGCCTGACGCCCGGTATAAGGCCGCCCGTCAGAAAGCGACCTGATCTCGTCGACAGGTCGATGTCGCCCTCTGGACACCATGGTGACGAACTGGTCGAAGAGATCGTCGACGATCCCCTGGAGCATCTGTCGCCCCTCGGGCTTCAGTGCAGTGAAAGGCTGGGACTGGTCTTTCATCGGTCCAGAAGCGATTGCCTCGGCCGAGATCCCGATCCGTCCGAGGAGCACTGAGGCATCGGGCCGCATCATGATCACGCCGATAGACCCCGTGATGGTCGAGGGATAAGCGAAGATACGCTGCGCCGGGACGGCAATCATATAACCCGCCGAGGCCGCAAGCCCCTGCATGGAGACGGCAACAGGTTTGTGCCGGGAGAAGGACTCGATCGCGTCATGCAGAGCGACGCCGCCGGTCACGCCGCCACCGGGACTGTCGATGACCAGCACCATCCCACGAACATGGGGGTCCCGCTCCGCGCGCCCGATTGCCTCAACGGTCGGGCGTACACGATTTCCAATGACGCCGGTAATTTCCAATCTCGCGAGGTGATCGATGGGCTTGTGTGGGAGCCCCGGCGCAAACAAGCATATCCCCATGGTGATGAGCGCGGCAATCGCCACACCGCGCCACAGAACAAGCCGTCGCCGCTGGTGGCGCAAGGCAACGCCAGTGTCATCGCCAGGTTGAGAGAACCCTGTCATCCGTCTTTTTCCCGCGCATCAAATAAAAAAGGCAACTCATCACAGGATGAGTTGCCTTTTTCGTTCCGTCTACCGGGTATTGACCCGATTCAGGCCTTTTTTGCGCGACCACGGCGGGTAACGGTCTCTTCCCCGTCAGTATTCTCTTCGGTCGCGGCGCGGGCAGCCGTATCGGCCCCTGCATTGATCTTGCGACCGAGGCCGATTTCACGGGCGAGATGCGAGCGACGCTCCGCATAGTTCGGGGCAACCAGCGGATAATCGCTCGGCAGGCCCCAGCGCTCACGATACTGCTCCGGCGTCATGCCGTAAGCGCTCTGCAGATGACGCTTGAGCATCTTGAGCTTCTTACCGTCTTCCAGGCAGACGATATAGTCGGGGAACACGGAGCGCTTGATCGGCACTGCAGGCTGCGGGCGCTCCGGCTCGGGATCGGCCTGACCTGCGCCCTGAAGAGCGTTGTATACTTGCTTGATCATGCCGGGGAGATCGTCACCCGCCATCGGATTATTGGCAACGTGAGAGGAAACGATCTGAGCGGTCAACTCAAGCAGGGCGACATTGGTTTCAGACTCTGACATTTATTTTCTCTTTGTTGAAGTTTAACTCTTTTAACCGGAGGTTTTATACCATCAGTTTTTTCAGGTAAATAGGTTTAACGATTTCTCTTGTAATTTTTATAGTAATGATCGATTTCCGTTAAAAACAAGCTTAATTCACAATGTTTCATAGCGTCATGCAAGAACAATATTGTCCAGATGGGGGCGTTGTCCTGCTTTTTTCTGACCTTCCCGTCAATATACGTCAAAACACTCTAGAATATCTTTGTAAACCTTTTGATAATTTCATCAATCGCCAATCATTTTTTTTTCGGTTTTGTCCATGCATTCCGAATCTGATCAATTTTCCTGAATAATTAACGATGTAAATGCTTGTTCCTTTTCCATTTTTTACCCGAAATGTCGCGTCGACGGATAGCAAGTCCGAGTCAAAATCAGCTCGCCGCGCTGGAATTCTCTGTGTCCAATTCCCTTCGCCAGACGATTCGTTTGAGATGGCTATACAGCTCCATAGATCCAAGAGGCTGATAGATTCTTCTCCTTTACATCCGGTTACTCACAGATTCTTCCTCTACCACCCTGCGAGAACTGAAAAGCCATGCAACACATGGGCGCTATCTCCACGGTGACAGTCACCCGGAGCAGTCCGTTTCGATGTATCGCGTACCGTATCGGTCCAGAAATAACGTCTGTTAACTATAGCCGCTTGGTAACGCGTTGATTGCACAGATTCCCCCGGCCTTTCGAGATAGGGTCCGAGGCCACGTCGAGCAGGAACCGCCCGCGCCCTAGCGCATCTTGTCACCGAGGGCGTTACGCAAACTTTAGGCATCCTTCCCAGCTGTACGCTTTTCTTACGTGTCGGCCGCTGCCATCATGAAGGAGCTTATTACCACCCGCTCGTCTCTCGGCCTCGTCGCCATAATCGGTTTCCGTACAGTGCGCTCTTTCTCACGTCGTTGGTTCATTGCCGCACGCTCTGGCAGCACCGCGCCCAACCCGGCATCTGGCATGGCCCGGTGGTTCAGTTTCCAGCCCTCCGGCCGCTGGAAATGGCTCCTCGTCCCTTCCGGTCAGGCGGTGGAATTTGCCTTGCGCAACACCATTGCAGCGCTGCTCGCTCTGGGCATTGCCATGTGGATGGAGCTCGACAGCCCCATATGGGCTACCATGACCGTATGGGCAGTGGCCCAGGGCACACGCGGTGAGAGCTTGTCGAAAGCACGGTGGCGCATCGTCGGCACCGTCATCGGCGCGATTGCGGCGATCGGGCTTTTCACAGTCTTTCCGCAGCAACCGCTTCTGTTCTTCATCACCCTTGCGCTTTGGATGGGCTGCTGCGCCGGGCTTGCAACATTCGTCAGTAATTTCAGGGCCTATGCCCTCGTCCTCTCGGGATATACCTGTGCGATCATTGCGATGGGCGCTGTGTACGACCCTGAGAACGTTTTCATGATTGCCGTCTCACGCTCGACCTATATTGCCCTCGGCGTGCTGTGCGAGGCAGGAATGGGGCTCGTTTTCGCGACGAGTCAGGAGCGCCAGGCCCGTCAGGCGGTGCGTTCGAAACTTCAGACGGCGCTGTCCCTGGTCTCCTACTCGATTGCCGACATCCTTGCCGACGCGGCAACGACACAGCGCAAGGCGCGTGATCTCTTTGCCACCATCCTGCGCCTCAATAGCGAAATTGAATTTGCCGAGATCGAGATGGGCCCCCATGGTCACGAAGGTGACCACGCCCGTGCGGCGCTTGCCGCCGTCTCGATCCTGCTGTCTCGCGGCTTTGGGATGGCGGCCCGGCTTGCAACGCTCGCCCATGATCATGGCAGCTTTCGTGAGACCTCGCATCAGGCGCAGGAATTCCTGCGCAGTCTCGATATGCGCCTGCGCAAGCAAGAGCCCGTTCAGCCGATCCTCGCCGATCTTCATCTGCTCATCGAAACCTGCCGCATCCATGCGGCCCCCTTCATCAGGGCCGATCATGAAGAGGCTCCCCAGCTAGGCCCTGTCGATGAGCGTGTTCTCCATGTGGCCCTTGGCGAGCTCCTCAACGACCTCGAAATTGCAATCATCGAATACGATGCCAGCACGCATCTGATCCCGGGGGACCGCTTCCATTTCCGGCTGCAATCGCATCATGATCCACGCAATGCGATCAATAACGGATTGCGGGTCATTGCAGCCATTCTGTTTACCGCCCTCGTATGGGAGGTCACAGCCTGGCCTAACGGAACCGGCTTCATTTCGATGACATCGCTGATCTGCGGGTTGTTCGCCACGCAGGAAAACCCGGTCCTGGGCACGACCGCCTTTCTCAAGGGCACCATCTGGTCCGTCATTGCCGGTGGCATTCTGACATTCATCTTTGTCCCGAAATTCGACACCTATGAAATGTTCATCATGGCGTTCGGCCCGGCCATGTTCATTGGCGGTCTGGCCCGCGCCAATGCCGCCACTGCGGGCGCAGCTGCTGCCTATGGATTGCTCATGCCGGCCATGGTGAATGTGCAGAACCATCATCGTCTTGACGAGGTTGCATTCTATAACGGCGCGATGGCAACCGTCATGGCCGCCTGCGCGGCCGTTCTGGTGTTTCACACCTTCATGCCGTTCAACCCACAATCCGAGAGACTGCGTCTGAGACGTCAGATGCTGGGAGAATTGCGCACGCTATGTCATCTGCGCAAGCCTCCCGAAACCCGTCAGTGGATCGGTCGCAATATCGATCGCTTCGCCCGGCTTATCCGTCATGCCGGCCCCTCGCCTCTGCCCGTCGTCGAGAGCTATCTTCAGGGTACGCTGGCCACAATGACGATCGGCCTGAACGCCATACGCCTGCGCACCCTGCTCGATCGTGAACATCTGCCGGTCACGGCCCGGCGCCCGATCGAGCTGCTTCTGGACCGGATGGAGTACACGCGCGACAGGCATGACCGCCCTGCCCGCGTCGCTGCGGCGGCGGTACGGCGCCTCAGGGCGCTGGATCGAACGGAGCAGGACCTCGTGACACGGCTGGAGCTCATTCGCGGAATATCCTATCTGGTCGTGATCAGGGACGAACTCGTGGCCAATGCTGCTTTCCTCGACGAATCCCACGCTTTCACCAGTCACGAGCTTCTGGACACGACGACATGATGCCTGCGTCTTCCCGCCTCGCCCTGCGCGGCACGACATTGCGCTTTGCGGGCAATCCTTTCGATATGCCGCCGGAGGAGGCCCTGATCACCGATAGCGACGGGGTGGTCGTCATTGAGGAGGGCCATATTACCGCAGTCGGGTCGTACCGGGCGATCGGCGCTGACCTACCCCGCGACATGCCTGTGATCGATCATCGGTCGCAGCTTATCGGACCGGGTTTCATCGACGCCCATGTGCACTACCCTCAACTCGGGGTCATCGCGTCCTATGGCGAGCAGCTTCTGACCTGGCTGGAGCGCTATGTCTTCCCTGAGGAACGACGCTTTGCAGAACAGGCCTATGCCGCGCGTATCGCCTCATCTTTCCTCGACCAGCTGCTCGACCACGGCACGACAACGGCAGCTGTCTACTGCACGGTTCACCCGGAATCAGCCGACGCCTTCTTCGAGGAATCGCAAAAGCGCAATACGCGTATGATTGCGGGAAAAGTCCTTATGGATCGCAATGCGCCAGATTACCTCCGTGATAGCGCGAGAGAGGGCTATGATCAGTCCCGTGATCTGATCGCCCGATGGCATGGCCATGGCCGGCAGCTCTATGCCGTGACACCGCGCTTCGCGCCGACCAGCACCGAGGAGCAACTGGAGCTTGCAGGCGCGCTTCTGGATACAGCGCCCGATCTGTTCATGCAGACCCATCTGCTCGAGACAAGACGTGAGGCGGAGTGGGTTGCATCGCTCTTCCCGCAGCGTTCGGGGTATCTCGATGTCTACGACCATGCGCGTCTGGTGCGGCCGCGCAGCATCTTCGGTCACGCCGTCCATGTCTCAGAGCAGGATCTGACGCGCTGCGCCCATGCTGGTTGTACCCTCGCCCATTGCCCGACCTCCAATGCCTTTCTCGGCAGCGGGGCCTTCAGGATATTCGAGGCGCTGAGACGCGACCGTCCGGTCCACGTCGCTCTCGGGACCGATATCGGTGGCGGCAACAGCCTCTCGATGCTGCGTGTCATGAACGATGCGTATTGTGCCGCCCAGGCCCATGACACAACCCTGCACCCGGTTCAGGCCTATTGGCTGGCGACCGCAGGCGCGGCCCAGGCGCTCGGCCTTCAGGGGGTGATCGGGGAACTCGAGCCGGGTCGTGAGGCCGATCTCTGCGTGCTCGATCCGTTCGCCACTCCGCTCATGGCCCAGCGCGCGCAAAGGGCGGAGAAAACTTCCGATCTGCTGTTCGCCCTGTCGATGCTCGGTGACGAGCGCGCTATTGCAGCCACCTACGTGATGGGCAGGCGTCATGAACGAACGGCATCGGCCTGATTTCCAAGCGCCGTAGAGTTCGTGCCTGCAGCCGATCGAATTCTGCGTCAAATCATGCCGTATTGCTGCAACCACGCCTCATACCACTGCGGCCAGCGTGACGTGACCTGATCCGGCTCTCCCATACCGAACCCATGCCCCCCGGAGGGCAGACGACGATAATCGACCGCCGTGCCGATGGCCGTGCAGGTCCGGGCCATCAACGAGGCATTATAGGGGTTGGCGATGCGATCATTATCGGCCTGGGTCAGGAACACAGGCGGATAACCGGGCATGACATGACTCTGCACAGACCAGAGTCGCGCAAGTGCCGGCTCGGCATCCATGCCAACGAGGTCACGATGGGTGGCCGTGTGGTCGTAGGGCTTTTCAAGCGTGATCACCGGGTAAATCAGTGCCGCACCGGCAGGCCGGGGGGCGCGTGACGCATGCTCGAACGCCACAAATGGCCCAGATCCGTGCCATTGCGAGGCTGTCATGCCCATGAGATGCCCGCCTGCCGAAAAGCCAAGCAGCGTGATCCGCGCCGGATCGATTCCATCGGCACGGGCGTGGCGGCCAATCAGGGACAGGGCACGCCGGGCATCCTGCAAGGGCGCCAGAGGCCCCTCGGCCCAGCCCTCGCTGGGGAGGCGGTAGACGAGGACATACGCCGTGACACCCCGCGCCGTCAGCCAATGCGCGGCCGGGTATGCCTCACGCTGCATGCCGATACGCTGATACCCACCGCCCGCTGCAATCAGCACAGCGCTTCCATTGGGACGCTCGGGCCGGAATATCTCCAGTCGGGGCTCGGTAATATTATACAGGGCGCCCTTTGCCGTAGCCTGCTCGGGCCCCCGAGGGCCTCCGCCCCCGGGGGGAGCGTCCGACCAGAGGGCAATCTGCTCAGGCGCCTTAGGGTGCGACGGGCCGTGACAGCCCGTGAGTGTTGCCGCGGAAAATCCAAGGGTCGAGGCCAGCAGGGAGCGACGCGGAAGGACCAGGGGTTGCGTCGGCGATACCCGAGCTGAAGAACCTGACATTCCGCTTCCTTTCCCGATGAATGCGTCAGGCCTTTCTGACGAATTCCGATTTGAGGTTCATGGCGCCGATGCCTGGCACCTTGCAGGCGAGGTTATGCCCGTCATGCCCGTCGGTCAGGCGCACGCCCTTGATCTTGGTGCCGCCCTTGATGACGGAGGAAGATCCCTTGACCTTGAGATCCTTGATAATGGTCACGGTATCGCCATCCGCAAGGGGATTGCCATTGGCATCACGAATGACCGTATCTTCTGCGAGCGCAGGCGCGCCCTCGGCAATGCTCCATTCCAAAGCGCATTCGGGGCAGACCCAAAGTCCGCCATCCTGATAGATATGTTCACAGCCGCATTGCGGGCAGATATCGCTTTTCACGATCTTGTCGTCCTGTTTTTCTTCAGCGCCAAGAAAGGTCATCGACCGATCCGCGCCCGTTTTTCTCATTGGGTGCGAAAGCCTCTAGCCTTTTCTACAGGGGGTTTTCCAGCGCGATGTCAGGAAGAAGCGAAAAGACAGGCCAATGCAAACGAACGGAGGAGGCCGCAGCAAAACCGCCCCGACCAGTCAGGACGATAGCATCCGAATATTAAAACGGGGGAAAGCGACCGGCTAATCCGAAGGGACCCGCTGGGCGGGTCTGGCGGAGAGGGTGGGATTCGAACCCACGGTGCCCGTGAAGGCACAACGGTTTTCGAGACCGTCCCAATCGACCACTCTGGCACCTCTCCGTAACAGGATCACCCGGTCGTGGGCGGCTTATAGGGGGCAGATCATGCCCCTTGCAAGAGGGGATGAAACGATTCTTTCACCCTGCCCCGATTTGCCAGGGACGCATCGCCGCGATTTTCCACCCGACCCGGCTCGATAATCATTGACGGCTCTACCTTGCCTCCTGTAGTGAGCCCCCCTCGCGGGAGCGCTTGCGCCTTCTGCCAATAATAAAAAGCGACTGGGCAATGCCGACTGGGGGAAAACCCCGGCAAAATTGCCAAGAGATCGGACTGATAGAGAGTTAAACCATGTTCGCAGTCATCCGCACCGGCGGAAAGCAGTATCGCGTCGCCCCGCAGGCCACGCTGAAGGTTGAGAAGCTCGAAGCCGAAGCCGGCACGACCATCACCTTCTCCGACGTTCTGGCCGTTGGTTCCGACGCCGGCATCAAGATCGGCGCTCCGCTGGTTGCTGGCGCCACTGTCACGGCAACCGTGATCGCCCAGGACCGCCTGGACACGGTCATCATCTTCAAGAAGCGCCGCCGGCAGAACAGCCGCCGCAAGAATGGTCACCGCCAGCACGTGACCGTCCTGCGCATCGACGCGATCAACGCAGCGTAACTGACGCTAGAGAGAAGGAGAGACCTCCATGGCACAAAAAAAGGCAGGCGGTTCGAGCCGTAACGGACGCGACAGTGCAGGCCGCCGTCTCGGCGTCAAGAAGTTCGGCGGTGAAGCCGTTCTCGCAGGCAACATCATCGTCCGTCAGCGCGGCACGAAGATGATGGCCGGTTCGAATGTTGGCGTCGGTCGTGACCACACCCTGTTCGCCCTCGCCGATGGCGCCGTGAAGTTCACGCGCCGCGCTGAAGGCCGCGTCCACGTTTCCGTGACGCTGGCAGAAGCCGCAGAGTAAAGACTGGCCACAACCAGTTGACGGGAGAGGCCGGTCCGCATGGGCCGGCCTTTCTTGTTTGGACCGTTTATTTTTGGACGAAGACGAGACAGACCATGAAATTCCTCGACCAGGCCAAGATCTATGTGCGTTCCGGCGATGGCGGGGATGGTGTTGTTGCGTTCCGTCGCGAGAAATATGTCGAGTTCGGCGGTCCCGATGGGGGCAATGGCGGTCGCGGTGGCGATGTCGTCTTCCGCGCCGTCCCGAACCTGAACACGCTGATCGATTTCCGCTACACACAGCATTTCCGTGCCCGCAAGGGCGGGAATGGTGCCGGCTCCGACCGCACCGGCGCCAAGGCCGAAACCGTGATCATCAATGTGCCCATCGGCACCCAGATTTTCGACGATGACCGTGAAACCATGCTGGCCGATCTCGATGAGGCCGGTAAGGAAGTGCTGCTCTGCAAGGGCGGCGATGGCGGGTTCGGCAATGCCAATTACAAGACCAGCACCAACCGTGCCCCGCGCCGCGCCGACAAGGGCTGGCCGGGTGAAGAACGCTGGGTGTGGCTGCGCCTGAAGCTGATCGCCGATGTCGGGCTCGTAGGTCTGCCCAATGCCGGTAAATCCACGCTGCTTTCGGTATGTTCGCGCGCCAAGCCCAAGATTGCCGATTATCCGTTTACCACGCTGCATCCCCAGCTTGGCGTCGTGCGTCTCTCGGCCACGGAAGAATTCGTCATTGCGGATATTCCGGGGCTGATCGAGGGCGCCAGCGAGGGCGCCGGGCTCGGCGATCGCTTCCTCGGCCATGTCGAGCGTTGCGCCATGCTGATCCATCTCCTGGATGGCACGGAGAGCCAACTGGTCAAGAACTACCGCATGATCCGCGGCGAGCTTGCGGCGTATGACGAGACACTGGCCGAGAAACCGGAAATCATCGTGCTCAACAAATGCGACGCCCTGACCAAAACCCAGATCACAGCCAAGACCAAAGCACTGGCCAAGGCTTCGGGGGCCGAGGTGTTCACCTTGTCGGCAGCCACTCATGAGGGGCTGGCCGAGTTGCTGCGTATCGTGCAGGATCGCGTCACCCAATACCGTCTGGAAGAACGCGAGAACACCCCGTGACAAACCGTCTGGCCGAAGCGCGCTGCGTCGTCATCAAAATCGGCTCGGCCCTGCTGGTCGATGCTGAAAACGCCGCGCTTCGCCATGACTGGCTCAACACAGTCTGCGAGGATATTGCCCGGCTACGTGCCCAGGGCACGGATGTGGTCGTGGTCTCCTCCGGCGCCATTGCTCTGGCACGCACCCGGCTGAGGCTGGTCGGGCGCAGGCTGCGCCTGGAGGAGAAGCAGGCCGCTGCCAGTGTCGGCCAGATCCAGCTCGCCCAGGCCTGGAGCGCCGCTCTGGCCCTTCAGGGGCTGACTGCGGGGCAATTGCTGCTCACGCCAGGCGATACGGAAGATCGCGAGCGACATCTGAATGCACGCGCCACCCTGCGTACCCTTCTCGCTCTGGGTTGCGTCCCGGTCATCAACGAAAACGACGCCATCGCCACCACCGAAATCCGCTTCGGCGATAACGATCGCCTTGGCGCGCGCGTGGCGCAAATGATCGGCGCGGATACGCTGATCCTGCTCTCCGATATCGATGGGCTCTACACCGCCGATCCAAGGCTGGACCCGAAAGCCGAGCATCTGCCTGAAATCGAGACTCTCACGGAATCGATCATGGCCATGGGCGGCGCGCCGCCACCGGGCTACTCATCCGGCGGCATGCACACCAAGCTGCTGGCCGCGCAGATCGCCACCCGTGCAGGAGCGCGCATGGCCATCGCGTCCGGGCTCTCGATGCACCCGGTCAGCCGCCTGCTCGATGGAGGACGCTGTAGCTGGTTTCTGGCCAGTGAGGATGCTGGCTCGGCACGCAAACGCTGGCTTGCCAGCGCGCTTGAAACGAAGGGCAGTCTGATCATCGATCAGGGTGCGGCCCATGCCTTGCTCAAGGGTAGCTCCCTGCTCCCGGCAGGTGTCCGAGAGGTTGAGGGCGCGTTCAAGCAGGGCGATCTGGTGGTGATCCGCGACGCAGAAGGGCACGAGATCGGCCGTGGCCTGACCGCCTATGATGCTGAAGATTCGCGCAGGATCGCTGGTCACCGCTCGGAGGAGATCACAAGGTGCCTCGGCCATAGCGGTCGCGACGAGCTGATCCATCGCGACGATCTGGTTCTGATACGCTGACCTTAATTGGCTAGAATTTCTGGCCGGAGCCGATCGAAGACCCTCGTCAGATTGCTGTCTGGACCGCGATCGGGACAGGACATGCGAGGGCTTCGGCAGGCATGATCTCATGATTGCTGACGCCTCATGTGCAGGACACATGCCACTCAGCTATACGGTTTCGAAGATCAGTCGGGCTTGGTTTCAGGTCATCAAGGCGCTATCGCCGCCATTGACCTCGAATTCGGCACCCGTCGTGAGGGCTGATGCCTCGGACGCCAGAAATACTGCAATTGGAGAGATATCCTCCGGCTGAAGCCATCCCACCGGCTCCACCTCGCTCCGGGCGCGGTCGCGCCATGCCCGGGCCGGAGAAACCTGTCCCTTCACAGCGTGATGGGCCTGCTCCTCGACGGCGGTCAGGCGCTGGGGATTCAGCGTCAGTGCCGTGCCGACAAGGCCGGGGATCACTGCATTGACGGTCATACCATAGGGGGCGAACTCCATGGCCGCTGATTTCATGAGCCCGATAAGCCCCCATTTGGAAGCCGAGTAGCTTGACCCGTTGCGGGTGCCATGACGTCCCTGCATTGAGGAAACAATCAGAACACGTCCTCCGCGACGCTTGATCATATGGGGCACGAAGGCACGAAGGGTGCGCGCCGTCCCGTTCAGGTTATTGTCTATCTGGTCGTCCCAATCGGCATCGTCCATATCGAGAATGGCCTTCCAGCCCTGAATAGCCGCATTGGCGACCAGAATATCGATCTGCCCCAAAGTCTCCGATATCTGCGCCGCCGCTGCGCGCATCTGGGCGATCTGCCGGATATCGGCCTTGATCACCACTGTCCGGCGGCCATAGTCTCTGATGAGACGCGCTGTCTCCTCCAGTTCATCGCCCGTCGCGGGCATGGCATCGGCTACAGAACTGACCGGGCCCGCAATATCGATGATCGCGACATCGGCGCCATTGGCAGCATATTCGACGGCAATGGCGCGTCCGATGCCCCGCGCGGCGCCTGTCACCACCGCGATCCGTCCCGCAAGCTGCGAACCGCGTCCAGGCTGGATCGCGCCTGCACTGAAGGCCGGGGCAGGCAAGGGATCCCTGTTCTTTCCCGCTGCGGCTGCACCCAGAGGAAGCGCGGTAAGCAGCGCAGCGCCCCCGGCCAGGACAGATCGGCGCTTCCGATCGTTCATCCCCTCCGCGTTCCTGCTTCCCGTTGCCTCATCATGTCCTCGGGTCATCGCGTCATGTCTCCTCGTCCTTGCAGTGATCATGTGTCGTTACACGAGAAGTCACGACCGCGAGATATGGACGCAGCTGCTATTTATTTCTTGTATGCAAGGAGAATCCCAGTATATAAATTTCTATATTTCATACGACAACGAGTGTGGAAATTATATTTCCTGATTTCTCGATATTAAATAATTTTTTTTGATTTACACATTACGGTCATCTTGCCGGACGATACAGGCTCAAGGCCGCGCGATCTCACCGACCGGGCAGCAGGCGCCCAAGGTGACGATCCCCGGCATACGATTCCGATCATATGATCACCCGCGGCCCCCGTTCACGAGAGGGAGACATCCGGGCAATGTCACGCAGTCTGAGCCTGCCTCGTCAGGCGACGCAAGAATCCTACCCTGCGCCCTCAAATCGGCGCTCCCTGCCTTCATCGATGTCGACCATGATGAGCGGCCCTGCGCGTGCTGTCTCGCCCTTCGAACCGGCTGCGTCATTCACCGGGGAGGCATTACCTCGCCTGACCCCGATTCTGACGTGAAATGGGCTCAGACCCAGGCGAGATGATAAGATCGAAGGCCACCTTGCCCAGCCTCTGAAGCCCCTGAACTCAGGGACGCGGTGGCCAGCGCAACGTGGGTTCTGAGCGCACACGCCGTGCCCCGGCCTCCTCAGCCTGACGAAGTCTCTCCGCCTCGGCTGCGGCGCTGCGGGGGGCCATCTCCTGGCGTTGCCCCTCGCCACGGTTCGGTTCGGGCCTTGTCGCGCGCAGACGCCACGCATCGTCATGCTCATTCGGAGGAGGAGACTGGTTTCGCACCTCCTGCCCCATTGTCGGGCGCGGCGGACGGGGGGCCTCACGCGGCGGGGGCGGGTCGAAATGAGTAGGGCGGAGAATGCGCTCGATATTTTCCTGCGCACCGGATTCCGCATAGCTGTAGTCATCGCGTGCCTCAGGCAGGGACACGGGACGCTCGGACGCCCGCTCGACAGGCCAGTCGGCACTGCGATCGGAGCTCCTCTCCGGTGGTTTCTCCCGCCCACGCTCAGGGGCCTGCTCGCGACGATCCTCCCCTGCCCCGTCGCGCAGAGGCTGCGTCTCACGCATCCCCCCCTCTCCCTGTACCGGGTAGTCTCGTACCGCGTTATCCCGATGCCCTATGTCCCGGGTCTGGGCGGGCCGTTGCGCTGCCTGCCGGCTTGCCTCGCTGGACCACGGCATGATCTCAGGGGGGCGCGCAGGTTCGGCGACCGGGTTGGTGACAGCTGCGGTACTGCGCCGCGGCGGGGCATAAACCGGCTCCCCCGACGGGCCGGTCTCGGGAATGTTCTGCCCAAGACGCATGGCGATAATGCGTAATTCGGCACGCACCTCGTTGAGCTGCAACTCAACCTCCTCCAGCCTCGGCTTCACCCCGAAGATCGAGAACGGCATGAGGATGAACATGAGCCCCAGCCCCAGCAGGATGAAACCAGCCAGGAACTGCATCCAGAGCGGCAAGGTAAGAAGCGCTGTCGTCATAATCTGCGATCTATGCGATTTTTATCGACTCCGCCAAGAGAGATTATCGGTCATTAGGCGCACCGGGATCAAAACATGAACTGCGAGAGCGCTTGCCCCCTACTGATGACGAGGTTCGAGCAGAATTTGCCCCCCGTGATCCAGGTCCAGCCCCTTACCCTGACGCAGAGCCGCCAGTGATTGGTGAAAGAGACGCACCCTGATTGTGATACGCCCCTCAGGGCTGCGCCAGCGCTCGAAGGCCAGAGTGGTATCGGGTGCCGTCTCATCCGGCTGATCGTCAAAGTGCCAATCGAGACCATAATGCGCCGCCAGCGCATCGAGCGTGGTGTCATGTCCGGCGAAAGCCAGGAACCGAATATCGCGTCCGACAGTCGTCTCGTCAGGCAACGTTACTTCGTTTCCGTCGAGGAAGTCCTCCAGAACCCCCACAAGCTGATGCGCTTTTTGCTCGACCAGCGCGCCCCGGCGCCGCGTCAGTTGCGCCATGTATCCATGGACAGGCAGGACTGCGGACAGGATCTTTTCATCAATGCGCCCGACCCAGCGCGTCGCATCGCGATCCAACCCCTCGACGTGAATCAGAAGCAAATTCTCGGCAAGCGACGCCGCACCGGCCGGCCCTCCGTCAATGACGGGGCGTCCCTTCTTCTCCCCGATCGTCAGGGGACGGATAAAGCACGGTCCTTTTTCGCTATCGCATCCCTGCGGCACGATAAGAGCCTGCAGTGCTCTCAGCCCCGACTGGACCGTATCGGGACGATGCGACGCGTCGAAAGCGCCTGCCGACGCGGCATCGTCATATAAAACGCGCTTATGGGCTGACACGTATCCTTCGGGTACGCCATCGAACAGGGGGTCGTGCTCCCCCGCAGGCAAGGATCGTGCTTTCCCAAGCGGGGCGAAAGCACGGGCCATGATCTGCCCACTCTCGCGTGTTCGGTCATCGGCGGAATCTGCCCAGACCAGGGGGGACGGTCGGGACAGGCACGTCTTCCCCGCTTCATGGCAGGAAAGGTCGTAATAGTCAGCGATATCCCGCATCATGGCATGCAGGGTTTCCCTCCCATGTGCAGTCAGTTGCCCCGGTGCCACAGGCCAGACCGGCCATTGAACGCCAGTTTCCTGTTGCAGCATTTCAGGCGACCGGGTGGGGCTTCGTATCCCGTGACGCGCCACCAGCGCCACCCGTTCAAGGACTTCTTTCGAGGCGGCAGGGCGCGCTGAAAATCGTGACGCTGGGGGTGCCAGAGCCCCACATATGAAGGCTGTCAGCGAAAGCGCGGCAGCAGAGGCGGCAAGACGGGACCGTCTCATGGGAGGGTCACGGTCAGATTGAAGAACACGGAGCGGCCCGCCAGACGCCAGTACAATGGCGCACCGTCAGGGTAGCCCGCGCTGGCCGCGGACTGGTTGCCTGCGAAATCGCTGATGGCGCGATTATTGAACAGGTTGGAAATCTTGAGGCTTGGTGTGACGTCGCGCATGTACCCGCCCAGCTTCTTGAAATGCCACCCGAGCGCTAGGTCGGCCGTGGTGGTGCTGCCGATACGATACTGATTGGCGAAAACCGTGTTGCCGTTGCTGTCAGTCGTGCTGTCGAGCCCATAATGATTCCCCACGAATTTGCCGATAAGCGAGGCATAGGGACCTTTGTTATCGTCGTAGAGCACGCCAAAAGACGCAAGCACGTTGGGCGTCGCCGCAACGCGAACCGAGCTGTGCTTGTACTGAGCGTCATTCACGCTGTAATTTCCATAGAGCGATACGCCATGGCCGATCGCATATTGCCCCTCGACTTCAAGCCCCTTGTAGATCGCGCCGCCGCTATTGACCGAAGTGCTTTGGGTACCGAAGCCCGGCACCTTAATCTGGGCCGAAGCAATGAAATTCGAGAAATTAATGTAATAGGCGTCAAACGACATCGTCCAGCGCTTCTGCTGCACCACCGTGCCGATCTGGTAGTTCAGCGTCGTTTCGGGGCTGACATTGCCGACATTCTGGGTCTGGAACACGCTCATGGGTGGGGCCAGAAAGCCGCGCGCAATCTGGGCGTAGGCGCTCCATCCCGGCAGAATGATCTGATTGGCAGAAATCGACGGCTGCCATGAGGTGAATTGCTGAGTCGCGTTCAGCGGCACTTTGGTCGATTTATTGACCGCAGCATCATAGTCTCGCCGAAAGTAGGAATATTTGATGCCGGGCTTGATGATGGTGTTTCTGAACGGCTTCCAGTCGAATTCAAGATAGGGCTGCACCGTCGTATTGAAATCCGAGATGTCGTAGCTGTACGCCGAGCCGTTCTTGCCGGGCACCATGATCCCGCCCTTCGTCAGGTCGAGTGCATAGGTATAGCGCCGGTCATCCTGCAGATCAGCCCAGGCGCCGAGCAGCACATCGCCCTGAGAGGTATGCGCCTTGAAGGTCAGGGTATCGCCGTAATCGCGGAACTTGGCATCGGCATATTTACCGGGCACGTCGTTCTTGTAGGTCGCGAGCTTCTTGCCGCTGGCAGAATAGAACGTCACGCCGTTGGCGGTTGGATCATTTGAGCTGGCATCGGTCGATTCCGTGTAATCATGCTCGAAGCCGTTCGTGTAGAGCCGGTTCTCGACGGTGAGCCAGGGCAGAACCTTGCTCTTGATGTCGATATAATCGAAGTCGGAGGTATAGGTGCTCGGCTGATACCCGGCATAGCACTGCAATGTCGGGTTAGAGCACAGCCCGTAATTCTTGCCATACTGGCGATACTGCGCCAGCGTCGCCCCCTGGGTGGTATTCTGATTTTCCCAGTTATAGGTGGTCAGCACCGTCAGGGTCGTGTTCTCCCCCAGTCTTGCCACGTCCTTGAAGAGCAGATTGTTCCGTCTCTCGCCCGAGCCGGTCAGATATCCATCCGTTTCCTCGTGCTGCAGATCGAGCACCATGGAGCCGAAGCGCGTCTTGCCTGAATCGACCTCAACACCCCCTGCACGCGTATTGAAACTGCCATAGGTGCCATAAGGCGTCACACCGAAGCGATTGGCGGGTGTGCGGGATTCAAAGCCGATCGTGCCGCCAAAGGTTGCGTTGCCGATGGTCGAGGCCGTGCCGGGACCGCGATTGACCTGCACCTGCCCCAGGAAATGCGAGATGAAGAGCGACGAGGTGGTGTGGTGCAGGTCGCTGGCATTCCCGAAAGGGATGCCATCGAACAGCATGTTGTACTGCCCATCCTGAAAGCCGCGCAGGCTCATCGTCTCGGCCTTGCCCATGCCGGGGCCGTTCGGGTTCTGGGTCCAGATGCTGGGCTGGAACTTGATAATGTCATCCACACTCGCCAGCGGCACGATGTTGTTGGTGATAAAACGCTTCTGGATGACGGAGGTGGGCTCGGTGATGGTCAGCGGCACGGTAGAAGGCGCCAGACGCTCTGCGCGGCCTATGACCGTGATATGCTCCTGCCCTGTTTTCTCATCATGCTTGTCATGGGCAAAATTGCTGCCACGCGCGGCATTGGCAATGACCACCACCCCATCGGGCTGGATATGGGCGCTCAGGCCAGACCCACCCAGAAGTCGCTCCAGCGCCTTGTCCAACGTCAATCTGCCCTTCAGGGCAGGTGCCTTCTTGCCGCGAACCTGATCGCTGGAGAACAGGATATCGCGCCCCGATTGACGGGCCAGGCCGGTCAGGGCGTCCTCCAGCGCGCCTGCAGGCTGGCTCAGGCTTAGCGTCTTATGTGTGTCGCCAGTATTCAGCCCTGCCGCTCCCGTCCCACCCGATCCCTGGGCAAGACCCGGATGCGGCCATGCGGTGAGGGAGAGAAGAACCAGGGCAAGCTTCTTTCGTCTGGCGGACACGTGGCAGGGAACACGGATCATAGGCGCGGCTGTCTTTCAGGATGGGACCGGAAATGGTCTCTTTCCTGCTGGACGACCCAGCCCCAGTCTCCCTCATCGTCCCGCGCGTCGTTTCATCAAAGCTTAACAATTGCGATACGATCCCGCTCGACCAGCACACGCAGCGGCAGCAGATGGGTGAGCGCATTGAAAAAACGCTCCGGGTCATGCGTATGAAACACCCCACTCAGCCGTAGATGCGCGAGAGAGGGCGAAAGCAGAGCCACAGGTCTGTCGCTATAGCGCGCCATTTCCGCCACGGCCTGATCGAGCGGGGTTTCGTGGAAGATTGCCCGTCCTTCGCGCCAGGCCAGCAGATCGCCCACCCGTCCCTCGGTGACCCGCGCCTGCAGCGTGCGGCGGTCGAACACCATGAACTGTCCGGGGCCGAGCCGCGCTGCCGCGGCATTTCCATGGTGCAGCCTCAGCCCACCGGAAATCACGGCAAGCGTCATGCGATCCGGCGTGACATCAAGCGCATAATCGCCCTGCTCTCCCGAGATGCGCCACGCGCAACATCCGAGACGAACGGCCTCCTGTTCCGGCCGAAGGGAGAACGCGAACCGTCCCTGACCGAAATCGAGTTTGTAACGCTCCGGCCCGCAGATGAGCGCGCTGCAGGCGTCCATCTGCACGGTCACGGCGCCTATGACGAGACGCCGCGTCTGGTTCCGCCCCGTCCTGACGCTTTGCGCATCGGCGGTCCGGGGCGCCGCAACGGCACCGGCAGCGCATAGGGCGAATGCGCCCAGTACCGCCCGACGGGAAAGGGGAGCCGAACGCCGTGCAGGCGCAAAACTGCCGGACTGCCATATCTGGGAAACCAGATCATAGGCCCTGTGATGGGCCGCATTTTCTCGCAACCAGATATCGAAACGCGCCCTGTCCTGATCGGAGCAGTTTTCGGAGAAAAGACGCGCCTGCCAGTCTGCCGCCTGTTCGACGTGATCCGGTGTCACGATTTTCCCTCATCCATGAGGGCGAGCGCCAGATGGGCGAGTGCCCTGGCGATCGATTTCTCGACCGTGCTGACACTCACAGCCAGCCGCCCGGCAATGGTGCCGTAGCTCAGCCCGTCGAGCCTGTGCAGGAGGAAGATGCGGGCAGTGCGCGTATCGAGCTCGGAAAATGCCGCGCGGATACGGGCCAGTTGCTGACGCCCCAGCACGATACGCTCGGCGCCGGGTGCCGCGCAGACCGGGTCCAGCCCTGCTTCATCGTCGAGTGAGGAAAACTGGATACGCTTCTCGCGCCTTGCACGGTCGATCGCCAGGTTGCGCGTGGCGCGCAGCACATAGGCCTCGGGATGATCGAGCCCGTCCAGACCGCGCTCGAACAGATGGAGCAATGCCGTCTGAAGCAGATCATCAGTATCGCTGCGTCGGCTCTGACGCCGCACGCGTTCGTGCAGGGATACCCAGACGGATTGCTTGAGGCACCATTGAGCCGCTGACATCGCCACCCTGCCAGTTATGAAAAGCCGGAATTGCGGCGGTTCATAACAATGGCGAAACGCCCTGTCAGTCGGGATTGGCCCGTGTCTTCAAATCTTCACGAAACCTGCGGGGCAATGCCATATCAAGCCCGCCCCGCGAAGGCATCACATGCCGAGGGCGCGACGATAGATGTCGAGAAGCGTCTCCTGCTCCTCAATCTCGTTGGGCTCTTTCTTGCGCAGCTTGATGATGTTCTTGATCGTGGCCACGTCGAACCCGGCCGACTTGGCCTCGCTGAAGATATCCTTGATATCGCCGGCAAGGGCCTTGCGCTCTTCCTCAAGGCGCTCGACGCGCTCGATCACGCTGCGCAGGCGATCGACGGCAATGCCGCCCACATTCGAGTCAGGATCGGCAGCCTGACGCGCGCGGCTGGCGGCGGCTTCGTCGATATCAAAAGGCATGTCGGACATGATGACCTCGAAAAACGGGGGTTGCGCTTGGCCCTGGCGGACCGAAACCGCACCAGATGCATGAAGGCAGCGCCCGCCTGCATTGGGGGAAGAAGGGGCGGCTTATCGCGCCGGGACTGTCCGGGTCAACGCCTATCGCATGGGAACCTTGTGCTGCCCTCGTGCATTGCCTTGCACCCTTGTCGCTAACGAGCGGTGCATGTCATAAGACCGCACTGCCCATTTCGGAACCGGAGAGCCAGGAAGATGACCCAGTGCCACCAGGTCGCCCCATTCGACTACGTCATTTTCGGCGCCACCGGCGATTTGACGATGCGCAAATTGCTGCCGGCCCTCTATTATCGTCTGACCATGGGGCAGGTGCCCGATACAGCCCGCATCATCGGAACGGCACGCTCACCGCTCAAGCGCAGCGAGTATCAGAGCCGCGCGCGTGACGCGCTCAAGCGCTTCGTCAAGTCGGACGATTTCGACGAGGACGTGGTCGATCGCTTCCTCGACATGGTCCATTATGTGAGCCTCGATGGTTCCAAGCCCGACAGCAACTGGGACGGTCTGCGTGAGGTCCTGAGCCACAAGGCGGAAGACCATGTGCGCGTGTTTTATTACGCGACCGCCCCTGACCTTTACGGCGCGATCTCGAAGAACCTGCATCATGAAGGGCTGATCACCGACGACAGCCGCGTGGTGCTGGAAAAGCCGATCGGTATCGATCTGAAGTCTGCCGACGAGATCAACGAGGCTGTGGGCCAGTATTTCAAGGAAAGCTATGTTTTCCGCATCGATCACTATCTGGGCAAGGAAACCGTCCAGAACGTGATCGCCCTGCGCTTTGCCAACCCGCTTTTCGAGGCGGTGTGGTCAGGTGAGCATATCGAGTCCGTGCAGATCACAGCGGGTGAACTCGTCGGTGTCGAAGGGCGCGCGGCCTATTACGATAATTCGGGCGCGCTGCGCGACATGGTGCAAAATCACCTTCTGCAGGTGCTGTGTCTTGTTGCTATGGAAAAGCCCGACACGCTCCAGGCCGATGACGTACGCGACGCCAAGGTGGCCGTGCTGAAATCCCTGGTCCCTCTCGATGCTGCCAGCCTGCCCACCAGCACGGTGCGCGCGCAATATACCAAGGGCCACAGCAAGGGCTCGACGGTCGATGGCTATCTGGACGAGCTCGGCCATGAGAGCAACACCGAAACCTATGTTGCCCTGCGCGCCGAAATCGACACCCCGCGCTGGAAGAATGTGCCGTTTTATATCCGCTCGGCCAAGCGCCTGAAGGCCAAGGTCAGCGAGATCGTCGTCACCTTCAAGCCCTCTGCCACCAAGCTCTTCCCGTCCCAGCCCGAGAAGAACGTGCTCGTGATCCGCATCCAGCCGGATGAAGGCATTTCCTGGCAGTTCAACGTCAAGAACCCGATGGATGACGAATTCGGCCTGTGGGAAACCACGCTGGACGTGCATTTCGAGCGCGAATTCTCGGTGCGCTATCCCGATGCCTATGAGCGCCTGCTGCTCGACGCAGTCCGTGGCTACCCCGTTTTGTTCATCCGCCGCGACGAAGTCGAGGCCGCATGGAAATGGGTGGCACCGGTGATGGAAGCCTGGTCCAAGAACGAGGTCCCGATGGCGCATTACGCTGCCGGAAGCTGGGGTCCGGAAGAAGCACGTCAGATGCTCGCCCGCGATGGGCAGGTCTGGCACGAAGACATGGAATAAGGCGCAGACTTGGCCTCCGATCCCAAAACCCCTCCCCGCACACCGACCTCCGGGTCAGAGAACGGCGCCACACCCCGCCTCGGCTCGGGCCGTGCGGGGCGTCGCAAGCCGCGCACGCTCAAGCAGCATCTCCTGCGTCGGCTTGTCGTGCTGGTGCCTGCCTCGCTTCTGGCCATTCTCGTCATGAAAATGGGCTGGCTGGATCAGGCAGCGGACAAGATCCAGTTCGATCGCCTCGCCTGGTTCGACAATACCAAGCTGGTCGAGCATCTGCGCGTTCTGGTCACCCATAATGGCATGACCGATGTCCCGGCCAAATGTCTGGTACCCATCGTCAATGGAAATGATCCGCCGGAGGCAACGCGTATCGACTTCATGGAACGCAGCAATAATGGCTGCCCAGGCAAGCCGGGCAGTTTCGACAGGTTGTTCACCATCAAGGTCAACCGGGCTGATCGCCTTCTGGCAACGGACCAGGGCACGCCCGGCCGTTTCCATGCCATGGCGCAGCAGTAAGGAGAAAGGCCGGGGACACCCCCGGCCTTTTTTCTGCTGACCTGCCCAGCGAAAACATCCATTACGAGATCCTGTCTTCCTGCCAGGCGGCAAAACGCTCCCGAAGATAGCGCCCTCCCACACGCAGAGCCTGACGCCCCTCCACCACGGCCGCATAGAAATTGAGGAAACCGTGGATGGCCCGCCGGTAGCAGACAAGCCGCGCCTCCACCCCTGCCTCCCGAAGCAAGCGGGCATAAAGCTCCCCCTCACCGCGCAGCGGATCGAACCCGGCCGTGACGATCATGGCAGGCGGCGCCTGAGCCAGATCGCTGGCGAAGACGGGAGCGAAATTCGGGTCCAGCATGTCGCAGTCACTGCGGATATATTGGCGCCCATACCAGTCGAGCAGGCGCGCCGTCAGCATATAGCCCTGGGCGTAGGTCTCACGTGTGACGGGCGACAGGAGCCCGCTGACCGTCGGGTAGTACAGAAGCTGCGCGACGACGCGTTCGAGCCCGGCGGCTCCTGCGCGGCGCGCCAGAACCGCGGCGAGATTACCCCCGGCGCTGTCACCGCACACGGCAATCGGCAAATCGCGTACCTCAGCCTGCTCATGGAGCCAGAGTAACGCGTCCCATCCATCGTCGACCGCCGCCGGAAAGGGATGTTCAGGCGCCAGCCGATAATCGAGGGAGAGCACCATCGCTCCCGAATGACAGGCAAGACGGCAGCAGATGCCGTGATGCGACACCAGATCGCAATGTACAAAACCGCCCCCGTGCAGAAACAGGATCAATCCCCTCACCGGACCACGGGGACGATAAAGCCGCGCGGGGCGGATCCCCTCGCCGCATGGGAGGGAAATCTCACGCCATGACCTGATCTGTAACGAGGACAGAGCTTGCGGAAAACTTGGCATGCCGGTCATGCGACGCAAGGCCGCCAGCGATTCCGGGGTCAGGCTCTCAGGCAGAGGCAAGCCGTCTCGACCGCCTGCCGCGCGCTTCAGCCAGAGTAGAAAGAGCCGGTAGAGCCAGCCGGGACGCTTGGCGGGGAAGTCTGTCATGGGGGTGAGCCTATCACGGGAGGGCGAAATCGGCGCAAGCGCCTTGACCCGGTGGCACGCTTCGGTCAGGTTGCGCCCGTCAGACGGTCGGGCGATCGCTGCTGCGCCGGTGAGAACCGTCGTGATGGAGGAAAGTCCGGGCTCCACGGGAGAACGATGCCGGCTAACGGCCGGCGGGGGCGACCCTAGGGAAAGTGCCACAGAAAACAAACCGCCTGCCCGGCCCTCGGGCTGCAGGCAAGGGTGAAACGGTGCGGTAAGAGCGCACCGCTCCTTCGGTAACGCGGGAGGCAGGGCAAACCCCATCGGGAGCAAGACCGAATAGGAATGGCGGATCCGTCCTCCGGGATGGGATCAGAGGCTCTCCCGCCTTGTCATTCGGGTTGGTTGCGTGAGGCCGGTTGCAAGACCGGTCCCAGAGGAATGATCGCCCCGCCTTTTGGCGGACAGAACCCGGCTTACAGACCGTCTGACATCAGCTTCTCCCATCGCGCCTACCGAGGATACCAGCCCTTGGTGCGGCGCACCTCCTCGTGCATGACAGCGTCCAATATGGCGCCAGAACCGCCATACCCGCTGCGCCAGGCGCCACAATCATGCCGTAATGCTGCAGGGCGATGCCTTAATAAGAACATAACAAAAACCGTGTATCCTAGAGAGAGAACAGTCTCTCTTTATTCTCAACAAGAACATAATAAGAACATCGAAATTGCCATATTCAAAAAAACGTCGATATTCTGCGGATTTCAGGCGCGAATTGTTTGACGTCCCATGAAATCCCATGATATCCCAAATCTATCCCGGACGGTCCTTCTGACATGAAGCCAAGCGCCTTGTCCCGTGTCGGGAGCGAAACATCAGCGGCAATCACTCCAGCGGAAAGAGGAGGCATCGAACGGCGTGAGTGTGTTTCTCGGCACGCATCAGAACCGTTTCGACGCCAAGGGCCGCGTGTCCATTCCGGCTTCCTTCCGCGCCGCCCTCAGGGCGCAGGCCCAGCCCGATGAGAGCCTCGTGATCTTGCGTCCCTCCCATCTGCATCCCTGCATCGAGGCATGGCCGAGTGCCGCCTTTGCCACGCTGGCGGGTCCTGTCGAGTCACTTGATATCTTCTCCGATGACCATGACGACCTCGCCGCCAGTCTCTATGCCGATGCTTATCCGATCGACGCCGATAAGGAAGGCCGCATCATTCTGCCGGATGTACTCAAGCGTCACGCCAATCTGACGGACGAGATTTCCTTCATGGGTCTGGGACGCGTTTTCCAGATCTGGGAACCCGAGGCCGGCGCCAGGCGTCGGGAAGAGGCGCGCGCCCGTGCACGCCGCATGACCAGCCGCGCCGCCGCCCCGACCGAGGTGGCGTCATGAATGCGCTCTCTCCCCTCGCCCTGCTGACCGGCCACGACCCCGGCCATGTCCCCGTGATGCTGCCGGAAGTCCTCGACGCCCTCGCACCGCATGAGAATGGTCGTTATGTGGATGGCACCTTTGGCGGAGGTGGCTATACGCGGGGCATTCTGGCCCGCGCGGCATGCAGCGTCTGGGGGATCGACCGCGATCCGACCGCCATTGCGCGTGCCGAAGCCCTTGCCGCGGCCCTTTCTACCGACGCCCCCGCGCATCGCCTGATCCCCGTGGAGGGCACGTTCGGTGCCATGGCGGAACTCCTCGGTGACGCTGCCCCTTTCGACGGCATCGTGCTCGATATTGGCGTGTCTTCCTATCAGCTCGACGAAGCCGAGCGTGGTTTTTCGTTCAGGCATGATGGCCCGCTCGACATGCGCATGGCGCAGTCGGGTCGCTCCGCTGCCGATCTGGTGAACGAGGCCGAAGAGGCCGAGCTGGCCGATATCATCTACCATTACGGTGAGGATCGTCTCTCGCGTCGGATCGCCGGTGCCATCGTGCGAGCGCGTCAGGAAGAACCGATCCTCACCACCGCGCGCCTGGCCGATGTCGTGCGCAGCGTCGTGCGTCCCGACAAATCGGGCATTCATCCTGCCACGCGCACCTTTCAGGCGCTGCGTATTGCGGTGAATGACGAACTCGGCGAATTACAGCGCGCTCTGGATGAGGCGCCGTCCCTGCTGGCCGAACATGGCCGCCTTGTCGTGGTGACCTTCCATTCCCTGGAAGACCGTCTTGTGAAACGCGCCTTTGCCCAGGCCGCAGGACGGGTGAGCCGCCCGTCACGCCATGAGCCCATGGCCGAGCGCTTCGTCACGCCGGACTACGTTTTGCCCCATACCCGCCCTGTTCTCGCCTCCGATGACGAGATCAGCCGCAATCCCCGTTCGCGCAGCGCCAAACTGCGTAGCCTTCTTCGTACCGCACCATCAGCCTCTGTTAGGGGGTCTCTCTCATGATCCGGCCGTTCACTCTTCTCTGCGCGCTTCTTGCTGGTGGTTCGGGACTGTTTCTCTATACGAAGAAGCATGAAACGACGGTGCTCGATCAGAACATCACAAACGTGGTGCAAAAGACCGAGCGTGTCAGACAGCAAACGGCGATGCTACGCACCCAGTGGGCGCTGCTCAACCAGCCGGATCGCCTCAGTGCGCTCTCCGGGCGTTTTCTGGGGCAGCTTCATCCCATGGCCCCCACGCAATATGTCCGTCTGGCAAGCATGATCGAGGCCCTGCCTGCGCCCAGTTCGAAGCCTGCCTTCCGCGATCCGCGCGAGAGCCTGAGCATCGCCGTGTCGAACGCCCCCGCCGCTCCGAGTGTCGTCGCCCCCGCGGTCAAGCCCGCAGAGCCGAAAACTGTGGCCCCAACCCCATCCGCTCCGGCAGCGCGTGATACGCCAGCCCTCGTGGCAAGCGCCGAGCCTGCGCATCACCGCTCCGCACCCGCCCTGCCTGTCGCGCCTGTCATCGCCCCTGCTTCGACCGCACCGGCACGGATCGCCCTTGCCGCTGCTGCCCCGCGCATCCAGCCTTCTGCCCACGCCGCCGCAACCGCACCCCATGCCCAGCATGTTCCGGCCCAGCGCCCCGTGGTCGAGCTCGCCCAGCAGAGCAGCCGGCCTCATATGGTCTCTGACGAGCTGGGTCAGGCAGCCCATCACGGCCATCGTTACGATGCGGTTGTTCATGCCACCACCCGCCCCGGTGCCGCCAGCACAGGGGATTCCGATCTGGCCGTTCGTCTTGCAAGCTTCCGGGGCAATCGCCCTCAGGCAACGCCAGCCACCTCGTGGCGTACCGCTCACGCCAGCGCGTCTGGCCATGCAGCGCATGGCAACGCGGAGATTGCCATGCAGGCACCCAAGCCCCATCATGTGCAAAGCGATTCCGGATCTTCTTCATCCCTCGCCGGCTATGGTGATGCTCTGCCACCGCCTACGCCTCTTGCCAATTGAGCGGATATGAAAGCGGCTGAGCATGGCTGGCAGGACACCTCCCCCCAACAGGTCGGGCCATTCCGGTGGCGCGTCCTCGCGTCCTGAAGGCAAGAGCACCAAGCGGGTCAGGGCGTCGCTCGACCAGATGCACACAAGACTGATCGGGGTCGGGCTCGGGTTTCTGGTCCTTTTCGGCCTCGTAGCGGGCAAACTGAGCCTCGCCACGGTTTTCATGCCTATGGCCCCCGAGAAGCGACAGATCGCTTCACAGGTGCCCGAAATTCCGAAAAGCGACCCGAAAGGACAGATCGCAGGCGATTTCTCGCTGCCGGATGTGCATCGCGCAAGCATCGTCGACCGCAATGGGCAGACCCTCGCGCTTTCTCTGCCCGTGGCTCAGGTCTATGCCAATCCGATGGAGCTGATCGACGCCCCGGATGCGGCGAAGAAGCTCAAATCCGTGCTGCCGCAACTGGATGAAGCGGAGACCACCCGCCGCCTGTCGCTGAAGAAGCAATTCGTCTATATCGCCCGCGATATCTCACCCGTGCAGGAAATCGCGATCAATAATCTGGGCATTCCAGGCATCTATTTCGAAGCGAGCGAGCGACGTCATTACCCGTTGGGCCGTACCGCCGCGCAGATTCTGGGTGGGGTGGATATTGACGATCACGGCGTGGCCGGGGTCGAGCGTTATTTCAACGAGCGTCTCAACAAGGATCGCACCCCGCTGCGTCTGTCTCTGGACGTGCGTATCCAGGCCGTGGCCCGGGAAGTGACCCAGGCCGCCATGGACGAGTTTCAGGCCATCGGGGCTGCGGCCATCGTGATGGATGTGAATACGGGCGAGATCATCTCCATGGTCAGCCTGCCCGACTATGATGCCAATGATTTCGGCCATGCGCCTGCCGATGCACGGTTCAATCGTGCCGTCACGGGCATGTACGAACCGGGCTCGACCTTCAAGCTCCAGACAGCGGCCATGGCGATCGAATATGGCGTGGCCCATATCTGGGACCGGTTCTCGACCATCCCCATCCGTATCGGTCGCTTCACCATCTCGGATATCAAGACCGATCACTTCGCGCCCTGGCTTGCCCTGCCCGACGTTCTGGCCAAGTCGTCGAACCCGGCTGCCGCGCATATCGCGCTCGACGTGGGCGCGAAAAGGCAGCAGGACTGGCTGCGCAATATGGGATTTTTCAATCGCGTACCGATCGAACTGCCCGAGGCTGGACGTCCCATCGTGCCGTCTTCGAAGAACTGGGGCGTTTCGACCGTCATGACGGTCGGCTTCGGTCACGGCGTGGCTGAGCCGCCGCTCTCTATCGTGCGCGGCACCGCTGCCACGGTGAATGGCGGCATTCTGATCAAGCCTACGCTCGTGGCACGCGAACAGGATGACGGTGCAAAACCGGATGAGGAGGCCCTTCCCCCCGGTGCGACCGCGCCCGGCGCTGCCCCCCTGAATGCACCCGGCGGAACGCAATCTGGCACGACGGGTGCGGCCTCACCTGCGGGCGCGCCTGTTATACCCGCTGCCTTCAGGCCCGATAGCGATGCCTCGGGCGATGCCCCTGCCCCGCCGCCGCAGCCTCAGGGGGACCGGGTGGTATCGGAAGAAAATTCAAGGCTCATCCGCAAGATGCTGCGTCTTGACGTGACACAGGGTACGGCGCGCAGCGCGGAGGTGCCCGGCTATTTCGTGGGCGGCAAAACCGGTACGGCCGAAAAGGTCGGACCGAATGGCCGGTATCTGAAACACGTCAATATCTCGGCCTTCACCTCGATTTTCCCGATGAATGCGCCGCGCTATGCCGTCTATGTCATGCTTGATTCGCCGCACCCCACCCCCAAGACCCATGGCTTCGTGACGTCTGGCTGGAACGCCGCCCCGACAACGGGAAAGCTGATTGCGCGTATCGGTCCGATGCTCGGGCTGTTTCCCGACACGAAGAACGCCGCAAAGATCGATGCCGAAATGGCCATACCGCTCGAACCCGGCATCCCGCCGGGTAAACGCGCCCTTGGCCCCGGAAACGATCCGGGTGATCCACGCATTGCGGCGCAAAAGGAAAAAGCGGAAAAAGACGCCGCCAAGGCTGCAGAGAAAGCCGCCAAGCTCGCCGCGAAGGCCACCGAGCGCGCCGCACGTCACTCATCTGAACGAGGCTGAGCCATGCGCCTTTCCGAACTCCTGAAGCGGGTCGGACTCCCGGTCCCGCCTCTCGCCGTCGATTCAGCGATGGCCGACCCCGAAATCACGGGGATCACCGCTGACAGCCGTGCCGTAGGGCCCGGCATGATTTTCGCCGCCTTGCCCGGCGTCGCGACAGATGGCGCACGTTTCATTCCGCAGGCCCTGACCCAGGGGGCAGCCGCGCTGCTGCTGCCGGAAACGACGACCATCGCAGCAGACGTGCCGCTTATCGCCTCACAGATGCCGCGCCATAATCTTGCTGTGCTTGCCGCAGCTCTGGCGGGGCCGCAGCCGGCGCGCATTGCTGCTGTCACCGGTACGAATGGCAAGAGCAGCACGGTTGATTTCCTGCGCCAGCTCTGGTCTCTTTCCGGCGCACCGTCCGCCAGCATCGGAACGCTGGGGCTCATCAGCGATATCCCGGTCGAGGCTCCGCCCCCGCTCACCACGCCCGATGCCGTCTCCATGGTCCAGACGCTTGCCCGGCTCAAATCGGCCGGAGTCGAGCATGTTGCACTCGAGGCGTCATCGCACGGGCTCGAGCAGAATCGTCTCGATGGTGTCGCGCTGCACGCAGGCGGGTTCAGCAATCTGACGCGCGACCACCTCGATTATCATGGCACGATGGAAGCCTATCGAGCTGCCAAGCTGCGCCTTTTTTCCAGCCTCCTGCCTCGGGGCGCACTCGCCGCACTCAATGCGGACATGGATGCGATAACGGTATCCGCCCTCCGCGAGCTGGCGCAGTCCCGCGGGCTCAAGCTGCGGTCCGTCGGCGAGCAGGGCGAAACCCTTCGCCTGCTGCGCGCAACACCCCTGCCCCATGGGCAGATTATTTCTCTCTCGCTCTTCGGCGAAGCCCTGCCTGAAATCGAACTGGGACTCACCGGACGTTTCCAGGTCGATAACGTGCTTCTGGCGACCGCCATGGCCTATGAGCAGGATGAAGACGCGCGCGCCGTGCTGGATCTTCTCCCTCGGCTCGCCGGTGTGCGTGGGCGCGCCGAACTTGCGACGACGCTTGATAATGGGGCCGGTCTTTACGTGGATTATGCCCATACGCCGGACGCGCTCGAGCACCTGCTGCACAGCTTGCGCCCCCACGCCTCCAACCGCCTGATCGTCGTCTTCGGCGCGGGCGGAGATCGTGACAGGGGCAAGCGTCCCCTCATGGGAGAGATTGCGGCAAGGCTGGCCGATCTGGCCATTGTCACCGACGATAATCCACGCAGCGAAGACCCCGCCAGCATACGAGCCGCCATCAGGACCGCCTGCCCCGACGCCCTCGAAATCGGCGATCGTCGCGCTGCCATTGCCGCAGCCCTTGAGCAAGCGCGCGCGGGCGATGTGGTCGTTGTGGCTGGCAAAGGGCATGAAAGCGGTCAGACAGTGGCCGGTATCACCACCCCCTTCGACGATCGTGCCGTCATTCGCGAGCTGGCCGGGGTAGCCCCATGAACACCCTCTGGACAAGCGCTCAACTGCGCGCGGCAACGCATGGCATGCTCGACGCCGAGGTCGTGGTGACCGGCATTTCCATCGATACGCGCAGTCTCGAGCCCGGGGACCTGTTCATCGCCTTGCAGGGAGAGAACAGCAATGGTCATGCCCATGTGCAGGCAGCCCTGGCAAAGGGCGCTTCCTGTGTGATGGTGCATGAAGCCGGTGATGTCTCCGATCCGCGCCTGTTGCGTGTAGCCGATACGATGGAGGGGCTGCGCGCCCTCGGCCATGCCGCACGGGCGCGCTTTACCGGGAAAATGGTCGGGGTGACCGGCTCGGTCGGCAAGACCACCACGAAGAACATGCTGCATTGCGCGCTGGCTTCCATCGGGCCCACCCACGCCGCCATCGCTTCCTATAATAATCACTGGGGTGTGCCCCTCACCCTGGCAAGAATGCCGCGCGATACCGCCTTCTGTGTGGCCGAGATCGGCATGAACCACCGCGGCGAGATCGCGCCCCTCGCTGCCATGGTGCAACCCGATATCGCTGTCATCACCACCATAGGCAGTGCCCATCTGGGCCATATGGGCAGTGTAGAAGCCATTGCCGAGGAGAAATCCGATCTCATCGGCGCGCTCTCGGCGCAGGGCGTTGCCATTGTCCCGGACGATACCGGCATGGAGTCCATCCTCGCCGCCGCCGCCGCGCGGTCGGGCTGCCGGATTGCCCGGGTCGGGCTGAGTGCGGAAGCCAGCTATCGCCTGACAGCGCTCGAAACCGGCGCAGAGGGCTCGCAGTTCAGGTTCACGAACCATGACATCGTGCTCTCCGCTCCGGGGAGCCACCTCATCCGCAATGCGGGGCTCGTTCTGGCCACGATCGATGCGCTCGGATTATCCCTGGACAAGGCGGCAGCAGCGCTCGCCCTCTGGCGCCCCGGTGCCGGGCGCGGACAGGTGCAACCCATTCTGGGCGGTCAGGCTGCACTCCTGGATGAGAGCTACAACGCCTCTGTCCTGTCGATAAGGGCAGCGCTGGAGACCCTTGCGCTCATGCCAGCCAAGCGTCGTATCGCCGTGCTGGGCGATATCCGCGAACTGGGTGAGTTCGCCGAGCGCGAGCATCTGGCCCTCCTGCCCAATCTGATGGCCCATGCGGATCTGGTTTTTTGCTGTTGCCCCCATATGCGCCATGTTTTTGACGCGCTTGCCGAAGAAAAGCGTGGCGTCTGGCAACCAGACGCGGCATCTCTCGCCCCCTTCGTCCAATCCAATCTGAAAGCCGGTGACGTGGTTCTCGTAAAAGGCAGTCTTGGCAGTCGCATGCGCGACATTGTCACCCCTCTTCTTGCAGGGGGCGTGTCAGCCTGATGCTGTATAATCTGATCGCTATTCACGATACGACCCATGGCGGCTTCTTCAATCTCTTCCATTACCTGACCTTCCGCTCAGGTGGCGCCTGCCTGACAGCGTTCGTCATCTCGCTGGTGTTCGGGCGTCCGTTCATCGCCCAGCTCAAGCGCATCCAGCGCGAGGGTCAGCCCATACGGACATTGGGGCCGGAGCGTCATATTCTCGAGAAGGCCGGCACGCCCACCATGGGCGGTATGCTCATCCTGATTGCCCTTTTCGCGTCGACTCTGCTCTGGGCAGACCTCACAAATGGCTTTGTCTGGGCCGTCATGTTCGTCACGGCGGCATTCGGCGCGGTGGGATTTGCAGATGATTATCTCAAGCTCTCCAAGCGCAACACGAAAGGCGTTTCCAAGCGCGCCCGACTGGGTAGCGAGTTTGCCGCCTCCCTGATCGCGGGATACTGGATGGAGAGCCTCATGCCGCCCGAACTGCGAAACATGGTGGCCTTCCCGTTCGTCAAGGACTTCCTTCTGCCTCTGGGCTTCGCCTTCCCGCTCTTTGCCATGGTGACCATGACCGGCTTCGGCAATGCCGTGAACTTTACGGATGGTCTGGATGGTCTGGCCATTGTGCCGGTGGTGATCGCGGCCCTCGTTTTCGCGCTGATCGCCTATCTGGTGGGCAATAGGGTCTTCGCCGATTACCTGCAGCTTCATCTGGTTCCGGGCACGGGGGAACTCGGCGTGTTCTGCGCGGCCCTCATCGGGGCTGGGCTCGGTTTTCTATGGTTCAACGCCACACCCGCCGATGTCTTCATGGGCGATACGGGCTCCCTGTCACTGGGCGGGGCACTTGGCGCCATCGCCGTTGCAGTTAAGCATGAGCTTGTCCTGTGCATCGTGGGCGGTCTCTTCGTGGTCGAGACGCTCTCCGTCGTGATCCAGGTCTTCTGGTACAAACGCACCAAGCGCCGCGTCTTTCTGATGGCACCGCTGCATCACCACTTCGAAAAGAAGGGCTGGCAGGAGCCCAAGATCGTCATTCGCTTCTGGATCGTCTCTATTCTGCTGGGGCTGGCAGGACTTGCCACGCTGAAACTGCGCTGAAATGACGATACGCGCCTTCCCCTCCGATCTCTTCGCTGGCTCGCGCTTCGCCGTGCTGGGCCTCGGCCGAAACGGCGCGGCCGTCGTGTCGGCACTCCTTGCCATGGGGGCGGAAGTGCAGGCCTGGGACGACAAATCCCCACCCGGACCCGATGATTTCGCTTGTGGGGGAGATGCTGCCCGCTTTATCGCGTCACCGCTCGAGGACCTGACGGGCTTCGAGGCGCTGATCCTCTCGCCAGGTATCCCACATCATCTGCCTGCTCCGCATCCGGTGGCCCTGCTTGCCCAGCAGGCCGGGGTGCCTATCCTGTCGGATGCAGAACTTCTTTATCGTGCCGTACGCAAAGCCGGGTCGCTGGCGCGTTTCGCTTCGGTGACCGGCACGAACGGCAAGTCCACCACCACCGCGCTGCTGGCTCATATGCTCGAACAAGCCCGTGTGCTGGTCGCGGCCGGAGGCAATCTGGGCACAGCCTCGCTCGCCCTGCCCCTCCTGCCCGATGAGGGCGTGTATGTGATCGAGATGTCATCCTACATGCTCGAGCGACTGGAGAGCTTCCACGCCGCAACAGCCTGCCTGCTCAATCTGACACCGGATCACCTTGACCGCCATGGAACAATGGCGGGCTATGCCGCGGCGAAGCGCCATGTCTTCGACAACATGACCCCGCGCGATCTGGCAGTGATTGGCGTCGATGACCCTTATTGCCGCATCCAGGCGCAGGAACTGATCGGCAAGGGCCTGACGGTTACCCTGATCTCGGTCGAGAACCCCGATTGTATCGCCGGGATTTCCGACGCGCTCAAAGACGCGCCGACGCTCCCGGGCACCCACAACCTGCAAAATGCCCTGATTGCCCAGGCCATGGCGCGTCATCTCGGGCTTTCGGATGAGGTCATCGCTGATGGGCTGCGCAGCTATCCCGGCCTGCCCCATCGTCAGGCTCTGGCCGCCACCATCGATGGCATACGATTCATCAATGACAGCAAAGCCACCAATGCCGAGGCCGCAGAAAAGGCCCTGCTCTGCTATGACAGGATCATCTGGATTGCGGGCGGTATTGCCAAATCCGGGGGGATCGAGGCCCTGGCCCCGCTTTTCAGCCGAGTTGCGAGGGCCTATCTGATCGGCCGCGACGCCCCCGTGCTGCGCGAGACGCTCGATGCGCATGGCGTTGCCAATGAATGCGTCGATACGCTCGAGGCGGCGACCCTCGCGAGCCTTGCTGCGGCAAAGGCGCTGGATGCACCGGTCGTGCTTCTCTCTCCTGCCTGCGCAAGCTTCGATCAGTTTGCGAGTTTTGAGGCGCGTGGCACGCATTTTGTCGATATTCTGTCGAAGCTGAGTCTGGCCACGGACGGGCAGCAAACGGGATCGCCCTGATCCACGGGGCCTTGAGGGATTGAGATAGAATGGCGGGGCTTTCACGGGTCGATACATCGAGAATCGGGCGCTGGTGGCGCAATGTCGATCGCGTCACGCTCTGCTGCGTCGGCGTCCTGATCGCGTTCGGCTACATCCTGATGCTTGCGGCAAGCCCTGCCGTGGCGGTTCGTATCGGCGCCTCGCGTGAGATGTTCATTCTCAAGCAAGTCATCTTCCTGCTTCTGGCCGGCGCCGTGGTGCTTGGGGTGTCGGGACTGTCCCGTCCTGCGGTCAAGCGCCTTGCCCTGATCGGCGGGGTCATTGCGCTCGCTGCCACGTTCATGACCCTTGTCCATGGCGTGGAGATCAAGGGGGCGCGCCGATGGATTGCGCTCCCCATGATGTCGGTTCAGCCCTCGGAGTTTCTCAAGCCCTTCTTCGCCGTGGTCACGGGCTGGTTGCTGGCAGAGCAGCGCCGACGCGTTATCTTCGGCTCGATGCGCTTCCCCGGCATGCTGATCGCTTTCGGCTGTTTCGGGCTCATCCTCCTTCTTCTGAAATCCCAGCCCGATATCGGCATGTTGTCGGTCATCACCATGGTGTTCTTCATCCAGCTTTTCGTTAACGGTTTGCCGATCGTTTTCGTGGGGGCGGGGGTGGGAGCGATGATCGCCGCCTTTGCAGGCGCCTATGTCGCCTTCCCGCATGTGCGCTCGCGCGTCGAGCGCTTCCTTCATCCCAATGTGGGTGACCACTACCAGATCGATACCGCCCTGCGCGCCTTCGGCAATGGCGGGATGATGGGGCGTGGCCCTGGCGAAGGCCGTGTGAAGGATCTGCTGCCCGACGCCCATGCCGATTTCGTATTTGCCGTGGCGGGTGAGGAATACGGGCTGTTTATCTGCCTGTTCATCATCCTGATCTTTGCGGTGATCGTCGTGCGGACATTGCTGAAGCTGATGCGCGAGAGCGATCCTTTCGTGATCACGGCCGCCTCCGGACTGGTGGCAGGTTTCGGTCTTCAGGCTTTCATCAACATGGGCTCGACCTTGCATCTGATCCCGACCAAGGGCATGACCCTGCCACTCATATCCTATGGTGGCTCTTCCGCGATTTCCATCGCGCTGACACTGGGCATGGTGCTGGCGCTGACACGGCATCAGGTCTCGGCGAGCCCCATCAGTTCCACTTATGCCAGCCAGGGCCACTGGACTTCACTCCGGGAAGGATCGCATTCATGACCCGTCCAATCGTGATCGCTGCGGGGGGCACGGGCGGCCATTTCTTCCCGGCAGAAGCCCTTGCGACCGAACTCGCCGCGCGTGGTCATGAACTTGTGCTCATGACGGACAAGCGTGCCGGCAAACGCACCAGCGGCATCTTCAGGGACAAGCCGCAATATGTGCTCGACGGCACGGGTGTGGCAGGCAAAGGCATCACGACCAAACTGCGAGGCATGACCGCGCTTTTGCGGGGCGCCTGGGCAGCACGGGCGCTGCATCGCCAAATCAACCCGATCGCCGTGATCGGTTTCGGCGGATATCCTTCGGTGCCGCCCATTCTCGGTAGTCGTTTCCTGCCCGCGTCCAAACGTCCGCTTGTAATCCTGCACGAGGGCAATGCCGTTCTGGGTCAGGCCAATGCGCTTCTGGCGCGTTTCGCGACCTCCATCGCCACCTCCTTTCCGACCGTGGCACGCCTGCCGCTCGGGCTGCGCGCGGCGCTAACCGGCATGCCGGTACGCCCCGAGATCGAAGCCCTGCTGGACGCGCCCTATACGCCGCCGGGCGACGCGCTGCATCTTCTGGTCTGGGGCGGCTCTCTGGGTGCCCGCGTGTTCTCCACCACCGTGCCAGCGGCGCTCGCCCAGTTGCCGCCGGGCTTCCGGGCAAGACTGCATGTGACCCAGCAAGTCCATAACAAGGATATTCCAGCAGTTCAGGCCGCTTATGACGAGGCGGGTATCCACTGCGTTCTGGCCCCCTTCTTCTCCGACGTCGCCTCGCTTCTGCGCAAGGCTCATCTCGTGATCGGGCGCGCTGGCGGATCCTCGGTGGCTGAACTGACCATTGCAGGTAGACCTTCGATCCTCGTTCCCCTGCCGATTGCTGCCTCGGATGAACAAGGCGCGAATGCGACCCAGCTGGTCGATGAAGGCGGGGCCTGGATGTTTCGTCAGAAGGATTGCACCCCCGATGCCCTTGCATCGTTCCTGGCCCCGCTGCTGAACGACCCCGAGCGTCTCGCAGGCGCAGCCGCCGCAGCCAGACGCTTTGCTCATCCGCAGAGCGCCCGCCTGCTGGCGGACCTTGTGGAAGCCCGGATTTCGGATTACCGCTCCCCCGTTTCCTGACCCGCAACTCTCTACCCCATTCTATTTGCTGTTTCTCTGAAAGCCTGGTTCATGCGCGCACTTCCCCTGTCCATCGGCACCATCCATTTCGTCGGTATCGGCGGTATTGGCATGTCCGGAATTGCCGAAGTGCTGCATATGCTGGGCTACAAGGTGCAGGGCTCCGATATCAGCGAAAGCGCCAATGTCCTGCGTCTGCGCAAGCTCGGTATCGTCGTGGCGATCGGTCATGACGAGGCCAATCTGGGCACAGCGCAGGTTGTCGTGACCTCCACCGCGGTGAAGAAAGATAATCCCGAGGTGCTTGCTGCACGAGCCCGACTCATTCCTGTCGTGCGTCGCGCTGAAATGCTGGCGGAGCTTATGCGGCTTCGCTGGGCGGTGGCTATTGGCGGCACTCATGGAAAGACCACCACAACCAGCCTCGTCGCCTGCGTGCTCGAACAGGCCCGGCTGGACCCCACAGTGATCAATGGTGGCATCATCGAGGCCTATGGCACTAATACGCGTATGGGCTCGGGCGACTGGATGGTTGTGGAGGCCGATGAAAGCGACGGCTCCTTCCTGCGTCTGCCCGCTGTGATTGCGGTCGTGACCAACATGGACCCCGAGCATCTGGACCACTGGGGCACGGCGGAAGCGATGCAGGCCGCCTATGACCAGTTCGTGTCGAACATCCCCTTCTATGGTTTCGCGGTGCTGTGCATTGATCATCCCGCCGTTCAGCAGATGATCCCGCGCCTGTCCGATCATCGCGTAGTGACCTATGGGTTCAGCCCCCAGGCCGATGTGCGCGCCGACAAGCTGATCACCGATCGGCTGGGCGCGACCTTCGAGGTGGTCATCACCAACCGCACCCGCAAGACCACGCGCCGGGCCGGTCCGTTCCGGCTGCCCATGCTCGGCCAGCATAACGTGCTCAACGCTCTGGCCGCCATCGCCGTCGCGAGCGAGATGGACATCAATGACGAGACGATACGTCTGGCGCTGGCCGGGTTCCGTGGCGTCAAACGTCGTTTCACGCGCTGTGGCGACTTCAATGGCATCACGGTGATCGATGATTACGGCCATCATCCGGTCGAAATCGCCGCCGTTCTGCGCGCTGCCCGTCAGGCGGGTGCCCGCGACGTGATTGCCGTGGTGCAGCCTCATCGGTACTCGCGTCTTGAAGCCCTGTTTAGCGATTTCTGCACCTGCATGAACGATGCCGGGACGGTGATCGTGACCGACGTCTATGCTGCGGGTGAGGCCCCGATCGAGGGCATCAGCCGCGACTCCCTGATCGAGGGACTGCGTGCGAGCGGTCATCGCTCGGTCGTCCCACTGCCCGGCCCGGAACACCTGGCCGAGATGATCAACGCCATCGCCAAACCGGGCGATTTCGTGGTCTGCCTCGGCGCCGGGACCATCACAAACTGGGCGCAGGCTCTGCCCGGTCAGCTCGCCGCCCTGAACGGCAAGGCATCATGAGCAACGCGCTTCGTGATCTCGCCCCAAGGGGGAGGCTGAGCTTCAACGCGCCGCTTGGCCCGCGCGCGTGGTTTCGCACCGGAGGCAATGCCGAGGCCCTGTTTGTCCCCAAGGATGTGCGGGATCTCGCCGAAACCCTGGCCGCCCTGCCCCCGCACACCCCGGTCACGGTCTTAGGGGCATGTTCGAATGTCATCATACGCGATGGCGGGCTGGATGGACTCGTTGTGCGTCTGGCGGGCGGCTTCGCAGAAATCACGATCGAGCCGGACGGACTGATCGCCGGGGCCGCTGCACTCGATATGATTGTTGCAGAACAGGCCGCTGGGGCCGGGTTGGCAGGGCTGGAATTCCTCGCCGGTATTCCGGGCTCGATCGGTGGGGCGGTGGTCATGAACGCGGGCGCCTATGGCTCCGATATGAACGCCGTGCTCGACTGGGCAGAGATCCTGCTGCCTGACGGAACGATCACGACACTCGACAATGCCGCCCTGGCCTTCACCTATCGTCATGCCGTGCTCCCACAAGGGGCCATCGTGCTGCGCGCACGCCTGCGAGCCCAGCCGGGCAACAAGGCGCAGATACGCGCCCATATTGCCGGCATCAAGGAGGCACGCGAGGCCTCACAGCCCATCAAATCCCGTACGGGCGGCTCGACCTTTCGCAATCCGGACGGGCACAAGGCGTGGCAGCTGATTGACGAAGCCGGATGTCGGGGGCTCATCCAGGGCGGCGCTCAGGTGAGCGAAAAACACTGTAATTTCCTGCTCAATCTGGGTGAGGCCACAAGCGCGGATCTGGAGATGCTTGGCGACCTCGTGCGCCAGCGCGTGCTCGACCATAGCGGCATCACGCTGCACTGGGAGATCAAGCGACTGGGCAGGAAAGCTGGCGAAGTCTTGCGCTCCAACGCCGAGGAAAAAGACGCACCATCAGTCGACGAATTACGCCGGGAGGAAACGCCATGAGCCTGAAAATTGCCGTCCTGCAGGGAGGAATTTCCAGCGAGCGTCCCGTCAGCCTGCGTAGCGGCGCAGGCGTGGCGCAGGCTCTTGTCGAGGCCGGTCATGACGTCTTGCGTGTCGATGCCGGTCCTGATCTGGTGGAGACGATCAGGGCATTGCGCGCTGCGTGCCCCGATGTGGTGTTCAACGCGCTTCATGGCCCGCTGGGTGAAGATGGCGCCATTCAGGGCGTGCTGGAATGGATGGGCCTGCCTTACACCCATTCCTCCATCCGTGCGTCTGCACTCGCCATGGACAAGGACGCCTCGCGGCGGGTTTTCGCCGCTGCCGGGCTGCCCGTGGCAGAAGGTCGCGTCGTGACCATGGATGAGCTGGCGGCAGCCGATCCGCTCCCCACACCCTATGTGGTCAAACCCATCGCTGAAGGCTCGTCCTTCGGGGTCGAGATCGTACGCACCGGCAGTAATCGCCGTCAGACCATCGCCGCAGGCTGGGCTTATGGCAACGAGGCGCTGGTCGAGGAATACATCCCCGGTCGCGAGCTCACCGTCGCCGTGCTGGGTGATCGCGCCCTGACCGTGACCGATATCGTGGCCGCGTCGCCGACCGGTGATTTCTACGATTTTGATGCCAAATACGCTCCTGGCGGCTCGGTGCATCATGTTCCCGCTCAGGTCCCCGAGCCGATATTCGAGCAGGCCCTGCGCTGTGCAGAGGCGGCGCACAAGGCGCTGGGGTGTTCCGGTGCCTCGCGCTCCGACTTCCGCTATGACGAGGATAATGCCCGACTGATCCTGCTTGAGGTCAATACCCAGCCCGGCATGACCGCAACCTCGCTTTTGCCAGAGCAGGCAGCCTATTGCGGCATCTCCTACCCCGAGCTCTGTGACTGGCTGGTGCGTGACGCCCTGACGACACGCGGTAAACGCCCTGCATGAAAAACAGACGGCCAGACGCGCCTTATCGCGGCCCGGTGCAGCAGGACAGGCCTGCCCGTCTCGTGCTGTTCATGCGCCGGCACAAGCGCGGGTTGCGTCTGTTCGTCGCTTTCCTCGTTCTGCTTGGACTGGCCGGGTTCGGGATATCGGCGCTGCATCTGTCCGGTTCGGAATCCCGCTTTGCTCCCTATCGGGCAAAGCTCGTCCAGTATCTGCCGTTCCAGATCAAGACCATTCGTGTGGAGGGCCGCAACCTCACGCCCGAAGACGATCTGATGAAAGCGCTGGGCACTTCCGTCGGGCAGCCCATCTTCGGCTTTTCGGTTTCTGCAGCCCGTGACCGTATCGATGCGCTGCCTTTTGTCGACCATGCCATGGTATCGCGGCACATGCCCGACACGGTGGTCGTGAACATCGTCGAGCGGAGCCCGATCGCGGTCTGGCAGGATCATGGCCATTTCATCCTGATCAATCGCGCGGGAGAGAAGGTTCCCGATCAGGGGCTCGAAGGCAAGAACGGTCAGGCCTTCATCCGCCTCCCCCTCGTCGTGGGCGAAGGGGCGAATGTGGCTGCCTCTTCACTTGTCGACGCGCTGACGGCAAACCCCACGGTCAAGGATTTCGTGGTGGCCGCGGTGCGTATCGGTCAGAGGCGCTGGAATCTCACACTGCGTGATGGTGCCACTGTCCTTCTGCCCGAGGGGCAGGAGCAGGCGGCGCTGAACCGTCTCACCCAGTATCAGACCCAGTTCCGCCTCCTTGAACGTCCGGTCGTCTCGATCGACATGCGCCTGCCGGACAGAATGGTCATTCATCAGCCTCCGGCACCAGAGACACCTCCCGGCCAGGATCAGGGCAAGGCATCGGTGGCGACCCCGGGTCAGACAGGTGCGCAAACGGATGGCGCGTCGGCTGTCCCGGATGGCGCGTCTCAAGCTACGCCTCAGGGGACACCTGCAAACGCTGCACCCCAGCGACACGGCGAAGCCGGAAATCCGCCGCAATCGCGGCACAGATCCAGTCCGGCCCCCGCCACGCGCAACGGGGGATCCACCGCCCCCAATACGATACCCGCAGATGGAGCCCCGACAGAAGAATGAACGATCTCGTGGCCACAGATCCGGACTCGCCCCGCAAAAAGCGACGTCGCACCGTGCGCAGCCGTGCGCTGCTTCCGGTCAGCACCGGGCGCCGCCAGCATGAGCGTTCTGAGGAACATATTCTTTCTCTGCCCCCCGCCGATGAGCCAGCTATGCCCCGCCACTGGCGCGTGGGCGTGTTCGGGGTGCTCGATATCGGCTCGACCAAGATGACCTGCCTGATCGGCAGGGGGGAAGCTGACGGAACCCTGCGCGTTCTGGGATACGGATGGCGGAGGTCCCGTGGCATCCGCAACGGCAATATCGTCGACCTCAAGGAAGCCGAGCAAGCCATACGGGCGACAGTCGGTCAGGCAGAAGACGCCGCCGATCGTCGCCTGGACAATATCGCGGTCAATCTTTCCTGCGGTCATCCCGAAAGTCGTCTGTTCAATGCCCGCATGCCCATTGGCGGTCATGAGGTCAGCGACAGTGACATGGCCCGTGTCGTCACAGAAGGCCAGGCCCGCGCCTATACCGAAGGACGCAGCGTGGTCCACACCCTCCCCATTGGCTACGCCGTGGATGACACCTACGGGATTGTCGATCCGCGCGGGCAGGTCTGCGAGCAGCTGACCGCCCGGCTGCATGTCGTCGATGCAGCAACCACGGCGGTGCGCACGCTCGACTCCGTTCTGATGCGCGCAGAGCTGAAGATGACCGGTCTCGTCTCAGCCTCACTCGCCTCGGGTCTGTCCGTTCTGGATGCCGATGAGCGCGAGCTTGGCGCAACGGTTGTGGATATGGGTGGCGGTACGACATCCATCGCCGTTTTCGGCGATGGCATGCTGCGTCATACGGCTTTCCTGCCCGTGGGCGGGCTGCATGTGACACGCGACCTCGCCGGCATGCTCTCGACGTCGCTCGATGAGGCCGAGCGGTTGAAAACCAAATACGGTGCCGCCGAACTCTCGGCAGAAGACAGCGGCGAACTGATTACCATGCAGAAGATCGGCGAGGCTGCGGGCTCCCTGACACAGGTTTCACGCGCGAGGCTCGTCTCGGCCATACGGCCACGTATCGAGGAGACGCTCGAACTTGTGCGCGATCGTCTCGATGATGCCGGGTTCGGTCGTACCGGGCGCGAACGCGTTGTCCTGACGGGCGGAGCCTCCCTGCTCGATGGCGTCGGGCCCATGGCGGCCCGCATTCTGGACCGTCCCGTCCGGCTGGGGCGTCCGCTCGGCATCGTGGGTCTGCCAGAGATCGGCGCTAATTCTGCCGGTTTTTCAACGGCATCCGGCCTTCTGGCCTGGGTGGCGGGAGCAGATCGCGGCTTTCACGATGCGGATAGTCCCGAGCCCCGCCCGAGTGGGATGCTAAAGCGACTTGTTCACCTTATTAGGGGTCGCGCATGACGGAAAACTAACCTATGTAGGTTATGCTTTTCAGTCATTCTCCTTGATTTCAGGACTGATTCCAGCCCTATCCGGATTACGCCATGACGCTCAACCTCACTGCCCCGCAATACAACTATTCCGATTTCTCACCGCGTATCACCGTTATCGGTGTCGGCGGTGGCGGCATGAATGCCGTTAATAACATGATCGAAATGCAGTTGCAGGGTGTCGAGTTCGTTGTGGCCAATACCGATGCCCAGGCATTGGCAGGCTCCCGCGCCGAACGCCGCGTGCAGCTCGGTCCGCATCTGACGCAGGGCCTCGGCGCCGGTGCCAAACCCGAGATCGGCAAGGCAGCAGCCGAGGAAGCGGCGGACGAGATCAGCCGTCATATCGACGGTGCCCACATGGTGTTCGTGACCGCAGGCATGGGTGGCGGTACGGGCACGGGTGCGGCACCGGTCATCGCCAAGATGGCACGCGACCGCAAGATCCTGACGGTTGGCGTGGTCAGCACCCCGTTCGGGTTCGAAGGGGCGCGACGCAAGAAAGTGGCAGAGGCCGGAATTGCCGAGCTTCAGCAATATGTCGATACGCTGATCGTCATTCCGAACCAGAACCTGTTCCGTATGGCCACTATGCACACCACGCTGCGTGAAGCCTTTAAGATGGCCGACGAAGTCCTTTACATGGGCGTGCGCGGCGTGACCGATCTGATGCTGGCTCCCGGCCTGATCAATCTCGACTTCGCCGATATCCGCACCGTCATGGCCGAGATGGGCAAGGCGATGATGGGCACGGGTGAGGCCGAGGGTGAGGATCGTGCGCTGGAGGCAGCCAACCGTGCCATCTCCAACCCGCTCCTCGACGATTCCTCGATGTCGGGCGCTCGTGGCCTGCTGATCAACATCACGGGTGGCGATGACCTGACGCTCTATGAAGTCGATCAGGCCGCCGAGCGCATCCGCCAGGAAGTCGCCGATGATGCAACGATCATCTGGGGATCGGCGATCGATTCAACGCTCAATGGCCGCATACGCGTCTCGGTCGTCGCCACGGGCATTGATGGCAGCCGTCCGCCGGAACCCGAGCATGTCGAGCCTCCAGTCGAGGTGCAGGCTGAAGCCCCTGTTGTCACCGATGGTGCCGAACTCGGGCCCAATGGTGCGCAACAGCCTTTCCAGCCCGCCTCGACCTATGCATCGGTGCCGCGTCAGCAGCCCCATTATGCGCTCGACACCCCCCCTCAGGGAGCCGCATCGGCACCGTCACCCCATTCCGTCCCGCCTCAGGCCGCCAAGGTTGCGCCCCAGCCTGCCCCGTCCCCCCGTTCGGGCCTGTTCTCGGATCAGGGCCACCGCCCGGCCCCCGAGCCGCAGGCCCAGCCACGCAGCCTGTTCGGTATCGTGACCGGTGCGCTTCGGGGTCGCCCCGCCTCGAGCAATGCCCCGGCGCATGATGACATTCCGCGCAATGAGCCGACGGTTGTCGAACGTGCCGAATCGCCTCGCTCGGTATCGAGCCATGACTCAGGCGAAGAGAGCGGGCTCGATATCCCAGCCTTCCTACGCCGTGATCAGGGTCGCTGAGAGCGACATCCTTTGTAGCATCCTGAAACAAGAATTACTCATTAGTTTCAGGATGTTAGACCGTAATGTTTGGCAATAAACATTGACTGGTCTGCCCTCCCCCCGAGCGGCTAGAGCTATCTCAGAACCTGGAACATGACGTGCCAGTAATAAGGAGAGGCTCACTCATCATGCAGATCACGGCTGAAACACCGTTCAAAGCATCGATCCTGCCTCCCTCGCTCTTCAAGACGCCTTCCGATCTCCCCGCTCTCAACCAGAACGCGTCACGCATGCCCTGGCAGCACACGATCAAGCAGCCGATTACCTGTGTGGGCGTCGGCCTCCATACCGGTCGACAGATGCGCATGACGCTCTCCCCCGCCCCGGCCGATCACGGCATTGTCTTTCATCGCATCGACCTGCCCGGCTCCGCGCCGATCGAGGCGCGTTATGACAATGTGATCTGCACTCGCCTGAGCACGGTGATTGCCAATGAATTGGCTCCGGAGGTCCGGGTTGCAACAATCGAACATCTGATGGCAGCGCTTCATGCCAATGGCATCAGCAATCTGCGCATCGATATAGACGGCCCCGAAACTCCGGTACTCGATGGGTCTGCGGCCGAGTTCGACTTCCTGATCCAGTGCGCCGGCGTCGCCACGCAGGCAGCCCCTCGCACCGTGATCGAGATTTTGCGCCGTGTTCATGTAGAAGACCCGAACGGCGCCTTCGCCGAACTGCGTCCTGCCCGCTCCGGCTTTGCACTTGCCATATCGATCGATTTTACGGCCCCTGCCATCGGTCATCAGCGTCATGCCATGCCGCTCACCCTGCAGCGCTTCCGTCAGGAAGTCGGCTTCTGCCGTACTTTTGTCGAGCGCAAGGAAATCGAGGCCCTTCAGAACATGGGCCTAGCCCGCGGAGGCTCTCTGCATAATGCCATCGTCGTTGAGGATGATCACGTTCTGAACCCTGGCGGCCTGCGTCACCCGAAAGAATTCGTTCGCCACAAGTTGATGGATGCCGTGGGCGATCTGTATCTGGCAGGCCATGCCTTCAAGGCGGGCTTCATGGGGCACAAATCCGGCCACGGTCTGAACAACAGGTTGCTTCGCGCCGTCTTTGCCTCGAGCGAAAACTGGCGTCTGGTCGGCAACGAAGTCCACAGCAAGGCGGCAATACACGCAACTGCGTAAGAGAAACGATCTCGTGCGCCCAGGTCTTCCGCGAATGGTCAGGCGTGATATAAGACCGTTCGTCAGTGGAAGAGTCGGCATGCATCAGAACACAGAACGTAACGTACCTCCTGCGCGCAAGCGTCAGCGTCTCGCTGTCGCAATGATGGCGAGCAGTTTTCTGCTCCTGAGCGGCTGCTCCCTCTTTTCCAACAAGGAAGAGGTCAAGGCTCCCAAAGTCGCCAGTGCCGAGGCTCTGTACAATTACGGCATCGATGCCCTGCACTCGAAGCGATACACGCTGGCGAGCGGCGAGTTCGAACTCCTGCAGCAGAACTACCCTTATTCCGGCTATGTCGGTAATGCCGAGCTGATGGAAGGCTATGCGTATTATCTGCAGGGAGAATACGCGCTCTCGGTCCAGCAGCTGGAACGTTATCTGCTGCTGCACCCGACGAGCCCCGACGCTGCCTACGCCTATTATCTGCGCGCGCTCTGCTATTATGAACAGATTGCCGAAGTGCAGCGCGACCAGCAGGGAACCGTGGAAGCCCTGAGTGCGCTGGAGGAGGTTGTCACACGCTTCCCCCAGACGGCTTATGCACGCGATGCCCAGCTCAAGATCGACCTCTGCCGCGACCATCTGGCAGGCAAGGAAATGCTCGTCGGGCGTTACTACCAGCAGCAGCATAATTACGAGGCTGCTCTCGGTCGTTACCAGCGCGTCGTGGCCGATTTCCAGACGACCAACCATGTCGCGGAAGCCCTTGAGCGTATTGTCGAAGTCAATCTCGAGCTCGGCCTCGTGGACGATGCCCGCAAGGCCGCGTCGGTGCTCGGATATAACTATCCCAACAGCCAGTGGTATCGTTACAGCTACAACCTGCTGCGCAACCGCAACCTTCTGGCCGAACACAGCGTGGTTCCCGGCTCGACACAGCGCGGCTTTTTCGGTCGCGTGTGGCACTCGGTTTTCTGATCCGGCCGAGACACTTACCCCGCCGGGGCGTTCACCCGGCGGTGCGGTTTCCACGCTGACTAATCAGGGCTCCATGTCATGCTGACTCACCTCTCGATACGCGACGTTGTCCTGATCGAGAGGCTCGATCTGCCCTTCCACCCCGGGCTGACAGTGCTGACGGGTGAAACGGGGGCTGGCAAATCCATCCTGCTCGACTCACTCGGTCTGACCCTGGGCGACCGCGCCAGCGGAGGGCTCGTTCGCGCAGGGGCGGATCAGGCTGCGGTTTCCGCCTGTTTCGAAATTTCCGAAAGCCATCCCGTTCATCAACTCCTCGCAGAGCAGGGGATCGCGCTCGACGACCCGCACGAGCCTCTCGTGCTGCGTCGGACCGTCACCGCGGATGCCCGCTCGAGGGCTTATGTGAACGACCAGCCTATCGGGGTCGGGTTGCTGCGCCGCATTGCCGCGCTGCTGGTCGAGATTCAGGGTCAGCACGATCAGATGGGTCTTGCCGATCAAAGCACCCATCTCGATTTGCTCGATGCGTTCGGCGTCGACCGCCGCGCGCGGGACGCTGTCGCCCGCAGCTATCGGCGTTGGATCGAAGCCACCGCAGCCCTGGCCGCCGCCCAATCGGAAATGGAGGCCACGCGCCGCGAGGAGGACTGGCTGAGGCAATCGGTTGAGGACCTCGCCGCCCTCGCCCCGCAGGAAGATGAGGAAGAGCAGCTTGCGGCACTCCGTATCGGCTTGCAGCAGAATGAGCGCCGGGGCGAGGCCATAGCCGCCGCTCTCTCCGAACTTACCCCTCGCGATCGTCGCTCCGCCACCCCGGCTGCCGCCCTGCGCAATGCCAGCCGCACGCTGGCGCGTCTCCTTCCGGCGCCGGGAGACGATAACGCGCCCAGTTCGGCCCAGCAGCATCAGGCGCAGGAAGCTCTGGGGGCGCTGGAAAAAGCGGAGGAGGCGCTGGCCGAAGCCGAGACCCTGCTCTCGCGCCTTGCCGCCGACGCGGACACGGACCCCAAACTGCTCGAGGAGACCGAAGAGCGGCTCTTTGCCCTGCGTGCCGCCGGACGCAAGCATGGTGTGGCGGTCAATGAGCTCGCGGCGTTGCTGGCCAACCTGCAAGCGCGGCTTGAGGCGCTTGATTCCGGCAATGCGCGCATCGAGCAGCTTCAGGCCGAGACAAAGGCGGCACGCGAGGTTTTTGCGACCGAGGCCGAAGCTCTGAGCCAGATCCGGACGCGCGCCGCGCGCCGTCTGGAAACGGCTGTCATGGCCGAACTCAAACCCGTCCGCCTCGAACGGGCGCGTTTCATCGTTGCGCTGACCCCACTTGAACCGGAGGCCTGGAATCTGCGGGGCAAGGAGCAGGCCTCTTTCCTGATCGCCGCCAACCCGGGCCAGCCTCCGGGCCCTCTGGCCAAGGTCGCCTCGGGCGGTGAACTCTCGCGGCTCATGCTCGCGCTCAAGGTGGTTCTGGCCGAGCGTTCCGCCATCCCCACTCTCGTATTCGACGAGGTGGATTCCGGCGTGGGCGGCGCCACGGCCTCCTCCATCGGTGATCGTCTGCATCGCGTGGCGCAGGATGTTCAGGTGCTCGTGGTCACCCACAGCCCACAGGTTGCAGCACGGGGCGATCAGCATCTGCGCATCAGCAAGCGCATCCGCAAGGAGCGCACCGAGACGCTGGCGGAGAAGCTCTCGGCGGAGGAGCGACGCGAGGAAATTGCCCGCATGCTCGCCGGAGAAACCATCACGGATGCCGCCCGCACGGCAGCAGACAGCCTTCTGGAACAAGAATAATGGACGACATCCACGCCAGAGAACACGCCCGGCTCGCGGCGCTCATCGCGCGCTGGAATGCGGCCTATTATCAGAACGACGCGCCAGAAGTCTCGGATGCGGAATATGACTCCACGCGGCGCAACCTCGTTACGCTGGAGGAAACCTATCCCGAGCTCAAGGCCAAAGATGGGGTGACGGACAGCGTCGGGGCTGCCCCCGATTCAGCCTTCGGCAAGCAGGCGCATCGCGTGCCCATGCTCTCGCTTGATAACGTGTTCACCACCGAGGAATTCGACGCCTTCGTGGCAAAGGCTGCGCGCTTCCTCGGGCTTGATGCGGCTGCAGCGGATGCGCTCGCTTTTGTTGCAGAGCCCAAAATCGACGGGCTTTCGATCAATCTCACCTATGTCGGGGGTGCGCTCGTACGTGGGACCACGCGCGGCGATGGCATGGTCGGGGAAGATGTGACCGCCAATCTGCTGACCATTGCCGATATCCCCCGCAAGCTCACGGGAAAATTCCCGGATGAAATCGAGATACGCGGCGAAATCTTCATGGCCAAGGCCGACTTCCTGGCGCTGAACGAGACGATGCAGGCGCAGGGGCAAAAGAGCTTTGCCAATCCCCGTAATGCGGCTGCGGGCTCGTTGCGTCAGCTCGACCCTACGGTAACCGCCCGCCGCCCGCTTTCGCTTTTCGCCTACGCGCAGGGCTATGCCAGCGCCGCATGCGCCGATACGCATTGGGCTTATCTCGAGCAGTTGCGCGCCTGGGGTTTCCCCGTCAATCCACTGTCCCACCGCATCGCCCATGCGAGCGATATCGCCGCTTATATCGACACGTTGGCGCGCGATCGTGCTGCCCTGCCCTATGATATAGATGGCGTGGTCTTCAAGCTCGACGCGATCGCCCTGCAGACTCGTCTCGGTTTCGTGGGCCGTGCACCGCGCTGGGCCATCGCATGGAAATTCCCGTCGGAACAAGCCATCACTCGCCTTGAGAAGATCGAGATACAGGTGGGGCGTACCGGCGCTCTGACACCGACGGCTCATCTGCAACCGGTCAATGTCGGTGGGGTGATCGTCTCGAGAGCGACGCTGCATAACGAGGACGAAATCGCCCGGAAGGACGTGCGCCCCGGTGATCTCGTACGCGTCCAGCGCGCTGGCGACGTCATTCCGCAAATACTTGGCCCTGTACCCGAGGACGCGCCCCGGAGCCCGGCTTTCGTCTTCCCTACACGCTGCCCGGTATGCAACTCCCTGACAGAGCGACCTGAGGGCGAAGCCGTGCGCCGTTGCACGGGCGGACTGACCTGTGAGGCGCAGGTGGTCGAGCGTCTCATTCATTTCGTCTCCCGCCCTGCCTTCGATATCGACGGGCTCGGTGAGCGTTCCATCCGTGAGTTTCATGAGATCGGCCTGATCGACAAACCGGGCGATATCTTCCGCCTCCATGAAAAAGCCGATCTGATACGCAGCCGCGAGGGCTGGGGCGAGGTCTCGACACGTAATCTGCTGCAGGCCATCGAGCAGCGCCGCAGCATCAGTTTCAGCCGCTTTCTCTTCGGGCTCGGAATTCGCCGGATCGGAGAGCGCACCGCGCAGCTTCTGGCGCGCCATTATCAGAGCTACGAAGCCTGGGTTGAGGCCATGCACGCTGCCCGCGTGATCGGATCGGACGAGCGACTCGCGCTTGGCAGCATCATGGGGATCGGCGAGAGCATCGTGGCTGACCTCCTCGCGTTTTTCGCCGAGCCGCATAATGTCGAGACATTGGCAGACCTGCGCGGGCAACTCACCATCGAACAAGAAGCCCGCCCGGAATCGGGACCGCTCTCGGGCAAGACCATCGTCTTTACCGGCACGCTGCACAGCATGACTCGACCGGAAGCAAAGGCCATTGCAGAGCGGCTCGGGGCACAGGTGAGTGACTCAGTTTCCAAGAAAACCGGGCTTGTGGTGCTGGGCGAAAAAGCAGGATCGAAAGCCAAAAAAGCGGCGGATCTGGGTCTCGAAACCTGCGATGAGGCGGGCTGGCGGGAAATTGCCGGGCTGCCCCCCGCTCCGTGACGGACGAATACTGGCAAGGGAGGCAGAAAAGGCCTAAATACGGGCTCTCGCTATCCTTCGTCCCTGTTTATGAGGAGCCACGCGCATGACGTTGCTGCTTCTGGGCCTTGCGGCCATGGTGGCAGCTATTGCCGTCTCCATCTTGATTTCCCTTTCTGAAATCTCCTTCGCTGCAGCGCGCGATATCCGGCTGCGCGCGCTGGCCGATCAGGGCGATGCACGGGCCTCGGCCTTTCTGAAGTTGCGCCGCAACAGCGGCCAGGTCATCACGGTATTGCAGATCTGCCTCAATGCGGTAGGCGTTCTGGGCGGCGTGATTTCCAGTGAACTCCTGACTCCTGCTTTCAGCACGGCCCTGATTGAAGCTGGCTTGACGCAGGGCGTGGCGACCAAGACCGCTGCAACCCTTGCCTTCGTGATCGTGACCGGCCTGTTCGTGCTTTTTGCCGATCTGCTGCCCAAGCGGATCGCGCTCAATAATCCTGACCGCGTAGCGCTGCGCGTAGGCTGGTTTCTCACCGGCGCACTCCGGGTGCTTTACCCGGCGGTCTGGATCTTCTCGATCATCTCGGACTGGCTCCTGAGCCTGCTCCGCATTCCTGCCGCCTCCGCCGTGGAGCCCGTGACCCCCGAAGATCTGAATGCCATGCTTGCAGCGGGCACGGCATCGGGCGTGTTGCAGGAAAAAGAGCATCAGCTGATCCAGAACGTGCTGGCCCTCCAGGATCGTTCCGTCACCTCCGCTATGACGCCACGCGACGAGATCGTGTTCCTCGACGTTCAGGAATCACTCGAATCTCAGCGTGACAAGGTGCGCATCCGTCCCTATTCGCGCTATCCGCTCTGCGATGGCGGCCTCGATCACGTCATCGGATCGATACGCGCAGAGGACGTACTCGTCGCCGTGGTCGATGAGGTGCCGCCCCATGCTGATCCGAGCCAGCCGATCAGCAGCCAGATATTCCGCATGAGGCGCGATACGCTTTCTCTGCCGGACACGCTGAATCTGTGGGACACGCTCGCCCAGTTCGACACCCATGGCGCCGGGTTTGCGCTTATCGTCAACGAGTATGGTCTTGTTGTCGGGCTGATTACCTTCAAGGACATCATGGGCGCGCTCATGGATGGTCTGGCCAGCCCCTTCGAAGAACAGGCAATCGTTCGGCGCGATGCCAATTCGTGGCTGATCGACGGTGCGGCCCCGATCGGCGATGTCTTTCGCGAGCTGGACATCGATCTCGATGCCGAACGCGACCTGTTTCATACCATTGGCGGTTTCGTCATGCACCGGTTGCGTCGCATGGCGCGCAAGGCTGACCGTGTCGAGGCCGCAGGCTATCGGTTCGAGGTCGTCGATGTCGACGGGTTCCGGATCAATCAGCTTCTGGTCTCACGTATGGCGCCCCCTGAATCGGGTGGTTTCTGAAGCGTATCTGACAAAGGATTTCCAAGCCCGTCTCCGGGCGATGCGTGCTTGACCTGCACAGCCCACGAGGCGTTCTTCATCCCGGAGTCAGTTTTCCGGATGGAGCATGATGAGCGACGGGGCGCAGACGCGCATACGCTGGTGGCCTCTGCCAAGCGATCTGCCCAATCCGCCTTTTCCACCTGGCTGGATCGGTTTTTCTCTGCGCAGCTGGGCGGCTATCTGCCTCGCTCTCGCAACAGCTTTCTGGGCGCAGCTGGACGCACCGGCCGGAGCTGCGGTCACGGTCATGATCATTACCCAGCCTTTGCGCGGGCAGGCCCTGTCCAAGGCACTCTATCGCCTGATCGGCACCGCGCTCGGCGTGGCGGCCTCCATTCTCCTGATTGCCTGCTTCAGTCAGGACCGTGGCATGTTGCTGGGCGGCTGTGCGCTCTGGCTGGCTGGCTGCACCTATATCGGCTCGCTTGAGCGTAACTTTCGCTCCTATGGCGCCCTGCTGGCTGGCTATACGATTGCGCTGGTCGCAATCAACGTCATCGACACGCCCCAGAACGTTTTCGATGTTGCCCTTTCGCGAGCGAGCTGTGTTGCAATCGGCATCGCCTCGGTCGCCTTCGTCAATATGCTGACAGGCTCACCCAAAGCCTGGCAGAAACTGGCCGATAGTCTGGAAGCCAGAGCGCGCGAGATACGCGATTTCGGTCGTCGGGCGATGCAGGGTGAAACCGTGCCGGATGCCATGGAAACAACGGCTCTGGCGGGCGATATCCTCTCCCTTTCGGCCCAGATCACCTATGCGAGAACGGAAATCGATCGCTCGACGCGACGCAGCGCGGGCGCGCGTCTTGCCATCATCGGCATGCTGACCGTGCTCGGCTCGGGCCGGGCCATCGCCCATATCCTGCGCCACAAGACCATCACCCCCCTTGCTCGCCGCCACGTACTGGCCTGGCATGAATTGCGGGAGGATCACAGCGACCGCTACGAGACCGTCAGCTCCCTGATCGAGGCGATGCGCAAGGAGGAGCCCGACTACCATCCCGATGCCAGCGATGCCCATTTTCTCGAGCGCAGCGCCGTGATGCTGAGCAATCGGCTGCATATCAGCACCGGGATCGACACCCTGCAGCATGCAACGCCAGCCGGAGAAGCGCTGAAACTGGCGCAGATCGCGCAACACCCGGATTATGTTGCCGCATTGGTCAACGCCCTGCGTGTGCTGCTTGGCTTTTCCATCATGGCGGGGCTGTGCATAGCGAGCGATCAACCCGCCTCCATGGCCGCGCTATCCCAGGCGGCGCTCATTCTGACGCTTGCCTCAACGGCGGCCGATACGTCGCAATTCGGTATGGGGGCGATACTTGGCCTGTCTCTCGCCGTGCTCGTCGCCGTCATCATGAATTACTTCATTCTGCCGCATGTCGCGGCCTTCGGCGCTCTGGCGCTGGTGTTCCTGCCTCACACGATATTTGCCTGCCTGATGCTCATGAATGGCCGGACAAGCGCCATTGGCTTCAATTACGGCGCGTTCTTCCCGGTTATTCTCGGGCTCAGCAATCATCAGGATTACGATCCTCTGGCGTTTATTTCGCGCAATATCTTCTATCTCGTCTCGGGCGTCATCGCCTTCGTCATCCTGGTGCTCCTTTTCCCCCCGACACCCAGGAGCCGCCGCTTTCGTATTGCCGCGACCATTGGTCAGGATCTTGAGGCGCAACTCCGGGGCAATGGAAGACCCGCAGGCGCAGCATTGCTCAGCCTGAAATATGATCGTCTGGCGCAGCTCCTCACCTGGACGAAACGCATGGATGCCGGACGCCCGATCAATCGCCACGTGTTCAATCGTCTGGTCATGCTCGAGGATCTCGCAACGACACTCGCCCGTGTGCGACACTATCTGGACGAGGCGAGACAGGCCCCCTGCCTCGGCGCGCTTTCGGCAGAGGCGCATTGCCTGGTCAATTCGGCCAGTTTTCCTACCCTCGCCCATGCACTGCCCAAACTGAGCGCCCGGTTCCTGCAGATTGCGCAGGAGGCCACGCCGCGGGAGCGGGCAGTCGCCATCCTCTGCGCAGGAAGCCTTGAGGCAGTGCGGTCCACCTTGCAGGATAACCGTTCGACCCTGCTCCATTTCGGCCTCGGACGCGCCCGATGGTGAGATCTGTCAAGACCTGCCTCGAGGGAGCCTGTCGATGAGTGAAGTTGTCGATCTCGAGGGCGTGCTGGTCTCGGCGTTCATCGCCAATCTCTTTCTCGCCCTGCTGACGCTCGCACTCATACGGTGGTGTTTCGGCAGGCTCAATCTCTGGCGGTTTTTCTGGAATCCGCCCCTCGCCCAGTTCGGCCTGCTGGTCTGTCTGCTCGGCCTCTATACCTGGCTCCTGTGAAAGAACCCTGCCCGTGCTCGCTCGCGCCTCACGCCTGATCAGATGGCTCATCACCCTGTCGATCCTCGTCGTTGCCGGGGTCGTCATCGTGATCCTGTGGGACTATTACACCGCAGCCCCTTGGACCCGGAACGGGCAGGTACGCGCGCAGGTGGTGAACATGGCCCCCCGTGTCTCGGGCGAGATCCTAGAGGTACGCGTTCAGGACAACGAATTCGTTCACAAGGGGGACGTGCTCTATGTCATCGACCCTTTCGACTTCAAGGTGCGGGTCGCAACCGCAGAAGCCAATCTGGCCGAACGCAAGGCCGATCTCGATTTCCGACTATCGCAGTTCCAGCGGCGGCGGATCATTCCGGGCGTTGCCGTATCGGGAGAGGAAAAGCAGCAATATGCCGCGGCGGCCGCGCAGGCCCACGCGCAATATGACGCAGCGCAAGCTGCGTTACGACAGGCGCGCATCGATCTCGAGCGCACCATCGTTCATAGTTCGATCGACGGCTACGTCACCAATCTCCTGATGCGCCCCGGTGATTTTGCCACGGCTGGCCATGTGAATATCCAGATCATCGATTCCGCCTCCTATTGGGTGGACGGATATTTCGAGGAAACCAAGGTCCATAACATCGAGATAGGCGATCCGGTGCGCATGGATCTTATGGGAGCGCATCATCCGGTATTCGGCCATGTGGAGAGCATCACGCGCGGTATTTCCAGCATGAACGCCAGCACGGCCACACAGGGCCTGCCCTCCGTCGATCCGGTTTATACCTGGGTGCGTCTCGCCCAACGCATTCCGGTGCGCGTACATATCGACCAGTTACCACCCGACCTGCATCTGGCGGCTGGCATGACGGCAACCGTGACCATCGTCACCGAGAATGGGCACAGGCGCCACATGTCGGCCAAGGACGCTTTGCATCATTTCGGCGATGACATGCGCCACGTTATCGGTCACTGATGGTCGGGAATTGTCCCGGTGCCCGCGTGACGCACCTCATGGAGCCTGTGAATGGTGCCCACCTTGCAGAACCCGGCCAGAACGGCCCTGATCATCGTTGATGTTCAGAATGATTTCCTGCCGGGCGGCGCCTTGGCCGTACCGAAGGGGGATCTGATCCTGCCACCGGTAAACCAGCTCGTTCGACAGGACTTTGCCGCGATCATCGCGACACGGGACTGGCATCCGGCCGCACATGTCTCTTTCATTTCTGAGGGGGGACCATGGCCGGTCCATTGTGTGGCGGGCACCGCGGGGGCAGATTTTCCAAGCGAGCTTGATCGGAGCCGCATAAGTCACATCATCCATAAGGGCCTCGATCCCGCCTGTGACTCCTATTCCGGCTTTTTTGACAATGAGCGCCGCCATTCGACAGGACTGAATGCGTTATTGCGCGGTCTGAGTATCGAGCATGTGGTGCTCTGCGGTCTGGCCCTCGATTTCTGCGTCAACGCCACAGCCCGCGACGCACTGAAACTGGGCTTTACCACGACGCTCATCCGCTCCGCCTGCCGGGGCATTGCTCCGGATGACGGACCTTGCCTGAGCGCTCTGCGCGACAGTGGCGTGACCATCGCCCCCTGATATCTGCCCCCCGGTTTAATGGTCGTGCTTTACCCTTCCAGCCCCGAGAGAGGGGACGCCGATCTTCAGGCACCGACACCGCGGGAAAGAGCCTGACCTGAAATGCTCCGCCCATTGCACGCGTATTTCCTTGTTTCCCGTCACCGTACGCACCACAAATCGATCGGGACATTGCCATTCGATCCGGGGTCTTCCGACAGTGATGACATGGCATACGTCGCATCTCTTCAGTTACCTGTGATTGCCCATCAGACGGCGCAAACGCTCCTCGCAGAGAAAGCGCGGCGTCAGACTTCTCCTTTGAGCACCCCCTGTCAGAGCGCACGCCTCGATACCGTGGTCGCGGATGGCCTGGTCACCGTACCGGATAGGACCGATCCAGTCAGCGGCTCTGCAGAAGGCGGTACTTGATGGCCGCCCCCTCATCCTCGTTAAAACGACGCAAGAGGATCGTTCGTCTGGCCTTCCTCATGCATCGCTGGCTCGGTATCACGGTGGGAACAATGATGATCCTGTGGTGCCTCTCGGGCATGGTGATGCTGTGGCAGGCATGGCCTGTCCCGGATCCTGCTGCATCACGCATGGCGCATGGGGTTATCGACTTAAGGATCGCTCCCGTTTTCCCGCGATTGCACGAGGCTTATCGCAGTTTTCGTCTGACCATGGCCGGCCGTGTCCCGCTCCTGCAGACCGTGACCCTTCAGGGCCTGACAACGAGTCATGATCTGCGTGACGGGCGGATCGTCATGGCGTCTTCCGGGGCGGGTTCTGACGCCAGGGATACGGGCTCGTCGTCCCTCCTTTCCCCCGATGATGTTCTTGACGACGCCCGTCGATACGCCCTCGCAACCGGGGATCAGGGCGTGCTGACTTTCCGCGGGATCAAAAGGGATGATCAGTGGATCATGAACACGAAAGGGCGTGAAACAGGTTTCTATCGTTATGACAGCGATAGCACCTCTGGCAGTATTCTTTATCTCTCCCCCCTTACCGGCGATGTCGTGCAGGCAACGACACGGCAATCGCGCTTCTGGGCATGGGTCGGTGCCATACCGCACTGGCTCTACCCATCACTCTTGCGACGCCATGCCCAACTCTGGTCCAATGTCCTGATCGTTCTTTCCGGTGCGGGAATTGTTCTGACATTGCTCGGATTGTGGATCGGGTGGCGCCGTCTGAATACCGGCCGACACATCTCACCCTACCGCCATATCCATTACCTGCATCATATCGCGGGTCTGGCGTTTGGCCCGTTATTGCTCTCCTGGATCGTGACCGGCTTTCTGACCATGAATCCGGGCGGGTTTCTCGCACGTCGCGACGCACCGGACTGGACCACAAAACTCTATACAGCTCTCCCGGACGACATGCCTGACACCGTGATGGCCAGTCTGAGCGCCCATCCCGATCGGCATTTCCGGGATTTGCGGGCGGCTTCGCTGGGTGGCCATCCTTTTCTTGTAGGGACGAATGCCGACGGAACGACGCAGCGCCTGAATAGCCACCTCGATCCGTTTCCCTTGACACAGAATGCTGTCGAGGCTGCCGTTCGCGAAACAGGGCTGCAGGGCGTTGTAACGAAACTCGAACGAGATGATCGCTTCTATTTTTCCACACGCCACGTTACCCGCTCTTTCCCGGTTTACCGCGTGACGGGATCCGACGGCGTACAGCTTTATCTCGACGGGCAGTCAGGCTTGCCTCTGCTTGTCGTCGACGGTGCAGCGCGCGGATCACGCTGGATCATCTATGGTCCGCATGACTTCGATTTCTTTCCCTGGCTTCGTCTTCCCCTGACGCGGCTCATCCTTGTTTTTCCGGTGCTCCTGAGTGTCACGCTGGTCTCACTCGCCGGGGGTGTGATCGGGTTGAGGCGTCTGATACGCCGCAGGGGGCCATCGGGAACACGCCATAACCGCAAGGCGACAACACCACCGGCCGGGGATAAGAAGCATTCATGACGTCACAAGAGCCCCATCGTAATATTCCGCTCGGCCTGATCTGCGGGGCGGGGGCGGGCGCGCTTTGGGGGCTGGTGTTTCTGGCCCCCGAGCTTATTCGGGATTTCAGCCCGCTCGATCTCGCCGCGGGCCGCTATCTGGCTTACGGGCTCATCTCAATACTGCTTCTTGGGGCCAGATTACCTGCCCTGTGCCGCATTCTGGAAAAGCGCGACTGGAAATCCCTCTTCTGGCTCTCGTTTTTCGGCAATAGTTTTTATTATGTCATGCTCTCCATGGCGGTACAGCAAGGCGGAATCGCCCTCACTTCACTCGTGATCGGTTTCATGCCCGTCGCTGTCACAATCATTGGCAGCCGCGATGACGATGCCCCGGCTTTCATCAAGCTGGCTCCTTCCCTGTTTTTCTGTATGACAGGTGCTCTCTGCGTCGGATGGCAGGCGGTGTTTCAGGGTGGCTCAGGTGCAGAGGCCGGCCACTCTTCAGTGCTTGGATTGCTCTGTGCCTGCGCTGCGCTCGTCTCATGGACCGGTTTTGCAGTGGGCAACAGCCGCGCGCTCGGACGGTTGCACCGTGTCTCATCCCATGAATGGAACCTGCTGACCGGGCTCGTGACCGGCGCCCAGGCCGTCATCCTGCTCGTCGTCGCTCTGCTGATGGACGACACCGCGCATCCGCACGCAGCATGGATGAAATTTGCGTCCGTCTCAGCGGGTGTTGCTGTTATCGCATCACTCTGCGGCAACGCCCTGTGGAACCGCATGAGCCGGTTGCTTCCTCTCACCCTGACAGGTCAGATGATCCTGTTCGAGACGCTGTTCGCCTTGCTCTATGGTTTTCTCTGGGACTGGCGACTGCCACACCCGCTTGAAATCGGGGCGTTCTGCTTCATCGTGCTCAGCGTGTTGAGCTGTGTTGCCGCACACCGCAAGCCATCGGTCGACGCTGTCTCGCTGCCCTCGGACTGACCCCTGTCGCCTCGCCTCATCCGGACCGCCGTCCTCGTCGATCTATCCAGACCGCGCAAGCATGGTTCAGGCAAAGAGGGTCAGGGCTTCCTTGACGCGTTGCTCGTTCAGGGGCTTGGGCAGGAACATGGCGCGGGCCGGAATACTCGATAATTGCGGAATTCCCCTGCCGCTTGTCACGATGATCTCGATAGGGGGCCAGCGGTCGCGCACTGTTGCAGCAAGACGCAGTCCATCCATGCTTCCGGGCATGTCGACATCGGCGAGGATGATACGGATATCGGGGCGGCTTTCCAGAACAATCAGGGCCTGATCGGCGTCCGAGGCCTCGGCGACATCATATCCCGCCTCCTCGACCAGATCCATCAGGCTCATGCGCTGCAAAGGCTCGTCCTCCACCACCAGAACGGTGAGTGTCGTGGACTGGAAGCACGCCGTGCTGTACGCCATCATGTCCTCATGATCTTTTCTGCATCAGCCCTGAAACTGGCTGACAGACCTTCTGGCTCATAGCGCAGCACAACGCCTCCCGTTCCAATGAGACCAAATGAAATAAGACGGGAGCCAAACCCGCCACGCACGGGGGTGACAGCGGGCGGTCCATTCCGTTCCTCCCAGTGCAGGACGAGTTCCTGATTGCCATTGGCGCACATGATTTCCCAGTGGATATCGATCTCGCCTTCCGGCACGCGCAAAGCCCCATGCTTGCAGGCATTCGTCGTCATTTCGTGAATAAGCAAGGCAGTCGACATCGCTGCGCGCGATCCAAGGCGGATGACTGGCCCGTTCAACCGACAACGCTCGAGCATGCTGGCATCGCGCAGGATGTTGGCCACCAGATCGCCCAGATGCGCGGCACGCTGATCATCTCCGTGCAACAGGTCATGAGCACGCCCCAATGACTGAAGCCGCTCGTAAAAACGATTGGCTTCCTCCTTGGACAGGGCGTCACGCAGGGTCATGCGTGCGACAGCCTGCACCATGGCCAGAGTATTGCGCAGACGATGCGCAATCTCCCCGTTGACGACGGCCTGCATTTCATCCGCTCTCCGGCGGGCAATGGCGACTTCGAGCCGGTCCGCTGCATTATGCAGCCAGTGGATTTCATCGCGCGTCCATTCATGGGGCGTGGAGAAATGCACCAGCATGAGGGCGACATTGCGCCCATCCTCCCGAACGGGAATATTGATCACGCCGCGCGCTTTCAGGGCGAGCCATCCCTCGCTCTCGTCGCAAGTTCTTGGATCGGTGACGACATCGGTAATGACGAGCGCCTCGCCAGCCAGAAGCGTCTGACGCAGATTACCATAATCATCGAAGCGATACGTTCCCATGATGGCAGGCATGCCGGGCAGAGACCACCCTTCCGCCACGGTCAGGGTTTCGATCTCGTGGTCGAGTTCACCGTAGGTCGCCCGGTCCGCCCCGAACGCTTTGCCGATGACGGCCATGGCCTGTGTGATCATGGCCGCAATATCGCGCCCGTCACGAAGCACATCCGCCAGCGCCACAAGGCCGCTCTGGCGCTTCTCAGCCGCCATTCTCTCGGTCACATCTCGAAAGGTGATGGAAAAGAAATCCTGCTCGAGCGGATAGAACATTCCCTCGTAGATCCGCCCGAGATCCCGTGCTTCCTTGAGAAAAGGAATGGGCCGGCTCTCATCGACCGCACGACCTGCAAACTCGATCCAGTACGGTTCGAGCGCCTTGAACACATCGCACGTCGTGCGACCGATGGCCTCAGACGCCAGAATCCCTGTCTGCGCTTCGGCGGCGGGATTGATCTCGTTATAGCACCAGTCGATGACGCGGCCCGTCTCGTCGCGTTCCACCCGCGCTATGATGAAGCCGTCCTGCATGGTCTGAAACAGACTGCGCCAGCGTGTCCGGGCTTTCTCCTGCGCCATGCTCTGACGCCGGAGTTCGAGCAGATCCACTGCGAGGCCCGCGAGCTTCTCAAGAGAGGCACGCTGCATCGGTGTAAGCCCCCCGGGTCGGGGCACAGGGTCGAACACGGCAAGCGCCCCGATCGTGCCGAAAGGGGTACGAAGCGGGACACCCGCATAAAAGCGCAGTCGGGGTTCGCCCACCACCAGCGCGTTTGCAGCCGTGCGGTCGTCCAGACTCAGATCCTCGATCTCGATGACCCTGTTCTGCCTGACAACCATCATGCAAATGGCGTCATCGAGTGCTGTCTGGCAAAGCGTCGTGCCGATGCGGGCCTTGAACCACTGGCGATCGCTGTCGATCAGACTGACCACGCCAGATTGCGTGGCGCAGATCTGGCTCGCAAGCGCAACGAGATCGTCATAGCCGCGCTCCGGCGGCGTATCGAGTATGTCGTAGGCCTCCAGGCCGTTCCACGCCGCCATCTTATCGACCATTGCCGGAAGCTTGCTCCATATGGACCACAACGCCAGATCACGCGTCCGGGCACCTCCTTTTGTTCCTACGATTTTATGATTCGTTACAAAAGTCCAAACATGCCTGACGCGCCCGCAATGGGTTAAAAAATAATGACGCGCCTTCCGGGCAAACCCTCCCTTTTCGTCCCGATCGGGTCGATGGGATGTCCGATCGTCCTCCGTCATGCCTCTCGGGGAGTTTCGTCATCCGCGCACCAGAGTTATCCCGCTCCCGCCGCGAAAGGGCATCTCGGCTGCGGCTGGTCGATGCGGGATCGAAATGTTACCGTCCAATCATGCTACGTGAATACGATCCCGACCTGCATGTTTCGCGCCATAAAGGAGCTTGTCTGCGCGTTTGAGGAGCGACTTCACCGTATCGCCCGGCTCGAAGCGGGTCAGCCCTGCGCTGAAGGTCACGCCACCTTCCAGGGCCGGAATTTCCCACTCCGATTTTCCATGGAAATCCTCGCGCAGGCTCTCAAGCCGCGCCTGTGCTGCCTGAAGACTCTGTGCAGGCAGGAGCACGCCGAATTCTTCGCCTCCGATACGCGCAACCATGTCGGCGGCATGGGTCCCTGCCTTGAGCAGCGAGGCCACCTCACGCAGCACCTGATCGCCGCTCTGATGGGAGTGATTGTCGTTGATTGCCTTGAAATGGTCGATATCGATGATCGCCAGGCAGAATTCCGGCCCACCATCCCGGACCCCGCTGAGCATGGTTTCTACAGCTTCATCGAAAGCGCGGCGATTATAGACCCCGGTGAGAGCATCCTCTCGCGCCTGTTTCGCCGTCAGCTCCATCTGTATGTTCAGACGCGCCAAAAGGGCGTCTTTCTCCATATCGGCCTGCTCCAGCCTCGTCGTTTGCGCTTGGAGATCCCGGGTACGTCGCTCGATGATTCTGGAGAGTTTTCGCGCCTCGACACGGTACCGCCATACAATGGCGCCGTATGAGAGACCGATCAGCCCCCCGAGCATCAGGGTACAGAACACCCAGAAGCGCCTTCTCTGCCACCATTTCGGGTCGATGACGAAATCCACCAGGGTGACGGGCTGCGGCCAGGCCTGTCCGGGATGCGCCGCCGCGGTACTCAAAGTATATCGGCCGGGCGGAAGAGAGGTGAGCTCAAGCGTTCTCGCCTTACCTGTTGTCGTCCAGCTTGCGCCAGAGCCTTTGATCGTCGTCCGGAAGATGATCTCGGCCGGGGCAATATAGCTCGGTGCGGTATAGCGTATCGTCAGATTGTGCCGTGACGGCACATGCAGGACGCCGCCACGGCGCACATAGCGTATGTCACGCCCATCCACTGCGATTCCATCGAGCGCCACGGGCGGCGGCGGCGGCTTGATGAGGAAGTCATTGAACCGTGCGGGCTCGGTTCTGGCGATACCGATCGCCGTGGCGATCCAGAGCGAACCGTCACGACGCAAGGCAATGCTCGGCTGGGCGCTGCCACTGGCCTGGCTGCTGCTCAGACCATTGCTCTCATCGAGCTGGATAAGGGACAGATGGTGCTGAGCGCCGTCTGCAGCCTTCTCAAGATCGGTCAGGAGAATGCGAAAGATACCCCGATTGCTTGTCGCCCAGACATAGCCATCATGATCTTGCGCAAGGGCAAACACGGAATCCACCGGCAGCCCCGCAGCACGCCCCACATGAGCTGTTTTGCCATGACGGTAGCGATACAGGCCACGATCCGAGGTAAACCAGAGATCTGTCCCGATCGGCAGAAAGCCGAATATCGTATGGGCACCATCGAGACCATGGAATTTGAGCGCCTGCGTATTCCCCTCATGGATGATCCTGACGCCGTCCAGTGTCCCGACCCAGATCCTGTCTCCTTCAACATATAAAGCAGTGATCAGACCGGACGGCGGATTCCGTACTGCGACGTGGTGCACCTGCCCCGTATCATCGAGGGTATAGAGCCCATGCTGTGTTCCGATCAGCAATTGACCTGCAGCATCGAAAGCGAGCGCCCGTATATTCCCCGGTGGCAGACCATTGCCTGCATCGAGATGCCGTATCGTTCCATCGGCGAGAATCCCGAACAGGCCATCGGCGTAAGTTCCCAGCCAGACCGTGCCGTCACGGGCCTCGACACTTGCAAGTACTTCCGGCTGATGACCGGAACGCGTAGGGAGAGGCCAGGTCTGGGGCGGCCCGTCACCGATGATCTCTGACAATCCTCCATCGGTGCCGACCCAGAGATTATTCGCATGGTCTTCCATGACCGTACGGACAAAATCGCCTGCCAGACCGTTATGGCGACGTATGGCGCTGAAGGGCGTCTCCTGAAGACGGAACAGTCCTGCGCTCGTCCCGACCCAGATCGATCCTTCACGGTCTTCCGCGAGCGAGAGAATACGCCCCGCCGCCGGATCGAGCGTATCGGGCATGGTTTCGATGCGGTCGCCGCTCAGGCGTATCAGCCCATGGTCCTCGGTGCCGACCCAGAGTGCCTTGTGTCGGTCCTGCAGCAGTGCCGTGACACGACCATGGTTGCGCAGGTCATAGGCGAGCTCCGGTCTGTTATCGACAATCGAGAAGATACGGCTGTCGGAAACAACCCAGAATGTTCCATCCGGGGCATGATACGGCCACGAAAGGCCGTGAGGCAGGTTCCAGGATGCCGGAGGCTGATGCACATGCCCATTGGCCTCGCGAATGACGATACCGCTATAGGTCCCTACCCATAGCGCGTCAGAAGAATCGAACGCCATGTTGCGATACACGGTTGAGAGAGGCTGGTTCGGTCCCGGCGCGTTGTAGTGAAACACACCGGAATGAGACATGGTCCCCAGGCCGTGATTCTCATAAAGCAGCCAGACATCGCCCTTGCGGTCGATCTTCATCGACTGGATCAACGTTGCCGGAGCGCTCGATTCATGGGGCCAGAAATGCCATGACCCGTCGATATCGTGGCGGCCGATATCGCCTCGCGCATCGCTGAACCACATATCACCAGCCGCATCGGTCACAAGCGCGCCGATGCCGTTATCCGGAAGAGGCGGATCGCTGCCACGGTTCTGGATATGAAAATTCAGTCCGTCATAGGAAACAAGGCCCTCCCATGTGGCGAACCACATACGCCCGTCAGGCCCCTGCGAGATATCGCGTATCGAATTCTGCGGCAGTCCGTCCTGTGTGGTCCAGTGCTTGATGGCGTAATTGCCCAGCGAAGGCAGCGTGTCCTGCACAAGAGGGTCCTGCGCAAGGGCCGCCTGACTGACATCGGCCGACCATAGAGACGCCACCCCGCAAAGACCGGCCAGACCCGTGCGCAATCGATGACGCGAGGTTTTCATGGCGCTCGCGCCGGGCCGAGCGCACGTGTCAGGCACGATACCCCCCTGTCCCAGACAACAGAAGGAGCCCTGCACAGGGCGCCGCGAAGCTATTCATTGTTCCGTCAGCAGGCATTTCCATTGGGCAAATTCATCATGCGGGCAGAGCTGAGATTTTTATATCGCCACGACATACCTCATGGAAGCATCCTGACCGATACCCACCGTCTTTTCGTGACGAGGCGTGTAACGGGGACACGCGCCAACCATGTACCGGGTCGCCACGCCTGATCGATGTCGCTGACGCCGTGTTACGTCGTTGAGCGCCCTGACCGAGCTAAAAAGCACATAGCCCGGAAGGATGCGCGAGGCAGACGGAGGTGATCCGAAAGTTCGAGAGGCGACGTTGGGGTGCAGTTAGAAACAGGCTTGAGAGACCGCGGGTCGAAGCCTTCGTCTCTCCTCTCGCGCTGCCGAATGTTCAGATCCTGACCTTCGGCATAAAGATGCGGGGAGACTATATTCCATGAGATGAGCTTATCATCGTCCCGGCTGTAGCCGCTCTTGGGAATTTCGTGCCAGCCTTACGCGTACCTACCGATAGGGCGGACGAATTATCTGGAAGTCCTGCAAACCGTGAGGGGCGAAAAACCTGGGAAAATGGCGCGCCCTGCTGGATTCGAACCAGCGACCCACAGCTTAGAAGGCTGTTGCTCTATCCAACTGAGCTAAGGGCGCGTATCGCGATACCCCTGGTGGTGGTCGGGGCGCCCGGACTCGAACCGGGGGCCTCTTGTACCCAAAACAAGCGCGCTACCAGGCTGCGCCACGCCCCGAACGCGCGGACCCTACCGCAACTCGCGGCAGGGTGAAAGGGCAGCGCAACAAAAAAACTGAAGAATTATCCGAGGTTACGTGCAAGCGGCGGCACGAAGAGCGGAGCCGTATCCCAGGGGAACAGAACCCAGGTGTCCTGCGCCACTTCCATCACATACTGGTCCGTATGCGGCTTGCCGTTGGGCTTGGCGTAAAGACATGCGAAATGCGCCTTGGGGAGCACGTCGCGCACGACCTTGGCCGTCTCGCCGGAATCGACCAGATCGTCGATCACCAGGAAACCCTCACCATCGCCTGCAGCGATCGGCGCCTTGACCACGCGGGGTTCCTTCTGGTCCTGAGCGCTCTCGCCTGAGTAGGAGATAACCGAGATAGACTCGACCAGACGACAATCGAGCTCGCGCGCGATGATGGCAGCGGGAATGAGCCCCCCACGCGTCACGGCCACAATTCCCTTGAAAGCGCCACGCGCCATCAGGGCCGAAGCGAGGGTGCGTGCGTCGCGATGCAGCTGGTCCCAGGTGACGGTTGCGTAGTTGGTAGCCATCAGAACAGTTTTCCTCCATCTGGCACACGGTGGTCCGGACAGATCAGGACCATATCACCGGAGCGATCCGGCATGCCGAGGGCCAGCACTTGATTCACGGTAGTGTTATTCAGCTGCGGATTAACCACAGCACAAACCTGCCTGCCAACCAGTTGGGGGGCACGATAGCGTTTCGCCAGGGTCATTATGGCCCGACGGACACCCAGATGCGCCCCGAAATCGATCCAGAGGAGCGTTTTCTCCCCTTCCTCGATCGCTGAGGCGATCGTTCCGACGCGGATATCGGGCTGGGTCGGCTCCGCCACGCCCGACAAAACGGGCGATTCGGTGGACAGGTCAGGATCTGCATTCATCCCGCGGACCCTGCCTGCGCGCCTTGTGAAATGCAATCATCCAACTGGCTGGAGCTTGGTCGGACCTCGCAACCTTAGTCCGAAGGTCCATTGTTTTCCTCGCGCCGGAAGAATGACGCATCCCGTCCCATTCCGGAGGCAACACGCAGGCGGGATTTCGCTCAACGGGCGTATCGTCCTGCTCATTGTTATCCGATCAGCCCGTGGCGCAGGGGAAGGCGCTCTGCTTATAGTAGAGACGATGCCCGAGCCTTCATCTCCCCCCTCCTCTTCCGCCCAACAATCCGATGCGCTGAATGCCATCATCGGGTTACGTCCTTTCCTCGCCGGACGGACACTCTCCGCACTTTCAGCGCAGGTTCTGGCGGTTGCCGTCGCATGGCAGACCTACGCCCTCACCCACAGCGTCACCGCACTCGGCCTGATTGGCCTTGCACAATTTCTGCCCATGTTGGCTCTGGTTTTCATCTCGGGGCATGTGGCCGACCGGTATAATCGCAAGCGCATCGTGCAGATCTGCCAGGCCATCGAGATCTTCGGGGCGCTGGTCATGGCCATTGCGACAATGTTGGGTCAGCTCGCCCCCTGGGCGCTGTATGTGCTGGTCGCATGTTTTGGTGCCCTGCGCTCGTTTGAAGGCCCCTGCCAGCAGACCTTCCTGCCCTCCATTGCCACACCCGCCCAGTTCCCACGAGCGGCGGCGCTTTCGGCATCGTTGTTCCAGACAGCCTCCATCATCGGGCCGTCTCTTGGCGGCCTTCTTTACGGCCTTGGCGCGGATTTCTGCTACCTGACCTGCGCCTGCGGCTTCAGCATCGCGCTCATTTCGACCTCACTGCTCAAGCTCAAGCCCTACGCAGGCAACCGCTCCCCCATGAGCCTCGAATCGCTTTTTGGCGGCATCGCGTTTCTGCGTCGGCGCCGTGACCTGCTGGGGGCCATCTCACTCGATCTCTTCGCGGTGCTGCTCGGAGGGGCAACGGCCATGCTTCCCGTATACGCCGATGATATCCTGCATCTCGGCCCTATCGGTCTGGGCATTCTCAGGGCCTCACCTGCCGTCGGAGCGCTCCTGGGGTCGCTTGTTCTGGCACGTTATCCGCTGAAGTCGCATGCAGGCCCGATCATGTTTGCCTCGGTCGGGATTTTCGGCATTGCAACGATCGTGTTTGGGGTTTCGCACTCTTTGGCGCTGTCTGTGCTCTCCCTTGCTGTGCTGGGTGCGGCCGATGTGGTGAGCGTGGTTGTACGCGGTGCGCTCACCCAACTCGCCACGCCCGACGGCATGCGCGGGCGTGTTTCGGCCGTGAACATGCTGTTTATCGGGTCGAGCAATCAGCTTGGGGAATTCGAGAGCGGTATGCTCGCGACAGCGATCGGCACAGAGGCGGCCGTTGTCGCGGGCGGTATCGGCACGCTGATCGTGGCCGGGCTCTGGATCAGGATGTTCCCGCGTCTATGGACGCTGGATCGCCTCGATACGATCAGGCCTGATGAACAGTAATGTGAAGGGAAAATGCCTGGCTCCCGAAGTAGGACTCGAACCTACGACCCAGCGATTAACAGTCGCTTGCTCTACCAACTGAGCTATTCGGGACCGGCGAGGCACTATCTAGCGAAAGCTTTTCCTGGGGTAAACCCCCCTTTGTCATTTTTTTTGCATATGGAGTTTTTCTTCTGATGGCAGCGCCTTCCCGTCGTCTTCTCCTCATGGGTGCAGGCGGCATCATTCTCGCTACCGCCTTGCAATCGCGCCATGTTTTTCATCATCGCAAGCAGATCGCGACAGACGGGAAGAAGCGCCATATCCGGCTGGCCTGGCCTGACCCGGACTACGATCCGCTGCTCTGGCTCTGCCAGCAGGGCCTCTTCGGGCGCTATGATCTGACCGTGGATATCGTCGAGACGAGCGGAGGCAACAGCGCCATCGATGCCGTGGTGAATGGCCGCGCCGATGCCGCCCTAAGCCCCCTGCTGGACTGGCTTCCGGTTCTCTATCAGGACGATGCCGACGAACTTCCCACTCGTCTGGCTTGTGGAATCCGGGGGGGCAGTTATCGCTTGCTGGTGAGGCGCGATCTGCATCTGCACAAGGTGGCCGATCTGGCAGGCCGGAAAATTGGTGTCGTGAGTCTCGAAGGCGCCGATCGACGATTCGTCAGTATCCAGCTTCGGCGGCGCGGTCTGCATCCTACCGATTCGGTACATTGGGTCGCCATTGCCGCAGATGATATGGCGGATTCCCTGCGAGCGGGGGAACTCGATGCCGTCGCCGTCCATGACCCCATGGGATGGCGAATCCTGCAGGAAACACGCGGGGTGAGCTGGAACATGCTCGACAGCATGACGGGCGCGGAGCGTGAGCGCATTGACCTGACGCTTGGCATCGCCACCAAGGCCCTGACACAGGATCCGGGACTTGCCGCCGCATTGACCGCCGCTCTCAGCGATGCGCAGCATGAGTTCCCCGTCCACAAGGATGAACTCGCGCAGCTATGGCTGAAGGACAAGGACGCGCCTGAAGATGCAAGGGGCATGCTCGAGCGCGAGATCGCCAGCCATCCCGTGACCGGTCACCCACTGCGCATCCAGGTGGAACAATATGTGGATGAGCTGAAGCTTCTGGGTCTGATGCAGGATGCAGATAACGCAACCGACATTGCGCATCGTATCTGCCTGTCGGTCTGAACCCGTTTTCCCTGCGGCCAGGCAGCCTGTCCGCAGGAATCTCGATCAGCCGTTCTCGCGGGCCTGGCGTGCCGCAGTGGCAAGCTGGTCGACGCGTTCGTTATTCACGTCGCCACTGTGACCGCGCACCCAGAGCCAGGTCACCTGATGCTGTTTTTCCGCAGCCAGGATGCGCTGCCACAGGTCGAGATTCTTTACCGGATCTCCCGCAGCATTGCGCCAGTTGCGTCTCACCCAGCCTGTATGCCAGCGCGTGATGCCATTGCGCAGATATTCGCTGTCGGTGTGCAGGGTCACCTTGCAGGGACGCTTGAGCGCTTCCAGAGCCTCGGCGGCAGCGGTCAGTTCCATACGGTTATTGGTGGTCTCGCTCTCACCACCCGAGAGTTCGCGCTCATGCCCCTTGGAACATAAAAGCGCGCCCCAGCCACCCGGTCCCGGATTGGGTTTGCACCCTCCATCGGTCCAGATTTCCACGACGGGCGCATCCTCGGGCAGTTCCGCCTTTGCTTCCTCAGACATGGAGCAACCCTCTTGCATCCGCTCGCCATGCGACCAGACGATGGTGATAGGCCAGCGGGTCCTTGCGCGTGACGATGGCATCGACCGGTGTGTTCACCCAGTCATAGAGACGGGTCAGGAGAAAGCGTATAGACGCTCCCTGTACCAGCGCGGGGAGTGCAGCTTTCTCTTCCGCCGCCAGCGGGCGAATGGACTGGTATCCGCCCATCAGCCCCGCCATCAGAGCTGCATCGGGTGTACGCTCATCGGGAAAACACCAGGCATTGAGGCAGATGGCGAGGTCATAGGCCAGAAGATCGGTACAGGCGAAGTAGAAATCGATCAGGCCTGAGACATTTCCCCGCTCGAAAAACGCATTATCGGGAAAAAGGTCGGCATGAATCTGCCCCACGGGCAGGCTACCCGACGCGGGCCAGGCGGCCAGAACCTCGCTGATAGCGTTCTCGAGTTCTGCGGTCAGACCGGGCTGCACCGTGTCTGCGGCACCGTGGCAGGAGTTCAGCAGAGGGCGCCAGGCATCCGGACCGAGACTGTTCGGGCGATGCGCCCTGAATCCGTCACCCAGAAGATGCATGCGCGCGAGCGACTGCCCCAGGCTGAAGCAGGCCGAAGCCGTGATTGTCTCGATTGGACGACCGGTAAGGAACGTCGTGATCGCAGCTGGTCTGTCCATCAGACGGCGCAAGGCGACACCGTCGCGCGCGATCACCGGTGTCGGGCATTTCAGCCCTCGGCGCGCGAGATGCTGCATGAGACCAAGGAACCAGGGGAGCTCTTCCTCACGCACCCGCTTCTCATAAAGCGTGAGAATGGCGCGACCGGCCTCGGTCTCGATCAGATAATTGGTGTTCTCGACACCCTCGGCAATCCCGTCCACCCGTTTGAGGGGGCCAAGATCGTATTCCGCCAGAAAGGCTTCGAGCTCTTCCGGCGGGATGTTTGTATAGACCGCCATGGAGTCAGGCGGCGGACGAAGCGTTCATGGAAATGCCGCCAGCCCTCAGACCGGCTCGCCGAGCGGGCTCGGCAGGCGGAAGGCCACGTTTTCCTTCTTCACGATACGCTCCTCAATCGCGAGCTTGTACCGCGTCGAAAGCGCATCGACCATTTCCTGAACCAGCGATTCCGGCGCCGAGGCACCAGCCGTGATCCCGACTGTGGAAACGCCCTCGAGCACGCTCCAGTCCAGTGCCGCAAGCTTCGGCACGAGCAGGGCCCGCTTGGCGCCGGAACGTTCGGCCACTTCACGCAGACGCTGCGAATTCGAGGAGTTGGGGGACCCGATCACGATCACCAGGTCGCTTTCCGGCGCAATGGCCTTGACCGCTTCCTGACGGTTCGTGGTGGCGTAGCAGATGTCCTCCTTCTTCGGCCCTTCGATGAGCGGGAAGCGCTCACGCAGGATCGCGACGATTTCGGAGGTATCGTCCACAGAGAGGGTCGTCTGGGTAATGAAGGCGAGACGCGAAGGGTCTTCCGGCTGGACCGTACGGGCCTCTTCCGCATCATTGATGAGGGTCACGGCCCCATTGGGCAGCTGACCCATCGTGCCGACCACTTCCGGATGGCCCGCATGGCCGATCATGAGGATATGGCGCGCGTCCGGCCCGCCTCCGGCAAAATGACGCTCGGCTTCGCGATGCACCTTCGACACCAGCGGGCAGGTGGCATCCAGATAAAGCAGATTGCGACGCTGCGCCTCAGCCGGAACCGATTTGGGCACACCATGCGCCGAGAACACGACATGGCCATCGGCAGGAACCTCATCGAGTTCCTCAACGAAGATCGCGCCCTGCTCTTCCAGGTTCTCGACAACCGTACGGTTATGCACGATCTCGTGGCGCACATAGACAGGCGCGCCATAGCGTCGGATGGCTTCTTCCACCACGCGAATGGCCCGGTCCACGCCAGCACAGAAGCCACGGGGCCCGGCCAGAAGAACGCGAAGCGTTTGTGCCCCGGACGCCTGCTCCGAGGTCTCTTGCGGGCGTGAAGTGGTCAAGGTGTCGGGCATGGTGTTCCCCAATCTCACGGCAGGCGGTATATGCGAACAAGCCCCAAGGCAGCACGCATGACGAATGATGCAACGTGTCGCGATATGGGCTCGCATATGGGAGCTACGCAACCCCTTGCCAGTATGCAAGCCCGCGATTGCATGTTCATTCTGCGTCGTGTCACCTTCTTACCATACCGTGCCTGGTTTGCGCACCGGTGAATAGACAAAGAGCCTTGTTGATGACCAGATCCGCCCGCCAGTTCCTTCCCCTCCTTGCCCTCATGGGCACGGGCATCGGCCTGACAGCCTGTAATCAGGATGACGAGAGCGCCTTTGCGCCTATCTGCCCTCCTGTCGAGATCCTCAGCCAGGCCGCGGACTTCTATCAATACGATGGCAAGGGCCTGGATGCTGGCAGCCTCGTGACCCATGCCGGCATGAGCGGGCTCACGGGCAATTGCGAGGCGGGACCCAAGAAAATCGTCCGCACGAAACTCAGCCTCGGGATTACGGTCGAACGTGGCCCGGCTTCGAGCGGACAGGATATCGTGCTGCCCTATTTCGTCGCGGTGCTTCGTGACGGCAAGATCATCGACAAGAAGGAGTTCGAGGTGCCGGTCTCCTTCGCGGGAAACCAGTCCACCGTATCGCTCCGTACCCCGGTACGCCTGATCGATGTCCCCGCGTCGCCTGACCTGCAGCAGACGAATTACGCGCTTAAGGTCGGCTTCCAGCTGAGCCATGAGCAGCTCGATTACAACCAGACCCATTTGCGCCCGGCCGAGTTCACGCTGCACACGAACTAAATCACCATATATGAGCGTGTTTATATAAAAACACGTTGTCATGTTGTTTTATTCTGCTACTCTGGGGAACCTTTCGTCTCCGGAACACTCCACATGCGCTCATCCCACGTCCTGCCCGCCTTCATTCTGCTTGCAGGCGTGGCCCCTTGTGCAGCGCAGGGCGCAACAGATACCGCGCAGGGCGCCTCGACCGACACCCCCGGGATCGTACGGCCAGCAGCCGGCAAACCCGGGCTGATCGACCCGACAGCTGCGGAAGAGCATGTGACCGTCAACGGTACGGCCCGTCCGGAAATCCAGAACTTTCCTCATGCCGGACCGGTCGGACAGCCCCGGCGCGTCACCCCTCTCCAGAACAAGCCTCCCCATGGCACCCAGGGCGATTGGGGGGTCTTCACCCGGGGAAACGGTGAATCGGCCGGCTTCGGCCCGATCGGGCGCTATGGCGTGGCCCCCTGGGCCGAAGACTGGTCCTTTCTCCGCGACAGACGCCGTCATGACGATCTGTTCGACCCTTTGAAATTCATCCCGCTCACGCACAATGGCCGCTGGTGGCTCACCCTCTCCGGCGAAACCCGGCTGCGTAACTGGTCGGAAGAAGCCCCTTTTCTGGGAACGCGCGGCCCCGCCGGCTCCGGCCGCTTCGCCGTACGCAATCTCTATGGTGCCGATCTTCATCTGGGCGAGCATGTGCGATTCTTCGGCCAGTTGGTGAATGGCGATGCCGCGGGCTGGGGCGGGTTTGGCTATAATGGGACGTTCCGCAAGCGACTCGATCTGCAGCAGGGTTTTGTCGAGCTCCGGTCAAAGCTGGCCGGGGCCAAAACAGGGCTGATGATCGGGAGGCAGCAATTCCTCGATGCGCCTTCCTATATTCTGTACAATCGCGAAACGCCGAATATCCCCCTCGCCTGGAATGGCGTGCGCGGCTACGCGGTCTGGCCGCGGCTACGCGCCGATGTCTATGACTTCGTCGGGACGAATATCAATTTCAACAAGATGTTTCATGATCGCGTGGACTGGAGCACGCGGCTGCACGGGCTGGATCTGACCTGGGCGCCCCCCTCCTTCTCGCTGGGGGCAGAGCGAGTCTCGTCCTTCCTCGACGTGTTCCTGATCGCTTTTCGCGTAGCGGGCAGCTCGGCCGCCCTCCCCTATAACCGCACCACACTGGCCGGAACGACGGCGCGCCAGAACTACGGGTTTCGCTGGTATGGCGGGGCGCCCTCTTTCGAGTTCTCAGTGGGCGGCCTTTATCAGGGGGGGAGTTTCGAGCTGAACCGTACCGGTCAGAACCGCGACGTCTCGGCTTATGCCTTCAACGCGATTGCGGGTTATCGTCATACGCCTTCCCCTCTCCATCCGTTTCTCGGCGTTCAGGCGGATCTGTATTCGGGCGGCTCATCGCGCCGGAACAGCGGATCGGTTGGCACCTATATTGCTCCCTTCAACCCGCAGACGAATTATCTGGACACCACAACCTATATCGCCCCCAGCAATCTGGTCAGTCTCTCGCCAGTCATCCGCCTCACCCCCCGCAATTGGCTCAGCCTTCAGTTCAAGGCACCCTTTTTCTGGCGAGAATCAACGAATGACGCGATCTATGGCCCATCAGGTGCCTATAGTCTCACGAACCTGCATGGTGGCTTTGTCGGGGTTGTGCCCCAGGCGTCACTAACGCTGCAGCTCAATCGCCATCTGACATGGACGCAATATGGTGCCCGTTTCATCGGCTCGGACGGGCTGCGTGCGGCAGGGGGCAAGAGCGGAAGTTATTACCAGTCCAACTTCGTCTTTCGTTTCTGACCGCTTCGTCGTAGGACCTGTTCCTTACGCTAGCGAGACAGAGAGACGGCATGAATCAGGCGACGCGGGAATTAACCATTCGGGGGCTCATTCTCGGCACCCTGATTACCGTCATCTTCACTGCCTCCAATGTCTATCTGGGCCTCAAGATCGGCCTCACCTTCGCGTCTTCCATTCCGGCAACCGTCATTTCGATGGCGGTACTGCGTGCGCTGGGGGGCAACACCATTCTGGAAAACAATCTGGTGCAGACCCAGGCCTCGGCGGCAGGCACGCTGAGCTGCGTGTTCGCGACCATACCGGGGCTGGTCATGATCGGATTCTGGAGCGGCTTTCCGTTCTGGCAGAGTTTTTTCATCACCCTGCTCGGCGGAGCAACGGGCGTTCTCTTTACCATCCCGCTCAGGCGCGCGCTGGTCACTCATAGCGCCCTGCCCTATCCCGAGGGGGTCGCCTGCGCCGAAATCCTGCGTGTTGCCTCGCCTGAGGGCAACCAGCAGGCGCTCTCCGCCCTGATGCGCGGCAGCGCTATCGCAGCCGCGCTGACTTTCCTGAGCACGGGACTGCGCGTCATCCGCGATGGATGGAGCGCGACGCTTGCCTTTGGCCCCTCGATTTTTCGCGTACAGGGCGCTTATTCCCTGGCTCTGGTCGGAACAGGCTATCTGGTCGGGCTGACCGGAGGCCTGGCCATGCTGGGTGGCGTCATTATCGGCTGGGGCATTGCCGTGCCCTGGCTGAGCGCCATCACGCCACACCCCGCCGGGCTGGATAATGGAAGTTTTGCTACAGGGCTCTGGGTCCACAAGGTGCGATTCATGGGCGCCGGCACGATTGCGATTGCTGCGTGCTGGACGGTTTTCTCCCTTCTCGGCCCCGTATCGCGTGGCCTGCGCGAAGCTTTCTCACAGACCCATCGCGCGGCACTCGACGAGACCGATCGCGACCTCCCCCCGCCAGTCATGAACGCCCTGCTCGGTGCGCTCATCCTCGGGCTTGGTGTGCTCTTTTCCCTGTTTCTCTGGCCGGTCACCAGCCATAACGCGCTGCTTCTGGTCATGCTGGCACTTGGTCTTGGCGCCTGCCTGTTCATCGGCTTTCTGGTTGCCAGCGCGTGCGGCTATATGGCGGGGATCATCGGGTCTTCCTCCTCCCCGATTTCAGGCATCTCCATCATCAGCGTGGTCGCGCTGTGCATGGCCCTGATGGGGCTCGAAGCGCTGCATCTGGTCCCGGATGCGATGACCGCCCATGACCAGCATGTCGCCATCGCCTATGTCCTGTTCGTGTTGACTGCGCTCACAGGTTCGGCCGCGATCTCGAACGACAATCTTCAGGACCTCAAGACAGGCCAGATTGTCGGCGCCTCACCGTGGAAGCAGGAGGTGGTGCTACTGATCGGTTGTGTCGTCGGGGCACTCGTCATCCCGCCTGTTCTGAACGTGCTTTATCAGGCCTACGGGTTTGTCGGCACCCTGCCGCGTCCCGGCATGGATCCGTCACGCGCCCTTGCTGCCCCGCAACCTGCACTGATGGTGGATATCGCCCGGGGTATTTTGCTGCATGATCTCGACTGGACCATGATCCTGATCGGGGCAGCGATTGGCGTCGCGCTCATTCTGATCGACCGTCTTCTCAAGCTCCGGAAGCTTGCACTGCCCCCGCTCGCTGTCGGCATGGGAATCTACCTGCCAGCCGATGTCTCGGTGACCATCGCCATCGGAGCCGTTATCGGTCGCCTGTTCGATCGCATGGCGCACCCGCAATCCCATGGCGATGACAGTACCGGCACCATGATCGCGTCAGGCTTCATTGTTGGTGAGAGCCTTGTCGGCGTGGTGATTGCCGTGCTCAGCGGTATGACCGGTCACGGTGATCTGCTCGCGATACCAGTGGGTGATGGTTTTTCCGGGATTGCAGGGATTGGGGCGTTCGCGCTTTGCCTGATCTGGTTCGCGCTAGCGCTGCGCAAAGCAAGCCGCCCAGTTTGACCCACCTTGTATCACCGACCTGCTATGGCAAGGAGGTTTGCTGAGGCCGTTCGGCGGACACGGGTCAGGTCCGCTCCCAGATCGTCCGGCCTGATGGGATCATTCCAGGCCCTGTTGGAAGACGTCGGCGTGTGACCCAAAGCAGGCGCACCATTTATCCAGGCCGAAGCGGGTCGTAACACCCGCGGTATCCGCTCTGTCTGGAATTCAGTCTTTCCACCAGCGGACAGGCTCCTGCTCATCCGCGCCCGTCTCGACCTTGCGCACGAGCGGAGGCCGACCCGGACCCCTTTTCTTCTGGCCGAGTGCCTCTGTCACGCTGGCCTCTTTCTCCGCCACACGTTTCTGGACGGCGGCGTCCTCACGCAGGCGGGTAAGCTGCACCTGCGCCTCGAGAAGAGCTTGCTCCGCCTCGGCGCATTTCGTCTTGAGCTCAGTCACGTGCAGTTTCTCATGCACAAGGTGAGTTTCGAGGGTGCGAAGCTGGGTATTGGCGTCACTCAGGTCGCGTTGCGCGTCCTCGGCGCGGCGCTGCTCCACCTTCAGCAGGTTTCGCAAACGGCTGATCTCTTCGCCCTGTTCGTCCGACTGCGGAGAAGCCAGTCGTTGCGCAGTGCGCGAAGCCTGATGATGCTCGACAATAACCTGCCCTTCCTGAACGAAGCGACGACGACGCTGATCAGGGAGAGATTTTTTGTGGCTAATAGCAACGGGCCGTTTATTTCCCTTGGCCCCTAAACGCTCCAGAGCCTGACGCAATGAATCTTCGTTAATTTCTGTATCGAGACTTTGATCTTTATTCAGAAAATCTGAGTCTATACTCACGTTGTTTCGCCCAATTTGGTCTGAAGAAATTCGGTTTTCACATTTGCTCTGGCGAGATTGACCAGAAGCGCTCTTATTCTACTCTTCCGAGGATGGGAGCCTTGGCGTGTCTCGTATACCAGTTCGTTCTCCTTGTCACGAGGAGCGGAACCCGGCGCTACAATACTCCATCCCGTTTTTTACTTGGTTCCTGCCATCTTTCTGGCTGTAAAAATCGCGCAAATTTCCCGGAATGACTTCCCATATTCCAGGTATATTTTCCGCACTACAATCACCGATAATCCGATGCTTGAGGCAGGAAACGAACTGTCGAAGGAAAGTGGCCGTGCTGGCCAGCATCAGGTCTCATATCACAAAAACTTGTGATGTCATCCCCAATAGTACTCCATAAGTCTACATAATCCGATGTTCCGTGTCCATGCCCATCCTCCAGCCCGGCATGATCGACGCCTCAGTGACGTGCTTGCCGAGGCCGCCAGAGAATGTCGTCCTGCCCCGACCTGTTTTCGTGTCGGGCGAGAACGAAGAAGTAATCGCTCAGCCTGTTCATGTAGCGAAGTACCCCCGCGAGCCGTTTCTGATCTAGAGCCACCAGGTCGCGCTCCGCCCTTCTGGCCACGACCCTCGCCATATGCGCCCAGCTTGCCCCTGCTGAGCCCCCCGGCAGGATGAAACTCTTCAACGGCGCCTGATCACGACGGAGTTCCTCGACAGCGCCCTCGAGAGCCGCGCATGCTTCGAGCAGGAAAGTATCTCCGTCCTCACGTGCCGGAATGCAGAGTATCGCGCCTATATCGAAGAGCGTGTTCTGTATCAGTGCCAACTGGTCATGCTCAGAGCAGTGCAGGCGGACGATACCCAATATCGCATTGAGTTCATCCACCGTGCCCATGGCTTCGATCAGCGGATCATCCTTGCGAACGCGCTGCCCGTCTCCAAGCGAGGTCTCTCCGGTATCGCCGCCTCTGGTGACGATGCGATCAAGACGGACGCTCATCTGTCCCGCCCTTGGAGATCAGTCTTCATGATACGGGCTTTCATTTCTGGCCGGTCTTGTGTCGGCGCGTGGCGATCTGTGGAAGCCAGCTATAGGCGGCAGAAATATAGCGCTGGTCGAGTTTCTGCAGATCGGTAGCCGATGTCTTGACGTCACTGTCTTTCGTCGTCGTGAAAACAGAGGCGATGGCTGCGCCCGAAGACTGGGACTCGTCGCGTAGCGCGGTCATGTAGGCGCGGTCGAATGATTTGCCATGCAGTTTGGAGAGACGATCCAGTTTCGCCTGATCATCGGCAAGCAGCGTCGTTGTCAGCGTCAGATCGTGTTTTCCTGCCAGCGTCGACAGGCTTTTGCGATGCGCCTCGTAATCTTTCACAACCTGCGTGCCATTATCCTTGATCTCAGGAGAACGGGCGTGATCGCTCGTCAGCTTGCCGAAAGCGATTTGGGCAAGATCATGCTCATTCGCCTGCTGAAGGAAAGCCGCATCGGCGGTGGTGAAAGGGGGGGCCTTGTCTGGCAAGGGGGGAAGACGCGGATAGGCCGGTGTACAGGCACAAAGGGGAAAAAGAGCTGCCATCGTCCACAAACCATGTCTCATCGTTCCGACCTCATTCTTTCTTTGCATTGACGGGATAGACTGTAAGGTGCCGGGCTTGTGTCCGGTTCCTCACTCGATCAGGAAAGTGTCTTGCCCATGATGACCTGGCAACGCCTTATCACGGGTTTTTGCGGTCTCTCTGGCTGCTGCGGTGTCGCCCTCGCTGCGCTCGGTGCCCACCTCCCGGATAGCGCCTTCATCCAGGGCGGGAGAACCATGCTGTCCCACGGCATCGAGATGCTCATGTGGCACACATTTGCGCTTCTGGCCCTTTCCCTCGCCGGTCGCAACACGATGCGCTTCGTGGCCTGGCCCATGGCGCTCGGCACGCTGGTTTTTGTCATCCCCGTTGTTCTCAAGGCGCTCGCCGGGCCGGATTTCGGGTTCATGGCTCCCTATGGAGGAACGCTTGTCATGGCGTCCTGGCTTGGTCTGACGGGTATCGCCCTGTTCACACCCCGAACCGGCAATTCATCCCCCCCGACGACGTGAAGCACGAATCTTCCCGGAAACGACGACCGTCAAGGCCTGTATCCCGAGCGCCACCACAAAACAGCTGAGCATGATCCCGACCAGAATGAGTTGCTCGCGTCCGAGACTGCTATCGATCCCGAACAGGGCATAAAGCGATTGCCATGCATCTGTCCCTGCGACCCATTGGACTCCATGCCCAAGGAACGGCACGAAACGGATCAGGCACGCCAGAACGATCGTGAGTCCGACAAGACCGATCGTACGCAGCAGGGTGGAGGTGACGGAAATCTCGGCGATTTTGGGCTCCGTCTCGCCATGCTGTTTCATCGCGATTTTCCTGTTCTCTTGTATTTGCAGATCCGACAGAACATTTCATACTCTGTCATAAATTCAACTCCCGTGGATTTCGGGGCGCTTTTTCGCCGTCAGTATCGCGCCGGACCCGGACAATCTCGATCAGAAAGGCCCGCACACGTGCTGACTCGCAAACTCGGCGTCCTGACATCTCTCGTTCTGGGCCTCTCCGCACTGACTCCTGTCGCCATCGGTCTCTCCAGCACCAGTGCCCTGGCCGAACAAGGGCCGCCTGCGCCGCCAGTTCTTGATAAGGGGGTCCAGATCACCCCCGCCAAGGATGTCTATCCCGATATCTCCCTCGCCAAGACACAGGTGGAAGAGGCTTTTGCCACAGCCGCGCGCACCAAGCGCAAGGTCCTGATCGATTTTGGCGGAAACTGGTGCCCCGACTGCCGGATGCTTGCTGGCGTTTTCGAACAGCCTGAGGTCGCTCAGTGGCTGGAATCCCAGTTCGTCGTTGTGCCGGTCAATGTCGGCCGTATCGACAAGAATCTGGATATCGCCAAGCAATATGGCGTCACTATCCACGAGGTCCCGACCGTGCTGATCGTCACGCCGGGTCGCACATTGCTCAATGCCGACGGCGCCAACACGCTGGGTAACGCGCGCGCCATGTCGCCCCAGGCCGTTCTCGACCTGCTGGACAAGTGGAACCGCCGCGGCTGACGCCCCCTGCTCCCCTCGGACCAGAGGGGAGCACCTGTTTCCTTACCTCTCACATCATGAGCATCTGTTCGGCTTCGTGCACGATCTCCGCCAGCGCATCTTCCTCAAAGGGGACGATCAACCCGGCCGAGCGCACCAGCGAACAGAACGCCTGACTCCCCCCCGCCTCGCACAGGCCACGATACAGATCCATGGCGCGTGCCGGATCTACCTGCGCAATCAGCCAGAGCTGAAGCGCAACGCAGAGCGCCAGCGTGTAATCGATATAGTAGAAGGGCGAGCCGTAGATGTGGCGCTGCGCCTGCCAGCGTCCGCCCTTGGCGGGATAAGCCAGATCACCCCAGTCGCGCCACGGCATGTAGAGCTTCTCAAGACGCTGCCACGTCGCATGACGTTCCTCGGCACTCATGCCTGGTTTGGCATAGATTTCGTGCTGGAAGTGATCCACACAGGCGCCGTAGGGCAGGAAGCACAGGCTCTCGATCAGATGCAGGCGGCGATATCGCTCCCCTGCCCCTTCCTCCACCAGCAGATCGATTTCCGGCCAGGTCAGGAACTCGAGCCCCATGGAATGGATCTCGGCCCCCTCCATGGTGGGCCAGAGCATGTCGATGACGGGTTGATTGCGGCTCTTCCAGTTCTGAAACGCATGGCCCATCTCATGGGTGAACACGCCGATATCGCCATGGGTCCCGTTGAAATTGGCGAAGATGAAGGGCGTCCCTTCGATGGAGAACGAGGTACAGAACCCACCGCCAGCCTTGCCGGCGCGATTTTTCAGATCGACATAATGCTGATCGACCATGGCCGAGAAAAAAGCCGCCATCTCCCCCGTTTCATCGAGATTGGCAAACATCTCACGCGCACGGGCGATCATGAGGTCGTAATCGCCTGCTGTTCCCGGATTACCCTTGGGGTCTACAAGCGCTTCATCCCACGCCTTCAGGCTGTCCCAACCCATCTCGAGCTGGCGGCGCTGCAGGAGCGCCTGAACCAGCGGCGTGACATGAGTGACAATCCGCTCACGATAGCGCGCGACATCCTGCGCGGTGTAGTCGGTACGACGCATACGGCGATATCCGAGCTCGATATAGGTATCGAACCCGAGCGTCTTCGCCATCTCGGTACGCAGGCGCACGAGATCATCAAAAATCCGATCGAGCACCTCGCCATTTTCAGCATAAAACGCCCAGCGCGCCGCCTCGGCCTCATGGCGCGTGGCGCGATCCGCATCCTGCTGGAACGGCTCCAACCCGGAGAGATTATGACGCTCGCCCCGGAAGGGAATGTCTGCCGCGGCCAGAAGCGTCGTGTATTCGGCACTCAGCCGTGCCTCTTCCGCCAGCATGGGTTCGATACGCTCATCGAAGGTGGTGATATCCGCTTCCCAGAGGGCGAGCACATGGGCGTCGAGATGCTGGGCGGCCTGCTCGCGCAGCGCGAGAATGCGCTTCTTGATGTCGGTCTCGAGCCCCGTGGCGAAGGGCGTGAGCGTGTCAGCATAGTCGCGGGCAGCCACGAAGGCGGCATTACGCGTATCCTGGGCGAAACGCAGCTCCACATGGGCCGACCAGGATTCGTAGGCGCGTCTTTGGGCATCAAACAGGTTCAGTGCGCGGGGCAGGTCACCCTCATCCAGTGCGGCGCCAATAGCTTCATAGGCCTGGCCGAGCGTCTCGCGTGAGGGTGTCGGGAAATCAAGTGACTCGAATACGGGGAAAGCTGTGATCATGGCACATGGTCGCACCCCGCCCCGTTTTCGTCCAGTCAGGCAAGGGTCAGGATGAACTGACCAAGGCGCGTGCAGGCCTGCTGAAGCAGAGCATCCGAAGCAGCCACAGACAGGCGGATATACCCGGCCTGACCGAAGGCGCTCCCCGGCACCACACTCACATGGGCCTCCTCCAGCAGAGCTTCGGCAAAATCGATATCCGTCATGATCGCCCTGCCCCCCGCGCTGGTTTTTCCGAGCAGGGCTCCGATACCGGGAAAGGCGTAAAACGCACCGTCGGGTAAGGCACAGGTCACGCCCGGCATGTCCCGCAATGCCGCCACCACCAGATCGCGTCGCTGCTGGTACACGTCGCGCATGGCATCACGTCTAGCCCCTGGCGTGGCAAGAGCAGCAACGGCCCCTGCCTGTGCCAGCGTGCAGATGCCTGAAGTGGCATTGCTCTGTATGCTTGTCATGGCCTTGATCAAGGGCTGAGGGCCACCGCAGAATCCGACACGCCAGCCCGTCATGGCATAAGCCTTGGCCATGCCATTGATCGTCAGGATCCGGTCTTTCAGATCCGGCGCGACAGAAGCGAGAGAGACATGACGGCGTCCGTCGAAAGTCAGATGCTCGTAGATCTCATCGGCCATGACCAGAACATGCGGCGCATCACGCAACACAGCAGCGATGGCCTCAAGATCGTCGCGTTCGAGAATGGCCCCGCTCGGATTATTCGGAAAATTGAGCACGAGCCAGCGCGTGCGTGACGTGATGGCTTCACGCAGCGCCTCGGCAGTGAGCCGGAAGCGGTCGCTCTCGAGGCAGGGCACCGGTACCGCAACGCCCCCCATCATCTGCGCGATGATGGGATAGCTCACCCAATAGGGCACAGGCACGATCACCTCGTCGCCCGGATCGATGGTCGCAGCGAAGGCGTTATATATGAGCTGCTTGCCGCCATTGCCGATCAGGATTTCTTCCGGCGCGTAGCTCAGCCCGTTCTCGTCCAGAAATTTTCTGGCGACTGCTGCCTTGAGCGCAGGCTGGCCGCCGACGGGCGGATATTTCGTATCGCCATGCAGCCCCGCCTGATAGGCCGCCTCAACCGCCTCGGGCGGGGATGGAAAATCCGGCTCGCCCAGTGCCAGGGAAATCACGTCGACCCCGGCTGCACGCAAAGCGCGTGCCTTGGCCGACATGGCAATGGTCGCGGGCTGCGGCAGGCCATGCAGGCGTTGGGCAAGGCGGAAGCTCATTTAATCAGCTCAGCGAGGCGCAGAAGCGCTGGATCCGCGTGCAGGCCTCGCGCAGGCTCTCCGTGTCGGTGGCGTAGGAGATACGGAAATAGCCCGGCGTCAGGAAGGCGCTGCCATGCACAGCGGCCACGCCCGTTTCTTCGAGAAGCTCCGTGACGAAGATCTCGTCATTCTCGATCACCTTGCCCGAGGACGTCTTTTTGCCAATCAGCCCCGCGATGGATGGAAACACGTAGAACGCCCCCTCCGGTCGCGTGCAGCTCAGACCCGGTGCCTGGGCCAGCATGGACAACACCAGATCGCGTCGGCCCTGATAGACCGACACCATCTCGCCGATGAAATCCTGCTGTCCTGTCAAGGCCTCGAGCGCGGCGGCCTGGGCGATGGAGCAGGGATTGCTCGTGCTCTGCCCCTGCAGCTTGATGAGCGCCTTGGTCAGTTCGACCGGTGCGGCCGAGAAGCCGATGCGCCAGCCCGTCATGGCATAAGCCTTGGAGACACCATTCATGGTCACGACGCGGTCACGCAGCTTCGGCTCGACCTGAACGAGGGTCTTGCTGACAAGGCCGTCATAGACCAGCTTGGCGTAAATATCGTCGGTCAGTACCCAGACACGCGGATGATCGAGCAGCACGTCGCACAGCGCGCGCAGATCGGCCTCGGAATAGACAGCGCCCGTCGGATTGCAGGGCGAATTCAGCACCAGCCACTTTGTCTTGGGTGTGATCGCCACCCTAAGGGCTTCAGCATCGAGGCGGAAACCGTTTTCCGGCTTCGTCTGGACGATCACGGGCGTGCCGTCAGCCAGCGCCACGATGTCCGGATAGGAGACCCAGGCCGGAGCCGGAATGATCACCTCATCCCCGGCATCGAGCGTGGCCGTGAACACGTCATAAATGACCTGCTTGCCCCCCGTAGAGACCACGATCTCCTCGGCGCTGTAATCCAGTCCGAAATCGCGGTTCAGCCAGCCTGCCACCGCCTTGCGCAGGGCGGGCGTTCCCGCGACGTCTGTGTAACGCGTTTCGCCGCGGGCGATGGCATCGCAGGCGGCGCGCTTCACGTTTTCAGGCGTGTCGAAATCGGGCTCCCCTGCAGAGAGGCTGATGATGTCCCGCCCCGCTTCTTTCAGGGCCCGCGCTTTCTGCGAGATGGCGATCGTCTGGCTGGGGGAGATCCGGTTGAGCCGGGCAGCGATCAGGGACATATCTTCCTCCGGCTGGCGCTCAGGCCAGCTTCTGCATTTCCTGAAGAACGGCGGCACCCATTGCCTCGGTGCCGACGCGGTTCATACCTTCGGACATGATATCGGCAGTCCGCAAGCCGCTGGCGAGCACATTCGAGACAGCCTGCTCGATCAGCGCTGCCTCTGCCTCGCGCTGGAGCGAGTAGCGCAGCAACATGGCGAAGGAGAGGATCTGCGCGAGCGGGTTGGCGATGCCCTGCCCGGCAATATCCGGCGCTGAGCCGTGGATCGGCTCATACAACGCATGACGCTTGCCGCTTTCCTGTGCCGGACCGAGCGTGGCCGAAGGCAGCATGCCTAGCGAGCCAGTCAGCATGGAGGCCAGATCCGAGAGAAGGTCACCGAATAGATTGCCGGTCACAATCACATCGAACTGCTTGGGGTTGCGGACGAGCTGCATGGCACAGTTATCGGCCAGCATGTGCGTGAGCGTGACATCGCTGTACTCACGCGCATGCAGTGCGGTCACGACCTGCTTCCAGAGCAGGCCGCTTTCCATCACGTTGCACTTCTCGACCGAACAAACGCGATTATCGCGCAGACGGGCGAGTTCGAATGCCACACGGGCCACGCGCTCGATTTCCGACGTCGTATAGACCTCGGTGTTGATCCCGCGCTGCGAGCCGTCGGCAAGGGTCTCGATGCCGCGCGGTTCGCCGAAATAGATGCCACCCACCGTCTCACGCACGATCATGATATCGAGCCCGGCCACGAGTTCCGGCTTCAGTGAGGACGCGTTGACCAGAGGCGGGAAGACCTGAGCCGGCCGCAGATTGGCGAAAAGCTCGAGTTCCTGACGCAGGCCCAGAATGGCGGCTTCAGGGCGCTTGTCGAAGGAGATTTCGCTCCATTTAGGATCGCCCACCGAGCCGAACAGCACCGCATCGGCCTCCTTGGCCATGGCGACGACTTCGGGGCGCAACGGTACGCCATGCACGGCCAGTGAGGCACCGCCCACCAGCTCTTCGGTCATGTCGAAGCGAAGGCCACGGGCCTCACCCAGCCAACGCGCGATCTTGACGACTTCGCGCATGACTTCGGGACCGATCCCGTCGCCGGGAAGAACGAGTAACTTATGGGCCTGGCTCACGAAACCGTCTCCATCACGATGGTGGGGCGCCAGGATTCGTCTTTCTGACGCTTCTGCTCGAAGGACGCGATGGCGCTGTCATGCTGCAGGGTTTGCCCGATATCATCGAGCCCCTCGATCAGCATATGCTTGCGGAACGCATCGACTTCGAACGCAATGGTGCTGCCATCCGGGCGCTGCACGACCTGTTTCTTCAGATCGATGGTGATGCGGGCATTGGCCCCCATCTGCGCGTCTTCCATGAGGCTTTCACAGATTTCACGCGGCAGGCGGATCGGCAGGATACCGTTCTTGAAGCAGTTATTGAAAAAGATATCGGCAAAGCTCGGTGCGATCACGCAGCGGATGCCGAAATCCAGCAGCGCCCAGGGCGCATGTTCACGCGAGGACCCGCAGCCGAAATTATCCAGCGTGACCAGTATCTCGGCCTGGCGGTAGGGCTCACGGTTCAGCACGAATTCCGGCTTTTCCGATCCATCCTCGTTGTAGCGCTGTGCCGCAAAGGCGTTCTTGCCGAGGCCACTGCGCTGGATTGTCTTGAGGAAACGCGCCGGGATAATCTGGTCCGTGTCGATATTCTCGACCGGCATGGGGGCCGCGATAGCGGTGAGCGTCGTGAACTTGTCCATCATGCCATCTCCCGCACATCGACGAAGCAGCCCGTGACCGCCGCAGCCGCCGCCATCGCAGGCGAGCAGAGATGCGTCCGGCCACCCGGCCCCTGACGCCCTTCGAAATTACGGTTCGAGGTCGAAGCGCAGCGCTGGCCGGAGGTCAGCTTGTCCGGGTTCATGCCCAGACACATCGAGCATCCTGCCTCGCGCCATTCAAATCCGGCGTCGAGAAAGATCTGGTCCAGCCCCTCGGCCTCGGCAGCGGCCTTCACATGGCCCGAACCCGGCACGACCATGGCGCGCACGCCCGGTGCCACATGGCGGCCCTTGGCAATGGCGGCTGCTGAGCGCAGATCCTCGATGCGGCTATTGGTGCAGGAGCCGATGAAGGCCACGTCGATCTTGGTCCCGGCGATCTTCTGACCGGCTTCGAGACCCATATAATCGAGCATACGCTGTACCTGACGCGCACGGGCCGGATCGTTGCAGCTTGCCGGATCGGGCACGACGCCATCAATGGCAATCACGTCTTCGGGGCTGGTGCCCCAGGTCAGATTGGGTTGGATGGAGGCGGCATCGAGCGTCACCTCAGTGTCGAATACGGCGCCGTCATCGGTGGTCAGCGTGCGCCAATAGGCACAGGCCTTCTCGAAATCCTCGCCCTTGGGGGCAAAGCGGCGCCCTTCGACATAGGCGAAGGTCGTCTCGTCCGGCGCAATCAACCCGGCCCGGGCACCTGCTTCGATCGACATGTTGCACAGCGTCATGCGCCCGGCCATGTCGAGCGCGCGGATCGCGTCACCTGCGAACTCCATCACATGACCCGTTCCGCCAGCGGTCCCGATCTTGCCGATGATAGCGAGCATGATGTCCTTGGCTGTCACGCCGGGGCCAACCTGGCCTGCCACCGTGATGCGCATGTTCTTGGCCGGCTTTTGCAGCAGGGTCTGCGTGGCCATGACATGCTCGACCTCGGAAGTGCCGATACCGAAGGCCAGAGCCCCCATCGCCCCATGGGTCGAGGTATGGCTGTCACCGCAGACAATGGTCATGCCAGGCAGGGAGATGCCCTGTTCGGGTCCCACCACATGCACGATCCCCTGGTCTTTCGAGCGCAGCTTGAAATAGGGAACGCCGAATTCGGCCACGTTCTTTTCGAGCGTTTCGATCTGGAGCCGGGATTCCGGCTCCTCGATCGGCAGCGAGCGGTCGGAGGTCGGCACATTGTGATCGACCACGGCAACCGTCGCATCCGGACGACGCAGGCGCCGCCCGGACATCCGCAGGCCTTCGAAAGCCTGCGGGCTTGTCACCTCATGGAGAAGGTGCCGGTCTATGTATAGGATGCAGGTGCCGTCCGGGAGGCGTTCGACCACGTGGTCATCCCAGATTTTATCGAACAATGTTCGCGCCACCGTACTCTCCTTTGTCATGAACCGGTTTCGACTATCCTGATTTAGGAAGCCGTCTTGGCAACGTCACGGGGACGCTCGGCAATACGAGCCGACTTGCCGCTACGCTCACGCAGATAATACAGCTTTGCACGACGCACCTTGCCGCGACGGACAACAGCGATCTCGGCGATGGAAGGGGAGTAGAGCGGGAAGATACGCTCAACGCCTTCACCGTTCGAAATCTTGCGAACCGTGAAGTTGCTGTTCAGGCCCTTGTTGGAACGGGCAATCACAACGCCCTCATAGGCCTGAACGCGCTCACGCGTGCCTTCGACAACGCGCACGCCAACGCGCACGGTGTCACCGGCCTGGAATTCGGGAACCGGACGGGCGGCGGTCAGACGCTCGATTTCGCGCGCCTCATACTGCTGGACAATGTTCATGGTACTTCTCCGAGAAAACGAAAATTTATCTGTTGGTCTTGGCTTCAGCATAGGCCGCCCAGAGGTCGGGGCGTCTGGCCTGTGTCACAAGGCGGGCCTGCTCGTGACGCCAGGCCGCAATCGCAGCATGATGCCCTGAAAGCAGGATGTCCGGCACGTCCATGCCCTCCCACGAGGCGGGCTTGGTGTAGTGCGGGTATTCAAGCAGACCGTCACCGAAGCTCTCTTCGGCATCGCTCAGCTCGGACCCCATCACACCGGGCAGGAGGCGCACGCAGGAATCGAGCAGCGCATAGGCGGGGATCTCCCCACCCGACAGCACAAAGTCGCCAAGCGAAATCTGCACGACATTGCGCCGCTCCAGAACCCGCTCATCGACGCCCTCGAAGCGCCCGCACAGCACCACAACCCCGTCACCCGACGCAAACTCGCGCGATTGCGCCTGCGTCAGGCGCGCGCCACGCGGCGTCGGGTAGATGACCGGACGGCCATCGGCCTCGATCGAGTCCAGCGCTTCGGCAACCACATCGGCCCGAAGCACCATGCCCGCACCACCGCCGAATGGCGTGTCATCCACGGCACGATGACGCCCACGCCCGAAGTCACGCAGATCATGCACACCCAAGGACCAGACGCCTTCCTCAAGCGCCCGCCCCGCCAGGGAGAACCCCAGCGGCCCCGGAAACATGTCCGGGAAAAGGGTGAGAATGTCAGCGCGCCAGGTCATGAGCGCACCGCCACATCGGCCTTGCCCGACAGATCACCCTCGACTTCCACCTCATACGGCGGCTCGACAATGATCCGGCCCTGAGCGAACAGGATTTCGGGCACACAGGCATGGGTAAAAGGCACGATCAGATCCTGACCCTTGCCATCCTGCCCTGCGGCCGTGATTTCGAGGCTGACACCCGCGCCGTAATCATGAATGACCGCAACCGTGCCCAGCGCCGTGCCCTCGCGGGTTTCGGCACGCAGCCCGATCAGATCAGCATGATAGAACTCGTCCTCATCCGTATCGGGCAGGCAGTCCCGGCCGACATAGAGCTTGAGGTTCACGAGACGCGACGCTTCATTGCGGTCAGTAACGGGGCGACCCGACGCGTCGAACAGACGCGCGATGCCATGACCCTGCCATTCCGCCCGCCATACGCGCCCCTTCTCGTCATGCAATGCCCCGATATCCTCGACCGAAGCCGGGTCATCGGTTGCCGCGAAAAGATGCACGAGCCCCTTCACGCCATGGGGCCTGCCCACGGTCGCGACCAGAATATCTTTCGATACATCCGAAGGGGCGCTGACGGTCGTCATGGAATACTGAAGCCTATCCCTGGTCTATGGCTCAGGCTGCGGCCTTGGCGGCTGCACGCTCCTGAGCGCGCTTCTTGGGCGCGGACTGCTTGGGCTGCTCGTTGTAAACGGGCTTTTCCATCAGGCCAGCATTGCCGAGGAAGCGGGCAACGCGATCGGTCGCCTGCGCGCCGTTCGACAGCCAGTGCTTGATACGCTCGTCGTTCAGACGGATGCGGTCAGCATGGTCGGAAGGCAGCATCGGGTTGTAGGCGCCAACCTTCTCGATGAAGCGGCCATCGCGGGGGCTACGGCTGTCAGCAATCACGATGTGGTAGTACGGACGCTTCTTGGCACCAGCGCGCGAAAGGCGGATCTTAACGCTCATATTTTTACTCCAGGGTATCGAAAACTATGTGAAAATCATGCCGGTTGGGGTTAGCGACGCGGGCCGCCAAAGCCACCGCCGGGCCGCCCGCCGGGAGCACCGCCCGACATGAGACCGGAAAGCATCTGCTTCATGCCACCGAGGCCCATCTTGCTGATGCGCTTCATGATGGTGGACATGTCGTCAAACTGCTTGAGCAACTTGTTGACCTCCTGAACCGTCGTGCCGGAACCGGCAGCGATACGCTTCTTGCGGGAGGCCTTGATGATCGAGGGCGTCTTGCGTTCGTCCTTGGTCATCGAGGAAATGATGGCCTGATGGCGCTTGAAGATCGAGGTATCCAGATCCTGATCGCCCAGCTTGTCCTTCAGCTTGCCCATGCCGGGCAGCATGCCGAGGATGCCGGAGATGGAGCCCATCTTGCCGATCTGACGCAGCTGCGAGGCATAATCGTCGAGATCGAACTTGCCCGCCATCATCTTTTTGGCGACGCGTTCGCTCTCTTCGTGATCGAGCGTCTCGCTGGCCTTTTCGACCAGCCCGGCAATATCGCCGAGGCCGAGAATACGACCGGCCACACGCTCGGGATAAAAATCGTCCAGCGCCTCGAGCTTTTCGCCCAGACCCACCAGCTTGATCGGCGCGCCGGTGATGGCACGCATCGAGAGCGCCGCACCACCGCGCGCATCGCCATCCATACGGGTCATGACGACACCGGTAATGCCGACTGCCTCGTTGAAGCGCTGCGCGGTGTTCACCGCGTCCTGACCGGTCATGGCATCGACCACGAGCAGCGTCTCGACCGGGCTGGTCGCATCGCGTACGTCGCGCACTTCCTGCATGAGGGCTTCGTCGATCGACAGACGCCCTGCCGTATCGAGGATAACCACGTCATAGCCTTCGCGACGGCCCGTCTCGAGCGCGCGCTTGGCGATCTCGACAGGCTGCTGACCGGCGATGATCGGCAGCGAGCCCACGCCGACGCGCTCGGCAAGCTGCTGCAGCTGAAGCTGTGCGGCGGGACGCTGCACGTCGAGCGAAGCAAGAAGCACACGCTTGCGCTCGCGCGCCAGAAGACGCAGGGCGATCTTGCCCGAGGTCGTGGTCTTGCCCGAACCCTGCAAACCGACCATCAGCACCGGCACAGGCGCTGCGGCCGCAAGGTTCAGCGGCACGTTGCCCGCACCGCCAAGCGCCTCGATCAAGGCGTCATTGACGATCTTGGCAACGGCCTGACCGGGAGAAATGCTTTCCAGTACCTCCGTCCCGACGGAGTTTTCCTTCACCTTGTTGACGAAGTCACGCACGACGGGCAGGGCCACGTCGGCATCCAGCATGGCCAGACGCACTTCACGCATCGCTTCGGCAACATCCGCCTCGGACAGCCTGCCGCGCTTGGACAGACCCTCAAATACACCGGAAAGCTTGCCAGAAAGCGTGTCGAACACGTGAAACCCTTATAAGCAACAGAAAGACGCCACTGCGCGAGTCTTCGCGAGGTGGCGTTTCAAATCTGGACAGGGAGCTAAAGGGGTGAGGCGCCAAAGTCAAGGCAAAACCCGCCACCCGTGCCTCCACTCAGGAAAACCCGTCGACATGACCAGAAGTCGACATAACTTAAAGAGAGGAGGCGTGAGAAACAGCTCCACATCTCACGCCTCGAATGTCGGCCAGCGCAATGGGCGGGGCGTCATCGAGCCATTGCGCCGACCGTGAGGGTGACGGCCCACGACCTCAGTTTCAGAGGTCTCAGTTCCACAGGTCAGGGGCGCGGGATGCCCCTGACCTGCGGGAGTAAACCCTCAGGGCGCGTCGTCATCGTCCTTGTCAGCCGCGTTCTTGGCATGAGGCGGGCGCATCAGATCGCGGATCTGGGCCTCGAGAGCATCGAGCTTCTCCTGCGTCGTACGCACCTTGTCGAGCTGCTCCGGCGTCAGGATGTCATGAATGGCAACCGCATCGGCAGCCATGGCTTCCTCATCCTTGGCATTCAGAGCCTCTTTCTGCTTGATCAGGCCATCGAGCTTGGCCTTGTCGACCGGCCCTTTGGCCATCAGCAGAGCGCCAATCTGTCCATCGAGATCGCGTCGCTGATGCATGGCGTCACGACGCTCTTGACGATGCGCATGCATCATTGCGTGGATCTTGTCGCGCTGTTCCTTGGTGAGGTCGACACCCCGCAACATGCCCATCAGCGGAGGGGGCATCATCATGCCCATATGGCCCGGCGGCGGTGCGATGGGGCCACCCGGCCCCGGTGCGGGAGCCGGACCATGGGCGTGAGCCAGCGCCATGAAAGAAGGTGCCGCAGCAAGGGACAGCAGGCAGAAAGTCTTTTTCGAGATCATGCTCGTCTTCTTCCTATATTTGCAAAGGCACCTGTCACGATGCCTATGACTGATTTCTAGCAAGAAGAATGCGGAGAACTAGGGCCAAAACACTACAGAGTGTATGTATTGTTACAGGTTTTCTACCTGACTGCGTCATGCCCGGCATTATGGGCGGTCATGCTGAGAGACACGCTTAACACATTCATGTTACGGCTATTTCATGTTCTTGTTATTTGCCGGAAAGAATGACAGCGTGAGCTTACGCATTCCGCAAGGAGTGACGTGTGAAGAACCGGACAGACGGACACCATGCGACCCACGCCCCGGCGACAGCCAGCAACGCCCCTCCCGAATCTTGCTCTTCCGATCGGCTCCGATCAGGTCCGGGATCATTCTCCTTGTTACATTTCTCCCACCCCCTGAACCCCGATCCCGCTTTCCTCCTCAGATCACCGGATCAAACTGCCCCCTCCCCGTTCCCTATCCGACTCTTCTCCAGGCGCGCCCTGACGGTCTTTCCCGATACGCCAAATGAACGTGCTTTTCCAAGGACTGCCTCAATGAAGAAATCCCTGCTTCTGGCCAGTGTCGCTCTCGGGCTCGGGCTCACTGCCCAGGCCAAGGCCGATACAACGCTCACCATCGCGACCGTGAACAACGTGCAGATGATCGAGATGCGCAAGCTCTCCTCGGTCTTCGAAAAGGCCCATCCCGACATTCATCTCAACTGGGTGACGCTTGAGGAGAACGTGCTGCGCCAGCGTGTGACGACGGATATCGCCACCCATGCAGGGCAGTTCGACATTCTCACCATCGGGAATTACGAAGTGCCGCTCTGGGCCAAGCAGGGCTGGCTTTACAAGTTCGATAATCTTCCTGCCGCCTATGACCTCAACGATGTCATTGCGCCGGTGCGCGAGAGTGTGAGCTATCAGGGCAAGGTCTATGCCCTGCCTTTCTACGCCGAGAGCGTGATGACGCTGTACCGCAAGGACCTGTTCGCGAAGGCCGGTATCACCATGCCGGAGGCGCCGAGCTGGGACCAGATACGTGATTTTGCCGCCAAGACCACCGACAAATCGAGCGATACCTATGGCATCTGCCTGCGCGGCAAGCCGGGCTGGGGCGAGAACATGACCATCGTCACCACCATGGTCACCAGCTTTGGCGGCCAGTGGTTCGATATGAGCTGGAAGCCCACGCTCTCCACCCCTGCCTGGCATGATGCAATCAGCTATTACAGCTCTCTGCTCAAGCAGTTCGGTCCGCCCGGCGCCAGCGCCAACGGCTTTAACGAAAACCTCTCGCTTTTCGCAACCGGTCATTGCGCCATCTGGGTCGACGCCACCAGCGCCGCTGGCACGGTCTATGACCCCAAGCAGAGCAGCGTAGCGGACAAGGTCGGATTTGCGCCCCTGCCGACGGGCAGCTTCAAGGGCGGACCGACCTGGCTCTGGTCATGGAATCTTGCCATCCCGGCATCCTCGACCCATGCCGAGGCCGCGAGCACGTTCATTCAGTGGGCGACTTCCAAGGAGTATATCCAGCTCGTCGCGAAGACCGATGGCTGGGTCAACATCCCGCCCGGCACGCGCAGCTCCTCGTATCAGTCAGCTGAGTATCAGAAGGTCGCGCCTTTCTCCTCCTTCGTGCTGAAGGCCATCGAAAGCTCGAACCCCTCGGGGCAGACGGCTCAGCCGCGCCCCTATGTCGGCGCCCAGTTTGTTGACATCACCCCCTTCCAGGGGATCGGTACCCAGGTGGGGCAGACCATCGCCTCCATTCTGGCAGGATCGACCAGTGTGGATGCCGGTCTCTCGGCCGCCAATGCTGCCACCAACCGCGTGATCCGTCAGGCGGGATACCAGAAGTAGGATAACGCTCTGCGGGAGGACACGTCGGCAGTCCTCCGCGCAGCGCGCTATTCGGCAAGTTGGATTATTACTTATGTCCCGCTCTCCTTCGAAGGCGGGACATAGCTCCGTTCTCCGCGCGGACGTCCCTCCGGGCTGCAATTTAGTGTGACTGCGCCAACCCGGTGTCAGCAACGGTGTTCCATGAGGCATATCTCATGGAAAGCAGGGCTATGACACAGAACGGTTCCTATCCTCTCTGGTGGAAAGACGCGGTCATCTACCAGGTCTATCCGCGCTCATTTGCTGACTCCGATGGCGATGGTATCGGCGACCTGCCGGGCATCATCGAACACATGCCCTATCTCGAGAAACTCGGGATCGACGCATTGTGGATCTCCCCCTGCTTCCAGTCGCCTCAGGGCGATGCTGGATATGATATTTCCGATTACCGCAAGATCGACCCGCTTTTTGGCACGGTCGAAGATTACGAGGCGCTGATCAAGGAAGCGCACGACCATGGACTGCGTGTGATCGCAGACATGGTCCCGAACCACACATCCGACCAGCATGCCTGGTTCAAGGAAGCCATGGCATCGGACCCAGGCAGCGCCGCACGCGAGCGCTACCTGTTCCGCGACGGCAAGGGCAAGGGCGGCAATGAGCCCCCGAATAACTGGCAGAGCGTCTTTGGCGGCATTGCCTGGACACGCGAGCCCGAGCGCAAGGATGGCAAGCCACGCCAATGGTATCTGCACCTCTTTGATAGCTGTCAGCCTGATCTGAACTGGGATAATCCGGAAGTCCGTACCGAATTCGAGTCCGTGTTGCGCTTCTGGCTCGATCGCGGCGTAGATGGGTTTCGTATCGACGTTGCCCATGGCCTCATCAAGGAAAAGGGCCTGCCCCCTTATACCGAGCGTGCCACGATGGTAGGCGAGGATGACGACAAGACCCCCAGCGATGCGCCGATGTGGGATCGGGACGGGGTACATGACATCTATCGTAGCTGGCACAAGCTTCTGGCCAGCTATCCCGGCGACCGGATGCTCGTGGCCGAAGCCTGGGTCAAGCCGCTCTCACGTCTGGCCCGCTATGTGCGCCCCGATGAAATGCAGCAGACCTTCAATTTCGATTATCTGCTCTGTCGCTGGAATGCCGCTAAATATCGCGAGATCATTACCGACTCCCTCGAGGCAATGCATGAGGTTGGCGCCATCACGGCCTGGGTCATGTCCAACCATGATTCGGTACGCCATGCCTCGCGTCTGGGCCTGAAGGATGCAGGCGCCCGCCCGCAGGGTATCGACGCCGCCCATGAGCAGCCGAATGAAGCGCTCGGCCTGCGGCGTGCACGAGCGGTCATTTTCATGACGCTCGGCCTGCCCGGGTCAGTCACGCTGTATCAGGGTGAGGAACTTGGCCTGCCGGACCATACGACCCTCGACAAGAAATACAGACAGGATCCGGCCTTCTTCCGAACCAACGGCGAAGAAATCGGGCGCGATGGTTGTCGTATCCCCATGCCATGGACCGCAGATGGCCCCTCTCTCGGCTTCAATGAGAATGGCGAATTGTGGTTACCCCAGCCCCAGCAATACAAGGAATATGCCGTATCGACCGAAGAGAACGACCCGCATTCAACCCTCGCCCTTTATCGTACCCTCCTGAACCAGCGTAAAAACTCCCGCCTTGGGCGCGGTACGCTGGAATGGGCCGAGCCACGGGACAACGTGGTCGAGTTCACGAATGGGGATGTGCGCGTGGTCCTCAATTGCGGCGACGAGCCCGTCTCTCTCCCTCCCGGTGAGATTCTTGCGGCGAGTCTCGAGATTGAACAGGACGGTGTCCTGCCCGCCAATGCGGCGGTCTGGATCAGCGAGGGTAAAGGCTGAAGCACCCTCCTGGCCTGACCGAGCGGAAAGGCCAGGAGACGCGGCTCGCGTCATGACGCGCGGCTCCAGCACGATGAGGTTGCAACGCCCACGCGGACGAAATACCTCTGATCGAGAGACGTTCGGGGCCGGCTCTGACTTGGAGTGCAACTTGACGTCCTGCCCAAATCGGATCCCATACGACTGTCAGATAGCCTGCCCTGAGCGGGGCTTAACACCACTCGCTCCGTTCGGCTTCTCTGCTGCCATTGCGAGATCCGCAGAGGGAGAGCGCTCTCCTCATGCGCCCTTTTTCAATCAGGCAGGCAAAAATTGGGGGATAGCAGGGCAAAGATTGCTCAGCGTCCCATGAGGCATGCTCATCAGGTCCCGCCACACGCCCTCTGGACACCGTCATTGAGGCTGACGGGCGCTGCACACCCGGGAGGGAGCACCGCGTCATCTCTTCCTGAACACCCGTTCCGTCAGCAAGGCTCCCTCGGTGATAAGACGCGATGGTGCGCAGGCCTTCCCGGTACCAGTCCGACACAACAGAATGCATGGCAATCGAGGAGAGGGCATTCCCAGTGGCTCCGACAGCCCCCCGATTGAGTAAGAAACTCATCGCCCGTCGCCAGTGGAGCTTCGGAAGACAGGAACGGTCTACCCGGTTCTGAGCCAGTCTTTCGCCATCGTGAGTTCCTCAACGAAACGACGCTCTTCCTCCTGCGCCCTCTGCGGATCGGGCAAACGCAGGAGGTAGGAAGGATGGATAGTGGCCAGCGTCGCAGGCCGCCCATGATCCTGACGCACCCGCCCCCGTGTCACCCCAAGCCGCGTCACACGCCCTTCAAACGCCTGCAGCGCGGTCGCACCCAGCGTGACGATGAGGCGTGGCCTTACGAGAGTTATTTCCTGTTCGAGCCATGGAGAGCAGGCGACAATCTCGTTCCGATCTGGTGTCTGGTGAATGCGCCGCCTCCCCTTGGATACGAATTTGAAGTGCTTCACCGCATTGGTGAGATAGACCTCGTCACGCGCAATCCCCACCTCACCGAGGATACGGTCAAGGACCTGTCCGGCTGGGCCAACAAACGGCCTGCCCTGCAGATCCTCCTGATCACCCGGCTGCTCGCCAATGAGCATGAGCGGCGCATGCTCCGGTCCTTCTCCTGTCACGACCTGAGTGGCGAAACGGCAGAGCGAGCAGCGCTGACACGAAGAAAGAGCATGCCCCAGAGCAGGCAAGCCGTCGAGCGCAGCTTTTTCCGCGCGGCTGGCTTCCTCGCGCCGGGCCCATTCGGCCTGGTGACGCTCGTGAAAGCCCGGCGCGGAGCCATCATTCTGCAGCGCCACCATCGCAGCCACGCGTTTCTCGGCGTCGGCCAGCATCTGGGGGATCAGGCGGGTCTCGGGCAGGTTCTTCCAGTATTTCGTGGGCATTTCCGAGCGCATCGCCTTGGTCTTGATACGCGCGGGGTTGAAAATCGACTGGTAGTAGCGATGCCACAACGCCTCGACATCATCCTGCATGGCAGGTGGGGTGCAAGGCTGGGTATCGAAGGTGATCTTGCCCCTCTCATGCAGAACCGAGCCGATGGGGGTGAGAATAAGCCAGTCCATATCCGAGAACCGCTCGGCGAAGAACGGCGCGACACTCTCGAGGATATAGTTCTCGGGTTCAAACCAGGCGACAAAATGCCGACGTCCGCCCTCCTCCTCGCCGCCCTCAGGAATTGCCTCCCGGAAGCGCAGGAATGCTTTCATCTTGTGCATGTCGCGCCGGATTTGGTGCTCCATGCGCGCTGCCTCACGAATATCGGGATCGGTCGCAATCGCCAGAAGCGCGGGTTCGCTCTGCAAACGCCAGAGCAGGCGATAGGCAAGCGCAAAGCGCGCCGGATCATGATGACGCAGGATCGAACGCAGCATCACGAGGGCCGCTTTCGTCACATGACCGACCGGGTGACCGACGGGCTCCGACGCCCGCGCCGCAGGCACCTGCTCTCCTTGCAGGACAGGGAGCGCTTCGGACGCGAAGAGCTCCGACTGTTCGGGATCGGGCACCACCCACTCAACACGATCGGGTGCTACGCCTTCTGCAAGAGCGGCACGCGCCTCATTCCGCCATGCCTCGAACCGGGCATCAAGCGGAAGCGTGATGCGCTTCACAGGAGGCTCAATTGCCGCGGCTGGGGCCGGAAAGAGGCTGCCAGATTATCACGATCGATCAGACGACCCGGTGACCAGTCTGATGTCACGACGAAAGGCTTGATCTTGCGCAAGGACACATGCAACCGCTCCACATCTTCGAGCCTGATGACCTTGTGCCGGCGCGCCGAAAGCAGGGCGGACACGCTGCGCGGCCCAAGACCCGGCACACGCAACAACATCTCGCGACTGGCGCGGTTCAGATCGAGCGGGAATTGTGCGCGGTTCTGAAGCGCCCATGCCAGCTTTGGATCGAGCTCGAGATCAAGCATGCCGTCCTGTCGCTCGGCCACGATTTCCTCGAAGGAAAAGCCGTAAAAGCGCACCATCCAGTCGGCCTGGTAGAGCCGATGTTCGCGAAGGAGTGGTGGCGCCTGCGAGGGAAGCGCAACCGACGCATCGGGGATAGGGCTGAATGCCGAATAATAGACGCGCCGCAGCGCATAGCCGGAATAGAGCGCGGCGCTGCTTCGCAGGATATCCTGGTCGGTTGAGCGATCGGCACCGATGATCATCTGCGTGCTCTGACCGCCGGGCGCAAATCGACGCGCCTTTCTTCCGCTCAGGGTACGGTCTCCGGCCTCCTGGATACGCAATCGCAGCGAACCCATGCTCTGCCTGATATGCCCGGCATCTTTCTCTGGCGCATAAGCCGCCAGTCCGGCTTCGGTGGGCATTTCTACATTGATCGACAGACGGTCGGCATACAGCCCGGCCTCCTCGATCAGATGAGGCGCTGCGTCCGGAATGGTCTTGAGATGGATATAGCCATGGAAATGGTGGGTCAGACGAAGTTCACGCGCGACACGAACCATCTCTTCCATGGTGTAATCGGAAGACCGGATAACACCGGAAGAGAGAAAAAGCCCCTCGATGTAATTACGACGGTAGAACTCAAGGGTGATCCAGATGATCTCTTCGACTGTGAACCGTGTACGTTCTATTTTGGAAGACGACCGATTGATGCAATAGGCACAATCATAGATGCAGAAATTGGTCATCAGAATCTTGAGAAGGGAAATACACCGTCCATCCGGCGTATAGGCGTGACAGATCCCGTTCGGAGCTTTCGAGCCCAACCCTTCCTCGCCCGGTTTCTTCTTCGAGCGCGCGCCGCTCGACGCGCAGGACGCATCGTATTTGGCGGCATCGGAGAGAATTTCCAGACGTGCGGCGAGGGTCTTTTTCATCTTCGTGAGATGGGAAGATCCTTGGAACAAGTCAAGAACGTCAGACGTGAAAACGCCCGGATTTACAGGGGGAACGCGCTTTTTCCGGATAGGCAATCCGGGGGCTGAGCCCGTGCCCGCGCACCCGGTCAAACTAGCTGCCGGCCCCCTCAGAGTTTACCCTTCGGGGAGAACTTTCAGCAGCTCCTGAACCGCATTCTTGATCGAATACGGCTTGCGGAGAACAGGCACATCCTGAAATTCCTTCGGGATCATCGTCCGGTCCGCATAGCCCGTCGCGAAAAGGAACGGGATCCCCTTTTTGCGCAGCATCGTGGCAACCTCGTGGGAGCTTTCCTTCCCGAGATTGAAGTCCAAAAGGGCGACATCCGGGGCCTGTTCGCGGATCGCTTGAAGCGCCTCATAGACCGAGGAGACCGTGCGGATATGGCGCACCCCGTAAGCGCTCAACGCCTGCTCGGTCTCCATGGCAATCAGGAGTTGATCCTCGACAAGCAATACATGCGCGGCATGCAGCAGGTCGGATTGAGCCGCCGTCGCAGCGGGCAGTTCCTCGATATCGTTCACCGTCGCTGTCTCAGAGACAAGTACGGCATGACGGACAGGAAAACTCAGCCTGATGAAGAGGCCCTCAGGCCGGAATTCACGCATTGAGGTGCCCCCCAGCTCATGGGGAATGGCACGCTCGAGCAGGATGGAGCCGAAGCCATTGCCCTGTGGTGGCTTGACCGCCGGACCGCCTGTTTCGGTCCACTCGAGCACCCAGTTGCCTTCCTCCTCGTTGAGGAACCAGCAGATACGCAAATGGCCGGCGGGCACAGACAAGGCGCCGTATTTTGCAGCATTGGTCGCCAGCTCGTGCAAGGTCAGGGCCGCGACCGACAGGGCTGGCCCTGAAAGCCAGAGATGAGGCCCTTCCAGCGTCACAGCGGAAGGCTGATGACGATAGGGTTCGAGCTCGGCTTCCAGCAGCGTGCGCAGCAAGCCACCGCCATCGGTGCGCGCCACCTGGTCATGGGCGCTGGCAAGCGCCTTGATACGGCCGCGCAGGATCTCGACATATTCCTCGATCGTGCGGTCTTTAGCGACAGGACGTCCGATCAGGGACTGCACCACGGCGAGGATATTCTTGACGCGGTGATTGAGTTCCTCATTGAGCATACGCTGACGCAGATCTGCATCGGCGCGCTCCGAGAGTTGCTGCTGGTGATATACCCCCATCACCTCGATCAGGGCTGAACGCAGTTGTCCCGCGGCCTCGATATCGAAGCTCGACCAGGGAAGGCAGCGCTCATGCACCTGCTCTTTCCAGATGGCAAAGCTCTGGCGCGGTGTCAGACGCGGGCCGTGCGGACCGTGCTCGTAGGTTTTCTGCGGATCGCCACCCCAGTTGATTGTCTGGACAATCTCGCGGCGGAACAGGAAGACATAATTTTCCGGCTGCGGCGAAATCGGAATGATCAGCACCCCGGCGACATGGGCCGTATGGGAGGCAATCCAGGGATGATCCTTGACGAGATGATCCGATTGCCAGATCTGCGTTCCGGCTTTCTTGAGGGCCAGCTCGACGAATTCGTTCTGGACGTCTTTTGGCGCAGAGATACCATGGCCGGTCCACTCGCCATCGATCCAGATGGCGATCCCATCCGACTGGATCAAAGGAGCCAGACGACTGATCTGGCCACGCAGATAGGCAGGCATGTCCGATACCGATGCTGCATTACGCAACACGCTTTCGATCAGGCCATGGGTGCGCTCAGCCACCTGCAAGCGGGTGGTCTTGAGGATGACGATGACCTGAAGCGCGAAAAACTCCGCGAACATCTGCACGACAGCACGCTCGGCGATCGGGAGAACGCGCGGCGCGTAGTGATGACACGCAATCATGCCCCATAGCGCGCCATCGATGACAATCGAGATCGACATCGAGGCGCGGACGCCCATATTGGTCAAATATTCGCAATGGATCGGTGAGACACTGCGCAGCTGGCCCAGCGACATATCGAGCGGTGCCAGCCCCTCGCCTTCCACGATCGGCACGGGTGTGAATTTCACATCTCCGATCATGCGTATGGGAGAGCGACGATAGAGTTCACGCGCCTGCGCGGGAATATCGGCGCTGGGGAAATGCTGCCCGAGAAAACTCTCGAGGGAGAGGGCGCGCGCTTCTGACACGACCTTGCCGGACCAGTCATCGGCAAAGCGATAGACCATGACACGATCATATTCGAGCAGACCGCGCATCAGCATGGTCACAACATCGAACAGACGGGTGATATCCGTCGTCTTGCGCACGCGATCCATCATGCCGTGCAACTGGGTCAGAAACTTCGTTGCACGTTGGGTTGGCGCCGCAGGCTCGCATTCGAGCACGACCTCACCATTGACGATATGAACGGCAAGATCGAAGCACAGATCCTGCCCGTCATGCTTCGCCAATGTCTGATTCAGCAGAAAGACCGGCCGGCGTTGCGTCACGCTCAGGGTCAGGCCATTGCGGATGTCATGAATGACATCGGCACCGAACAGGGCGATGAGATCCGCCCCGACCTTCAGTCCCTCATGCTGGAGCATGGCAGGGGCATTGGCCGAATGACGCAGCACGGTGAAATCGCTGATCGTGCAGGTCAGCAGACAGCCGTGGGGCTGGATACTGCCTGGAATATGGATCGGCTCGCGATCGCAACTCGTCAGGTCGACCTGACCGAACTCAGCCATGAACTTCTTCCTCAGCACGATCTACCAGCGTCACGGCTTCACGTGCATGCCGGAACAGCGTCGAAGCAGCAGATCCCGCCTCTTCTTCATCGAATTCAGGGGATTTCTCCAGCAACAGCAGGAAATCTCTCCAGTTGTCAGGGCTTGAAGTCTGATGCGACAGGTGACTGGCTCCATTCGAGCCATCGTAGCCCAGAGCGGCGGCCCTGCGGGCGATAAGTCGCGCACCCAGCGCCGACCCCTCAAGGGTATAAAGCATGCCAAGCAATTCGGATTCAGTGCCTGGTCGCTGGATCGGCGGCATGACCGGCGCGGCGAGGCCGAGAACCTCGAGATCCTTCTCGAGTTCCGCAGAGGTTGCGACCGGGCGCCATCCCCCGAACCATTCAGGGTAGTCATGTCCTGCGAGAGCATGCTCCGCTGCAAAGCGGAACGCTGCAATAGCTTTCAGATAGCGCTCATAATCTTGAGCCGAGCCCAGATCACCCATGGAATGATCGAGTTGCTCATGGGCCTCGTGAACACGTCTGCGCAATGTGGCGCGGCGGGAAGGTTCGGCCTTCAGCACGACAATCCGAGCAGGGACATCCGTCCAGACATGTTTTACCGGTCCTGTTCCACAAGCGTGAATGACAAACCATTTAAATCACTCACCCGTGGGATGTAAACTCCAAGTTTTTATCATAATAAATTAAATGATTTTTACGGCACATCTGGAAGTATAAGATTAAATATGGATAGAAGCCGTAAATATTTCATTATTGACAGTGGATACCCACCCATAATTCGGGCAACCCTCCCTGCCCGAGGGCAAAACTATAGGATCACTGTAGTTACTGATAGTACGATTTCCTCGCTGAACCGTCGCGAAGCGATGTAACATTCGATAATGCATCACACGGGGAAAAATTTTCTACTTCCGGGGCGAGTGCTCATTATGTTCTCGCCCCGCACAGTGCCGTCTTCTCATGCGGATCGGCTACTCCGGCCGATGACTCGGTCAGTCACTTCTTCTCGAGGGGGGAGGGACCGAGTTCGCGCAGCAGCTCTGCCATTTTGGCATAAGCCTTGTTGCGATAGGCCACGAGTGAAGCCGCCTCCTCCGGCGTGTATTGCCCGTAATATCCGGCACCATTCTTCACGCCATGTTTCCCCTCGGCTACGAGGCGCTTGACCGTCTCCGGGCATGACATACGCTCACCAAAGGCGTTCTCAGCCGTGACAAAACCGTTCACATACACCTCAAGACCCGCCATGTCGGCAATCGCGAACGGCCCGAAAAAGGGCAGACGGAAACCGAATGTGGAGCGGACAATCGTGTCGACATCCTGCGGGGTGGCAATCCCCTCCTCCACGATGGTGTTCGCTTCCTTGAACAGCACATATTGCAGACGGTTCAGCACGAAGGTCGGACGGTCAGCCACCTCGGCGGACTGACGGTTCACCCGGCCCAGCATCTCCTTGACCGTGGCGACCACATCCTTGGTCGTCTCGACACCCGAAACAAGTTCCACACCGGGAATGAACGGTGCCGGGTTGCTGAAATGCACGGTCAGAAATCGGTCTTTCCCCGTCACGAAGGGGGCTAGCACGGAAACCGGAATGGTGGACGTGTTGGTGCCGATGATGGCGTCCGGCCGCGCATTGGCACTGATCCGGCCGAGCACATCCTTCTTCACATCCTCACGCTCGAACACGGCCTCTTCGATGAAATCGACATCGCGCACGGCTTCCTCGATCGAGGGCGCCGTGGTGAGATTGGTCATGATGCGATCGAAACTCCCCGGCACGATCAGACCCTGATCCTCGAATGCGCGCGCTTCGCCCAGCAGGCGTTCCAGAGCGCGCTGTGTGGCCTCAGGTGAGATATCTGCAAGAGTCACACGCATACCGGCCGCCGCCATGCTCTGCGCAATTCCGCCACCCATATAGCCAGCTCCAATAACGGCGGCGCTTCTGATGGTCTGGACTGCCATAATCATTCCCCTCACGATCATTTTGATGGACGCTGAAAACGGGATGTTCCAGCGATGTCGTGGGCGAAGAAATATTCACCCGGAAAGGGGAGCGTCCAATACTCGTATCAGCGCGATCCATAACCGTTCGAATATGAAACCGATCATGTCGCAATCCCATCTTGGCCCCTTCTGGTTCATCGCCTCCCGGCTCAAGCTCCGTCACCTCCAGCTTCTCGCGGCATTCTCGCGTCATCCCACCCTGCTCGCTGCCGCGGAGAGTCTTGGCATGGCTCAGCCTGCCGCCTCGAAGCTGATCGGCGATCTCGAGGAGTTGATGAAAATCAGGCTCTTCCGGCTGGAGGGGCGTCGCATGATCCCGACTTATGCCGGTGACGTCCTGACACGCCACGCGCTGGTCATGCTCGATGAACTCGAGCGCACACGTGTCGAATTGAATGCCCTGGTGGATGGGCGCATCGGCCATGTGTCCATCGGGGCCATTGACGGCCCGGTCATCCAGTCCCTGTCCGAAATGCTGCGGATCGCCCAGGAGGATTATCCCGAGATCGAGCTCGAAATACGCAGCGGGCCGAGCGACACATTGTTCCAGATGCTGGTCGACGGGCAGATCGATATCATGCTCGGGCGCCGCCCTGTCATCCCCTCGCCCCATCCGGTTGCGTATGAGGAGATTGCGAACGAAAACCTCGTTGTCGCCGCGGCGCCGGATCATCCCCTGGCCCAGAATGGCCCTCTCACGCTCGAAACCCTCGCGACCTATCCCTGGATCCTGCAGCGGCGCGGGAGTCGGTCGCGTCAGAGGCTGGAAGAACTCCTGCAGGAGCAGGATCTCCCTCTCCCGACCCGGGTCGTCTCATCCGATTCCTGGATGATGACGCTGGCCTATATCACCCGCACCAGAGCCCTGACCCTGCTCTCTGCACCGGCAGCCGCCATGCAATGCGCCATTGGCCAGATCGCCATACTTCCGATCAATTTTACCCTGGATGTCGCTCCATGGGGCGTCATGACAACCCGGGATCGCGCCCAGACGCCTGCGGCACTGACAATCCTTTCCCTGCTGCGACGCTGTATCGCCCTGCCGGATGAACACCCTGCCGCGCCGGATACCTGACCGTCCGGGAATCATTTCGGCCTCTAGAGCGAGGATCAACCCCGTCACCGATCCCTCGTCGGACATCACGCCACGCTGCCCGGCCCTGCGAAGATAGCGCGGCGTGACCCTGTTATCAGGCCTTTTACCTTGGTCTCACTGGAATATCCCGCATGACGGCCCATTCTCTCATTAACCGGCTCAAGCTCAGGCATTTGCGCCTCATCCTCGAGCTCGAGGCGACCAATAATCTTCATCGCGCGGCTGAGCGCATGAACCTCTCGCAGCCATCCGTGTCCAAACTTCTTCAGGAGGTCGAGCACGCTCTGAACACGCGGCTTTTCGAAAGATCTTCCCAGGGCGTGTTTCCTACCCCCAGCGGTGTCCTTGCGGCACGTCATGCGCGACTGATGCTGAACGATATCGACCGCCTGCAACTGGACATGAACGCGATGCAGGAAGGGACCTATGGCACGGTACGGGTGGGATCCATCGTCGCAGCCTTGCCGGATCTGGTTTCTCCCGTCTTTGCCGGGATTGCCCACTCGCAGCCGGGAATCAGCCTGTCGCTCACCATCGACACGAGCGATGCCCTGCTGCTCGGCATGGAATCAGGGCGCCTCGATTTCGTAATCGGCCGCGCACTGGGGCTTCATGGGCCCACCGCTCTCGATTGCCGCGACCTGGCGCATGAGCCGCTGTGTGTGGTGACAAGCCGGCATAATCCTATAGAGGATCCCGGTACGCTGACCCTGCAGGACGTGGCGGGCGAAAAATGGATCCTGCAAACCGCCCCCAGCCCGATGCGACGGGCAATCGAAGCAGCATTCACCACGGCACTCATGCCCCTGCCAGCCCATCCCATCGAAGCCTCATCGATGTTCGCGACGATCGATCTCCTGCTTCACTCACGGCTCCTGGCGGTAATCCCGTGCAGCGTCAGTCAACATTACGAACGAGCCGGACTGATCCGGCGGCTATCGGTCACCATGCCGGATTTTCTCGGGCATTACTCTCTGATCAGCCTGCCCGGTCGCCCCCTGACGCCCGCGGCACAGCTGGTTTTCAGCGCCATTGAGGAGGAGGCGATCGGGAATTCCGATCGGGCGGTTCAATCTTGCATCTAGCGCCTCATTAACTTTGAGATAGGTTTCGTTCATCCAACTCTCGGGCTTGACCGACAGGAAAGGTGACGTGAATGCATATCCTCGTGATCGGCGCTGCCGGTATGATCGGCCGCAAATTCGCCGAGAGCCTTGTCAGATCCCCACTTCCCGGAGCCCCGGCCCTCAGCCGACTGACTTTGGCCGATGTGGTGGCACCGGCCGTCCCGGACGGCCTCAGCACCCCGTGCGAGACGATGACCTGCGACCTGACCCAGCCCGGTGCGGCTGAGCGGCTGATCAACGGACAGCCCGATATCATTCTCCATCTTGCGGCCATCGTTTCCGGCGAAGCTGAAGCCGATTTCGACAAAGGGTATGCTGTCAATCTGGATGGGACACGCAGCCTCTTCGAGGCTATCCGCCACCAAGGGCTTCGTAATGGCTGGAAACCCCGCGTCGTCTTTGCATCGTCGAACGCCGTCTTCGGTGGGGATTTCCCCGATATCATTCCTGATGACTACATTCTCACGCCTCAAACCAGCTATGGAACCCAGAAGGCCATCGGCGAGCTCCTCCTGGCCGATTACAGACGCCGGGGAATATTCGACGGGATCGGCCTGCGCCTGCCGACGATATGCGTGCGACCCGGCAAGCCGAACCGGGCTGCCTCAGGCTTCTTCTCTGGCATCATCCGTGAGCCGCTCGTCGGGCTGGAGGCCATATTACCCGTCCCTGAAACGACACGTCACTGGATGACAAGCCCACGCTCAGCCGTTCAGTTCCTGCGTCACGCCGCCACACTCGATCTCGATCGTCTGGGCGAGCGCCCCAACCTTTCCATGCCTGCTCTCTCGGTCACGGTTGGCGAACAGATCGAAGCCTTGCGCCGCATCGCTGGCGACAAGGCTGTGGCCCTGATACGGCACGCGCCGGACGAGGCCGTTGCCAGGATTGTGGCAGGATGGGCGCGCGGCTTCGATCCTCAACGGGCCCTCTCGCTGGGCTTCACCACCGAGCAGAGCTTCGATGCGATCATTCAGGCTCATATCGAGGACGAACTCGACGGACACATCGCCTGACCGCCATCCCTGCCCTAATCCCGACAGTCTGATCGCCCGTGATCCCCGCAGCAGACTGTCGGGGCCGGCGTGAGGAGCCCCAGTATCATGATTCCTGACATGACATCCCCTCCGGCCGATGACGGCGTGAACGACCGGCTCAGGGCAAGCGCGACCGGCAAGGCCTTTGCCAAGCTGCTACCCTTTCTGATCCTGATGTATATCGTGGCCTTCCTGGACCGATCGAATATCGGGTCGGCCAAACAGGCTCTCCATACCGATGTCGGTGTTTCCGACGCGATGTTCGCCTTTGGCGCGGGCGTCTTTTTTGTCGGTTATGCCCTGTTCGAGATCCCCAGTAATCTCATTCTCTACCGTGTGGGCGCCCGACGGTGGATGGCACGGATCATGGTGACCTGGGGCGTTGTCTCAGCCGCCATGATGTTCACTCAGGGCAATCTCTCTTTCGTCCTGCTGCGGACACTCCTCGGCGTGGCGGAGGCAGGGTTTTTCCCTGGCATCATGCTCTATCTGACGTTCTGGTTTCCCGAGAAAGAGCGCACCCGCGTACTGGGCGTGTTCTACTTCGGTTATCCGCTCGCCATGACATTCGGCAATCCTCTATCGGGTGCGCTGTTCAACCTTGATGGTCTTTTCGGCCTTGCGGGCTGGCAATGGATGTTCCTCCTTGAGGGCGGCCTGGCCGTAGCCATGGGAATTGCCACCTGGTTCGTCCTCCCTGACAAGCCTCAGGATGTCGACTGGCTCTCAGACGACGAGAAATCGACCCTCTCGACGATTCTCGACCGTGAATCCCAGGCCAAGGCGGGGGCGGGACAACACGGTGCCAGCCTCGGCGCCCTCTTGCACTCCACCAAGCTTCTGCAATTCCTTGCTCTTTACATGGTCATGCAGGTGGCGAGCTATGGCGTGGTCTTCTATCTGCCCGAGCAGGTCTCCCTGATCCTGCACGAGAAAATCGGCTTTCGCGTCGGTCTCGTCAGCGGCATTCCCTGGGCCTTCGCCATTCTCTCGACATTCGTGATTACCCGATTCGTCCAGAAGTATGACGCACCCCGCCTCGGATTACTGGTCTGCCTCTCTGCGGCGGCAATCGGTCTATTTGTCTCAAGTTCTCATTCGGGACCCATCGCCATCATCGGTCTGTGTATCGCCGCTGCCGGGGTGGTCACGGTTCAGGCCGTCTTCTGGAATTTTCCGCTCGCCCATTTCACCGGGGTCCAGGCTGCTGGTGCAATCGCCTTGATCAACGCCCTCGGCAATCTCGGTGGATTTGCCGCGCCGAATATCCGGAGTTTCGCCTCCCATATCTGGGAAACGCCGGTCGCAGGGCTCTACGCGGTTGCCCTCTCAGGGCTCATCGGGCTGGCCATCGCATCGTTCCTGCCCCGTACAAATCATGTGACCCACCGCCCTGCCCATTGACCCAAAAGCTGACCCGCCCTTTGGGCGCTTCGGCTCGGTGCTCTTCTTTTCCTGTTCCCGACTCTCAATCGAAGGAGACAGAAATGTCCACATCTCTCAATCGCACCAACTGGCCGATTGCGGCCGCGATGATCCAGTATGCCAATATGCTCCCCGACGGCACGAGCGTTCAGGATCAGACCCCGGAGCAATGGGCGGCGACGCTCGCTGAGGTGACAGATGCCGGTTTCACTGAAATCGATCCGACAGATTCCTGGATACGCCTCGCCGATCTCCCTCAATCGCGCCTCGCCGTTTTTGCCGATCTCGTCAAGGAAGCGGGCCTGACCATGCCGGGTCTGTCGACCGCACGTCGTTCGGTCATCGACCCGGAACAGGCGGATGAGAATCTCGCTTACAGCCACAAGGTGATCGATACGGCGGCCCGCCTGGGCATTCCGGAGGTGTCTTTTGGCCTGTTCTATCCTCTGACCGCGCCTCAGAAAGCGGCTCTGTGGTTCTGGACAGCGCAGGGCACGGTCAATCCTGACGATCCCGGCACGTGGAAGATGGCCGTGGACCGTATTCGCGAGTTGGCACGCCATGCGCAGGAAGTCGGAATCGGCCTCTCTCTCGAGATGTACGAAGACACTTATCTTGGCACGGCTGACAGTGCGGTGCGCTTCGTTCAGGATGTCGACCACCCTTCAGTCGGAATCAATGCCGATCTGGGTAATCTTGTACGACTGCACCGCCCCGTGGAACACTGGGCATCGATGATGCAGAAGGTGGCACCGTTCACACGCTACTGGCATGTGAAGAACTACTTCCGCACGGAAGACGCCACGACGGGCATGGTGGTCACAGCACCGGCGCCCCTCGAATTCGGCGTGATCAGCTATCGCGCGGCCATCAAGATGGCCCTTGCGCACGGGTTCAAAAGCGCCTTCCTCGTTGAACATTATGGTGGCGACGGTCTGAGTGTCAGCGCGACGAACAGGGAATATTTGCGTCGCATCCTGCCCAAGGCCGGCTGACGCTCGCGACCCGCTCGATGCCCTCCTATCCCCCGTGCGGCGTGTTCCGGACGGGGGTCGTGCTCCCCGCGTCACGGATACCGGCTTCGATCCGTACCCTGCGTTTCGGCAGCCGGACCGGGGTGGTTCCTGTCTCATTCGCCGGTTTCCCGACCGGTCTCCCCTCCCCCAGATCGGAGAGAGATCATGCCCCGACTACGCTGGCTGATGATCATCCTCTGTTTTGCCGCCACCACCATCAATTACATTGACCGGGCGACGATAGCGATTGCCGCTCCTTTCATGGCCAGGGAACTGCATATCGATCCTGCCCTTCTCGGCGTGATCCTCGGCGGGTTCTTCTGGACCTATGCGTTCATGCAGCTTCCTTTTGGCATGATGGTCGATCGCTTCGGTGTCCGCGCGACCTATGCATTCGCCGTAACATGGTGGTCCGTCTGCACGGCTCTGACTGCGCTCGTTCGCGGTCCGCTCAGCATATTCGGTCTGCGTCTTGCTCTGGGCATTGGCGAGGCCGGGAGTTATCCCGCCAATGCCAAGGTCGCGTCACTCTGGTTCCCGAAATCGGAACGTGGCCTCGCCGCGGGCATATTCGATAGCGGTTCGCGCGCCGGCTCGGCAGTTTCGATGCCCCTGGTCGCTCTGCTGATCGCATGGCTGGGATGGCGTATGGCGTTCGTCGCGGCCGGAGCACTCGGCCTCGTCTGGGTCGCCATATGGTTTGCGCTCTATCATGATCCTGACCGCCACACAGGTGTCAGTGCCGAGGCTCTGGCGCGGTTGAGAGCCGCGCAGCCAGTCCGGCAACGTGCTGCGCCGGGTAGCTGGAGACGTCTCCTGCGCCACCGCACCGTCTGGGGCATGATGCTTGGCTTTTTTTGCGCCAATTTCGTCTTCTATTTCTTTGCGACCTGGTTCCCGAGCTATCTGGTATCCGCTCACGGCTTTTCGCTCCGGGATCTTGGTCTTATCGGCATGATTCCCGGCGTGATCGCCATCCCTGCGGCATGGCTCGGAGGGTGGACGTCCGATCGCCTGTATAGCCGGGGCTGGAGCCTTACCGCCGCTCGCAAGACATGCCTCGTGGGTGGGTTGCTACTCTCATCCGTCATCGCCCTCACTGCTTTTGTCAGCGCGACATGGCTTTGCATTTTGCTGCTTTCGGTCTCGTTCGGCGGTATTGCATTCACAGGCGCCAATATCTGGTCGCTTCTCGCCGATATCGCGCCCAGCCCCGATCTGGTGGCCACACTGGGCGGCATGCAAAACAGTGCTGCAAATATTGCTGGCATTGTCATCGCGAGCTTCACGGGTCTGATGGTCAGCCTCACCCATGGCTCCTTCCTGATTCCCCTCTGCGCCACGGGAATATTCGGGTTGCTCGGTGCCCTCTCCTATCTCTTCATTGTCGGGCCGATCGCGCCCCTGCCGATGGATGAGAACCGGGAATCACGCCGCCGCTCGCCCCTTGCTCCACGGACACAAAAGCCATGCTGAAACCCACATCGCGCGACCTGCGGAAGGTGCTCAATCTCAATGATTTCGAGCCTCTCGCGCGGCGGTTCCTGCCGCGTGCCATTCACGGCTATGTCGCAGGCGGCGCCGATGATGGCGCAACCGTGCAACACAATCTCGACGCCTTGTCGCGTTTGAAAATGATCCCCCGCGTCTTGCGGGATGTTTCGGCTTGCTCGCAACAGGTGACGCTGTTTGGAAAGCGCTATGCGAGCCCCTTCATGATTGCACCTATGGGTGCGTCGGCCGTGGTGGGACATGATGCGGATAATGCCATGGCACTTGCCGCAAAGGCCGCCAATATTCCTTATGTCCTGAGTGCGAATGCCATCACCTCCATTGAGGAGATTGGTCACCATTATCCGGGATGCTGGTTCGCCGGCTATCAGAAACCCGAGAAAGACAATATTGAGCGAATGCTGGATCGGGTCGGTGCCGCGGGTTTCTCCGCCTATATGCTGACAGCCGATGTCGCCGTGGGCTCTAATAGAGAGAATAACCAACGCAACGGGTACACGATGCCGTTCAGGCCCACCCCACGCCTCGTGGCCGACATGCTTTGCCACCCGTCATGGCTTTGCAGCACAGGATTAAGGACATTGCGACAGAGAGGAATTCCACGCATCAGCAATATCGACCCGGTGCGATGCCCTTCAATTTTCTCGCGTGAAATCAGTGCCGTAACAGGCTATCCGAGCTTCAGCTGGGAGCATGTCGAGATGTTACGCCGCCACTGGGACGGCCCCCTGATCATCAAAGGCATTCTCTCCCCGGATGACGCACGATTGGCTCGCGAGATGGGTGTCGACGGGATTGTGGTATCCAATCATGGCGGTCGACAGCTTGATTGCGCTGTCGCCCCGATCGACGTGTTGCCCGCGATCAAGGATCAGAGCGGCGATATGGTAGTCCTCGTCGATAGCGGTTTCAGGCGGGGTACCGACATACTCAAGGCGCTCGCCTTGGGTGCTGACGCCGTCTTGGTCGGGCGCCCCTTTCTCTATGCGGCCTCGCTGGGCGGGGAGCCATATGTGCGTCACGCAATAGGCCTGCTCCAGCGCGAAATTCATACGGATATGAGCCTCGCGGGCGTGACAAACTGCGCTGCGCTTCAGCAGGAGACGTTCATGTATGGGTGAAGGCGCCACGATCTCGAATGTGCGTCAAATCCGTACCAGCAGGGATTGTCGAAAAAATCCTTGCGGCTAATCAACCCGGCTGAACGAAACAAGCGACCGGTCTCGTGACCTGAGTGACTCTATCAAAACCGTAACCATTTCTAAAACCCTAGATCGCCCCACTGGATTGGCGAAATGTGGCGACCGGATGCTGGAGTCCCATCGCCTCATTCATGTTCACGATCCACCGGCCGGCCGCTAGAGGTCAGACGAGCTCAAATCTCATGAGGCATTCCTGCGCACGTTCAAGGTCTGATTGCGATGTAGGGTATCTGGACTAGCGTGTTGATGACTAACTCACTGTAGTCTGGCTTTATCCCGCACAGTAGCGATCACGTAAGCGATCTAGCGCGTGGGTCTTTGACCCCGGCTCCTTGCGAGTTGCGTTCTGGTTTACGTCACGGTTTATCTGCGCACGTGGATCGCGTTTCCCCGCGTTCAGCCTTTGTACAACGAAGCACCGTAAGTTTTGTTTTCTTGCGAGATTTCGCGATGGGTATTGGAGACGCGATACGTGTTCTGGGGCGCACTTCGAGACGTTGGACATTAGCTTAGGGTTAGTGCCGGGGCCCTGGGTAGCTTTTGTGGCCTTCGCGGTGCCCGACGGTGCTGCATATAAGCTTGGGTGCGCCCACTCGTACGCCTGAGCACTACGCTGCTGCTGAGCGCTGCTGGGTCTATGTATGTGTGGGGATATGGTTGCGG
>NZ_BAPV01000010.1 GCF_025995175.1 Asaia krungthepensis NRIC 0535
GTCGCCATGGGCGCCAATCTCACACGCAGAAATGCCCATCCGTGAGTTTCCAAACAGGCTCTAACTGACGGCATTACAACGTCCGCCACTGAACCAGCAGTCATATACTCGAGCGACAGACAAACACGATACCGCTATATTCCAGCTACCCGGATGAAACTCCGCACCCGTAAAACGAAAAATATTACGTTGAACATTGCAAGGCTGCTTGCAGGCAGGAGACGAGAAAGCGTGTAAGTCGTGGATGCGGAAAACCATAGTAACATGCAACAAGACGCCGCGTACACCACTCGAGGTTTCCGCGGCGTCACCACCATTAGCGCATGTTCACCCTCGTTGAGAGATGCGGTGGAGCGTCAACCAATTTTCAGATAACCGCCTCTCCTACAAGCGGCCAAGAACGATCAGGACGACCAGAACGATGACGATCAGGCCAACGCCACCGCCAGCGCCGTAGCCCGTCCATGGGGTGCCATACCACCCGCCATACCCGCCAAACGTGCCCAGAAGCAGCAGGACGATGATCAGAAGTACGATGATATTCATGGCGTGGAATCCTTATCGACGGCCCTGATTGCGCCATCGTTTCGTTATCACGCCCGCAACGCCATTTGGTTTGATTGAGAGCGATTGAAATCCCACATTTCGGGTCGAATGACGCTTTCCCGCCACAGTGCTTAAATGCCCGCCATGCCTTCAAAACCCGGTCCCCGGCTCAATGGGGCGGATCCGGATAGTGGATTATTCCAGAACCCTCCCGGACCAGACGTTTCTCCCGGAGGGCGTTCGACCGCCATTGTCGTGAATTGCCACACCATTCCACGCGCCCCGATCTGATCCCACGAGGCGTCCCTGTGACAGGCCGCCTCCGAAAAAAGCATCGCTCAGGCTCTTTGCGCATCGGCAGGCGAGTGCTTGTAATGCAAGACCCGCAAGGGCGAAAAGGTCCGAGGAACCTGCATGACGCGCAAGTCTTTCCCCGGCCAGTCTCGCGGGCCATCTGTTCCTGTCGAGCCGTGCTGGTATGATCACCAAAACGCATATATCCTGGCCAAAACGGAGCACGGCATTGCCACTGGACCGGTCCCATCTGTCAGTCATCAGGGAGATCACGCGCGCGGGGTCGCTCACAGGGGCTGCGGCCAGTCTCAATCTGACACAGCCCGCGCTGAGCCACTCCATACGCAAGCTGGAGGACCTGTTGCAGGTCGAGATCTGGCGTCGCGAGGGCCGCAAGCTTGTTCTGACCCCGGCCGGAAGAATCCTTCTTGCCCTTGCAGAGCGGGTTCTGCCTCAATTCGAACAGGCCGAAGACCGGCTTGGCCAAATGGCCAGAGGTACATCCGGCAAACTGCGTATCGGGATGGAGTGTCATCCCTGCTATCAGTGGCTCCTTCGCGTCGTCGCCCCTTATCTCGATCTGTGGCCTGGTGTCGATGTCGACGTCCGGCAGAAATTTCAGTTCAGCGGAATCGAGGCGCTCTTCACGCACGAAATCGACCTGCTGGTGACACCGGACCCCTTGCTCAAACCCGGCCTGCACTTCACGCCGGTCTTTGACTACGAACTCGTCCTCGTGGTCGGGCCCGGGCATCCTCTCACCGGGGTGCCCCTCATCGAGCCAAAGCATCTGGCTACCGAAACGCTCATCACCTACCCGGTCCCGATCGAGCGGCTGGATGTGTTTACGCAGTTTCTGCAACCCGCCGGGATCAGCCCCCTCCATCACAAGCCCATAGAGACAACCGACATCATGCTTCTCATGGTCGCGCATGGGCGTGGCGTTGCCGTCCTGCCGCGCTGGCTCGTCGAGGAACAGGGACATAATTTTGCCCTGCAACCGCTCCGGCTGGGCAATAAAGGCATTCAGAAGCATATCTTTCTCGGCCAGCGCGAGAACGATGGTGATATCGCCTATCTTCAGGGTTTCATCGATCTGGCCAAGCGGCCGGATGCGAACTCCCAGGATCGCACTTCACCCGCCACGCCTATGAGATTCCTATAGGGAGCGGCGCTCGCTCCTCTGTCATCCCTACGCAGGGGCGCCGGATAATACCTCCCTCTCAAGGGAGCCCCGTTTTCATGCTCGATATCGTTTATGCGTCACTTGGCCTGTTCGGCTTCGTGCTCTGCCTGGGCTTCATCTCGGTCTGCAAAAGGATCTGACATGACGCCCGATCTCGTTCTCGCCGGTATCGTGACACTCGGCCTGCTGGCCTATGTCACCGCCGTGCTCCTCCGGCCCGAAAGGTTCTAACCATGACCCTTTCAGGCTGGATCACCATCGCCGTATTTTTCCTCTGCGTTGTCGCGATCACGCGTCCACTCGGAGGATTTCTCAAGCGCGTGCTCGAAGGCGAACGCCATGGTCTCGCGCGCCTTCTCGGGCCGCTGGAGCGGGGCACCTATCGCCTCGCCGGGATCGACCCGAACCGCGAGCAGTCGTGGTCGCATTACGCGCTCGCCGTCATTCTGTTCAAGATCTTCTGCTTCATTGCGGTCTACGTGCTGCTGCGTCTGCAAGGCGTATTGCCGTTCAACCCCTCCGGGCTCGGGGCCGTAGCGCCCGATCTGGCGTATAATACGGCGGTCAGCTTCCTGACCAACACCAACTGGCAGAGCTATGGCGGCGAGACGACCCTCAGCCCGCTTAGCCAGATGCTCGCTCTCACCGTTCAGAATTTCGTCTCCGCAGCGGCAGGTATTGCCATTGCGGCAGCCGTCATGCGCGGTTTTGTCAGACGCAGCGCATCGACCATCGGTAATTTCTGGGTCGATCTGCTGCGCGTCACGCTTTACGTGCTGCTGCCCGGCTGCGTCGTGCTCACGCTGTTCTTCGTGCTCGAGGGCGTGCCGCAAACCCTCGCAACCGCTGCTTCCGCTCTTACGCTCGAAGGCGGGCATCAATCCATCGCGCTCGGTCCCGTGGCCTCTCAGGAGGCAATCAAGATGCTGGGGACGAATGGCGGCGGGTATTTCAACGTCAATTCCGCCCATCCTTTCGAAAACCCGAATGCGCTGACCAATTTCGTGCAGATGCTGTGCATCTTCGCACTTGGTGCCGGGCTGACCAACATGTTCGGTCGCATGATCGGTCAGGAGAAACAGGGCTGGGCCATTTTCTCGGCCATGGCGGCGCTCTTTCTCATCGGCGCGGGTGTGCTCTACTGGTCCGAAGCCCATGCCAACCCGCTCTTCGCTTCCCTCGGTCTCGATGGCACGCTGGGGAATATGGAAGGCAAGGAAACGCGCTTCGGCATTGCGGCTTCGGCACTTTTCGCCACGGTAACCACCGACGCCTCCTGTGGGGCGGTCAATGCCATGCATGAAAGCTTCCTGCCGCTTGGCGGCATGGTGCCGCTCATCAACATGATGCTGGGTGAGGTGATCTTCGGCGGCGTCGGTTCCGGGCTCTACGGGTTTCTGCTTTTCGCGCTCATCGCGGTCTTCATGGCCGGGCTGATGGTCGGTCGCACACCCGAATATCTGGGCAAGAAGATCGAGGCGCGCGAAATCAAGATGACCATGCTGGCCGTGCTCTGCCTGCCGCTCGTCATGCTTGGCTTCACCGCGCTTGCTGTCGTTCTGCCCGCCGGACTCTCGGCGCTCTCCGCAAGCGGACCGCACGGTTTTTCCGAGGCGCTTTATGCCTATACCTCGGCGGCAGCCAATAACGGCAGCGCCTTTGCCGGGCTTACAGCCAACAGCTTCTGGAACGTGACGCTTGGCATCGGCATGATGATCGGGCGCTTCTTTGTCATCATTCCCGCTCTGGCCATTGCAGGGTCGATGGCCGCCAAGAAAACAGCCGCCCCGACGCCTGGCACTTTCCCGACCGATAATGGCCTATTCATCGCGCTTGTTGCCGGGGTGATCGTGATTGTCGGTGGTCTGACCTTTCTTCCTGCACTCGCTCTTGGGCCGATTGTCGAGCATCTCGCGATGCTCCACGGCACCACTTACTAAGAGGCGCCCGTCTCATGATTTCCTTTCCTTCGCCTGCGCCCTCGCCGGAAACAGAGCCGGCGGGTGTTCCGGAACGCCCCACATTGCGCGCCCGATCGGGGGTGCTGAGCGCGGCGCTCATTCTTCCCGCCATGGTCGAGAGTCTGCGCAAGCTCGACCCGCGCGTGATGGTGCGAAATCCGGTCATGTTCGTGGTCGAGATCGTGACCCTGCTCACCACGATCCTTCTGCTGCGCGATCTTTTCAAGGGCGTGCCGCATACAGGGTTCGCGCTCCAGATCACGCTCTGGCTGTGGTTCACCCTGCTTTTCGCCAATTTCGCGGAAGCTATCGCCGAAGGGCGGGGCAAGGCCCAGGCGGACTCCCTGCGTCGGACCCGTACCGAAACGCGGGGCAAGCGGCTTCTCCCCAATGATGCGGGGGGGTATTCCCCAGCCGGTCTCTATGAGGAAGTCCCGGCACCTGAACTCGCTGTGGGCGATGTGGTGCTCGTCGAGGCGGGCGATTTCATCCCAAGCGATGGCGAGGTGATCGAGGGGATCGCCTCAGTCGATGAATCGGCGATAACCGGAGAATCCGCACCCGTCATTCGCGAGAGCGGTGGCGATCGCTCGGCCGTCACGGGGGGCACACGCGTTCTGTCCGACTGGGTGATCGTGCGAATTACCGCGGCACAGGGTTCGACGTTTCTCGATCGCATGATCGCGCTGGTCGAAGGGGCGCAGCGTCAGAAAACCCCGAACGAGATTGCGCTGACCATCCTGCTGGCAGGCATGACGCTCATCTTCATCATCGCCGTGGCGACCATTCCCTCCTTCGCGCATTACGCAGGCGGGTCGATTTCCGTCATGGTGCTGGTCGCGCTGTTCGTCACCCTTATCCCCACCACCATTGGCGCCCTGCTCTCGGCCATCGGTATTGCAGGCATGGACCGTCTGATCCGCTTCAACGTGCTCGCCATGTCGGGGCGTGCCGTCGAGGCAGCGGGCGATGTGGATACGCTGCTTCTGGACAAGACCGGCACGATCACCATCGGTGATCGTCAGGCCTGCGCCTTCATCCCGGTCCCCGGCGTGACCGAGCAACAACTGGGCGACGCCGCGCAGCTCGCCTCGCTGGCGGACGAGACTCCGGAGGGGCGTTCCATCGTCGTTCTGGCCAAGACCCGGTTCGGGCTGCGCGGTCGCGAGCTCAATGCCACGGGAGCGCATTTCGTCCCCTTCACGGCCCAGACGCGCATGAGCGGTGTCGATATCGGGACGCGGCAGATCCGCAAGGGTGCCGTAGAGAGCGTGATCGCCGCGGCAGGCGAGCAACCCGGCGCCCTCGCCCAGATACGCAGCATCGCGGATGGCATCGCCCGACAGGGCGGCACGCCGCTTGCGGTGATGGATGACGGTCGCCTTCTGGGCGTCGTGCATCTTAAAGACGTGGTCAAGGGCGGCATACGCGAGCGCTTTGCCGAATTGCGCCGGATGGGCATACGCACGATCATGATCACGGGTGACAACCCGCTGACCGCCGCCGCGATCGCCGCTGAATCAGGCGTCGATGATTTCCTCGCCCAGGCCACGCCCGAAGCCAAGCTGGCGCTGATCCGCAGCGAGCAGGAATCGGGCAAGCTGGTGGCCATGTGCGGTGACGGCACGAACGATGCCCCTGCGCTCGCGCAGGCCGATGTGGGCGTAGCCATGAATACCGGCACCGTGGCTGCAAGAGAGGCCGGGAACATGGTCGATCTCGACAGCGATCCGACGAAGCTGATCGAGATCGTGGGGATCGGCAAGCAATTGCTCATGACGCGCGGCGCGCTCACCACTTTTTCCATTGCCAATGACGTGGCCAAGTATTTCGCCATCATCCCGGCCATGTTCGTCGGCTTCTATCCGGCGCTTTCGAGCCTCAACATCATGCACCTGGCCACGCCTGAGAGCGCCGTGCTCTCGGCCATCATCTTCAATGCGCTGATCATAATCGCGCTCATTCCGCTGGCCCTGCGCGGCGTGCGCTATCGTCCTGTCGGTGCGGCGGCCCTTCTGCGTCGCAATCTGCTCATCTACGGCGTGGGCGGTCTGATCGTACCCTTCATCGGGATCAAACTGATCGATCTCGTCGTGACCCATATCGGTCTGGTCTGAGGAGACCCCCCATGGTCCTTTCCCAGTTGCGCCCTGCGCTCGTCCTGTTCCTGCTTCTCTCCCTCCTGACCGGTATCGTCTATCCGCTTGGCATGACGGCGCTGTCGGGTCTGATCCTGCCCGATCGTGCCGCAGGCAGCCTTGTCTATGACCGTGGCCGTGTGATCGGCTCTTCCCTGATCGGCCAGGATTTCGCGAGCCCGCGCTATTTCCATGGACGCCCCTCGGCGACGATGGGCCCTGACCCCAGGGACAGCAGCAAGACGGTCGCCACACCCTATAATGCCGCGGCCTCTCTCGCCTCGAATGCTGGCCCCACCTCGAAGGCGCTTCTCGACCGGGTGACAGCCACGACCAATGTGCTGAAGTTGGAGAACCCCGAAGCTATGGCGCGGGGCTGGCGCATTCCAGTCGAACTGGTCATGACCTCGGCCAGCGGGCTCGATCCGGATCTGTCGCCTGAAGGGGCGCTGTTTCAGGTCCTGCGCGTGGCGCGTGCACGCGGGCTGGATGAAGAGCGCATACGCCATCTCGTTCTCACCAGCATAAGACAGCCGCTACTCGGGTTTCTGGGGGAACCCCATGTGAATGTGCTGGCGCTGAACCGGGCGCTCGATAGACTGGCTCAATGAGCAGACAGGATTATGACCGGCCCGATCCCGACGCCCTGCTGCGACAGGGCTGTGGCGACCAGAAAAAGGGGCGGCTCAAGATCTTTCTCGGCGCTGCTCCGGGGGTCGGCAAGACTTTCGAGATGCTCAGCACCGCGCGCCAGTTGCTGCGTGAAGGCGCGGATCTTGCCATAGGCGTTGTCGAGACCCACGGCCGTGCCGAGACGAAGGCTCTGGTCGGAGGCTTACCTGTCATCCCGACTGCTGCCGTGGCTTATCGGGGGCAGATCCTCCAGGAAATGGATCTAGACGCGATCCTGATCCGCCGCCCTGCTCTGGTTCTGGTCGACGAACTGGCGCACAGCAATGCGCCCGGGTCGCGCCATCCCAAACGCTGGATGGATGTCGAGGAAATTCTGGCGGCAGGGATCGATGTCTTCACCACGGTCAATATCCAGCATGTTGAAAGCCTGAACGACGTCGTGGCCTCGATCACCCGGGTGCGGGTGCGCGAAACCGTCCCGGACCGGGTGATCGAGACTGCCAATGAGCTCGAACTTGTCGATCTGACGCCCAACGACCTTTTGCAGCGTATGCGCGATGGCAAGATCTATGGTGCCCACACCGCGGGTCGCGCCATGCTGCATTATTTCTCGCCGGGTAATCTGACAGCGTTGCGTGAACTTGCCCTGCGTCGAACTGCCCAGCAGGTCGATGCGCAGTTACTCGACCATATGAAGGCCAATGCCATTTCCGGCCCTTGGGCCGCTGGAGAGCGTGTGATGGTCTGCCTGACGCTCGAGGAGGGCGATTCCGGGCTGATGCGCTACGGCAAGCGTCTGGCGGATCGTCTTCATGCTCCCTGGATCGTCCTTCATGTCGAGACCAGCCGTGACCTCACCGACGATGCCCGGGCGCGCATGGCGGCCCAGATGCAGCTTGCCCAATCACTCGGAGCAGAGACGGTCACCCTGCCCGGTCACGATATAGCGCTCGATGCGCTGGCCTATGCCCGCGCCCAGAACGTGACGCAGATCGTTGCGGCCCATCCGGCAGGCACGGGATGGATGGGCCGGCTCCGGCAGTTGCTCGGACGATCGACCACAGAACGCCTCATCCAGCGCTCGGACGGGTTTCCCGTGCATGTCGTACCGCGCTCGGGCGAGGCACCGGCGCATCGCATACGCGAGGCCCGCAAAACCCGTCTTTCGCCTTATCTCGCCAGCAGCGCCATTGTCATGGCAGCTCTGGGGCTGGCCCTGCTGCTGAGGCAGGGTTTCGAGGTGAGCAATGTGTCTCTCGCCTTTCTCACCGCCATACTCGGCGTGGCCGTAGCCTATGGTCTGGGACCCTCTCTCTGGGCCTCCATTCTGGGGATGCTGTGCTTCAATTTCTTTTTTCTCCCGCCGCTCTACACCCTGACCATCGCCGCCCCCGATAATGTGGTCGCCCTGTTCTTCTTTTTCGCGACAGCCCTCATCGCTGGCAATCTGGGCGCGCGGGTACGCAGCCAGGCCGTTGTGGCCAGACACCGCGCGGAGACCACCCAGTCCCTCTATCGTTTCAGCCGCATGATCACGGGCATATCGACGCTTGAGGATCTGCTTTGGTCAGTCAGTCAGGAGATTGCCCGTCTGATCGATTGCCATGTGGTTCTGCTCCTCCCGGATGCCGGAGCGCTTGCCATACAAGCGAGTTCGGATGTGGAAAAACCCCTTGGGGAAGACGATTTTGCCGCTGCGAGCTGGGCCTGGAAACATAGTCGCATTGCAGGCAGAGGATCGGATAACCTGCCCGGTGTGCGCTGGCTGTTCATTCCCATGCGGACCGTGCGTGGACCTGTGGCGTTGATCGGCCTCAACCGCACGCGCGACGGGCGGTTGCTCGATGCCGAGCAACAGGGAATGCTCGATGCCCTTGCCGACCAGGCAGCCTCCGCCATCGAGAGCATTCTGCTCACCCGCGATCTGGATCGTGTGCGTCTGGAAGCGGAGACGGACAGACTGCGCGGCGCGCTCCTGACCTCGATCTCCCACGATCTGCGTACACCGCTTGCCTCCATTCTCGGTGCGGCGTCGAGCCTGCGCGATTATGGCGAGGTTCTGGGCGAGGAAGGCCGAAGCGATCTGCTCACGACCGTGACTGATGAAGCGGAGCGTCTGAACCGCTTCGTCGGCAATCTGCTGGACATGACCCGGCTGGAAGCCGGTGCCCTGCCCCTGCGTCATGACAGCGTGGATTGCGCAGAAGTCGCCGCGACCGCGCTTTCTCGCGCCTCGCGCCTGCTCGAGCATCACCGCGTGCGCCTCGACGCCATGCCGGACCTGCCCATGTTACCTCTGGATGCGGTTCTGCTGGAGCAGGCTCTGTTCAATATCCTCGATAATGCGGCCAAATACACCCGCGAGGGAACGGCGGTGGTGATCAGCCTCAGGACGGATGACAGCCACCTGACCATTGCTATCGCGGATGAGGGGCCAGGCTTTGGCGACCGTGATCCCTCGGCGATTTTTGGCAAATTTACACGCTTTGCCGCTGCCGATACGACCCGCGCAGGAACCGGGCTAGGTCTTGCCATTGCACGAGGTTTTGTTGAGGCGATGGGAGGCCGTATAGAGGCTTCTAACCGCTCTGAGGGTATAGGGGCTGTGTTCGCGCTGCGCTTTCCCCTCCATGCGGTGCCTGCACGCACCCTGTCTCTGCTCCCGTCAGAAGAGCCTTTGCCATGAGCGATCCGACCCTTCTCATCGTTGACGACGAACCCGCCATCCGGCGTCTGTTGCGCACCACCCTGACCAGCCAGTCCTGGCGCATCGTGGAGGCGGGCTCGGGGGAGAATGCACTGCGTGTGGCGTCGGAAACCCATCCGGATCTGGTCCTTCTCGATCTCGGCCTGCCCGACCGGGACGGGATAACGGTGCTCAGGCAACTCAGGGAGACACGTCCAACCCTGCCTGTGGTTATTCTCTCTGTCCGTGATGACGAACAGGGCAAGGTGGCGGCGCTCGAGGCCGGAGCGGATGATTACGTGACCAAACCTTTCAGCATGGCCGAGCTCGTGGCACGCCTGCGCAACGCCCTGCGCCACGCCTTGCAGCAGGAGGGGACGACACCCCTTTTCATCTCTGGCGATCTGCGGGTCGATCTGGTGAAAAGACAGATATTCCGCAGCGAAACGGAGCTTCGCCTGTCACCGCGTGAATGGGATATCGTCAGAATGCTCGTGCGCTATGCCGGGCGCGTTCTCACGCACAAGACAATCATGAGCACGCTCTGGGGACCGAATGGCGATGTCCAGCAGCTGCGCGTCTATATTCGCCAGATCCGCCAGAAACTCGAACAGGATCCCGAGAGACCACGCCACATCATCACCGAGACCGGCATTGGTTATCGTCTCGTCCAGCATGAAGCCGATGCCTGACGCCCCGGCCTGACAAGGCAACCTGTGTCATCAGGCCCGGTCCACGAGGACCGGGTCTTCGGCGGTGGGCGCGGAGAACCCAAATCTGAAGGCTGTGCCTCCGGTTCCCGTGCGACAGACGTCCCGGCGTGAAGACGGCGCGCCGCAAACACACGATAGAGCGCCTCTCATCCTCGGCGTTTCGCTTCTACAATGACCAAGAGAAGCGGCCCGGGATCAGTAATATTCTTCCAACACTTGCCACCGTTCAGGAAATATTTTGAGGGGCCCTCAAAATATTTCTGAAATCCGAAAATGCGCCTCGCGACTATCTGAAAGCGAGGATCGGTCACGTGATTGACCCGAAACGGCCACGTTTCTGCCATCAAAGAATCGTTAATTGCGAATTGACTCTCATAACGAAATTGTGATCATGTCATAACGCACCGTGTGGCGCGGGATGCCGCCGGGGCATGGAGATACGAGATCATGAAGCGTGTCGAAGCGGGAACGTTTCTGCAGAGATTCATGACCCATACATTCGAGGGTGACATGGCAGACAGGTTCCGAAAGAGAGCGATGCTCAATCTGTTGCTGGCCGGTTCGATGGTCGCAACCTTTGCAGGACACAAGGCCCACGCTCAGATCACGTCGCAGGCGCTGCGTGAAGCTCTGCGCGTTGCCCCCCGCCCGGGCATGATGCCTCATGGCGCGAAACTCTATCCCGGCAGCTCGCTCAGCGGCGTCCCGGGGTTCCCCCTTCCCTCAATCCATACCCAGCAGGCCTATGACCCGCAGGAAGCCTACACGGCCAAATGGACCCGTGCGGACGCCATGCAGATCAAGGCGCATTCCGACACCTCGGTCGGTGCGGGTCAGAACTCGCTTCCGCAGCAACTCGTCATGCCCGATGTCCCGGCCGATTTCCCGGCGACCAACCCCGATGTGTGGGTCTGGGATACCTGGACGCTGATCGACAAGAAGGCCACGCAGTTCAGCTATAATGGCTGGGAAGTCATTTTCTGCCTCACCGCCGACAAGAATGCCGGTTACGGCTTCGATGACCGTCACACCCATGCCCGGATCGGTTACTTCTATCGCCGCGCCGGTATCCCTGCGAGCCGACGCCCGACCAATGGTGGCTGGATCTATGGTGGCCATCTGATCCCGGAAGGGGCTCAGGAGCAGGTCTTTGCAGGCACCACCTACACGATCACGGCAGAATGGTCCGGCTCGATGCGTCTGCTCGATCCGACGAGCAACAAGGTATCGCTGTTCTACACCGACATGGCGTTCAACCGGAATGCGGCGGGGCAGGACATCACCCCGTCACAGGCGGTGATCACGCAGAGTCTCGGCCAGATCCATGCCGATTTCAACCATGTCTGGTTCACGGGCTTCACCAAGCACACCCCGCTTCTGCGTCCTGATGGGGTGCTCTACCAGAACGGTGCGCAGAACCCCTATTACAACTTCCGCGATCCGTTCACCTTCGAAGACCCGAAGCATCCCGGCACCAATTATATGGTGTTCGAGGGCAATACTGCCGGTCAGCGCGGCGTAGCGAACTGCACCGCCGAGGATCTGGGCTATCGCGCCAATGATCCTCATGCCGAAACAGTCGACCAGGTTCTCGCAACCGGTGCCTATTACCAGAAAGCCTCGATCGGCCTGGCGATCGCCGAGGATTCCTCGCTGTCGAAATGGAAGTTCCTGCCGCCGCTCATCTCGGCAAATTGCGTGAACGACCAGACCGAACGTCCCCAGATGTATATCAAGGACGGCAAGTACTACATCTTCACGATCAGCCATCGCACGACCTATGCGGCGGGCGTCGATGGTCCTGATGGTGTGTATGGCTTCGTCGGCAATGGCATCCGCAGCGATTTCCAGCCGATGAACTATGGCAGCGGCCTCATGCTCGGCAATCCGACGGACCTCAATGAGGCAGCGGGTACCGATTACGATGCCAACCCCAACCAGAACCCGCGCGCCTTCCAATCCTATTCGCATTACGTGATGCCGGACGGGCTCGTGGAATCCTTCATCGATACTGTTGAGGGCCGTCGCGGTGGCGCGCTGTCGCCAACCGTCAAGGTACGCATCCGTGGCGATGCTTCGATGGTCGATACGCGTTATGGCAATAACGGTCTTGGCGGGTACGGCGATATCGCTGCAAACCGCGCCGATATCAATATTGTCGGGTTCATCCAGGACCTGCTGAGCCAGCGCACGCAGTTTGGCCCGGACGTCAACATGCGTATGAACGCGTTCCTCGCCACGCCGCAATAACCCTGTTATGGCCTGTCCCTCACGGGGCAGGCCAGCCTGCTTTCGCGACGCTTCCCCTTTGCAACAGGTGCGCATGTCCCGACCCCCGGACCGGTCTCTTCTCCATCGCTTCCGCCATCGCCTGGCCCTGATGGGCAGTCTGGTCTTCCTCGCCGGTGCCTTCTGCGTTCTGCCTGCTCGTGCCTCATCCGACTCACTTCAGCCGCGCTCCACGCCGCAGTGGCGGCCTGCGCTTCACTTCACGCCGCAAGCCCACTGGATGAACGACCCGAACGGTCCTTTCCTGGTCGATGGCGTCTGGCATCTTTTCTATCAGTACAATCCACGATCTATGGTCTGGGGTCACACCTCCTGGGGCCACGCCACGAGCCGCGATCTCGTTCACTGGCAGGAACAGGCCATTGCCCTGCCCGCCACATCCGGACGCGATATCTTTTCGGGATCGGTTGTGGTCGACACGGCCAATCGCTCCGGTCTAGGCCTCAAGGGCATAGCGCCGCTCATTGCGCTCTATACCAGCGTCTACACCGGTAATCCGCGTCATCCCGATGGCACCCAGGCCCAGTCGCTTGCGTTCAGCCGCAACCGCGGCCAGACATGGCAGAATCATCCTCTCGATCCTGTTCTGACCCTTTCACCGGACTCCAGACAGTTCCGGGACCCGTCTCTGACCTGGTATGAGCCTGGTCGGTTCTGGGTCATGACCACCGTGGTCGCCGACGCACAGATAGTGAAACTCTACCGCTCGACTGACCTGATCCACTGGGATTTTCTGAGCGATTTCCAGCCTCCCGGCTATCGAAAGCCGGGAATGCTATGGGAGATGCCAACTCTCATGAGCCTGCCGCTTGACGGGCATCCTGAAGACCGGCGCTGGGTGATGATTGTCAGCGTCAATCCCTGGAGTATCGCCGGGGGGTCAGGAGTGGAATATTACACCGGGCGTTTCGATGGCACCCGTTTCACGAGCGACAGGCTGCCGCCGGATGGATCGGATCCCGCCGCCTATCACTGGCTCGACCATGGAGCGGATAATTACGCCGCCATACGCTTTGCCAATACGGGAGATGCCCCGCCCTGCCTGATCAGTTGGATGAGCAACTGGGCCTATGCCGATACGGTGCCGACGGCACCATGGCGCGGGCAGATGACCCTGCCCGTAACGCTTTCTCTTCGGACACTGAACAACTCACCCCATCTCTATCAGGCGCCTGCGCCGGATTACGCGCTTTTTGTCCGGAAACACCCCGCGCAGTCATGGCTCCGCCAGGACCTTGCCACCAACGGGGTGTGGCGTCCTGCGATGCGTCACAGCGTGGCTGACATCACTTTCACCCTGCGAGGCGCCGGATCGGGCCGGAGCGGAATTATCCTGCGAGAGTCCGAAGACAGGAGACAGGGAACACGCCTCAGTTATGATTTTGGATCGAAGCTCCTGACGCTCGATCGCACGCATTCGGGCAATACCGGGTTTTCAGACCGTTTCAGCCTGGTTCATGTGGCCCATCTGGACCCTGAAAAAGGCGCTGTCACCCTGCATGTCGTGATGGATCGCAGCTCGATCGAGGTCTTCGCCAATGACGGTGCCCTGCGCATGACCGACCTGATCTTTCCGGACCGAGAAAGCGATCGTCTGTCCTTTTTCGCAGAGGACGCACCGGCGACTCTCGAAAACCTGCGCATCACAGGGCTCGATCCCTGATGGAACGATCAGGGTGCCAGCGACTGGAACAGACGGCGCGCAGAACCGAGCACGCGCTGCTGATAGGCAAGATTGAGAGCCTGGGTATGGGAATGATAATTGCCGACCGCGCGCATGAGATCACCATGCGCCTCATTGAGATAAAGGCGCATGATCGCTCCTGCGGCACTGATGTTGTAGCAGGGCTGGTTCAGCAGATTGCGATAGACGACGTCCGGCGATGCATGCGTGAAACGGGCAATAGGGCCGACCCAGAGCGTGTTGACCTGCATGACACCCAGATCGTCCGTTCCGTTGCTGTTATGATGGATCACGCCGTTACGTCCGTCCTCCACACCCAGAATGGCGGGCAGGACACGGGGCGGCAAATGGTAGAGCGACGCGACAAAAATCATGCAGTTCGCATAAGCAACCGCCATACTACGCTACACTCCTCTCCCATACGGGGTTATTCATGTCGGAATCGAATCTGATGGGCGTTACAGACACGCTAGCACAGCCGCCTCGTGACAGCATGGCCAAAACGGGCGAGGCGGAACGGAATGAAGCCGGTTTCACCCTGCTCGAATTGCTGGTCGTCATCGCCATTCTGGGACTTCTGATCGGTCTGGTGGCGCCAGCAGCCCTCAGACAGCTTGGCGGTGCCCGCAATTCCGTGGCCCATCAGTCCATCCAGAGACTGGGTGAGGTGCTCGATCTCTACAGGCTGGACATGGGCAATTATCCCAGTACCGAGGACGGGCTGCATGCTCTCATCGAGCGCCCTCAGGGAGCGGATAACTGGAACGGCCCCTATCTCAAGGACGGCGCGGACCCTACCGATCCGTGGCACCACCCCTATGTCTATCAGAGCCCTTCAGAGCGCCCGGGACACGAATATGATCTCTGCTCGAAAGGCGCCCATGACACCACCGATCGCGCTGCCATGATCTGCAATCCCTGAGCGAGGCGGGACATGGATTTCATCCCCTCCCTGCCTACGGGGCTCGTCCTGATCTCACCGGTCATCGGGTCGTTTCTCGGCGTGCTGGCGTGGCGTCTGCCTGAGGGTCGCTCTCCCTTCTTCACCCGCTCGCGCTGTCCGGTCTGCGAAGGGGTTCTGGGCGCACGAGAACTCATACCGCTCCTGAGCTATGCCGTTCAGCGTGGCAAATGCCGACGGTGTCAGGCCCCTATCGACCCGTTCCACCCGGCCATGGAAGCGGCCGCCCTTGGAATTGCCGGTGCCTGCGACGTCGCTGCTCATATGGGCATTGCTGCGCCGGGCCTGCCGCGCCTCATGATAGAGGGATGCCTGTTCGGCTGGTGGCTCCTGTTGCTCGCTGCCATCGATCTGCGCAGCTTCACCCTGCCCGATTACCTGACCATACCACTCATGGGGACTGGGCTCGCCTTCGCCTCCCTGAACGGCAAAACCAATTTCCATATCCACTGTTTGGCGGCTCTCATTGCCTGGCTGGCGCTTGAGGGTGTGGCGACACTTTATCGCCGGTTCCGGGGACGTGACGGACTGGGAGGCGGCGATGCGAAGCTTCTGGCCGCTGGCGGGGGCTGGCTCGGCCCGCTGATCCTTCCGGAAATCCTGTTCTCGGGGGCGCTTCTGACCCTGATCGGCGCATGGATCCTGCAACGCGGACGGCTCGACGGCAATACGCGCGTTCCCTTTGGGCCCGGCCTTGCCTTGGCCCTGTGGGGAGGCTGGCTGTTCCAGGCCACAGGCTCCCTCCATGGCTGAAGAAGCGCTCGAGGCCCTCAGCACCCTGTTGCTCGACAAGGGGCATTGCGATCGCCGTGCGCTGGACAGGGCCTCACGCGCAGCCGAGCAGAATGGCGGGCGTCTCGATCAGGTTCTGCTGCAACTGGGACTCGTTTCCGAGGCCGTCATGGCCGCAAGCTACGCCGAGCTTCTTTCGATACCCCTTGTGGCCCAGATCGATTATCCGCAAGACCCCATCCTGCCCGAGCAGGTCACAGCACGTTTCCTGCGGGATGCCCATGCTCTCCCGGTTGCGGTTGACGGTAATCGCCTCATCCTGGCCATGCGCGATCCGTTCGATCGCTTCACGCCGCGTGCCCTGAGCCTTGCCACCGGGCTCAGCGTTGCGCCCTGTGTGGCGCTTCCCGTCGAACTCGACGCAGCCATCGACCGGCTTTACCCGCGTGACGAAGCTGCCACGGCAGCAGACAGCCCCGAAGAAGCTCCTCTCGAGGACGATGCCGAGCGCCTCAAGGATCTGGCCTCGGAGGCACCGGTCATCCGTCTGGTGAACCAGATCGTCAATCGCGCAGTGGAAACCAGGGCTTCGGATATTCACATCGAGCCCTTCGAGGACCGCCTGCGCGTCCGTTACCGCTATGATGGCATTCTGCACGAGGTCGAGACACTCTCGGCTCAACTGATACCGGCGATCATCTCGCGCGTGAAAATCATGGCGCGGCTCGATATCGCGGAGCGTCGCCTGCCTCAGGACGGGCGAATCAAGCTTGTCGTGCGCGGGCATGAGGTGGATTTTCGTGTTTCCACCATTCCCTCGCTGCATGGCGAAACGCTTGTCCTTCGCGTGCTTGACCGATCGAGCACGGTCTTCGATTACGCACGTCTCGGATTGCAGCCCGCCATCGTGGAGCGGCTTCGCTCTCTTCTGACGCTGCCTAACGGAATCGTTCTGGTGACCGGCCCTACCGGCTCGGGCAAGACCACGACTCTCTACACGGGTCTTACCGACCTGAATGCCGTCACGCGCAAGGTCGTCACGATCGAAGACCCCGTCGAATATCAGCTTGCCGGCATCAATCAGGTTCAGGTCAAACCGCAGATCGGGCTCGATTTCGCCGCGCTTCTTCGCGCTATCCTGCGTCAGGATCCCGATGTGATCATGGTGGGCGAGATACGCGACCGCGAGACAGCCCAGATCGCCGTGCAGGCCGCGCTGACCGGACATCTGGTTCTGTCCACCCTGCATACCAATTCGGCTGCTGCCGCCATCATTCGACTGCGCGACATGGGGGTCGAGGACTACCTGATGACCGCCGTTCTGCGCGGTGTGCTTGCCCAGCGTCTCGTGCGTCGCCTTTGCCCGGTTTGCAAGACGGGCTATACCCCCACGCAAACCCTGATCGACACGCTGGGGCTCGAGCGTCTGTCACCCGGCCGAGAGATACGGCTTTACCACGCTGTGGGCTGCGCTGCCTGCCGTCACACAGGGTATCGCGGTCGTCTGGCCGTCGCCGAGCTGCTCGAGCCCGACGAAGCCATCGAAAAGCTGATCTTCGATCGGGCCGATCATCTGGCAATTGAGCGCGCCGCCACGAAACGCGGCATGGAAACCCTGCTCGATGCCGGGCTCCGCGCTGCGCTCGAGGGAGAAACCACCATCGATGACGTCATGCGCAGCCTTCGCGCGGCCTCCTGAGCGGGCCGGAGAGACGCACGGCATGACCGAATTCGTCTACAGAGCGATAGACAGACAGGGCAACGTGCTCAAAGGGACGATCACTGCCGCCACGCGGGAAGAGGCCGTACAGCAACTGCGCCGGCAAGGGCATATTCCGGCGCATGTCGGCGCGTCGGGTCGTCGCACTGTCCTCAGCGGTGCAGGCAGTTTCTCCCTGACACGGCGCGGCCTGACGCGCGCCGAACTGACGGCTGTCACACGTGAACTCGCCGTGATGCTCGAGGCTGGACAGGATATCGACCGCGCCCTGCGCTTTCTGATCGAGACGTCGGCAGGCCCGCGTGTGAAATCCGTCCTTGCGCAGGTGCGGGACAAGGTGCGGGACGGCCAGTCCCTGCATGGCGCGCTGAGCACTTTCCCCGGAAGTTTTCCCAGGCTTTATGTCGGGATGGTTCGCGCTGCCGAGGCCAGCGGCGATCTGGCACCCACCATGGAGCGTCTGGCAGGATTGCTGGAGCGGGAACGGGCTCTGGCCAGCACCGTGCAATCGGCCATGATCTATCCCTCCATCCTGACCCTGACCGCCATAGGGTCCGTGACACTGCTCCTGACCAAGGTGCTGCCGCAATTCACCCCACTTTTCGAGCAGAATGGCGCGACCCTGCCAGCCTCGACCCGGTTTTTGACAGGGGCAGGCGCATGGATCGGCCAGTACGGGATCATTCTCCTTCTCGCCCTTCTGGCTGGCACGCTGGGGGGCGGCATGCTCCTGCGTAATCCGGGCGCAAGACGTCACGTCGATCGCTGGCTGCTGCGCGTCCCCGGACTGGGCGCCTTGCTGGGCGAGATCATGGCAGCACGGTTTGCGCGTATTCTCGGGACCCTGCTGGTCAATGGCGTGCCCCTGCTGACAGCGCTGGGCATCGTCAGCGAGGCACTGGGGAACAGGGCAGCCGCCGAAGCGATTGTCACCGCCAGCGAGAGCGCACGCTCCGGAGCCGGGCTCTCTGCCACGCTCGGCAAGGCGGAACTGTTTCCGGTCCGGCTTATCCATCTGCTGCAACTGGGGGAGGAAACCGCAAGGCTTGGCCAGATGGCATTACGCGCCGCCGATATCCATGAGGATCAGGCCCGCATTGCCATACAGCGTCTGGTCGCCATTCTCGTTCCCGCCATCACCATTGTCATGGGGCTCATGGTGGCAGGCATCGTCTCCTCGCTGCTGCTCGCCATGCTGAGTCTGAACGACCTTGCGCAATAGCTCCTTTCCAAAGCGGCGCAGCGCAGCCGCTCCCCCCATGAGTTTCGACCCGCAGAACCGCCTGACACAGGGCTTCACCCTGATGGAGATGCTGGTCGTGCTGGTGATACTCGGGATGATTGGCGCCCTGGTGATGGCCCACGGACCGTCTCACCCTGCCCGGCTCGAATTACGCAACGCCGCCCGTGAAATCGCCGCCTCCATGCGCGAGGCTCATGCGCGGGCGCTTTACAGCGGAAAACCCCAGCAATTCGAAATCGATCCCACCGCGCATCTGTACCGGATCATCGGATCAGAAGCACATAGTCTGCCCGATATCGGGCTGGAGCCTGCACGACCGAGCCTGTTCATCTTCCTCCCCGATGGCAGCGCATCGGGGCCCGTCCTGCATCTCACACGCGGCACCTTCTCCCTGTCGCTCGGTGTCAACTGGCTGACCGGCGCTGTCGAGAGCCAGGGAGGATGAGGGCGATGGAGCACGCGAAGGGGGCCGAGGCAGGCTTCACGCTGATCGAGGTTCTGATCGCTTTCATGATCGTCGCCTTCTCCCTGGCCGCACTGTATCGCGCCATGCTCGGCGGGATCGGCGCCGGACATGTGGCGAACGCCACACGCGAGGCGATTTCACGCGCGCAATCCCATCTGGACGCCATCGGACACGGCATGAAACCCGGCGCCTTCACCCAGAGTGGTGAGGATGGCAGCCGGTTCAAGTGGCAGGTCACCATGGCGCCGCGCGAGAGCCAGGGCGGACTGACGCTGTATCGTGTGACAGTCACCGAATCCTGGCCCGACCCGATGACGATCTCGGGCCGACGAAGCGTGACGCTGACGAGCCTGCGCGCGGCTCCGTCCGAGGCCGCGCCATGAGTTCCCGTCGTCATGAGGGCGGCTTCACCCTGCTCGAATTGCTGGTGGCGCTCGTGGTCTTTTCGCTTGTGCTGCTGGCCCTGCGAGAGGGTTTCGATGCCGCCACCCGGATTTTCGAACGACAGCGCGTCTCCCTTTCGGCGCAGGACGATCTGGATGCCGTCGATCGTCTGTTGCGCCAGATTCTGGCCCATGCCGATCCGGGGAGCGGTCGGGATGGCCCGCTTTTCGTGGGCGGGAGCCATGGCCTCGCATTTCGCGGTATTCTGCCCCGGTCCCTTGGTACCAATAGCGTGGCGCGTGCGTCTCTTTCGATGCCGGAACGTGCCACCATGAGAATTTCACTCGATCAGGCCCATGATCTCGTGCTGATCTGGTCGCCTTATCGCCACGTGACGGAGCCTGTGCCTGCTCCGGACACACGCATCCTGCTGCACAATGTGACGGGGCTGGATTGCCATTATTATTCTGCCGGACACTGGAGCCCCACATGGTACGGGAATACCCTGCCCGAGCTGATAAAACTTCGGCTGGTCTTTGCCGACGACAGGACGTCGAGCAGCGATACCATGACCGGTGCGGAAACGGATGGCAGACACTGGCCCGATATCGTCATTGCCCCCCTGTTGGACGCGCTCCCCTGATGAGAGGAACGCGCTTATCATGATTTTTCCGGTGTTCATGCAGTGGTGGGCACGGCAGCTCCTGAGCCTCGTCCCGGCGCGCCTGATGCGTCGCCTCGCTTCCCGTGCGCCATCGACGTTTATCGCCCTGCCCGAAAACGGGGCGCTACGTATCGTCCTGCATGACGGCCTGCATGATGAGGAGATCGGTCTGTGGGGAGGCGACCCCGACGAAAGCGCTGCGACAAAAGCCCGTTTCCTGGCCGCGCTCGGCAGACGAGCCATTCGCGCCCCTCTCATCCTCATGGTCGAGCCCGACACGATCATGCAGCGCGTCGTCACATTGCCCCTGGCTGCCGCGCAGGACCTTGATGCTGTTCTCGCCTTCGAGATGGATCGCCTCACCCCTTTCGAGAGCGGGGCCCTGCTGTGGCATCATGACATCCTGCGCCGTGATCCTTATCTGGGCCAGATCCATCTGAGGCTCAGTCTGATACTCCGGGACAGTGTGGCCCCGACCATTGAGTCACTCACCCGGCTAGGCCGCTATCCAGACCGGATCAGCGACGCCACCGGTGCTTCCATCACGCTGCCGCGCATCGTCTCTCTCAGGGAAAGGCTGCAGGATGGCAGGGTGCTGAAACTGGCCGGGGCGATAACCGCCCTGCTGACTGCTGGCGTTGCCCTGTTCTGGATCCAGTCTGCCCGTATCGGCCGCCTGGAGCGCGACATCAGCGCCCTCCGTGCGCCTGCGCTCGAGGCGAGCCAGCTTCGGCAGCGCATCGAGACGCGCCAGGAAGGGGACAGACTGGTCAGAAATGCCCGTGCCAAGCTCGGCGATCCGGTGGAAATTCTTGCCAGACTGACGCAGCTTCTGCCCGATAATGCCTACCTCACCGACCTTAATCTCAAACAGGGAGAGTTACTGATCAGCGGGAGCTCTTCCGACCCGGCCGGGTTGATCCAGGCCATGAGCGCCACACCGGGACTTCGCGATCCGGGCTTTATTGCGCCTGTCACCCGGTTATCGGGGCAGACGGCAAGCCAGTTTTCGATCCGTGCAGAGATTGGTACGAAACCGGCATCTTCCCGTCATGGAGGCCACCCATGAGCCGCATGACCTTCACACTTCACGATCTGCCGGAAGGCAGGCGGGGCCAGATCCTTGCCGTCACAATACTGGGTATCGCCGTTCTCATTCTGTGGCTGGCCGTTCTTGGGCCGCTGGCCGGGCTGTATATCACGCGATCGGCGCAGCTCGGGATGGACCGGGAAACCGTAACGCGCATGGCGCATCTGCGCGCCATTCTGCCCCATCTGCGCCAGACTGCCGCGCGCGTGCCTCACACCCCCCCGATGCTGATCGAGGGAGAATCGGATGCCATAGCGGGTGCCACGTTGCAGAACAGCCTGAGCCAGATCGCGACTGAATCGGGCGCCGATATTGGCAGCAGTGAAACCCTGGCCACCATGCGCGAGGGGGCCTACCGACGCATCGGCCTTCACATTACCCTGACTGCGCCCTATCCGTCACTCGCCCGATTTCTGGCATCGGTGCAAGAGGCCTCCCCAGCCATGATCGTGGAGACCCTGCACCTTCATGCATCGGAGGCAGAGGGTAATGCGCCCGATGCAATGACGTGCGATATGAACGTGTTTGCCTACAGGCGTGATATCCAGCCTGCTTCTTCCCTCGCGGGGTCCGCGCCATGATGCGGCCAGCCAAAACAGATCGAACCGCCCCGCGTGCATGGGGAAGCATTCCCTATCTATCAATTGCAGCGCTTCTCCTCACGTCCCTCCCCGGGCCCGCACTGGGTGCGGCCTCTGCGGATCCGGCCATTCAGGGCGCTGCCCGGTCGGACGAGCTGGCCACGATCCTGGCGCGGCCGCTCTTTGCCCCCTCCCGTCGCCCTGCTCTTTCTCCCGACAGGGTGGAAGGCACACCGCGTCTTGCTGGCATCATCGAGTCAGAGGGCAAGGCGAGTGCCATTTTCATGCTGCCCGGTCGCGAACGAGGCGTGATTGTGCCAATCCGGGGAACAATGGGGAACTGGCAGATCGTGTCGATTGGCGGTGGTGCGGTCACGATACGGGAAAACGGGCAGGACAGGATCCTGCGGCCGGATCGTGACCGGCAATCCACTCACCCCGCCAATGCGCCCTCCCTCGATTTCGCCCCTCCAGTCTCTTCAGAATCCTTCCCGCCAGGTATGCCTCAATGACGTTTCCGCTTCGCGCTTCTTTCACCTCAATTCCGTCAGGAACCACCATGCGCAGGCGTCTCGCCATCTCCAGCCTTTGCGTCAGCCTGCTGTCCGTTCTCGCCGGGTGCGACAAGGGGGCGCCGAAGGTGAAGCCACTTGGCGGTCCGTTGCCCCTCGCCGGCATGACCGAGCCCCCTCAGGATGGCCGCCTCTCTGGTGGAGGCACCCTGCCCGCAGCACGCTACAGTCTCGCCCGCTCTGCAGAACCCGTGCTCAGGGGAAGTGCCGACACGACCGGAATCGGACAGGTCTCGCTGAATTTTGCCGATACCGACATACGCGACGCGGTCTCGCAGATCCTCAATGACATCCTGCATGTCAATTATGCCATCGACCCCGCGGTGCATGGCCAGGTGACGCTACGAACAAGCGAGCCCCTGACCAATGCCCAGCTTCTGCCCGCATTGCAGGTCATCCTTTCCCAGGTGCATGCCGTGCTCATCCATAGCGACGGGCTTTATCGTGTGGTCCCGAGCCAGACCGCACCGGGCGCGGCGCAAGGGGCCGCCGCCGGGATTGCCGACAGCCTCTCCATGGGCGGGGAGATGATGGTCCCGCTGCGCTATGCCCAGGCCAGTACGCTGGCTCATGCATTGCAGCCCTTCGTTCAGGGCGGCGCGCGTGTCGCTGCGGTTGAGACAGGTAACGCCCTCATGGTCAGTGGCGATCCCTCGGCCCGCAATGCCCTCATCGAAGTCATACGTGCATTCGACGTGGACTGGCTGGCCAGCCAGTCCTATGCATTGCTGCCGGTTGATTCCGGCAATGCCAAGGACATGGCCAGCGCCCTGCAAACGGCTTTGCACGGAGCGGGGAATGGCCTGTCGCAGGTCGTGCAGGTTCTCCCCCTGAGCCGCGTCAATGCCGTGCTCGTAGTCGCCCGGACGCCGCGATATATCGAGGACGCACAAAGGCTTTTCCTGCTGATCCAGCAACATCGCCGCGCAACTGTCAGAAGCTGGCACATCTTCTATGTCCAGAATTCGAGCGTGAACGACGTGACCTACACGCTTCAGCAGGCCTTCACCCCGGATAACGTGACCGCCCAGCCCCCCGGAGCCACCTCCAATAGCAGCCAGCCCTCACAGGGAGGGTTCACGGGAGCCATGTCCAGCGCCATGGGCGGTGGCGGCCTCGCCGGTGGAGGGCTCACGGGTGGGGGGCTGACAGGGGGTGGACTGACGGGAGGAGGGCTCGGCGGCGGCTTGGCCAATGGCGCACTCGGTCAAGGTGGTCAGACGCAAACCGGCCAGCAAAACGGCGCAGGCGCCTCTCTGAACAATCCGCTTCTCGGCGGGCTCGACGCCTCAGGCGGTGGCGCAGATCGCAACACCGACTCCCTGCGTATACTCTCGAATGCTCAGCACAATGCCATTCTGGTCCATGCTACGGATCAGGAGAGCGATACGATCGAACAGATGCTGCGCCGCATTGACGTCATGCCGCTCCAGGTACGCATCGATGCTGTCGTCGCTGAGGTCCAGCTCAATGACGCTCTGCAATATGGCACGCAGTTCTTCTTCAAATCAGGAGGGATCAACGGCGTTCTGAGCAATAACTCCCAGACCATCACGGCTAGTACGCTGGCGACCGCCGCCTTCAGCCACACCCTGCCCGGTTTCATCATTGGCGGAGCCAGCGGTGGCGGAGCCCCCTTTGCCATAGACGCGCTCCAGAACGTGACGACCGTTCATGTGCTGTCCTCGCCGCAATTGATGGTGCAGGACAACAGGGCGGCCCGGCTGCAGGTGGGACAGCTTGTTCCAGTGCAGATCGGCTCGCAATCGAGCACCATCGGCACGTCTGTCTATAATCAGTTCACCTATCAGCCGACCGGCGTCATCATGGAGGTCACCCCCCATGTGAGCCAGAGCGGACTGGTAACCCTCGATGTCTCGCAGGAGGTGAGCTCGGTCAGTGCCAATGCTGCCAGCAACACGAGTAGCGCCGCCAACCCGACATTCAACGATCGCTCTGTAAATTCGCGCGTGGTGGTGCAGGATGGCCAGACCGTGGGTCTTGCCGGTCTCATCACGGAAAACTCGAGCCGTGCGAATAGCGGCATTCCCTGGCTCAAGAACATCCCGGTGCTCGGCTTTCTGGCGGGTACGCAGAATAACAGCCGCCAGCGTACCGAATTGCTGATACTCATCACGCCCCATGTCATCCATGACCAGCGCGATGCTGTGAACCTCATGGAAGATCTGCGTGACACTCACCCCGATGCCGCGGATGTGCCGGACGAGATGAGGAAGATGCACATGACCGGCAGTTCCGATCCGCAAAAGCGCCTGCGTGAAAAGCTCGGTCTGGATCGATGATCACGGCGCCTCCTGATGCCAGGGAACGGGGCTTTGCACTACTGATCGTTCTCTGGGCACTGGCGGGGCTGTCCCTCCTGACGACCATGATCATTGCCGGCGCAGGCTCCGCGCTACGCGAGACGCGATTGCTGAGTCAGACCGCCCGGATGGAGGCACTTGCCCAGGGCGGCATCGAAAGTGCGATTTTTCACGAGAGCGGTTCCTCGACGACACGCTGGCCCCTCACCGGGGCCGTCCATCTCGAGAAGATAGATGGCTTCACGATGGCCATCAGCGTGGAGAGCGAGGCCTCGCGCATCAATCCCAACACGGCCCCTTTTGCCCTGCTGAGCGCGCTGGTGCAGGAATGCGGTGGGACGCAAGTGCAATCCGGGGCTATTGCCCACGACATGGTGGCATGGCGTCGCCAGAGCCAGGGAGAAGATGGGGCGGAAAGGCAGCACTATTTGACGCTTGGCCTGCGCTACTTGCCACCTTACGCCTCATTTCAGACGATCGCCGAACTGGAGCTCATTCCTGGCATGACCCGCCCTTTGCTCTCCTGCATGGGCCCCCATCTCTCGATTGCCCAGCCAGAAGAACTGCATGCTCCGGTGACTGATGCCCTTGTCCAGCGCGCGCTAGCACGTGCCGGACAGCCTGCCCTCCCCGCGACCACGGCGAGCTATCCCTTCAGCTTCGTCGCGACAGTGCGCATTTCGGACGGTCAGGGAGGAGGCGCCACGAGGCGGGCGACGGTCCTCATCCCCGTATCCGGGGGCGCCTCCGACCCGTCCGGTCGCAGTGCCCGCATCATCGATCTCTCAACGCTCGATTAAGGTTTCATGCCCGAGTTGCTCACATCCCGTCTTGCACGATCGGCCTCAGACACGAAACGCCGGATCCAGCCCCGAGACATGTGCCAGCAGGTCAGGGTAGCGCGCCTGATAATAGGCGAGATTTCTCGGCGAGGCGCCATAATGGACGATGGCAATAAGGGACAAGAGCGCATGGAGCCTCGATCCGCGATGGCGCAGATGCAGCGACGTCTCCGCGATACCAAATCTCTCCCAAGCCATGATCTGCGGACCTTCCGCGTGCAGTCCCTGCCCGCGTCGATCATGACACGCGAAGATATAGGCATTATTTTCGTGAGATCGCATGGCGATGGTCCCGTCATCGAGGTGCTCGACCTGAACGGGCAGAGCAGGTCCCTGACGCCATGTATTGCTAAGCATGAGAGCCGGCGCATCGGGGTGGGCAGAGACAAGGAAGGCGCGCTGGCGGTTTGCGGGATCTCGACGGGTAATCAGCAGCAGTTTCTCGATGGTGGCACCGGAATAGGTCGATGCCATGGCCGTGCGTCGATCGCTTCCGACCGCGCTGCCTGAATGGCCGATCAGCTCATAGGCGGTCAGATCGGCTTCTTCGACACATGATCCCCGGCCCATGTTTGAAAGATGGAAGGATGTCTCGCGTTTGGCTGCGCGGTCCGCCAGCAGATCTGCCGCAAGGCCAATATCGCCAATAGTCATGTTCTCGTAGAAATGGCCATTCGGATGTTCCGATTCAATCAAGGTCGGGAAATCAAGGTATTCGAATGCCGCGCCATTGACCTGATCCATCAGGCGATAGCTCAGTGCTGGAGGCGTCCCTCCTCCCTTGAAGACCTTGCTTCGAAGGCAGATACCCTGGGGTGAGGGTACGAAAATGCTCGTATGAAAAGCAGATCCGATCTGCCCGACAACGAAATTATCATTCCGGAAAAGGGCGATCTGATCTGCAACACTCAGATCCTGCGGATGCACGATCTCGAAGCCGCGTTCACTCAGAGCTTCCTCGAATTCATGTTCGTTATCGATCCGCACAGTGCCGCAGATCAGTTTCGACCGCGTCAGATAGATCCGCCGGGGAGCCTCGCTGTTAAGTTCTGGCGGAGTGAGCACCGCGCCGATTTCGTTGCAGTAATCGGCCATACCGGCGAAACAAACCGAGTCTTCCGAAAACAAAGGCGAGGCGACGACGAGCTTCTCAACCGTGAAAGAGGTCTCCGGGAAATAGAAATCCTCCTCCCTGAAACCAGCCGCCTCTATGAGGGCTCGTAGCCAAGGCGCGCGGAACAAATCGTCGCGGCTTTTGATAGAACGGACGATAAGCTTTTGCGACCCGTCCCAGAGCTTACGCGCGACCCATAGTCGTGAGACGAACTCGGTGATGAAATGCCCGTATTGCTCATGCATATGCCCGACAAATATCCCCGATTTGATGACGGGGAGCCCACGGGCAATATTCGGGTCACACCAAGGGCGCTGCCCTTTATTGACGGGGGGCCACTGACAATGGAATGCCGCTTGAGGAATCAGATAGCCTTCCTGGGTGTAGACACCATGAAGATGATCGAAATTATTCCAGCCGCAGATATAGAATGCATTCCTGAATGTCAGAATATCCGGCTCGGAGAAAAGACTCACCCCGGCTACCGGACTATAAAAACTTGCGTAGTCTTGCACGTCATCCACCCAAAACTCAATCAGATATCAGGCGCTTATACGATGTGATTATCGAGTTTTACAAATCTATTGTCTGTTAATTCAGTTATTAACTAAAGCAATAATCGAATATTCCGTTATTTTCTCCAATACTTCCGTCAAAGGCCGTGAAATATTGGGAAAATTGCAGAAATCCTTGCGTCGATCATTCCACCGACGGCCATAACGTCCGCTTCGCGCCGAGCGGGACCCTCTACCGATCCACTCCCATGCCACGCGTTCAGTAATCAGCCCTTCAGAGATCTGGCATAAAGGGCGCAGAGTGCGGCTGAGTCGAGGCGTGCTTCTATGCTGTCGGCGCGGCTGGTCAGCATCGCAGGGATTTTCGCCCCCATAACGATCCCGCCGGAACAGGCCCCTCTGAGAAAACTCAATGCCTTGACCACCTTATTCCCAGCCTCGAGGGCGGGAACGACCAGAATATCGGCATGACCGGCGACTGGCGAAGTCAATCCCTTGATTAGGGCTGCCTGCGGGTCGACGGCAATTACGGAAGCCTGATGGGAGGGATGCAATATACTTATATCCGCAAATTTGCGTTCCGTGGCTCGGACGGTATGGGCGGCTCGGTCTATCCGACCACCTCAGGCAACACGGTCTGTGTGACCTTCCGCTACCTGCCTTTCCAGTAAATTCCGAAACTTCGTGAAGCCGGGACGGGTATGGGGATGAACATCCGCTTCCGATCCCGGGGATCGACTCACGGCAACCAGGCCAGGGTGCCTTCCTCATGCGCCAGGCTGAACAGGTCACCCATCTCCTCGCACCTGTTCCATCATTCCTGTGAAACCGCGATCGGGTCGGTTCAACACGCTATCAGGGCGCAATCTGCCGCGTTTTCATAGAGGCGACTTCTTTGAACCTGCCTCGTCGTGCCATCTTTCAATGTTCGCCATCCGAATATCAGGATCGCGCGCGCAAGGCGGTAATTTCTCGTTACAAAGCATTTGCAAAGCGCAAACAATAGGGCCCAACTGTTGTCGATGTACAACAGAAGAGCGTTATTCTGTATTTTTGCCACACTACTTGTTCGATTCCAGACCCAAACCTCAATAGGTGTTGGGAGCCATGTCGAGAGAGCGAAAGCATTGGACAGGGCATCAAATCTCGATCGGGAAGATACGCCGCCCGCATGACAGGCGAGAAGATGGCGCTCCGATCAGTCAACACACAGAATACAGACAGGGGAAAACCATCACATGATGCATGGACAGGGTGTATCCAGCCGGCGCGGGCGTTGCTCGCGTCTTGCCGCGACCCTGCTTGCCGGTTCCGCCCTGTATCTGGCCCCGTCATCTGCCCTCGCAGACCCCACCAGCCAGCCCCCAGCCACGCAACGTCCTGATGCAAGAACGGCCCATATTTCAGGATCGTATGCCCGCGCTCATACACACGGGTCAGGCGCCCGTCGCCGCAACACGGTACGACAGACCGCCGCGCAGCCGCTTGAGCAAGCCCCGTTGTCCAGCCCATCGCCCCGGGCTGCCGGATCAACGCGCGCAGTAGAAGCCGATACAGCAGCACAGCGCAGCAAATCCGGACAGGACGCCGGCAAGCGTCTCCAGGCGAAACGCCTTATTGCTTCCAGCATCGGGACATCTTCTCCCAACGAGACGATTTTCGTTACCGGGACGCGACTCACCCAGTCGCGTCTGACGAATGTCATGGCCGGATCGACCGTCAGCGGTACGCAGATCACACGACGCGGCTACACGGATCTCGGGCTCGCGCTGCTGCGCGAAAATCCTGCGGTGAGCGTGGCGGACAACTCCCCCATCGGAAACCAGAATGCATTCGGTGCGGGGCAGTCCTTTGTGAGCCTGCTCAATCTGGGATCGCAGCGCACCCTCACCCTAGTGGATGGAATGCGCTTTGGGGGCGGGGCGACAGCCTCGATCTACGGCGTCGGATCGGGATCGCAGGTAGATGTGAGCACATTACCCACCTCCCTGATCAAATCGATCGACACCAAGCTGGGAGGCGCAGGGGCGGCTTATGGTGCCGATGCCGTTGCTGGCGTCATCAATTACACGCTGGACGATCATTACAAGGGCGTTTCGCTCAGTGCCCAGGGCGGCTGGTCGCAGCAGCTCGACGATGGCAGTGAGAAGATTGCGTTTAAGGCAGGGTCCGGTTTCGATCACGACCGGGGCGGGCTCGTTTTCGATCTGGAATACCGCAATCAGGCAGGAATGGTTGCCAGCGACAGGCCGGACAGTTTTGGCGCCAACGCCGTCACCTATCATCGCGTGGCACTCGGGGAGTCCTCGCCCTATACCTATGTGCTTGGCTCGGGATCACGCTTCATCCAGGCCTCTCTCACAGGCATGCCTACCCTGACCGGTAATTACGGCGATCTGCCAGTCTACGGTGGGGCGTATGGATCTGCCTATGCAGGTTACGCCAACGCCGGAATTGCCGATGCCAATGGCATACCGCTGATGTTCAGCCAGAACGGACAATCGCTCATTCCCCTCGATAGCGGCACCCTGCTCAAGGGCGATAATGCCCTTGGCATCGGTGGGAACGGGGTTGCCTTGCGCAACTACATTCAGGTCATCACTCCCAGCGACAGGCTTAATCTGACGCTGCTCGGGCATTATGATTTCAGCAGCCATATCCATGCAACCTGGCAAGGCTGGTACGCACGCGGGAGCGCCGAAAATCAGGTCGGGCAAGGAACATGGAGCAGCGCGGCGTTCGATAACGCCCTGACCCCGAATGCCGATGGCCCGTACAGCAGCAGCTACTACCAGTATGGCGTGATCTCCGGGCCACTGGCCCTCAGCACCGATAATCCCTATCTGACGAGCGCGGAGCGCAGCACAATCAAGGAGGCACTGGCAGCAAACGGGCTTCCCACCGACCAGTTCTATCTGAACCGGCTCAATCAGGACCTCGATCCGGGTCTTTTCCGTACCACCACGCAAATGTTCCGCTTTCAGGGTGGGCTCCATGGCGATTTCCGCGCTTTCGACCGCGATTTCAACTGGAAAATACGCGGGGAGTACACCCGGACGACCAACGTGACGACGCAACCATCACTGGTCATCCCCAATCTGGTCAATGCCCTGAATGCCGTGACCGCAGCCGATGGCAGCATCCAGTGCGCCTCGGGTTATGTAAACGCGTCTGTTGCCACGAAGAGCGAGGTCTGCTCGCCCCTGGACCCGTTTGGCTATGACCAGATGACACAGGCCGCACGGGACTATGTGACTGCAATCTCACGGTCGACCAACCGTAATACACAGCGCGATCTGCAAGCCGAAATCAGTTCCACGGTCTTTGCCCTGCCCGCCGGGGACATACGCTGGGATCTCGGCTACGAGCATCGACGCGAGGCCTATCATTTCGATCCCGGAGCGTATCTTCTCGGTGCGGAGCAAGCAGACGGAACTTATCTTGCTTACGGCAATAACGGTGCGATCCCTTATACGGGTGGGGCCTATCACACGCACGAGGCCTTCGGTGAACTCGATGTGCCTCTGATCTCGCCCGGCATGGCCATTCCAGGCGCCTATCATCTTTCGGCAACTGCCAATGGCCGCCTGACCTATAACAGCGTCACGGGTGCCTACTGGACCTATATGGCGGGTGTCGCATGGTGGCCGACACGCGATATCGGTCTGAGCGGCAATTATGCCGTATCGGTGCGCAATCCTTCCGTAGGAGAGCTCTACGCACCGCAATCCGTCACCTATCAGAGCGGTACCGATCCCTGCTCGGATGTCGGGCTGACATCAGGACCCAACCCGGCCTTGCGGGCAGCCAATTGCGCAAAGGCCGGTCTTTCCTCGGGCTTCGTCTCCAATTTCAACTCCTATTCCCTGCCCGGAACCGCAGGGGGCAATCGCTCTCTCTCCAATGAGCGCTCCCGCAGTTACACGGGCAGTCTGGAATTCAGGCCGCATTTCATACGTGGCCTCGACATGAAAGCCTCATTCGTGGAGGTGCATGTTGCCGATGCCATTACCTATCTGAGCGCGAGCGACCTGCTGGCAGCCTGTTACGACAGCAGCAATTACCCTGAAAATGCCTTTTGCTCGACGTTTACGCGCGATGCGGACGGGCAGATTTCGTCGTTCAGATCGGGCTATTACAATATCGCCAGTTACACGACACAGGCTCTGCAGACCACGCTGGACTATAACGCGCCGCTCACTCGTTTTGGCCTGCCCGAAGGGGCTGGCCTCATCGATCTGCGGGGTAATTACGTTCATTATCTCAAGAGCACACAGCGCTATCTGAGCAGCACCTATCTGCTTTCGGGAAATACCGCATCGCCCAACGACAATTTCACGCTCAATGCGACCTGGGCGCGGGGCCCCCTCAGCGCGCAATGGCAAACCCTGTGGTACGGACCAAGCCTTTTCGCCCTTCAGGTTTCCGACACGCGCTACGAGAGCAACAGGCGCCCCTCCTTCGCCTATTTCAATCTCTCGCTGGACTATGCCATCACGAAGAATCTCTCGACCAGCTTCGTGGTGAACAACATCACTGATGCCCTGCCGAAGGATGCCGGGATCTACAATGTCAGCCGTTATTACGAAGCGCTGATCGGCCGCAGCTTCCAGATGCGTGTGGGAGCGAGTTTCTGAGGCACGCTTTAGCGTTCCTGGCCGCGTCGGCGTCTGTCGGCTCGGCTGAAGGCCAGGGACAGCATCCACGCCAGAACGAATAGCCCGATCACAATGAACCCGATCTGGTTGAAACTGTCGCTCACCACGGACACCGCCTGCCAGAAGCGTCCCTGAAACCCGATCTGATCCCCCAGCAGCTTGAGGGTTTCGATACTGCCGATCCCCACCGCCACGATGACGGAAATCAGCGTGATGATGATATTGTAGCGCAGCTTGCGCAAAGGATCGACAAACGCCCAGCGATAGGCGCCCAGCATCAGTACGCCGTCAGCCGTATCGATCAGCGCCATACCGGCGGCGAACAGGGCCGGAAAGATCATGATGGCCGCGACTGAAACGCCCCGGCTGGCCTGAGATGCCGAAAGTCCGAGCAGGGAAACCTCGGTCGCCGTATCAAAACCGAGCCCGAACAGAAACCCCAGCAACACCATGTGCCAGCTACGCGAGACGAGGCGAAACAGCGGATAGAGCAGACGCGACAGGAGGCCGCCCTTGCTCATCAGCGCATCGATATCGACTTCCTCGACCGCGCCCCCGGCCCTGACATGCCGCCAGGCCCGCCACGCACCGCGCAGCACGATGAAATTGGTGATGGCCAGCGCAAAGAGGAAACCCGCTGACACAAGCGTGCTCGCCACGCCACCAATATCGCGCCAGGCGCCGAAACGATCCTGCATGGCCTGGGACAACAGGGCCGTTCCCAGCGCGGCCAGCACCACGATCATCGAATGGCCAATGGCAAACCAGAACCCTGTCAGCAGAGGTTGCCGCCCCATCTGGATGAATTTTCGGGTCACATTATCGATGGAGGCAATATGGTCGGCATCGACAGCATGACGCAGCCCGAACCCGTAGGCGAGAAGGGCATTGCCAAGTAGCAGCGGCCTGTCATGAAACATCGTGAAGGTCCAGATCCAGAGCGCCATATTGGCCAGAAGCAGCGCTGCACCGAGCAGGCTGATACGCAGCCTCAGGTTGCGTGTGGACGGGGCGACGATCTCAGTTTGCATGATGCCCCCTCCCCGATCGCTTGCTGTCACCCAAGGCTCTGGAAGAACGCAGCCGGACGTCATTGGCAGGGCCGAGCAGGGCTTTGAACGAAGATGGAAGGGGTGGGGCTGGTCGGCTCACGCGCATTTACTCCCTCTGGCGGATCGTCCCGTCCGGCCTGACAGTCTGATGGGACGAAGGCAGGTCTCCTGGCTCGCGGTTCATCGCCTTTCCGCCCCTTCCCGGATGCAGGCACCCAGTGGTTCATGCGGAAAAACTCGCCGCTCACAGTTGCGGGGACAGCTGCCGCCTCGGACCCGATCTCATGGCGATCAGCCAGCCCGTCCGGCATTCCCTATTCACTTGCTCGCGCAAGACCTTCGACCCCTCGGTCGTAGCCGCTCACGCCCCCGCAAGCCAAGCCTCTTTCAACCTGTCCCTTCGAGCTTTTGTCGAGACTATGCGGCCCCGCCACATCTCCGGATGCCACCGGCGATCAGTCCCAAATGCAGCGCCCAGACCGGACCGGCTGCTCATGGGGAGAAGATTTTCGACGAAACCATGAGCCGGTTCGGGTTTTCTGAAACCGTGACACTGGCCCGGTCCCGCATCGGGTATATGAAAAAACAGGAGCAGAAGACGATGAGTCTCTACCGTACGATCAACCCGGCCACGGGCAAGACCGAGCGCGAATTCGAGCTTCATACCAAGGCGCAGGCTTTCGAGAAGCTTGAAGCCGCCCATGATTTTTACCAGCGTGACTGGCGCCATCGCAGCTTTGCCGAGCGCAAGGCAATCATCAGCAAAGCCGCGCAGATCCTTGAGCAGAACAAGGAAAAATATGCCCGCCTGATCTCGATCGAGATGGGGAAGGTTCTACCCGAGGCGATTGCCGAAACCGAGCTCTCGGCCAAAATCCTGGCCTATTATGCCGACAATGCCGAAGACTTCCTTGCACCGCGTGAGATCACGGTGAGCGAGGGGCGCGCAACAGTGTTGAGCCAGTCCCTCGGCGTCATCTACTGCGTGGAGCCGTGGAACTTCCCGTACTATCAACTCGCCCGAGTGGCAGGCCCCAATCTGATGGCAGGCAATGTCGTGCTGGCAAAGCATGCACCTGGCGTGCCGCAATGCGCCCTCGCCTTCGAGGCCCTCTTCCTTGAAGCTGGCGCGCCCAAAGGGGCCTGGACCAATCTCTTCATCGATAATGACGTCTCCGAGGAACTGATCGCTCGCCCGGAAGTACGTGGTGTCGCCCTGACAGGCAGCGAGCGCGCTGGAAGCGCCGTGGCTGCCCAGGCAGGCAAGGCCCTGAAGAAGACGACACTCGAACTCGGCGGGTCAGACCCGTTCATCGTTCTCGATGATGCCAATCTCGATGAGGTCATTCCCCGCGCCGTGGCCGGGCGCATGTCCAATAACGGACAGGTCTGCACCGCTGCCAAGCGCATGATTGTTCACGAATCCCTCGCCGATGATTTCGTGCGTCGCCTGTCCGATGCCTTGGCCGAGTTCCGCTATGGCGATCCGCTCGAGCAAGGGGTGACCCACGGCCCCATGAGCAGCGAAAACGCCATGAAACTGGCCATCAGCCAGGTCGAGAAGGCCGTGCAGCACGGTGCAACGCTCGTCACCGGCGGCAAGAAACTCGATCGCGAAGGATTTTTCATGCAGGCTGGACTTTTGACCGGCGTGACCAAGGACAATCCCATTTTCTACGAAGAGATTTTCGGTCCTGCCGCCATTGTCTACCCGGTATCCGACGATGACGCCGCAGTGGCTCTGGCCAACGACTCCCCTTTCGGTCTGGGCGGGTCAGTTCATACCAGCGACGTCGAGCGTGGCCGCAAGCTTGCAGAGCGCATTGAAACCGGCATGGTATTCATCAACGATATCACCGGCACAGCTCCAGAACTCCCCTTCGGCGGCGTCAAGAATTCAGGCTATGGCCGTGAGCTCTCCTCGAACGGCATCGAGGAATTCGTCAATCACAAGCTGATCCGCTCAGCCTGATTGCGCGGCTCAGGATATCAGGGCTCAGTCCCTGATATCCTTTGCCATGCAACCTTACCTCACGTTTTCGCGATGACTACAGGTTCGTGCCCTGCTCAGGCAGCGTGCCCCCTCCCGCTGGATGTCCCCAATGACAGATTTCGCGAAGCCCCCTTTCGATACCCCCCTTCAGGATCGAATCCCCGGCCAGACAGACGCCTTGACGCCCAAGCCCGACCACGGCGAAACCAGCTATGAAGGTTCTGGCCGCCTGACGGGAAAAGTCGCCCTGATCACCGGGGGCGATTCCGGCATCGGTCGTGCCGTGGCAATTGGTTATGCCCGCGAGGGTGCCGATATTGCTCTTTCCTATCTGGAAGAGGAAGAAGCGGACGCTCAGGAAACTGCAGCCTGGATTGAAAAGGCGGGACGCAAGGCGTTGCTCCTCCCCGGCGATCTGAAGTCCCGCGAGGTGTGCCGCACCATTATCGACAAGACCATCCAGACCTTCGGCAAGCTCGATATTCTGGTCAATAATGCAGCTTTCCAGATCGAACGCCTCGCACTTGACGACATCTCTGAAGACGAATGGGACGACACCTTCGCTACCAATATTGGCGCCAGTTTCCGCCTGACCCGTAATGCCCTGCCCCATCTCAAAAGCGGGGCCTCGCTCATCCACACAATCTCGGTCAATGCCGACAGCCCCAAACCTCGCCTGCTCGCTTACTCCGCGACCAAGGCTGCGATCCAGAATTTCAGCGGCGGCCTCGCGCAGCTTCTGGGCGAGAAAGGTATCCGTTCCAACACCGTCGCCCCGGGCCCGATCTGGACACCGCTCATCCCTGCGACAATGCATGGTGACCATGTGCATGTTTTCGGCGAAGACACCCCACTAGGCCGCCCCGGCCAGCCCGTCGAACTCATCGCGCCTTATGTGATGCTGGCCAGCGATGAATCCAGCTATATCTCCGGCGCAACCATCGCTGTGACGGGCGGGACACCCGTCATCTGAGGGGGGGGAGGGCATGGGGCTTTGCCCCAAACCCCACCAAAGGACCGTCGTCCTTTGGAAACCTGTTTGTGGGAACGGGATGAAAGGGGCGAGCCCCTTTCCGGGGAGCGGGGCAGAGCCCCGCAGAGCGCTCATCCAAAGAAACCTCTCCGCCATGGGGCTCCATCACGGTGCCCATTGGAACATGTTCGTCCCGAGGGGCTCCCTCCCTGTCAGCGGTGGCCGTTCGTAAGTTCGTTTGCCAGATTTTCCTCGTTATAGACGAGTTTGAGGGCCGTGATGATGGCGCTCGTATCGGTAGCAACGGCGCGGTTATTGCTGATGTCGTAGTAGAGATCACCCGCGAGGCTCGGCAGGTTGCCGTCGAAAATGAGTCCGACCGCCTTGCCCTCACGGTTCAGCACCGGTGAGCCTGAATTGCCACCGACGATATCGTTGGTGGAGACGAAATCAAGATGGGTCGACAGGGGAAGGCGCGTCTTTGCGTCCAGCCAGCGCTTCGGCAGAGCAAAGGGCTCTGCCCCGGTCGCATGGCCATACATGCCTGCGAAATCGGTGAAGGGCGCAACATCGACGCCATTCTTGCGCCAGCCTTTAACCGTGCCGTAGGACAGGCGTGGCGAGAATGTCGCGTCAGGATAAAGAGCATCCAGACGCCCCTCGGCCTTGGCCTGAGCGAAACGCGCGCGCGCGATATCGCCCTGCGCCTTGTGCAAGGGGGCAGAAACCTCGTCGCGCATCTTGTCATGCAGCGCCGTGTAGCTTGGGTAGATCCGGCGCGCGAACACGACGAGCGGATCGGTAGAAGCCTTGATCGCCTGAAGACCGCCCTTCCAGAGAGCCAGACGCGCCGCAGGGTCGGAAAGCTTCGTACCTTTGATCAGGCTGGCCGCGAGGGCATCTGGCGCTTCCTTACCAAGAGTAAGACGAACCAGCGGATCGTCCGCTCCGGCAATCTGGCGCAGGCTGGTCAGGCTGAGCGCAAGAGAGGCCGTTTCGAGGTCCGGGTAGAAAGGTTCTTTGGCAGCGAGAGCCGTCTCGATTTCTCCGAGTTGGGCGTCATGATACCCCGCATGGCGCTTGGCATCGGGCTTCTGACGCTCATGCGCGCCCTCTACCAGCGTCATGACGTTATCGAGGAACCCACGAAATACCATGCCGATAGCGAGATTGCGCGAGAAGAGATCTTTCTCGAGCGCGATGGCCTTGTCGACGGTTCTGAAAGGCTGGCCGTAAGCCGCGCGTCGTGCTGGATCGGCGTCAATCCAGGCCTGAAGCGCGGTGTCTTCCTTCACACGGCGCGAGACGATATCGCCTGATTGCAGGGCAGCCTGCGTGCCGGAATAGGATTTGATCCCGTTCTGGATGGAGAAGAGCGCGTCCTCAGCCTGTTTCTCGTGTTCGGCGCTCTCTCGGCTGTACTGCCAGAGCATCCCCTCGCGCAGGGTCAGGGCAGAGATGATAGCCGGGTTGGCGACATCCCGCTGGAAGGCGAGAGCAGACGCGGGCAGACCGCGCTGCGTGCGCCCCGGATTGCCCGAGGTGAAGACCAGATCATCGGCTTTGGGGCCGTTGGGGTCGAATTGCAGGAACGGTGTACGGACCGGCTTGCCGCCCTCATAGACGCGCAGCATCGACAAATCGATATCGTAGCGAGGGTAGTCGAAATTATCCGGGTCCCCGCCGAAAAAGGCGATCCCCTGCTCGGGGGCCATCACGACGCGTACGTCCTTGTAACGGCGATACCGGTAGAGCGCTGTTTGGCCACCATGGTAGAGCGGCACCATGTCGCAACGCCAGTGTTCGTCATCACCACCGATGCAGTCTTTGGTGAGCTTGCTCTCCACTTCCTGCAAGGCTGCGGAATAGGCAGCGCCCTGCTTGCCCCTGGTCGCCTCGGCGACAGGGTCGGAGACATCCTTCATGGTGTCCAGACGATCGAGCTCCATCCCGGGGCACTGACGCTCATCCGCAAGATCCCTGGTGTAAAACCCGTCGCGGAAATAATCATGATCCTTGTCAGACAAGGCAGCCAGACAGGAATTGGCGCAGTGATGGTTGGTCATTACCAGACCGTCGCCCGATACGAAGGAGGCAGAGCAGCCTTCGGCCAGGCGCGCCGAGGATTGCACGACGTGCTGGATCCAGCGTGCATCGGGGGTGAATCCGTAGGCTTTCTGCAAAGCAGCCTTGGGGAGATGATCGAAAGTCCACATGCCTTCATCGGCATGAGCGGTACTGGCAAAGGCGAAAGCCCCCAGCAGGGCCGAGGAAAGCAGGAGAGAAGACCGGGCTTGAGACATGATACGGTTACTCGTCGCAATGATGATATAATGTATCAGTTCACAGGAGGCGTATTTTTGCAAATCCAAGCGGCAGCAATCCGCTCTCGGATCGTTCCGTTTCAGACACGATGACCTGATGTCGGAATCGATGCTCCGATAAGCCATCTGTGATCGGCATTCATGCCTCGAAGCATCCTAAACGCCATGCGGCACCTGTCATAATCACACCAGGGCTCGCTGGGAACATGATGACAGTTTCATGACACCCCGCAAAATGGGAACGTCGCCTTGGCCCTGCATCTGGACGCAAATCGTCCGAACCGGCCTCATATAAAAAGAGTTTTACAAAGTAGTTACTTATAGATTCAAAAGCGGAACGGTATCGTTTCAGATACGATCAAGATAATTAGATTTTTTGAGCTCATTGAACTCATATGAAATACATATCATATGATTATATCTATTAAATATGAAAATTAATTCGAAACATCATAGATATATCGCCCAAACGATTAATGAGCTCTACTATATAAATCATAGATCATGCCACATATCGATACACGGCGCGAACAGGTGGAAAAATACGCAGCAATACTCCCATATAAAACAGAAATGTTACGACATATTGCCATAAAATCTTAACTTTACTCCAACCCGATCGGTAACGCTTTTGCGACGCGTTACATCAAGACACGTGTCGGAGAGACCGGTGAAAAGACTTGCCCTGTTCCTCGTTGCAACGACTGCCTGCACGCCTTTCGTGAGCCGCGCTGCCGATGCCGCAAGCGCCGCCGAGGCGCAGGAAGTCGCGCAGAAAAAAGCTGACAAGACCACTGCCCTGACGAAGAAGAACAAATTCGTCAAAGGCTCGGATGACGCCGAGCAGGTGGTCGTGACCGGTACGCGTGAGAGCCATGTCAAGGCCCGCCAGAGCATCAGCCCCGTTGTGGTCATCTCCTCCAAAACACTGGAGCGCTCTGGCGAATTGAACGTGGCCAATGCGCTCACACGCACCTATCCATCGATCACCATGAGCGCGCGCGGGTCGAACACCAATTCTCTGGTGTCGTCCATCCAGATGCGCGGGCTTGGGCCGAACGAGACTCTGGTTCTGGTCGATGGCAAGCGCCGTCACTCGACCGCCAATATCGTGCAGAAGCCGGGGCCGCAATTTGCCTCGTCAGGCGTCGATCTGAACATGCTGGCTGGCAACATGATCGACCATATCGAGGTGCTCGAAGATGGTGCCGCCGCCATGTATGGATCTGACGCCATCGCCGGTGTGGTGAATATCATCACCAAGAAAAAGGATCACGGGCTGACACTCAGCGGTCAGGGTGGTGCGAATGCGTATCTTGGCAGTGGCGAGCAATATCAGTTGGACGCCGATGGCGGGTTCAAACTCGGCAAGGACGGGTATGTCCATCTGGGCGCCCAGTTCTATCAGACACAGCACGCCATTGCCTGGGGGCCTGATCATGCGCTGCTCGGCTACTGGCCTGCCGGTGCCGATACCAAGAATTATTTTGTGGGCGTCAAGCCTGGTTCCGAGAGCTGGCGCGGTCGTAAGACCGATTATCTGAGCACACCGAAGGAGACGCGCGAGACCTTTGCGCTTAATTTCGGCAAGCCGCTCGCGGCTGGCATCGAGCTCTACGGACAGGCCACGCTGGGCTATCGCCATGCTGAAATGCGCGCCTATAAATATCCCTATATCGTGCCTGCAGCAGGCATCAGCGAACTCCGCCCCATTACGGGCGATGATGAACTGGATTACGCCGCCGAACTGGGCCTGAAGGGCGAAAACCTGTTCGGTTTCGACTGGAATCTCTCAACCGTGTATGGCGGCGATAATTCCCGCATCAGCATCCGCGACGTCATCAATCTGGGCGAACTCGCCCGCACAGGATACTCTCCCAGCAAGTTCTGGGACTACACCCAGAAGAACACGCAATGGACCAATAATCTCGATCTGCGTCGCGGGTTCAAAATCTGGTCCATGCCGGTCAGCCTCGCCTTTGGCGGCGAGCATCGTCTGGATTCCTATCAGATCATCTCGGGCAATCCGGAATCCTATCTCGATGGTGGTCCGGTAGAGCATGCCGGTATTCCGCCGCAATCGGCTGGCACATGGTATCGCAACATCTACTCGGCCTATGTGGACGCGACCTTCCGCCCCACACGCAAGCTCTCCATCGATGTGGCAGGCCGCTATGAATATTACACCGACACGGACAACACCGAAAACGGCAAGCTTTCCGCGCGCTATGACTTCACGAATCGTTTTGCGCTGCGCGGCACCATCGCCAACGGGTTCCGTGCGCCGACGCTGCAGGAATCCCATTTCAGCCGTCTGAACATCTTCGCCGGTACGGGCAGTGTCGGCGGCCAGTTGCCAGTTGAATCGGCAGCCGCCCGCTCGCTGGGTGCTCAGGGCCTGAAGCCGGAACGTTCGGTCAATGCCAGTGCGGGCTTCACCATGGAGCCGGTGCATGGTCTGCATGTCGAGGCCGATGTGTACCAGATTAATCTGCGTGACCGTATCGTGCAGGGTGGCACGGTGCGCGGCGCACAGGCGCTGGACGCCATCCGCTCCTTTGGTTTCGATGTCTCCCCCACGGCCACCAATGCGGCAGCCTCCTCAGCCTACTTCCTGTCGAACGGGGCCAGCACGCGCACACAGGGGCTGGATATCAAGGCCGATTATCTGGTGCATATGCACCAATACGGCAATCTGGCGCTGATGGCGGCCTTCAACCTCAACCGCACGCGTCTGCATCACAACGGCATCTCGACCATCGGCAAGCCATTGCTGAACGAGCAGACCATCGCCTACATCACCACTGCGACACCGCGCAGCAAGATCATCCTCAATGCCCTGTGGACGATCGGCAAATGGGATGTGAATATCCGCCAGAGCCGCTATGGTGAAACCACCAATATGATGACCTATCAGGATTGGACCCCGGCCTCCGCCACATGCGCCAGTGGCGGTGCCCTGCGATATTCCAATTCCTGCTTCGGCCAGTTCAAGAATACCCCGCGCTGGCTGACCGACCTGGAGATCGGCTACAAGATCACCTCGCGCGTCCATGCCTCCATCGGTGTGAACAACGTGTTCAATGTTCGCCCCCGTCGTCTTCCGGGCAATCTCGTCCCGGCGGGTGGCTCGATGTATGATCAGTTTTCCAACCAAGTCCCCTTTACCGGTGGCTATTATTTCGGTCGTGTCAGCGCCAGCCTCTGACGCGGATGACAGGACAGGTGAAAAGCCGGGAGCGGAGACGCTTCCGGCTTTTTGTCCTTCAAGGTCGAGGCCTTCTCGATACGAGACACGCTTCTTGACCCATTCTGCCCGATTACACGCCCTGCCAGCGCCAGGATCGTGCGAAAACAATGCGAGACACCTGTATCTGCGCAAATACCGAGTCAGCGCACCGCCATGATCGCCTGATACATGGCGCCTGCCGGGCAGGACAATTGACAGCACCTTGCGTTCTCCCGATCCTTCGCGCCGGCAGAGCATTCTGCCCGACAGACACGAAGCGCGCGTCTCCGGCGAGACCGGGACCGCGAGAAAAGGAGCCATGCCTTGTTCAGTCATATCACGATCGGCAGCAACAACCTTGAAGCCTCGAAGGCATTTTACGATGCCACGCTCGGCGCACTGGGCTGTCCGCCGGGAGCGATCGCGCCTCAGAACCGCCTTTTCTATACGCATGACGGCGGCCGACTCATGATCACCACCCCCTTGAATGGCGAGGAAGCGACTGGCGCGAATGGCGGCACGATCGGCTTCAAGGCGCCCTCACCCGAGGCGGTCGACGCCTGGCACAAGGCTGGTGTGGCCCATGGTGGCACCGCCATTGAAAACCCGCCCGGCCCGCGTGACTCCGCCATCGGCACGCTCTATCTGGCCTATCTGCGTGACCCGTCGGGCAACAAGCTCTGCGCCCTCTATCACATGGGCTGACCGCCTGTATCCAGCCTCTTGGGCCCATCCTCGTGGCTGAAGAACCGGGCGTAAAGCAGGGGCAGAACGAGAAGCGTCAGAAGGGTTGAGGTCATCAACCCTCCAATCACCACCGTCGCGAGGGGACGCTCGACCTCTGCCCCCGCACTGCCCGAAAACGCCATGGGGAAGAAACCGAGACTGGCTACTGAAGCCGTTGCCAGTACCGGCCTGAAACGTGACCGTGCTGCGGCGAAGGCCGCCTCGGCCGCGGCAAGGCCTGCCTCTCGATAGGTCCCGATCTGGCTTACCAGCACAACGCCATTCAGAATGGCAACCCCGAAAAGCGCGATGAACCCGATCCCCGCCGCGATGCTGAACGGCAGACCGCGCAGTGCGAGAGCGAAAACGCCCCCCGTTGCAGCAACCGGCAGATTGATGAACACCAGAAGGGCCGCGCGCGGTGACCCCAGTGCCAGAACGAGAAACATGAAGATCAGCACGAGCGCGATGGGCACCACGCGTGTCAGGCGGTTCATGGCAGAGTCGAGATTGCGAAACTGCCCCGCCCAGGCGAGGCGGTAGCCCGAAGGCAGGGTCATTTCTCGCGCGACCTTCTCCTGCGCGGCGGTCACAAAAGAGCGCACATCGCGCCCGCGAACATTGGCCTGCACGATCACACGCCTGCGCAGGCTGTCGCGATCGATACGCGCCGTGCCCTGATCAATCGCGATATGAGTGACATCCTTGAGCAGCACCCAGCCTGTCCCGTCTTCGCGCCGAACCTGCAACCCGCCCAGCCGCGCGATCGAGGAGGTTGCCTCTTCACGAAATCGGATCTGGGTCGGTATGAGCGCATTATCGACTATCACCGGGCGGCCGATATGCCCGCCCACCGCTTCGATGGTCCCCAGGATTTCAGGCACGCTGACACCCAGTCGCGCGGCAGCGTCACGATTGATGTCCACATGCAGGTAAGGCACAGCCCCCTCGCCCTGCTGGGCAACATCGGCGGCCCCCGGCACGGAAGCGATCACACCCACGAGCTTCGCACCGAGCCGATCGAGCATCGCCAGATCATCGCCGTAAATCGAGATGGCAAGCTGCGTCCGCACACCGGAAAGCAGATCATCCATGCGCATCTCGATCGGCTGCGTGAAGGAATAGGCTGAATCGGGCAGTTCATGGCTCAGCTTATCGCTCATGGCCCTGACGAGCCGGGCCTGCGTCATGCCCGACCGCCAGTCCCGACGAGGCTTGAGAAACACGAAACTATCCGTTTCGTTCGTCCCCATGGGATCGGTCGGGATCGCGGCGGTGCCCGTATTGCTCACCACCGTCTCGACTTCAGGGAAACTGCGCAACAGGCGCTCTTCTTCCGTGACAGATGCCAGAACGGTAGGCAGGGAGGCGCTCGGCAGGCGCATGGCATTGACCACCAGCGCGCCCTCCTCGAGCTGGGGCACGAATTCGCCGCCGAGCCGCGAGGCCAGCACGAGGGCGAGCAGGAAGATGCAGGCTGTGCCCATGAAAACGCTGCGGGTATGCGCAGCGCACCAATCCAAGGCGGGCTCATAACGCCGCCTGAGAAACTGGACGAAACGCGTTTCGCGATCCTGCGGCGCATTGCGCATCAGAAGCGCGGACAAAACCGGCACGACGATAAAGCCGTAAACGAGCGAGGTCAGCAGTCCCATGATGATGGTCTGCGCCATTGGCCTGAACATTCGCCCCTCAACTCCCTGAAGGGTGAGAATGGGCAGATAGACCATGATGATCACGAAGATGGCGAAGGTGACAGGACGCAGCACGACGCGCACCGTATGCACCGCCAGACTCTCCAGTCGCTCGTTAACGTCCCCGCCCACACCGGCGTTGGCACGCTCGACCATGAGATGCTCGACGACCACGAGTGAGCCATCGACGATCATGCCGAAATCGATAGCGCCAAGGCTCAACAGATTGGCCGATATGCCGAACACACGCATGCCGACGAATGCCATGACCAGTGAAACGGGGATGACCGAGATGATCACCAGAGCGGCGCGCCAGTTCCCGAGAACCACCAGAAGCGTCACGAACACCAGGATGGCCCCGAGTATGAGGTTTTCCTTAATGGTGTGAATCGTCTCGTCAGTCAGGGTGGCCCGGCTGTAAAATGGCCTGAGCGTCACGCCCGGCGGCAGGGTCTGGTTAATGGCGGGAAGCGCCTTGTCGATGGCAGCAAGGGTCGCGTTCGAGCTCGCTCCTTTCTGCATGAGCACGACGCCATTGACGATCTCGCCCTTGCCATCACGCGTGACGGCACCGAGGCGCAGCCTTGCCCCCAGCGCGACACTGCCCAGATCACGCAGCCTGACCGCCACACCATTAGCCGTCATTTTGACAGGGATCGCGGCAAAATCGGCCAGTGAACCGACCATGGCGCGTCCGACCACCACCTGCTGCTCCGCCTGGTGGCTGATCCATCCCCCCCCTGAAGATGCATTATTGCTGTCGATCGCGGCCGAGATCTGGCCGAGCGACACGTCATGCGCGCGCATACGCGCCGGGTCCAGCGTGAGCGTATAGGTCTCCTCTGCGCCTCCATTGACGTTCACATCGGCCACACCCGGCACAAGGCGCAGCTGTGGCGCCACGGTCCAGGTCATGAGGCGATTGAGGGCGATGGGCGAATAACGCCGGTCTCCCGCGATCTCGATTTGCATGATCTCGCCCATGCCCGTGGCGAGCGGCCCCATCGAGACACTGACCGGCGCGGTGATGGACTCACGGGCTTTTTGCAGACGTTCCGTCACCCGGGTGCGGTCGAGATCCAGATCGGAATGATCGTCGAATTGCAGATAGACCACCGAGACGCCGGTACGGGACACGGAGCGCAGATCAATCAGATCAGGCAGCCCGGTCAGGCTGGCTTCCAGCGGGAAGGTGATCTGCTTCTCGACCTCTTCGGTGGCCAAACCGGGAGAAGTGACCGAAACGAGCACCTGCTGCGGCGATATATCGGGCACGGGTTCGACCGGCAGATCCGGCACGACGAACAGTCCGGCCAGAACGAGAAACACGCACAGGCCCAGAACAGCCAGCTTGTTGGCTTGCAGGAAATCCCACATGGCGGCGTCAGTCGGCTGTCATCGACGAGAGCAACGCCATCGATTTGAGCGCAAAGCTCCCCTGCTCCACCACGGACTGACCATCCTGCAATGCTCCGCTGATCGCGGCATGATCGTCATCCTGGGCGTGAACCTGCACAGAAACCGGGGTGAAATGGGTGGGGTCCTTGCGGAGAAAGACCACGTCCTCGCCATCGATCTGTTGCAGGGCCCCGACAGGCACGACGAGACCGGGCGTACCCTCTCCGGTCTGGAAAGCGGCATCGAGCATCATGCCGGGGCGAAGAGAGACAGGCGGGTGATCGAGCACGCAGACCACACGCACGAGCCCGGTTGCCGGGTCTGCCAGACCGGCAATCGTGCTGATACGGGCTGACAGCACGACACCGGATTTTTGCCCTGCAAGGCGAAATTCGGCCGCGCCCCCCGGGGCAAGGCCTGATGCGTCTTCCGGCGAGAGATCAGCGACGAGCCAGAGACGCGAGAGATCGACAACCGTCACGAGATTATCGCCTGCGCTGATATCGGCCGCGACCGATGTCCTGACCGCCTGCACCACCCCCTTGACGGGGCTGATGAGGTCCGAAGCCTCATCCTGGACGATCCGTTCGGTCACGGAGGTGAATTCTTCCGTCTGGCGATGCTCAAGCGTTGCCAGATCGGCCTTGCGCGCCGTCACCAGACCACGCTGCTGCTCGAGCACCATGCTGCGACGTTCAAGCTCGCCGCGCGAAACAGCGCTCCCCACGAGTGCCAGACCGCGCTTGTAGAGCAATTCGGCTTCCGCTTCACCTGCGCGCGCCGAGTCCAGAGCGGCCTGAACCTGTTCGCGCTGCAACTGCAATTCATGCAGGGAGTGATCGGTATAGGAAATGAGCGCCTGCCCCTGGTTCACGGGCTCGCCCGGCGTCACATGCACCGCCATCACCTTGCCCGATCCGGCAGAATGGATATCGATCACCCGGCTCGTGTCAGCGTCCACACGCGCCATGGCCTGTACCTGGTCGAATACCCTGCCCGCACGCACAGCAACAAGCGCGACATGCTCGTTGCGTTGGGCTTCGTCAGACAGGACATAGTCGTGGCGCCAAGACTCGGCCGCCCTCGCCGATGCTGGGGAAAAGCCAAACCCTGCGCCACAGGCCAGGGCCAGGATCGCGCAACGCGCCGAGAAAGAGCCCATCGCCATTTGTCGCCCCTGTCAGAGATATTTCACGAGACGGGCAAATTCCTGCGTGGCAGAGTCGCGACTGACCCCGCCATCTTCAAGCGCTTCGACGATACAATGCTCGACATGGTCCTGGATCAGGCTGCGCTTGGCGTTGCGCAGCGTGTTTTCAACCGCCTGGATCTGCTGCGCCAGATCGGCGCAGCTCCGCTCCGCCTCGATCATGTCGAGAATGGTCGCGAGATGACCATGAGCCTGTTTCAGACGGAGGGTGATCTTCTTGTGATTCGGTGCGCTCATGCACCCCCTATACCCTAGGGGGTAGGGTATAGGGAAGTGCTCTCAGCCGATCGTCTCGACGATGACGATCTCGGAATCCTGCGTGGCATGGATTGTGAGGGCGCGTTCATCGCGTATGGCAGCGCCATCTCGCGGATGCAGTATCAGGTCACCCAGACGGGCCGCGCCTGAGGCAAGGACGACATAGCCTGACCAGCCCGGTTCCAGTTCCCACTGTACAGCGCTCCCGGCGCGCAGCGTGGCCGCCTTGACCCGTGCGGTGGCATTGATCGTGAGGGCGTCCTCATCGCCCTCCACGCCAGAGGCGAGAGTCACCAGACGGTTATCCCGTGCCTCAACCGGGAAGGGTCGCGTGCCCCAGGACGGAGCATGACCGCGCCGATCAGGAAGAATCCAGATCTGGAACAACGTGGTCGTGACCGGCTCGAGATTGACCTCGCTATGCACGATACCCGTCCCGGCCGACATGACCTGAACCTGCCCCGCCTCGGTTCGCCCCTCATTGCCCAGCGAGTCCTTGTGCGAGATCGCCCCGGTACGGACATAGGTGATAATCTCCATGTCCCGATGCGGGTGAGCCGGAAAGCCGGTATCGGGGGCAATCTCGTCGTCATTCCAGACGCGCAGCGCCCCCCATCCCATACGGGACGGATCACGATATTCAGCAAAGGAAAAATGATGGGCGGCCTTGAGCCAGCCGTGATCAGCATGGCCGAGGGAAGCAAAGGGACGTGATTCGATCATGGAACGATCCTCCTTGGAGAGCGGTGCTCGATGAACACAATTTAGCTCGCGAGGCGCTTCACCACATATAGAAATGAAAGAAAACTATCGTTTCCATATTTTCTACTATGGAAGCGGGCTACCGGCCTCCTGGCAATTGTTAAAAGGCGCACCCGGGACGCTTGTCTATGATCCATGCCTCACGGGGCGAAGCGTAAGCTGCAGACCGGCGCAAAACAGGATGCGATCCGGTAATTTCCCCATGCGCGATACCGGTACCCTGCCGCCTGTTAACGTCTCCCTCCAAGGGTCCTTCGGGGAGATGCTGGATCAAGCCCTTTCGCTGCCGAGAAAGCGCACGACGGTCAGGCCTGAAATCGGAAAGGATTCGAAATAAATTCGAGGGGCTGATATCCAGCGCATTTAAGTGCTATATTGAACAAACAAGCCTCGCCTCAAGAACAGAGAAACAAAAACATGTCGACTGACCAGAAGGGTGACATCTCGCCAAGCTTCGCCCTGACGCGCAGGATTGCAATGCTGCGCAAGAGCCAGGGACTTAGTCAGCAGCAACTTGCAGATGCTCTTGGGGTGTCGCGTTCCGCTGTTGCTTTTTGGGAAACAGGCCGCGTCGGTAGTTTGCGCAAGTATATTCCGAAGCTCGCGGTATTGTTCGGCGTTTCGACCGAAGCGTTCCTGACGGGTATGATCGAGGAAGATATTCCTGCAGTCCTCACGCCGGATGAAGACGATCTCCTGAGGCTCTATCGCAAGCTCGACCCTGAAATGAAGCTGACGGCCCAGAAATGGATGGAGCGTCAGGTTCACAAGCAGAATGCCGTGCGACAGAAAGAGGCGCGTCTGAATGAGGCAAGGCAAAAGGATAGCCGCCCTGATCTTTCGCCCTCCGTGCGCGCAAAGGCAGAAAGCGCATCCTGAGAGCACCTGCCGCGCTCTGCTGCTCCCTCTTGCACTGCCCACCCCAGCCTCAGCCCGATTGGTATGGCACAAGGTGGACTCATCGAATGGACTTTCCTGCACCGGGGGCGGAACGCCTTTGCCACCATAGCGGCCAGGTGGGCCTGCTCATACGCCCTCTCGCGACGTGATGACGGCTTGCGGCCTGCCTCCTGCCACGGAGCCAGTAACTGACCGTCAGGGTCGCCCGATAGCGCCTGAGTCATCGCGCCCGCGATACCGCCTCTGATAATGCGGATCGTAAAGCGCGCTCTCACGCGTCAAGACCGGATCAAGCGCCCTGCCGACCAGAATGAGCGCGGTGCGTGTCTCGGGGGACAGAGCCAGCACGGAGGCGATGTCGCCCAGAGGTGCACGCACGACACGTTCGTCAGGCCAGGTCGCTCTGGCGATAACTGCCGCCGGACAATCCGCACCGTAGAAAGGCAACAGACGCCGCACCACCTCATCAAGCCTGTGGATGGCAAGATGAAGCGCGAGAGTAGCCCCGGTCGCTGCGAAGGATTCAAGGGCTTCGCGCTCGGGCATGGCCGAGGCGCGCCCCGACAGACGGGTCAGCACAACAGATTGCGCCACGCCTGGCACAGTGAGTTCACGCCCCAGAACGGAGGCCGCCGCTGCATAGGCCGGAACGCCCGGCGTGAGCGTGTAGGGAATACCCAGCTTCTCCAGCCGGGCTACCTGCTCCGCCACTGCACTATAGAGTGACAGATCGCCCGAATGCAGTCTGGCGACATCCTGCCCCCGTTCATGCGCCTCACGAAACAGCGCCTCGATCTCGTCCAGGCAGAGAGGCGCCGTATCCACAAAACGCGTGCCGGGTTTGCAGAACTCCAGGATTCCTTTCGGTACGATTGAGCCCGCATAGAGACAGACCGGCACGCTGGCGAGGATATCGCGCCCACGGAGGGTCATCAGATCGGCAGCACCCGGCCCGGCCCCGATGAAGTGAACCGTCACGCGGTCATCTCTGCGCCAAGCATTGCGAAAGCGCAGGTGACACCCTCACCTGCCAGACGGGCACCCAGAAGCCGCGCCTGTGGCCCGAGTGCCGCCAAGGCGCAGCCCTCGGCAATCGAACCGAATCCCATGGTAATCCGGGCACGTTCGGAATGGGTCAGGCAATGCGGCTGGGCCCTGGCAAGCGCCATCAGATCCACAATCTCGACGGGCAGGCGAAACAGGGCAGAAACGGCCTCGACCGCCGCATGATGCTGACGGAAAGGCGGCGCCGCAAAGCCCTGCGGCATACCCCAGACCGCGATCGCCTGACGCACCACGGCAATCATGGCCTCGGGAGAGGCATCGAGCTTGCAGCCCAATCCTCCGATCAGCATGTCTTGACAGCCTGATACTGGGTCACTGTCATGGCCGGTCTGAATCCAAACACATTTCCTATCGGTCCTAGACGCTCTACGCCGATGCGCGATAGCGCACCACCCCATGCTTGAAAAGCCTGGAAGAGACGCTGCTCGCCTTCAAGCGTCACCGCATTGGCCACGAGACGCCCGCCTGACGCCAGAGCGTTCCAGCCTGAATCGAGCAGCCCCGCAGTCCCGACACCCCCACCGATGAAAACGGCGTCGGGCCGGGGCAGATCCGAGAGATCGACAGGCAATGCACGCTGTTCCACGTGAAGCTCAGGCACGCCCAGCGTCTCGGCATTGCGCAGGATACGTGCTGCGCGCCCCGCATCGCGCTCGATCGCGATGCAGCGGTTTGAGGGGTGGCGCAGCATCCATTCGATACCGATCGATCCCGACCCTGCCCCCATATCCCACAGGATCTCCCCCGGATGCGGAGCAAGCGCGGCCAGGGTCACCGCCCTGACTTCCTGCTTGGTCATCTGGCCATCATGTTCGAAGAAATGGTCAGGCAATCCGCTGGTCAGGGGCAGCAAATTTGAATCTTTCCCCGCTACGATCTCCAGAGCCACCATGTTGAGCCGCGCGATATCACAGGGAACAGGATCACTGGCTGTCAGAGAGCGCATGCGCTCATGCGGGCCTCCAAGGGCTTCGAGCACATGCAGGATGCTGCCGCCGCACCCGCGGGCAACGAGCCACGCGGCCAGCAGGCCGGGGGTCGTTTCATCGGCACTCAGGATCATCAGGCGAGCCCCCGGCTGGACCAACGGCACGAGACGCGCCAGCGGGCGACCGCACAGGGAGGCGAAGACGGTATTCTGCCCGCTCCAGCCGAGACGCGCGCAAGCAAGGGTAAAGCAGGATCGTCCCGGCAGAACACCCAGCGCCTCACGTCCGAAACGCTGCATGATCAGGCTGCCGATACCGAAACAAAACGGGTCCCCCGAAGCGAGAACCACGATCTTCCTACCCCGGTGCGCCTCGATCCTGTCCAGGGACTGCGCATAGGGCGTGGACCACGGGACAAGAGCCCCCGTGTTATGCCCTTCGATCAGCGCAAGATGCCGCCTGCCCCCCATCACCAGATCCGCTTCCGCGATTGCCCGTTGCGCTGACCGGGAAAGCGCCTCAAACCCGTCTTCGCCAAGGCCGACCAGTGTCAGCCACGGTGATGCGCCCGTTGGGGAAAGGGGAGAAAGCAAGAGATGAAAATCCTGATCCTTGGGGGAACCACGGAGGCGCGGCTTCTTTGCGAGGCGCTCGAGTCCCGAGGGCTGCATCATATCATTTTTTCATTGGCCGGGGTCACAATCTCGGCATTGCCTGTACCTGCCGAGACCCGCATCGGCGGATTTGGCGGTATTGCGGGCCTCGCCAACACTTTGCGCGATGCTGAGATCGATCTGGTCATCGACGCAACCCATCCTTTTGCCGCGCAGATGAGCCGGCATGCGGTGGAAGCCTGCGCGCTTTGCGCCTTGCCCCTCCTGCGTCTTATCCGACCGGCCTGGCGCCCCGGAACGGGCGCACACTGGACTCATGTCCCGGCGATCTCTGAGGTGCCCAAGGCTCTGGGGGAGACACCGCGCCGAATCTTTCTGACGACGGGTCGCAAGGATCTGGATCCCTTCATCGGTACGCCCCATTTTTACGTCGTCCGGAGCATCGAAAGACCACCCCTCCCCTTGCCCCGACGAAGTCTGGTCATTCTCGCACGCGGCCCTTTTGCACTCGATGAAGAGATCGCCCTATTGCGTCATCACGAGATCGATTGTCTCGTGACAAAAAATGCTGGCTCTGCCGCGACCGCCCCCAAGCTGGAAGCCGCCAGGCAACTCGGCATCGACGTGGTGATGGTCGACCGTCCCCTGCTCCCTCCAGCCATCGAATGCACCAGCGTGGAGGAAGCCCTCGCCTGGATTCAGGGTATGCGGCGCAGGGTATAGAGCCATGGACTTAGCCCGGGGCGCTCGATCTGGCGCGTCTGGGCGCACCCGACAAGCACGAGCGTGCTCATGTCCGCCGCCTCGCCCCGCGCTTCAGACAGGGGAACGCCGAGCACATGCTCGTTCTCACGTCCGATGGCACGTGCGAAGATGACCGGCGTCTCAGCTGGCAGCACATCGCGCAACACATCGAACGCCTTGTCGAGCTGGTCCGGGCGGGCCAGGGAGCGGGGGTTGTAGAGCGCAATCACCAGCCCGGCCTGAGCCGCGAGAGAAAGCCGCCGCGCCACAACCTCCCAGGGTTTCAGATTATCGGAGAGCGAAATTACGCAGAAATCGCCTCCCAAGGGCGCACCCAGCCGGGCCGACACCGCGAGCACCGCCGTCACGCCGGGGATGACCCTGATATCGAGCCCACGCCACGAGAAAGGTCCTTGTGCAACTGCCTCGAACACGGCGCTCGCCATGCCAAACACCCCGGCATCCCCACCGGAGACGACAACCGGGCACCGACCCTGCGCGGCGAGATCGAGCGCGTGACGGGCCCGGTCCAGTTCCTCGCGATTATCGGTCTCATGGGAGACTGCCTTTGGCGAGGCCCCCAAGGCCCGCGCCCGCGCCACATACAGCCCGTAGCCAAGCAGATCGCTCGCCTGGGACAGCGCAACACGTGCGTCATCGGTAATATGCCCCGGCGCACCCGGCCCGAGCCCGACGATGAACAGAACGCCACTCACCGCGCGCGCGCCCTGCCGGGGACGAGCACCATCGAGAAATAGGGGGCTTTCTCAGGCGCGCGTTCAAGCGGCAGGCAGAGCTGGCCCGATTGCGTGCCTCGCTCCACATAGATCGCCTTGCTTTCACGCCCGCTCCTGGCCAGCGCAGCGCGTACCTTGTCCAGATTACGCCCGATCTTCATGATCACATGCGCATCCCCCTTGCACAGCCATGTGACAAGGCTTTCCTCATCCATGGTCGCAGGCAGCACGCTCAGCACGTCATCGCCATGCACCATGGGGAGCGCCGCCGCCGACCAGCACCCGCTCATACCGGTAATACCCGGCACGATCTCGCAGCGGAAATGCGGGCTCAGCCGGTCGAAAAGATACATCGCCGAGCCATACAGAAACGGGTCACCTTCACAAAGCAGGGCAATACGCCGCCCTCTTTCAAGCTCTCTGGCGAGGCGGGCAGCACAGTCATCATAAAATGCTGCCATCTCGATCAGGTAACGCGGGTCCTCTACGGACACTCCGGTCGTGAAGGGATAGTCGAACCGCAGTTCCTCGGCGTGATCGGGCACATGCGCGCCTGCGATTACCCGCGCATGGCCGGGGCGCCCACAGGCGGCGAACCACGCTACGCAGTCAGCACCGGCAAGCAGACGCACGGCCTTAAGGGTCAGGAGCTCCGGATCGCCCGGACCCATTCCCAGAATCTGGCAGATACCGCTCATTCTTTCTCGCTGGCCAACGCATTCACACAGGCGGCCGCCATGGCACTGCCGCCCAGCCTGCCGCGCACGATCGCCCACGGGATGGTATCGAGCGCCGCCAGCGCCTCCTTCGACTCAGCAGCGCCCACGAAGCCGACCGGCATGCCGATGATCGCAGCGGGACGCGCACCGCCGCGCGCCATTAATTCAAGCAGGCGAAACAGCGCCGTCGGGGCGTTGCCGATCGCCACAAGCGCACCATCGAGATCTGCGCCCCAGAGATCGACTGCCGCAGCCGAGCGCGTATTGCCGATGAACTCCGCCACCTCCGGTGTGCGCCTGTCACGCAAGGTGCAGATGACCTGATTGTCCGCAGGCAGGCGTGCGCGTGTCACACCATGGGCAACCATCTCGGAATCGCAGAGGATCGGCTTGCCATTCAGGAGCGCCGTTCGGGCTGCGGAAACAAATCCGGGGGCAAAAGCCAAATGGTGCGTTACTTCCACCATACCGCAGGCATGGATCACCCGCACTGCCACAGGCGCTTCCTCGGCGGAGAACCCCGAGAGATCGGCCTCGGCCCTGATCGTGGCGAAGGACTGCGCATAAATTGCCGCGCCATCGCGAACATATTCGTAATGCGCCTCGGTCATGGCGGTGTCCTTCCTTCGTGTCGGTTCTGACGCAGACGCCTTCGCACGTCCTCGACGCCAAGACCAGACTCTACCGGTCTGTCCGCGGTCGTGCCGTGCCATATGAGATCATACCCGTCCTTCTGTGCCACGAGCGTCACATCACGCGTATCGCGTACGGCGCAGCCTTTGACACAGCCCGAGACATGCAGGGTTCTTCCCCCGAGGTCGGGAACGAGAGACAGGGCATCGCGCTGCGTCAGAGCCTGGCCCCGCGAGCAGCCTCCCTGCCCGGCGCAGGCCTCCGCCAGACGACGCGGATCGGCAGGGTCATGCATAAGGTCCGGGGCCTCGAACGGTTGATCCAGTATGAGCCCACGCCAGGGTGTGAGGCGCGCACTGATTCCGGCGCGCGCCATGCCAGCACAGCTTGCGGCACTCACCTCGCCCAATACCGCTTTCACGCCATGGCAACCGGGCAGAAACTGCCCCATCAGAGGCGGCACCTCCGCCATGAATGGCGGCGCCGAACGCAGGGCACGCGGCATCCCTCTGCTCGCTGTCAGGCGCTTCAGAAGCACCACAGTCGCGCTGATGAGTTCATGCGGCTGCAAGAGCTCCGAGAACGGGCCATGGCACAACCTCCACGTCCCGCAATCATGGCGCAGAGCGATATCTGCCCGCAGCGCGCCTACCGGAAGATGGCCGCCCCCATCGACAGCAAGGGAGAACTTTTCAGGCGGACGCCACAGAGGGGGAAACGATATCAGCGCCGCCTCGAGCGCACGCGCCAGGGGGAGCGTCTCGGGCGCGCAGCTGGAATCTTTCCCGGCAAGGGGGGACACGAAGAGAATTCGCCTTCGGGATTCCGCCTCTGGATCCGCCAGGCCTAGGCCCCGTGCAGCAGCGAGCTGGGGGAAATCCCGCGCACTCACCTCATCGAGGCCGCGCAGTTGCAGGTTACCGCGCGACGTGAGCGTCATGCGTGCATTGCCGAAGCGCGCTGCATACTCGGCCAGAAAAGCAAGTTGTTCCGGGCTGAGCCCTTCAGGATCGGGGGTGACGCGCACGAGCCATCCATCATGCGTCTGCATGGGGGCATGGAGGCTCGGGCACCAGCCTTTTCTCATCAAGTCAGGGCTCATGAATGCCTGATAGCGCTCAAAGCCCGTTCGCGCGCACAAAAAAAGCTGCATGCCTTGCGACATGCAGCTTTCTGATACCCATGAACCCGAGTTGGCTTAGGGAAGCTGGGCCGGAGCCGCTACCGGCAAGGGCGGAGCCACGACAAGGCCCTGGCTGCGCTGCACCAGGGTGCTCGGGCAGATGCCCAGCAGAATGGTGGCGCAGGCGAGAACCGTAATCAGCGCAGCGTTGACCGGCGTAGGCGCCGTCAGTTCGGCGCGCGTCTCGCGGTCGGCAGGCGCAGGGGTAAGCATGATCAGGATCAGGCGCAGATAGTAGAACAGGCCGATGGTGCTGCTCAGGATGAGCACCAGAAGCAGGAGCGTCTGATGAGCGGATACACCGGCTGCCGCGACATAGAACTTCGCGAAGAAGCCGACGGCAGGCGGGATACCGGCAAGCGAGATCAGCATCACCGACATGGCCAGAGCCGCAGCAGGCTTGCGACGGAAGAGGCCGTGCCACTCGCGGATGTCCGTGCCCTGCGGCAGCACGCCGTTCATGATGGCGAATACGCCGAGCGTCGAGATGGCATAGGCAGCAAGATAAAATGCTGCCGAAGCCACACCGAACGGTCCCGGGGAAAGGAACGCCACCAGCAAATAGCCAACATGGGCGATGGACGATCCCGCCAGCAGGCGGCGCAGATCGGTCTGCACCACCGCCATCAGGTTACCACCCAGCATGCTGAGCACCGCAACGATCAGGATCTCGTTCACCTGAGCACTGGGCACATAGAGATTGACCGACGAGAAATAGCGCAGCATGGCAGCGAAAAGGGCAATCTTGGAAGTGACAGCCACGAGTGCCGCCACCGGCACGGATGTGCCTTCAAGAACGTCCGCCAGCCAGAGATGGAACGGCACGGCAGAGAGCTTGAAGAACATGCCGGTCAGGACCAGGATGACACCCATGACGCCGATGATCGGCTCCGGGGCATGGCTCAGATCCGGAGCGGCGAAACGCAGCGCGCCCGTCTCGGCATAAATCAGCGCAAAGCCGAACACCATGGCAGCCGAGGCCACGCCGGAAAGCAGCAGATATTTCATCGCGGCTTCGCCCGCATCAAGACGCTGGTTGCGGAAGGCAATCAGACCCAGAAGCGACAGGCTGAGCGTTTCCAGACCGAGGAAGAAGGACACGAAATGGACGGCGCCTGTCATGGCTACCGCACCCAGCGTGCCCAGTGTGAGCAGCAGGAAATATTCGCTGTTCACGCTCGGATCGGCGCTGATCGCGCCGTGGCGCGACATGAGAACGATGGCCAGAACCGACAGGATGATCAGTGCGCCTGAAAAGGACGCCCAGGTGTCCGGCGCAAAAAGCGGGGTGGTGCCGGTCATGATCAGGAAGGTCGGCATCATGATGGAGGCGAGAGCCGCCAACAGCACGATGACGCACAGAATGGCGTCGCGTGCCACATGACGCCGCCAGGAGATGGCTGCGAGTTGCACCAGGCTACCAAGGCACAACACCAGCACCGCATTGGGGAGGAACGAGAAAGACATTACTGGGCCTGCTCCTGAGCGATGCTCACGACATAGGGGCTGGCCGGTGCCGAGAGGTTCAGAACCGGCTGCGGATAGACGCCAAGCGCAAGGAGAAGAAGGGCTGCCACACCGAGAACGGCCAGATGCGGAACCGAAGGCACACCGAGCGGTGCCACCGCATCGGTCTTTTTCGGACCGTAGAAGACACGCAGCATCATGGTGAGCGAATAGACCGAGGAAAGAACCAGACCAGCCGCTGCAAAGAACGTCATGGTATGGCTGACCTGCCACGTGCCCATCAATACCAGGAACTCACCGACAAAGTTACCCAGACCGGGAAGGCCAAGCGAAGCAGCGGCAAAGAACATGGCGAGCGCCGAGAATTGCGGCATTGCAGGCCACAGCCCGCCCATCTTGGACATGTCACGCGTACCGAGACGCTCTTCCAGAAGCCCGGCGATCACGAAGAGGGCGCCGGTGCTCAGGCCATGGGCCACCATCTGGGCGATCGCCCCTTCCATGCCGATGCGCGTGCCCGAGAACACACCCAGCAGGATGAAGCCGAGATGGCTGATGGAGGAATAGGCAATCAGGCGCTTGATATCGTCCTGCGCCACTGCAAGCCACGCACAGTACAGAATACCCACCACGCCAAGCGTCATGGCGATTGGTGCCAGATGCGCCGACGCACCGGGGAAGAGCATGACCACGAAGCGGATCAGCCCGTAGCCACCCGTCTTGGCCAGCACACCCGAAAGGAGAATGCTCGCAGCGGCGGGCGATGCGGCATAGGTGTCAGGCAGCCAGGCATGGAAGGGGACCATCGGCAGCTTGACCGCAAAGGCGATGAAGAAGCCGAGCATCAGCACGGGCGCGATCGGAGCGATCAGAGCCGTCTGTGACAGGGCGAAGTAATCGAAGGTGATCACCCCGGTGCGCTGCGCATTGACGATGACGAGGCCGAGAATGGCCAACAGCATCAGGAGACCGCTACCTTGCGTGAACAGGAAAAACTTCAGCGCGGCGCGCTGGCGGCCCGCATCGCCCCAGATCAGGATGATCCCGAAGAGCGGCAGAAGCATCAGTTCCCAGAAGAAGAAGAACAGGAACAGATCGGTCGCCATGAAGACGCCATTGATCCCGGCCACCGTTGCAAGAAGCAGGCAGTGAAACAATCCGGCGCGATCAGCCACGTTGCGCGCGCTCAGAAGAGCGCAAGGCAGGGAGATAAGCGCATTGAGCCACAGCATGACCAGGCTCAGACCGTCAATATCAAGACGGACATTGATGCCCAGCATCGGGACCCAGGCCATGGCGAAATGGCCGAACCATCCCCCCGTGCCTGCCCCGGCGGCAAGGCTGCTGATGGTGACCTGCGCGAGCAGGACCACCATGAGAACGAGGGTGATGAGCGACGAGGCCCAGGCAGCCCGTGAAGCGCCACGCAGCCCGACGAGCCAGGCGGCGAGGCCCCCGATAAAGGGGATAAGAACGAGAGCGGGAAGTGCCAACATCATCATACCGCCAGACAAAGAGCTGCAACCGTTCCTGCTGCGATCCAGCCGGCATAGCGACGCACCTGGCCGCTTTGCAGCTTCGCAACAGCGTTTCCGCTGCCCTGGGTCAGGGCTGCAACCAGATCATAGAAACGATCGATGAAATCGCGACGGTTCAGGTGGGCAAGCACCATGAACGGCCGCACGAAAACCCAGTCATACAGCGTGTCGAAACCCCAATCGGCGCGGAGCGTCGAAATGGCGGGGCTCTGGGCTGCAACCGGTGCCTGGCCCTTGGGACGCCACAGCGTCCAGGCAATGGTCACACCGGCAATCGGCACGAGAGAGCCGAGAATGAGCAGGCTGGTATTGTGCTCTTCGGGCAGGGCCCCGAGCACAGGGGAGAGAAGGTTGGAGAAGATATGCACGTTGGCGATGGCGTCCGGCATTTCCATCCAGCCGCCACCGATGGCCAGAACCGACAGGATCGCCATGGGCAGCGCCATCGCCAGACCTGACTTGCCGTGAGCATGGGTACGATGACCGCCCCAGAACACGATGAACACGCAGCGGAAGATATAGATCGAGGTCAGGAAGGCACCGAAAAGCGCACCGGCCCAGAAGATCGGGCTCAGATCATACGCACTGCCCAGGATGAGCTCTTTCGAGAAGTAACCGGCCGTGATTAGCGGCAGACCAGCCAGAGCAGCCGATCCGGCAAGGAACGCGGCAAACACCCAGGGCATGTCCTTGCGCAGCCCACCCATCTTGAAGATGTCCTGCTCGTGATGGACGCGCAGGATGATCGAACCTGCCGCCATGAAGAGCAGAGCCTTGAAGAAGGCATGCGTAACGAGATGGAACATGGCGGCATGCCAGGCGCCGCAACCGAGGGCGAGGTACATGTAGCCGAGCTGACTCATGGTGGAATAGGCGAGGATACGCTTGATGTCCGTCTGTACCAGAGCACTACCCGCAGCGAGCAGAATGGTCACGAAACCCACGATGGCGCAGGCAAACATGGCAAGCGGCGTGAGGACGAACAGGCCATGCAGACGCGCCAGAAGGTACACGCCCGCCGTCACCATGGTGGCAGCGTGAATGAGCGCCGAAACCGGTGTCGGGCCAGCCATGGCGTCAGGCAGCCAGGTCTGAAGCGGCACCTGGGCAGATTTGGCCATGGCGCCACCCAGCAGCAGGAACATGCCAAGCGTGAGCGTGCGCGGCGCGGCATGCGGGCCGAGCGCGAGCAGGGTCGGGATGTCGAGCGAGCCAACGGCGGTTGCCATCAGCAGCATGCCAAGCAGGAACAGCGCATCGCCCACGCGCGTGACCACAAAGGCCTTGCGCGCTGCAATGGCATTGGCCTGCTCGCCATACCAGAAGCCGATGAGCAGATAGGAGCACAGCCCCACGCCCTCCCACCCGATGAAGACGCCCAAAAGGTCCGAAGCCAGGACCAGCAGCAGCATGGAGGCCACGAAGAGCGTCATATAGGTGAAGAAGCGCGCGATATCCTCGTCGTCATACATATAGGCGCAGGCATAGACGAGAATGAGAAAGCCGACGCAGGAGACGACAAGCATCATGACCAGCGAGAGCCGGTCGAGCGTCAGCGCGATCTGGGCGTTGAAGGAACCGACATTCATCCAGTTCCACAGCACGACGTGCAGCGAACCGAGGGACTCCGGACCGGAGAGGAAGCTATAGGCCGAGATCACGGCGAAGAGCGCGCAAAGACCCATACCGGCGCCGACGAGAAGTGTCGTCGCCCGTGCCGGGAGCTTGCCCCCGGTCAGCATCAGGATGATGGAGACCGCCAGGGGGCAGAAAATGACGAGCGGAAGCAGCATGGCCACGTGACTAACCCCCCAAACGATTGCCGGTATCGGCATCAAGCGTGGAGCGTCCGGCTGCATGCATGCGCAGGATGATGGCCAAGCCTACTGCGGATTCCGCAGCGGCAAAGGCAACCACCATGATGAACATGACCTGACCATCTGCCATATGCCAGCGATTACCCGCCGCAATGAATGCGAGGCAGGCGGCATTGAGCATGATCTCGGTCGACATCAGCATGAAGAGCAGGTTGCGGCGCACGAGGACGCCCAACGCTCCGAGTGAAAAGAGAATGACGGCGACGATGAGCGCGCCATTGGGATCGGCAGCAGTCATATCAGGATTTCCCTCCGATCCGGCGGCCGATGTGATAGGCGCTCACGAGCCCCGCCAGAAGCAGGAACGAGGAGAGCTCGACGGTCAGGATATAGGGGCCGTAAAGCGTCAGGCCGACAGCCTTGGGGCCGATCGACGCGCCCACGGTACCCACCGCCATGGTGTTGTGGCTCACGCCATAAACCAGAAGACCCATCAACAGGACCGAAATCACACCCGGTCCGACCCAGGCGCCCCCGGCGAACCAGCCTCTCTCACGAAGCTGGTCGGGCTGGCCAAGATTGATCATCATGATCACGAACACGAACAGAACCATGATCGCGCCGGCATAGACGATGATCTCGAGCATGGCGGCGAACGGCGCACCCAGCTCTTCAAACATGCAGGCCAGGGCCAGAAGCGACACGACAAGATAAAGCAGGCCGTGCACGGGAATGGTGCGGGTGATCGCCAACGCGGTCGCGCCGATGGCGATCAGCCCATAGAGTTCAAGCATGATATTCATGATCAGGGCATCAGCGCATGAATGTCGATGGGCTTGGCTTCATTTTCGGCTTCACCTTTGTTCTTGCCCGGGATCTTGAGCCCCGACACATTATAGAAGCTGTAATCATGTACCTTGCCGGGTCCGCTGATCAGGAGGTCTTCCTTCTCGTAAACCAGGTTCTGGCGCACATATTCGCTCATCTCGAAATCGGGCGTGAGCTGAATGGCGTAGGTTGGGCAGGCTTCCTCACAGAAACCGCAGAAAATGCAGCGTGAGAAATTGATCTGGAAAAATTCCGGATACCAGCGTCCTTCCTTCTCGCCCTTCTGCAGGCTGATGCAATCCACCGGACAGGCTGCGGCGCAAAGATTGCAGGCCACGCAGCGTTCTTCGCCGCTGGGGTCGCGGGTGAGGACGATACGGCCGCGATAGCGGGGGGACAGGTAGGGTTTGACGTCCGGATACTGCACCGTTTCATTGCGATGAAACATGTGCAGGAACGTCATCCATATAGTGCGGAGAATACCGAGCATGGCGCGCCCCCTCTCAGACGCCCGCGCGCAGCAGAATGACCGCGCCGGTGACCAGAATGTTAAGAAGAGACAGCGGCAGCAGAACCTTCCAGCCGAACGACATCAACTGGTCGTAACGGGGACGCGGCAGCGCTGCACGAAGCAGGATGTAGAAGCAGATCAGCAGGAAGACCTTGATCGCGAACCACAGGAAGGGCGGCAGGAACGGACCATGCCAGCCACCGAGGTAAAGCGTGGTGATCAGGGCCGAGCTGAGCGCAACACCGGCATATTCGGCAAGGTAGAACATGCCGAACTTCATGCCCGAATACTCGGTATGGAAGCCTGCGCCGATCTCGTTTTCACCCTCGGGGAAATCGAAAGGCAGACGATGCGTCTCGGCAATACCGGCCAGCAGGAAGATCACCGCGCCCAGGCATTGCGGGATGATGAACCAGCAATGAGTCTGCGCCTCGACGATGTCGCGGATGCTGAAGGAACCGGCTGCCATGACCACGCCCATGACGGACAGGCCCATAAACACTTCATAGGAGATCATCTGGGCGGCGGCACGCATGCCACCGAGCAGGGCATATTTGTTATTGGACGACCACCCGGCGAGAACCACCGAATACACGCCAAGCCCCAGCATGCCGAAGATGAAGAGCAGGCCGACATTCAGCTCACCCGCCACACCCCAGATGGGCGTGATGGGCACGACGCCAAAGCAGAGCAGAACGGCGAGGAAGCCGATGATCGGCGCGACAAGGAAGACCGGCTTGTCCGCAAAAGGCGGAATCCAGTCCTGCTTGAACAGCATCTTCATCGCATCGGCGATAACCTGAAACAGGCCGAACGGGCCGACGCGGTTCGGGCCGGGGCGATCCTGGAACACGCCAAGCAGGCGACGCTCCAGCATGGTCGAGACCGCTGCGACGCCGAGAACGCCAAAGACGGTCACGACGATCACGAGAATTGGCCACACGATGGGCATCATACCGCGCTCTCCGTTCCAATACGCTCGGCAGGCGCCGTAATTTCAAGCGAGACCCAGCCCGGAGCCGACCAGGAGCGGGACACCATATGCGGCGGGCAGGTGGCGACACCCTCGGGAAGGGCCGGATCAGACACGGCATCGACCGTGAAGACCTCGCCATTCAGCGACAGACGAACCTGTGCGCCCTTGGCCACGGCACCACCGACACGGACCACCGCAGGGGCAGCGCGCTCGGCAATCGGCTGGGCCATCATGCTCATCTCGTCTGTGCCGAACACGCGGGCGTCGGGCAGAAGCATGAACTGACCGGCACGTGGGGCAAAAGCGGACGGCACGTCCATGGCATAGGAACCAGCCGCGTTGGCCACCCCTTCCACCAGACGCACGCCGCAATCGCCACCGCGCATCTTGCCGCCGATTTCCTGCTGGAAGCGGTTCAGCGACTGCTCGGAGTTCCAGCCGGGCACCTGATAGAACGGCACGAGGGTGCCGGGCATGTCGGTGCCGTAGGAGCCTTCCATCGTGGAATGCAGCGGTGTGTCGGGCGAGCTCGGCGGCGGAATGTCGCGCACGCTGATATTGGCGCGAATGGCCGTGCGCCCACTGACGCGATGCGTCTGGCTGCGAAGCGGCGTGCCTTCAAGCTCATAGTCCGAACCCGGTGCCGCCTCGGGGATGCGGGCGAAAACCGGCATCGTCGTGGCAATCTCGGCAATCAGATCGTCCAGCTTGCCCCAGGGCTTCACATGGCTGAGGCCTGCGGCCTGCGCCATGTCCGCAATCCAGCGCCAGCCTGCCTGAAGCGGCGCGTCGGGATAGACCACCTGGAAGAAGCGCTGGGCGCGGCCTTCGGCACTGACCAGCGTGCCATCTGTCTCGGAATAGGCTGCCGAGGGGAAGGTCACCTGTGAGCGAATGGCCGTCGGCGTGACCGAGTGATCGAGCACCACGAGATTGGCGGCAGCACCCACAAGCGCCTCGAACTGCGCGCCATCAAGGCGGCGGCTCAGATCGTTTTCGAGAACGATCAGCGTGGCGTCGGCCGCACGTGCCGCGATCTCGTCGAGCGAGAGCCCGTCCATCAGTGCGAGGCCCATGGAGTTGGCCTCCGGCAGGACGAAGCTGATGAGCGGCGTCTTGCCCTTGGCGGCCAGGGCAGAGGCGATGTTCGCCGTTGCCTGAAGCAGGGCAGCTGACGCGTATTGCAGGCCGGACACCAGAAGCGGCTTTTCAGCAGCCAGCAGAGCATCAGCGATGAGCGAAGCGGAAGCCGCCTCGGCCTCGGTCAGACCGGCCACATCGGGAGCCGAGGCGTCGATGCGATGCGCGATGGCGAAACCGAGACGCGCCGCATCTTCCGGCATGGCGCGGATCGCGTCCTGCGCGAAACCGTCCAGATCGGTCACGGTGGGGGACACGACGAAGAGCGGCGAAATCGTGTCCTGACCCAGCGTCCGCACAGAGGCGTCCATCCAGTGAGGAACACGGGCCTGATCGGCCGCCTTGTTGAAGGCCGTGCGCTTGATCTGGCGCAGCGCCAGGCTCATGCGGGGCGAGGTTGCCGAGACATCCTCACCCAGGATCAGGGCGCCGTCAGCGGTTTCCATCTCATGCATCGTGGCGATGCGCGCCGGGCCGGAAGCCAGAAGTGCTACAGCCAGCTTGACCAGGCTATGCTGAGGCTCGGCCATGCCGGTCGAGAAATTCTCGGCACCGACGAGCTTGCGCAGGGCATAGTTGGATTCCAGCGAGGCGCGCGGCGAGCCGATGCCCACCAGCTTGCCCGAAGCCGCGATCTTGCCGAAATGATCCAGCGCGGCCTGGGCCGGCACCGGCGTCATGTCGCCATTGATCACATAACCCGCCGAACGCAGACGCGTCGGGGCATTGACCCAGCCATGGCCGAATCGACCACGATCGCACAGGAAGTAGCGGTTTACCTCATCATTATAGCGGTTGAGCGTACGGCGAACCTTCCCGGCGCGCTCATTGATGATGGTGTTGCAGCCCGTTGCGCAGTTGGAGCAGACGGACGGTGCACCGCGCATGTCCCATTTGCGGCTGTACATCTTCGAGAACGGCTTGTCGGTGAACACACCGGTCGGGCAGACCTCGATGAGGTTACCCGAGAAGGGGCTCTCCAGCGTGCCGCTCTCATGACGGCCGAAATAGACGTTGTTATGCGAGGCAAACACGCCCAGATCCTCGCCGCCGGCATAGTCGCGATAGAAGCGCACGCAACGATAGCAGGCGATGCAGCGGTTCATTTCGTGCTTCACGAAAGGACCGAGTTCCTGATTGTTATGGGTGCGCTTGTCGAAGCGATAGCGACGCTCGCGATGACCCGTCATGACGGTCATGTCCTGAAGATGGCATTCGCCGCCTTCCTCACAGACCGGGCAGTCATGCGGGTGGTTCGTCATCAGCCACTCGACCACCTCGCCACGGAATTCCTTGGCTTCAGGGTCTTCAACTGAGATGATCGCGCCTTCAGTTACCGGCGTCATGCAGGCCATGACGATACGACCGCGTGTGTCGTCGGCATTGGCATATTGCTTGACGGCGCACTGGCGGCACGCACCGACAGACCCGAGCTCCGGGTGCCAGCAGAAATAGGGCAGGTCTTCCCCTGCCTCGAGACAGGCCTGCAGAAGGTTCACGTCTGAACGTGCTTCAACCTCGCGGCCGTCGATTACGATTTTTGCCATCGGGCCGTTCCTCCTACGCCGCCTGCCCTGCGGCGCCGCTCTCTGCGGTGCCGGAGGTGGGCTTGCTAACCATTCGCTGGAAATCCTCGGCGAACATCTTCAGACCGCTGGCCAGTGGCGCAATCGCACCCGGTGCATGGGCGCAGAAGGTGCGTCCCATCGGGCCGATCAGGCGGGCGGCATCATGGAGGCGGTCGATATCCTCCGGCGTGCCGCGCCCTTCCTCAATGGCAATCAGAAGACGCTCGACCCAAGGCAGACCGTCACGACAGGGCGTGCACCAGCCACAGGATTCCTGCGCAAAGAAATGCTCGAGATTGCGGATCATCCCGATCGGGCTGGTCTTGTCGTCGAGCAGGATGGCCAGACCCGTGCCGAGGCGGCTGCCCGCCTTTTCCGGCGTCGGGTAATCCATGACGATGTCAGCATGTTCGGCCCCGAGAAACGCTGTCGAGGCGCCACCGGGCAGGAAGGCGCGCAGCTTGTAGCCGTCCTGCATGCCGCCGGCACATTCGTTCAGGATCACGCCCAGCGACGTGCCCAGAGGCAGTTCGAACACACCGGGACGCTTGGCGCGGCCGCTGACACCGTAAAGCTTGGTGCCACCATCGGCGCAGGCGCTCAGCCCCAGATACCATTCCGTGCCATTGGCCAGGATATGCGGGATGTTGCTGAAGGTCTCGATGTTGTTCACGACCGTCGGCGCGCCCCACAGACCACCGATCTGCGGGAATGGCGGCTTGGCGCGCGGGTTGGCGCGACGGCCTTCCAGCGCCGTGATCAGGGCCGTTTCCTCACCGCAGATATAGCGCCCTGCGGAGGGATGGACGTGCAGATCGAAATCGAAGCCCGAGCCGAGAATGTTCTCGCCAAGGAAACCGGCCTCACGCGCCTGGATGACCGCCTGCTGGAGGCGCTCCAGACCCAGATGATATTCACCACGCAGAAAGATGATCCCGTGCCGTGCCTGGATGGCATAGGCCGAGATGATCATGCCTTCGATGAGCTGAAGCGGGTTGCCCTCGACCAGGATGCGATCCTTGAAGGTGCCCGGCTCCATCTCGTCACCATTGGCGACGATGTATTTGAGGCGGTCCTTGGAGGATTCCTTGGGAACGAAGCTCCACTTCATGCCGGTGCTGAACCCGGCGCCGCCGCGTCCGCGCAGCTTGGAGTCCGTCACCTCGGTGATGATCTCCGCGGGGCTCATGCCGAGGGCGCGGCGCAGACCGCGCCAGCCACCCTTCTTGTCGTAGCCAGCCGGATCAAGCGGTGTCTCGCGATTGACGAGCGCCAGAAGCGGCTGCTTTTCGGGGTTGAGACCAGTCATCACTTCTTCCTCGCCCGAATGTCGTCGATGATGCCGTCGATATCTTCCGGACGGACAGGACCGAACAGGTCCTTGCCGACCAGCATGGCCGGCGCATGGTCGCAGTGACCGAGGCAGACGATGGGCAGAACGGTGAATTCACCATCCGGCGTCGTCTCGCCCATTTTCACGCCCAGCTTCTTGCACAGGCGTTCACGTGTCTGCTCGGCACCCATGATGTAGCAGGAGACGGAATCACAGAGCATGACCACGTTCTTGCCGACCGGCTTGCGGAACAGCAGATTGAAATAGGTGGCAATCCCGTCCAGATCGGCCTGGGACATGCCGAGGATCCGTGCCGTATGGGCGAGATGCGCGTCATTGATCCAGCCGAAACGCTCCTGCACCAGGCGCAGCGCCTCGATGGCGGCGCCACGAGGATGATGCTCGTGGGCGGCCATGTCGATGAACGTATCGACGAGATCCTGAGGAAGTTCGGCGTCCTGCGCCGTGAGTTCAGCGGTCGACATCGGCCATCACAAAATCGATGCTTCCGATAATGGCGATCAGATCGGCAATCATGGTGCCGCGTGACAGCATCGGAAGCTGTTGCAGATGAATGAACGACGGTGTGCGGATACGCGTCCGGTAGGACATCGTGCCGCCATCGCTCACGAGGTAATACTGGTTCAGGCCCTTGGTCGCCTCGATGCAGGAGCGCACTTCGCCCTGCGGAATGACCGGCCCCCAGCTGACGCCCACGAAGTGATGGATGAGCGTCTCGATGTCATGCATCGTGCGCGGCTTCGGCGGCGGCATGGCCAGCGGATGCTCGGCCTTGTAGGCCCCGCCCGGCATGTTATCGAGGCAGTAGCGGATGATGCGCAGGCTCTGGCGGATCTCTTCGATATGCACCGCAGCGCGGTCATAGCAATCGCCATTGACGGCGGTCGGGATATCGAAATCGATCTGGTCATAGCCCGAATAGGGCGCCTTGCGGCGATAATCCCATTCCAGACCCGTGGCGCGCAGCCCCGGCCCTGTCACGCCCCAGTCAATGGCCTCCTCGGTATTATAGACGCCAACGCCCTTGGTACGGGCCTTGAAGATCGGGTTTTTCATGACGAGTTCGTTGTACTCGTCTAGACGCTTGGGCAGGTAGTCGAGAAAGGCGCGAACCTCACCATCCCAGCCCTGCGGCAGATCCATCGCCACGCCACCGATTCGGAAGAAGGCTGGATGCATGCGGAAGCCGCAGATCTTTTCGATGATCTCGAAAACGCGCTCGCGATCGGTGAAGATGTAGAAGACCGGCGAGAGCTGGCCCAGATCCTGCACCATGGTTCCGTAGAACACGAGATGGCTGGAGATACGGAAGAACTCGGCCAGCATGATGCGTATGAGCTGCGCGCGTGGCGGCACGGTGATGCCAGCCAGCTTCTCGACACCCATCACATAGGGGAAGTTGTTCATCACCCCGCCGACATAGTCGATACGGTCGGTATAGGGGATGTAGCTGTGCCAGGTCTGGCGCTCGGCCATTTTCTCGGCGCCGCGATGATGGAAGCCGATATCGGGCACCGCATCGACAATGAACTCACCCTCGAGCTGCAGCACGACGCGGAACACGCCATGGACCGAAGGATGGTTCGGGCCGAGATTGAGGAACATGAAGTCGCTGTTGTCGGAATGACGCTTCATGCCCCAGGATTCGGGGTCGAATTTCAGCGCTTCCTGTTCGTCGAAAACCTGGTCTTCGGAGAGCGTGTAAGGGGGACGCTCGGTTGCGCGGGCGTAATGGTCCTTGCGCAGCGGATGACCGACCCAGGTGGGCGGCGTCAGGATGCGCGAGAGATGCGGATGCCCCTCGAACACGACGCCGAACAGATCCCAGGCTTCGCGCTCAAGCCAGTTCGAATTCGGCCAGATATCGGTGATGGAGGCGATATTGGCGTCATCGACCGAAAGCGGCACCTTGAAGCGTACTTCATCGATCGGCCCGTCGAAGGACTGGATGTGATAGATGACCGTGAAGTCGGATGCCGGAAGGCCATCACGATGGATACGCTGACGCTCATCCACACAGGTCAGGTCGAGCAGCATACGCAATGCACCGCCGGCCTTGACGGCCTGAAGCACGGCGCGGATCTGGCCGCGCGAGACCCAGAAGGTCGGCACGCCGTCGCGCGTGGCCTCTTCCATCATGATCATGTGCGGCGGGAAGGCGGCGACCGAAGCCCCCATGCTACCCGTGACCGTGCCTGCTGCGCGGCTGTTATCGAAAACTTCGCTCATGGCTGCAGGCTCCTCAGATCGTGTCGGGCGTACGCAGCTTGGTAACCGCCATGCGCTCTTCACGCTTGAGGTCGCGCATGCTGGCAGGCGTCACCTTGGTCACACCCTGATCGCCCACCATCCAGCTGAGCGGACGGCGCTGCTTGCCGATGGAGTCCTGCAGCAGCATCAGCCCCTCAAGCAGGGCGTCGGGGCGCGGCGGACAGCCCGGCACATACACATCGACGGGAAGGAAGCTGTCGACACCCTGCACAACACTGTAGATGTCGTACATACCGCCCGAATTGGCGCAGGAACCCATGGAAATGACCCAGCGCGGCTCGAGCATCTGGTCGTACAGATACTTCACGATGGGAGCCATCTTGCGGAACACAGTGCCCGCAATCACGATCAGATCGGCCTCACGAGGGGTGGCACGCAACACTTCGGACCCGAAGCGCGCGATATCGTAGCGGCTGGTAAAGGCCGTCGCCATTTCCACGTAGCAACAGGACAGGCCGAAGTTGAACGGCCAGACCGAGTTCTTCTGCCCCCAGGAAATGAAATCCTGCAGCTTGCCCACAACAAGATTACGGCGCACGTCCTCGTGCGCCAGTAGTTCTTCAGGGGATTGCAGACGGGGCTCGCCGACGGCGGAGGTAAGAGTCCAAGTCATCGTTATACGACCTCGCGCTCGGGGATTTTGACAAGTTCGACGGGGGAATTGGGCGGCACCTTGACCGGCATACGGCGGTGCTTGGGGCCCCATTCAAGGGCGCCGCTGCGCCAGAGATAGACCAGAGCAAGCGTCAGAAAGACGACGAAGGTCACGACCGAGATGAAGGCGGCCCAGCCGGCCTCGACCACCACGGAGGCCCATGAATAGATGAACACGCCCTCGACATCGAAAATGACGAAGAACACGGCCAGCAGATAATACTGCACCGGCAGGCGAATGCGCGCCGAACCGGTGGAGAGAATACCTGATTCATAAGGGAGGCTCATCGAGCGACCGCGTGCCGCACCGACACGACGAGGGCCAAGAGCAGCTGACAGCGCCACCACGATGCAGAGGAAAATGACCGTAAAGGCCACGTAGATCGCTAGAGCATGATCTGCGAGAAACTGAGACACTGGCGCAACCACCTATTCCCGACGGGACCACAGGCCTGCGTGTGCTCAGGGCGTGAAACGCCTATCCGCATGCAAGTTGCCAGTGGTCGTGAGGTTTTTTTCTGCGCCATTGCCTAGCATCACATCAAGTCCCTGCCTATCACCTGAAGGGGAGCACACGAACCCGTGATTATTAGTATTTAAACAGTCCTGTTTTTGTTGATATCAGTTATCAACTTGAGGCATTTCTGGACAAATTTTGTCCAGAAACTTGTTGATATTTATTCTCAACTTCTCGCATTTTCACGAGACAGGGCCTGATCCAGATACTGACCGGTCCTTATGAGGGCGAGATGAGTAAAGGCCTGCGGGAAATTGCCAAGGTGCTCACCCGCTGGTCCGATTTCCTCCGAAAAAAGATCCACATGATTGGCATAGGAGAGGATCTTGTCGAAGAGAAACCGTGCCATCAGCAAGTCACCCGAACGCGCCAGGCACTCGATATACCAGAAGGAGCACATGGTGAACGTGCCCTCGCGGCCCTCCAGCCCATCTTCATTATCGCCCTCGGCAACATGATAGCGGAACACATGGCTGTCATCGAGCAGTTGTTCGCCTACAGCCCTCAGAGTAGCCTGCCATCTCGTGTCGTGATCGCCGATGAAACCCATAAGCGGCATGAAAAGACAGGAAGCATCGATTGCAGTCCCGCCCTTGTACTGCACGTAATACTGAAGCTCTTCATTCCAGAAGTTATTTTGCACATCCATATAGATGGCATTGCGTTCACGTATCCAGACCGCAATTCGCGCCGGGAGGCCCCGTTCTTCGGCCATTCTGATCGCCCGGTCGAGCGCCACCCAGCACATGATGCGGGAAAACAGGAAGTGCTTCTTCCCTCCCCGCACCTCCCAGATGCTTTCATCGGGCTGGTTCCAGTTGACGCAGAGCCAGTCTATCCCCTCAGCGATGGATTCCCATGCCTTCCAGCTGATACGCTCACAGTGGCGATCGGCATGATAGACGGCATCCATCATTTCGCCGATAATATCGAGCTGAAGCTGGTCCTCCGCCCCGTTGCCGATACGCACCGGACGGGACTCGCGGAATCCTCTGAAATGGGGCAGGTCGGTCTCGGGCACGAAGTCCTGACCATCGATCGCGTACATGACCTTGAGACGGGCCTCGCCCGGCTTGGCCTCGAGGCGCCTCTGATGCAACCAGCGTATGAAAGCAGTCGCTTCCTCCGTGTGTCCCGTCTTCATGAACGCATAAACCATGAAGGAAGAGTCCCGGATCCAGCAATAGCGATAATCCCAGTTCCGCACCCCGCCCGGATCCTCGGGCAGGCCGAACGTCGCCGCTGCCACCATTGATCCGTATTCCGCTGAGGTCAGTAGCTTGAGCGCCAGTGTCGAACGAGTGATATGGTCGTGCCAGCGCCCATGATATTCGGCGCGCGCCACCCAGTTGGTCCAGTAATTGGCGGTCGCCTTGAACGCGTTCGACGTCCAGTGATCCTCCAAACAGAGATTCTCGTCATGGGTCACGCTGTCGAGCATGAAGGTGGCTGTCTCGTTCAGCTCGAGCACGAACTCCGCGCAGGCATCGCCCTCGACGATCTTCATGGGGATCGTCGAACTGATACGCAGTGTCGGCAGATCGTCACGCAAGGGCTCGAACAGGATCACACGGTCATTCAGAACACGCGTTCTGTGCCCCACCCGCGCGTAATCGAAACGCGGCGCACAATGCAGACGGAATTTCAGCGTGCCACGCACGGCCTTGACGCGCCTGATCACGCGCTGTTCGGGGTAATCAGGGGCCAGCGTCATGAAGTCGGAAATCTCGCTCACCCCTTCAGGTGAGAGAACACGGGTCAGAAGCACGTTCGTGTCCGGAACGTAGAACTGACGAAACCTCCCCCCTTCAAGCACCGGAGCCAATTCGAAAAATCCGGCACTCGGCTCCAGAAGGGAAGCAAAAACACTCGGAGAATCAAACCGGGGCCAGCACATGAAATCGATCGACCCGTTAAGCGCTACCAGCGCTGTCGTTCTCAGATCGCCGATCACGGCATGATTCTCTATCGCCATACTCATCATCAGTTCTTTCGACCCAGCCCGGTTTCATCGGGCTGATTAAGGGGGAGGAAGGGTGTAGCCTGTGCGGGGACAACGCCCCCATGCACGTTAAGGCCAGGCGTGGTCAGGTCACGGAAAGCCAGCGTCGGCCATCGCGCGCCAGCAGGGTATCTGCCTCTTCGGGTCCCTGCGACCCGGCTGGATAAAGGAAAGGCGCCCTGTCGGGATTGACGATCCCGTCGATCGCTGCCCAGGAAGCCTCGATCGTCTCGGCGCTCTGGAACAGCATCTGGTTTCCCGCCATGCAGTCATGCAGCAGCGCTTCATAACCGACATTTGGCTCCTTCCTGAAAAAGTCGTCGTAAAGAAACGTGCTGCGTACAGGAGAGACCACTTCTTCCAGCCCAGGCTGCTTGGCATCGAAATCGATGGACACGCCTCTGACGGGATCGAGCAGAAAACGGATGACATTGCCGATACGCGGATCATTCATATCCTGATTGAAAAGAGCGTAAGGTGGCTTTTTGAAGACGATATTGATCTCGGTCCGACGCCCCGAAAGCCGCTTGCCCGTGCGCAGATAGAAAGGCACACCGCCCCAGCGCCAGTTATCGATGAACAACCGCATGGCGGCATAGGTCTCTGTCTGACTGTCAGGCGCTACCCCCGGTTCGTTGCGATACCCCGGCACATCGGCATTGTTGAGAACACCTTCCGCATACTGACCCGAAACGTAATCTTCGGGCAGGATGGGTCTGACGGCCTGGAGCAGACGGGTCTTTTCCTGCCGCACCGCCTCGGCAGCAAGCGATGAAGGCGGCTCCATGGCAATGAGACTGAGCAGCACAAAGAGATGATTGGGAACCATGTCCCGAAGCGCGCCGGTCCGCTCGTAGAATGCGCCGCGCTTCTCGACACCAATGGTCTCGGAGGCGGTGATCTGAACATGGTCGATATATTCCCGCCGCCAGATCGGCTCGAACAGGACGTTCGAGAAACGCGCGATCATGATGCCCTGATTGGCTTCCTTGCCCAGGAAATGATCGATCCGGTAGATCTGGCTTTCCTGGGCCTGAGCTCGCAACTCAGAGTCGAGAACACGGGCCGAAGCCAGATCGTGACCGAAGGGCTTCTCGACCACGATGCGACGGAAATAGCCGTCTTCCCTGAGCAGACCGGCGCGCCCCAGCCCGGAGGCGATCCGGGAGAAGAAGCGTGAAGCGACCGCCATGTAGAAAATGACGTTGCCGGTTCCAATTGCCTCGCCCAGCCGATCGAAAATCTCGTTCTGGGTGAAATCGCCCGACAGATAGGCCGCCCCGGCTGTCACCTTGTCCCAGACGGAACGATCGAGGTTGGGGCAGGAGAACTCGGCCGAAGGATCCTTGGCATCCTGTTCGGCAAGGCCGAAAAGTCGCGAGGCCCATTCGGCACCGGTCTGCTCGGGCCGATCGACGGCGAGGATTTGAAAATCGGTCGGCAGAGCGTCGGCTACGGCAAGATCATAGAGAGAAGGGAGAAGCAGGCGTCGCGTCAGATCGCCCCCTGCCCCGAAAATGACCAGCTTGCAGGGTTGAGATCCGGAGGCTTGCCCGATGACATTCTGAAGCTGGTCAGTGGTTATCGACATGATGCTCCTCCATCTTTCTCAATGAGCAAGATGGAAAAGCTTATCCGACACCAATAGATCGTCGACTTATTTTCGCGATCTCAAACAATAACGTGATCAGCCGTGACGGGGACTATCGCCACCCAACTGACGGATCGTTGCATCTTCCGGCTTGTCTTGCGGGAATTGCGTTTCCCATCCGCCACCCAATGCATTGTAAAGACGAGCCAGATTGCTTGCGATGGTGGTGGTGCTGTCAGCCAGCTGAAGCTGCGCCGAAAGCAGGTCACGCTGGGCTGACAGCACATTCAGATAGTTGGTCAAACCACCCCGATACTGATCCTGAGACAGATCGAGCGCGCGCTGCCCTGCAGCAACGGCTGCCTGCAACCCGTCGCGTCGGCGCTGCTCGTCGCGATAGGCGATCAGCGCATTATCGACATCGCGCCAGGCCTCGAGCACGGTCTCACGATAGGTAATGGCTGCCTCCTTCTGCGCGTAGCGCTTGAGCTGAAGCTGCCCCCGCAGACGGCCGCCCTGGAAGATCGGCAATGAGATAGACGGGCCGAGATTCCAGGCACGCGCATTCCAGAAGCCCAGATCGCGGAAGGAGAGCGATTGCAGACCGAAATCGGCACTGAGCGTAATCTTGGGATAGAACTCGGCCTCGGCCTCAGCCACATTCGCCACAGCGGCGTGAAGCTGCGCTTCAGCCTGACGAATATCGGGGCGGCGCTTTGCCAACTCGGACGGCACCCCTACTGGCACGCGCGGCGGCACGACCGGAATGCCTGCCGTACGTGTCAGCTCGTCATTGAGCGTTCCCGGCGGAGAGCCAAGAAGGAGGCTAATCGCATTGATCTGCTGGTCAACGCGCTGCTCCAGCTGCGCGATCTGGGCAGTGGTGGAGTCAAGCTGGCTCTCTGCGCTGGTCACGTCGAGCTCGGTCACGAGCCCGGTCTTCTGGCGTTCCTTCGCCAAAGAGAGAGTCCGGACCTGCGTGTCGCGGTTCGCCCGCGTGATTCGAAGCTGCTCCTGAAGACCACGCAGCGTAAGGTAGTCATTCGCCATGTCGGCCTGCTGCGCGATCAGCACGCCGCGGCGCTGCTCGTCGCTTGCCTGCAGATCGGCCTTGGCGGCCTCATATTGCCGGGCAACACGCCCCCAGATATCGAGCTCATACGAGGCATCGATCGAGTATTTCCACTGGTTCAGAACCGGGATCGTGGCATCGCCTACGCTCTGGTCGAGCAACGTGGCGTTCTGCTGGCCCAGCGCCGTCGCATTATCCTTGGCGACGCTGGAAAGGATGCGTTGGAGCGACTTCGTGCTGTATTGCGAACGCGTATAGGACCCGCTGGCCGAAAGACCCGGGAAGCGCTCGGCACCCGCCATCAGAAGCTGGGCGCGACTCTGGGCAAGCTGGGTGGTCGACCGCTGGATGCTCAGATTCTGCGTGGCGAGACGTGTCTCCAGCGAGGTCAGGGTAGGATCGTTGAAGATCTTCCACCAGTTGACATCGGGCGCATCCGGTGTGGTCTCGCTCCCCGCCTTACCCGCATGGGCATGCATATCATACTGGTTGGGCGACCATAGATCGGGCTTCTGGTATTTGGGGCCCACGCAGCCTCCAAGCGTGATGGCCATGGCGAAAGAAGCACCGCACAGCATGAGTGCGCGCGGGGAACGGCCTGTCTTCAAGGCGGGGCTCCGGAAATTCGTGAATGGGGTCATCAATGGGCACCTCCGGCCGGGCCTTTCTTGGCCACAGGGGAGAGCAGGAAGCAGAAGGGAACGACGAAGAACGCCATGATGCCGATCACCATGAATGTCTGGTTATAGGCGACCATGGAAACCTGCTGCATGAAGCTCTGATAGTAACTGTGAATGGCGTATTGATGCGCCGCCGATGAGGTCATGCCTGCATCGGTCGCTACCTTCTGCACCGTGTTCAGATAGTCCTGACCATTGGCGTTATAGTCGGATGACCAGTGGGCCATCAGGCTCTGGCGCACCTGCTTCGTCTCGGTGATTGCCGCCGTGGCCAACGAAATGGCCAGCGATCCGACATAATTGCGCGACATGCTGAACATGGCCGACGCGTCGGAGTTCAGTTCCTTGGGCAGGGTCGAATAGGCGATTGTAGAAATCGGCACGAACAGGAAGGCCAGGGCCGAGGTCTGGAAAATTCGGTATTCCACCAGATGGGCATAGCTTGTGGTGGGAACGAGATGGGCCGAATAGAACATGGCCAGCCCCATCAGGAAGAAGCCGAAAGCGATCAGGTTGCGCACCTGAATGAAGCCCATCAGCTTTCCGACTATGGGGATTAGACAGATGATCACCGCGCCGCCAGGTGCCAGAACCTCGCCTGAGATCGTGGCGGTATAGCCAAGGACCTGCTGGGCGAACTGGGGCACGATGATGGCGGAGGCGTAAAGCAACCCACCGACCATGGCCATCAGGAACGTCCCGACAGCGAAATTGCGATCCTTGAAGATGGCCAGATTCAGCAGCGGGTTCTTGGCGCGCAGCAACCAGATGACGGCCCCGACTACACCGGCCACACCGAGCGCGGCCATGATGATGATAAAGTTAGAGCCGAACCAGTCATCGTCCTCACCGCGATCGGCCATGACTTCCAGGCAGCCCAGACCGAGAGAGATCAGGCAGATCCCAATAACGTCGACTTTCTCGCGCTTCTGCTTTTCCCATGGCGGATCTTCGACAAGAGCCGAAACACCTATCAACGTCAGAATGCCGAAAGGCACGTTAACGTAGAAAATCCAGCGCCATGAGTAGTTATCGACCAGATATCCCCCGAGCAACGGCCCGAGAATGGGAGCCACGATGGTGGCAATGGCGGTCAGACCGAAAGCCGCGCCGCGCTTCTCGGGAGGGAAGGTGTCAAGGATGATGGATTGCTGGTTCGGCTGGAGCCCACCCCCGAAGAAACCCTGCATCAGGCGGAAGACGATCAGCATGGGCAGGCTCGTCGACAATCCACACAGGAAAGACGAGACCGTGAACATGGCAATGCAGATCAGGAAGTAGCGCTTGCGCCCCAGCAACTTGCCGAACCATGCGGAGATGGTCAGCACGATTCCGTTTGCCACGAGATAGGAGGTGAGCGCCCAGGTGGCATCGTCATAGGAGCTGCCAAGCGCGCCCGAAATATGCGGGAGCGCCACATTGATGATGGTGGTGTCGAGCACCTCCATGAAGGCGCCCAGCGTCACAACCACTGCAATCAACCAGGGGTTGGCTTTGGGCTTCCAGTCGGCATGGTTGTTTTCGCTGGACGCGTCGCTCATTGGACGGTCACCGTCGGCACGACAGAGACACCAAGAGGCAGCGGCACGTTGGGGTCCAGCCCGCTATCGATCAGGATCTTGACCGGCACGCGCTGGACGATCTTCACGAAGTTGCCTGTCGCGTTCTCGGGCGGGAAGGCACTGAAGGCCGATCCGGCACCGAGCTGGATCGAGTCCACATGGCCGTGCAGGGACAGGCCGGGATAGGCATCGACCTCGATCTCTACCTTCTGCCCGGGACGCATCTTTGTGATCTGGGTTTCCTTGTAATTGGCCACGACCCAGACTTCAGGCTCGACAACCGAGAACAGCTTCTGACCCGTCTGGACGAAATCGCCCTGCTCGACATTACGCTGCGAGATCCAGCCATCATGCGGGGCGCGCACTTCGGTCCAGCCGTAATTGAGCTGGGCCTGCACCAAATCGGCCTCAGCGGCCTTGAGAGCAGCATTCTGCTGCTTCATCGTGGCTTCCTGGTTCTCGATATTCGGCTTGACGGGGGTAGCCTGCTGCAATTCACCCTCGGCGCGCATCACTTCGGCCTGGGCCTGATTGAGGGCCGCTTTCGAATAATCGATATCCTGCTGGGTGGTCGCTGCACGCGACACGCTGTGCTGGCGGCGGTAATCCGTTTCGGCCTTGAAGAGCTGAGCCTGCGCCGAAGCCAGCGCGCCCTTGGCCGCAATCAGACGACCGGGAAAGTTCTGCCTGGCAACCATGACCATCTGGGTTGCTGCGGCGAAATTCGCCTGGGCCTGCGCAATGCTGGCTTCGGCCTTGTGCAGCGAGGCGATGTAGTCACGGTCATCGATCTTGACCAGGAGCTGTCCGGCATGGACGAACTGGTTGTCGTTGACCAGAAGCTGCGTGACATAACCGTTGACATGCGGGGCGATCGAAACCTTGCGCCCTGTCGTGTATGCGTCATCCGTTTCGATCTGGTTGCGTGTCAGCAACCAGTACCCAAGCCAGGCGATCGCCACGACAATGACCACGAGAATCAGGATCACACGCAGAAGCGGGCTGCGTTTCTTGCCCCCGTTCTTCTTGTTGTTCTGATTGTCGTTCTTACCGTCATCACCCTGCGATGCGCGATTATCCTGCTCGTCGCCCTGCGCCATGTGCATCCTCTCGGCGTTGCCCCGCTTTGCCCGAAGCAACTCAGTTTTTGGGTCCGTTACCCCGAAATCTCATCGCCTGATCTGAAAATGACCGTTCGGTTCGGTCATGAACTAGCATAGCTTCCAGAGGCCATCAATCATCTGTTGCAGAGAATGTCTGACCTTTCCCGAAACCTTCACATGCCCCTCATTCAACGTTCCGCAGATCAAGTCCCAGTGATGAGAAGAGGTTGCACCCCCGAAACATGTCACTGGACGAACTCCTTTTTCTGTTACGGGAAAGACACAGACCCGGAGATCAGCCATACACCCTCACGGCTACCGCTTATCCGCGTTGCTGCGCCCCTCCCCTGGAGCGCTGACGCAATCCGAGAGATGAACGCGGCGTCCACGGTGGCGCATCTGACGGATCGATCGTCCTTGAGCAGACGCTTTCACTCAGCTCGCCCTTGAGGCCCGGTCTTTCCTGCGGCATCAGGTTTTTTTTTATGCAGGATAGTGGCGAGGCGCACTGGCGCCTGTGTTCCTGCAGCCCATATGGAATGCCCATGAGTGATCTCCTGCCCCTGGATATGGCCGAACGACTCATTCGAGAGGCCGTAGCGCCGTTTCCGGCTGAATCCGTCCCGCTGGGGGCGGCTTGCGGGCGTGTGCTGCGTCAGCCGATCCATGCCGAGCGCGCTCTTCCGCCTTATGACCGGGTGATACTCGATGGGATTGCGGTCTCCTGGTGCGACGGACAGGCAGGCTGGGTTCTGAGCGGTACCCAAGCGGCCGGGCACCCTCCCCTGACCCTCGGCCCGGGCCATGAGGCGGCGCTGGCCGTGATGACTGGATCGGTCCTGCCCCACGGCGCTGATACCGTTATCCCGCGTGAGGATTACTGTCGGGAAGGAAACGCGCTCATCCTGAAGGAGGGCGTCACTCCAAAACGCGGGCAGCACATCCACCCAATGGGAGCCGATTGCGCTACGGGTGCGCTGCTTCTTGAGAGCGGTTTGATATTGTCTCCGCCCGAGATGGCGGTTCTGGCCGCAAACGGGATCAGCCAGCCTCTTGTCTCGGTTGTCCCCTCTATCGGAATCATCTCGACCGGGGATGAACTGGTAGCGCCCGACGCGCCCGTCGCTCCCTGGCAGATCAGACGCTCAAACGACTATGCCATTGCGGCGTCGCTCGCACGCAGGGGTCTCACACAGCACGCATTGCTGACCCTGCCCGACGATCTGGCAATCCTGACGCAGAAACTCGGTGAAGCGCTCGATAGCCATGACGTTCTGGTGCTCAGCGGCGGGGTTTCCATGGGCGACTTCGATTTCGTTCCCAAGGCGCTGGCAGCGCTGGGTGTGCAGCGGATCTTCCACAAGGTGGCCCAACGACCGGGCAAGCCGTTCTGGTTCGGCATTGGCAAATCCGGCAAGCCGGTCTTTGCCCTGCCCGGCAATCCTGTTTCCGCTCTGGCCTGCTGCAGCCGTCATGTCGTACCGGCTCTGTTGCATGCCCAGGGCGTGACCCTGCCGCCCCGCCACGTTGTGCTTGCTGAGCCGCTCACCCCCATCGCGACCATGACACGCTTCGTCCCTGTGCGTCTCGATCATGACGATCGGGGCCGGACGCTGGCCTATCCCCGCCCCATGACGACTTCCGGCGATTTCAACCGGCTCGGCGCGACAGATGGTCTCGTAACCTTGCCGCCAGGCGATACCCCCCTTTCCGCAGGGACCGGTCTGGTTTTTCATGCGTGGTGAGACGACCCGCGCCGAGCCGCGTGATCGTCTTGCGCGACCCTGGCATGATCTGCGCATCTCGGTCATGGACCGATGCAATTTTCGCTGCCCCTATTGCATGCCGCAATCGGTGTTCCATGACGATTTCGCTTTTCTCGACCCCGCAGCACGGCTCGATTTCGAGGCGATCACCCGCATAGCGCGTGTCTCGGCCGGGCTGGGTGTCAGCAAATTGCGTCTGACCGGAGGGGAACCGCTCCTCAGACCGGGGCTGTCCGATCTGGTTGCCCGCCTCGTAGCGCTTGACGGCATCGATGATGTGGCGCTCACGACCAATGCGGTGCTCCTCAGCCGCCATCTCGACGCGCTGCACGCGGCTGGTCTGACCCGGCTTACCATCAGTCTCGATGCCCTCGATCCCGTCATTTTCAGTCGCATGAGCGGCGGACGCGCTCAGGTCGAAACCGTTCTCGCTGCCATCGACCAGGCGGCGGAACGCGGCTTCCCCGGCGGGATCAAGATCAATACCGTCATCCAGCGTGGGGTAAATGAAAACGAAATCCTGCCTCTGGTGGCGCGCTTCCGTCATAGCGGGGTCACCCTGCGCTTCATCGAATACATGGATGTTGGCACCCGCAATCACTGGTCGCAAGGCGAGGTGGTGCCCTCAGCCGAGCTCCTGTCCCGCATCGCCGAGACCTGGCCTGTCGAGGCACTGGCCCCGCTCTATCGGGGTGAGGTGGCGCGGCGCTATCGGTTCATGGATGGCGGCGGCGAGATCGGGTTCATTTCCTCTGTGACCGCCCCGTTCTGTGGCGATTGCTCGCGCGCGCGTCTCTCATCGGAGGGGCAGATCTTCACATGCCTCTTTGCCAGTCAGGGCACAGATCTGCGCCCGGTCCTGGCCCAGAACTCAGATGACGCCCTCGAGGCCCTGCTGCGCGCTATCTGGCAGGGACGCACGGATCGCTATAGTGAGCAACGTCATGACGGGGCGCCTGCGCCTCGGGCGGGAGGGGCGCATGACCCGCAAGAGCGCATCGAGATGTATTATATAGGAGGCTGAGATGACATCCCTGACCCATGTGGATGAAAACGGCGAGCGGCCTCGTATGGTCGAGATCGGCGACAAGCAGGTGACCCGGCGCGAGGCCCATGCGCGCGCCACGCTGCGTTTCCCCCCCGATGTCGCCCAGTCCCTTGCCGAGTCCGGCTATATGACCAGCAAGGGTGCGGTGCTGACCGTGGCACAGCTTGCCGGGATCATGGGGACCAAATCGACCGCACAGCTCATACCGCTGTGCCACCCCCTCGCCCTGACCGGGTGCAAGCTCGACATCACCATTGAGGGATACACCGCGCTCATCGATTGCCGTGTGAAATGCGAAGGCAAGACGGGTGTGGAAATGGAGGCCCTCACCGGCGCCACCATTGCTGCCCTCACCCTGTATGACATGTGCAAGGCACTCAGCCATGACATGGTGATCGAAAATGTTCGCCTCATGGGCAAGAGCGGTGGCAAGCGTGATTTCGGAGCAGGCTGACATGGCCAGCGTGACACTCGAATATTTTGCCCTGCTCCGTGACGAGGCAGGATGTCAGAGCGAAACGCTGCGAACCGAGGCATCCGATCTCGCCGCGCTTTACGATGCTCTCGCCCACGCGCGCGGCTTCACCCTGCCGCGCGCGCGTTTGCGCGTGGCGGTAAATGCGCGTTTTGCCTCCTGGGATCAGCCCGTCAGTGAGGGCGATCATATCGTGTTCATTCCACCGGTATCGGGCGGATGAGCGCGTTTCTTCTGACAGATCAGCCCATCGATACCACAGCATTCGCTCACGCATTGAGGCGCGATGAGGCAGGCGGGTATTGCAGTTTCGAAGGCTGGGTGCGCAATCACAGTGACGGGCAGGATGTGCTCGGGCTGGATTATCAGGCCTACCGCCCTCTGGCCGAAGCCGAAGCCCTGGCGGTCCTGCGTGAGGCCGAAACGCGCTTCGAGATCATTGCCGCTTCAGCCATTCACCGTTTCGGCAGTCTCGCGATAGGCGATATGGCCGTCTGGATCGGGGTATCAGCCGCGCATCGCGACGGCGCCTTCCTGGCATGCCGCTTCGTGATCGACGAACTCAAGCGCCGTGTGCCCATCTGGAAACGTGAACGCTATGCCGACGGTCATTCTGAATGGATCGCCTGTCACGATACCGAACTCTGAAACACGCAGAGGAAGGACCACTCCCTCGCCGCATGACGTGGGGGCTATGATCCATTTCTAGCCGGTGGGCTGTCGCCCTCCGGCAAACCCTCTGGGGGGAACTCAGACCAGCCGCCAACCGACAATGAAGAGCACGGCAGCGAGCACTGTGCGCTGAACGCGCTCATTGACCTGCCCGACGCAAAGGCTGCCAAGCACGATGCCAGGGATCGAGCCGCAAAGCAGCGAAACCAGCATGGGAATCTTGACCGCGCCCAGCCACCAATGCCCCATACCGGCAATGAGCGTCAGCGGCACGGCATGGGCGATATCCGACCCCACGAGACGGGCGGTGCTGAGATTGGGATAGAGCAGGATCAGAACGGTCATGCCGATTGCCCCGGCACCGACCGAAGACAGCGTGACCATCACACCCAGCACAGCCCCCAATATGACGGTCAACGCTGCCGCACTGCGCGCTGACAACTCTCCCGCATGGCGATGCGACCATTCCTGCAATTCCTTGCGAAAGAACACACTTGGCGCGGTGATCAGCAGGGCAACACCTAAGGCCGTGGAGACAAGGCGGGTCGTGTCGTGAGACGGGCTGCCATACCAGTGCAGGAAAACCAGGGATATCACCGTGGCAGGCAGGCTGCCTGCCAGCATGCGCAGCACCACACGCCATTCAACAGCGCCACGATGCCCATGAACCAGCGTTCCGACGGATTTGGTGATCGCGGCATAGAGCAGGTCTGTGCCCACCGCCGCCTGGGGATGCACCTTGAATAACAGGATCAGCAACGGGGTCATGAGAGAGCCGCCGCCGACTCCGGTCATGCCGACCAGAAAGCCGACCCCGAGACCGGAGAGGACGAAAAGCAGATTCAGATCGGCAAGCAATGACATAGGGGGGCCTTGATGGGCGTCGGGTGGCGTGAGGCGCGACTAGGCCATAATTCCGTACAACAATCAACGCTCATAGTGGTTTGAATTTAATGAACGATCCAACATCGTTGTTATTCATGTCCCGCCTTGCCATCTGCGCGAGGCATGCCAATAGTGGCGAAATTCTCAGATTTTGACCGGACGAACCATGCTCGACATCCAGATTCAGGCGCCGTTTCCAATCCTGCAGGGCAAGGGTGCCCCGGAATCGGAACAGACGCTGGTGCTGCTCACCGGACCGGATTTCGATGTGGCGCACGGACCGTTCACCCATCTCGACGCAGCAACGGGCGGGGCACTTCGTCGCGCTGTCGCCATTTCGCGCTTCAAGGGGCAGCGCGATCAGAGCTGTGTACTGCTGGCTCCCTGCGCTGCACTCGCACGTATTGTGCTGATCGGCTGCGGGCCGGAAGACGAACTGGATATCCCGTGCATGGAAGCCGCCGGAGGTCAGGCGGCGCGTGCCGTGCGCGACACGACCCATGCCGATCTTGCCTTCGCCGGTCGATGCGCCGAGTTTGCTGCCCATGCCGCCTATGGCGCTGCACTGGGACGCTACAGCTTCGACCTCTATCACACGGATGAAGCCGAGAACGCGCCGCAGCTTCAGCGCCTGCATTTGGGTGTGGATGATACCGAAACCGTGCGCGTTCAGTGGGAGAGCCTGCAGGCCGTGGCCAAGGGCGTCTTCCGCGCTCGGGATCTGGTAAGCGAGCCGCCCAACGTGCTCAACCCGCCCGAATTCGCCCGCCGCATCGAGACACTGCGCGATCTCGGCGTGGAGGTGGAGATCCTCAACGCTGCGCGTCTACGCGAGCTGGGTTTCGGCGCGCTGCTGGGCGTGGCCCAGGGCAGCGATCAGGAAGCCCGGGTGGCGATCATGCGCTATCGTGGCTCGGAGGAAGCGCCAATCGCTTTTATCGGCAAGGGTGTGACCTTCGACTCCGGCGGTATCTCCATCAAGCCAGCCGCCGGCATGGATGAGATGAAGACCGATATGGGCGGGGCCGCCGCCGTGGTCGGCGCGCTTGAGGCTGTGGCGCGACGCAAGGCCACTACCCATGTGATCGGGGTCGTCGGTCTGGTCGAGAACATGCTGTCAGGCAATGCGCAACGCCCCGGCGACGTGGTGCGCAGCTATGCGGGCAAGACCATCGAAGTGCTCAACACCGATGCTGAGGGGCGTCTGGTTCTTGCCGATGTGCTGGCCTATGCAAAAGAGCGCTTCCAGCCGCGCCTGATGGTGGATCTCGCCACGCTGACCGGGGCCATTGTGGTCAGTCTGGGCCATGTGCGTGCGGGTCTGTTCAGCAATGACGACGCGCTGGCCGGGGCTTTGTTCGAAGCAGGCGAGGCAACAGGTGAGGCTGTATGGCGCATGCCCATGGGCAAGGCCTATGACCGTCAGCTACGCTCGGATATTGCCGATATGAAGAACATCACGGGCCGTCCGGGCAGTTCCATCACCGCCGCCCAGTTTCTAGCGCGGTTCGTCGGCGACACGCCCTGGGCGCATCTCGATATTGCGGGCGTGGCGTGGCGCTCCGATGCGGCACCGCAATGCCCCAAGGGCGCAACCGGTTTCGGCGTGCGTCTGCTCGACGCGCTCGTGCGCCATCACGAGCAGGGAGACACTGCCGCTTCATGAGCGCGATCGGCTTCTATCACCTGACGCGCTCGACGCTGGAAGACGCGCTGCCTCCGCTTCTGGGACGGACGCTCGGTTCAGGGCAGCGCGCCGTGATCAGGTGCCGTGATGCCGTACAGGTCAAGCAACTCGATGAAGCCCTGTGGAAAGCAAAATCCCCCCTTTGGCTGCCTCATGGCAGCCAGAGCATGGGGCATGGTCCAAGACAGCCCATCTGGCTTACAAAGGGCGATGACGTGCCCAATGAGGCGCGTTTTCTGTTTCTGCTCGATGGCGGCATCGATACGGCGCTCGAGCGTTTCGAACGTGTCTTCACCCTCTTCGATGGCAATGACACCCAGGCCGTCAGTCGCGCGCGCAGCTTGTGGAGCAGCGCGAAACAGGCGGGACATGACTTGGCCTATTGGCAGCAGCAGGAACGGGGCTGGCAGAAAGCCGGTTAGGCACAGCCGAAACAGCCCATCCTGCCCTGACAGAGCGAGCCTCGCCCGTGATCGCCCGCCATTTCCTTCCTGCATCCAAAATCTTCCTCCTACGTCATGACATGTTCTGTCTCGAAGTTCACAAGACGCTCATGACCCTGACCTGAGCCCAGGTTCCGCCGTTTCCCTCCCGGACACGGGGCCATGCGACATGCCATTATGGGTGTTGCCCGCCCGTGATGAGGGAGGAACCACCCATGCGTCTCGATGGAAAAATCGTTCTGGTCACCGGTGCGGCTCAGGGGATCGGGCGCGGCATTGCGCTGCGACTGGCCAACGAAGGGGCAAACATTGCCCTTGTGGATCTCAAGACGGAGAAGCTTGAGAGCGTACGCGGCGAGATCGAGGCTCTTGGCCGCAAAGCGAGTGTCTTTGCTGCTGATGTCAGCCAGCGCGATGCAGTCTATGCCGCCATCGATCATGCCGAGACAGCGCTCGGCGGGTTTGATGTGATGATCAATAATGCCGGGATCGCGCAGGTGAACCCGATTGCCGATGTGATGCCCGAGGAGGTCGAGCGCATCTTGCGCATCAATATCCAGGGTGTGCTCTGGGGTATTCAGGCCTCAGCGGCCAAATTCAAGACACGCGGCCAGAAAGGCAAGATCATCAATGCCTCCTCGATCGCCGGGCATGACGGGTTTGCCCTGCTGGGCGTCTATTCCGCGACGAAATTTGCCGTACGCGCCCTCACGCAATCGGCGGCCAAGGAATATGCGAGTTCGGGCATTACGGTGAACGCCTATTGTCCGGGTATCGTGGGTACGGATATGTGGGTCGAAATCGATGAGCGCTTCTCGGCGCTGACAGGCACGCCCAAAGGCGAGACCTACAGGAAATATGTCGATGGCATCGCTCTTGGCCGAGCGCAGACGCCGGATGACGTGGCAGCCCTCGTCGCGTTTCTGGCCAGCGCGGACTCCGACTATATCACCGGCCAGTCGATCCTGACCGATGGCGGAATCGTCTATCGATAAGACCTGCTCTATCGTCGGGGTCTGCAAACCATGCCGACCCCGACAGGCAATTATCCATTCGAGGGGCTCAGCATTCCGGCAGGTTGACGGCGAGCCCGCCCAGCGAAGTTTCCTTGTAGCGCTGGTTCATGTCCCGCCCGGTTTCGGCCATGGTGCGAATGACCTGATCGAGTGAGACGAGATGGGCACCATCGCCATTCAACGCAAGCGAGGCCGCATTGATGGCCTTCACCGCGCCGAAGGCATTACGCTCGATGCATGGGATCTGCACGAGACCCGCTACAGGATCGCAGGTCATTCCCAGATGATGCTCCATGCCGATCTCGGCAGCATCCTCGATCTGTTCGGGCGTGCCGCCCAGGGCTGCCGCCAGCCCCGCCGCTGCCATGGAAGAGGCCACACCGACCTCGCCCTGGCATCCCACCTCGGCGCCCGAAATCGAGGCATTGAGCTTGAACAACCCTCCGATAGCTGAGGCCGTCAGCAGGAAATCACGCATCCCCTGCTGGGTGCTCGCAGGGGGCAACGGCATGCAGTAATCGCGATAATAGCGCAGGACAGATGGAATGATGCCCGCCGCCCCGTTTGTCGGGGCTGTGACCACACGGCCCCCCGCCGCATTTTCCTCATTTACCGCAATGGCGAAGAGGCTGATCCAGTCCATGATCCCATGGGCCGAATGCATATTGGCACGTTCGCGCTCGAGCAGTTTTTCATGCAGGGCGGCAGCGCGACGTCGTACTGTCAACCGGCCCGGCAGGATGCCGGTCTGACCCATGCCACGCGCGATACAGGCCATCATTACGGCGATGATTTCATCGAGATACGCCTCGACTTCCTGCCTTGGCCGCAGCGCACACTCGTTTTCCAGAACAAGCGCTGCGATGCTGAGCCCGCTGTTTCTCGCCTGCTGCAGCAACTCCGCCCCGCTGGTGAAGGGATGAGGCACGGCAGGCTGGGCATAGCCCGCGCTCTCGGTCACGCTCTCGGAAACAATGAACCCACCGCCGACAGAGCAGAAACGCGCGCAATCCAGTACGTTACCGGCCGCATCGAGCGCCTCGAATTGCAGGGTGTTCGGGTGGACAGGTGGGACGGTTTGCCGGTCAAGCACCAGATCATGATCCGGATCGAACGGGATGAAACAGCCCTGAAAACCGATCTGTTTCATCTCGACAACGCGTGACACGATCCCGTCGGCAGCATCAGGATCGACGCTCTGCGGTAACTCTCCGCACAAACCGAGAATAACCGCCTTATCTGTCGCATGACCCTGGGCGGTCCAGGCCAGAGAGCCATAGAGCGTGACATGCAGCCTCGCGACCGCAGCAGGGTCATGGAGCGCTGCCATGAAACGTTGCGCTGCGCGCATGGGGCCGACCGTATGCGAGGAGGACGGACCGATACCGATCTTGAAGAGGTCGAACAGGCTGATCATGCGGGACTCATGGACAAGCCCCCGTATCATGCCAAGTTAACGGCGGGGGATGGGAATAATGACCCGTCATCTCAGGTCTGGACCAGTCGGTCCAGTCCGGTGAGGAATGCACCCTCGAAATCCCTTCTTCAGACCTTAGACTTAGAGCCGGGTGGAGAGCCTCCCCTGAGTCTCACCTGCATGAGAAAGACGGGCAATCATCCCGACATCCACACATAAATGGGCGGCGATCGATTCCACGGACGAGGCCGCAAGCCACTCATGAAGCGAGAGATCGTGGTAATGGTCCGACCGAAAGATTTCGAGGACAGTCAGCATCGTCTGGCCATCATTACGCAGGTAATATCCCTCGGCCCTTGGCACATGTCCGACCTGACCGGGTTTGAGAAAAGTGGTTTGCGGTGAAATACCTGCCGGAACCTGGGTCAGGCTGCCCTCTCCTTCGAGACAGATCGACCAAACGGCGGTATTGAGATGCCAGTGCAGGTCGGTCTGGCTGCTGGGGGAGACTTCGATCAGCGCTGCCGAGAGGGCGTCGGGATCGCAGAAGGCATCTGCCTCGACAACGCGAAGACTGCCCCATGGACGATCGAGGGCAGGCTGGGCCATCAGCCGATGGTGGAACCCCGAACCGCCCTGTGTGTCATCCGCGAAGGGATTGCAGAGCCCGGGATCCGAGGTATTGGCTTCGCGTCCGCCTATGAAGGCGATAACGCTTGCCGCTTGGTCCTCACAGCAATGGAACCAGGCATTTGCGGTTGCGGGTACGCTCCAGACATCGCCAGCCCTGAGCAGATCCCGCAATTGGGCCTCGCCTTTGCGTGGTTCGATCTCGAGTATTGCGGAGCCTGAAACGATCATACCCCAGCCTGCGGCAGGACAATGTTGCGCGCCGCCCTGCCCCGAAGCATCGAGCATGTGATGGTGAACACGCACACCCTCGACACCGAATGGCGCCACCTGTTCCGACCATGACCAGCCCTGACGGGAGTCCGGCCCATCATGACGAGGGCTGGAATGATCCGAGGCGGGACGCCTGTCCCGCAGGCGCGATATCCACCCTGCACCGAAGCCAAGACGCCGTCTGCGAGAAGCATCGGCCTGACCTTCAGTGTGTTCCATTGCCCCCGCACGAAGCAGGCGCTGGAATACATGCTGATCGAAAGACGCCATAACCGGCCTCCCTGTTTACAGGATCAGAGGCTTGGACAGCCTGGTGCTCAGTTTAACGCACCTCCCTTCCGCAGCTGCCTCTCATCACGGAGTCGTGACCGGATTAGCGGGGACGGGGACGAACGCTCTCCGAGATGTGACGCTTGACTTCCAATAATGAAAAGGAAGTTTTCATGAAAACCGTGATTTTTCGTGATCGTCATGAGGTCCCTGCCCTCGGCATGGGAACGTGGAATATGGGGGACTCGACGCAGACACGCGCCGAGGAGATGGCCAGTTTACGCCTGGGCCTCGATTCAGGCCTGTCGGTGATCGATACGGCAGAAATGTATGGAAGTGGCCGATCGGAACGGCTGGTGGGTGAAGCGATCAAGGGTCGGCGCGATGAAGCCTTCCTCATCAGCAAGGTCGTGCCATCCAACGCAACCTATGAAGGCACATTGAAAAGCTGCCAGGCCTCGCTCAGGCGCCTGGGGACAGGTCACCTCGATCTCTATCTCCTGCACTGGCGGGGAAGTGTTCCGCTCGAAGAGACCATCGAGGCGATGGAACATCTCCAGGAGAGAGGCGATATCATTCGCTGGGGTGTCTCGAATTTCGACACACAGGATATGACGGATATCGAAGCCCATACTGTGTCCTGCGCGGCCAATCAGATACTCTATAATCTCGAGGCGCGAGGCATCGATTACGACCTTCTCGCACGCGACGCCGAGAAAGGCGTCGTGTCGATTGCCTATTCTCCACTCGGCCAGGGCGGCTCCCTGCTCGACGATCCAATACTGAAAACAGTCGCACGCAGACATGAGACTGCCTCCGGTCCTGCAACCCCTGCCCAGATTGCGCTCGCCTGGACCCTGAGGCAGGCCAATATTCTCTCAATCCCGAAGGCAGGCACCAGACATCATCTGCAGGAGAATATCGACGCACTCGCCCTCGTTCTTGATGACAGGGACCTTGCCGATCTCGACTCCTGCTTTCCTCCGCCGACGCATAAATCGGCGCTGGAAATGATCTGACCTTCTGTGGAGGTCAGATCATGATTTGATATTCGAAACAATTATATTTGAACGATGCCGATTATTTTATAATATAGAGTTCGAATAATTAATCCAACGAACCGATCCGGAAGGCCTCGCGATGACCCATAAAGAATTCAGGAAATTCGTCGACTCCCATCCGGGTCTTGTCGAGGAATTCAGGAAGGACCGGCGTATCTGGATCTCGCATATTCCATCCGTACAGTTGCGTGATCTGACAGAGCGCCTCGAGCAACTCGTAGGGTGCCCCCTTACCTGTCTGCAACTTGAGCCGGAGCTGGAATTCGTCTTCTTTGACGAGAAAGCTCCCGGAAACAGCGAGAATGAATTGCTCGAGCTCTCCCATGAGCGCGCTGGAGACTGTCTGGGCGCCTGAATAAAGCCGGTCATCCCGAGGGCTAAGGCGGGTCTTTGCTTCGTCCTGCCGGCTAAGGGCTTCCAGCCCCGAAGGGGCCAATGGCAGGAGAACGGGCCAATAAAAGCTCTACCCGCAAGGATTCCGGCGATTGGGAGACGTTCGAAACTGAGCTAGGATAGGACAGGCTCGTCTTCTCACTGTCAGGATCGTACCCTGTTTCCAGTCATTATTCTCGCTTTGCTGCCGGCATGCCTGGCCGTGCGGCTTGTTGCGCAGGAAGGACAAACCCGCCTTGCCCGGGGGCTGGCGCAAGGGGCCCTCGGCGTCCAGATCATCCTTGCCTGCTGCGCGAGTGCATGGGGGCAGGAGGGCACATTGGGGCCGCTCCATCTCGACCCGCTGACATCGTGCTGGATCCTGCTCTGGTCCCTTTCCCGACTGAGCCCTGCCGCCACGCGTACCCCACTTGGTGATGCTTTCGGCGCCCTTGGTCTGCTGTGCCATAGCCATGCCGTGGCGCTTGTCTGTTTCATACCCTGCCTGGCCAAAACATGGCAGTTTGCACCACCATCACCAGCGCGGCGATGGCGTTTGGGGCTGATGGCTCCGGCAGGGGCCTGTCTTGTCGCTGCCGACCTTATCCCCGGTCTGAGTCCTCTCGCTCCCATCGCAGGGCTTGCGATTCTCCCGGCCTTTTCAGCGACGCCTCTGCTGGCCTATTCGCTGTTTGTGCCCGATCTGCTGGTCTCGTCAGGTCAAATCTGGTCCGTCATTCTCATCCTGACGGGTATCACACTCAGTTTTTGCCTGCCGCTGGCGCGCGTTCTCAGCTTCTGGCCCCTGCTCGCGCTCGGCCTGACCTTTGCAGCACGGCTTGGCGGTCTTGCCGATACTGCGCTTGCAGCGAGCGAGGCTTTCATTCTGTCTCTCGCCCTGAACGGGCTCCCTCCCTCCCTTGCGCTGCTGCGAGCGCCTCTGCCTCCACTTGCCGGATTCCTGCCTTTCTGGCTGGCTCTTCACGGGATCAATGGTCTGTCCGGCCTGTCTCCAGCATGGACGGCCGGGGCCATGATCCTGACATTGCTGACCGGGGGCCTGATGGTGCGAGCCTGGCTTTTTGCATGGGACAGCCTTGCTTGGGCCGGATCTGACCCCCAGGGCGCTGCCGGGTCGGGCATGACGTGGTCGGATCATGCAATGCTGCCAGCTCTCACCCTTGGGTTATGTCTCTCGATCTGCCCGGGCCTCCTTCTTGGCGCTGTTCGTGGTGCCGCACTCGATCTTGCAGGTGCCTCACCCGAAATCTGGCGTCACTGGCCTGTCTGGTCGATCGCCGGTGGGGACGGCGCATTCTGGTATCCCGCGCTCGTCTTTCTGATCCCGGCCCTCGTCGCTTCGGCTCTGATCTCCTCTGCCCCGCTTACACCCTACAGGGACGCCCTCTTCACTTTTGGACGCCATGGACCGACCACCGGGAGGTTGCCTGCCTGGCCTCCACCGAACATCAAACTGCGTTTCCCCTGGGGAGTCAGGCGTCTCATTGCCTCAAACCGCTCCCGGAGAGTCCTTCTGACCTGGCTCTCGAGGATGAAAAACGATGAAGCGGGTCTCATGCCTGATGGGTCGCAACCGCCCCCTGCCGGAGGCCGCCTCAGACCAGACGTGAAAGCCGTTCGGCAGGGACTGGCATTCTGGCTCGTCCTGCTTGCCATAGCTCTGGCCTGGCTCGGCTGGACAGCATGATCGCCGGTTTTGCCTTGACCGTGGTGGTCATGGGGCTGCAACTCGCAACGCTCGCTTTCCTCGCTCCATTCCTGACCGATCTGGAGGCGATGGTGGATGCTTTCTGCTCCGGCCGCGCAGGGCCCCTTCCGGGATGGCGATGGCGTCAGATCCGTATGGGGTGGCACCAACGGGCAAACATTCCACCCCTGTCCTGGATGAGCCTCTGCGCAACGATTCTGCCTGCATTCGGTATTCCCCTTGCGAGCACGCTTTCCCTTTTCCGCTTTCTGTCGGAACCGCTTGCCTGCGGCGTTTGTCTGATTTTTTCCTGTGCGCTGGTTTGGGCACAGGCCCTGAACGATGCGCCGACACGATTATTGCAGCTGCATCTGACCGACTCACTGAGCCATGTCGGGCGCGATCTGCTTTTTCTGGTGCCGCTCCTTGCTTTGACAGGAACCCTGATCACCGTGGGACTGCCAGGCGCGGGCGCCCTCAGCGATCTGCTGCAGCAGCGTCTGCTTCAGCCTGCTCCGGCACTTCTGGGTGGCCTTGTTTTCATCGCTGTCGCCCTGCTGCTGATCCTCAACAGGCGTTTCCTGTGTCAGAGCTGGCAAGAGCGGCTTATTGCGGGGGCGACGGGACGCCATCGCAGTTTGCTGCGCTTTCGCCATGATTTTTCAGCCATATGCTGGTACCTGCTGGTTGCTGATCTGATCTGGCCGGATTCTGTGGCCACCGCCTCTGCCTCGATCCGCCATCTGCTGGTGCTATGGTGCCTCGCTGCCCCCCTCAAGCTGGCCTGCCTCGTTGCCGTAGTCACGGGATGGAGGGGGATACGCCCCCTGCCCTCTGCCCGGCTCGCGCTCGTGCTGAGCGGTGCGGCCATTCTGCTGGTCCTTGCCGGGAGGCTTGCTACGTGATCGTCCTGCTCGGCCTGGCCCTGCTGCTCTCTCTGGCCGCGATCGGGCGCGATGCGCGTGTCCTGCCTTTTCACGGCACCTGCGCGGCGGCCTGCGTCTCAGGCATCGGACATGGTGCTCCGGCTCTCATGGCACTTGCCCTTCTGCCCGTCCTTAACGGAGCCGGGATGATCGTCCTGCGCCGGCATGTTGCCTGGCGCGCGGGCGATCTGCGTTCGAGGCGTCAGGCCCAGCAGGAGGCGGGCATGGCGGTTTGCGCGGCAATCGCCCTCGTCCTGCTCACCGCGCTGGCGGCTGCCCCGGGGCTACCGGTGCTGATCTGCATCGGTATTGTGCTTGCCGGGCTGTGTGGCGCGGCGCTCTCGCTCCCCCTGCTGCAACTGACCGGTCTGCTTTGCGCCCTGAACGGGCTGCTTCTGCTCGGCGGGCACGAGCATAACTGGTTTCTGGTTCTGGGAACGGCGTTGGTCTGGATCGGGCTTCTCTCTCTCGGCGGCTGGCTCATGCCACGTCTGGCCTGGTTGCGCACTGAGGGCGATGGCGATCATGGCTGAAACCCTGCATCAGGCCGCCCGCTTCCTCGTCCCGGCCTGGCCGCTTCTGGCCGCGTGCCTGCTGCTCCTGCTGCCTACTGCACGCGCCGCCCAGTCTGCGCGCCTTTTTTCGCTGACGGGGCTCGTGATGACCCTGTGCCTCACGCCCCTTCTGTCAGGACAGGACGGACTGGCACGCTGGGGATGCCTCCTCGCGGGATGCATGCCTTTCCTCACATGGCACCCGGGCCAGAAGCGCTCGGCCGCCTGTCTGAACCTCCTCTCCTGCTTCGTGATCATGCTGGCCCTGTGCAGCCAGAGGGTGTTGCTTGTTGCCTGCCTGACAACCTGCGGGGCGCTGATATTGCTGTTGCAGGAAACGCTCTCGACCGCACGCGCCCGTCTGGCCTGGGAGTCGATGCGTCTGCGTCTTGCGGGGCTCATCCTGACTTTGCTCGGGACGAGCCTGGTTACGCTGAGCCCCGATCCTGACCTCCTCAGGCTTGGCGATCTGTTCTCCGCCGTCGGGCTGTGCCTTGTAGCCGGGCTCGCGGGCTTTGCATCGCCGCGTGATGAAAAAATCTCCGGACCGGAGCTGGCCCTGCCCGATCTGCTTCTGTGTCTGAGCGCGGTTGCTCTGATGCTCCGCTTGCCCGAGCGGCAAATGACTCATCTCGTCCTGACGCTGGCAGGACTTGCAGCCTTGTGGCTCTGTGTCGCGACCCGCCATCAAGGCCCCAGAACCCTCGTTGCACTGGCAACACTCGCCAGCGCCTCCTCGGTCGGACCTGTCCCTGCCATGCTGTTCATGAGCTCGGGCTTTGCGCTTGCAGCTTTACCGGGATTACCCGGGCCAATGCGCGGCTGGGTCCAGGCCGCTCTGCCACCCTGGCCGGGCTTTCCCGCGCTGGGACTCATGCTGGCCGGGATGATGAAAAGCGGGATCACCGTGCCCCTTCTGTCCCTTCTGGCGATCGGAGCCCTTGCCAGTCGCGCGGGGCTGTACTGGGTGCTGCCGCCTTCCTCGCGCGACCGCAGCGTGATTCTGACCCTGATGGTTATCGGAATCGGGATTCCCGTGGCGATCTCCGTGACGGGTTTATCCGGCTGCATCTGGCCTTTGAACTGGATGGCGCCATGACCATGATGGCCGCCATACGGGCCGGTGAACGTGTCACGCCGGACCATTACGCGCTGGATGAGGCCGCATGGCGCGCGATGCTGACCTGCGCACCCGGATGGTTCATCGCCCACTGGTGCGATGACCGCCGCGCCTATGCGCTCTTTCTGGACCAGCACAAGCCACTCATGGTGAGCACCCCGCTCATTGATGGGCGTTATTTCGCGCTTTCTGCTGTCTTGCCCGCTGCCTCCTGGCCTGAACGTTTCGCTCAGGACCTCTGGGGATGCCTGCCCCTGGGCGCTGCGGACACCGAGGCAGCTCTTGATCGCGGGGGATGGGCCAGTGTCTCACCCCTGTCCTCGCGCTCCGTCCCCGCCGATCTGGCGGCCCCCTCCTCCGTATTCGACGAGGCGCTGCATAGCGACATGTCCCCTCTCGCCTGGGGCAGACGCAGTGTCATGCCGGGAGCGGCGCATATCGGGCTCATGCATCACCTTGCGGGCCAGACGCCGGAACAGGCCCTGCGCATGGTGAGCCGTAGCAACGCCGCGAGTTTCGTCGCTGCACCTCTCGCCTATTCGCGTGCCATCGAGAGCGCTCTGGGAATCATACCCTCCGACGAGATACGCGACGCCAGAATCATCCTGTCGGAGATCGAGCGCGTCGCTGTCCATTGCCGTGACCTGGCCCTGATGGCACGGCTGACCGGATTTGCCCTGCTGGCCAGCCATGCGAGCCTTGCGGATGATCTCTGCGCCGCGCTCTGCGCCAATCATGGCGCAACGAGACGCCTGACCGATGCCATCACGCCCGACGGGATTGCAGCGGGTATCGATATCACAGGGCTTGCCCATGCAGTGCACGATGGGCTGATGCCGCGTCTGGCGGTCATGGAGGGACTTCATGCCCAGATGGCGGAGAGACTGGAGGGCGTTGGTTTTCTTGCCCCGGCCAAAGCCGAAATCTTCTGCATTGGCGGGTTGATCGGGCGCGCCTCGGGCCGAACATTCGATTTGCGGCAGCTCGAGGATGACATGCGTCATGTGCCCGGTCGTGCGGGCTCGCGTCTTGCGGGCGATGCCTGGGCGCGACAATGCCTTCGGATGGATGAGATCAGGGATTCCCTGCGTCGTATCGACCGGATCGCCTCGCGGTTTGGCGTCCCTCTGCCCGGTGACATGCATGACGCGCCGGGCAGCGGTGAAGGCATCGGCTCGGCTGAAGGGCCCCATGGCGATATATGGTGCTGGGTACGCCTCAAGGATTCCCGTCTCGATGGAATCATGATTCGCGATCCTGCCCTTGCCACGCTCGGGGTACTACCCGGGCTGATGCAGGACACATGGGAAGACAGAATTGTGCTCGCCTCGCTCGGTTTCGATCCGGGCGGCGCGGAGCAGTAAGGACCCAAGGGTTGTTTCCCCTTTCACGATACCTTCATGTTCCGCTTACCATGGCCGGGCACTCAGGCCTCGACGGCTGCCTCTTTCGAAGTGTCAGGCGATGCGGCGACCGGTTTCGGATCGGGGTGCGGTCGTAACGAACTGATCATGGCACGCCACAGGCGCGTGACGAACATCACGAAGCTGCTTATTGCAGTAGCATAACATGCGCCCGCCAAGGAAAAATGCGCGGTAAGAACGAACAGGACCGGAAAATAGGCCATCGTGATCCATGTGCGGTTGGCCATCAGGAACCCGATCTGACCCATGACCGTCAGCAGGGGCTCCAGCGGCACGACAAGCAGGGTGAGCACCGCCGAGACGAGCATGATCGAGATATAATAGGTCGTGCCGTGCAGATGGATATGCAGCATGAGCGAGAAGATGCGCCCGCCGAAAAAGGCGGCGACGAGCAGGAGGGCAATGGAAACGGCGCAGAGTATGCCGAAGATTTTCCAGGTCAGCCGTTTCAGACCACGCCAGTCATGCCGGTCGCGCATCTTGACGAGTTCTGGATAGAGAACAGGTGAAAGCATCTGGGCCGGGGTTACAATGCCATCGGCAATCTGGCGGCAGATACGGAACACGGCAGCCTCTGCTGAACCCAGAAGCGAGCCGACCACCAGCGTACTGATATGACCCGAAACCGCGCCGAGAGTCTGATTGATGCTGGTGGAGCGCGTGAAGCTCCACATCCCCGGCAATTGCCAGCGCCACTGACCCAGCACCTCGCGCCAGTGCAGCTTGAGCCCGATCTTCTGCCTGAGCGTGGAAAGCGCAAAATACAGGAAAAGCCCGTAATCGATCAGCACCGCGCCGGCCCAGACGAGCACGAAAAAACCGAGTTTGAGATGGAAGAGAAAGCCGATTGCGGTCCCCGCAGTGCGGAAGATCGCTGTGACGGTATCGCTGACCGGAACGAGATGAAAACGCTCGGTCAGGCGCAGAACGCCATTGCTCCATCCGGTATACATGAACGGGCAGATCAGGGCATAGATATAGGCGAGCGTCGTGACCCATCCATCCCAGTGAGCGATATGGCTGTAAAATGTCACGCTGACGATGCCAATGGACATGGCTGCGAGCGCAGACAGAAGATCGAGCCTGATGCAGAACCCGATGATCTGCCCTAGCAGGGGAAGGTCGCGCTGCGCATAAGGCTCGTTGCCATAACGGATGAGCGTCTGCCATGACTGCATGCGTGAAAACGTGGATGCCATGATCCCGAGAGAATGGATCAGGATCAGCAGACCGAATTGCGCCAGTCCAAGCGCACGAACCGCAAAGGCGATATAGGCAAAACTGCAGATCGCCGTCGCGATGCGCCCCAGTGTCAGGAAGCTGACATTGTGGATGATCCTCTTGGCGGCTGTCGGATGCTTCGGCATGGACGGGTTTTGGACGTGCGGCCCTGAAATGGGAAGAGAGGGGATGAAAAAACTTGGGTCATGCCGCACCTTCGGCTTGTGACGAGACCACATGACGCCATCTCTCACGACAGATCTGGCCCGTTTTTACCGGAATGACAGGCCCGTTGCCGGTCCAGCCCACGAGGTTTCATGCAACTTCCCCTCCGCCCCGCATCCTTTCCTCCGGGTATGGCCGTGCAGGCCAGACCTGCCCGGCTGAAATCGCCCCGGCTGATTGCCGTCAATACCGCTCTTGCGCAGGATCTCGGCTTCTCCCAGGACTGGCTCGCATCGCAAGGCGCTGTGTCACTGTTCAGTGGTCAATGGCAGGACGAGACCCTGCCTCCGATGGCACAGGCTTATGCCGGGCATCAGTTCGGTCAGTTCGTACCCCAGCTCGGCGACGGGCGGGCTCATCTCATCGGCGTGGCAACGGACATGCAGGGTCGCATTGTCGATGTGCAGCTCAAGGGGTCAGGCCCTACACCGTTTTCGCGTCGTGGCGACGGGCTTGCCGCGCTCGGGCCGGTTCTGCGCGAATACCTGGTCAGCGAGGCCATGGCGGCGCTGGGCGTTCCGACTACACGCGCGCTTGCGGCCGTGATGACAGGTGAGACAATCTGGCGTGACCGCCCCTTATCCGGTGCCATCCTGACGCGTGTCGCCGCCAGCCATCTGCGCGTGGGAACATTCCAGTATTCCGCGGCACGTCAGGACAGCGAAGCCTTGCGTTTCCTGTGCAATCTCGCGATTTCCCGCCATTATCCCGAAGCGGCATCGGCCGAAAACCCCGCGAGGGCTCTCTTTGAAGCCGTGGTTGCCGCACAGGCCGGACTTGTCGCCCAATGGATGAGCCTTGGCTTCGTACATGGTGTGATGAACACCGATAATATGGCGATCTCTGGCGAAACAATCGATTACGGGCCCTGCGCCTTTCTCGATGTCTATCGCCATGACAAGGTTTTCAGTTCGATCGATCGGAACGGGCGTTACGCCTACGCCAACCAGCCGCGACTGGCAGGCTGGAATCTGGCGCGTCTGGCCGAGACGTTATTGCCGTTTTTCGAGCCTGATGAAGAACGCGCCCTGGTCTGGGCGCAGGAAGCACTCGGAAAGTTTTCCGCACTCTACGAGACGGCATGGCTCGACAGAATGCGTCCCAAATTCGGCTTCACTCGGGCGCAACAAGGAGACAAGGCGCTGATCGAGCAGTTTCTCGCCATCATGGAAGAGGACAGACTGGACTGGACGCTGACTTTCCGGCGGCTGGCACGCCATGAACTTGCGACGGACAAAGCTCCCTCTCCTGCGCTGATGCACTGGCTCGACGCGTGGCAGTCGCGATGCGCTTCGGAGGGCATGTCGGTGTCCCAGCGCGAGACATTGATGCGTCGGACCAGCCCTGCTGTTATCGCCCGCAATCATCGCGTCGCCGAGGCGATTGAAGCCGCAGAGAACGGTGATCTGTCCGTATTCCATGCCCTGCTTGCGCGACTGGCGCGGCCCTATGAGGACGATGCCCAATACGAGACCCCGCCTCGCCCGGAAGAGGTGGTCCAGGCGACATTCTGCGGCACCTGAAGGACTGAACCCGCCCTGGCTGCATTGGGGCGATGTCACCGCCCTGTGAGCCGGATGCGGGATCGACGTTCATATCGACACATCCTACCGCAAGGGGCAGACAGAACGCATTACATCGCGGTCGCCCATGACCGAAACAGCGCCGTCGGCCCTGCGTGTCTGACCTTCCGGATGCGGGACGGTGTTATCGCTCACGATGCGTTGATGCGCTGTGCCCTACCCGCACAGCTTCCCCGGCGATACGATCCGCAATCGAAACGGAGAATGGTATGACCCTGACGCGCGGGCACTGGTTTTATCTCTACACTGTGCTTTCGTTCGGGAGCGTATTCCTGTGGCTTTCCTTTTTCCCGACGGGTCTGGGGGCTGGGTGCCGTCACACGATCATCGGCCTGATCTGGATCACGACTCTCATCCTTGCCATGTGGCTCTGTCACCGCCCGGCGACTCTCAGGCGGGGGGTTGGGCGCAGCATTACTCTGGGTGGCTCGGGCCTGTGGGTAGCGCATGAGACATTGCCCGGTTTTGACGCGGGAGAAATGGCTCAGGCGGGGTGGCTGCGTTGGTTCGGTATCGCTGTCGCCGCGATGTTCGAGGGCGCAGCCCTGCTGGCCTTTCTGAGGATGATATTCGGGCGGGAGAGCGATCCGGCCATGTTGCGGGATCTCGGCGTACCGCCCGTTCTCATCAAGGCCATGATGGCGGAGGCAAGGTTCTGGCGCTGGGTATGGAATCGTCTGACAGGTCATTAGGAGCGCTACCGGCACCACAACGAGGGATACAGCACCGTCATCAACCATCCGGAACGATGCCCACCCGCTCACATGACAGGAACAGGGATGGTCTGACAGCAAGTGCGAGGTGCCCCTCTCGTGCGATCTCGATCACAGCGTCTCTGCTGCTTCGCCAGCAGAATCCAGGTGCCGGACAAGCGTTCGATCATAACCTGATGGATGCCCCGGCAGAGGAAGCATTCAGGGCCGCTCGACCAATATCCTCTAGCCGTCTGTCTGTTCCGGCTCCGGAGCTCGTCTGAACCCGATTGCCAATCGATTGAACAGATTCATCAATCCGACAGCGATCGTCAGATCGACGATCTCCTTGCCGGTGAATTCTCCGGCGAGGCATTCGTACGCGGCATTCGGGATGGTTGTCTCGCGCACGCAGGTGACCGTCTCGGCCCAGGCCAACGCGGCTGCTTCACGGGGGGTGAAGAATGCCCCAGCCTCGCGCCAGACCTGAAGCACGGCGAGCTTGCGCGGAGAGAAAGCCTTCTTGAGAAGGGCCTGGCTGTGCATATCAAGACAATAGGCGCAGCCATTGATCTGCGAGATGCGCAGATACACCAGTTCGATCAACCCGGACTCCAGGCCCGAACATGCGATATAACGATAGACCTCTCCCAGGGCTTTAACCCCCTCCGGGGCGAGAGCCTCATAATCGAGACGCTGGGTCATGAGCGGGTTTCTCCCTGGATGGAACGCTGTCATGATCCCTCGTTTTTGCGCCCTGGACCGGTTCACGACAGATGTCAGAACCGCCATTCCGACAGGACCAAGATTCTTGGTACACCCGGATACCGGTTTCATGGACCTGTCGTGACAAGCCCGACGGATTGATGACACGGGGCCTTTCCACGAACCGTACGGTGCCACGCGATGCATATTCTCCATATCGATTGCAGCCCCAGACAGGACGGCCAGAGCCGGCGCCTTTCTGCGGGCATTGTGGCACAGCTTCATGCTCTCAGCCCTGATGCGGTCGTGACCAGACGCGATATCAGTGCCCTGCCCCCACCCGATGCACATTACGCGAGCCTGCTTGCAAGACCTGCCGAAACCACCGGTGAACAGCCGGAAGGTTCGGTGGGATTATCGGATATCATGATCCGGGAAATCGAAGCTGCCGATATTCTGGTACTGGGAACACCAGTGCATAACTTCACGGTACCTGCTGCGCTCAAATCCTGGCTTGATCATGTGGTACGCGTGAACCGGACAGTCGCCCTGGGCCTTGACGGCAAACAGGGCCTTATCGCCGATCGACCCGTCCTGGTCGGTGTGGCAGCAGGGGGAATCATACTGGGCGAGAAGGCGCAACAGCCCGATTTCTTTACTCCTTATCTGAAGGCGGTCCTGGGGTGTATCGGGCTTCAGAGCGTCCACTTCATCTCTGTTCAGGGCACCGCCTTTTGCGATGAGGATGTTCTGAGAGCCGCCGCCGATCAGGCTCTGACGGCAATGACCGCCGATCTCCGGAGCAGCCTCTCCATGCCTGGGCGGGCTGCAGGAGCCATACATGATGCCTGAACCCGCATCAGTGTCATGACCGGAATGCACCCCATCCTTGCGCCGATCATACTCGACAGGACTGGCACGCACACCCTGAGCGAACAGATCGCCCTGCACATCGAAGGCGCCATCACCTCGGGGGCACTTCCCGCGGGAGCCAGACTTCCTTCCTGGCGCGACCTCGCGACGCAGCTCGGCGTGGCACGCGGAACGGTACGTGCGGCCTATGACAGGCTGATCGACAGACATATGCTCTGTGCCGCAGGCGCTGCCGGAACACGAGTGGCAGAACGTCTGCCCACAACTTCACCTGTCTCCCCCGATAACCGGTCTCATGGGTCGCCTGATGGAGCGGCCGTTCCAACACTCGACGAATATGGGCCGCTTGCCCTGTTCCGGCACCAAGGCAGCCGCCCCCTTGCCTTTCAGATGGGTGTTCCGGCGCAGGATGCTTTTCCCGCTACGCTTTGGGCGCGGCTGCACCGCCACGGTGTGCAGGTTTCGGCACTACAGGCAGGCGCGATGGACCCGCGCGGCCTGCCGGAATTGCGCACGGCCCTGGCATCGCATCTCGCTCTGGCACGCGGCCTGGCCTGCACGCCCGATCAGATCCTGATCACGACCGGCTTTCGCAGTGGGCTCGCCATGGTGCTGCGCGCCATCGATAGCGTAGGGAAACAGGCCTGGGTGGAGGATCCGGGATTTCCTGTCACACGCATGGCACTGGAAAGTGCCGGAGTGCATCCTGTTCCGGTTGCGGTCGACGATGAGGGGATCGATGTCGCTCAGGGCCGCGTCATGGCACCCGCAGCAGCTTTTGCCCTCGTGACACCGGGACAGCAGGCCCCCATGGGGGTTTCCCTCAGCCCCGCGCGGCGCAAGGCCCTGCTCGACTGGGCGAGGGAAAGCCATGGCTGGATCATTGAGGATGATTATCTGGCCGAACTGCATCTCGATGGACGCGCGCCGCCCGCCCTTGCCTCGGGCGAGGGGGCGGACCGTGTGATTCATATCGGCACGTTCAGCAAGACACTCGCCCCCATGATAGGGCTCGGTTTTGTCGTGGCCCCTCCGGGTCTTGTCAAACGCCTGACCGAGACGGCCTGGTGGCTTGCCACACCTCCCAACAACGCTGTCCAGATTGCCCTGACCCGCTTCATGCGCGAAGGACATTATTTCCGACATCTGCGCAGGACGCGGCAGCTCTATACCGAGCGCCGGGCGCTTCTGCGCGATACCCTGCAACGGTGCGACGGCCCTCTGGCCCGAAACGCAGGGCTTTCGGTGATATTGCCACTCCCGTCCGGCTTCGACGATGCCCGGCTAGCCCTTCATGCGCGTGAGGCATCGCTGGCGATCTCTCCCCTGTCGGCATGGTTTGCCAAAGGGTCACGGGCAAGATCGGGCATCGTTCTCGGCGTTGCGAATATCCGCTCCGAGCGGGTCGAGGCTGATTGCCATCACCTCCTCACCCTGATGCGCAGCACGATCTAGCGCATGACCCCGCGCGCCCCTGCAGCGCACACATCTCTATTCTTCTGACAACACGGACCAATTTCATGCCCAGTTTCCGCCATGGCCTTACGGCTCTCGCTTTGCTTGCGCTGTGCTCGGCGACCTCATCTGCTTGCGCTGAAACACCCCCCGCGCCCGATGCGGCAAGCTACATAGCGGAGGACCCTGCCCTCAAACAGATGATCGGTCGCCCCGTGCCAGCCATGAGCTGGCAGACGCTGGATGGCCAGACGCTCGACATGGAAGCACTCACCCGGAAGGGGCCGGTCTACCTCAAGCTCTGGGCGACCTACTGCATTCCCTGCCGTGCACAGATGCCGGGTTTCGAGGCGCTCTATCAACGCTACCAGTCGCGCATGAGCGTCGTTGCCGTCGATATCGGCTTTGGCGACACGCGGGAGAAGGTCGCTGCTTTTGTGCGTAATGCCGGACTCACCATGCCGGTCGTGGTCGATGACGGAAGTCTGAGCAACTGGCTGGCTATCCGCGCGACACCCCTCCATGTAATGATCGACCGTGACGGACGTCTGGCCTATATCGGGCATCAGGACGGTCCAGTGCTCGAGGCCGCGCTTGAACGCATCGCGACCACCCCCCGCAGAGCGAAAGACCTTCATTTTGCGGATGTCACCCGCATACAGCCACTCGAGGTTGGGGCCAGGGTACCGGATGTGAAGCTGACCGATGCTGCGGGGTCGGAGACAAGTTTGCGTCCAGCGATCCCAGACAGTGCTCAGGTCGTGATCTTCAGCGCCCCCTGGTGCGAGAGCTATCTCGCCACCATGGACCCGCCAACCGCACGCGCCTGCACCCGCGTGCGAGAACTTGCCCAGAAGCTGATGCCTCGCTCCGGCATCGCATGGACGGTCATTGGTGCCCGGCTCTGGACCGAGCCAGGAGATATGGCAGCGTTCCGCACCTTGTTTGGCCCGGGATTCAGGGTGTTGCTGGATCGCGATAATCGCGCCTTCACACGCTTTGGGGTGCGACAGATCCCGGCCATTGCCCTGATCACGAAAGACGGCCATCTGGCGCGGATACTCGACGGATCACGTCTCGATCTGGAAGAACAGGTCGAGGCGTTTGCGCAGGATTCGCGCTGAACCGGGCATTTTTCCCGCATTGGCTGGCCTGCAACCTTCGAATGCGGGCGGATACCACGCGCATAGCCTGTTCCTCCGCCTAGCCCGCCTCCGGCGCGGGACATACGCGCACTCATCGAACCCTGACTGCACGGCCTCAGACGGGCAATCCAGGGCCGCCTCTTGATTTCACGCCATCCCAGTCGAGGCCGAAGCGGGCGAGATATTTGCGCAGGCGATCGGCATCGTTACGGCTTGCGCGCTGCGTGCGCGAGACCGCAAACAAGGCGCGGCCTGCATCGGAGAGACTGGCCGACAGACGGCAAACACGCACGACAGCGGCAAGCTGGACGCTATCGAAAACATCGATCTCTGCGGGATCGGGCAGGATCTCTGCCAGCAACGCCCGGTCATCGGGCCGAGCGGGGCTGGTTGTGTCAGCCTCGCAGTTTCGCCAGCGCTCGGTCAGTTCCGCGATCTCGTCCTCGATCATGGGGAGTGTGATTCTTCCACGATCCGCCAGGGTACATAGCCTGAGCACCGATTGCGTGAGATCGCGGAAATTTCCCGCCCAGCAGGCCTCGGCAGAGCGCGCAAAACGCAGATACCGTGCACGGGCACCCGGGGCGAAACCGGTTTTGGCACCCAGTCGTCGCTCGGCGACATCCAGCGCATGGTCGAATTCCATTTCCAGATCTGTCAGGCGCTCCCGCAGAGGAGGAAGGCGCAGGATCCATTGGAAAAGCGTTTCCAGCCCTGCGCCATTTCGGGCAGTAGCAAGCAGGCGGATCTGTATATCAAGATCTGTCTCCCCGCCAACCGGACGGTACTGCCCGCACTCCACAGCGCGAACGAGACTGTCGCGCAGGGCCGGGGGGACGTACTCCATCCCCTCTATGAGCAATGTGCCGCGGTGCGCCTGCGCCAGTAATCCAGCCCGTTCAGCCGCTGCGGCACTGCCGAAGCCGCGCTTCTGACCCATCAGCATCGCGGTCCCATCCGGTGTCGCAAGGGCTGTGCCGCTGACGCGCACCAGTTTCCCACGCAGCTGCCGGCGCTGAAGTCGCAGTTCATGGACGCGCGCGCCAAGTGTGCTCCTGCCGCTCCCGGCTTCACCTGTGATCAGGATAGGCGCGTCCGAGCGCAGGGCGATCTGCTCGAGCCGATCGATAAGGCGCTCGATCGCCGGATCGGTGCCGCCGATACCGCCCCGAAGCAATGTCGAGTGCTGGGCAGAAGCCAGATCGAAGCGCTGCTGGATCGCATCATATTGCGCAAGATCGAGATCGATGACGTTCAGGCGCCCGTTCGGCCCGGTGCCGGGTCGCTCCGGCTCCATCTGGATCAGGCGGGCCGGAACGTAGCGGCTCTCCGTCAACAGGTACCAGCAGATCTGGGCGACGTGGGTGCCAGTGGTCAGGTGAACGAAATAACGCTCACGGTCCTCATCGAACCCATAGGCCTGCGCGAAGTCGTAGAGCTTGGCATAGACCTCCTCGAGGTCCCATGGATTGTCGAAATCGAGCGGCGTGAGACGCACCTCCGTGTCCGGCGAGAGCGCGGCAATGCCACGCGCGACATGATGGGCCAGAGCCTCGGCATAACCGGGATGAAGCAGCTCGAAGCGATCGACCGGAAGGGAGTCATGGCCACACAGCTTGATACTGGGCTGCCACGAACCGACTCCGCGCGTCCGATCGATTTTGGTGCCAAGCAGACCGATGACAACGTTTCTCATGATCTGATCATTCCAGATAAATCACGATACGGAAAGATCGTTTCCAAAAAAGATCGTAAGCCGAAAATACCAAATGAGATAGATAAATCAGTGTCTTATGAGGATTAAACGATTTCCTATCAGCGAAACCTTTCCCGCTCCATGCTCGGACCAGAAGCATCAATCGAAGAGAAAGGACATGAACATGACCGCGCCCATGGAGATCGACGGGAAGGTTCTTATTGGCTGGGGCCATATGCCCGGCCCTGGCTTTGGAGCCATGCTCGACAGGGCGCGCGCGCTCGCAGCGCAGGGCGACGACGAGGCCGCCATTCGCGCTGCGGTGCCCCCGCCGCCTCTGCCCGAGGAGCTCTCCTTGCAGGAAGCGGCTACCGTTCCGCTTCATATCTCGCTCGACGCCGAGACACAGGACGAAGCGGAAAACCGTGAGCGCGTGATCGACACGATGCGTACCCTTGTACGCACCCCGACCGTGGTTGCAGCAGCGATCATGCCGGATGCCTGCCCGGCGGGACCGCTCGGTACAATCCCGGTTGGTGGCATTGTGAGCACGCGCAACGCGATTCATCCCGGCATGCATTCGCCCGACATCTGCTGCTCGGTCATGATGACGGATCTTGGGCCGGTGGATCCGGGCGCCGTGCTCGATGCGGCGTCGGGCATCACGCATTTCGGTGCAGGCGGGCGCGATCAGGGGCGGCGCTTCACCCTGTCACTCGATCTGCTCGATGCATTTCGCGCCAATCCGTTTCTGGGTCATCAGAAGATGCTGCATACGGCGCAGGCCCATATGGGCACGCAGGGCGATGGCAATCACTTCCTGTTCGTCGGGCGGTCTCGCGCGACAGGTCATACCGCTCTTGTGACGCATCATGGATCGCGCGGGCCAGGGGCTCAGCTCTATCGCGCCGGTGTGGAGGTGGCAGAACGCTGGAGGCGGCATCTCTCACCCGAAACGCTGCGCCAGAACGCCTGGATTCCGACCGATAGTGACGAGGGGCGCGATTACTGGCAGGCGCTGCAGATCATCCGTCGCTGGACCAAGGCAAACCACAATGCCATTCATCAGGCGGTGACGGAGACCCTGCGCCTCACCCCGGTGGAGCGTTTCTGGAATGAGCATAATTTCGTATTCGAGCGCGACGGCCTGTACCATCATGGCAAAGGCGCTACCCCCGCCTGGGGAAGCTATGCCGATGACGCGACGGGCAAGGTGCTGATCCCGCTGAACATGGCCGAGCCGGTTCTGGTCGCGCGCGGACGCGATGCCGCTCATGCGCTGGGCTTTGCACCCCATGGTGCAGGGCGCAACATGTCGCGTACCGAGCATCGTCGGCGCATGGGCGATGCCACTCCCGAGGCCCTGCTCGCTGCTGAAACACCGGGGTTGGATATCCGGTTCTCGGGCGGCAGGATCGATGTGTCGGAACTCCCGTCGAGCTACAAGCGGGCATCGAGCGTTGTGGAGCAGATCGGGCGATACGGCCTTGCCGATATCGAGGATTATATCGACCCCGTTGGCTGCATCATGGCGGGGGACATGCCTCCACCCTGGATGAGCGGGCACCGCTCGGGCCGCAGAAGTTAGGAAAATCCGGGGTCTGTCGCTATCGGCCTACAGTGCGATGGCGGCAGATACGCCCGATGGCGGGTTGTGCCGATATCGTTGCCTGCAATCGTCAAACAGGATCGGCTGTGTCGACAGAGCCCAGGCGTGTCATGACAGGCCGAGACGCCTGCGCAGCTTGCGCACTTCGCGTCCGGCCTCGATCACCAGGCCATGGGGCGAGAGTTCAGTGCGCTTGATATCGAACAATGTGACCGCTCCAACTGCGGAGAGGGTATGCATACCCTCATCGTAGGGTGCGTAAGTCGAGGCAATTGGCAAGGCAGCGCCAGTGCGGGTGGTGATGCGCTCTTTCGTGAGTTCATCGAACCAGAGAGGCCGGATCGCGCCGCCATAGGTATGGGAGCAATCCTGCACAGGGAGCATGAGCCGTCCATCGATCATCACGGGGGTGCCCCCGGCCCGGGCGCTTGAGGGGTCGATCCGAATGGGGTTCTGACGATGGCGCGTCCAGGGGCCATGCAGGGTGCTGGCATAGGCCACATGCAGGCGGCTCGGCGCCTTCTTGGCGGCCTCGACCGGCGTATAGATCAGCCACCAGAGCCCGTCCTGGAAATGAAGGGTCGCATCCACCGCAATCTCGCCTCCGAGGTCGATCGTCGCTTCCGGGACCCAGCGATCAGGAAAACGTTCGGCACGATAGAGAGTCTGCGTGCCGGAGCGGTGCGCTTCAGGAAGCATCCAGTACGTCCCTTCGGCCTGGATCACCTGTGGATAGGACAGATGCCAGGGCTCTCTCAGAACGACCTCGTTCCGGAGGAGGGTGTAGGCCCGGTCATAGACAAAAAGCTCTATGGCGCCGATGCGATCGCGATAGTCATAGATTTCGAGAAAGATGTGCAGCCTGTCTTCATGCCACACGCCGAACGGGTCGGCACGAAACTGGAAAGCCCGGGGCATGTCGGGCAGGAAGTGGCACGGAATCTGCGACCAGTCGGGGGTCTCAATCAGCGTGGCAAGAGGAGCTTCGAGAATGCCCGTGCGCCAGATATCCTTGCGTAGACCCATATTCGCCCCTCCTTCGACCGGAATCGGGCGTGACTAGCACCCTCACCCGGTTTGCGGAATGCCCCTCACCCCTGCGCGGGGTCTAGCGCAGGTCGATGCGGATACGGCCCTTGGGGCTGGACGGATCGGTTTTTGCCTCGATCTGCACCTGACTGGCCGGCGCCCCGGCCGCGACGATCCGGTCTGCCACTGCCTGCCCATCCTGCTGGGTCAGGGTTTCGAGCGATTTCACCTGCGCAGCAGGGCTTGCGGCTTCCGGCGAGAGGACGCTCACGATGAACAGGATGCCCGGCCTGCGGGAGAGAGCCAGTTTCGTGCTGCGCTCGACGGCGGGTCCCCATTCTTCCCTGGGTGTGCCTGCCACGATCTGCAGGAACGGGGCGGGGGCTGGTTTGGCAGGTGGTGCAGGCGGAATATAGGGCTTGGGGGGCTTGCCGGCATCGGGGTTGAACATGCGCTGCCCCGGCGGCGTACAGGCGGTCAACGCGCCCGAGAACAGGCAAATGGCGATGCCTGCCAAAGCGCGAAATCTCAGAAAACCACAATTGGAAGCATTCGTCATCGTCATGACCTAGAGAACTTGCAGGAAGACCGGACACAAGCAAGAGAGCGGAAACAGAAAGACCAGTTTTCACGAAAATATCGATAAGATTCTTGGTAGCCCCCTCTCGTCTCGTCTTCCAAGGGTGCTATGGTTTCGCCTCTTATAACGAAACCGCCTACTGGCCGGGAGACTACAATGGCTGTGAAAATCGCGATCAACGGTTTTGGACGTATCGGACGTCTGGTGCTGCGTGGTATCATTGAAAGCGGACGTACGGATGTCGTGCCTGTCGCCATCAATGACCTCGGCTCGGTGGAAGAGAACGCCCATCTGCTGGCTTATGACAGCGTTCATGGTCGCTTCCCCGGTACCATTCGCGTCGATGGCAACAACCTGATCATCGAAGCCAATGGGCGTACCTATGGTCCGATCCGCGTTTCCGCCGAGCGTGACCCCACCAAGGTTCCCTTCGACGGCGTCGACGTGGCCATGGAATGCACGGGCCTGTTCACCACCAAGGAGAAGGCCTCGGCCCTGATCCAGGCTGGCGCCCGCAAAGTCCTGATTTCCGCTCCAGGCACCGATGTCGATGCCACCATCGTCTACGGCGTGAACAATGCCATGCTGACGAAGGACATGACGGTTATCTCCAACGCATCCTGCACGACCAACTGTCTGGCACCGGTCGCCAAGGTGCTGGACGAGGCCTTCGGCATCGAATGCGGCTACATGGTGACCATCCACTCCTATACGGGTGACCAGCGCACGGTGGACACGCATCATCGCGATCCGCGCCGTGCCCGTGCAGCCGCATTGAACATGATCCCGACCTCGACGGGCGCTGCAAAGGCCATCGGTCTGGTTCTGCCGCACCTCAAGGGCCGTCTGGATGGCACCTCGATCCGCGTTCCGACGCCGAATGTCTCCGTCGTTTCGCTGGACTTCATCCCGAGCCGTGCCCCGGCATCGGTTCAGGCCGTCAATGACGCGCTGCGCGCCGCTGCCGAGGGTCCGCTGAAGGGCGTGCTCGATTACAACGAAGCCCCGCTGGTGAGCACGGACTTCAACCATTCCTATGCTTCCTCGACCTTCGATGCCACGCAGACGGCGGTGATCGATGGTGGCAAAATGGTGCGCATCTGTTCCTGGTACGACAATGAATGGGGCTTCTCGAACCGCATGTCCGACACGGCAGCGCTTTTCGGCAGCCTCTAACAAGCAAGAAAAACGGGAGTATAGCGCATGGCCAGTTTCCACACGCTCGATGATCTGTCTCCTGAGGGAAAGCGCGTTCTTCTGCGCGCCGACCTCAACGTGCCGGTGCGTGAAGGCGCCATCACGGACACGACGCGTATCGACCGCGTCATCCCGACCATCTGCGAGCTGGCCGACAAGGGCGCGCGCGTCATCATTCTGAGCCATTTCGACCGTCCCAAAGGTCAGGTCGTGCCCGGCATGTCGCTTGCTCCCGTGGCCGAGATGCTGGAATCCAAGATCCAGCACAAGGTGCATTTCGTGTCCGACTGCGTTGGACCGAAGGCGGAAGAAGCCGTTGCAAAGCTCAAGGATGGCGAGGTTTGCGTTCTCGAAAACACCCGTTTCCATGCGGGTGAGGAAAAGAACGATCCGGCGTTCACCGACATGCTCGCCCGTCTGGGCGACGTCTACGTGAATGACGCCTTCTCAGCCGCACATCGTGCCCATGCCTCGACCGAGGGTCTGGCCCATCATCTGCCGGCCTATGCCGGACGACTGATGGAAGCGGAGCTGAACGCTCTGACTGCTGCGCTCGAACTGCCGGAACGCCCGGTGGGGGCCCTGATTGGCGGTGCCAAGATCTCGACCAAGCTCGATCTGATCGGGAACGTGCTGGGCAAGGTCGATGTGCTGTTCATTGGCGGCGCAATGGCCAATACCTTCCTTGCGGCGCAGGGCGTTGCTGTCGGCAAGTCGCTTCAGGAAGCCGACATGCACGAAACGGCGCGCAAGATCATGGCGCAGGCGCAGGACGGCCAGTGCGAGATCATTCTGCCGGTCGATGCCGTGATCGCACGCGAATTCCGTGAAGGAGCCCCTTCGGAAGTTTGCGACATCAATGCGGTCCCGGCTGATGCCATGATCCTCGATGCCGGTCCGAAAACCGTCGCGCTGATCAATGCCAAGCTCGAAGGCCTGAAGACCCTGGTCTGGAACGGCCCACTTGGCGCGTTCGAGATCAAGCCTTTCGACGCGGCAACCGTTTCTGTGGCGCAAAAGGCCGCAGCACTGACCAAGGCTGGGCAGCTCAAGACCATTGCCGGTGGCGGTGACACGGTATCGGCCCTGCGCCATGCCGATGCAGCCGACAAGATGAGCTATGTGTCGACGGCTGGCGGTGCCTTCCTTGAATGGCTCGAAGGCAAGCTCCTTCCGGGAATTGCGGTGCTGACCGACGCAGCGCATAACGCCTTCCCGATCTGAGTATCCTGCCCGGACCGGTTGCATCACGTTTGATGTCGACGTGATACAATCGGTCCATTCCTGTTGCATCCGCTTCTCCCGCGCGAGTACAGTATTCGTCGCCGGTTCTTATATCGGCTTCAGGTAAATCGATACTGTGATCCGCAAGGAGGAACGCGTCGGTGCGTCTCTGTTCTATTTTGCTGGTCGGGCTTTTGGCCTGCGTCATGCCACGACACGCCTCCGCAGAAGACACGGCCTCACAGCCCGCTTCCCCAAATACCTCCCACGGCACTCCCCATCGGTCGATGAAGGGTAGCGCGCTCGGATCGGTTTCCTCTTTTTCGCTCGAACCGGTCGCAACAGCCGAGCCGCTGATCCGACAGGCCTCTCTGACCGTCAAGGCGTCCGCGCCATCGACGCATAACGGCTTCAGCGAAGCCCCCCTCCCCGACGATGACATGGACGCCCCCAAGGAACGGGGCAATGGCGACGATGCCACGCTCAAGGCCGATTTTTTCCAGCGTAATCATCATCAGGTAGGTGATGCTCTTTCAGGTGGGGCCGCCGCCAATGACCAAAGACGCGGCCATGGCTCGATGGCTGCCGGTGTGGCAGTCGCCATCCCCATAGATTGACGATCGCCCCAGAGAGGCGATTTCACCGCTATTCAGCTATCCAGTTCGGCGGGCGAAAGTCCCCTCAGACGATCCATCTCACGCACGAGATCGGGCAGTGAGCCCGCCTCCATCTTTCGCATGATTTGCGCGCGACGCACTTTCACAGTGATCTCACTGACGCCCAGTATTCCCGCCGTCTGTTTGTTGAGCAGCCCCGTGACCACGAGACGGGCAACCTGCTTTTCACCCGCATTCAGGCTGCGCCAGCGCCTCAGAAGCGCCTCGCCTTCCGCCCTCTCTTGCCGTCTTGCCTCATTGATCGCCAGGCCGCGCTGGATGGCATCGAGCAGATCGAGATCGCGAAACGGCTTGGTGAGGAATTCGATCGCCCCGTTCTTCATGGCTTCGACCCCCATGGCAATATCGCCATGGCCGGTGATGAAGACCACCGGATAATCCAGACCGAGCCCGGCCATGCGCCTGTGAAAATCCATGCCCGACAGGCCCGGCATCCGGATATCGAGAATCAGGCAGGCAGGGCAGTTGTCTTTCGGCGCAACAATGAAGCTCTCCGCATCGGCGAAGCAGCGAACTTTTTGCCCAACCGCGCTCAGCAGATCGTCAAGTGCCTGACGGATCGAGGCATCGTCATCGACCACGTATACGATCGTTTCCCCGGTAAGCCCATTTCGAGCATCCATCACGATTCCTCCTCGCGCGCCGCAGGGATACTGAAGCAGAACGCTGCCCCTTCACGACGATCCTGAGCCAGCCAGATCCGGCCCTTGTTGGCTTCGATCAATGTGCGGCAGATTGCGAGGCCAATACCTGTCCCTTCCTGCTTTGTGCTCCAAAAGGGCTCAAAAAGGTGATCTGTCAGAGAGGGGGCAATCCCGGCACCGTCATCGCTCACCCTGCACAGACAGGAATCATTTTCCTCCCATAGGGCGATCTCTATATAGCCGCCACCCGTGCCCCGCGCCGCGATGGCTTCGATCGCGTTGAGCAGGAGATTGCTCACAACTTGCTGAATCTGAACCGAATCTCCCCAGGCAGACAGAGTGCCCGCCTTGCAGCGGACACGAGCCGCGATGTCGTGGCGCTCGAGACGATGCTGGGCCATGGCCACCACGTCCATCACGGCATCGACCAGGTCGAAACGCCCGCATTCGGTCACCTTGCCACGTGTCAGATCCTTCATGCGTGTCAGGATATCGGCGGCGCGCGTCGTATCGCGTATGATGCGCTCTAACGCAGCATCCGCCCGGTCGACATTGGGCGGTGTTGCGGAGAGCCAGCGCTGACACGCCTGCCCGCTGGTGGCGATGGCTGCGAGGGGCTGGTTGAGTTCATGCACGATGGACGAGGTCAGACCACTGACCATCTGCGCATGAGCGATGCGTGTCAGCTGGGACTGCCCCTGCAGGGCCAGTTCCTTGGCATGCTGAAGCCGGATGGCAAGCCAGGCGGTGATGACGATCGCCGCCGAACTGATCAGCAGATTGATCAATCCTGTGGCCGCGTTACCATGCAGGGTGAAGGCGAAACTCATTCCGGTCAGGCCAAGACACAGGCAAGCAAGCCAGATCAGGCTTTCTGGCCGAAAAGAGAAGGCGGCGCCCAGTAGCACCACCGTATAGAGTACCGGTATCGCGATCTCGTAATGGGTGATCGTATCGGCAGCAAAAATGGCGGCCATGACCAGGCCGAGAAGGATGGGACGGGTCGCACCGGCAACGGGTCGTGCACCATGCCCCCCCTTCCCGGAGCCAGAGCCGAGTGAACCGGGATAACGTGACTCGGGACCCTGCCGTTTTCCCTGCCGGGCCATGCGGGCGACCACGCGGGCGGTCTCGGGCGTGCCGCTCCCTCTTCTCATGATCAGAACCTCGTACCCAGGCTGAAAACGAGTTGTCTCGGCGCCGAGCGCTGCATGGTCTGATAATCTCCGGAGAACGGGGCGCCGTCCACATTGAGGTTGCCGATCATCTTGCTGTTGAGCAGATTATAGACATCAAGACGCATGTCGAGCGATGGCCAGCCTGCATGGCCAGGGCGTTTCCACGCAATATAGGCCGTAGTGTTCCAGTAATTCGGCCCCATGATGTCGTTGGTGTACGAGAAAGGACGGTCAAGATACACAACGCTCGTCGCACCGGCCTCGACCTGTCCGACATGCATAAAGGCCGAGCTTTGCAGAGACAGCGCCGGGTAACCCGGCTGGGCCTTTCCCCTGATCGGGAAGATCTCACCTCCGGCGACCAGATCGCCACCGTAACGGAAGCGACTGACCGAAAGGGACTGGCTGAGTGTCAGATACGGTCCCAGAGGCAGGCTGGCCGCGACATCTCCCCCCCAGATATGCGATGCCCGCACGATCCCGACGGTGTTGACCGGGCTGTGCAACGTGCCGATCGACGCGGAAACAAGCCGGTTTTCGACAAGCGAGAAGTACCCGTCCCATGACAATCTGAAGTGCCCCTCTTTTCTGTGTCCGCCGATCGTGACTGTCATGTCCTTTTCGGGGGCGATACGCGACAGGGCCTCATCGAAACTTGCCTGATCCGAAGCGGACCAGATCGAGGCGGAGTAGCCGATATTGCCGCGAGGCGACATGCGGTAGCCGCTCTGGGTCTGGGCGGCATCGATGAACAGATCCTGACGGGGCGACAGTGTCCAGAGCAGGGAGAGATGCGGCAGGAAACCGTTCTGCGAGCGCAGATTCCCGCGGGGGGCCCCATCATCCCCAATACCGCCCCCCGAGGAATGCACATCTATTGCCTTGAACCCCAACCCCAGGAGCAGGGAGGGCGTGAGCTTCCAGTCGTCATGCAAGAAGATTTGGCGCGAAGATGTGTGCCAATGGGAGAGATTTTGTGTCTGAAAAGCGGGTCCGTAACGATCAAACGGTCCGATAGCCCTGAGTGGTGCCCCAGTCCCCAGGAGCGGTTCGTTATACCAGGACTGATCGGCCATCGAGCGCGATGTCTCCTGCCAGAGTCCTGCAGAAAGAAGATGATGGCCGATCCGGTAGTCGAGGGTAAGGCTGCCGCCGAAGCGCCGGACCGCAGAATGCCAGACCTGCTCTGAAAACGGGGCGCCAGTTTCGGAAGGGGTTGTCGGGTCTGAAACACTGGCGTCGGTATAAGTGCTCGCCCCGTAGAAAAGCGCCTTGCCGTGAAGACGGTTCCCGATCCTGAAGCGATGGGCCAGGGACCCTATGAAATCCTGCGAGACCTGGCCGCTGTCATACGGGGTCAGGGCCGCACGCTCCGCACAGCTATAGGGACCGCATTGCGCCTCGGCATTTTCGGGACGCGCCATGTCGTAAGCCGCCCCATAATTCGGATAGGTGAAATCTGCGCCGCGCCAGCCTAGCTTGTCCAGCATATCGTGAGACACGTTGTTATAGCCCCAGACCTGCGCTTGCGAGGCCGAGAAAAAGGCGGTCAGATCGCCCCAGGCGACATCCTGCACCGCCTTGATATTGCTGCGCAGCATGTTCTGCGAGCCCTGCCCCTGATATTTATCCTTACTGATGCGCTGGAAACCGGCGAGCACACGCGGCCCCGACGTGCCAAGCGTACCGGATTGCCCCACGAGCGTCGTGACAAGGGTGTTGTTGCTGCCTACGGCCTGATTGACGGCAAGACTGGGTGTTTCAGCGGGTGCCATGAGCGCGTAGCGAATTTCGCCGCCATTATTGCTGCTCGAATAGGTGCTCTCACGTGAGGTGCCGGGCGATACGACAATCGAACCGATTGTATCGGGGACGCTGATATTGAGCACATTTGTACCGCTCAGCGTTCCGAAACTCGAATCATTCAGCGGAATGCCCTCAAAGAGAATGCCGAGTTCGTTCATATGAAACCCGCGCAGGAACAGGCTCGCATCGGACTCATCCAGACCGTAGGAATCCGAGGTCGTATAGGAAACGCCGGGCGTCTGGGCGAGGAGTGCGAGTGGATTGGAGCCACTCAGCGTATTACGCCAGTCGGCCGGGGTCAGCACGGTCATATTGGGCTGGACCGCGCGATGGGCATCTCTGGCAACCCTGATGGTTTCGGTCTGGGACGCAGCAGTTTTCCCCGAGGTCTGACGGTCCTCTTCTTTCGCCCGAATGACAGTTCGGCCGTTTCTCCGATCTGCTGATCTGGCCGCGTTTCCGGCGTGGTTTTTCCCCTCAGAAGCGGCTTTTGCCGTCGCGGCATTTTCCGCGGCCAGCGCAGCTTCGCAGGGCAGGAGGAGTGGTAGCATCAGGCCTGCCATGCAGGCCGCCTGACGCGCGAAAATGGTCTGATTCCCACAGGAAACGGCGATTTTCCGGAGATGCGTATCATGGCTCATGTTGAGATCTTCCCTGTTCGGAAATTCCCTAATGACAATACGCGTCCGATCAAATGCCCTCTTTGGTATGATCTCTCTATACCAAAGTATAGGTCTCGTAATTCAGGAAATCCTCACTGGAGATCACGAGGGACGATACTTTATCCCAATCAGAATCCAGCGACGAGATTGAAGTCACAGAACACACCTCGACTTCCTCGGCTGGCAGCCCGCCGGAGCCTCCAGCCAGCATCGATGCTCACATTCAGATGACGGTTGATCTTGCTGCTCAGCGCGGTGCCAAGGCTCGACAATGTCACGACACGCGGCCCTATCCCCGCAGGGTGAACCTGGGAATTATCGCCCCAGTCCCAGAAGGCACCCAGCGTGTTCTTGTCATCAAGCGCCTTCAGCCCGATCCATTTACCCAGAGAAAAGCCAGGTGTGTCGATTTCCTCGCTTGCCATCAGACCGCGACTGCCAAAGGAGGTATTCACATAATACCCGCGCACGGTACCCATACCGCCAATCATGAGCTGCTCACTGTAAAGCAGATTATGCGTGGCACCCTGCCAGCCGAATTTCGTATTGGCCGTGAGACCGAAAGGCAAAGAAAGGGCGCGTTTCAGGAGAAGCCGGTCATAGACGTAATTCGGCTTGGCGTTAGGAAAAATGGTCTCGTACCATCCCCTTTTGTTATAGGCGGAGATACCCGGCGGGCCATAGACGATCTGATTATTGATTTCGGTCTTGCCCCAAGGGTCCTGCAGGGAGCCGATAAAGCCGAGAACGAACTGATTGGTCTCGGCATTGGCCAGGATCAGGGGCACGGCGGCGCTGAACTGGTCTGAAATCGTGGATTTCCAGTCGAACCCCGCTTGAACCGTGCCATCCACACCAAACCGCGCCCCAAGAGCCAGATGGGGCAGCATGTGTAGCCAGCGTAACGAGGCCTGCCCCGAAATACCCTTATTGCTCAAAGGCTGGTCAGCTACCGGATGAGAGACCGAATAATTGCCGAAAACCAGCAGGGCATCACGGGATGAGAGGGGAATTTCCCAACTTGCGTTATGACCGGTGAACCGTCCTGATACGCTGCGCTGCAATTGATAGGTCAGTGTCTGGCCAAGGTGGAATGCGTCTCCCCAGGAGACGCCCAGATCCCAGTTCAGCCGCCCAAGAGTGGGGTCAAGCTGATTGTCGTAAGCACCATACACGTAAAGCGGCAGGCGATCGGCCACGCGCAGATCAACATCGGTCACGCCGGGGGTGGTGCCTGGCCGATACACCATATCGACGGTGCGAAACGGGTTGATGTTGAGCCAGCGCAGATCCGTCTGCAATGCATCGAGCGTCGGCACCTGACCGCTGGAGAGACCGCTCTGCTGGCGGATAACCCGATCCGAGAACCACTGATTGCCGATCACGCGCAGGGCGCCTATGCGATATTCCAGCACGTCGAGACGCAGGACGCCCGCATGAACGCGTTGGGGAGGTACGCTGACCGTCACGAAGGCATGGGCTTTTTCGCGATAATACCCGACGACGATATCCACCAGTTCCTGCATCTGACCGAAGCTGAGGGAACGCCCGATAAAGGGCATGATGCGCTTGGCGAACGCAGCGGTTTCAAGCAAGGGTAGATTGACGGTAGTGAGCGCTCTGTCCCGCTTCTGTTGCGCGCTCATCCCCATCGGGGCGATAACCAGCGCCCGTAAAAGCGGTAAAGCCGGACGGGAAGAGCTAAGCGCCTGGGGAACGAGCGCCGGTTGTCGGGGGACGGATGAGGAGAGTTCTGGCAAGGCAGAGGCAGCCCCACCCGGCCTGAGTATCGAACGCGCCGCGCCTTCATGCGGCAGGAGAAACGCCCCGGCGACCAGAATGATCAGGCCCGCTATAGTGCGAAGGCGCCTCATGGCTGCGCGCCTGCGGGTATGGCGGGCGCAGCCTGCCGCTCAGAGGTATTTGTTGTCAGTTGTGGCGCTGCCTTTGCGGCCCGATCGGAGCTGAGCATCACGTCGCCATCAGGCAGAAGCGTGGCAAGGTCCACCTGTCGGACACCCTCGCGATTACCGGCCAGAGCAAAGGCATTTCCCCCCGCCGAGGCGAGAGACGCTGCGGCGTCTGCGATCATGGCCTGCTTGTCCGCACCGCTGATACGGCAGGGATGGGGCAGCACATAGACGCCAGCGGGGCCGAAAGACGCGTTCATCGTGGCATAGTCCCGCATCTCCCCTGATGCGGGCGGTACGTTCGGTGGAGCGATTCGAGGGGCCTGTTTCGTCACTCCGATCATGACCGCCTCGCTCTTCCCTGCGCCTATCCCCGCACCATGAGAGCCGAGCAATGCTGGCTCGGCGGGTGCTCCGCCCGCTACGAACTGACCCGAAGCCACGGAAACGGGAGAAGGGCATCCCCCGGCCACGGCCTTTCCGTCAGGACCGCTAACCACACCCTGAGGCGAAACCCGGTAGGTGGTGCCGCCGAGAGAAACCTCATTCTTCACCGGTGAGGGGCGATTACCCACCACGCTATCGAGCGTCGCATTGGCCGAAGCCGAGGCGCGCGCGCCTGGAGCAAACCCACCCGCGGATTGCGCGCCCTCAGCACGCTGCGCCATGCAGGGGATGCTGAGGAAGATAGGAGCAAGCAGCGTGAGAACGGCAATGCTCTCGGGACGAAACACAGGGAGACGAAGTCGGCGCAACAGACAATCCGCAAGCAAGGAGAGAAGAGATACGGTCCTATATCACCAAACCGTGATGATAGCGGGCCGTTCCCTACTCTCCCCAAGGCGGAAGCTGTTGTGTTGCAAGGCGATCACGCGCCTGGATCCTGAGGTCTGTTCAACGCGTGCCCTTAGAGGCGAAGCCTCAGTCCAGAGCCCTGCCGGTTGCCGGATGCAGGCGTTCAGCCACCCAGCGTTTTACCCGCCTATCTTCAGGTATCACCGTATGTGCGTAATTTTACGGAAATGACCGAACGGGTCGGCAAACCGAGACGACTGAAAACGGCAATCGCGGCCTTCGTCGAATGTCTCTTCTGCAGGAGGAAGTGACAGAAGTTTCGCCTCGGGCTGGCTGCGACGCCAGCGCTAAGCATGCGGATCAAGGCGCTGCACGAAAAGCGCCCTGACCCGCATCATTCCTCAGGGGTCAGAAGCTGATCCCGGCCTGAAGGAACGCGTAGCGGCCGACGATCAGGCTGCCGTACTGGTAGATATTCGTGTTGGTGGCGGCATCCATCACGAAAGGTGGCTTTTTGTCGAACAGATTGCTGACGCCAGCTTCGAAGTTCCAGCGATTGAGACGATAGCCCAAGGTAATATCGTGGGTGAAAATTCCGGGCGTCTTATACTGCCCGGCAGTCTTTGCCGTCAGATCGGTCACACCGTTGTTCCATACCATGCCACCAATATAGCGCATCATGTAGGTGAAGCTGAAATCGTCATGCTGCCATGTGGCCTGAGCATAATCGCTTACGCGCGGCTGGCCGCTTCCGCCCGTGTAGAACAGGCGACCGGTATAGTTATACCATTTACCGTTCGGCACGTTTTGCTGCAAATAGCTGACCAGTTCCTGCATGTTGTTCGACACATTCAGGCTGTCATGAGAGGTGAGACGCACGTGATAGTCGAGATCGAAATCAATACCGCTGGTGCGGATACTGCCCAGGTTCTGGTAGAATGCGTTAACCGAGGTGAGCTGTTGCGAGGTCGACCGCGCGGCAATAGCGGAGCATTGGCTCGTATCGCTTCCGGTATAGCAATTATCCAGAATATACTGGGGGGTCAGCGTCCCGATCGTGTTATTAAGCGAGTAGTGCCAGTAGGTCACCGAAGCCGATAGACCGGGCACCCAACGCGGCGTAACGACCGTGCCGATTGTGTAAGTCCGCCCGCTCTCCGGTTGCAACTTGGCATTTCCGCCCGAAATGGTGGGCACCTGCCCGGTATTTTGAGGCACGAACGTTGCCGTGTTGATCCCCTCTCCAGCGCAGCGGGCCTGCACGGCGGCCGCCTGCGCTCCGTACCCTGCGACCGCACTGCACGGGTCGTAAGCCGAGGGATAGCCGAGGCTCTGGCCGCCATAGAGTTCATACACGTTCGGCTGTCGGTAGGAGGTGCCCAGCGTGGCTCGGAAGCGAATGTCGCGCACAGGAGCCCAGTTGATCGAAGCCTTCCAGTTTTTGGTGGAACCGAAGGTACTGTAGTCGGACCAGCGGCCCTGACCGTCGATCGTCAGATCCTTGGCCAGAAACGCGTTCTGCAACAGGGGAATCTGCCCTTCGGCATAGACCTCGTTCACGTTGAAGCCGCCACCGCTGTAGCTGGACGCATTGCCCGTCGAATCGCCGCTGACGACGATCGGGTCAGGCTTGCTGCTGAGCTGCTCGCTTCGATGTTCCATACCGAACGCAATGCCGACATTACCGCCATGCTCGTACGGCATTTTCACAACATTGCTGTTGTTGATACGCAGGTTGAAGTCACGCAGCTGGTATTCGGCGTGGTCATGCTGGGTGAACTTGCCGTACTCGGCGGCTGCAGGAGAAAGCGGCGCCAGCGGGTTGGACAGGACGCAACCCGGCTGGCTGGTGCAGACCGTCGGATCATAGACGATCTTGCTCCCCGGATTGGTCGGGTCGAGCTGGCGCACGCCGGTCATCTGAAGCAAATGACGGTAATTGCCCATGTTCTGCGTATTGGCCGTCCATCGGCTCTGACCGTAGGTCATGGAGGCGTCATAATCCCAGCCACGCCAGATCTTGCCCTTGGCGCCCCCGATCACAGTCCATGTATCGGTGGCATAATCCATCTTGCGCGGGCCGAGGTCGTTCATGCGGCGCGACATGATCGCGTCCTTGCCCCAGATATTATAGGGGCTGCCCGCAGGGATGGTCCATGACGACAGAAGCGGCGACGGCTTGATGCCACCCGAGACGGGAGCGGCAGCCATCTGGCGCGCCGTGGTGGTGTGGCTGTAGCGCACATTGGCATAGGGCTGGAAGTGGCTGTCTACATCGTAATGGGCATCGCCGGACAGAGCCGAATTCTGGTTATAATTTTGGACCATTGTGTCTTTGGCAAAATTATAGCGGTCGGCGTTGCTGTAGCGATGGAAAGTGCCATCGCCATTCGATACCAGATTGGCACCCGTGTTCGGGTTGGTCACGCGGCCTGCGGGAATGATGGATGAGCCATAGAGCGGCGTGCCACTCACCGGATTGCTCTGCTGCGGGTTAGCCGCCCAGGCACGATCCTGGCTCATGATACCGCCAGACGTGTTGTACTGGCCGAACAGCGTGACATTGCCGCGACCATGATCGAAGTTGAATCCCTTCATGGCCGAAAGCAGGCCGGTCTTGGCATCGCCATATTGCGAGATGCCACCACGCATGGTGATGGTGGCCCTGGTCACATCATGGCGCAGTTTGATGTTGATCACGCCCGAGACGGCATCGGCGCCATAAAGCTCCGAGCCGCCATCCTTCAGGATTTCGACGCTCGCGATCTCCTCAACGGGAATCGTGTTCAGATCGACGCAGGACGTGGCGGCGTTGATGGCAGTGCGCTTGCCGTCGATCAGGATGAGCACGCGCTTCGATCCAAAATTGCGGATATCGGTGCAGCTTACGCCGCCGCCGCCATTGGTCTGCTGATTCGGCGTGCCGGAAGACCCCACCGACGGCAGGCGTTGCAGGTAATCTCCAAGAGAGATCGCCGAGGTCTGCTGGATCTGCTTCGCCGTCACGACCTGAACCGGGTTGGCCGAGCTGTTATTGGAGCTACGCAGATAGGAACCCGTGACCATGATGGTCTCGGATTTGGGCGCCGCGTCCTTGGTCTTGACCACGGTTTTCTTCTTGGTGGCGGTAGCGTCCATGGGAACGCTCGCAGCCAAGGCGGAAGAAAGAGAAAAACCGGATGCGGACAAGCCAGCGACGGCGGTAAACGTTAACAAGAAAGATCTGCGCAGGCTCAACGCCATCGTTCAAACGCTCCATACGTAACGACATTCAATCGAAACGTAACGCTGGCATAACGAGAAACGGGTGAGTGCGACTTAATATTGCTGTTATGTATCGAACTTTAAAAATAATTTGAATCAGCACTAGTTCGTTAAATTAACGTTAATTCTGACGCTTCTATCCAGATAGTCGTTGCGCAAAAGACACAATTTTCGGGCTGCCGGACGTCAAGTGTGCCGCCAAAACAGTGAAGCAGGCGCTTGCAACGCTTCCCTCGGCTCCTCCGGCTCTTTCAACGATTATTGAAAAAAGGGCCTATGCCGCGTACCTGACGGGCTCGCGAAAACCGCCACATGGGCGAGCGCCTCCATGAAGACCGTGGATAGGTCCCCTCCAACCGTTTCAAGGCGGAGAAGCCCGGCTGGTCAGCTCAGCTCAGCTCGGACGGGTCCTGCGGCTCGTCGACAAGATGCCGTGTCAGATCGCCACCGGTCCCCCCCACGAGACCACGAGCGTAGTCCTGCGCCGAGAAGGGGCGCAGGTCTTCCACCTGCTCACCCACACCGACAAGATGCACAGGCAGCTTGAACGCGTCTGCCAACGCGACCACGATCCCGCCACGCGCCGAACCGTCGAGCTTGGTGACGATCAGACCGGTCACATTGACCAGTTCACGGAACACGCGCACCTGCTCCATCGCATTCTGACCTGTCGTGGCATCAAGGACCAGCAGCACGGAATGCGGCGCCGTTTCGTCGAATTTCTTCATCACGCGGATGATCTTGGCGAGCTCTTCCATGAGCGCGCCCTTGTTATGCAGACGCCCGGCCGTATCGACGAAGAGGAGATCCGTGCCGGATTCGCGCGCCTGTTTGATGCCCTCATAGGCCAACCCTGCCGCATCGCCACCCGGCTTGCCCGCGATGACGGGCGCGCCTGTCCGTTCGCCCCAGACCTGCAACTGCTCGACGGCCGCCGCGCGGAAGGTATCGCCCGCCACCATCATGACCGAGCGGCCCTGATCACGGAACCACTTCGCCATTTTGCCGATGGTGGTGGTCTTGCCTACGCCATTGACGCCCACAACCAGCACCACATGAGGCTTGTGCTCGGTCTTGAGTTCGAAAGGCTGGGCCACGGGCTCGAGCACATGCGCGATTTCTGTCGCGAGGGCTTCCTGGATTTCCTCGGTCGTCACATTGCGTCCGAAGCGAGAGCTGCGGAACTCCTCGATCACGCGTCCAGCCACGGCTGGGCCCAGATCGGCAGCGATCAGCTCGTCTTCGAGCTCCTCCAGCGCCGTCTCATCGAGATAGCGATGGGTGAGAGCAGCATTCAGCTTCTGCGTCGAGCGCGTCAGCCCCTGTTTCAGACGTGAGAAAAATCCGGCCATGTCAGTTGATCTCTGCTACCAGCCCTGCTTCGTCAAGAGTATGCGCTTTCAGGGTCAGGCGTTGCCCTCGCTGTGCCTGGCCGCCCTTCAGGCGCACAGGGATGAAATGCGCGGAGTGGCCGCGCTCCGTTCCTTCCATCAGAACGTCGAGAGGCTGCCCGATCATTCCCTGCCAGTAGGCCTGCCGATTGGTCTCCCCGACTGCTCGCAGGGCCGCCGCGCGGGCCTGACGCCTGGCATTCGGCACGCTGGGCATGCGTGCTGCCGGAGTCCCGGGGCGCTCGCTATAGGGAAAGACATGCAGATAAGGCAGGCGATGGGCCGTGACGAAATCCAGCGTCTCCTGAGCCTGCTCATCCGTCTCAGTCGGAAAACCCGCAATCAGGTCCGCGCCGATGGCGATATCGGGGCGCAGGGCGCGGGCGCGCCTGATGAGATCTGCCGCATCCCGCACCGAATGACGTCGCTTCATGCGTTTGAGCACGAGATCGCTCGCTGCCTGGAGTGAAAGATGCAAATGCGGCAGGAAGCGGGGCTCCTCCGCCAGAAGATACCACAAATCGTGGTCGACAGAGGCCGGGTCGAGTGACGAAAGCCGCAAGCGCGGAAGTTCCGGCACTGCCTGCAACACCGCCCGGCACAAGGTCCCGAGCGCTGGCGTTCCATCGAGATCACGCCCCCACGATGCGATATCGACACCGGTCAGAACGATTTCATGGTGCTCGGCCTCCACGAGCCCACGCGCCCGCTCGATGACCTCGCTGACGGGTACGGAGCGGGATCGACCGCGCCCATAGGGAATGATGCAGAAGGTGCAGCGGTGATCGCAGCCTTGCTGAACCTGCAACAGCGCCCGCACATGTCCGCCCGTCTCGACCACAGGAGATGCCGGCACGGGGGCCGCATCCATGATGTCGGCAATGGCACTCTCGCGTCGGAGCGCGTCCTGCGTCCAGCTCGACGCCTCGAGCTTCTCGGCATTGCCCATGACCTGCGCCACACCCGGAAGGTCGCGCCAGTTTTCCGGCGCAATCTGGGCGGCGCAACCGGTCACCACAATGCGTTTGTCCGGGTTTTCCCTGTGGGATTTGCGTATGGCCTGTCGCGCTTGACGCTCCGCACTGGTGGTTACGGCGCAGGTATTAACCACCACCACATCATCCAGGTGACCTGTCAGGGCCTGCATGCGTTCGCTCTCATGCAGATTGAGGCGACAGCCAAAGGTCAGAAGCCGTGCGCCGCTCATGCGCCTGGCTTCGCCCCCTCTGTCGGAACAGCCGGCCAGAGCCCTTCGAACACATGGGTAGCAGGGCCGATCATCAGCACATGATTATCTGCCTCGCGCCAGTGGATACGCAGGGACCCGCCATCCATTTCCACCCGACATCCGCGGTCAAGCAGGCTGCGACGCACCCCGTTAACCACAGCTGCGCAGGCGCCCGAGCCGCAAGCGAGGGTCAGTCCCGCCCCGCGCTCCCAGACGCGCAGCCTGACATGATCGCGTGCCACGATTTCGGCACAGCCGATATTGGCGCGCTCTGGAAAGAGAGGGTCGCGTTCGAGCGCCGCACCATCGCGTTCGGCGCGCTCCATCCCATCAAAGAATGTCGCGTGCGGATTGCCCATCGAGCAGGCTGCGGGGCTGCCGGAGAGAGGCAATTCGAGCGTTTCCATGGGGCGGGCCAAGGGCACATCCTGCCAGTCCAGGGCGGGTGGACCCATATCCACACCGATTTCCCCCTCGGGCGTGATGAAGCTGGGCAGCAACCCTGCGCGGGTCTCAAGCACAGGCGCTTCGCCCAGCAGGGCGGCAACGCAGCGCGAAGCATTCCCGCATGCCCCGGCCTCGGACCCGTCCGGGTTAAAGAAGCTCACCCGGACAGTCGCCCCGTCACGGTCAGGGGGATCGAGCAGCACGAGTTGATCGCAGCCCACGCCGAAGCGTCGGTCGCACAGCAGGGACATAGTATGTAATGGGACGTCGAAATGCTTATGGCGCCTGTCGATGATGACAAAGTCATTCCCGAGGCCCTGCATCTTATGAAACCGGATCATCATCTGCGCAGTTATAGAGGGTCCGGGCCTGTCCGGCACGGGAAACCTCCGGTTTCATCTCGTATTTTTTCATGCCGACGCATCGCCTTCTGCGGTGCAGGAAAACTGACCCATGTTCATTACCTCCCACGATACGCCTGCCATCGCACGTCACCTGCGCCTGATCTGGTCGTGCCTTGATATGAGCCGGGAGGACATGAAATCTTGTCTGTCGCAATTACCGACAGGGTCGAGCCTTCTCGTTGCTGACGAAGATATCGAATGGCTCCGCCAGCAGGCGCCACGCCATAATTTGCTGCGTCGAACCGATGCCGGGGTAGAGCGTCTCCGCCCCGATGGCAGCCTGGCGGAGACGATGGCGCTTTACCTTCACTGCCTACCCTCGCAGATTGCAGACCACCCTGCTCGCTCAGTCGTCGCGCTGGACATTGTCCTGCGTGAAAACACGGAGGAGGCCTGGGAAGACGCCGAGACCCTCATCCATGAGGGTCTGCCTACCCAGATCGCGGCCTCCGCCTTGATCGGGACCCCGCAGGAGATCGCGCAGCGCCTGAACGATTATCGAAAGCTCGGCATTTTCGATGTCATACTTATGGCGCCCTGTGCTCGCGCACCTTATCGCGCCGTCTGTGAAACGCTGATGCCCCTGCTGCGCCAGCAATCGGTTCCGCTCGATGGCCATGCCCGCATCGCAGGGATCTCGAACGGTCCCTTCGAATGGCATGGCGCGGCACTCTGACCCGCCCTGCCTTGACGCCACGGCGCAGCCCCTGCATCCCTGCCTGATTCTCCGTTGAACCAGACAGGACAGGGCCAATGACTGATACCCCGTCGGGGCTGCATCCTGCGGCTTTCACCCGTGCCAATAATGACCCCGATCCCGAATTCTACGCCGGGCGCAGCGACTCGACCCAGATGGACGCAGGCGCACGCACCGCCGTGACCGCACTCTACCAGACCGCCTTGCCCGCTTCGGGGGTGATCCTCGATCTGATGGCCGGAACGCTGAGCCATCTGCCCGAAGAGTCCGCGCATGACACGGTGATCGGACTCGACGTGAACGGGGCCGCGCTGGATGCAAACAAATCTCTCACGCAGCGTGTGGTGCAGGACATCAACGAGAGGCCCCGGATTGATCTGCCGGACTCCTCGCTGGATGCGGTCTGCCTTTGTGACGGCTTCGCCTATCTGACCGACCCGGTCACAATTCTTGCGGAGATCAATCGTCTGCTCCGCCCCGGCGCCCCGCTGATCGTCACGTTCTCTGACAATTTCATCCCGCAGAAGGCGGTCGCGCTCTGGCAGGCGCTCGAACCCGCAGACCGCACCCGCCTGATCACGCTGCTTCTCGATCGAGCCGGGTTTGCCGATCTCGATACAGGCGAGGTCGTCCCCCCTGAAGACCTGACCGCGTGGAACGACACGGTCCATGCCGTGATCGGGCGCAAGAAACTGACGGCGTGAGCCCGTCGGCGGCTCCGGGCAACGGAGCCGCAAACCATGTCCTGCGCGGGACGAAGCCCAGGCTGCCGATCCTGTCACCCAGATGAAAGGCTCTCAGACCTCCTGCTGGGTAAAGCCCCCGATTGCGACGGGCGCAATTTCACGCAGCAGAGCTACGGATTTGGCGAGCCCTTCCACAGGATCGAGAAGCGGATCCTCGTGCTCGATCGACAGCCAGCCATCGTAACCGACCATGCGAAGACGATAGCAGAACTGACGCCACCAGAGCGGGTCATGGCCGTAACCCAGCGTCAGATAGGACCAAGACCGATCGGAGGGGAGACCCAGAGGTCCGTTTTCAAGATTGGACGTGACACCGCGCTTCGCCTCGTTGAAGCCCGCATCCTTGGCATGGACATGGCAGATCGCGTCGCCCAGCGCATCGATCGCCGCCAACGGATCGGCACCCATCCAGAACATGTGCGACGGGTCGAGATTGGCGCCGATCATCGGGCCAAGCGCCTCGCGCAGACGCAGGAAATTGGGCACGTTATAGGCCCATTGTCCGCCATGAAGTTCCAGCGCAAACTGGGTCACCCCATGATCAGGGGCCATGGCACAGATCTTTTCCCAATAGGGCACCAGGCGCTCCCTGAACTGCCATTCCTTGGCCACCTGCCCTTCGGGCGGCCAGGAACTCACCACCCAATTGGGCAAAAGATCTCCCTCGCGTCCCTCTGGCAGGCCGGACATGGTGCAGATCTTGGTGATCCCGAGATCTCCGGCCAGACGGATGGTTTCGTGCAGATCATGGCTCTGACGGTGGTCCACGGGATGAAGCGGATTGCCATTCACGTTGAGAGCGATGATTTCGAGCCCTCTGCGCTCGAATGCCTGCGTGAACTCACGCCGTGCCGCCGGGCTCTGACGCAGCTGGGCGAGATCGAGATGCGGCGCATGCGACCAGCCTCCCGTGTTCACCTCGACCCCAGAGACGCCAAGGGCTACAGCCTGATCCAGCACCGCCTCGAGCGAGAAGCTCCCGAGACTGTCAGAAACAAATCCGATCTTCATGATGCGCTCACCACTCCCAGTGAAATCGGGCCGCATCGCGAAGATGCTGCCGGTCCGGGAATTTATATTCTCTTTGAACGGAAGAATCGGAACATTAATTCGTTATGACAGCATCATATCGCTGTGACTTCTGGGTTAGCTCGATCAGTGCGGCAGCGCTGTGGTGTCAGACGCCCTCCAGTCGCGCCTGTTGTAGGGCGTGCCTGAAGCTCCGGTCATCCAGCCAGGTCTGATTGTTGCGCCACTCATGATCGACCACCATCAGACTGCCCAGTACCTCGCAATAGACGGGGCGCGCCTCATCCCCAACGGTATCCAGGCGATCGCGCAAGATCGCGATGCTTCGCTCTATCCTTTGGCTGAAGCCCGCTTCCTCGCGCGCTGCGCTACGCAGAAGATGAGGTCCGAGCCCCGTGAAGAACCCGGCGATGAGTTCCGCCAGTTCGGAAGGAAGGGCTGGACGGCGCGCCATCATCCTCAGGAAAAGCAGGTTTCGGCCCAGCGTCATGACCGAAAGCAGGCCGTGGAGATTGAGTTCCATGAAAGGTGTGAGCCGCGCGCCCGCATAGCGGATGACCCGTTCCATCCCCTGAGTGATCAGCCCGATCCAGCGATTCTCCGCAGGTATTCGGCGTCTGGGCGCGCAGATACGCATCAGCCCGTGCAGGGCACGACGACGCAGCAGCACACAAAGCTGATGAATGTTGAACGGCAGGATACAGCGAAAGACCAGCACCCCGGCGCCAAGGCCCAGAACAAGCGCGATCGTTGCATTGAACCAGGTCAGCTCGTCCATGCGCGCGTGGTTATCGAGACCGATCAGAGCAGGCAGAAACGTATTATAGGCGCCCGCCGCTGTGGCGGTGGCGGGATTGCGCGCTGCCAGACCACCGATGAACATGAGGGGCGCAAGCGCGACAATCAGGGCCTCGAATCCGGTCCCTGTCGGGATGACAAAAAATACGGGAATGATCGAGGCGAGTGCGGCCAGACAGGCACCATAGAAAAACCTGTTGCTGACAAGAACCGTATTATCGGTCGTAGCGAAGCGACCGACCACAACCGCGATAAAAGAAATGAACGACGCCCCCTGGGGCCAGGCTGTCACCTCCCAGATCAATCCTGCCAGACAGATCGCAATCGCAGAGCGTATGGCATTGTGGAAAGCTGCGTGAAGATGGACCACCCGGCGCAGGCGAAACCGCGCGGGAGCCAGCGCCTCACGCGGATCTGCCTCAAGATAGAGCAGCAGAGTCGCGTATTCCTCCAGAATAAGCCCGATGCCATGCAGGATGATCCTGTCCTTCGCCGAACAGCGCTGGCTCCCTTCCGGGCGAAGCCGGGTTTCGGAAGACTCATCGGCGAGGCGATAAGTGCTATCGAAACGCGCTCTCAGTTGCGTGAGCTCTGCTCGCAACGCGGCTCTCATCGTCTTGTCTTCCAGCCTCATCGGCAGGGACCGGATGAATGACGCCGCCTCATGCAGATTAGTAAGAATGGCGGGCGAGATCGCAGACGCTGTCGAAAGGCGCGCCTGCATACCGAGGCCACGTGAGACGATCTTCGAGAGAATGCCGATCGTGGCATAAGCACAGGCGATCGCATGATCACTGCGCCCTACCTCGACCACTGTGAATTCAAGCTGCTCGTTGAGTTTCAGCGTCCTGCTGAAAACGGCTCGTATGGCTGCCTCCGGCGGGGCGGCGCCATCGAGCACATCGCCGATGAGATGAGAGGCGGCGCCTATTGCCTCATTCAGCCAGGCTTTCATGGTACGGCGCGCCTTCACCGCGAGCGAGGCCGAAAATACCAGCCCGGCCACCATCTCGCATACGACACCGAGAAAGATGTAGGTTCCGCGCGCCATGGCGATTTCGAACACATGATCGGGGGCGTTCAGCGCTCCGGTCGCAATTATGGCGCAGGTATAGGCTGCCAGCACAAACGCATAGGCGCGGAAATTCTGGAATAATGTCGCAAGACCGGTACAGAGCCCTGCCCAGAGCCCGAGGGCCGGAATGAACAGCCAGGGTGCCTGCGGAAAAGCCGAGACGAGCGCGACCGCTCCCACCATCCCCAGTACCGTTCCGACGAGGCGCCACCGCCCCTTGGACAGACTCTCCCCGCGCGAACCCTGGGCGGTGATCCATACGGTCATGGCTGCCCATTGTGGCTCGCCCAGTTCCATCCAGAAAGCGATACCGAGGGCGACAAGCGATGCGATTGTGTTGCGCAGGGCAAACTCGACCGCATTCATGCTGGGAGCGAAGAGCCACGAGAAAGGCCAGGAACGCCCCCGCCAGCGTGTGAGCGCCGCGTTCTGTCGGGCGAGATAAGCTGCAATCATGCGCCGCGTCTTACCCGAAATTTAGGGAAGGGATCGTCGTGATCGCTTCAAATCATGTCGCAAATCCCATATATTGGGGTAATGGCGAGTCACATCCCGGAGAGAAGCGTTTTCAGCTTCGCTGCGGTTTAATCCTAGATTTCGGCTCGCATATTCTTTATTGACCGCCTTCCTTACGCCGCGAGCCACGCTCGAACAGCGCATTCCTGTTACGGCGTTCTCCCTTCGCATAGTCCTGATCGAGTCCGAACCGCATGCCCTTTCCCGATACCGTCCCGTCTCTCAGTCGCGCTCTGGCGGCACGCGGATACGAAACACCGACCGCCGTGCAGGAAGCCGTGTTGCAGCCGGGGCTGGAGACACGCGATCTGCTCGTTTCAGCGCAGACGGGATCGGGCAAGACGGTCGCTTTCGGTCTCGCCTTCGCTCCGACCCTCATTCCCGAGGGCAGTGAACGCCTTCCTCCCGCGAACAGCCCTCTGGCTCTGGTGATCGCACCTACGCGTGAACTCGCGCTTCAGGTGCAGAGCGAATTGCAGTGGCTTTATGCCGAGACGGGCGCGCGGATCGTGAGCTGCATCGGTGGTACGGATGCGCGCCGTGAAGCACGCAACCTCTCCAACGGTGCGCATATCGTGGTGGGGACACCGGGACGTCTGTGCGACCATCTGTCGCGCGGCGCCCTGAACCTGTCGGATCTGCGTGTCGTGGTTCTCGACGAAGCTGACGAGATGCTCGATCTGGGCTTCCGCGAAGAGCTGGAGCAGCTTCTGGACGCCGCTCCCGAAGAGCGTCGTACGCTGCTTTTCTCGGCGACCATCGCCAAGGAAATCGCCAATCTGGCGCGTCGCTTCCAGAAGAACGCCGAGCGTATCAACACGGTCTCGACCAGCAAGCAGCATGACGACATTACCTATAAATGTGTGCTGACGTCGCCCAACGATATCGGCCGCGGGATCGTGAACGTACTGCGTTACTACGAGAGCCCCACGGCCATGCTGTTCTGCAACACGCGCGCCATGGTCGCGCAGGTGCAGGCCGCCCTGGTCGAGCGTGGCTTTGCCTCTGTCGCGATCTCGGGCGAAATGGGCCAGAACGAACGTTCGCGCGCCATCGAGGCCCTGCGTTCGGGTGTTGCCCGCGTATGCGTAGCCACCGACGTGGCCGCTCGCGGTATCGATATTCCGGCACTCTCGCTGGTCATCCATGCCAATATGCCGAGCGAGGCCGCGACCCTGCTGCACCGTTCGGGCCGTACGGGCCGCGCCGGACGCAAGGGTACTTGCGTGGTCATGGTGCCGGTCAATCAGCGTCGCAAGGCAGAGCGCCTGCTGGCCTACGCCAAGATCAGCAACGCCGAATGGGAGAGTGTTCCCTCGGCCGACGCGATTCTGGAGCAGGATGCGAAGCGCCTGATGGAAGACGAGACGCTCTTCGCGCCGTCGCAGGCAAATGAAGATGCGCTGGCGTCGCAGCTTGCCGATGTCCATGATGCCCATCAGCTCGCGACCGCTCTGGTGCGCCTCTATAAGAGCCGCCTGCCGAGCGTTGAATCCATCCGCCCTGTCAGCGTCGAGGCCCCGGCTCGTGGGATGCGCGACGATCGCGCCCCTCGTGAGTTCACAGGCCGCGTGGACCGTCTCGGGGGTGAATGGTTCAGCCTCGCCATCGGACGCAATGAGCGTGCCGATCCGAAATGGCTCGTGCCTCTGATCTGCCGTCTGGGCGGCGTGACCAAGAGCGAGATCGGCGCGATCCATATCGATGTGGAGCACACGCTTTTCGAAATCGCTCCCGATAGCGCCGAGCGTTTCCGGTCCTGCGTGGCAGGTGCGGATGCCGATGAAGCAAAGATCGAACCCGCCTCGGCGCCGACCGGCCCGTCCGCTCCGCCGCGTGGCCCGCGCCGCCCGCGTGAAGGGGGCTTCGCGCCCCGTGGCAAGGGTGGCTTCCGTGGGGATCGCGGCGAGCGCGGCGGTGACCGTGGGGAGCGTGGCGGTGACCGGGGCGGTGATCGTCCGTCCTTCCGCAAGGGCAGCAATGTCGGTAACGGCAAGGGTTCCTCGCGCAAGCGCTACTGAGCCTCTCCCCTTCCCCCTGATATGAGCCTGCCCTGTCAGGCTCAATAACGGGCGCGCCTCGAACGTGCTCCTTAAAACGCCCCGCTTCATGCGGGGCGTTTTGCGTTTGGGGTGAAGATTCAGAATATGGGCTGTTGTTGCGACTGAAAATCAACTTCGTTTATTGATTCTGTAGAAATAAAGAGAGTCATTCTCAACACCGATACTTTTATTATCATCAACGTTATTTCTGTTGCACTCATATCTTATCCATGCTTGAACAACTGCACACAGCCTGTCAGGGACAGCCTTGTGCTGCCCCATCGCCACAGGACAGAGAAAGGAGCATTCCATGCTGAAGGACCCGAAAGTCGTCGAGCATCTGAACATTCAGCTGACGAACGAACTGACCGCCATCAACCAGTACTTCCTGCATGCGCGCACGCTGAACCACTGGGGCGTGACCAAGCTCGGCAAGAAGGAATATGACGAGTCCATCGAAGAGATGCGCCATGCTGACTGGCTGATCGAGCGCATCCTGTATCTGGGCGGTCTGCCGAACGTGCAGCGCCTGAACCAGATCCTGATCGGCGAGAGCGTCGAGGAAATCCTGGCCTGCGATCTCAAGCTTGAAGAGAAGGCTCTGGCCGATCTGCGCGAAGGCATCGCTTATTGCGAAAGCGTGCGTGACTACGTGTCGCGTGATCTGCTGATCCGCATCCTCGCCAATGAGGAAGAGCATGAGGACTTCATCGATCGCCAGTTCGACCTGATCAAGCAGGTCGGTATCCAGCGCTACATCACGCTGAACTCCTCGCCGGCCCCCGAACAGACCGCCGAGTAAGCGTTCCGGCACTCAACGCCGGGTCAGCTATGCCCCTGAGAGGGCTGGGCTGCGAAGATGAGATGAAGAACCCGTCAGCCGAGAGGCTGGCGGGTTTTCTCGTAGATAGGCCCTAATCAGGCGTAGGCGACGCTGCCCGCTCCCTGGTCGACAGGGGCGAAGGCCATCGCGGCCTCCTTGCGTTCGCGGATCAGGCTTCGCAGAGCGCAGACAACGCCCGGTACGCAGTTGCCGCACTGCGCCTTGCATCCCTTGGAGGCATAAACCTCATTGGGTCGTGAGGCGCCCCGACGAACGGCGTCGGCGATATCATGATTGGTCAGGGCGTTACACGAACAGACGATCATCAGCCATTCCACTCCAGAACGGCGCGACCCTAACAGCATATGAGAATAATTCTCAACCGATAAATTGCGAGAGATTCTTAAAAAACGCAAAAGTCTCTCCGGTACCTCGGCCATCTTGACCGATCTCCTGCCGCGCGGCCTCCGATCTGCCGCTCTCATTCACGTCGTTTCAAACTTTGTGGCCCGTATGCTGACCCCTCGCAGGCACGCGCTTGCCTTTGCCTGGCGCGGCGTCCGGCGCCCAGCGCTCCTTGCTTCTTGCCATCCGCCCGGCGACGTCCGCGCCAACCTCTGACGCTTACGCCTCTGTTGCAGCAAAACCCCACCCCGACCGCGGCCTTTGAGATCAGCTGAGAAGACGCCCGATCACGCGCGCCGTGTAATCCACGACGGGGACGATACGCCCGTAATTGAGGCGCGTCGGGCCGATCACCCCGATCGCACCGACAATGCGATTCTGCTCGTTGCGGGCCGGGGCCACCACCATCGACACGCCCGACATGCCGAAAAACCCGCTCTCCGCCCCGATATAGATCCGCACACCGTCGGATTCCTGCGCCAGTTGCAGCAAACGCAACATCGTTTCCTGCGCCTCGAGACGCTCGAACAGCATTTGTATGGTGGTGAGCTTTTCGATCTCGGTGATATCGGTCAGGAGGTTGCCCTGACCGCGCAGATAGAGCGTGCCATGCTGCTCGTCCCACATGGCGAGACCGCTCTCGATCACACTTGTGGCAAGCGCATCGAGATCGGAACGATTCTGCTGCAGATGCTCCGACACACGCTGGCGTAGCGCGGTGAGCGTCACATCGCCCAGAAGGGAGTTCAGGTAATTCCCGGCCTCGACGAGCGCGGAGGGCGGCAATCCGGGCGGGGTTTCGATCACCCGGTTCTCGACCTGTCCATCGGCCGCCACCAGAATGACCAGCGCCTTGCCCGGCCCGAGGGCCACGAATTCGATATGCTTGAGCGCACCGTCGCCCTTGGGCGCCAGAACCAGACCGGCGGCTGCCGAGAGGCCTGACAGCATGGTGGAGGCCTCGGCGAGGGTCTCCTGCATCGAGCGCCCCCTCAATGCGAGACGCCCCGCAATCTGGGCCCTTTCCGTTTCGTCCAGCGCGCCGAATTGCAGGAGGCCATCGACAAACAACCGTACCCCCTTCTCGGTCGGCAGGCGCCCCGCAGAAACATGCGGGCTGAACAAGAGCCCTGCCTGGGTCAGCTCGGCCATCACATTGCGTATGGTCGCCGGGGAAAGGGAAGGCGTGAGGCGCTGGGCCAGGGTCTTGCTGGCGACAGGATCACCCGTTTCCATATATTGTTCGACAATCTCGCGCAGTACGCTGGCTGACCGCGCATCCATGCCGCCCGGCAGGTTGGAGAGATCGATCATGCCCTGCCCTTTCGCGTGACCCGCCCGACGAGAAGGGCCATGGTCTGCCTGCCTCAAATTCCGGATCTGGAGTCGTGACCGTGACCCGTATTGCAGCCTTATATATCCATCCTGTCAAAAGCCTGCATCGGATCGATGTCGCGCGGATGGATCTCGACCCATGGGGCCCCCGAGGGGACAGGCGCTGGCTGGTCATCACACCCGACGGGCGGTTCATGACGCAGCGTCAGTTTCCGGCGATGGCGCTGATTCTGACGCGGCTCGATGGCGAAATCCTGACCCTGAGCGCGGCTCGGGATCCGGACCTCACCCTCAGCGTGGTGCCCCCTGCCCCCGACGCTCCCGTGCGCGCAGTCAGCGTCTGGAAGGATCATGCCATTGCGGCACGCGATGCAGGAGATGAGGCGGCAGACTGGCTGAGCACGCAGCTCGATACACCGTGCCGTCTGGTGCATATGGCTGAGCCGGACCGAGCCCGACCGACGGATTTCGGCAGTGTGAGCTTTGCCGATGGCTTTCCCCTGCTTGTCACCAATACGGCCTCGCTGGACGATCTGAATACGCGGCTCGGGGAGCCCGTTCCCATGGAACGCTTTCGGCCCAATATCGTGATCGAAAGCGAGACGCCCTGGGGGGAAGATGACTGGACCCGGCTGCGTATCGGAACGGTCGAGCTGGAACTCGTCAAGCCGTGCAGCCGCTGCATCGTGACGACCATCGATCAAGAAACCGGCGTGATCCCCGTGCCGAGAGAGCCGCTCAAGACCCTGACCGGGTTTCGCTTCCGCCCTGGCGGTGTGATGTTCGGGGAGAATGCCGTGATCCGCCGGAGCGGGTCGATCGCACTGGGCGATGCTGTGGAAATCCTGGGCTGAGCGGAGGCGCGCCTAGGGCCGCCGACTTTGTCAATCCTGGCCTGACGCGCTAAGGCTGCACCGAGCATGCGCGCCTGCGCCACTGAGTGAGGAAAAACCCGATGTCCAGCCCCCGCCCTTCAGGCCGCAAGGCCGATGAAAACCGTCCTGTCTCGATCGAGCCGGGCTTCGCCCGTCATGCCGAGGGCTCGGTTCTGATCCGCGTAGGCGGTACGGAAGTACTCTGCGCGGCCTCCATCGAAAATCGCGTGCCGCCCTTCCTGCGTGGGCAGGGCCAGGGCTGGATTACCGCGGAATACGGTATGCTGCCGCGCGCCACCCATACGCGTGGTAACCGCGAGGCCGCTAAGGGCAAGCAATCGGGCCGCACGCAGGAAATCCAGCGCCTTATTGGCCGTGCCCTGCGCGCCTGTGTCGATCTGCGTGCTCTGGGTGAAATGACCATCACGCTCGATTGCGACGTGCTGAACGCCGATGGCGGCACGCGTTGTGCTGCCATTACCGGTGCCTGGGTGGCTCTGGCCATTGCGCTGGACAAGCAGGTGAAGGCGGGTGTGCTCAAGCGCTCGCCCCTGCGCGCTCAGGTGGCCGCCGTCTCCTGCGGTCTGACCGAAGCCGGCGCCGTGCTCGACCTCGATTATATCGAAGACAGCTCTGCCCAGGCCGATACGAACTTCGTCCTGACCAGTGAGGGTGGCATCGTCGAGATACAGGGCACGGCCGAAGACGCTCCCTTCTCCGAGGCTGAGTTCAATGCCCTCATGGCACTTGCCAAGACCGGCACGGCACGTCTGTTCGACGCGCAGCGCGCTGCGCTCGAGGGCGTTGCATGAGCGAGGCCGAAGCGCCCCGTCGCCTGCATCCTGGCCAGCGCATCGTGCTGGCCAGCCATAACAAGGGCAAGCTGGTCGAATTCCAAGCCCTTCTGGCCGGGAGCGGTATCGAAATCGTTTCCGCTGCCGATCTCGCTTTGCCCGAACCTGAGGAAACGGCTGACAGCTTTGAGGGCAACGCCGCCATCAAGGCGCTTGCCGCGTCAGAAGCCACCGGTCTGCCTGCGCTCTCGGATGATTCCGGTTTCTGCGTCTCGGCCCTGAATGGCCGACCTGGCGTGTATTCCGCACGCTGGGCCGGTCCGGGCGGGGACATGATGCATGCCATGCAGCGTGTTCATGACGAAATGGGCGCACATGAAGACCGCTCGGCGGCTTTCGTGGCTGTGCTCTGTCTGGCATGGCCCGATGGCACAACGCGCTTTGTCGAAGGACGCTGCTCGGGTCAGGTCTGCTGGCCACCGCGCGGCGATAAGGGTCACGGCTATGACCCGATTTTCGTCCCGGAGGGCGAGCGCCGCAGTTTTGCCGAACTCTCGGCGGATGAGAAGAATGCGACCAGCCATCGGGGTCGCGCGTTGGCGCGGTTTCTGGAAAGCTGTGTCGCACCATAGACATGCTGAAGCCCCTAGAGGAGTCATCCCCATGAAGAGCCCGTTCCTTTTTGCCGCCTGTGCGCTCGCTCCCTTCATGGCGGCCTCCCATATGGCATTTGCTGGCCCGGCAACGCCGTCTTTCGACCTGTCAGGTTTCGAGCTGCGTGAAACAAAGGCGTTCAGCATCGCCGTGGAGCCTGCTATCTCTCTCGGCGAGAAGCAGAACCTCGCGCAGGGAGCGGCTCCCTATCGTCTGGTTCCGGGCGGCATCGTACTGAGCAGCGAGGCACGCAAGCCGACAGCCTATCATGCCCGTCAGCCGCGGACCGAGTTGTCAGAATCCCGTCCATGGCGGGTGCAGGATGCCAGCGCATCGCTCGATACCACGATCCATATCGATCGCTTTCCCAAGCGCGGTTCGGTCATTCTGGCAGAACTCGGGCCCGACAACGATACTGCGCCCGTCATGCGTATTCTGGTCGATGGCGATCGTATCGTCCTGCGCGGTCAGATCACCGAGGCCACTGCCAATGGCGTGACTCTTGGCACATTGGATTCGACTCATAGCGCGCATATCGTGCTCCAGACCCATCCGGATGGGTTGGTAGGCACCGAGATCAACGGGACGCAAAGCCAGTTCCACCTTGCGCCCAAAGCACTTGCCATTCCGGTCATGTTCCGCACCGGAGCTCATGTGGTGGATGACATCGGCACGACGCCCGATCAGGTGGTGGTCACGCTCACCGGGCTGAGCGCCCGCCACGGTGTCGCCTCATCACGCCTTCGCTCGTAAGATCACGATCCCGAACGTCACGAACACGATGGCGGTCAGACGGTTGAATGCCCGCCTGACCGGTCGCCGTGCCAGGAAGCGCGAAAGCGAACGGCCGCCGAGCCCGTAGAGCGTCAGCCACAACCCGTCCGAGAACAGATAGGTCACGACCAGAATGCCGAATTGCGGCAGGACAGGCTGATGATGGTCGATGAACTGCGGAAAGAAGGCCGCGGCAAAAAGCAGCAATTTCGGGTTGCTGATTCCGACCAGAAATCCGGTGCGATACAGCATGAATGGGGTCATGACCGCACGCCCTTCCACCTGCGCCTCGGGCTGCTCCGGATCATCGCTTGCCCGCCAGGCCTTGATACCGAGATAGACCAGATATCCCGCCCCCGCGTACCGTATGACCTCGAAAAGATGCGGCATGGCCACCAGCACCGCCCCGATCCCGACCACCGAGAGAACCAGAGCCAGGAGCAACGCGCTTATACAGCCCGCCATGGCAGCGATACTGCGCCTGAACCCCACCTGAACGCTGCGGCTCAGCGCGTGCATCATGTTCGGCCCCGGTGTAGCCGAGATGAAGAACACGGTGACGACAAAGAGCCACCAGGTTTGCAGGGTCATGATTGACGTCCCTTAGTCTTGCAGGAGGGAAAAATGTGCAGGCGAACCCTGCCACAGCCCACCGCGCCTGAAAGCCCATAAAATGCGTGGAGGCTTTCGAAGTCCTCTGAAGGACGATCCGGACGGTGATGCGCCCGTGCAAACCCCATCGCCTCATTCGGCTTCAGGGCCGGAGCGGACGCGCCCTGATCGCCCCCTCCTGATTATGCCTCGACAAGGAGCGTCCGCTCGCCACACAGGCTGGTGCAGGATGTCTGTTGCGGCCTAACCCTCGAGAGACTGGAGTTCGAACAGGCGGCGATAGATCCCGCCCTCGCGCTGCACAAGCCCGCCATGGGTTCCGTCCTCCATCAGTTTGCCCTTGCTGAAGACCAGAATACGATCGAGTTCCATGACCGTGGAAAGACGATGGGCCACCACGATGACGGTACGTCCGGCCATCAGGCGGTGCATGGCGTCCTGCACCAGAGCTTCGGACTCGGAGTCGAGACTGGACGTCGCTTCGTCGAAAATGAGCAAAGGCGCATCGGCCAGGAAGGCACGGGCAATGGCTACGCGCTGGCGCTCGCCGCCAGACAGCTTGACGCCGCGCTCCCCGACGAGCGTGGCATAACCTTCCGGCAGGCGCTCGATGAACGCGCTGGCATTGGCCAGACGCGCCGCCCGCTCGATTTCGGTTTGGGTTGCGCCGGGGCGCGCATAGGCGATGTTCTCGGCGAGGGAGCGATGAAAGAGCATGGGCTCCTGCGGCACGATGGCGATGCGCGCGCGCAAAGAGTCCTGTGTGACATCGCGGACATTCACACCATCGATCAGTACGCGCCCGTCGCTCGTATCGTACAGGCGCTGGATGAGCTTGGTGAAAGTGGTCTTGCCCGACCCACTCGGCCCGACCAGCGCCACACGTGAACCCGGCTCGATCGAGACATCGAGATGCTCGTAAAGCGGTGTGTCCTGTCCGGGATACTGGAATGTCACGTTCTCGAAGCGGACGCGCCCCTCGGTAAAGGCGGCCTTGCGTGCACCCTTTTGGTCCTGAACACCGGGCGCCTCGTCGAAAATCGCAACAAGCTCTTCCATCTCATTGACCGAGCGCTGCACCTGGCTCACCTGCTGGCCGAGATCGCGCAGATAGCCCTGCACCAGAAACACCATGGTCAGCACATAGGCCACATCGCCCGGCCCGGCCTTGCCTTGCCACCACTGCCAGACAATAAGCGCGACGAGCGACATGCGCATGACCAGCGAGGCAAAGCCCTGCAGGTTGGCGCTGTTCGTTCCTCTGATCCAGGTACGCGCGGTGCGCGCACTCCAGGCACGCAGAACGCGCGTCAGACGGCGCTCTTCACGATGCTCGGCACCGAACGCCTTGACCACGGCATTGCAGGTCACGGCATCGGCAATGGCCGCCCCTACTTTCGTGTCCCAGCGATTGGCCGCACGAGCTGAGGGCGCGACATAGCGCAGCGTCAGCACGACGGAGAGCCAGGTAAAGAGCACGACCGAAAGCGCAAGCACCGCCCCCATGAACGGAGAGTGCCAAGCCAGAACGAGCGTGGTGCCGGTCAGGACCAGCACTTCCGGAGCGATCAGCAGGAGCAGCGTGTCATCCAGCGTGTCGATGGCCCACATGCCGCGTGTGAGTTTGCGCACGGTGGAGCCGGCGAAATTATTGGCATGCCAGTCGGTCGAGAAGCGCTGAACGCGTGCAAAGCCCTGCGACAGGGCGCGCTGCATGATGGCAAGGCTGAGATGAGTGATTCCAAGATAGGAGGAGCGCCGCCCGAGCAGTCCGACCAGTCCGAGCGCAATCAGCCCGCCCACCATCAGAAGCGCGTCGTTGCAGAGCGCCGTCTGAGCCGCATCATGGGGCACGCCGCCCGCATGGCTGGAAATATCGGTCACCAGGCGCCCCGAGAGCACAGGTGTCGCGACATCGGCAATAGTGGCAAGCCCGATCCCGAGCACGGTACGTGTCAGAAAAGCCGGATGCTCCAGCCAGCGGCGCATGACGAAGCGCACGATATCGACAAACGCGATGTCGCGCTTCTGGCGGGTAGTCTGGTCAGTGTCGGACACTAAAGAAAGCTCCTCCGCCTGACGATCGACCGGGCGGGCATACTGGAAGTCTGGGGCGGGAAGCGCTTATTGTGGGGTGTCGAACGCCCTTATGCAACATGATGAAATGGTTCTGATGTCTCTTCCTTCGGCCAGGCGGGCCATGACCCGCGCGCAGGCCCGCCAGTTCATCACCGCCCTTGCCGAGTCCATGCCCGATGCCGAGAGCGAGCTGGTTTACACCGACGCCTTCTCGCTTCTGGTGGCCGTTGTCCTCTCGGCGCAGGCGACGGATAAATCGGTCAACAAGGTCACAATCGGGCTCTTTCGCGACGCGCCCGATGCCCGTGCCATGGTGGCTCTGGGGGAGGAGGGCATTGCCGCGCATATCCGGACGATCGGACTGTGGCGCGCAAAGGCGAAAAACGTACTCAGGCTCTCGGAGCAGCTTCTGGCCCTGCATGGTGGCGAGGTTCCCTCGGACCGCGCCGCGCTGGAGGCTCTGGCCGGGGTTGGACGCAAGACGGCGAGCGTCGTGCTGAACGTGATGTTCGGCGAAAGTGCCATGGCGGTGGACACGCATATCTTCCGGCTTGGAAACCGCACCGGGCTGGCGCCGGGCAAGACGACGCGCGCTGTCGAAGAGGGGCTGATCAAGCGTATCCCGCCTGACATGCTCCGCCCCTCGCATCACTGGCTGATCCTGCATGGCCGTTATGTGTGCAAGGCGCGCAGTCCTGAGTGCGGACGCTGCGTTGCCTTCACGCCTTGCCTTTTCCCGCTCAAGGCCCAGATCAGCAGCAGCAAAGGAGAAGCTGGATGAGCACCTATATCGTTTTCACACGCGAGGAAATTCTCAATCCCGAGGAAATGGCGACCTATTCGCGTCTCGTCGGCGAGACGTTCAAGGGCCACCCGGTCAAGATTCTGGCTGCCTATGGCGACCAGGAAACCCTCGAAGGCACCGGTCCCGATGGCGTGGTGATTGTCGAGTTCCCCGATCGGGAGGCGGCTCTGGCCTGGTATGACGGTGAGGCCTATCGCAAGGTGCGCGAGCATCGCTTTGCCGGTGCGAAATATCGCGCGACGATCGTCGAAGGCGTATAATCCGGTTGGGATCGTTGTTTGAGCCGTTCGGGGGCGGCTCGAACAAGCCTAATTGGCGCTGAGTGCCGGAACAGCCCCCATGGCCTTGAGGTCCCAGCGGATCTGGAACGGCTCCGTGCCCTTATATGCACCGACATGCACATGGGGGTTGCGTGCAAATCCATTGTCGCTGTCCAGCGCGACGACATCGCCTGCTTTCACATGATCGCCGGGTCTGACGCGAAATTCAGCAATATGAGCATAGATGACGTTCATACCGTCCGCGCGCTGGAACAGGATCGCGCTCGCCGGTGGCTTGCCCATGCTGCCGGGCAGGTTGGTGACAGGGTTCACATGAACAAAGGTCACGACTGAGTCGAATGGCGCATGAACGGCCTTGTGCCAGCCATACCAGTCCTCGTTTTTCTCACCGAGTCCCCGATAAAGCTTGTTATAGCCATGCGTCTCATCCGTCGCGCCACCCACGATCATGCAATCCGTACCGAGCGCATCGCCTGTTCCCGTCAACTGACCCAGCGGATGCTCGGTACAGGCGAAGGGCTCATCGAAAAGCGGTGCGAGCGTGACCTCGCGTATCGGATCCGGACGCATGGCCGGTTCCCCCAGCCCTGGCGGCAGATCCAGCGCGCGCAATTGCCTATGATAGGCGTCGAGTGCGCTTTTCTCTGCGGGCGAGGCCTGAACACGCGATGCACCCTCCGGCAATGGTGCCAGAAGCAGCGCCGTGCAGATTGCGACCACAGTCTTTCTCGTCTTGCGCATACAGCCATCCTCTGTCGATACGGAATCAATTGGCATCTCGCGCCCAATCGGGAAGCTAGACCCTCACGATACGACACCGCAATGGATGGGATGAATGAAGCGTGCGGCGTGGCAAACCCCGGTCGCTCGGATGACATAATGTGAGAAGCTGCACGAAGGGCGTGCGTTCACGTTTTCTTGCGGTAAAACGACCCTCCCCGGCACCAGCGACGAAGAGATTCCATGTCATCACTCAGCCTTTTCGCGATCCTGCTGACGCTCTGCACGGTTTGCGGCATCCTGAACTACAAGCTGCTCAAACTGCCCATGACAATCGGCATTCTGCTGATTTCGCTCGTGGTGTCTCTGATCGTCAAGGGGCTGGATATCGCCCTGCCGAGCGTAGATCTGCACACCTTGCCCATGACGATTCTCGCTTCGGCCGATCTGCCAGGCAATCTGCTGGATGGGGCGCTGTCGTTTCTGCTTTTTGCCGGGGCGCTTCAGGTCGATACGCGTCACCTGATGGAGCGGAAATTCTCGGTCTTCTTTCTCGCCATCGTCGGCACCATTCTTGCCGTCTTCATGCTGGGCGGGGCCATGTACTGGGTGATGGCGCAGGTGGGGCTACCAGTGCCTTTCCTGTGGTGCGTGGTGCTCGGTGCGATCCTCGCGCCGACCGATCCGGTTTCGGTGGTAGGCATGCTGCGTCGCCTCGGACTGCCCGGCCCCATCCAGGCGATCTTTGCCGGAGAGAGCCTGTTCAATGACGGGGTAAGTATCGTCATCTTCGGACTCGCCATGACACTGGTCACGGGCGAAGCGCATCACCTCACTCTCATGGACGCCGCCGAAGCCTTCGGGGTCGAGGCAGTGGGCGGAGCGGGGCTGGGCTTTGTGGCAGGGCTGATCGGCCTGCTGTGTTTCCGTGCCGCAAGGGACAGCCATCTGCAATTGCTTGTTTCGCTCAGTCTCGCCGCAGGCACGTTCAGCCTTGCTCATGCCCTGGGAATGTCCGGCCCGATTGCCGTGGTGGTGGCCGGGCTGTGCCTCGGGAGCGAACGCGCCAAAAGCAACATGGACGACCATGCGCGTGAGGAGCTCAACAGCTTCTGGACACTCGTCGACGAGATCCTGAATGCGCTTTTGTTCCTGATGATCGGTTTCGAGGTTCTGGCCGCCATTCCCAGCCTGCGCGCCTTCTGGGCGCTCCTTCTGGGGATTCCGCTGTCCGTTGCAGCGCGCGCGCTGAGCGTGTTTCTGGCCATCCTGCCAATCCATCTCTATGGCGAGGATCGCGGGCGCATGCTGGCGGTACTGACCTGGGGCGGTCTGCGCGGAGGTATTTCGCTCTCCCTCGCCCTCACCCTTCCGCCGGGGCCGATGAAGGATATCCTTGCGCCAATCTGCTATGGAATTGTGGTGTTCACCATTCTGGTGCAGGGCCTGACAATGGAGCGTGTCGCATTGCGCTTCTATCCCAGGAACTCCTGACCTATTCCGACAGGGCCTGGGGCAGATTGGGCACGCCCCGAAACCCGACACGTGGCACCCAGAGCCGCTCCCCGCGCCATGAGCGGTCCGAACGGATCTCCAGTTTCCCCTGGTGGGGCATGATCGATACAGCCCCGTCTCGCCAGACGGTAAACCGATCGATGAACCGACCCGGCTGACACCCTGCGGGCAAGGGCTGCGCCGTGATGACGAACCCGTCATGCTGACAGTCCGGGCCCCACTCTTCAGGGGACAGGGGCGCAAACCAGATCCATAGCCGTTGACCATGATAGGTGAGAGTACAGCGCGCCCCCGTGCACGAGGCAGCGTCATCCATCCCACGCATCGGGCCGGGCCATGCCTGCATCCAGGCGTCGAGCACCCTGTTTTCCAGCCCGCCATGGGCGCCGACCACCCAGCGACGATTCTCGGAAAAGGCGATCAGACCGGCATCGGGTGAAATCAGCACCAGGGGCCAGGGGCTCAGAAACGGAGAAACGAGCCCGGCCATGACCGGCAGAAGAAAGCCGAAACGCGCCCTCCCTCGCCACAGGCACAATCCGGTCAGCCCAAGCATGTAGAGCGCGAGCCCTTTGCCTCCGATGACCGGGACTGCGACATGGGCCAGAGGCAGGGCGGCCACCCCGTCAGCGATCAAGGAGATCAGGCCGATCCCCTGCCCCATGACCCAGAGCGGTATGCGGGCCAGACCGAAAGGCATGAGCAAAAGCGCCACCAATCCGGCTGGCATGACGCAGAACGCCGCAACAGGCACCGCCACCAGATTGGCGATGATGAACCAGGGCTGGAAACTCCCGAACCCTGCCATGACCAATGGCAATGTCGCTCCGCCAGCGAGGGCGCTGGTCAGGGAGAGCAGGATCAGATGATGACCACCCCCCCCTTTTATCCCACGCTCGGCACGACTGATGAACCAGGGGCGGAGCGCCTCATATCCTGCGACAAGGGCCATGACAGCCGCAAAGGACATCTGGAACGACAGATCGAGGACCAGAACAGGAGACGCGATGAGCAGGATCAGCGCCACAACGGCGAGGGAGCGCATGGAGAGCACGCGCCGTCCGGCCAACAAAGCCAGACTGGCGAGGCCAGCCATGCCGAGGCTGCGCAAAGCTGGCAGATGAAACCCGGTTAGCGCAACATAGGCCATTCCGGTGAGTAATGCGGCCAGAGCAGCGATTTCCCGGCAGGGCAATCTCAGCCCGAGCCACGGCCAGAGCACAAGAGCCTGACGGGTGGTGAAGAAAACCACCCCCATGACAAGCCCAAGATGCAGCCCGGCTACCGCAAGGATATGGGCCAGTCCCGATGCCGCATAGGCCGCACGCGTGGCCTTGCTGATCCCTTCACCATGGCCAGCGAGCAGGGTAGCCGCGATGGCGGCGCGCTGCCCCGCAAGATGACGGCTTATCTCCGTCGCAATTTTTTCCCGCCAGCGCGCAAGGAAATAGCGTTGTGGGGATTGAAGTATCTCGGGGCGACCGAGGATACGCCCTGTGCCGGCCAGCCCATCGAACCAGGCTTCTCTCTGCCGGTCACGCGCGCCGGGAAAATCGGGCCAGTCGGGTGGCCGCAATACAGCGCGCAGACGCAGCATCATGCCCGATTCATAAACCTGCCCGTCATGGGTGAACAGGAGCAGATCGCGTCGCATAGGCGCCATGCCAATATCGACACCGGTTTCGAATACGGCATGGCGCAGGCGGATTCTCTGGGCCATCTGTCCTTCGTCGCGGCTCGTCGTGAGCTCGGCAATCTCCCCAGTCATCACGACCGCCAGAGCGGGCAAGGCGGGCATGGGTGGCTGGCGCAGCGCCTGCCCCCGCGCCGCGAGAAACCCCAGAGTCCCCATGACGACTGCCAGACCCAAGCTACGCGAGATGAGGCGATTCCAGCCCCGCCACAGCACTAGCGCCCCAAGCGAGGCGGTGAGACAGGCCCAGGCTGGACCCGGCTCATGGCGCGGGAGGAAATAGAGGAGACATCCCGCGCTGAATACGACCGGGAGCCAGGCGGCAAGAGCGCGTCCCTGACCGAGCAGGATGGCTTCGACCTTCTTGGCGAAAGCCAAACGCCTCACGGCGCTTTACTCGTTTCCACACCGGAGGCGTGTTCCCCTCCGGTAGAGATCGATCCCGTGCGCTCAGGGCGCGCTGGGCACATGGTCGCGGTAATGGTCCCAATGCCTGACCAGTTCCGCTACGACAGGCGCCCCGGCGCGCTCGTTATTATCGAAAGCAAGATTCTGTCCCGGCCCCTCATCGCCCATCGACTGGGTGAGCGACACGCCCGGCGGGGGCATGGAAGGATTGGAGCCGGAGCGCAACACCATGACGCGGTCCGGATCGATATAGCCCCATTTCGCGAGGAGTCGCATGGCCTTCTGGTTGGTCTGGCTTTCCTCATTGGTCATGACGAAAACGCCCTGGCCCTTGGTCCAGAGCCTGACCCAATCCTGCGCCCAGTTGTTGCGCGCCTCACCATGCCAGTAGCGGAGCGCACCGAGCGTTTCCCCCATGAGAATCATCGGCGGCTTGCTGGCAGGCAAGGAAGCGGGCCACGCCGCGCGACGGCGCGCAATCTCGGGGTCATCGGCCAGGGTGACATTCCTGCTCAGTCCGAACGCCCAGCGTGCCAGCCCCTGATTGAGCGGGTAGGCCTTGGTCAACTGCGCCACATCCGTGACCGAGCCATAGTGATTCGGGTCGTTCGGCAAGGTATTGGGTCGGTCGGCCCCGATCGCATAGAGTCCATAGGGCCAGTCTTTCGGGATGGACCGATCATCCAGCTCACGCAGGGCATCACCATCTACCACCCACCGTGCCCAGGCCACGCTGCCCACAGAGGCCACATTGGGATTCACGCCCGAGATGCCCGTAAAGATCCAGTAGGTCTTCTTGAGGTCAAAAGCCGGATCGAGCGCCAGCGCCATCAGCTCCGCAGGGCCGGAACGCAGCACAAGCCCGTAGACGCCCGACTCATTGGCTCTGAGGATCGGCTCTTTCACGCCCCTGACCGGAATCTGGCGCGTCAGATGCTCGCGCTCGACCCAGTCCTGATACTCCCCCGGCGCATCCCCCGTATCCGCCCCGTTTTCCCACCCCGCAACAATAATGACGCGCGGCGCCACCGGTGCGGCAGAAGCCGATGCCCCCAGACCGACAACACAGGCAATGGAGGTAAGACTGGACAGGAGAAAGCGTATTTTCATATCGAGACCGTTACATCGAATACAGAATTCTGCAAATCCCGTTTGCATAAACCTTATCCCGAGCGGTTTTCAGGAGGAAACACACTTTTCCGAAACGGCACCTGAGCGGACAGGCATTCCACTGCCCAGACGGGACTAAGCCCCATGGAGGGAGGTTCTTGCAGCGGGGAGCCTCTGCGGGGCGCTGTCCCGCTCCCCGAAAAGGGCGTGCCCCTTTCATCCCGGTTTGATCAGAGAGGTTTCCAAAGAACGACCGTCCTTTGGTGGGGTATGGGGCGGATCCCCATGAGACAGGCTCTTGCAGCGGGGAGCGTTCGCGGGGCGCTGCCCCGCTCCCCGGAAAGGGGCGCGCCCCTTTCATCCCGGTTTGATCGAACAGGTTTCCAAAGGACGACTGTCCTTTGGCGGGGTGTGGGGCGGAGCCCCATGAGACAGGCTCTTGCAGCGGGAAGCCTCTGCGGGGCGCTGCCCCGCCCCCCGGAAAGGGGCGCGCCCCTTTCATCCCGGTTTAATCGAACAGGTTTTCAAAGGACGGCTGTCCTTTGGCGGGGTATGGGGCGGAGCCCCATGCGGGGAGGCTCTTGCGAAGGGAAGCCGTCTAGGAGCGAGGCCCCATGACAGGAGTTTTTGGGCCGAAGTCGCCCATACGGGCCGGACAACAAATCGCCATCCGGTAGTGTGCGGCCCTCAACCATGCTATGCACGCGCCATGACCGTTCGCACACGCTTTGCCCCTTCTCCCACCGGCTTGCTGCATATCGGCAATGCCCGTGCGGCCCTGTTCAATTTCCTTTTCGCCCGTCATCACGGTGGGCAATTCCTGCTCCGGATCGAGGATACGGATCGCGAGCGCTCTACACAGCGCGCGGTCGATGTCATTTTCGAGGGGCTGGCCTGGATGGGCATCACGGCGGATGAGGAGCCCGTGTTCCAGTCCACGCGCCAGGGCCGCCATACGGAAGTGGCGCATGAGCTGCTGGAAACGGGTCTGGCCTATCGCTGCTATTGCACAGCCGATGAACTGAAGCAGATGCGCGAGGACGCGATCGCGAAGGGCCAGCCGCCACGTTATAACGGCATGTGGCGCGATCGTGACCCGTCGGAAGCGCCCGCGGGGGCGCCCTTTGCCGTGCGCCTGAAGGCCCCGCGTGAGGGTGAGACGGTCATCAATGATCTGGTTCAGGGCGAGGTTCGCGTGGCGAATGCCGAGATGGATGATCTGATCATCCTGCGCTCGGACGGAACGCCCACCTACCTTCATGCCGTGGTGTGCGACGATCATGACATGGCGATCACCCATGTCATCCGGGGCGACGATCATCTGACGAACACGTTTCGTCAGGCCATGATCTATCGCGCCATGGGCTGGGATCTGCCGCATTTCGCGCATCTGCCGCTCATTCACGGACCGGACGGTGCCAAGCTCTCCAAGCGTCACGGTGCGCAGTCAGTGGTGGAATTCCGTGATGAGGGCTTCCTACCCGAAGCTCTGTGCAACTACCTGCTGCGTCTGGGCTGGGGCCATGGCGATGCCGAGATCCTGAACCGCGAGGAGCAAATCCGCCTGTTCGATCTGGACGGCGTAGGACGCTCGCCCTCGCGCATGGATTACGTCAAGCTGACGCATCTGAACGGCGTCTATATGCGTGATGCCGATGATGCGCGCCTGACCGATGATGTGGTGGATCGCCTGAAGGCGCGTGAGGATGTCACGGTGGATGACACCCTGCGCGCCCGGGTGCTGACCCTCATGCCGGGGCTCAAGGAGCGCGCCAAGCTGCTGACGGACCTTGCCGATAGCGCGGCTTTCCTCGGTCGATCCCTGCCCTTCACCTATGATGCCAAGGCGGAGAAGCAGCTTTCGGAAGAAGGCAAGAATGTTCTGCGTGGCGTGGCGCAGGCGCTTGCTCTGGTCGAGCCCTTCGAGGCCTCGGCCATCGACGGGGCACTGCGTGAATTCGCAGAAACCAAAGCGATCAAGCTGGGACAGGTGGCCCAGCCCCTGCGTGCGGCCATGACCGGCAGCACGGTATCGCCCGGTATCGATCTGACCCTTCAAGCCCTTGGCCGGGACGAGGTTCTGGCCCGCATAGGAGCCGCGATAGCGCATGGCTGAGACCCTCACCCGACGGCATCACCTGCTCGGCCTTGAGGGCATGAGCACCGAGGAGATCACCCCTTACCTGGATCTCGCGGCCAATTATGCCCTGCTGAGCCGTTCGCGCACTGCCCCGCGCGATGCGTTGCGTGGCCGGACGGTGATCAACATGTTCTTCGAGGACAGCACGCGCACGCGCACCAGTTTCGAACTGGCAGGCAAGCGTCTGGGGGCGGATGTCATCAACATGACGGTCGCCACCTCGTCGGTGAACAAGGGCGAGACCCTGCTCGATACGGCAGCCACGCTCAATGCCATGCGCTGCGACCTGCTGGTGGTGCGCCATGCGGCGTCGGGAGCGCCGGCCCTGCTGGCGCAGAAGGTCGAGGCCAGCGTGGTCAATGCCGGTGACGGCATGCATGAGCACCCGACGCAGGCTCTGCTCGATGCGCTGACCATCAAGCGCCATCTGGGCACGCTGAACGGCCTGACCGTCGCGATCTGTGGCGATGTCGGGCATAGCCGCGTGGCACGTTCGAATATCCATCTGCTGACCGCCATGGGTAGCAAGGTACGGCTGGTGGGACCGCCTACCCTCGTTCCTGCCGCGATGGCGTCATTGGGATCGGTGTCGATCCATCATGATATGGAGAGCGGCCTGCGCGACGCCGATGTCGTGATGACGCTGCGCCTTCAGCGCGAGCGCATGGGAGCCGGTCTAGTGCCGAGCGCCCGTGAATTCTTCCGCTTCTATGGTGTCGATAGCCGCCGCCTCGCTCTGGCCAAGCCCGGCGCTCTGGTCATGCATCCGGGCCCGATGAACCGGGGTGTCGAGATTGCCTCCGACGTAGCGGACTCGGCGCAAAGCGTCATTCAGGAGCAGGTCGAGATGGGTGTGGCTGTGCGCATGGCCGTGCTCGACCGACTTTCACGCATGCGGACGGCATCATGACGGATCTTGTTTTTGAAAATGTGCGGCTGATCGATCCGGTCGATGGTCATGATGCGCCTTCACGCCTTCTGGTCCGGGAGGGACGTCTCGCAGGGCGTGACAAGCCCGGTGCCGAAGGGATGCCCGAAGGGGCACAGCGAATCGATGGCAAAGGCGCTGTGCTTTGCCCGGGCCTTGTGGATATGCGTGTGGCCATCGGGGAGCCGGGCTTCGAATATCGCGAGACCATCGCCTCCTGTGCCCGCGCCGCCGTTTCAGGTGGGGTGACGACGCTCGCTGCCCTGCCAAATTCGAAGCCCGCCATCGACGAACCCGCTCTGGTGCGTCTGCTGCGTGGCCGCGGCGAAGAAACGGGGCTGGTCTCTATCCTGCCTTATGGCGCGCTCACCAAGGGGTGCAAGGGCGAGGAAATGGCTGAGCTCGGCATGCTGCGCGAGGCCGGAGCGGTCGCGTTTACCGATGGTATTCATGCGATCGCCGATACCAAGCGCATGCGGCTGCTTCTGGCCTATGCCAGGGGAATCGATGCGCTCGTGGTGCAGCATCCCGAGGATCCGTCTCTTGCCAAGGGTGGCGCGGCCACCGCAGGCGCGTTAGCCACCCGCATGGGCCTGCCCCAGATCCCGGCAGCGGCAGAGGCCATTCTGATTGCCCGTGATATCCGCCTGGCGGAAATGACGGGCGCGCGCCTGCATTTCGGCCATGTTTCGACCGGGGAAGGGCTGGCACTCATCCGTCAGGCCAAGGCACGCGGTCTGGCTATCACCTGCGATACGGCGCCTCCCTATTTCGCCCTCAATGAAGAGGCGATCGGAGAGTTTCGTACCTATGCCAAGCTGTCGCCCCCGCTACGCGCGGAAAAAGACAGGCTGGCCGTCTGTGCCGCTCTGGCCGACGGCACGATCGACGCCATCGCTTCCGATCACGCCCCCTGGGATGCCGATGACAAACGGCTTCCCTTCGCGCAGGCGAGCGCTGGCGGCACGGGGCTGACCACATTGCTGGGCGTGGGGCTGTCTCTCGTGCAGGACGGGGTATTGCCGCTGGCGAGACTGATCGCTCTGATGAGCTGCGATCCGGCACGCCTTCTGGGCAGTGAGGCCGGGACACTGAACGAGGGCGCAAGCGCCGATCTGTGTCTGTTCGACCCTGATATCGACTGGGTGGTCGAAGCGGGCGAACAACCGGGGCGCGCGCAGAATACCCCCTTTGACGGCCGTCGCCTCAAGGGACGGGTTCTGGGCACGTGGAAAAATGGTCAGCGTGTTTTCGGGGGTGAGGCGGCATGATTGCCACGCTTCTGACGCCACCTTACCTACTTTGCGCAGGCATCGCCTATTTGCTGGGCAGTATCCCGTTCGGCCTGCTTATCAGCCATCTGGGCGGGGCGGGCGATATCCGCAAGATCGGCTCGGGCAATATCGGCGCGACCAATGTGCTGCGTACGGGGCGCAAGGGTCTGGCTGCGGCCACGCTGCTGCTTGACGGCCTCAAGGGTGCGCTGGCGGTGCTCGTGGTGCGGCTGATTCTGGATGGCGGGATCCAGACGGGTATGGCCGTGGCCGCCATAGGGGTCGTGATCGGCCATTGCTTCCCTATCTGGCTGGGATTTCGCGGCGGCAAGGGTGTCGCAACCGGGCTTGGTGCGCTTTACGCCCTTTGCTGGCCGGTCGGTATCGCCTGCTGTCTCGTCTGGTTAGCCGTTGCCAAGCTCTCGCATATCTCCTCGGCGGGAGCTCTGGCCGCGTTTGCCGTGGCGCCATTCATCATGGCCCCGTTAAGCGAACAACCGGTGCAGAGTCCACTGCCCATCGCGACCCTGCTCCTTACACTCATCATCCTGCTGCGCCATACCAGCAATATCAGACGCCTGCTCACAGGCAGGGAATCGCGGATCAATATCGATCCGCCCCCGCAAACCAAGAACGAAATCTGACCGCTCATGAGCGCGTCCCCCCTCGGTGATGACCGTCTGGACCTTGTGCGTCTGGCGCGCACCGACGGGATAGGACCGGTCAATTTCCGGCGCCTACTCAAGGAGCATGGTACGGCTACAGCCGCTATCGAGGCTTTGCCGGAACGGGCGCGCAAGGCGGGGCGACGCTCCGGCGTGGTCATCCCCTCACGCGATTCCGTCTGCGAGGAGCAGGCAGCCTTGGAGCGATTCGGCGCCCGGATGCTTGTGCTCGGCGATTCCGATTACCCTGCGCTTCTGGCCCGCATTCCCGACGCACCGCCCGTTCTGAGCATCTGGGGGCGGGTCGAGCGGCTTTCCCAGCGTGCGGTGGGCATTGTGGGCGCACGCAATGCCTCGGCCGGGGGGCTTCGGCTGGCCGAGGCGCTCAGCGGAGCCCTGGCGCATGAGGGCTGCGTGATTGTCTCGGGTCTCGCGCGTGGCATCGATTCCGTGGCCCACCGCGCGGCGCTTCATCAGGGCATGACGGTTGGGGCAGCGGCAGGCGGGCTCGATTGCTTCTACCCACCCGAAAATGAGGGACTCTATCGTGCTGTTGCGGAGCGAGGCTGCATCGTCACGGAGGCCCCGCTGGGAACGATCCCGCAATCGAGCCATTTCCCGCGACGCAATCGTCTGATTGCCGGGCTGTCTCTGGGCGTGGTGCTTGTGGAGGCCGCGCTCAGGTCAGGCACATTGATTACGGCACGTCTCGCCCTCGAATACGGGCGTGATGTGTTTGCCGTTCCGGGGTCGCCTCTCGATCCAAGGTCGCGTGGCGGAAACGACCTGATCCGCCAGGGGGCGATTCTGACAGAAACCGCACAGGACGTGTTGACCCAGATCGGAACGACCACGCCTGCAACATGCATGGCGGAATGGACTGGCCTGCCTGGCTTTGCGGAGGCTGATCCGCCGGGATTTGCGCCCCCTCCTGCCCCCGGTGAGGTGCTGGCACAGATCCATCAACTCCTCTCTCCTACGCCTGTGGCAGTTGACGATATCGTGGCGCGCTGCCAGTTCTCGGTTTCCATGGTGCTGTCCGCCCTGTCGGAACTCGAACTGGGCGGCATGGCGACCTTCCTTCCCGGGGGTCAGGTTGTGCTTGCAACCTGATCTGCGGTGTCCGAGCAGGCCGGTGCGGTTCTGGAGTAGAGATGACTGATGTCGTAGTGGTCGAAAGCCCGGCGAAGGCGAAGACCATCAACAAATATCTGGGCGATAACTTTATCGTTCTGGCATCCTTCGGCCATGTCCGCGACCTGCCGCCCAAAGACGGCAGCGTGCGGCCGGACGAGAATTTCGCCATGGACTGGCAGACCGATGAGCGTGGGGCGAAGCAGATTGCCACCATCGCGAAAGCGGTCAAGAATGCCGATACGCTCTATCTCGCCACTGACCCGGATCGCGAAGGCGAGGCCATTTCCTGGCATGTGCGCGCGGCTCTGGAAGAGAAGAACCTGCTACGCGGCAAGAACGTGCAGCGCGTTACCTTCAACGAGATTACGAAATCAGCCGTGCAGACGGCCATGGCGAACCCGCGCGCGCTCGATCAGCCGCTGATCGATGCCTATATGGCACGCCGTGCCCTCGATTATCTGGTCGGGTTCACGCTCTCACCCGTTCTGTGGCGCAAGCTGCCAGGCAGCCGCAGCGCGGGTCGCGTGCAATCTGTGGCGCTGCGTCTGATCTGCGAGCGTGAAGCTGAGATCGAGGTGTTCAAGAGCCGCGAATACTGGTCGGTCACGGGAGCCTTCGCCACGCCGCGCAATGCCGGCTTCTCGGCGCGCCTGACGCATCTTGAAGGGCGCAAGCTCGACCAATTCGATCTGGACAACGCTGAAAAGGCCCATGCCGCACGCGATCTGGTCGCCTCATCCGCCTTCAAGGTACGCTCGGTCGAACGCAAGAAGGCCAGGCGTAACCCCCCTGCCCCTTTCACCACCTCCACCTTGCAGCAGGAAGCCTCGCGCAAGATCGGCATGAGCGCGCAATCGACCATGCGCGCTGCCCAGCAGCTTTATGAAGGTGTCGATCTGGGCGGTGAGACGGTCGGTCTGATCACCTATATGCGTACCGATGGCGTGACCATGGCGGCAGAGGCCGTGCATGCGATTCGCGATATGATTGCGGGCAGCTACGGCGCGCCCTATCTGCCGGAAAAGCCGCGCGTCTATACCAGCAAGGCCAAGAACGCGCAGGAAGCGCACGAGGCCATTCGCCCCACCGACGTCACGCGCACGCCCGAATCGATGGCCCGCCATCTCTCGGGCGAGCAGATGCGTTTGTACGATCTGATCTGGAAGCGCGCCGTCGCCTCGCAGATGCAATCCGCAGAGCTCGATCAGGTCGTGGTCGATCTGGCTGATCCCGCCAACCGCACCGTTTTGCGTGCCAATGGCTCGATCATCGCTTTTGACGGCTTTCTCAAGCTCTATAGCGAGGGACGCGACGACACGAAGTCGGATGAGGAAGAGGGCCGCGTGCTGCCAGCCATGAGCGAGGGAGATTCGCTCTCGACCCGGGGCGTCGAAGCCGATCAGCATTTCACCCAGCCGCCTCCGCGCTTTTCCGAAGCCAGTCTGGTCAAGCGCATGGAAGAGATCGGTATCGGCCGTCCCTCGACCTATGCCTCGATCCTGACCGTTCTGCGCGACCGCAACTATGTGCGCCTTGATGCGCGACGCTTCATTCCCGAGGATCGCGGCCGTCTCGTGACGGCGTTCCTGACCTCCTTCTTCGAGCGCTATGTGGACACCGATTTCACGGCGACACTCGAAGAACAGCTTGATGACATTTCCGATGGTCGTGCCGACTGGCACGATATCATGGCCGCGTTCTGGCGTGATTTTTCGGCAGCCGTGGCGCAGACGAAGGATCTCAAGATCTCGGATGTCATCGATGCACTCGATGAGGATCTGGGTTCGCATTTCTTCCCTGCGCGCGATGATGGCGGCGATCCGCGCCAGTGTACGGCCTGCGGCACGGGGCGTCTGGGGCTGCGTCTTGGCAAGTTCGGGGCCTTTATCGGCTGCTCGAACTACCCGACCTGCCAGTTCACACGTCGCCTCGTGGCGGAAGATGGCGGTGAGGGCGAGACGCTCAAGGAAGGAATGAAAAGCCTCGGTCAGGACCCGGAAACGGGTGAGGAAGTGACCGTACGCCGTGGACCTTACGGTCTTTATATCCAGCGTGGCGAGGCTGACCCCGAGAACAAGAAGATCAAGCCCAAGCGTACCACCATTCCTAAGGGGCTGGAGGGCGACAAGCTGACACTGGGCAAGGCCATCGGCTTGCTGTCCCTGCCGCGCAAGCTCGGACCGCATCCGGAGACCGGCGAGATGATCGAAGCCGGGCTCGGGCGCTTTGGTCCCTATGTCAAAATGGGCTCGATCTTCGGGACACTGGATGCCGATGACGACGTGCTGACGGTCGGGCTCAACCGCGCCATCGACTCCCTGGCCAAGAAGCTGGCCTCCATTCGCACGCTTGGCGCGCATCCCAAGGATGGCGAGGCTGTGATGGTGCGTAAGGGACGATTCGGCCCCTATGTGCAGCATGGTCAGGTCGTGGCGAATCTCGCCAAGGGACAGGCGATGGACGACGTGACCCTCGATGAGGCCCTGGCCCTTTTGACCGAGAAGGGTAAGCCCCTCAAGGCGAAGGGCAAGGTGGCGCGCAAGCCGGCATCGAAAGCCACAACAGGCGAAGGGGCGGCCGAGAAGAAAGCGGCTCCCAAAAAGAAAGCCGCGTCCAAAACGACAACCGCCAAGAAAACAGCCGCTAAAAAAGCGGCATCAACAAAAAAGACCGGTGAGGGTAAAGCGCCTGTAAGGAAACCGCGCGTGGCCAAGACAACAGATGGTGAAGACACGCCGTAATTTGCGTTTTTGCGGCCACAGAGCGTGGCAAAAACGTCGCTCCCCCTGTTAGGCTCTCTTTCGCGGTCCGATCCGGACAGCTAAAGCGACGTTCGATGGGGGAAGCCATCGTCCTGATGGTCAAGGTCACCGGCTCTGAACAAAGTTCCTTTCCTGACTGGCGCGCCCTGCCGTGGGCTGCTTGGTACAGCAGGGCTCATCGTGGCTCTGGCTGCACCGGCGCAAGCGCAGGAAATCGCCGCGCTGGATACGGGGCTCATGGGCTCCGTCTTGTCGAGCGCATTCCGCTTTCTGACGCCCAGAACACTCGAAGCTCATTCAAGCCGGACCTTCAGCATATGGGGTCTTGACGGTCTGACGGCGATCGACCCGTCGATCACCATGACGGAGCCGCCTCACGGGCCCAAAGACCCCGCCATGCTGCGTCTGTCGATCGGGCAGAACGAACTCACCCAGCTTCGCGAACCGGGTGACAACGACATGGGCGAGTGGATAAGGGCCATCGTCTCGATCATGGACTCTGCCTGGCGTGCCTCGCCAGCCCTGCGGAATGCAGGACGCGACGCCCTGCTCCAGAGCTTCTTCGACGAGTTGTTCAACCATCTGGACCCGTATTCGCGCTACGTCGCCCCTGCCCCTGCCGGTAATGACCGGGCCAATCGTACCGGTGATATCGCGGGCGTTGGACTTTCGCTGGCGCGGGATAACGGGACACTTGTGGTCGCCGCGATCAATGCCAATGGCCCTGCCTGGGCAGCAGGCGCCAATATCGGTCAGAAACTCCTCGCGGTGGATGGTCGCTCCACCCGAAACCAAGACCCGGCCACAGTAGAATCCTGGCTCGGAGGTGCGGCAGGCAGCAAGGTGAAGCTGCTACTGGCCGATCCGGGTCATCACGGCGCAGTCATGCGCCTGGAGCGTCAGATCGTCCCGCCCCAGACAGTGTTTGCGAGCATGCACGACCATGTTGCCGTTATGCGTATTGCCTCGTTCTCCTCCGACACCGCAGAAGAGTTGAGCCAGAACATCGACCAGGCCTTACAGGACAAGAAGCTGACAGGCCTCATCTTCGATCTGCGCGGCGATCGCGGCGGCGTCCTGCAGCAGGCGGTCACGGCGACGGCCCTCGTGCTCGATCAGGGCATCGCGGTGGTCACAAAAGGCCGGGACCCGAAATCGAACCATGTCTGGGCCGTACAGGGCGGAGACATGACCCATGGCCTGCCGATAATCGCGCTCGTGGACGGGCGCACTGCCAGCGCGGCCGAGATCATGGCGGCTTCCCTTTCGGATCATCGGCGCGCTGTCGTGATCGGCAGCGCCACACTCGGCAAGGGACTGGTCCAGGCCGTGGGCCAGATGCCCGATGGCGGCGAGCTTTTTGTAACCTGGAGCCGTGTCATCGCGCCCCTCGGCTGGCCCCTGCAGGGACTGGGCGTAACGCCCCAGATCTGCACCTCACGCGGGGCGCTGGCTGTCGATCAGCAATTGCAATCCCTCTCCCAGGGCAAGCTGCTGGATGCAGAGACTCTTCGCGCCAGCCGTGAGCTCCGTTTTCCGGTCAGCGTCTCGCGCATTCTGGATATCAGACGCCACTGCCCGGCGGCACTCGGTACCGATGCCGATCTCGACACGGCGGCACTCATCCTGCATCGGCCCGAGAGCTACAAAGCAGCGCTTTCTGCCATGCCTGATGACATGGACGATGCCTCACCGTGATCGAAGCACGACTGAAATCAGGGCTCTGGGTGCGCGGGCTGATGCGTCTGGCCGAGACCAAAGGTCATTCAGCCATGCGGCTGCGGCGCGGCGATGAGGATGCAGGGGCGGTCCTGATCGTCCTGACCGATCGCGAGGGACGTCTGGCGCTGCTTCGCGAGGCGGCTCTCGGTGCGGGCTGGGAACGCATCGCTCTGGAAGATACTCAAGCGCTCGACACCTATATCGAGCGACAAACGCGTTATGACCCCGATCTGTGGGTGTTGGAGCTCACTCTTGAAGACGTGACCAGCCCCATCGAAGCCGAATTGCCAGGTCGTACTTCATGAACCGGCAGGGTTTGCCCGTTTCTCTTCGCGGAAAATCCGGCACCGACTGTTGCAACCATCCCACACTCGGGGGAGGAAGACAGAAAGGCGCAACTTGGTGAATGCACCGCGAGGATAAACTTGCGTTGCACAGGGATGACAGTTCAGCAAAAAGACGGCATTCAGATCGCTGCGGACGGCCAGCATACTGGTCCTCTTTCAGTCTGCCGCGTGAAAAGGATGGAGAAGACGATATGACGCTGGAACACCGAACGCGCGGTGAAACCGTTTGCCGCCCGTTCTCCGATGTCCGGCAGGCGGTCGGCTCGCTCCCCCGGCTTTTCCGCAGAAGCATTCTGGGCCTGACGGCACTCAGTGCTCTCACCCTTGCCACCCCGTCTCATGCGCAGGTGATCAAGGGGCTGTATGTCGCCGGCTCGGGCGGTGCCAGCTTCAATCAGGATCAGACCGTGCGCCTCTCGCCGGTTCTGCCCAGTGGCCGCGACCATTACGATACGGGCGTTACCGGCCTCGGGTCGGTCGGCTGGGGTCTCGGCAATGGTTTCCGCGTTGAAGTTGAAGGCAATTATCGCAATAATCGCCTCCAGCAATTCCGGTCCAGCTACTTCCCGTCTTCCGTCGGTGGGCGTCAGCAAGGCTACGGCGTGATGGCCAATGCGCTGTTCGACATGGATATCGGCGCAAACTGGGTCTATCCGTATTTCGGTGCCGGTGTGGGCTATGGCTGGCAGGCCATGAAAGCCTCGGTCCGTGCGCCGAACAATTATCTGAACCAGAGCATCAACGGCACGGCCAGCAATTTTGCCTATCAGGGCATTTTCGGTCTCTCCTTCCCCGTACCGTTCGCCGTCGGCCTGTCCTTCACCACCGAGTATCGCTTCTATTCGCTTCTCGGGCCGAACGGGCACCATGCCACGGGTTATGGCAGCATCGGCGGCTATGATAATCCGCGTCCTGCCGGGGCAATGGATGGCAACCGCGTGACGCGCAACGATTTCAACCATTCGCTGCTTCTCGGCCTGCGTTACGAGTTCAACCCTGCACCGCCACCGCCGCGCAGCGTGCCGGTCATGACAGCTCCGGCTCCCGCTCCCGCACGCAGCTATCTTGTGTTCTTCGACTGGGATCGCGCCGACCTGACGGACAGGGCGCGTTCGATTGTCGGCACCGCGGCGCAGAATTCCACGCACACCCAGCTCACCCGCATCGAGGTGAACGGCTATACGGATAACAGCGCGGCCCATCCGGGGGCACGTGGCGCGGGCTATAACATGAAGCTTTCCCTGCGCCGTGCAGACGCCGTGCGCGCAGAACTGATCCGCGACGGTGTTGCGGGCGGCCTGATCGTGACCAAAGGCTTCGGCGAGAGCAACCCGCTGGTCCAGACTGCGGCAAATACCCGTGAGCCTCAGAACCGCCGCGTGGAAATCATCCTGCACTGATCTCGCGATCACTGCCTGAATGACGCCTTCGAGCTCAGGAAACCCCGGCCCGCCTCAGCGGATCGGGGTTTTTCATAGCCGGTTTCTCAGACGAGACCGTTGAAAAGCGAGGTCGAAAGATAGCGCTCGGCAAATGACGGCACGATAGACACGATCGTCTTGCCAGCATTCTCTTCACGCTGCGCCAGGGCGAGTGCCGCGTGAAGAGCGGCGCCGGAGGAGATGCCTATCGGTATCCCCTCGATACGGGCACAGCGCCGGGCGGCCGCCATGGCGTCGCGCTCTGATACGACCAGCACGCCATCGAGCAGCGAGGAATCGAGCGTGTTGGGACAGAATCCCGGCCCGATCCCCTGGATACCGTGCGGGCCGGGATCATCTCCGTTCAGCACGGCGCTCTCGGCAGGTTCGACACCCCATAATTGAATTCCTGGTTTACGCGGCTTGAGCGTGCGCGCGATCCCGGTCAGCGTGCCTCCCGTTCCGAGGCCAGCAACAACCAGATCGACTTCTCCCTTCGTGTCCTCCCAGATCTCCTCCGCTGTTGTCAGGGCATGGATCTCGGGATTCGCAGGATTATCGAACTGGCTGGGCATCCAGGCATCCGGGAGAGAGGCGACCAGTTCCTCAGCGCGCATGATGGCCCCCGCCATGCCGCGCGCGGCGGGTGTCAGTTCCAGTTGGGCGTCCATCATGCGCAGCATCTTGCGACGCTCGATCGAGGCACTTTCCGGCATGGTCACGATCAGCCGGTACCCGAGGGCTGCCGAAGCGAAAGCCAGTGAAATACCTGTATTGCCCGATGTGGGCTCGACGAGAACCGTGCGCCCCGGAATGATCTCGCCGCGCGCCTCTGCCTGCTGGATAAGAGCGAGACCGATACGATCCTTGACCGATCCGAGAGGGTTGAAGAACTCCAGCTTGAGAAGAAGCCTTGCGTGAAGCCTGTCGGCTTCGGTCAGGCGTGGTACCGCGACAAGGGGGGTACCGCCGACAGTCTCCAATATCGACTCATAAACACGGCCTCTGGGGGCGGCATAGCGTGCTGCCAGACCGTCCGGACGGCCCTTCTCCTGTTCGACGCTCAAATCGCGCTCCTTCGTGGCAATCGGCAAAAAAACCAGTCTTGCGATGCTGGCCTGTGATTTATCGGCAATAACTGCTACATTACGCGTAATTTGTCATTGAGGAAAAATGCACATGTATCTCCGCAGGGACAGGGCGATGATCGCCGTGATCATCATGGTCGATGTAGCCTTTCATGCCGGACGTTCCAGCCTGGTCAGCGGTGGAGATATTGCCGAACGTGCAGGTCTGGCCCGCAGGGGAATCGAACCCCTGCTCCAGGCCCTGTCGCGCTCCGGTCTGCTCGAAAGCGTGCGTGGCCCCAGAGGAGGGTACAGGCTGGGGCGCCCGCAACGCGACATCGGTCTGGATGAGATTGTTCGTGTGGTGGTATCGGAAGACAGCAATACGGAAGAAACGGCCCAGGGAGCCCTGTTCCGTAACGTGATCGAGCCGTGCTGGCAGATTCTCGATGAGACAGTGCGAAGCGAGATGGCAGGCCTGACGCTCGAGGAGATGGTCAGAAGGGCTGAGGCTGCCGGGTTGCGCCGTCCGGTCCATGAGCCGATTTCGTTTTCGATCTGAGGAATAGGTGGCCTGAAGATCAGGCAATGTGAAGGTCACATGGGGCCGCCGAAACGGCCCCAATGGGCTCAGCCTCAGAGGCAGGCGTATCGTCGAGCAGGCGGCCGCCTGTGAGGCAGCCTGACCCCGCTCGCGGTTTTACTTCTTTGTCGTCTTGCGACGCGTCGTCGTGTGCTTGGTGACCGGCTTCTTGGCGGCTGGAGCCAGAACCGGTGCCGGAGGAGCTGCTACGGTCACGCCCGTTGCATCGACAGTCGCATTGACGGTCAGCTTGGCACGCGGATCACTACCACCCGGGATCAGGATAGCGGTAAAGCTGTCCTTACCCGCATAGGCGGTGCTCGGTGTGTAGGTGATATAGGTGTGGTCGTCGAAGTTATACATGAAGGCCTTGCCGTGCTCAGGGGCAGGCGACACACCGAAGGAGCGATAATTGGTGTTGCCGGGCTTCTGGACCGACAGGGCGCAAAGCCCGTCATCACTGCGCACAGTCATGTCGACGCTCATGCTGCCATCGGCGGCAGTCTTGACCGGCGTGGTCGTACAGACCGCCGAAACCTTCTGGTAACCGAAGGGGTTGGGGGGCACGACGCGCTGGACGACGGGCTTTTGCGCACAGGCCGCCAAGGTCAGGGCCGAAACGAGAGTAATTGCAGAACCACGCAGTCGCACCATGAACTCCACTGCTCACATGTCATCGAAAGTCGATTCTGCCTTTTTTGCACCAGCAGGCCCGACACAAGATGTCCCAAGGCATGATCAACGCGCCTTCACGACAAATTCGTCAATGGCCCTAGCGCAAGCCGCGCCCCACAGGAAGGGGGGAGGCACGGCAGAAACAAAAGAAAAGAGAGCGCATGTTTTTTTTTGCAAATTCGGCATGAACCCTTGCGCAAGGGCATTTTCTCGCCGCATTTGCTGCGACATAGTTCCGCTGCAATCATCTATTCCGACCCATGCCTTTCCGGCTCGGTCTCTCTGTTCTTTTTACCGCCCCGTGATCCTTCGTCCCTTGTGGAGTCCCCTGATGTCGCTTTCCGTCCGGCAACGCCTCCTGCGCCCCTTCGCGCGCTTCACCGCCTGCGGCCTTATCGCCAGCACGTTTCTGGCCTCAGGGGCAGCCTATGCTGCAGGCTGCGGCGAATCACCGGCGCATGAGGCATTCAACGTTCAGGGTCTCAAGAGCGAACTGATGGTGACGGCGCTCTCCTGCAGCGCGCAGGAGCGTTACAACGCTTTCGTGACCAAGTTCCGCCCCAAACTGGCCGCCGAAGAAGAACGCCTGAACACCTATTTCAAATCCGCCTATGGCCGAAACGCCACCAAGGCGCATGACGACTACATCACCCAGCTGGCCAATGTGCAGTCTGAGGGCGGCCTGAAGGCTGGAACGATCTTCTGCCAGCAGCGCGTCGCCATGTTCGACGAAGTCGATGCCCTGAATGACGGAGCCGATCTGGCCCATTACGCGGATGCGAAAGACGTGGTTCAGCCCGCCTCGTTCGAAACATGCTCGGCACCCGAAGCCGTGACCCATGGCCGGGCAACGACCACGCGTCGTCCCCATCACAAGACGCGCGCCTAAAAACTCACCACTACCCTGCACGGGGCGCTTGACGGCGCCCCGGCGAGGCCGTCAAGAACGCAATATGAACGACGACCTCTTCCAGAGCGATGAAAAGCCCGCCCGTCGGCCCCGCAAGACGGCTCAGGCTCCCGTACCGGAAAATTACGGTGCTGATCAGATCGAGGTCCTCGAGGGGCTCGAACCCGTAAGGCGTCGCCCGGGCATGTATATCGGCGGTACCGACGACACCGCCTATCATCATCTCGCCTCCGAAATCCTTGATAATGCGATGGATGAGGCCGTGGCGGGCCATGCCAGCGTCATCGATCTGGCGCTCGAGGAGTCGCGTCTGCTGATGGTGCGCGACAACGGGCGCGGTATCCCGGTAGATGCACACCCCAAATTCAAGGATCGCTCCGCGCTCGAGGTGATTTTCACCACGCTCCATGCAGGCGGAAAGTTCTCGGGCAAAGCCTATGACACTTCAGGCGGCCTTCATGGCGTCGGCTCTTCCGTGGTCAATGCCCTGTCGGATCGCCTCGAAGTTGAAGTGGCACGCGAAAAGCTTCTCTGGCGTCAGGATTACGCCCGGGGAAAGCCTATCACACCGCTGCAGCAGGTAGGGAACGCGCCTAATCGCCGTGGCACGACCATCCGTTTTTCGCCCGATCCGGAAATCTTCGGTCCGCTCAGCTTCTCGCCGCAGCGATTGTATCGTCTATGCTGTTCCAAGGCGGCTCTATTCCGTGGCGTTACCATTCGCTGGAGCGTCAACCCGGCCCTGATCAAGGCAGGCGATGAAACCCCGGTCGAGGCAACCATCCATTTCCCGAACGGGCTGGCGGACAGCCTGAATGCCGAACTCGGCGCATCTCCTGCGCTCCTGGCTCCTGTCTGGGCGGGCGAGGCAGAATTGCCCCAGGCCGCCGATGGACGCACCGGTGGCAAGCTCGAATGGGCTGTGGCCTTCATGGAGCAGGGAGCGTCGAGCATGACCTCCTATTGCAACACCATTCCGACCCCGCAGGGCGGCACGCATGAAGCTGGCTTCAGGGCCGCGCTGGTCAAGGGGCTGCGTGCCTGGGGCGAGAGCCGCAACATGAAGCGCGCGGCCGCCGTGACGGCCGAAGACGCTCTGGGCGCCCTGGCGGTCAAGCTCTCGGTGTTCATTCGCGATCCCCATTTCCAGGGTCAGACCAAGGAGAAGCTGACCACGCAGGAGGCCAGCCGTCTGGTTGAAGGCGCGCTGCGCGACCGTCTGGACCACTGGCTGGGGGGTAATCCGGCTCAGGCCGATAATTTGCTGGCGTTCATCATAGAGCGGGCAGAGGAGCGGCTGCGCAGGCGTGAGAGCAAGGATACGCCACGCAAGAGCGCCACGAGGCGCCTGCGTCTGCCCGGCAAGCTCACCGATTGCACGCGCGAAAACGCGGCCGATACCGAGATCTTTCTCGTTGAGGGCGACTCGGCAGGCGGGTCCGCGCGCCAGGCGCGCGATCGCGAGACCCAGGCCGTGCTGCCGTTGCGTGGCAAGATTCTCAACGTGGCCTCGGCCACGGCAGACAAGCTCAAGGCCAATCAGGAACTCCGCGATCTGGTCGAGGCACTGGGCTGCGGGTCGGGCTCGACCTTCGATGTCGCCCGTCTGCGCTACGGGCGCGTCATCATCATGACAGATGCTGACGTGGACGGCGCCCATATCGCCTCGCTGCTCATGACGTTCTTCTACCGGGAAATGCCCGATCTGGTGCGCAAGGGGCATCTCTACCTGGCCCAGCCCCCGCTCTATCGTCTGACCCATGGCGCGAAGACCATTTATGCGATGGATGACGAGGATCGCGTGCGGCGTCTCAAACGCGACTTCAAGCAGGGCGCAAAGGTCGAGATCTCGCGATTCAAGGGTCTGGGCGAAATGCCGGTCAAGGACCTCAAGCAGACCACCATGGACCCAGCGAAGCGCACCTTGCTGCGCGTGGTCACGCTCCCCGAGGACCGGGCCGTGACCAGTGACCGCGTGGAGAGCCTGATGGGCCGCAAGCCGGAGTTGCGCTTTCGCTTCATCCAGGATCATGCCCGCTCGGCCGAACTGCTCGACGTCTGATGGCTTCTCTCGAGCACCCTCATGCAACGCCGCTGGACAAGCTGGGAGGGCTGGCCCTTCTGATCGGTGGCATCTCGTCCTTCCAGGTCGGAGCGGCTCTGGCCAAGAGCCTTTTTCCGCTCTTCGGAGCAGAGGGCATGGTGGGGCTGCGCGTCTGTCTCGCCGCCGTCATCCTGCTTGCTGTGATGCGTCCGGGTCCTTCAGTGCTAAAACCGGGCATGTGGAAGCTGCTCCTGCCTTATGGCGCCTCCATGGCCGTCATGAATTTCGCCTTCTATATCGCGCTCGTTCGCCTGCCCCTCGGGCTGGTGGTCGCTTTCGAATTCATGGGACCGCTCTCGCTCGCCTTGATCGGGTCACGCCGGCTGCTCGATCTCGTCTGGGCGGGTATGGTGGTATCCGGTCTGTATCTGCTGCTGCGTCCCGACCATATCGAGGGGCATCTCGACCTGATCGGCGTCATCGCGGCGCTGATCAGTGCTGTGGGATGGGTGATCTATATCCTGACCGGCACCCGTATCGGGCGGGTCATGCCTGCTGCCCAGGCCACGACGCTGGGCATGACAACGGCCGGTATCCTGCTTCTCCCGTGGCTGATACCCGCCCTTGCGCCGGCCGTAACCCATCCCCATCAGGGAATACAGGCTGTGGGCGTCGCCATTCTGTCTTCGGCGGTGCCCTATATTCTGGACATGATGGCCATGAGGCGGCTCGGGCCGCGTGATCTGGGTATCCTGCTCAGCCTCGAGCCTGTTCTCGGGTCGATCTCGGGACTGCTCTTGCTGGGAGAAACACTTTCGGTCGCACGCTGGATGGGAGTGCTCTGCATTGCCGGAGCCTCTGCCGGGAACGTGCTCACCTCGCGCAAGCCGCCCCCGGACGGCGAGACCGTTCCCCCGACCTAGACCCTGTATGGCGTCGTGTTAACGCGCTTGTCATGCAACATGCCGTGCCGGGGTCCGTTCTCTTCCCAAACCGTCTCATCAAGAGACGCCTCAAGAGGAGAACATCCATGCGCCGCCTGATGATTGCCGGATCTGCCCTTCTGACACTTGCCGGGGCACCGGCCTTTGCCGCCCCTTCGGCGGGCGCCTCCATGGCGGCTGATCAGGCTCATGCAGATCGCGATTTCGCCCGTCTCTCCAAGGATGGACAGAAGGCTCTGGCCAACATCATTCTCGCCCAGCAGGCTCTCGCCTCGAACCAGAATGGTCAGGCCCAGAGCCTGATCAATGACGCAGGAGCCCGCCTCGAGAAGGCTGCCAAGGACAATCGCGCCTTCATCAAGGCCGAGGATGCCATGCAGCCCGTTCCGAGCCACGGTGCACCCAAGCGTCTGGCGGTAAGCGGGGTACCGCTGCACTGGCTGCCGGTTGGCGGTGAATATGCTGTGACCGATACGCTAGCTCCGGCGCAGCAAACGGCTCTGGCCAATGCCAATCAACATATGAAGACGGGTGAAACCAAGCTGGTCAACCAGGACCTGCAGGTTGTGGGCACCAAGGTCCAGTATGTGGTGGCCCTCGCCCCACTGGAGATGATTTCCGGTGACGTTCATCGCGCCTCGGTCTTCATGGATGGCGGTGATACGAAATCCGCAAGCGACGCCCTGCAGAACGCGGTCGATTCGATTCTCTTCGTCTCTGGCGATGTCGTTGCCGTAACCCACCCAACGACCGCCAAGCGTCACAAGATGGCGAACAGCCCTTCCTGAACGGTTGACCCTACCCGGTTCGGCGCGCTCCCTGCCGGGTAAGATCTTCAGGGCAGTCTCTGCGCAGCGTTAGCGAATGCGCCCGAAGAGTTTCTCGAGCTCATCCCGCCCAAGACGCAGCCAGGTCGGCCGCCCATGCGAGCAGGTGTTGGCTCTTGGCGTCTGCTCCATCTGCCGCAACAGAGCGGACATCTCATCCTGCTGCAGGCGACGTCCGGCGCGGATGCTGCCATGGCAGGCCATACGGGCGATAACGGCATCGATCCGCCGCTCCAGCGCCGCACTGTCACCCGGCACGAGATCCGGATCGGCCGTCAGCTCCTCCGAAAGATCGCGCAGGAGCGAAACACCGTCCCCCCCTTGGAGGAGGACGGGCATGGTACGCAGAAGAACGCTCCCCCCACCGAAAGACTCGATTTCGAGCCCGAGCGCCTCCAATGCGGTCTTCCATTCAAGCAAACGACCTGCCTGACCGGGAGGCAGGTCGATCACTTCCGGTAGAAGCAGGCGCTGTGCCTTGAGAGAGCCGCTCGTATATTGCGCGAGCAGTTTCTCATGCGTCAGCCGCTCATGAGCGGCATGCTGATCGACCAGAATCAGATCGCCATCCTGCCCGACGGCCAGAATATACGTATCGAATACCTGCGCCACGGGTGCCCCTAGCGGGAAAGAAGTGCGCTGGATCGGATCAGGCTCCATCGAGGGGCGCGTTGCCGGCTCGAAGCTTCCAAGCCCCTCTGCAAATCCCTGTATGTCGCTCTTGGGGCTAAGTGCGGCAGGAGCACCCAAACCCGCCATAGCCGAGTGCGCGGCGATAAATCCGGATGTGAGACTCACGGGGTCCGGGGGCGGATAATGGATGGCCTGTCTGGCGGGTGCAGCAAAACGCATCCTGACCCCGGCTTCGCCCGCGCCATGCCCCAGAGCACGCTGCATAGCGCCGATCATCAGCCCTCTGACATCGGCTTCCTCGGCAAAGCGCAGTTCGGTCTTGGACGGGTGGACATTCACATCCACCCTGTCATGGGGAAGGCGCAGATGCAGGGCAAGCACAGGGTGACGCCCCGGTTCGATGACCGGACGATAGGCCACACGTATGGCCGTGCGCATGAGCGGATCGGCCACAGGGCGGTTATTGACAACCAGGAACTGCGACGCCGCCGTTGAGCGCGTGGCTGCGGGTCCGCAGATGAAACCGCTCAGGTGAAGCCCGTTGCGCGTCTCATCGAGCGCGATCAGGGACTCACTTTCGCCAAGCACGGCCTGGACACGCTCGATGACGCTCTGAACCGGGAAATCGAAAACAGGGCGTTCGTCCAGCGTGAAACGCATGGCGCAATGCGGGGCAGAGAGCGCGAGACGGCGCATCACGCCCTCGGCATGGCTCCCTTCGACACGCGCGCTCTTGAGAAATTTGCGCCGGGCGGGTGTCGCGAAGAAAAGATCCTCGACCACGACCCGTGTTCCGGGCGCCCCGGCGGCCGGACTAGGGGGTGTCAGGGCACCGCCCTCGAGACGCAGCGTCCAGGCTGTATCGGCATCATGCTGCCGCGATGTGAGCGTGAGACGCGCCGTGGCGCCGATGGAGGGCAGAGCCTCCCCCCGAAAACCCAGCGTGACGATATGGGTCAGTGTTTCATCGCTGAGTTTGGAGGTGCAATGGCGTTCGACGGCCATCACGAGATCATCGGGCGACATGCCGCAGCCGTTGTCGCTCACCTCGATCCTGTCGCAGCCCCCGTTGAGCAACGCTACCTCGATGCGCGTCGCCCCGGCATCGAGCGCATTTTCAACAATTTCCTTGAGGGCGGCGGCGGGCCGTTCGACGACTTCACCGGCCGCGATCAGATCGATGACGTGATTGGAAAGACGGCGAAGTCGGGGCTGGAGCAACGGGCGTTCAGAGGGGGGCATGTTCAGGCATCAGATGACGCCCTTCAGAAAACGCCGAGAAAGGAGCTTTTGGACTTCTTGGTCGGGGTGGCACCGGTCGAGGGGCTCTGTCCGAGGGCTGAGGCGCGCTGTATCCGACGGTTTTCGGCCTCGCTATCGACAACGCTCCCTGCATTGCCGCCACGCCAGAACATCAGCTCATCGGTCAGGCCTGCACCTGCGGCACCGAGCTCGGCGTTATTGGGGGCCTTCGAAGCCTGATCGACAGCCCCGATCAGAGCCTGCTGCCCGGCGCTGGCGCTCCCCGAGGTGGAGTGCAGAGCCGCGTTGGGCGAGAGCGTCTCGAGCGCCTGGGTGCGGGGATTTTCATCCGCCGTGTGATCACCCTGACCCGGCAGGCTCAGTTGCTCGGAAGGCGGCATCGAGAGTGGCGCGCGCGTCGTCACCGTATATTCATCCGGCATCGAGCGTTCGAGGCCAAAAGCCCGCGAAACGTCAGAGCCGGAGCAAGCCGGGAGGAGCGCTGTCAGGCCGAGAACCGGCAGGACGCGGAGGACGGACGGGAGGGAGAGCTGAGCCATATCGGACCCGATCCTAATGGAGCGTTTCGGCATCGACAAGAGATCAATGCTCATGCGGTGCAGGGCCGTGGCCCGGGACGGTAGTGGCACCAGTTTCAGCGCGTGTACGGGAGGCAGCATCACGACGATCCGACCAGATCGAGTCGATCACCCAAGCGATGACGCCGCAGACGATTGCTGAATCTGCGACGTTGAAGACATACCAGCTCCAGCCGAAGGCATGTGCGTGGATGAAGTCGACCACCGCCCCGAAACGGATGCGATCGATGACATTGCCAACGGCGCCGCCCGCGATGGCGGCTGAGGCAATCGCCACGACCATGCGCGGCGTGCGCAGGGTCTGCCACAGCAGGGCAAGTACCGCGATCAAGGCGACAGTGCAAAACAGAAGAGGGCCCTTTGACCCCACGCCCCCGAGCATGCCGAAGGTCACGGCATGGTTCCAGACCATCGTGAAATTCAGCCCAGGCATGATGGCCACGCTGCCCCGGTCAGGCAGGTGATACACAGCGAGAATCCACCATTTGCTGATCTGATCGGCCAGGAGCACGATCAGAAAGGCGGCCAGCCCAGCGACGAGCGTCGCCGGTCGACCGAAGCTGACGGTGAGCTTGGCGCCCTTCACATCGACACCACATCGCTGCAACGCAGGCACAGCCCCGGATGGGCAGTCTGGCTGCCGACCTCAGGGAGAACACGCCAGCAGCGCAGGCATTTGCTGCCATCGGCTTCGGCCACACTCGGGCCAGGATGCGCGCCGACGATACCTTCATGCTCCGTGGTTGCCACGTCATCGATATACAGCGACGGCACATTGGTCAGAAGTTGGATATCGGCCTGAGAGACGATAGCGAGCTCCGCCCAATCCACATCCCCGAATACCGCCTGCTCCTGTTCCGTCAGCGGCAGGCTGAGGCGCGCCTCGAGCGATGAGCCGATAACCCCGCCACGGCGCGCGCCTTCAAGTTCGGTCGTGATCACGCGGCGCAGGGCGCGGAGGCGGTTCCAGCGCTCGCCCAGTGCTGCGTCGTTCCAGCTCGGATCAGGCTCGAGGAAGCTCTGGAGATGGACCGAACTGTCCTCCCCGAAGCGGGACGTCCAGGCCTCTTCCGCCGTAAAGACCAGCACTGGCGCGAGCCAGGTGGCGAGCGCACGATGCAGGATATCGAGCACGGTACGCGCTGCACGACGGCGCAACGAGGACGGCGCATCGCAATAAAGCGCATCCTTGCGGACATCGAAATAGAAGGCTGAGAGGTCGGTCGTGCAGAACCCGTGCAGCATGGGATAGACGCCGACCCATTGGTGGGTATGCACGGCCTGTTTGATCTGGCCGCCCAGTTCGGTCAGACGATGCAGGATATACCGCTCGAGTTCCGGAAGCTGCTCGAAAGGCACCGCCTCTTCGGGGGTGTACCCATCGAGCGCGCCCAGCAGCCAGCGCAGCGTGTTGCGCAGGCGGCGGTAGAGTTCGCCCTGCTGCTTGAGGATCTCGTTGCCGATACGCAGATCTTCGTTGCTGTCGGAATTGACGACCCAGAGACGCAGGATATCCGCGCCCAGCTTGTCGGTCACTTCCTTGGGCGCGATCACATTGCCCAGCGACTTGGACATTTTGCGCCCCTGCTCATCGAGCACGAAGCCATTGGTGACAATGGCCTTCATAGGCGCGACGCCGCGCGTACCGACGCTTTCGAGCAGGGAAGACTGGAACCAGCCACGATGCTGGTCGGACCCTTCAAGATAGAGATCGGCGGGGAAGTTCAACCCGTCTTCGCCCAGAACGAAGCTGTGCGTCGAGCCACTCTCAAACCAGACATCGACGATATCGAATACCTGCTCATACTGCGCGGGGTCACGCCCCTCACCCAGGAACAAGGCCGGGTCGGCGCTATACCAGATATCGGCGCCATGCTCGGCCATTGCATCGACAACGCGCTGCATGACTTCGGCATCGCGCAGAACCTCACCCGTACTCTTCTCGACGAAGACGGCAATCGGTACGCCCCAGGCGCGCTGGCGGCTGATGCACCAGTCGGGTCGCTGCTCGATCATGGAGGTCAGGCGGTTGCGCGCAGCCTCGGGCACGAAAGTGACATCGGCAAGCGCATCCAGCGTCTTGCGACGGAGGGCCTGGTCACCATCCATGCGGATGAACCATTGCGGGGTGGCGCGAAAGATGATCGGCTTACGCGAACGCCAGGAATGCGGATAGGAATGCACGATGCTCGACCGCGCCACGAGCCCGGCCGCCGCATCGCCATAGGCCGCCCAGCGCTGTGCGGCCTCGGTGAGGGCCGCACAAACCGGATCGGCCGCCTTGAACACATGGATACCGGCAAAATGCGGCACCCAGGGGGCATAGGTCCCGTCATCCTGCACGAGCTCAGGCACTTCGATGCCATATTGGCGTGTGAGCAGGAAGTCGTCCTGGCCATGGGCCGGTGCCATATGCACGAGACCCGTACCGGCATCGGTGGTCACGAAATCGCCGGGAAGCATGGGGACGTCGAATTCATAGCCGCAGCCACGCAGGGGATGGGCGCAAATCGTACCCTCGAGCGCCTCTCCGGGCAGAGTGTAGAGAATATGATGGTCCTGGATGCCTGCCTGCTTGCAGAAATCCGCAACGCGCTCCTCTGCCACCAGGAAGCGCGATCCGGGCGCCACGAGAGAGGCTTCTTCCATCACATCGGCACGCAGCACGACATAGGCGATCTCGGGCCCATACGCGATGGCGCGGTTCGCCGGGATGGTCCAGGGGGTGGTCGTCCAGATCACGGCTGACGCGCCCTGAAGCGCCTGACCGGGAGTCGGATCTGCCTCGATCGGAAACGCCACGTGAATCGTGGTGGAGGTGATGTCGTGATACTCGATCTCGGCCTCGGCGAGAGCCGTCTTCTCGACCGGGCTCCACATCACCGGGCGCAGACCGCGATAGAGGCCACCATTAAGCAGGAATTTGCCGATCTCGCGGACAATCGCGGATTCGGACGAGAAATCCATGGTGGCGTAACGGTTCTTCCACTCCCCCTGAACACCGAGCCGCTTGAATTCCTCGGCCTGGATATCGAGCCAGCGGCGCGCATAATCGCGACACTCGGCGCGGAATTGCAGGACGGGCACGTCATCCTTATTCTTGCCCGCCTTGCGGTATTCTTCCTCGACACGCCATTCGATCGGCAAGCCATGGCAGTCCCAGCCGGGCACATAGCGCACACGCGCGCCATTCATACGCTGGGCGCGATTGACCACGTCCTTGTTGATCTTGTTGAGTGCGTGACCGATATGCAGATGGCCATTGGCGTAGGGCGGGCCGTCATGCAACGTGAAGACGGGCTTGCCCTTGCCTGCCTCGATAATCTTCTCATCAAGCCCCATCGACTCCCAGCGCGCCAGAATTTCCGGCTCGCGCGTGGGCAGGTTGCCACGCATCGGAAAGCTGGTGCGGGGCAGAAAGACCGTGTCGCGATAACGGTCCTGAGGATCGGGGCTTTTGGAATCAGGCATCTTCGATCATTCGACAGAGTCAGGGAACCGGGAGTTATGCGAAGATGCGGGGCAAAGGGTCAAGAGCGCAGGGTTGGCAAGGCCCCACAATAGGGTCGCTTTGGCCCGTCAAATTGTGCTGAAAACCGGCCTGCCGCCAGCGCTGGCGGCGTCATGCCGCCTCGCTACCGCTGTTGCAGGGACAGCAAGGGCGAATGACCCGCGCGAGATGCCCACCGGATAATGGCAGATGCTTGGATCAAGATTTCCGCCATTTACACGCTTTATTCATCCCTTGACGGCGCCTATTCCCATACATCATCGCAATAATAACTCAGTACGGACTCATGGAATGAAAATAGTCGTGGCTGCCGCCCTGCTTTCGCTTTCAGGCGGCCCAGTCATTGCCGACGCACAAACCAGCCTGACACCTCCTCAGATGTCGATTCGGGTGCTGGACCGGTTCGTCACACTGATGAACGAGAAGACGCCGCTTAAGGATAACGAAATGGCGACGATCCTCTCGCTACGACGTGAAGGACGCAAGATCGTCGAGACGATTGCCCTCACTCATGTGGCAGACGAGGCGATCTTCAATTTTTCCGAAACTGAGCTCAAGCGCATGATTACGAATGCCGACACTGAGCGCTATTGCTCAACCAACATGAAATTTCTGATGTCAGGTAACGTCACGGTCGAGTTCATCTACATGTTGCGCGGGAGAGAGTTCTTCAGAACGACGCGTAGCCCGGCATTCTGTACGGTGGTGAACTGAGGACAAAGACTGCTTCCGACAGCGCTTGCCCCTATGCACCAGGCTCAGCGCAGACCCTTACGGGACGAGAACGCGGAGGGGGCGTAGACGCTTTCGAGCGTCTCATCGATCTGACAACCGAGTGACGTCAGATCGCGGCGCAGGAACTCTTTGAGTCGTACGAGCCGGGAAACGCTTTCCTTCCTGCGGGATTCCTTCTGGGCGATGTGCTGTTCCATCGCCTGCATCTGATACATCTGCATCGCGCCAAACATGACAGACTCCCATCGCTCATTAACCGTGGGTAATCTATAACATTTATCCATGTTAGACGAAACATTAAAAACTTCACAAAACAGGCAAGTTCGTATCAGTCCTCCTGGGGTTGAATGACCAGCCCCTCAGGGGGCCGATCACGCCAGGCCCTCAAGCGGGTTGCCAATGTGCCAACATGAATCTCGAGTTTATGCCCATCGGGGTCGAGGAAATAGAGCGAGTCGCCTTCGCTCCTGTTTTCCTTCCAGCGCGCCACTTTTCCGCTCAGCCTGGCACACAGCACCGTAAAACCATCCTGCTCGACGCTGAAGGCGAGATGGGAATCGCCCGAACCACCCGGCAGAATCGCCTCCGGATGCACCTCAAGACACAGCCAGAGGGACCCTGCCTCCATATACGCCCCCTTGCCCCATCGAGCCCGCAGGACGCAGCCCAGAAGATCGCGATAAAAGCGGATGGAACGTTCAAGATCACCTACGCAGAGCGTCACGTGATTGATGCCCGAAATCAGAGGCGCGTCAGACAACGGGCATTTCCGACACCCGCAGGATCAGGAAAGGGTGGAGAGAACGATGCGAGCGCTGGCAGCGTCTTCGGCGATCTGAGCCTTGAGCGCATCGAGCCCTTCGAAGCGACGCTCCTCGCGAAGAAGCTTGTGCAGGCTGACCTCCAGTGTCTGGCCGTAGAGATCCTCGTTCACATCGAAGATATGTACCTCGAGGCGGCTCTCCTGCCCGTCATTGATGGTCGGGCGTCGGCCGATATTGGCAACGCCCTGCGTCACGCGCCCATCGGGATGGCGTATCGTCACGGCATAGACACCGCGTGCAGGCTCGATATGCCGCCCAAGCGGAATATTGGCCGTAGGAAAGCCGAGCAGACGACCACGCTTGTCGCCATGAGCAACACCCCCGGCAATAAACCAGGGGCGACCGAGCTCTTCCGCAGCGCGCTCAGGATAGCCCTCCTGCAACAGGCGCCGGATACGCGAGGAAGAAAAAGGGCCGCCAATATCGGTCAATGGGGGGACGATGGTCAGGCCGATCCCGAGCGTCTCAAGCTTGTGTCCCAGATAGGCAATGCTGCCGGCACGTCGATGCCCGAAGGCAAAATCCGGACCACAGGCGACATGTTTCACACCGAGCGCCCGATCGAGCACGGACTCAACAAAAGCGTCAGGGCTGAGATGGCTGAAATCCGCATCGAAGCGGAGCTGGAAGACACGCTGCGCGCCCTGCTCTTGCAGGATACGCGCCCGGATTTCGGGCAGCATGAGGCGTAATGGTGGGTCTTGCGGTCGGAAGAACTCGCGAGGATGGGGCTCGAATGTCACCGCGCCGAGCGGTAGGTCCGGGCGGGCCGCGTGGAGCGAGCGCAGAAGATGCCGGTGCCCCAGATGCACTCCATCGAAATTGCCGAGGGCGACGGCGGCGCCGCGCGCCTCAGGCGGGATCGCCGTCCAGTCCTCGTACAGGGTCATGAGACGGGCAGTGCAAAATAATGACTGACCTCAGCGAAATCGGAGGCCTGCCGCGCTCCGTGATGCGGGGTCGTGCCATCTTCCTTGCGGACCAGTTGGCAGGTCTTGAGCCCGGCTTCGGCGGCGGCATCGAGTTCTGCTCCGATATCGGACAGGAACAGGATTTCAGCCGGGGCCACACCCGCGCGCTGGGCGATCTCACGGTAACTCTCCGCGATCTTCTTTCCCCCGATATCCAGATCGTAGAACGCCTCGAACAACCCCGTCAGATCGCCCGCATCGGAGTAGCCGTATAGCAGGCGCTGCGCGCTGGCCGACCCGGAGGAATAAACCGCCAGACGCAGACCCGCCTGATGCCAGGCATTCAGCGCAGGCGGCACATCCGGATAGAGACGCGCCTTGAGCTCACCGGACTCGAAACCCGTTTTCCAGGCGAGGCCCTGGAGGGATTTCAGAGGGGCTACCTTCTCGTCCCGGACGGTCCAGTCATGAAGCTGGGCAACGGGATCGCAGCCGGGATTGGCGGCATCGATATCAGCCAGCGCCACCCTGACCAGCGGATTACCGGCCTGCTGACGCAACAGTTCCGGCATGACCCTGTCGGAATAGGGGAAAAGCACGTCCTTCACGAAGGAGATCGGCAGGGTTGTGCCCTCGATATCGAGAAGGATCAGGCGGATGGTGCTCATGCGGCAATGTCCGGAATAGTCACGGGAAAGCGGCGGGCAATCTCATCACCTGTGTATTCAGCGATCCACCCCGTCGTGTCGGTGAAGACGCGAAGCGCCACCACATCGGGATTGAGCCCGGCATCGAACCAGTGCGGGGTGCCTTCAGGCACCGAGATCAGATCGCCCTGCACGCAGAGCACCGAATACACCTTGTCGCCCACATGCAGGACGAACGCGCCCTGACCGTGCACGAAGAACCGCACCTCATCTTCACTATGCGTGTGCTCGGAGAGATATTTTTCCCGCATCGCAGCGATCTGGGGCGTGTTGCGGTCGAAGCGCACCACGTCGGCGCTACCCGCACCGGTTTCCCCCATCAGCCCATCCAGATACGGGCGGTAAGCCTCCAGGATCTGCTCCGGCGGGGCATCCTTGGCGGGAGTGACGGGGGCCTGCCAACGCTCGAAGCGGACATTCAGGGGGCGCAGCGTCTCGGCAATCTCGCGCGGGTTTTCCGTGTCGAGCAGCGCGGTTTCCGGCGCGTTATCGCGATAGATCGTCAGTCGGCTCATAATTTCCGCCTTTCGAGTTCGCAGGCCAGCAGGAACTCCAGCCCTTCGAGACGGGCAAGGGCCATTTTCATGTCCCGCCCCCAGACATAAACCCCATGCCCACGGATGATGTATCCGGCGGGCATTGCCCCAAGACGAGGAGCAACCACCGTAGCGAGACGGGCGATATCCTGATCATTGTCGAACACAGGCACGTCGATCACCGTATCATGGGTCGATTGCCCTTCGAACACCTTGAGCAACTCGTACCCAGCCAGGGTCAGCGACGATCCGGCAAGCGCCATGGACAGCACGGTGGCGGCCACGGAATGACCGTGCAATACAGCCCCGATCAATGGATCAGCCGCATAAAGCTGCGTGTGAAGAAGCGTCTCTGCGCTGGATTTCTGCATAGGATCGATCGGACGTCCCGCAGGATCGATCTCGATCACGTCCGGCACGGTCAGAAAGCCCTTGTGCCCGCCTGAGCGGGTGATGGCGATCCGGCCATCCTCCAATCGTCGGCTGAGATTACCGGCCGTCGCCGGCACCCAGCCACGCTGGTCCATACGCTCCCCGGCCTGGATGACGTCCTGCACCGCCTCTGACCAGAGACGATCCGAAAACTGGGTCATGACAAGCTCAGTGATTGACGTTGTTCACATTGCCGCTCGAAACGGGAGATGTGTAATGAGGCTGCTGCACTCCGCCCTGAGGCGGCGGCGAAATCTGTCCGTTTGGCTGGGTATGGGCCTGGTTCGGCTCCATGGACTCATCCTCGGCCATGTTCTTCTTGAAGGATTTGATCCCCTTCGCGAAGTCACCCATCAGGCCGCTGATCTTGCTGCCACCGCCAAACAGGATGAGCACAACGGCAAGCACTATCAGCCAGTGCAGGGGACTCATGCTACCCATAATCTCTCTCCTCGTGCGACGGGGTCGTCTCGCCGTCTTGTCTCTTGCTTCTCACATGGCGTGATCAGGCGTCTCTTGCAAGCGGGCAATATCATCGAGATCGCGCGGCACGATAAAGCCGTAGGTCGGATAGGCGCGTGACCCGAGATTTTTGATGGGGGCCCAATAGACCCTGACCAGTGACCAGTCATTATCACGGGAGACATCGATCACAGGTACGGAGCGATCGATACGCCCTGGCTCCCAATTAGCATGTTCAACCAGGATCTTGCGCGAGGACACCGTGCTGCGCACCACCGATACGTGACCCGAAGGCAGGCGCCCGCTTGAGCGAAACACGAGGATTTCACCCTGCGCCGGGGTCTGAGTGCGTCTGTATTTGCCCGATGCTCCCCGCCACCATGAAGCGGCGGCACCGTAGAGCGCGACACCCGTCTTGGCGCGGGCATACGGAGCGCATTGCAGGGGGCCATTGAAGCTCGCACGGCCGTACTCTCTCGGACCGCCGCCGCAGGCAGCGAGACTGAGACAAAAGCCAAATCCAAGAGCCATTTTCTTCATGACGATTTCAGCGCCATGACGCGATCCTCCGCTTCTGACAGATCAAGGGAGAGCGCCTGCTCGGCCACATCGCGACCGAAGCCCGCACGGGCGAACACAGCGAGAGCCCGCTGGTGTTGTTCCGGGCCCGATGTTTCATCCGCATCCTCACGACGGAACGGACCCAGACGGCGCTTGCGTGCCAGGATGAGGGCTGCACCCAGTTCGTGCTCTCTGGCACTCTCGTCATGCCGGTGACCCAGCGCCTCCTCCATCGCGTCGCCAAGCGTTTCTGCATCGATTCCCTTCTGGGCGAGGCTGGCAGCGACGGCACGGCGGGACCGACCGGTACGCGTCAGAGTTTTTGAGCGCGATCGCGCAAAAGCGGCGTCATCCAGAGCGCCTATCCGGCGCATATCGCCTACAATGGCGTTGATCATGGCCCGACAGGTTGTGCGCTGCGCCTCGATCTGCTCGCTCTCTCCGCCCTGGCTGGCATATTTACGCGCCCAGCGCATCACGGCACGGTCAAGGATCTGGGCCAGGCCCTGTTCGGTCGCGGCAAAGCGCGCCAGATGACGCAAAGCCGCCTCGCGCAGTGTTTCCGCAGTCGGCGGAGGAATCTGATCCGGAATCGCTGACATGGACACACTGTGCCATAACTTCATGGCAGTAACATGGTGAAAACCGGACGGAGACCCCTCATGCCCCGCTCATCGCTCGATCGCGCGCTGGTCGCCCTCCCCTCTTCCTATCCCGGACCGGGAGGGGCGGCTGCGGTCATCCGCAATGGCGAGGTCATCGGATGCCATAGCTGGGGCTTTGCCAATGCCGAAACGCATCTGGCTTTCACACCTCGCACGCAGTTCCGCCTGTGCTCGATCACCAAGCAATTCACCTGTGCCCTGCTCGATGCCTGGCCGGACAAGGCGGCACTTGATGCCTATGTGGCATCGAGCCTCCCCAATCTGCAGGAGCCCCCACCGGGTGTCATGGATCTGGCGCATAACCAGTCCGGCCTGCGCGATTACTGGGCCGTAGCGATGCTGCACGGCGCGCCCACCGAATCGGTTTTCGGCAGCGCCGAGGCAAAGCGGGTGATCGCAGGCACGCGCAGCCTGCATTTCAGGCCCGGCACCGCCTATTCCTATGTGAACCAGAACTTCTATCTGATCTCCGAAGCGCTGGAAGCCTGTTCGGGTCGCAGCTTTTCCGAGTTGCTGCAAACGCAGATTTTCGACCCTTGCGGCATGAAAACGGCGTTCCTCGCGGCAAATACCCAATCGATGCCCGATGGCACCCAGGGCTATGAGGGCAGCGAGGCCACGGGGTATCGCGCCGCCAACAATAATATCCTGTGGACCGGGGATGCAGGGTTAGGAGCAAGTCTGGAAGACATGATCGCCTGGGAAAAGGCGATTGACGCGCAGCGCGACGACCCTGAGGGGTTCTATAACCGGCTTTCCAGACCTGTTCACTTTCGCGATGGCCGACTGGCTCGCTACGGATCTGGATTGCAGCGCGGCAAGCTTTTCGGTCGAGCCATTACAGGGCATGGGGGCGCCCTGCGCGGCTGGCGCAGCCACCGGCTCCATCTGGCCGAAGAGCGGCTCTCTGTAGTGGTGCTCTTCAATCACATGTCGGAAGCGCATTCAGCCGCTGCCGAGCTTGCCGCTGCCGCCCTTGAGATCACCCGGCCCGTGCAGGAGGAGAGTACGCGGGGCTCAACCGCGTTCATCGGTCATTATCTCGAGCCCGAAACAGGGCTCTCCGCCTCGATCACCCCGACGGCTTCGAACGCGCGGCTTTCGCTACGCTATGCGTACCCGCCCGAAATTCTCGATGACTGGACCCAAAACAAGGCCGGTCGCGATGCAACGACATTGGCCCTGGCTGACCAGGGGCTGGTCATGTCCCGGCCGCAGGAAAACCGGGAAACACGCCTGATACCCATCCCGGAGGTGCAGCGCTTTCAGGATCTGGCCGGACGTTATGAATGCGAGGAACTCGATAGCATCCTGACAATTGCCGGAAGCGAAGAGGCCTTCTACGGCGCTTTCTCCGGCATGCTCGGCCAGGGACGCATGGAACGCCTGCAGAAACTCGGCAACGACGTCTGGCTCGTGCCTTGCCTGCGAGCACTCGACCACTCGCCGCCCGGGTATTGGACTCTGGCGTTTCAGCGTGACGCACAGCACAAGCTGACCGGCCTGCGCGCAGGATGCTGGCTTGCCCGCGACCTGTTCTACAGGCGCATCTGAGCCGGGATTTGACGTCGGGGGGGGAATAACCCCATCATAAGCACGCAGCAGCCTGTGCCCTGCCCTGAGTTCTCAGGTGCGGGGCTCTTGCCGTTGCGTCTTTTCCCTTCCATTTCAACCGGGCTTTCTGATCGCCATGATTTCCGCTCTGATGCCAACATTCAAACGAGTCGACCTTGCTTTCGAGCATGGTCAGGGCGCTTGCTTGTACACGGCTGACGGACGACGATTCCTGGATTTCGGGGCGGGCATTGCCGTCTCGTCGCTGGGGCATGGCCATGAAGGTCTGGTCAAGGCGATAGCCGAGCAGGCCGCACGCGTCATGCACGTGTCCAACCTGTATCGTATTCCGCAAGCCGAGAAGCTGGCGGGCCGGCTGGTCGCCCATTCCTTCGCGGACAGTGTGTTCTTCTGCAACTCCGGTGCAGAGGCCAATGAAGGCATGGTCAAGATGATCCGCAAGACGCAGGCGGGTCGCGGCCATCCCGAGCGTACACGGGTCATCTGTTGTACGGGGGCCTTTCACGGGCGTACGCTGGCCATGATCGCGGCAACGGGCAATCCGGCCTATCTCGAAGGCTTCGGCGCGCCTGTTGAAGGCTTTGACCATGTGCCGTTCAATAACATGAACGCCCTGCGTGCCGCCATCACCCCCCAGACGGCGGGCATCATGCTCGAACCGATCCAGGGCGAGACGGGCATCAAACAGGCTGACCCTCAATTCATGACCGGGCTGCGCCAGGTCTGCGACGAATTCGGCCTGATTCTTGCGCTCGATGAAGTCCAGACCGGAATGGGGCGCACGGGTCAGCTCTTCGCGCATGAGGCTTATGGCGTCACGCCGGACGTGATCTCCGTCGCCAAGGGCATTGCGGGCGGTTTCCCGATGGGGGCGATCCTCGCCAATGAGGAAGTGGCCGCCTCCATGGGAGCAGGCTCTCACGGCACCACTTTCGGCGGCAACCCTCTCGCCTGTGCGGCGGCGAATGCCGTGCTCGACGTGATTCTTGCCGAAGGGTTTGTTGGTCAGGTCGCCACAACGGGCGAGACTTTGGGTGAGGGGCTCAAGAGCCTCGTGCGCAAACATCCCACCGTTTTCGAGCTCGCCCGTGGACGTGGCCTGATGTGGGGGCTGAAATGCCGCTTGCCGGTTGCACAGGTTCAAGCTCAGGCCATGGAAGAGGGTCTCCTGACCGTCACCGCAGGTGAGAACGTGCTGCGCCTGCTGCCGCCGCTGATCGTGAGCAGCGAAGAATGCCAGGAGGCCTGTGCGATCCTCTCGCGGGCCGCCACCATCCTTGAAGCCGCTGAAAACAACAAGACAAACCCGGTGGAGAGCCAGGCATGAGCACACAGGCAGACGCTTCGGCTATTCGCCATTTTCTCGATCTGCGGGATCTCGACGCCGCGACGCTGCGCGACATTCTCGATGTAGGTCGCGCGGTCAAGGCGATGCAGGACAAGCGACGCAAGCCCATGCATCCCGCCCATCCGCTCGCCGGACGCACTCTGGGGCTGATGCTCTCCAAACCCTCCACACGCACCCGCCTCTCCTTTGAGGTGGGCATGCGCCAGCTTGGTGGCGATGTGTCGGTGCTGTCGCCTGCAGACATGCAGATCGGCCGTGGCGAGAGTCTGGCAGACACCGCGCGTGTCCTGTCGCGGTTCCTCGATGTGCTGGTCGTCCGTACGGGTGAAACCGCCATGCTAACTGAACTTGTCCGCTGGAGTTCGATTCCCGTCGTGAATGGCCTGACACCGGATTCCCATCCCGTGCAGATCCTGGCCGATATCATGACCTATGAAGAGCATCGTGGCCCGGTAGGCGGATCGCACTGGGCCTGGGTTGGGGATGGCAATAATGTTGCCGTGTCGCTCATCGAGGGCGCTGTACGCTTCGGATTCTCACTGACGCTGGCGACGCCGGAAAGCATGAAACCCCGTCAGGAAATCCTGGACTGGGCGCATGCCGAGGGCGGCGAGATCAGGCTGGTCCATGACCCAGTCGAAGCGGCGCAGGGTGCTGACTGCATCGTGACGGATACCTGGACGAGCATGTCCGATCAGGAATCGTCAGCACGGCTGAGCACACTGAGCCCTTATCAGGTCAATACGGCCCTGATGCAGAAAGCCGCTTCCAACGCCCTGTTCATGCATTGCCTCCCTGCCCATATCGGTGAGGAAGTGACAGAGGAGGTGTTCGAGAGCCCTGCCTCTGTCGTTTTCGACGAGGCCGAAAATCGCCTTCACGCGCAGAAGGGTCTGCTCCTCTGGGTGCTGGGTGGCGAGAACTGGCGTTCATACGGCAAGCCCGTCTGAACGTTGTCGGCACGTTCAACCGTTCGACACCCTGTGAAGCAACCGACGAAGCACCAATGATCGAGACACCCGCCTTTCTGGATACACACCGCCCCGAAACCGTGCCTGATCTGGTGATCTCGCACGGCATAACGCCTTTCCATCTGGCGCGGCGACCGGTTCGCGGGCGTCTCATCCGTTTGGGCAAACTCGCGGATATCATGGTATCGCGCCATGATATCCCCGATTGCGGGCGTCAGCTTGCCGGTGAGGCGCTCTCTCTGGTCGCGGGACTGAGTGCCGGGCTGAAGTTCAAAGGGTCCTTCTCCCTGCAGATCAAGGGGGATGGCCCGATTTCCATGCTGGTGGCAGATTGCACCGATGCGGGCGAATTGCGCTTTTATCTGCGCGCGCCCGAGAGCCTCGATCCTGCACCGGCCAAGGCCCTTCTGGGAGAAGGGTATTTTGCCTTCACCATCGATCAGGGCGCGCATACGGAACGCCATCAGGGTATCGTCGCACTCGAGGGGGAAACCCTCGCCGATATGGCGATGCATTATTTCGCGACGAGTGAGCAGCATCAGTGCTGGATGCGCCTCTATTGTGAGAAGACACCGGATGGCTGGCGAGCCGGGGCCCTGCTGCTCGAAAAAATTGCTGAAGAAGGCGGCATCGTCGCAGACAAGACCGACGATGAGGATGCCTGGGAAACAGCTGGCATTCTGGGCAACACCCTGACTGCCGCCGAGATTTTCGATCCCCACCTCAGTGCCACCACGTTGATCGAGCGTCTCTTCGGCTCGCAGGATGTGCTGATCGATCGACCGCGCGCGGTCAGCCTTGGGTGTCGCTGCAACCGCGCAAGACTCGCAAGCGTCCTTTCCACATTCCCCGAGGACGATCTCGATCACATGGCGGAGGGAGGCACGATCACCATGAACTGCGAGTTCTGCAATGTGGGCTTCCGCTTCGAGCGAACAGAGATTGCCCGATGATGCCGATGGACGCCTTCCTGCGCACAGTGACGATCGATGGCGAGGCCGTATCCTCGCTCTATGATCAGTGGACTCCGCAGGAAATCGTCCCTCTGGCCGACGACATCACATGTCTGGTGCTCGCAGATGCGTTCAGCGGTCGCAAGGCCGTCTGGTATCTCGATGAAAGCCGAGCCTATTGCGGCTCCCATATCGAGGTTGTCCAGCGTCTCCAGCCTCACGACATTCTTTCTACAGTCTCTCCGTGGTTCGACTCCCTCGTGCGCCACTCTCTGGCGGCGGCCCCTCAGCCCCTTCATGATGCGCGCGCCGTCCCGCTCTTTCTTGCAACACAGCTTGCTGCGGCCTGGTCAGTACGCATGCTTGGCGACCTGCGCCAGATCCAGACCGCGCTGCTCGAAAAGGGGCAAAGTATCGCGCAGGTCGGTGAAAAGGCCCTTTCGACCCGTCAGGTGCGCCGCATCATGGGCACGCGGATCGGACCGGAATCGCTGGTGGTCCTGTCGCCTTTCACTGAAAAGCCGCTCCGCTCGCAGATTTCCTTCGTGGTCGATCACCAGCTCATACATCGTTTCCATGATGCAGAACTCGATTGCAGCTTCTATCTGGCCTGGTGGGAAAAGCAGCTCGACAAGCCGCCATCATTCTATTGTCCGAAGGCCAATGTCATCATCAGCGACGAGACCATGGCGGGAATGCTGCCCTCGCTCATTCTCGGCTGGTATCTGAGCCATCCGGAGCATGTGGATATCATCGCATCGGCGCCGGGCTTCGAAGCGCGTGACTATGGTCTGGGTAGCGCCTCTTCACTCAGGATCGACACACCCGAAGCCGCTGTCCCCCTCCCAGCGGCGCCGAATGCCTCTTCAGCTGACATGATATCCGAATCCTGGGCATTTCTTCAGCATCATCATCCAGCGGCAGAAACACCCTCGGCAGATAAAAAGGACGAAAAATCGTCTGCCCGCCTTCTCGGTCGCCTACGCTCTTTCGTCAAAAAGAAATAAGATCGCCTTCGCCAACAGGAGCCGCCCATGCCGCGCAGTCAATCCAGAATCAAGTCCTTCCTTCGTTTTGGTTCAGTCTGTCTGGTTCTAGGCAGTCTCTCGCCACTGCTGACCGCTTGCGGCGACAGCGAACCCCAGAGCTTTGCTCCTCTGGATTACAGCTATCTGAGCAAGATGCATCTCAACGTCGCGCATATCGAGGTTGTCGATACGTCGCCTCCGGGCAGCGCTCCCGGCGATATCTCCGCCAAGGCGCCCACCCCGCCGCAGCAGGCCCTGGAACAGATGGCACGTGATCGACTCATTGCCGCAGGCTCTGAAGGCAGCGGTACCTTTACCATCACCAAGGCGAGCATTCTGCATGCCCCGGGCGGCACTCTTCTGGGCGAACTCGAGGCCCATGTCGACCTCTCGGCACCTTCAGGCGGCAGAGCCGGTTATGCCTCGGCGCATATTACCCGCAGCCTGAACCCCGGAGATAAGGATCCCGAGTCACGTGCGGTCCTGTATGATCTGACCACCCAGATGATGCAGGATATGAATGTCGAGCTTGAATTCCAGATCAAGAAATCCCTGCATGACTGGCTTGTCGATGCGAGCGGCGCGCCGCTCCCGGGGGCCATACAGCAGCAGGATATTGGCCCTAATGCGCCGGTGAGCCCCGCCTCTGCCCCTGGTACCAACGCACCGGTTGCTGCGACCCCCGCCAATGTCAGCGGCACAGATACCAGCGCCGGGCTACAGAACGCAGCGGTCCCTGCCGTGCCTCAGGAGCCAGACGCAATATTCCCCTTGGGAGATGACGCGGGACAGGCAACGACTCCCAGCGTCAAGTCACCCAAGCCGGGTGTTCTCTCCCTGCCTTCAACTCACTCCTGACGGCTGAGAGAAGGGGGGGAGCCCCACGAGCCCCTCGGCGGGACCGCAACGTCATCCCGCCATAAAGCCGCTTGCATTTCACACAGCAATCGCGAAGAAGAAGTCTATGCCCACATTGTGAGCATTCCCCCTCTATGTTCCCTCAGGAGAACAGGTTGAGCGCGCCTTCGTCTTCACGCCGACGCTTCGTCCGGAACGCTGCGGGTACCACCGCTTTCTTTCTCCTCGGGGGGCAAGAGTTCCCCATCCCTGCACTGGCTGCCGCCCCGGCTCCCGCTGCACCACCCGAATTTTTCTCAGCCGAGGAATTCAGGTTTCTTCAGGCCGCCTGCGACTGCATCTATCCCGACGATTCCTTCGGTCCCGGGGCTTCGGCGCTCGGCGTCCCATCCTTTATCGACCGGCAGATGCAGACACCGTACGGGCGAGGCGAGCTCTGGTACATGTCGGGTCCGTTTCAGAACGGTCCAGCCAACCTTGGCTACCAGTTGCCTCTCGCTCCTCAGGCGCTCTACCGGCAAGGGATCGAAAGCGCCAATCATTATGCCCGCACAGAACGCGGCAAGGATTTTGCCTCGCTACCACCAGAGATCCGTACGGAGCTTCTGACTGCGTTCGAAGGGGGAGCCGTGCATTTCGCTGCATTCAACGCACGGCTTTTTTTCGAGCAGTTGAGACGCAATACGCTTGAAGGCGTGTTTGCCGACCCCATTCATGGCGGCAACCTGCACATGCAGGGCTGGATGTTGCTTGGCTTCCCTGGCGCCCGGGCCGACTTCATGGATTGGGTCAATCAGGAAGGACAAGCCTATCCTTTCGAACCCGTATCGATTGATCCGCAGAAAGCCTAAGACAGTTTCCATCGAAAAGAAGACGCATGACTTCAAAACGGACTGACGTTGTCATCATTGGAGCGGGCTGGGCCGGCGCCATCCTCGCAAAAGAAATGCGCGAGGCGGGACGGCGCGTGATCATGCTGGAGCGTGGTCCGGAGAGAAAAACCGCAGTTGAAGGTACCTATCCCGGATCGATCGATGAGTTGCGTGGTGCGATACGCCACCGGCTTTTCCAGAATCCTGCCAAGACTACCGTGACCATCCGCAACACCGTCAACCAGACGGCCCTGCCCTATCGCCAGCTGGCGGCTTTTCTGCCGGGGGAAGGTGTCGGGGGCGCAGGACTTCACTGGTCGGGCGTCCATTTCAGGGCGGCTCCCGATGATCTGCGTCTGCGCAGTCATGTGATTGAGCGCTATGGCGCCAAGTTTATTCCGGACACCATGAATCTTCAGGATTATGGCGTCACCTATGAAGAACTCGAACCTTTTTTCGACAAGGCGGAAAAAGTCTTTGGGACTTCGGGTGACGCCTACAAGGTCAATGGTGAGATCGTTGGGAATGGCAACATATATGCGCCATCACGCAGCGATCATTTCCCGCTCCCGGCCATGCAGGACGTCTACACAGCAAGCCTGTTTCGCAGGGCCGCGGGCGATGCCGGTTATCACCCTTACGCTCTCCCGGCGGCTAATGCCTCCAGACAATATACCAACACTTACGGCCTTCAGATGGGTCCGTGCAATTTCTGCGGATATTGTAGTGGCTATGATTGCTACATGTATTCAAAGGCATCGCCGAATATCAATATCCTTCCCGCATTACGCAACGATGCCGATTTCACCCTGATCACCGACGCTCATGTCTTGAGGGTCAACCTCGACAGTGATCGGCGCAAGGCGACTGGCGTGACCTATCTCGACCAGAAAGAAAACCGCGAAGAGACAATTGAAGCCGATCTGGTGATTCTCGCGGCTTTCCAGTTCCACAATGTCCATCTGATGCTGCTTTCGGGCATCGGCACGCCCTATGATCCGGTCAGTAATACCGGCGTTGTGGGACGCAATTTCGTCTACCAGACCATCACCACGTCACGGGCATGGCTTTCGGAAAAGCAGTACACGAACCAATTCGTGGGTGCAGGTGGGGCTGGCGTTGCCATCGACGATTTTAATAGCGACAATTTCGACCATGGCCCGCTCGGCTTCATCGGTGGATCACCGGTCTGGGTCAATCAGGCAGGTGTCAAGCCGATCGCTGCGGCGATGACAGGGGGGGGCAAGTCTGCCCCCCGTTGGGGTGCTGGCTACAAGGCCGGGCTTGTCGATACCTATCGTCATTCCATGGCCATGGACGCGCATGGGAGCAACATGGCGTATCGTGACGTCTATCTCGATCTCGATCCGACCTGGAAAGACAGCTACGGGCAACCCTTGCTTCGCATGACATTCACCTGGAAGGAAAATGATATCCGGATGAATCAGTATGTGGTCGGGAAGATCGAACCGATCATGAAAGCTCTGGGCGCTCGTCGGTACGAACTCGGCAGGCTCGAACACGGCGAGGCGTTCGATACGCGCAAGTACCAGACGACCCATCTGGGTGGCGGCGCTGTCATGGGCACATCGCCCAAAGACAGTGCCCTGAACCGATATCTGCAAAGCTGGGACGTTTCCAACGTCTTCGTCATCGGCTCCAATGCCTTCCCTCAGGGCATGGGCTACAATCCCACCGGCACGGTCGCCGCACTTGCCTATTGGGCAGCCCATCATATCCGCGCCCACTATCTTGCGCAGCCCGGTCCGCTGGTTTCTCTATGATGATACGACGCCTCATCCCGCATGTGCTTCACGGCATTATCGCTCTCGCCATGACAGGGAGGGCCATGGCGTCGGCTCCCGATCCCCTGATCGATAAAGGCCGTTATCTGGCCGAAGCCGCCGATTGCTCCGCATGCCACACCCATAATCCGTCTGCCCCCTACGCAGGCGGAAATCCGTTCGTGCTGCCGATCGGTACGCTTTACGCCCCCAACATCACTCCGGACAAGAGTCATGGTATCGGAGAATACACCGAGGCGGACTTCACGAACGCTCTTCGCAGGGGCGTAGGTCGAAACGGAAAGCCGCTCTATCCGGCCATGCCTTTCCCATCCTATGCCCGCATGAGTGACGCCGATATCCATGCGCTCTGGATCTATTTCCACGACGGCGTCGCGCCATCTTCAGAAGCTCCACCCAAGAACGGTATCCCGTGGCCCCTGTCGATGCGCTGGCCCATGACAGTCTGGCGCTGGGCATTCGCCCCTACGCCCAAAATGGCGATCGCCAATGCCGCACGTGATTTTCCTGCCGCCGACATTGCCCGTGGTGCGTATCTTGTAGAGGGTCCAGGCCATTGCGGCGCCTGTCATACCCCTCGCGCCCTCACTATGCAGGAAAAAGCGCTTTCATCGGATCAGAGCGCTCAGTATCTGGCGGGTGGCGCCGCAGTTGACGGATGGACACCGGTCAATCTGCGTCAGGACGACCGCACCGGGCTCGGTCGGTGGAGCGAAAACGACATCGTCGACTTCCTCGCTACCGGCCGGAATCTTCATGGCTCGGCTTTCGGAGGAATGAGCGACGCCATCGTGCATGGCACACAGCATCTGACCGCCGCCGATCTGCACGCCATCGCGCACTATCTGCGTACCTCCCTCCCCGCAAGGAAGAACGAAACCCCCTGGGAGGCGAATCCTGCGGTTACGAATGCGCTCCATCAGGGTCATCTTCCCGATGCCGGTGCCAAGGTCTATGTTGATCGCTGTGCTGCCTGCCATCGTACCGATGGCCATGGCTACGCGCCAGCTTTCCCGCCTCTGGCTGGAAATCCGACCCTTATGGATAAGGATCCGAGTTCACTGATCCTGATCGTGCTACGCGGCGCCAGTGTCCCCGCCACCGCGAAAGCCCCATCTTCGCTCACCATGCCCGGTTTCGGTCATATCTTGAACGATCAGGAAATTGCCGATGTCGTCACTTTCATTCGTCACAGCTGGGGCAATACCGGCAGCGCAGTTTCAGCCAACGATGTCAGCGCTTTCAGACGTCACAACGCGCGCTGGATCAACGACACCCCCTCAAACCCGTTCAACTGAGTTCGGCGGGCTGCATTACCGCAGAAAACGATAGATCGCGCAGCCCTGAAAACCTCTGCCGCCCGCAACGCTTTGTCCGGCCAGTCGGGCGCCATAGGCACCACCGCCACCGGCTCCGTATTTGCTGGCGGTCGACCCCGAGACATTTCCGGCTTTACCGCCTCCGCCCCAGGGACCATCTCCCCCATTACCAGTAAACACGATCGTTCCGTATTGGCCATCACTGCCTGGACTTCCCGCCTGGTTCCACAACGTGCCCCCGCCCGCTCCACCACCCACTCCACCGGTCGAATTCTGCGCGCTCGCGAAAGCGCCCGGTGACCCGCCCTCTGCCGTGAGCAGAACCTTCCCGCCATAAGTCACGAAGCTCGGCTCCCCTCGCTGATCCGCACCGCCGCCAAGGCCGATCGTGATAGAGAGCACGTTGTCGCGCGAGGGTATAAGAGGGAAAATCCCCCAGGAATCACCCCCAGCCCCCCCACCGGCCCCGGAAAAAGCTCCTGCCTCAGGCGACATCGCCGAGCACGAGGCACCCCCTCCGCCAGCACCGATGACCCTCAGCTCAACGCGTCGAGCCCAGTCGGGGATCGACAACAGGCGGCTATTGGCGCAAACGGCCTGGGGCTGATTGATCTGCTGTGCGAAATCCATTGTCGCCAGATCAGCGAGGCAGGGCATGAAGGCGGGTCCCGGTACAGGTGTGATACCAGCGAGTGTCCCGGCGTCTGGCGGCACTTCGAGGATATAAAGCGCAACGCAAACAGCTCCTGCTACGGACGGAGGACTTGTTGGAATGGTGAAACTGACCCGCCCTGTACGCCGTGTTGGAAGCGCCTTGCCACGGTTATCCGGCCCCGCCATTGTCTGGTCCGGTTGGTCGGCATTATAAAAGGGCAGCACATCCGGCAGATCATCCTGCTCATAGCACAGCGCATAGATCGTGACGGTTGCGCCGGTCACTGGGACGGTCAGAGTTATCGGATCATCATGGTAGAACAAGGCCTGCGTCATGGCCTGATCTGCCTCCAGCCCCGCCGACAGGCTTCCGATAGGGGTCGCATCGAGCGGATGGGGAGCTGAAACTGTGCCAGGGCCGAGGGTCAGCGATAAGTCGCTGGCCGAGATTGTACAGGCAAAACCACTTGCCACAACGGTCTGGCGCCCAAGAACAATCTCCGCCAGACGACCGATCCCTTCCTTGGTATAACGTCCCAGGCGCAAAAGGTCGGTATCATAGGGCACGGCCCCCGCATAAACGATCGGACGATCCATTATTCGATGATCCTTACCCAGGCGATGACACCCGCAGCTTTGGTCGCCTTGATAGCTGCGTCGAGCTGACGGCGTTCAATCGGTATTTTTGGAAGAATTTCCAGGATAAACTGCCCCCCCATCCGGCAGCCGTAACGCGTGTGCATCCCCGCTCCATATCCGCCCGCGAGGCACCATGCGCCGCAGTCGCGTGCATTGCCTGGTTCTATGATACGAGGATGAGCGCCTGCGATCTGCTGAATAGCCTCAGAAACGGCCTGCCTCGTATTGCGTGGCGCAACCAGCGCTGCAATCATCCGCCGTCGATAATGCGTGTCTTTTTCGCCCCGAAGGCGTGTCAGTGAGCCAGAGCCAAAAAAATCGACCGCTGCCATATCCAGAAAAGACGCACTTGTCTGACCCAGACGGGATTGCGCGGAAACAACTTTCATCAGTTGCCAGATATGAGAGAAAATCGCGCCATAGCCTGTCAGCAACGCGTGAAGGACCGGAGCGTCTTCCATTTCCTCACCCCGATAGGCAGGAAACCAGCCTTGTGGAAGGAGCAGGCGCATGCGCCGGGCAAAATCGCGGGCACTCCCGAGGGCTACTCCCGTATCATGAAGCGCCTTCCGGTCAGTTGCCTCCAGAGGCACAACACATTCGTCATGTAAAACAGCCATCAGCCACCGACCTGCGCGACCGAAAAAAGTGGCACGCGATAATCCTTGCCATTGACGTTGAGGTGTAAGAACCCTCCCTCTGCCGAACTCGGCACAGCGTGCCCCGGACTGGCGATGGGCGAAGACATCTGAATCTCACCCCCTGCGGCAGGATAGAGGCCCAGATTAGGAGAGCCATCTTCTCCTTTTTGTACGTAAATTCCCGCCGCAGCCTGCCCACTTCCAGCCTGGATATTGACCGTATTGGTGGGTGCCATATTCGGGGCGACCGAAAAGAGAAGTTCTCCTGACATATTCGTGATCATGAACCCGTCATCGGCAAATTGCAGGCGCTGTCCGTTCTGCGTCTTCGTCACCGTCGAAAACAGCATAGCCCCAGCGTCGAGCCCCTGAACGTATTCGCGCGTTTCAGGCGTTCGCCACTCGATACCCTGATGACAGGCCATCGATATTGCGTTCCCGTAGCCCCCATCTTGGCCGTTCGTCCCACTCAACGACGCATGACCGAACAGAATCCCGGTTTTCCATGAATCAGGATTGCTCACGAACACGATGCCCGCCTCGCAATCGGCCGTTCCCTCCGTCTGACCACCCCCAGCGCCAATCTGAATGGCATAGGTGCCCCCACCGCAATTCGGATGATACGGGGTAGAAACGCCATGGGCTGGTCCACCAAGATTGACCGCCTCGAGTTCCATGACAAAACTCGGCTGGTAATTGACCCCGGGCATACGCCACGCCTCACCATAATAGGCGTAGGCAGTCGTCACCGTAGGGTTGGTCGTGTCATCCGCAATGCCCCATGCAGCCACACCAATCGTACTTGGCGTATGGCCCAGCATATCCCGCGATTTGAGCGCGTCAGATGTTCGCGACCCAGCGACAAACGCCGAATTTCCAAAGCGCGACAGAGAGGCGGCCTGTGCATTTTCCAACGCCCAGGGCCCGATCGATGTGGTCGCCATGAGGGCAGAAAGCCAGTCCTGTCGCGCAACGTCACGGGTGTTCAAAGCTGGATAATCCGATGCCCCCCCTATGAAAAACCGATCACCGAAACGACTGATTTTTGCCCCTTCCTCAGCGAAAAACGCGCCGCTAGGCATGGAATTGGCGGGCGCCCCTGCGATCTGGCTTGCGGTAGCATTAAGTGTCTCGACCCCATCCGGGGTGGCAATGATTAGTACCTCCGGCCCCTCGACTGAAGGAACAGGAAAATAGCTGTTGAATTTCGGCATTATCCCTCCTGAACGACCGTGATAGAAATCGTACCCGGGAAGAGTGACTGGCGCGTCCGGGCGGGAATGTCGTTCTGCGCATCGTTGAGCGTGACAGCGGTTACAGACAGCACCGGAATTCCCGCCGAGGCATAGGCAATAAAGGCGAGACGACTGAAGGCATATCCCGCACCGATTTTGGTGGAGCGCAGATCGGCGGCAATCGCCCGGACAAGAGCCGTCTCCACCGTCTGGACATCGCTGCCGGATGGAACGCTGACGGTCATACTGACGGAAATCGTCGAAATGAGAGGGCGCTGGACTGCAAATCCAATCCCGAGCGCCTTGGTCAATGCGACACGCTCATAGACATCCCTGACGACCTGCTCCGGCACGTCGTCGCTGCCATCATCGACAACGACGCTGAAATATCCCGAGCGCAGCAGACCATCCGGCGACTCTCCGTCGAAGAGCGCGTAACTCAGATTATTCTGTGTCTCGGCCACAGCATTTTCTACCGCCGATCGCGATCCGCTGGCTTTGGATGCCAACCAGAGAGGAAAACGGATGCGCAGCTGCGCATCCGTTTCCTGATCGGAACCATTGGCGAACGCTTTCTCATTAGTCACGATATCGATGCCCGAGACCGTAGTACCCATCAGACTGATCGCCCCGGCAGAAACGTTTCCATCGGAACCGGCATTAAGCGCCTCGACAGGCAAAGTTAGGGCTGCAAACCCAGCAGGCCTCACATAGGCCTGTATCTCCCGAGACCATCTCTCATGAGAGGGATCCGCCACCACCTGAAAGGTCGTGGCTGCGGCGGTACGAACGGTCACCCCTGGGCGTATGACGGCCGATATATCCTGATAGGAAAAGCAGGTCATAGTCACGTGTCCCAGCGCTTTGACCCCCGGTAGACGGTTCATGCCAAAATCACCCACGAAACTGTCGCAATCCTCTCCGGTGGAGGTAGCCAGACGCGTGCGCGCCAGAATCCGGATGAGCAAATATTGCAGCCAGAGCCCAAGAGCGCTCGCCGCCTCGATGAGCGCCCTTCCCGGAGATCCAGGATCAAGTTTGAAGGCAGAAGTGCAGCTTGCCTGCGCCGTGACGATCGCCACCCTGACCAGCGAAGAAAAAGAGCGCAAAGAGAGCGCCATATGTCCTCCAAGGCCTGATTTCGCTGAGCCGGAAAACGCTCAGATCATGCCATCTTGTTGAATTGCGAGGCTCTGCACGGTTTCACTGCTCAAAGCCGTGTATGCGATAATGCAGCGATACGACCCCGGCGATGATGTGCTCAGATCAACGGCTACTTCCCGGTCATGATTGATCCCTGTCTCAAGGGCGAGCTGGGCGGTGATCATGCCTTGTAAGGCCAGCTCAGCTACAGGCATACCGATGCGCGCTGGCAGCCCTGCCCCATAGTCCGAGTGCCACAGATAGGCTGGAGGATTGGTGCAGAGGCGTCGCAGAATACTCTGACGTGTCGCCATCGCCTGATCGGCTTCGAGCAGATTTCCCTCGGCATCCAGACGGAAATCCTCACCAAAATAATGAAAGATCTCAGTCATCCCACAGGCTTTCCGGTCATACCATTGGGAGCTGGATGAATATGCCCAGACAGGCTGTTGAGCTCTGTTCTCACATCGCCACCTGAGACGACGATATCTCCCCCGTTTATCGACATGCCTGCGCCCTTGAGGGTGAGCCCCTTCGCGCTGAGCGTCATCTCGAAAGACCCGGCGTGAAACACGATAGCGTCCCCGCCTATCGTACATCTCAGCGCACCGATACCGAGAAAAATCCCATTCCGACCAAGATGAAACCATGCAGCCTCCTTGTCGGGTTCTGCCGATTGCGACTTCGCCCCACGCCCGGCCCGTATCAGTAATTCTCCGGGCTGAGCCACCTTGCCAGTCGCCGGGGAGACCGGGGGCAGTGCAACAACATCGAACAACGATGATGCGATAACGTAACTTTCTCCATTCCCTTCGATGGGTATCAACAGCACGTGGCTTCCGAGAGAACACGGACTGGCAAGCTGTAAATCGCCCGCGAGAGCGAGGGCGGTATCCGGCAACCACCCGGTTTCGATATCCTCCGGCTGAAGGCGTACCTTGACAGCATGGCTCGACGGATCAACTGCGGAAACGATGCCATGCACGGCGTGTGCCATCCGCATCTGATGAGCCACTGCCTGTATGGGCTCTTTCATTGTCTCACATCCTTAGAATAGACGATCCCGCAGCACGACCTCCTGACGATAACCCTCAGCAATATCGAACCGGTGCGTGACGGCATCCACGGATAATGTCCTGTCTTTGTCGATGATTCCCTCGTCGAGAGACATGAAATGGCGGGGCATCAGCCCCGCAAGGGCAGGCATGACAAGCCTCGCCTCGAAGGCATGAGAAACGATACGTCTGTATTTACCGATCGCCAGACGTCGTATTTCATCCATACGATGTCCCGTCACCCTGAAGGTATGAAGCGCTGCTCCCGCCCCTGGTGGCGCAGTCGAGAAGTTCTGGCCGTCATAATAGATGATGCTGCCTGCCCGCTGCCGAGAGTCCCACGACCGGACGCCCACAACCACATCCGTCGCCAACCCCAGATCATGACGAAACGCGCGCGCGGTAACAGCTTGGGGAATGTGAACGGTTGTTCGTGATGAATCGCGCTGCTGATGCAGGCAAATGGTCTTGCCATCCGCATAGCAGTCAAGCCCGTGATCACGAGCCACTGAAAAAACAAGATCGAACGCGGTCTGAAACCGGCATTGCGTGGTCGCTGCCAGACGCCGATGCTCAATCTGCCAGAACTGACCGCAGTACTCCTGGCCCCATACATCTGAGTCGTCGTGTCTGAAGTTCAGACCGGCCAATTCGACGGATTCCCGTACGATATCGAGGGGTGTGCGATTGCTCCATGAGCAGGTCACCCGCGTATCGAGGAGAAATGCCAGATAATCCCGGCATTCCAGTCCATACAGGGCAGCGTCGTTTCCACCCGTCACAGCATCCAGAACGCCGTTGAACACCGTGATCCATTGCTGGTCCCCGCACGCATCACACACCTGCAGCACAATATCCGGCTTCTCGAACCTGGACCGGACCTCGAGCATTGCGTGGAACGCGCTCTTGTCCTGGATGGTGATCATGATACGGGCTGCGTCACAACGCTCATAGCGCGAGCACTCAAGCGTGAAAGCGCAAACAGCTAGCCTTTCATCGGACTTGCCATCTACCAGGAGACGTACCGCCCAACGGCGCAGAGCTGCGTTCATGATGCAGGGAGACCCGATCCATCTCCTCGCTGTCCCGGTTCCGGAATATCAAGCTGCACGGGCGCGTCAAACAGGGTCAGATCCGGATCCAGCCCCCCGTTGCGCTCTGCTATGCGCCACCACTCCAAGGCATTTCCATAATGCTGCACGGCCAGATGGAAGAGAGATACATCATCCGATGTCACCCGGATTTTCATTTTTCGCCACCTATCGGAAGTAAAGCCTGTCCATGCCCCTTGGCAGTTCGCATGCTATGATTCCTGTAAAAGGGCCTGTGCCCGGGCGACATGACTACCACCTTCCACTCCCATGAATTCGATGCTCGCATTCTGGGCAAGATTCACGAAATCATGCGTGTCGGCTATCACGCCCTCGTCCAGAGCCATGCCCGACTCATCACGCATCTGCGCCAGGTCACTTCCGGCGATAGAAAGCGGCGTCTGAATGCAAGCTGCAACTGTAGTCATGCGTGAGACGGACATGCCTGACTGCAACAGGCCGTTTGCCTTTTCCAATGCCGCCTGAGCACGCGCCACGTTCCCCCCTGCTCCCAGATTTTGCGCTACCGGCATGACCTGCCCTGCCAGGCCGGAAAGCGCATTCGTTCCGGTCCAGCCTGCCTCAGCCATATCCCCAAGAATAACGCCAAGACTGGACAAGCCACCGCGCACATTGAGCGCAATATTGTCTGAGCGATCCTCGCCCCTTCCCGGGGGAGCCATCTCCCGCTCCAGGACCAGCCGATACGGGCAAATTGCTCCTCGCGCCTGATAAGACCAGCTGAAAGCCGCAATCCAGACGCGCGCACTCAGATCGGCGACCGAGAACGCCAAAGCCTGTGCCTTTTCGCGCATTACCTCGATCTGCCGCGCGCGCCTTGTCGCGAGCGGCCCTATGAAGCGGCCACTCAAGATCAGCCGGGCCGGATCATTTCCAAGTGAATCGATCACTCGGCCACCGCCGATAACGCGGTGGACAACGAGAGCCTGATGTCCTCCGATAACGAGTTCATCAGGCACCTCGGGACCGGAAAGCACCATCGTGCCCAGCATGACGGGAGCTGCCCGGTCAAACTGTCCTATAGCCCCCAGAGTAGTTTCGACGTCCAGAAGCGCCATGTCCGGTTCTCTCTTTCCTCTACATGAAGCCGATACTCAGGTTCGGGAACTGAGGCGTTGCGATTTCGTCGATGACGCCACCTCGCGCACGCAGAGCGTGATCGGGCCAGATGTCCATCACTGGGTGTGACGACGCTGCGTACTCGTCTGCCAACGCGGACCGCCGCTCAGTCTCGCCATCATGCAAGGCTCTTGCTATCATGACCGTCTCGGGAGACTCATCGCTCGCACCCCAGCCCCTGCCACCCACCGATTGACGCTGATCGGCAGTCACGGTGTCCGAAGCAGCTCGCGCCCTCATCGGTGGCACAAAATCTTCCAGATGCTGCTTTCCACCTTGCGGGAGGTCATCAATCGGGCCTTTGCCGCTTACAGAATACCCCCTCCCTCCTGTGACGAGCACAGGGGCCCCAGAAAGCCCTGGTGATGCGAGCGAGGTGAACACCGTTGGACTTTTCCTCAGACGATACATGTTCGGGGGAGGGTTTCCTGCAGCCTCGCGCCATCGCATCCCCATCGTATGAAAAGCCTTGGTCACACCCAGCCCTGCCACGTCTGACCCAGCTACTCTGCGTAGGTGCCGCAGCAAATTGCTCCAGCCCCCGGCGACATGGTGGGCCTTGGTGTAATCCCAACGGCGCATTGCGCCGAAAGGCGAGCCGCCTTCCCTAGTTATGGCTCCGACGCTGGAATGCCATACAGCCGCGGAGACCGGGAGGCTTCGCGGCGATCCAAGGCAGGATCGGAAAATATCTACCAGAGGACGAGTGCTATTCCTCCCATGCCTCATGACACCAGTCTTCTTGTGTCGAAACCCTTTCTGCCCCGCAACAGGAGCGACACCCCATACATCGCACCTTTGTCTCTCCCTGTCGTTGCGACCGAGCGGCGCTGTCCAGCCATGCGCTGCCGTAGCGAATTTTTTTCTGCCACTTACATGGATGGTTTTTCGCGCAATCACTCTGCTTGTAACCGTACTCCTCTCGGGCACAAAGCATGGTATGGAAGGCGGAAGAGCCATTCTGACGCGTCCGAGAGCTGGCTCAGAAAATAGGAACATGGCTTTCCGGGTACTCCGGCGATAGTCATCAGAGTTCATGCACTGGTTCCTCGTCGTACCGAGCGAGGCTCCAGTTGAAGGTGAAGCCCTCCATCTCCGCCAGTGCGACACAGGCTGCGATCCGTCGCGCCCGAGACCAACGCTCCAGTAATGGCCACGGCACCCCGTTTTTCAGCAGATAAAGCACCTCACGAAAAACGGGATGCCGACTCAGTTTTTTGACGTGTCCAGCATGCCATCGCCGGCCGACGCATCCGCAACGAAAACCTCCTGCAACGCCGAGAGACCGTCATTGCCGATGCGACGGGCCAGATCCTTGATCTCGTCTTTCGTTGCAGGCATCTGGACCGGAACGCCATTGATGGCGCTGACCGAGCAGATCATCTGTGCATAAGAGAGCCAGGCAGAGGCAGAAGGACCGGATACGGCACTTCCTCCCGCTTCGATCAGATCGAGCATATCGGCCGGATCGAGAGCGCGCAGGCTCAAATCATGCCCGGATCGCACTTCGAGTTTCTGGGGGAGGCCGCTCATGAAATCTTGCTCCTCAATGACGCGTAAAACTGGACATGCTGGTGAATCATCCCCTCAGCCTGCCATCTGTCCGTCTTGAGCGAGAGAGAAACCCCGCCATATTCCCAGGTTGTCTGCGTCCCATCGGGCTCGCGAATATACTGGTAAAGCGTGCCACTGCCGATGCTTCCGGCATTCCAGAATGCGGCCTCGATCGCCGCGACAAGGCTGTCCAGATTGGCATTGGCGCGGGCAATCGTGAATACGCCCCGCCAGCCGCTCGGCGTGTTGAATTCGACGGGCAGACCATTGAGGGGAGTTGCGCGCTGGGTGATGGTATGTTGCTCAGCCTGGAATCCCGTCACGTCACGCAAATCAATACGCGATCCGTTCCAGAGCAGGGTGATCCGGCAATCTCGTCCGATACTGTAAGGATTGACCATCGATCAAATACTCCCACTGGCAGTGCTGACATTTACCGAGGCACCGCCCTGCAAGTTGATGATGAATTTCTCGTTGATGCCCTGATACTGGACCTGCACATCAGCCTGCACATATCCCGTCGCGATCCGCTCAATGGGGTTGTTGGAGCTGTCGCATATCACGGCATAAGGCAGGCGTCCCCCGGTGATCCCCAAAATGCCCTGAGAAAGCAATCCTGACAAAAAACCGAGGAGAGAAGCGCGAATATTTCCAAACAGCGTGTCGTTGATCACGCTGCCCACATATTGTCCCATCGATCCCTGAAGACTACGCGCAAGATAATGCGTCAACCTTGTGTACGCGTCATTCTGGATTGCAACATTCGACGACGTGTTATGCCCCGAACGCATCGACCAGTATTGCCCGCCGGGTGAGGGATTACAGATCACATCAATGCCGTGCTCGATCAACAGGCCGAGCTCCGCGATCGTATAGCCGAAGCGATTGGATTCGAGCCCGTTTTTCTGGCTACCCACGACACCTGTCAACGGCTTGTTGAGCCCTGACTGTTCAGGCGAAAGGGCCGCCAGCTTCGCAGCAGCAAATATTGCTGGACTGACCAGCTGCAAACCAAGCGTATCGTCATTCCACCAGAGCCAGTCACCATGCATGTATTTCAGCACGGGCGAGGAAAGACCTGATGCCGCCCGGCTTTGGACGGCCTGGGCTGGCGTCTCCCCTTTCGGGCCGGCGCCGACCATATAGACTGCTTCAGCCTGACCGAAAGCCAGCATTGCTGTCATGGAGGAAGCGTCACCTGTACCTGCCAGCACGGCAATGGCGCATCCCTGATTGGCCAGAGCCTGCAATCCTGTCTTGGCTTCGGATGAGCCGATCAGTCGCGCTACGGGTGGTTCGGCTCCATCGCTTCCCCCCGCGAGGGTGATCGTCCCAGTACTGTCAATTGCCGTATGATCTGTCGGCTCGATCACCACCAGCGCTCGCGTGTCGTCCGCCACGGCCTTTTGCAGGGCAAGCCAATCCATGCCCTGATAACTCGCCGTGCCCAGTTCCTCATGGGAGACAGTCAGACCAAAAACACCATCGCGATAGTTCTGACGCGCCAGGGTGAGGCTGATGCCATTACCCGCAGACCCGGTATGGCGTGCCCGAATGCGTGCATTGTCCAACATCCCCAGCGCACAACTATCCGTTCCGTCTGTGACACGAACCAGGCAGAACTGACTTGCCCCCTGATGAACCGCAATATCCACCGCCAGATTGAGATTGGATATTGAGGCACGTTTTCCACCGAAAGCCTCGCGGCACTGCGCCACGCTTCCCAGTATCGTCGGCGTATCAGACGGCCCCCAGGACGCTGTACCGACAACGCCCAGCAATCCTGAGGAAAGCCCGGCAATTTGCAGGGTCTCCGGTTGCGCAATCTGCACATACAGGTCAGGAACCGGCAAGGCGGCCGTATTCAGCGCACCACTCTCAATAAGTTGCGGCATGGAAAATCCTTCTGGTTTCCAGAAATAAGGCTAGGAGGCGTAAGACGGGAATACCGTTCCAGCCGCATCAAGGCACCAGCCCTGATAGGCCACTGGCATGTCCTGTCTCATCGCTATCTCGCGCAATGCTTCAAAGGGTATGTCGTCGTGCAGGCCGTCCGGTTCATGACCGAATGATGACCTGCTCCCCTCTGACAGGACCCATCCGCCACCAGCGAGCATCTGGGGCGACCAGAGTTCGTCATAATCATCCCAAAAGACCCGCAGTCTCAAATCGCGCCGGTAAAGGGACTGGGTCTGCATCGCGTCCTGATCCTCCTCACCCTCGATGAGAATCTGTGCCTTGCGTCCGTCGGGTAAATCGAGCCAGTCCCGGGGTAGTAGATGATGGCGCGCGATTATTCCCAGAAGCTCGCGGTTTTTGCTGCGCGTCGTCCAGATCGACATGGTGAAACGTTGGCACTGACGTCTGAGGAGACAGGTCGAACGCCCGTATCCCCCTATGCCACCACTCAGCGCACCTGAGGGAACATGCAGCACATTGCCTGATGCTTCCAGTCCATCCCCCTGCATGGCAAGAGCTTGAGCGACCTGCGTCATCGACTCATTTTCGTGCGCAACATGGCGCAAAGCGTGAGAGCGCCCGTCACCAGTCTTCCAGGCAAGCATGACAATACCGGGCACTTTGCTGTCACTCTCAGACATGAAGGAGGCTTGGCGCCCCTCTACTCGTACCTCGATACTGGGCTTCACTATCAGAGTGGTGACCCATTCACGCCCGAGCGGTGGCGCAAGGTTCTCCTGCGTGCCAGCTACCGGCGCAAACGTGATGTAAATCACATCGTCACGTAAAGACGGGGTCGAAAACAGATCCGACGGCATGAGCACACCCGCCCTGAAGATAACGGAAGCGTCCCGCAACTGAGCAAGCAAAGAGGCTTTCGCCGCGAACCCTGAAGCGCAGCACAGGGCGAGCCCACGGGTCACGTCGGAGATACCCGTCATACTCAGACCTGCTGCACGGAGAGAACAGCGCGTGTGCCGTTTTGCGAGAGCTCCACTGCATCCACCAGATAGCGCATACCGGTCTCATCAATGAGTTGCATGTAGGGCATCAAACAAAAGTCAGGCAGAAGCGGAAGATGCATCATGTAACTACCCGCCCGTAACGATCCGGGCATACCGCTATGCCGATCCCCGCCTCTGCCATGGAGCGAAATACTTGCCGGACATTTTTGCACATATCCTCCTTCATCTCCTCGCATGCCCATTATCGTGACCTGGCGATTACATGCGGTGCACAGCAGGGGTCGCAGGGATTCTTTCTCTGCCACGAAATAGAAACGCCCGGCCTGCTGCAATAAATCGCCGACACGCAGGTGCAGAGTATCGCCGAGGGCATAAAGAGACGTCTGTCCCCATGACCTGGGCCGACGCATTCTGAAACTTGCGTCGGTATCGAAACAGATAAAGGGCGTTCCTATCAGCGTAGAGAAGGGACGTGCGAGGTCGCGAACCCGATAATGATACGTGCACGCGCCCACCCGACGGGCCAGTCTTGCCGCACCCGCGTCAAGGCGACGTTGCAGATATCCAGGCGAACGAACCTCATCAGGGCCGAAATTATTCATCATTCCCCTCATCGCCGCCGCAGGGTAAACTCAGCGCGGCTATTCCAAAGCGCCTGGATCAGATGTGGATTGCCGCATGATCCTTCAGGTCCGGCCCCGGCGCGACACCCAGGAAACCGCAGAGCCTGCGACGCCACCATTCCAGCAGTTTCACGCGTTCAGGGACTTCCCGCCTGTTGCGCGTCCATACAGAGATGGTCTCGATGTCCAGGCTTTCCGACGCCCCATGAATGGCTTTTTCCATCTGCGCCAAAGTCTGAAGAAAATAACGAACCCGACGGCGCTCCGCTTCGCTCAGCGTGTTGAGACGCCATTCCAGCGCCCCTGCTCCCTGAAAAAACCGCCAGGAACTTTCTCCACTCGCAACATCGCCAAGCGCAGCGTAACCACAAAAACGCCGGATTTCCGCCTTCTCCGCATCGTCGAGATCAGCACCAGAAGCCTGCGCAGAAAGCATCTGGTCGCAGGAACTCAACTCCCCGGCCCACCGGCGTCCGTACCGAGCGTCTCGATCACAACGCCACGCTTGAGATAGGCATTGGTGGCCGTCGGTATGATCGAAGCATCTGCCGTGACATCTGTCGGCAGGGCGAACCCCCCGATCCAGTACCAGGACTGCGCGATAATCTGCTTCAGACGGTCGAGCGGTTCGCGTGTCACCATCGCCACACCATCGACCATCTCGATCAGCGCCCGTTCCGCATCCGGAATGTCCGTATGTCCTACACATGCGCAGTCCCCCTCGACGAGCGCACCCTGACCTACAAGCAACGCCCTGTGTATGGGCCCGCCTCCCAGCGAGGCCTGCTGTGGCGCCTCGGTCGTCGGCACAAAGCGTACCCCCAGCAATTCGATGACCTGTCCGGATCGGTATTCTTCCGATCCGTAGGCGCCGCGATAGAGGTATTTGAAATCTGCATCCCGAAACAGCGATAGAAGCTGCAGGTCATCGAGATAGCAATTATACGCGCCGTCGATCATCGGCACGTTATTGCGGCGCAGCGACGCCACGCCTGCAAGCACATGCTGGATACCGAGCGTGTCGCCATCGCTCGCTCTGAGTTCCGCCGTCGTCCGTTTTCCATTCGGCCGCAGAACGAGAGGCGCGGTCGAGGCAATCACCGCCATACCGGCCGTCGCGTCGGCTACCGAAACCGCTACGGAGAGCTGCAGCTGCCCGGAAATTCCCCCAGGAGCTTTTGAGACATTCACCGTATCCGCCACACTGCCGACAAGCGTGTAAACACCGCTGCCTATCGTCACGACCATTCCAGGTCCGGCATTGACAGGCCGAACAAGGCCCGATGCAATCACAAATTGAAATCCCCGGATATCGTCCACTGCCACTGTGGTCGTTTTCGCGGTTGCTGTCGTCACGACACGCGTATTGCCCCCCAGATATCCGCCAACGCCGCCGGGTACCCCGCCGAAGAGCGCGTTTCTCGCCAATCGGTCGAGCGATTGCATCGCCTGCATGCCATTTGTCTGCGCATTGGCCAGGAACTGCGATGCAATGCCCACCCCTGTCGTCACCATGTTCAAATCGATGGTGTCGCCATATTGGTTGATACTGAGCGTATATTGCTCGATCGCCCAGCCGCTTGACGACAAGCCATTATCGAAATTGGTGTTACCCGACGGCAAAAGCGGAGTTGTGACCGGTGCCTTGAGGCTTTTGCGCGTTTTTGTCAGCGTTTCGCCTATCGCATTGAGAAATAATTCCCGGTCAGCGATTGCCCGGAATCCCAGACGTGCATGAAGGCCAGTTTGAAATTCCCTTGCCAGAAAACCCTGCTGTATCGCCGCACGAAGCTGTTCCGGAAAATTCTCGATTCCCATATTTCTCTCCCTGATCCGCTATTCAGATGATGCCGGCCAGAAATTGCCGCTTGCGTGCCACGTAATCCTGATCGGTAAGCCGCCTCGCGTCCTGCGTTTCGGCGGACGCTGGACGGGGCGTATTCGTCTGACATTCAGCGCTCGTCTTCCCTCCTGCGGTCTCTCGAAAAAGATAGCGGCGCGCCCGTTTGGCTTCTGCGATTGCGGCTTCTACCCCCGTTGGAATACCCTCGTCAGACCACCCGATCGCCGAGCGATCCACGACCCCGAGAATAAGGTCAGGATCATGGGCCCCGACACGCATGGCCTCGGCGCGCAGGGCTCCTGTCAGAACAGTCTGCCGCGCCGCCTTGTTAACCTCGGCCATTTCTGCCTGATGGCCCTGAACCAGGGAGTCACGCTCAACAGTGAGCCGAGCAACAGTTTCGCGAAGCGCATCGATTTCATCCGTCATGGTCGCTATTTCCGAATTCTTCCGTCACGTCGCTTTGCGTCGTCCGGATCTTGATCCATTCCGCTGCGGGATCCGTGATACCTGCCGCGCTCGCATAAATTCGCGCTGCATTTTCGCGGCTCAGGAGCCCGGCATCGAGCGCGGTCCTCAGACCCGCGGCCAACGGCTGCAATTCAACCTCATCTGCCGTGAACCAGGCAGGCCAGTGCAAGGCGAGCCCTCCCGGATCGAGGTCACGGTACCTTACCCCCCCGATATCGAGCCCCCCTGGCAAGACAGACGAGAAATGACAAAGCATTTTGTACAAGCATAACAGGCCGTTATGACCAAAGCTGCCTCTGAGGCGGTCGACCATCCAGATCAGGGGCTGGCACATCAGTTCCATGGCGCGTCCCGATTGCGGGGCACCCAGCCGGTCGCCATGCATCCGGTTACCGTGGAGCTGCTCGAGAACAAGCTGCCGCAATTCCCGGTAATGAGAAAGTACAGCGCCCGCCGCCGCACCATTGATCTCGAGAAGCTTGGCGTCCCCTTCCGGGGGCAATGTCAGTGCCGAGGCTGCCCCGCCCTGTCGCGCTACACCCTCCGGTATGTCAGGCGTCTTGAGAACGAGTGTCGGGTCCGATCCGTATTTCAAACCCCTTCCTGCCTGTGAAAGCAGGTAGTCTGCCTCTATAACCGTATCGATCGCCTTCTCGAAGCTGCACTCGCCTTCGGGCTCCCGACCATCTCCGCCGGGATTGCGTATCCAGACGATAGGCACAACACCCAGACCATGAACCACCGTCCGACCACTATCGATACGCGGCTTGCCCTCTTCTCCGACAGGAAAGGGTACGTCGTACAGGATCTCGCGTCGTGTCCAGCGCCGCTGCCACCAGTAGCGCGTTTCTTCCCCACCGGTTCCAGGCGTGATCCCGTTCGCCAGCAATTCCCGACCTGTTACGACATAGCGCTCTGTCACGCTCAACAACGTGCCATCACGATCCCATTCCGGTGTCAGATAGGCTGTGCCAAGTACAGAAACCGAGGCCCGATCCGAAATCACCTCGACCCAGAGCGCAACCGAACCAACAGCTCCCCAGAGTGCCGCCTGCATCATGCATGGCTGCAGCGAGGCCTCGGCAGCAAACCGGTTCAGCGCCAGGGCAGTCTTCGCGTCGAGTGACAAGGCCAGCGGCCAATGAGTGGTCCCGAAAAGAAGCGATACCGCCTCATCGACGACAGTCCGGCACAGATTGGTACGAACAGAAGGACGTCGTTGGGATAGCGGAATATACTCCCCTGCCGGGCTGCGCTCCATCGCAAAGGGATAGGGCAAGACATCATATTGCGTCCCGTCGAGTACCTTCTGCAGGGCCAGAAGCCTGAGGGTACGCGACGTCAGCCCCGACGATGACGGGTATCGTCGCTGGAGCGCCAGCCAATCCATGCCATTTCCTTATCTTGAGAGGCTGAACCAGCCCCGGTCCTGCCACCTGCCCTTTACGGGCTGGGGCTCGATCATCAATTCGCTCAGAGCCCAGATCAGTGCGTCGGCACGGTCGGGTGATGTCGCACCGCCAAACCCCCGCACGGAAAACAGGCACAGCTGTGCTTCCAGTTCGACAAACCGGCCATGGTGCACCAACCGACCCTGTTCATAGAGCGCTGCCACCGGCTCGGCGCGCGCCGCCTTACCGCGCGACGCCGTCACCAGTTTCAGGGACGCTTTGGGATCGACACTGCGCAATGTGGCCTCAACAAGCGCACCACCGAAATTGCGTTCCGCCACGATCCTGTCTGCCCGCCATGACGCAGCGGCCTGAATCGCGCGGCGCGCCCAGCCCATTGGTGTATCGCGTCCCGAACAATCCTGCAGCACATGCCCGACCCCTTCATGATCAATGCCCGCCACCACAATCCCGATCTCGTCGGCACCCATATCTCCTGGCCCTGCCGCACCAGAGGGATCGACGGCTACCACGATGCGACGCATCTGTGTGATAAGGCTTTCCAGATCCTGATCATCGGGTGCCGCACGACGCTGGAACATATCCAGCCGCCATAGCGCGTCTTCGATCACGCTCTGATATTCGCCCAGTAGAAAACGTCTGCGTTCGCGCTCCGGGAGGGCGTCGAGCTGCTGAAGATAGACCTCGCTCAGATTGGCCCTGTTCTGCTCGGGATTCATGATCATCGAGGCAAAAAGCGAGGGATCGCCGTGCTGCATGCCCGAACGTGGCTCGATACCGCCCTCGAAAAGCGCATAGAGCCAATGATCCGTCGTTGGCGGGTTCGCGTCGATATATTCCCGGGTCTTTAACGCACAACGCTGCGCCAGCCTCGTCAGAAGCATGTTGCGCGCGCTGTAGCTGATCTGGCTTGCCTCGTTCAGATAGATCGTCGCGAATTCGAGACCCAGGATTTTCTCGGTGCGCGTTGAGTCGTCGAGGCCGCCAAACAGGATGGATGAGCCGTTCCCGAAAATCACGCAATTGCTTCGCCCGTCCCATTTGTATCTGACACGTGGAAAACAGCACTGCATAACCTTGGGAAAAGTATCCTGGATGATACTGGCCCTCAGCGCGATCTGGCGGTGCCGGAACACGCCATGACGCGACTGTGGCACGCGCAAAGCCCTGATCACCAGAGCCCTGATCAGGACGAATGTCTTCCCCGATCTCGACCCGCCACGCAAAAAGATATGCCGCGCGCCGCTACCGAGCAGCCGGTTGGCCTGGATCTGCACGGGCGTGAGGGCAAAGCGCTCCCTAAAGAGCGTCATCGCCCTCGCTCGTCACGGGGGGAAGATCATCATGATCGGGCGTCGTTCGCCCTCCACCGAAACTTGCCGGGCGATGAGCGCGCAACAGCATGCGCAGCAGGCCGTCACTATATCGTTTGCGTGTCACGGGCTGACCCTCGGCATCACAGACAAGACGCCCACCATGCAGAACAGGCTCGTCATATCCCTCGATAGCCCGGCGACGCGCCTCGCCCTCCAGCAGGTCGGTCGCCTCCTCAATCGCCAATCTCCAGCTCTCGCTGAAAAGTGGATCTCCTTTGCGCCAGTTATAAGCTGTCTTGCGATCAATACCGGCAGCACGTGCTGCATCCGATACATTCGCCGCCTTTTTCAAATGCTCGAGGAAAACGTCACGCAGGGCGCTGTCCCTGGGGCGCTTCCGTCTGATGAGCCTGTCGTTCATTTTGGCTCCATTGCGTTACCGGCGGAGATATCGACCCGAGGGCTTCTGCCCTTCCCCTCGCGCTTGAGTTCTGCCGGAGCCTACCGATGAAAGGCGTCGGTCGCTCTCTCGCATTTCCTGCGCCATATGATGCAAGGCCCGTACCACGCAGTCAGGTTGCACCGCCCCCACGCCGATCAGCGTCGAAAGACGTCGCCGGCAAGGTGTGGCACGCAGACGCATGTCGCGAAATGGCAGATTGGCCGTTGCGAGATCACCCCAGTGAAATTCGAGATCGGCGCGATGGCGCAAATCCGAAGCCAGAATCAGGGGGCAAAGTACCGCCTCACAGGCATCGGAAAATACGACGAGGAAGAAACACTTCCGACAAACTACGATATCCCCAGCTTTTATCTGGGAATTTGTTTTCATATTTTTATTTCATTATTGCTTATATATACTACAATAAATCATAACTCGCAAGTTTTTTATTCTTATAGCACTCAGCAAGCCGCTCAAGCGCCAGAGCGCATTGCGCTGCCGCCTTTGTTCGCGCCTGGGCGCGCGTTCCTTCCGGAAACACCATGCGTGCAATATCTGGGAAACTCATCTCCCGAACCAGCATCATATCGATACGACTATAAAGGCTCGGTCCGAGAATCTCGCGAAGGACACGCAGGCGCTGGGCGCATTTGCCGCGCCCAAGCATCCAGGTGTGAAGGTCACCCTTCTCCACCTGACGGCCACGGTCATTGGTCTCTATCGTGCCAAGCTCGGCATAGTCATATTCCGCCCTCCAGCGCCGGGCGGCAGCCACTTCGTCATCGCCGACATCCCCGGCCTCGTAGAGCCAAGCCACAGTCGACCATACGACGAGTGCCTCGCCGGCCTTCTTGAAGCGGCCCCGCCGCAGTCGTTCAGGCGTAGGACTGCAATCCATGATGGCTGGCGCCAACTTGGTCATGATCGACCTCCCTCTTCAAGTGCATGATGATCGGCGGCTAACACTCAGCGCCCCCGCAGAAAAGTCGTTGTTCGCCGCATCTCCACGTAGGAAGGGGCTTCTCCGGCAGGCCAAAGCGCCTCCCAGCTCACAACATGGCCAGCAGGCAATGCGCCCGACTCATCGCGCTCGGCATCCCGGACAAGAATGCCGGTGGGCGGTGGCGGTACAACGTGCTGGTCCAATGCTGCCAACGCCAACATCAGTTCTTTTCCCGAAGCCGCACGTCTCGGCCGTTCCTTGCAAAGCCTCATACCACCCTCATGCATGTTTCTGATCATTGGCTAAATGCCACCGACTGGAACGTGGCAATTCCTCACAAATACCTACTGGATTTGGCAATGAGCCATTGCTATGAATGTCAAATGGCCAAACACAAACGCCCTGATTCACATGCGATCGTTCAGCGCGCCATCGGGAAACGCATCACCTGGGCAAGGGAACTCGTCTTCCCCAATCAGAGCGAATGCGCACGCCTGCTTGGCGTCGACGCCTCAACCCTCAACAAGATCGAGAAGGGTGATCGCGCGCCAAGCGTGTTTCTTATCCTGTCTCTGTCGAACCGGTTACGGGTCTCGACCGATTTCCTTCTGAAAGGGGTCCTGAACGGCCGTACGGATGAAGAGATGGCTCTTCGTCTTGCAGCCCTGCACCCAGAGCTGGTGCTCCAGCCCACGGACACGGGGTTGCACAAGGGCAGAAACATGCCTTTCGACATGCCTGATCCGCCCAGGATACCAGATGGGGACCATTTTTAGCGTCCTTGTTCTCATCGCACATCCAGAACACAGCCTTCTTCATTCGCCGACAAGACGTACGACGCGGTACGCAGCAAAGAACAGAACGTGACCAAGCACGTCTTCCCCTGTCTTTCGCGCCTCACGCCGTCGCGTATTGATCAGCTTCAACCGACCAGCTGCGCCTTGAAGTCGATCCGACTTCTGGACGATTAACGTCTTATTAATGGCATTGTGCCATAATGTCAAGAATAGATCATGGCGTTTCGCCATAAAGGGAGTGGCGCGCAGGTTGTTTCGCGTTCTCTAAAACAACATTTATGCGACATTTTATGTCTGCGCTTATACGATCCGAAGATGAGTGATCTGAATAAGTAATGGGCGACACAAAGCAGCCGCTATCATTTTCTTAATGTTAATTCGGATTAATGAAACAACACAAACTGCCGTAAGGCATCTTCCCTTCGTACGAGAAGAGAGCGCATGAATTCATGAACGCCATCGTCGTAACTGCCTTAAGGCGGCCCCTGACCTTTGTCGTCTTTTCGATCCTGATTCTGATGTTCGGAATCATGTCGATCTTCAAGACGCCTACCGACGTATTCCCCGAAATCAAGGTGCCGGTTGTCTCGGTCATCTGGACCTACCCCGGTCTGCTACCGAACGAATTCGCCGGACGAATCACCTATAATTTCGAGCTGGCAGTCACGACGACTGTGCAGAATATCGAGCATATGGAGTCGAATTCCTATTACGGGCGTTCCATCGTCAACATCTACTTCCAGCCCGGCACCCCTGTCGGTACGGCTGAGGCAGAAGTGACGGCCATCTCCCAGACAATCCTGCTCGGCCTGCCTCCCAAGGTTCCGGCCCCCATGATCGTCGCGCTCGATCCCTCGCAGGTTCCCGTCATCGCGCTTCAGATCACCTCCGAAAAACAGACCCCGTCTGACCTGTTCAAACTTGGTGTCATCCGCGTGCGTCCGCTTCTTGCCACGGTTCCGGGCGCGGTCGTCGCCCATCCCTATGGCGGCATGGACAGCTTCGTGATGGTCTCGCTCAATCAGGAACAGCTTCGAGCCCATCACCTCTCGGCCGCCGATGTGCAGGCAGCGCTCACCGCGCAGAACATCGTTCTCCCCGCCGGTGACCAGAAGATCGATGCGACAGACTGGATGGTCCAGACAAACGCGGCCCCGGAGTCGATGGAAGACATCGCCAATATTCCGGTCAAGCGCGTCGGCAACGCCGTCATCTATATTCGTGATGTGGCCGATGTGTATCGCGGCGGTCATCCCCAGACCAACCTTGTGCTTGTCAAGGGTCGTCAGGCGGTCGAGATGATCACCCAGAAGGGCGGTACGGCCTCGACCCTCGACGTGGTTTCCGCCACCAAGGCCCTTCTGCCACGCCTGCGCGCCATCCTGCCCCCGGACGTTCAGGTCTCCATCCTTGCCGACGCCTCAGTCATGGTGAAGGAGCAGATCAAGGACGTGGTCCGTGAAATGATCACGGCCTCCATCCTGACCGGTATCGTGGTGCTCCTGTTCCTTGGTTCGTGGCGTTCCACCGTCATCATCGCCACCTCCATCCCGCTTGCCATTCTCTGCTCGATCATCGGGCTCGGCTGGGCGGGTCAGTCCATCAACATCATGACCCTTGGCGGCCTTGCCCTCGCCGTCGGTATCCTCGTCGACGACGCCACCGTGATGATCGAGAACATCGATACCCATCTCGAAATGGGCAAGGATCTCGAACTCGCCATCATCGACGCCGCCAACCAGATCGTCATCCCGACCTTCGTTTCCACCACCTGCATCTGTATCGTCTGGCTTCCGCTTTTCGAACTGTCAGGGGTCGCGGGCTATCTCTTCATGCCCATGGCGCTCGCCATCATGTTCGCCATGATCGCGTCGTTCATCCTGTCGCGTACCCTTGTGCCCACCATGGCGAAGTTCCTCCTGGCCGGTCAGGTCCATCACGCCCACGGCCATGACGACCACGCTCCGGCGCCCAAAGGCTTCTTTGGTCGCTTCCAGCGTGGCTTCGAGCACCGCTTCAACAATTTCCGCGAAGGCTACAACACGCTGCTTACACGTTGCGTGGCCCGTCGCGGCATGTTCGTCGGCGTGTTCCTGCTGATCTCCGTCGCCTCGCTCGGCCTCTATGGTGTAGCGGGTCGTGACTTCTTCCCCGAGGTCAAATCCGGCGCGCTGCAGATGCATATGCGTGCCCCGCTCGGCACCCGCATCGAGGTCGCAGGGCGTATTGCCGCCCTGGTCGATAACCGCATCAACCAGCTCCTGCCGGGCAAGGTCGAGAACATCATCTCCAATTGCGGCCTGCCTGAAGGACCGCACAACCAGGCCTTCATCCCCACGCCGACCGTCGGCACGCAGGATTGCGATCTGACCATCGCGCTGAAGGACGAGGAATCCCCCGTCTGGGATTACCGGGCCCTGCTCCGCAAGGACCTCTCGGCACGCTTTCCTGGCACGGTCTTCACCTTCCAGCCCGCCGACCTGACCGACAAGATCCTGAATTTCGGTTCGGCCGCACCGATCGACATCCAGCTCTCCGGCCCCAGCGTCTCGGATAACTACAATTACGCCAAACACCTGATCGGCAAGATCCGCCAGATCCCGGGCACCGCCGACGTTGTCATCCAGCAGACCATGTCCACCCCTACCCTCATGGTGAACGGCAACCGTACCTTCAGTCAGGCAACCGGTCTGAGCGAAAACGATCTCGCCACCAATGAACTTCTGACTCTCGCCGGTTCTGGCGTGGTCGATCCCCAGTTCTGGCTCGATCCGGTCGATAACGTGACCTTCCCGCTCAACGTCTATACGTCGCAGGACCAGCTCACCCACCTGAACGACCTGCTCACGGTTCCCATCGACAAGGGTGACGGCAACCCCAACGACCAGACACAGCTTCTGGGCGCCATTGCCGATGTCGTACCCACCGGTACACCAGGCGAGGTCTCGCATTACAACTCGATGTCCGAGATCGACATCTACGTGAACGTCGAGGGAACCGATCTGGGCAACGTGCTCGACGCCGTCAACGACACCATCGCCAAGGACGCACCCAACCTGCCGCGCACCACAGCGGTCGATGTCCACGGTCAGGCTACCACCATGCATGGTGCCTATGTACAGCTCGTCTTCGGCCTCTGCGTTTCCGTCGTGCTGATCTATCTGCTGATCGTCGTGAACTTCCAGTCCTGGCTGGACCCGTTCATTATCATCACGGCCCTTCCCGGCGCGTTGGGCGGCATTGCCTGGGCCCTGTTCCTTACCGGAACACGCCTGTCGGTTCCGGCGCTCACCGGTGCCATTATGTGCATGGGCACAGCGACAGCCAACTCGATCCTTGTCGTGTCCTTCGCTCGTGAGCGCCTCGAAGTCCATGGCGACGCGCTGCGCGCCGCCATCGAGGCTGGTTATGGTCGTATCCGCCCGGTCCTCATGACCGCGCTCGCCATGATCGTCGGCATGATCCCGATGGCGACATCGAACTCCACCAACGCGCCGCTCGGCCGCGCCGTCATCGGCGGACTGATCGTGGCTACCATCTCCACCCTGCTCTTCGTGCCCTGCGTCTACGCAATCCTGCACAACCGCTCTGCCCGCCAGAAGGAAACCGTCTAATGGCCACCTCCCCCAAGATCATCGCTGTTGCGGGAGGATGCGTCCTCGCGCTCTGGGTCGGCGCCCTCGTTGTCGGCCGCGTCCACCACAATCATGCTCTCGCCACCGAGACGCAGCAGAGCGCCATCCCGAATGTCGCCGTGCTCAACCCCATCCAGTCGCCCGACAAGGTGGCCCTCACCCTCCCCGGCAATATCGATGCCTGGTATCAGGCGCCAATCTACCCGCAGGTCTCGGGCTATGTAAAAATGTGGTTTAAGGATTACGGCGCCCATGTGAAGGCAGGGGATGCGTTGGCCGAGATCAATGCACCCGCGCTGGACGCGCAATACGCGCAGGCGCAGGCCGATCTGAATGCCGTGCTCGCCAAGTACCACCTTGCGGCTGTCACAGCCGAACGCTGGCGTGCCATGGGCAAGTCGCAATCGGTATCGGGCCAGTCCGTCTCCGTGTCGAACGCCAATGAGCAATCTGCCCGGGCCGAGGTCGACGCGGCCCAACGCAATGTCGACCACTTCGCTGCTCTCGAGAAATTCAAGACCATCGTGGCGCCCTTTGACGGTATCGTGACGTCGCGCAGCATCAACGTAGGCGATTACGTCCATGATGGTGGCGGCAACCTCAACAGCACGGGCGCCGCATCAGAGCTCTTTACCGTGGCCGACGTGCACAAGCTGCGTCTCTTCGTCTCCGTGCCGGAAGTCTTCTCCTACATCCTCCAATCCGACATCAGCGCCGATGTCAGCGTGCCTCAGTTCAAGGACAAGAAATTCCACGCGAGCTTCCTGACCACGGCGCGCGGCTATGACCCGAACACCCGTACCGTGACCTCGGAATTCACCATGGAAAACCCCGGTGAGGTTCTCTGGCCCGGCACCTTCGCCTCAGTCCAGCTCAAGGCGCATAACGAGACGGCGCATCTTTACGAAGTACCGACTTCTGCCCTCGTCTTCGAGGAGAAGGGCATGCAGGTCGTCGTCGTGAATGACGACAACACGGTCCATTACAAGAATGTGGTCGTCGGACGCATGGCCGACACCTCGACCGAAATCCAGGCGGGTATCTCGCCCAAGGACCGCATTATCGCCAACCCGCCAGCCGATCTGCTGGAAGGTGACAAGGTCACCGTCACCACCCCCCAGCGCGGCTATAACCAGTCCGGATTCGGGGCCTCGGAATGACCACACATAAGATCAAGAAGCTGGCACTGGCCTGCGGCACGGTTCTGACGGCTTTCGGCCTGTCAGCCTGTGACCTCGCGCCAACCTACAAGCCGCCCACCTTCGTCGTGCCAGCCACATGGCACGGACAAGGCCCATTCGCGACCGCCACCCCTGCCGATACGACCCTGCCCACCAACTGGTGGACCTTGCTGAACGACCCGCTTCTCAACCAGATGGAAGCGACGCTCACCACGTCCAATGCCGATCTGCAGGCCGCAGCCGAACGCTTCATCCAGGCACGCGCCCTCGTCGTACAGGCCCGTTCGGAGCTGCTGCCTCACCTCGCGCTCGGTGCCGGTGCCTTCGACAACAAGCAGTCCGAGGACCGCCTGTTTCGCTACAAGGGCAATATCACCGAGACGGATGAAGAATATCACGGCCTCGCCTCCTGGGAGCCCGATTTCTGGTCGTCCATCCGCAACCATGTGCGTGCCCAGAAGCAGTTCGCCCAGGAAAAAGCCGCCGACTTCGCCATGTCGCGGTTGAGTCTCCAGGCTGAGCTTGCTTCGGACTATGTTCAGTTGCGCGGCTATGACGCCCAGATCGCCATCTACAATCAGTCGATCGGCTATTACCAGAAGGCGCTGCAAATCACGCAGAACCAGTTGCTGAACCAGGCCGCCCCGCGTCTCGACGTGGCCCGTGCTCAGGCGCAGCTCTACTCGACACAGGCAGCCGAGCTCGATGTGCAGGCCGCCCGCGAGGTTACTGAGCATGCCATCGCCATCCTGACCAACGCCTCACCCTCGTCGTTTCACATCGCACCGACGCAGGTCATGGGCTTCCATCAGCCCAACCTTCCCGCCGGCGTCCCCTCCGAGCTGCTCCAGCGCCGCCCGGATATCGCCAGCGCCGAACGCGAAATGGCTCAGGCCAATCGCGAGATCGGCATCGCCCGCGCCGCCTTCTATCCCCATATCTCGCTTCAGGCAGGCGGCGGCTTCGCCCAGAACGGCTTCGATCTGGCCAATCTGGCCAATTCGCTCTGGTCCTACGGTGCTTCCTTCGAGCTGCCTATTTTCGAAGGCGGCATGAGACGCGCCGAGCTCCAGCATGCCTGGTCGTCCTACCGCGAAACACGTGACAATTACCGTAGCAAGGTGCTGGATTCCTTCCGTGAAGTGGAAGATGGCCTGTCACGCACCAGTCGTCTCGATCAGGAAAATCGCACCCTCGAAAAGGCGGTCGACGCCACCCTAGCTACACAGAACATGACCATGACGCTCTATCAGGGCGGTGTAGGCACCTATCTCGAAGCTATCTTCGCTCAGGTTCAGACACTGGAAACCCGCATTCACCAGATCGAGGTCGCAACCCGGCTCTATCAGGCAGATATCGGCCTGATCCGCGCGCTCGGCGGCGGCTGGAACGTCAAGCTTTTGCCGACCATGGATCAGACATTGTCCATCACCCCACTGCAATATGATGATCTGCACCACCCGCAGCCCGTCGGAGGCGTGGATATCTCCCAACACCCTGAGCAGTTCGAAAATCTCAGCAGCGCGGCCCCTCAACTGCCCGCCGCTGCAACGGGCAAGACCCTCCGCCCGATAAACGACCAGTGAAGCGCCTCGGTCCCGGCCTTGTTCATACGACACCGAGCCGGGACATCTCCCCTTTGGGCGAGATCGGGCGCCCTCCTACCGACAGCTCCGAAGCAAGTTTGAAATATCTAGCTTATCAAATTCCTTTCTGAAAAATATTGACAAATAGAGCTTCATTGAGAGCCGCTGTATATCGATAGGATATTCGCATCGATCTATAATGAGACGTTCGGTCATTACTACTTTTAACCGTGCGCATCCTTGAATAATCAGGTCAACCTGAGAGCCTGTTTGGAAAGTTGGAGCAGATGTGATTCAAGCTCTGGATGTGGACACCAGAGCAGAGGGCCCGAATGGC
>NZ_BAPV01000011.1 GCF_025995175.1 Asaia krungthepensis NRIC 0535
CTCTGCTCTGGTGTCCACATCCAGAGCTTGAATCACATCTGCTCCAACTTCCTAAACAGGCTCTAAGCAAAGAAACAAGCTATCAGTGCGATTATTGAGTACCATCAGGCGCACAGGGAGATTTTCAATATATTACGCAACAATACTTGTAACAAATCTAGACATAATAATAATTTTTTATGTTATACTCGACAGAGTCTGTGCTCTTTCTTTGAAATTTTATTAATGGACCATGTTTCACAACCATCATATGATGTTTACAACATGGAACACATAGGGTTTTAAGATGAGCGTAAGTCAATACAAAGAATCCATCAGCATCGTTGTGCAAGGTGGATTATTTGAAAAAAACCTCAATGAAGTCGCCAATATCGTCCAATCTTATAGAAAAAGTTTCCCATTATCTCAAATAATATTATCCATATCAAGCTCAGATTTCATAGACTATTCCAAGTCGAGTGAACAATCTGTGAAGCCGTATCTTAAGAGTGCTAGACATTCCGGAGTAAGAAACACTTGCGATCTAATCAATAGAGTTGTCGATAATTTTGTATACTGTACTGAAGCAACTCAGATGCCACCAATCAAGGAGGGCAATCCAAATTGTAACGCAAACTTTCAAATAGAAGCGGCAAAAAAAGGATTAATTGTTGCAAAAAACAAATACGTCCTGAGAGTGAGAAATGATCTATTATTTAAAAGTGACAAATTTCTCCATGAATATGAGAAAGAAAATCAATTCAAGAGGTTTCGTCATAGCGTTTTCAACAAGCGCGTGATGATTTCTTCTCTTTTTACACTAAACCCTTACGCGTTGGAACGTATGCCCTTTCACTTTAGTGATTGGTTTCATTTCGGATTGCGTTCTGATGTTCTGAGTCTCTGGAACATTCCTTTCGTTGATCTCGCATTTATGACGCATTACAATACTAACGCTCATCGTCCAGGATCCAATATACTTGAGCGTGCGTTCAATGCTAGGACGGCCATCGAGCAGTACTTAATATTTGAGCGATTCAGAAATTATTTTACAGAACTCAGACTTGAGGGTCACAATGATACTCATTCCAGAAAGCAATCAATAGATATTCTATTGGATAATTTCTACATATTGGATTTTGAAAATGCTGATGTGTATTTCCCAAAATACGAGATTGATATGTATTATTCTGGCAATAAAAATATTTGCGTATCTCAAAATTCTTGGGAGACTATGGCCGCCAATAGAAATATTGATTACGAGAATATACTATCTTTGAATTCGTCAACAATACAATCTCTAGTTATTAGCGAGGAGTTTACGTACATACCTGCTTATTTTTTGAAGACCAAGCAAGGGCAATTGATAAACCGAGAGCTTGTTTCTGAAAGCATAGAAGATTACCGTGTTGTTCAATATGGGCCGCATTTTCGGATTAAGCGCGGTAAGTACAAAGCTATTGTCGTGGTAACCACCCTAAAATTAAAAGATGCTCGTATAATCATACGTGCAACCTGCGACCATGGAAAGAATGTACTTAACGAGCGCGATATACATATAAATCATTATGAAAATGACTTTCTTGATCAGGGTAGAACAAGTTTCGCTCTTGATATTGATTTCGAATGTGTTCAAGAATGGTCTGATGACTTTGAAGTTGTTGTGGAATGCAAAAATGTCGATCAGATCGCGATTTCCGCGCTGACGTTGAAGAGAAATTCAAATCCGGCGACGCGCCCCACCCCCAACGCATTAATTAAAATCGCCGCGAAACCTAAACCTGAGAAGCCAGAGCATGAAGACACGAAAGCTTTGCTGCTAGCTGTCAGATTCATCTCATTTTTTATGTCGCAAAAGATGAAACGTAAGCTTTCGCGTGACCCCGTCCTATTCTTCAAAGATTCGAAGAATATACTAATTTATCCAATAAAAAACGTATATCTCAAGAAATTTGATGGGAAAAACTAGCATCTGCTAGAGTCCAGAACGTGAGTGTGGGTTCTTCGCTTGCTGCGCCGAGTATGATGCAGTCTGGTTTTCTGATGATGCATAGTTGATTTAGGATCTGCTGCTCGAAGTGGTCCAAATGAAAGGCTAGGGCCTGTTAGGTCTTGAGATGATCTGTGGCTGCGGCGATATGGATGACGGCCATGAAGAAAGCTGTTGTTTTCTCGTATCTGATGGCGACGGCTTTCCAACCCTTGAGGCGGGCCCAGAAGTTTTCGATGAGGTGTCGGTGCCGATAGGCCCATTTTGGGCAAGCGACCGGAGCTTCGTTGTGTTTTGGCGGGATGACCGGGCGCGAGCCCCTGTCCCACAGGGACTCTCGAAACTGCTTTGAAGCATATCCCCGGTCACAGACGACGTAGAGTGGGGCGCGCGGCAAGGCGTCAAGGAGCGCCATGGCAGAAGGGAGTTCGTGGGCCTGACCTGGCGTCAGTGTAAATGACAAGGCTTTCCCGCGTCCGTCTACGGCGATACAGACCTTGCTGCCGAAACCACCACGTGAGCGGCCAAGTGCTTTACGGTCGCTTCGGCTGCCTTTGAATTCCCCTTTTTAGCGGCTCCTGCCGCCTTGTGATGAGCCCGAATGTTCGTGCCGTCGAGAAAAACCATGCCCACCGATGGGTCGCGGTCTATCAGTCGCTCGAAAAAAGCCTGCCAGACGCCGAGTTTTGTCCAGTGCAGGAAGAGCTGGACTGCGGTCCACTAAGGCCCAAGGCCCGGAACGCCACTTCGAGCCGTTGTAGTGGCACCAGAATATGGCCGATATGGTCCGACGAAGGTCGCGCGACGGCGTCTTGCCTTTCAGGCGAACCGCCTCGATCATAGGCTCCGAGACCTTCCACACATCATCGGAAATCACAGACTGCATCGGGCTCATCACGCAGAGCTATGCACGCCAGAACGTCTCTCAAGACATAACAGGCCCTAGACGCTCCCACACGATCTGCGACGGCCGATGTCGGCAGTTTTGTCACGGCACCGGCAAGGGTCAGAGTGACGAGCTATCCTTTTTGGCTGAAGCCATGGCAGACTGAAGCTTGACTCTCCCTTCTTTAGGCGATGCTCTGCATATGGCAAACCCTTTTATGAACGCGTAAGTGGGCATACGCCGCTTTAGGAAAGGTGCTTCTCGACGGCATCAATATTCGAGCTCGTCGTAAGACGGCGGGAGCTGCCAGAGAGGGGATTCCAACGAAGTCTAGGCGATTGTGAAGCACAAGGCCACCTGTGCGTGGAGGCTTTGGCAGCGAAATCTGCGTCGCCGCAGATGGCCATGCAAAGTCCCTATATCTCACCTTCACGCCAGGTCAGGACCATGAACTCTCCTCAGTCATGACGCGCTTGGGCGTATCGCTATACGCCTCAAGTCGTGTCGTCCGCGATCGGGGCTGTGCAACGAGGCAGTTTTAAGAAGCTTCGCAGGAGTGGGGCTCACGCTCTACCGTTCTTCGCCGAAACGCACTGAACCACAGGTCGTCTGCACGACATCAGCTTGTCCGCACCGACAAGCGCTTGTGGATGAAGCTTGGCGTAGCGTATCGGGAATGACTCAATACTGTCATTTGGAGTTGGGATTGGACGAGACGATCGGGGCGACGGATGCGGAA
>NZ_BAPV01000012.1 GCF_025995175.1 Asaia krungthepensis NRIC 0535
CCGGTAGCTCGTCAGGCTCATAACCTGAAGGCCGCAGGTTCAAATCCTGCCCCCGCAACCATCTCAAATTGCGATGCCAAATCGCGCATATCAGCCGCCCCAACCGGGCGGCCTTTTTGTGTCCGCAAGTTCTGATGGTTGCGCCCTCCCGCAACCACCTCAACTTGCGAGGGACCCAAGTTCTGATCGGAGCCGGTCCCCGCAACCATCTCAACTTGCGATTGGCCCGCCCCTCCGGTGGGCCGTTTGCTTTTGAGCGATACCGCAAGGATACCGGCCAGATCGCCGCGCACGTCGATCTGAAGCGTGCCATTCTCCGGCGTCAGGATGATCTCCCGCACCAGGGAGCGGATCACATCGGCCGCCACCATGCGCTTGGCCTCGGAATCCTCCTGGAGCGCCGCATACAACTCGTCGACCTGAATGCGGTAGTGATGCGCCATGTTCGGGTGCAGCAGGGGCGGTGGCTCTTCGGCGCTTTCAAGGAAGCGAGACAGCTCGTTCTTCCGCGTTTCGAGCTTGGTGCTGCGCTCTTTCACCATGTCGATCGGCATGGCGTCCTTGAGATAAAGATCCATGATCTTCTCGAGCTCGCGCTCGATCCGCTTCACTTCCGCTTGCGCCGCGTCGATCGATGCACGGCCCTCCATGCGCAGCCGGTTCATCTCGCGGGTGAACTCGTCGCAGAACTCCTTGAATAGCTCCGGGTCCATCAGGTGATGGCGCAGCGCGTTGAGAACGCGCGCCTCAAGCTGGGCGCGGCGGATGTTCTTGCGATTGTCGCAGGTGCCCTTGTTCCGCGCCGTCGAGCAGCCGACCAGAGCGGCCGAGATCATCGAATAGCCGCCACCACAGCAGGCGCATTTGGTCAGGCCCGAGAAGAGATATTTGGGGCGCCGGCGCTCCCGGAAGTGGTTCTCGACCTCGCCATCGTCGCCGTGGCTCCGTTTGACCGCCTGCTGGCGCTCCTTCACGGACTTCCAGAGATTGTCGTCGAGGATACGAAGCTCCGGCACGTCCTGCGTGATCCATTCCGATTCCGGGTTCGGGCGTGCCTGGCGCTTGCCGGTGTCCGGGTCCTTGAGGAAACGCTGGCGGTTCCAGACCAGCTTGCCGACATACATCTCATTGTTGAGAATGCCGTTTCCGCGCTTCGGATTGCCATTGATCGTGCTGAAGCCCCAGTCGCCACCGCCCGGCGCCGCGATGCCGTCCTTGTTCAGCTCGAAGGCGATCCGCTTGGCCGACTTGCCGGTGGCGTAATCGCGGAAGATGCGACGGATTACCTCCGCTTGCACCTCATTAATCGTCCGGTCGCCGCGGACCGGCTCGCCGTTGCCGTCGAACTTCTTGACCACATCATAGCCATAGGCGTTGCCGCCGCCCGACTTGCCGGCCTCGACGCGGCCGCGTTGTCCGCGTCGGGTCTTGTCGGCCAGATCCTTCAGGAACAGCGCGTTCATCGTGCCTTTAAGGCCGACATGCAGATGCGTGACCTCGCCCTCTGAGAGGGTGAAGATCTTCACGTCGGAATAGGCCATGCGCTTGAACAGGCCGGCAATGTCTTCCTGATCGCGCGACAGGCGATCCATCGCCTCGGCTAGCACCAATCCGAAGCGTCCGCGGGTCGCGTCGGAGATCAGGGCCTGGATGCCGGGGCGGAGAAGCGAGGCGCCGGAGATCGCGTGGTCGGTATATTCCTCGACGATCTGCCAGCCCTGCTTCTCGACATGGAGGCGGCAGATGCGGAGCTGGTCGGCGATCGAGGCGTCGCGCTGATTGTCCGATGAATAGCGGGCGTAGATCGCGACCTTCACGATGCTCTCCTCACGAATGTCAGGAGCGCGGCGGGCGGCGTTCCTTTATCTGTTCCTCGTAGACCTCCCGCGCCGCACGGCGAGCGAGCAGGCGAACCAACTCGACCATGCGCGGGTCGGGGCCATCGCCGCGCCGCGCAAGCGTCAGTTCCGGCTCGACGAGCCGGAGCGCACTCTTCTGCTTTGGGCGGTTGCCGTGGTCCATCGTTGCGCCGTTCGAAGCCGATTGCAAGGTGATCGTCTTCACGATTTCCTTGATCGGAAGTATAAGCAATGGAAATCACGGTCGAATATTTGGTGGAAACCGGCGCTGTCCGGATCCGTCGCGCGTAGTCGGGCGCGCAGTATCGCGCCCTGGCAGACGGGAATGACCGCCCTATTGCGGGCTCATATGCCAGTCGCTGAGGTCCGTTCTGCATAGGCAAGCAGTACACCAATCTCAATTTGTCAGCTTCGCTAAAGGGGCAAGCCTGTCATCAGGCGGGTCACTCTGCTCCGTTATCGGAGTGCGGCTTCCAATTCCTCCTTTCGCTCCTTCCAATCGGGCATCACTGTTTCAAGCAATGCGCGCCATCCGTCGCCATGATCAGGGTAGAATGCATGTGCCAGTTCGTGGCAAATGACATAGTCAATCAACTGCAGACGCGCTCTTACCAAGTCTATGTTAAGCAAAACACGCCCACTTGGCGTATAGCTGCCCCATCTCTTCGCCATGGGACGAATGACCAGTGAAGGCCGCCTCAACCCTTTACGAATAAACGGCTCCAACACGATTTCGAACCGTTGGCGGAGGACCTCACGCGCTCTCATTCGATAAAATGTCTGAAGGAGACGTCTGCAATGAGGTTGATCGTCTGGAGTCCTGGCCGCAATCACCATGCGGCCACCGTCGATCCGCACATGAGGGTCATCAGATTTTTCGACAGAGAGCCGGTACTGCCGACCAAGCAGAACATGGGTCTCACCCGAAATGTACCGACGCTCCGGCGTAACCTTCGGTCTCTGGGCAATCGTATCGATCTGAGCGAATATCCAGGCACCTTTCCGGTGCGCCCTGGTTCGGATTTGTTCAATGCCCTCGCCAACCGGGGCAAAGACAGTCACCTCACCCGTCGGGCGAACATCAATGCGCAGTGCGCGCCTCACCGTACGGGTCAATTCCGCTGTGATTCTGCGCTCTCCCCAACATATCTCGATTTGCTCGGCCGACTGCGAGACCATGACTATCCTCACTGAGCCAGCCGCACACGCGCCGATGCCAGAACATCATCGACGATACCATCAAGAACACTCGGGTCGATCAGAACGCCCCTTTCTTCCCGCAGCTCCTCGAAAAAGAAATCGTCGATATCATTTCGAATGGCGTTCTCCACATCGCGGTCATATTGCCAGCCGACCTTGCGCCGACGCTGGATGATCTGACTGATCTGTAGAGCAATGTCGGCAGCCAAGTCTGGATCATTCATGCCGACTTTATCCAGGTTGCGCTTGGTCAATCCCCAGAACGTCTGGGCATGGCTGTCATCCCGAAGGCAGGCTGGCGTCGGATCGGCTTCGTCCTGCCGCGTAAGCACCTTGTCCCGCAACGCCTTGATCTTGGAGAGATAGGTCAGGTCGCTGATCCGCCCGTTGTGGAAGTCTGCGATTGTGTCGCGCACAAGTTTTGAGAACTTCTCCAAGAAGATTGGATCTTCATCCCACTTTTCTTCAATCGAACGGGTCAATTGGTGGGCGATCGTATCCGCCACAGATGCATCGCTTTCGGTTTTTTCCTCCAGTCGCTCTTCAATCGCGATGTCGTCGAATATATTCAACGGCTCGACCAACGTTACGACGTCGCGTGCAATGACGTGGCGATCCAGCAACTGACGAATGCGCCTTTCATAATCACGCCAGTCAACACGCTCGGCGTAACGAAGCGTGACTGCGGCACGCAGGGAGACGAACCGTCCGAGATCATCCTTCCAGCGCTTCAGCAGTTCCGGCATCGTCGCCTCAATAAAGGCCGGAGAGGCAAGCGCCACCGTGAAAGCCCGCGAAAACGCCGATAACCGCTCATAGAACGTGGCTCTGATCTCCTCATCCGCCAGAAGACGCGCATAGGCTTCCGCATCAAAAGTGTTCGAAACGGATTTGAACAGGTCGAGCAAAGCGGCGTGCGCACCTGGCACCTTGCTCGCCTCTTCCCGAATAGCCACGACACTCCTGGCTATGTCCTCTGGGCTGAAGCCTTGTAAGGCATCGTAGCTTGCAAGCGCATCTCCGAGGTCTTTCAGGACGCCGGTGTAGTCGATGATGAAGCCAAAGGGCTTATCCGGCGCGCCGTCTTCGTCGAATACCCGATTGACGCGGGCGATTGCCTGCAAAAGTCCATGCTCCCGCAGCCGGCGGGCCACATAGAGCACCGTGTTGCGTGGCGCGTCGAAGCCCGTCAGGAGCTTATCGACAACAATGATGATATCTGGGTCGCCGGGGCCTTTGAATTGCTCGACGATGGTTCTGTTATAGGCTTCCTCGCCCCCATGCCGCTCCATCATCTTGCGCCAGAAGGTGCGCACGAGATCGTCATCAGCTTCATCGACCTGGTCTTCGCTCTCGCGCATCTCCGGCGCAGAGATCACGACTTCCGTGGTGACAACGCCAAACTCGTCGAGGAGCTTCTTGAGCTGGATGGCGGCTCGCTTCGAGGGGGCCGCAAGCTGCCCCTTTAGCCCTGTCCCCTTGAAGTTGGTGGAAAAATGCTGGCCGATATCGAAGGCGATCGACTGAAGCCTGGAATCCACGCCTTCGATCTCACGGGCGCGGCTCATCTTGCGCTTCAGATCGGCGCGTTGATCGTCGGAAAGACCGCGCGTGTGGACCTCGAACCAACGGTCGATCTGCGCGTCATCGACATCGGTGACGACTTCCCGCCCTTCATAAAGAAGCGGAACGACGGCCTTGTCATCGACGGCATCTCGCATCGAATAGGCAGGCTGAACCAGCTCGCCAAATTTTGCGAACGTGCTCTTCTCCTTCTTGGCGATCGGCGTGCCTGTGAAGGCGATGAAGCAGGCATTGGGCAGCACCTCGCGCATGCGGGCGTGCAAGCTGTCGAGATTGCCGTACTGGCTACGATGGCTCTCATCGACCAGTACAAAAATGTCGGATGACGTGTCGACGATCCGCCGCTTGTTGAGCCCCGCGCGAAATTTGTGAATGAGCGTGGTGACGACCGGGGTCTTGTCTTCGATCAGAGACAGCAGGTTTTCGCCCGTGGCGGCCCGCTTCGGCTCCTGGCCGGTGGCACGGAACGTCTTGGTGATTTGGTCGTCAAGATCGGTGCGATCCGTGACGATGACGATGCGCGCCGATGCGTGCGCCATCGCGATGGACTTCGCCAGCATCACCATCGTCAGGCTCTTGCCTGACCCTTGCGTGTGCCAGACCACGCCTCCCTGGCGGCGGCCGACGGCGTCACGCTCCTCGATGCGCTTCATCAACGTCTCGATGGTCGCCACCTGTTGATAGCGCGCAACCTTCTTGTGAGGGCCGTCGAACAGCATATAGCGGCGTATCAGCCGCATGAAGCGCTCCGGTCGGCAGAGACCGACGATCGTCTCATCCAAAGGCGTGACGAACCGGTGCTCTTCCATCAGGCCGTCATGACGCTTCATATGTGGGGCGAAATCGAGGGCCACGCGTTTACCCTGGACGGTATCGAGCGGCCGATTGACCACGTCTACCGCGAAGCCCGACGGGTCTTCGCGTTCCTTCCACACGCTCCAAAGCTTGCGCGGCGTTCCGACGGTGCCGTAGCGAGGATCGTGGCTGTTGGCGGACAGCAGCAACTGAGCGGAATAGAAAAGCGCCGGCACGCCTTCGCCCGTTTTCTGATTGCGAATTTGCTGGCTGACGCCCTGATCGGCGGAAACGTGTGATGCCTTGACCTCGATCACGCCTAAAGGAATGCCATTCACGAGAAGAACGAGATCGACACGGATGGTCGGCCCGCCGGCTTCGCTGACGGTATACTCGCTTGCCACCTGAAATGTGTTGGCGCGCCAGTCGTTCCAGTCGATGAACTTGAATGGCCACTCACGCGACGTGACGCCGATGGATTGCGGCAACGCAATGCCGAGCAGCAGGTCGTCGGTCATCCGTTCGTTGGCGCGCACGACGCCCTCGGGAATGCGCTCGGCGAGCCGACGAACCGCAGCATCGATATTCGCTTCGGAGAACGGATAAGCCCGTCCATCGACATGAATCCGATTGATCCGCGCCAGATCATCCCGGAGCTGGGTTTCGAGGAACGGTAGCGTCCGCCGCCCGTCGCGCCATTGATCGGTCTCCGCCCGGGTCACGTAGCGCCAGCCGCAATTGATCAGCGTATTTAGCGCCTGAAGCTGGGCTCCACCGGCTTCGGACACAGGGAATTCGGGGGAATGGTTCAAGGCGTTGTGCCCCCGCCACTAGCTTTTGGTCCGCGCTTCGCCTTCTTCGTTGTTGGAGCCGGCTTCGTGATCCACGCAAACGCGCACTTGTAGCCAAGAGCCCGCAACTCGTTGGCGGCCTGCCGAAAAGTGACCAAACTGAAAAATGGTAATCGGCTTGCACCAGCGCCAGCACCAGAGCAGAGCACCGCATAAACAATGAGGTGGCTCGCCTCACTGAACGGAGACGCGGAATCTGCCACAAGCGGCTGATAGCCAGTTAGGCCACGTGCTGCCTCTTGGATAAGGATTTCCGCCCGCAACCGATCGCGAAATGCGCCGTCCATTTTCATGACTCGGGCCGATACCGTGCCCTGGTTGAAAAGATGGCTGAGACGAGATGATGAGGTCTGATCCTTCACGTGGATCATCGCCCCATCGTTGGCGAGAAAATCGCATGCTTCGATTGCATAGGATGCGCCGGTCGGCTTCACTAATTTGCGATCAAGGCAGAGCATGGTGTGCCCGCCGGCTGCAATTCGGTTGTTATATTTCTCTTCGTTCTCATCAGCCAACGCAGCCGGCATGACATACGACGTCACTTTGGCGAAAAACGCAGCAACTTCCGTCGCAAGGTTTGTGTCGATCCGATACCAGCGATCGGCGGACAGAACATATTTCTCGCCATTCAGATCGGTCTCGAAGACCAAACATTCCCTTATGCGCCAGCTCTGTCCATTGTCCTTGCCTTCATCATTGCATTCGTGGACTTTGTGGCCAGCGAGATGCTCGACGAGATAGGGCCCGAACGCCTTCTCCTTCAGGTCATCGACGTAACCGCCGATTTCCAGGTCGGTATGGATATTGGAGCTATTGAACCCCTTATAGCGAATGTGCCGCGCCTTCTCGGGGTCGTAGATCACGGGATAGGCAAGATGTAGCGTGTCCGGAATTACGGCGGTCAAGCAGCTATTGAGCGCGACAACCAGCGCCGCGTCTAGGAAATCGATTGTTGCCTTATCGCGGACGTGCTTGATCTGGTCGATCCAAGCGAAGTTGGTCTTGTAATCTGCCTTGCCAAAGGCCGAGAACGCGTCGGCACAGACTTGGGGCAGATCGCTGACGTCCACCTCCTTCGTCAGAGTCAGGCCGTCGCTGCCTGCGACCCTTGAAGCAAAGGTCGTGTTCTTCGGTTCCCCAGCAAGACCTCGGACGATATCCCGCTCGATGTCGATGCTGAAAGCCGTTTGATCGGACCGGCGGGCCGTCTGCGTTCTACGCGAAGTGGTGTTTTCGTCCGGCGTACGGATATCGGCACTACGGAGCTTATCGGGATCGACAGTGTTCAAGACCACCCGCAGGCCGAAATCCTGCTCAAAGGCATCCGGATCGAGCTTCACATGACCAAGGCCGAACGACACCGCGAACCAACGCCCAGACGCTTGGACGAAGACAAGCCCATAAGCGGTGGAGTTCGTGAGCTTGGCCTTCTCCTCCGTGGTTAAATCAAGGAATTTTGCCCATTTAGGCGCGCCACCGCCGATGGTGTCGAGCGAGATTTGAGCGCCGTCCAGCTTGGCCCAAGCAGACAGTTCCACGCCATCCCGAACGCTGTCGGCGGGCTGCTTACCTGCTCGCAGCAGTCGGATCGAAACGGTTTGAGACTTCTTCGTCATGACACGCCCCCCAGATGTGCTTGACGAGGTGCAGGCGACGGATCGAAGCGCTCGTCTAGCCGCCATTCACCCGTGAGCAGTTTTTGCATCAGGCCGCGTTGCTGGATGCGGAGCGCCGATGCAGCCTCTATCGTCGTCTTGAGGTCTTCCTCCATGGCGGTGAGTATCTGGCCGATCCGCTTCTGCTCACGGACATCGGGAACGCGCAGCACCATTTCGGCTAGGCCGTCGAAGTAGATCCTGGTGCGCACGCTGCCGCTTCCGACGGTGATCAGATGGTCACGCCATCGCTTCGTTCCGATCAGGAAGCGCAAGAAGTTAGGATCGGCTCTGCTTTTGCGCGCTCGGAACACGACGTAGTCGGGGCTAACGAGAACATCCTCGTCGTATCGCGATGCCGCGATCGAACCGATGTTCAGGCGCATAGGGTTGTAGGCAATGGCCTGCGGCGGCACGACCAGATAGCGTCGAAGGTCGGCGGCCATCACATGCGCACGCATGGGAATAAGACCTTCGCCCTTTATCACCCCCATCACGCGATCGGGCCCATGACCGGCGGTATTTCGCTGCTTCAGCTCTTCGGCAATCTCACTAAATTCAGCGGGCGCCCACGAGTTGCTGCCTTTCCCCGAAGCTTGGTATGCTTCGATCAGGCGGACACGCGCGGCATCGAATCGCCGCTGTTTGGCAGCGATCAGACGTTCACTCTGGCCAATAGCCTGATCCCATGCGTCTAACACCGCAACAATACGCTGTTGTTCGGCAAGAGGAGGGAGGGCGATTTCAATGATGGAAAGGTCATCCCTGTTCACCTTGGGAATCCCCGACCTCATTGAGGCAGATACAGCGGCTTTAAAAAAGCTCTCTCCCAGGAGGACGTAGTAGGAAAATTTTGGAATGACCAGTTTGCGGGAGAATTCTATGGGGTAGATATCGGCGCTGCAAAGACCGTCGATCTCGGCAAAGTAAACTTTATTCAAGTTTGGGCGGATTTTTGAATATATGACCTGACCTTTCTTGAAGATGTATTTCCTCGAAATTGCATCTTGTTCAAGGGCTGTCGATAGCGGTGTCACAAGCTCGCCACCACCCTCCCTTATGTGATCTGGGCCAACAAGGATCATATTGCGGTAGTTATCGGCTTTGGGATCGACCTGCCCATTTGCAATGGTTGCGATTTCGCCAAACGCGCACGAAGTCCAATCGGACGGCAAGCTACGTGTCACGCTCCACCCCCTTCACCGATCCGGCGTTTACGCCAGTCGCCATAGCTCTGGCCGGTGGTGGCGTGTTTCCAGTAACGGTTGCCGCTGACATTGCCGCCATAGACGGTGCCAGCTGCACCAGAGGGAGAATCGAAGGCAGTGTCGGCGGTAAAGCGCAGGAATTTCCCGTCGCCGTCCGGCACCAGCACACCGTCGGCGATGAGTTGCGCGCGACGGCGCTTCAGTCCCTCGCCACAGCTCGGGACCTCCTGGCGCTTCGCGCGTGATCCCGCCAGTACGACGAACTCGTCGCTGGCCTCGCGCGCCTTGGCATCCGTTCCCGCCTCGGTGAAGGTGAACAGCGCATCGGTGGCGGAGGTGACAGGCGCGACCGTACCAGCAACTTCGTCTCCTCGGCTTGTCGTGCCGGCTTCCTGTCCCGCCGGACGAAGAACATCGAACCCGAGCACCGGCAGCAGAATCTCGATCTCGTCGAGCACCCGCTCCATGTCGGCGATTTCCGGCTCGGGCAGCCCCTTGAAGGGCGGCTCGGTGCCATTGACCAGCTTGGCGCGGCCCGCATTGCGGATGGCGGCGATGACCCGGCTTTCCAGATAGCGACCATGGGCCTTGGTCAGGTTTTCGTCCTTGGAGACGACCAACACCGCCCGCGTGAAGAACTCCTTCGATTCGTCGCCGTCATGCGCGGCCAGACGGGTCTTCACCTGGTCGCCTTCGCCGACATAGACGAGCTGCCGGCCCGGCAAATCCGGGTCGGGTCCGACGAGGAGATAGATACCGGTGCGGCCCGCCTCTTCGCGCCGGATCAGATCGGGCAGGGCGGTGCGAGAGGCGACGGCGGCGCGCACCGACGAGATGCCGAGTTCGGCCGTGATGACGCCGGACGGCGAGCCATCGACCAAATAGAGTTTCAAGGTGCGGCCGCGCCGGGAGGCGGCGCGCGAAGGAGCCTCAGACATTGATGCCAAGCTCCTTCAGATAGGCATTCATCTTCTTGCGCGTCTCGGCGAGCTGGCCTTCGAGGTCGCGGATTTCGTCCTGCACCGCCTGGAGATCGACTTCGGGCTCCGGTTCGAACGTATCGACGTAACGCGGAATGTTGAGATTGAAGCCGTTGACCTCGATTTCCTGGAACGTCGCCTTGTGCGAATAGCGCTCGATCTCCGCGCGGCTGCGATAGGTCTCGACGATCGTCTTCACGTTGTTGTCGGTCAGCCGGTTCTGTTTCTTGCCCGGCTCGAAATCGCGACTGGCGTCGATGAAGAGAATGTCACGCTCGTGCGAGCGCAGCCCATCCGTCTCGCGGGATTTGTCGAGCACCATGATGCAAACGGGAATGCCAGTGGTCGGGAAGAGCTGCGCCGGCAGTCCGATCACGGCATCAAGGAGATTGTCCCGGATCAGCTTCTCGCGGATCTTGCCCTCGGCCCCGGAGCGGAAGAGAACGCCGTGCGGCGCAACCACGACGACACGCCCGACGGACGGCCTTGCGATCGCCAGCATGTGCAGAATGAAGGCGTAATCACCGCGGCTCTTGGGTGGCATGTGCGGGGTGAAGCGCTTATAGGGGTCGGGAAGGGCGTTCCCTTCCGAATCCGTGTTGCCCCACCACTTGTCGAGGCTGAACGGCGGATTGGCAACCACCACGTCGAACCGCATCAGGTGATCGCTTTCGATCAGCGTCGGCGAGTTGAGGGTGTCGCACCAGTCGATACGCGCGCTGTCCTGGGCATGCAGCAGCATGTTGAGCCGGGCGAGCGAGCGCGTGCTGCCGTTCGATTCCTGGCCGAAAAGCTGAAAATTGGCGTCGGGCACTTCCTCGCCGGCACGCAGCAACAACGATGCCGAGCCGCAGGCCGGATCGCAAATCCGGTCGCCGGACTTCGGATTGGCGAGCTTGGCGACAACCTCCGACACCTTGCGCGGCGTAAAGAACTCGCCAGCCTTCTTGCCCGCATCCGACGCGAAACGCTCGATCAGGAAGATGTAGGCATCGCCGAGGATATCTTCGGACGTCTCGGACAGGTCGAGACCGGGTTTGGCGAAATCCTCCAGCAACATCTTCAGCCGCCGATTGCGGTCCTTGGTTTGTCCCAGATTCGTTTCGGAGTTGAAGTCAATCGCGCGGAAGAGACCACCGAGTTTGCCTTCGTTGGCCTTTTCGATCGCATCTAGGACGATGTTGATCAGCTCGCCAATGTTGTCGCGCCCACGACGCTCATGGAGGCTGTAGAAATCGCCGAGAAAGCTCTCCTCGACCTCGTTGGTCTTGCTGTTCTTAAGCTCTACGGTCGGCAGCTTGAAGCGTTCACGATCCAGGCGGCGCTGGATGCGGAGTTCATCGCCACCGAATTCGCGGCGGAACTCTTCAACGTGCTTGCGGCGCACATCGCTGATGTATTTCAAGAAGAGCGCGGTGAGCACATAGTCCTTGTACTGCGTGGCATCGACAGCGCCGCGGAAGGTGTCGCAGGCGCGCCAAACGGCCGAAAGAATGTCTTCTTGCTGAAGGGTGGGCATGACGTCTCCTATGAATTTTGGATCGTGGTGGCCGCGCGGAAGGCACGCGCGAGGGCCTCACGACCAAGAAGGGAATTGAGATTGGCGAGGCGTTGCAGAAGAGCGGCTTCGTCGTGAAAGGACCGCGCCAGTTCCGCAATCAACCTCTGCGTGGGCATCGGTGGGAGAGGAACGACAAGCCTATCGAGAGCTTCCTTGGGAAGCCGGGCGAGTCCAGTGCCCTGCTTATTGCCGGAGAACGCTGCCTGCGTCGCGGGAAGATCGAGAAAGGCTGCCAGATAACCAGGATCGACCTTCGACGGGTCGGGCCGGACCAGATAGAGATCCAGGGAAATGAAGGCACCGAGCCACGCGTGAGCGGCCTGACAAACATCAGTCGTGGAACCGCGCGCTGCGACGATCAGGTCGCCTTCCTCTATTGGCAAGGCCCTGGCGACGGCCGGCGGTTCGCCGGTCGCGAGATTGGGGGCGCGGCCAGACCTCAAGTCGGACAAGTCGGATAGCCGCACAAAGTGCGCAATTCCGCTGCCGCCTTCCTGAACCGCCACGCCGGAGTAGATGCCGGATATTTTTCTCAGTTCGAGCATTCCTCAAACTACGAAATAGATCGCCGCCTGTCAATCGAGTTAGACGCGCTCTCAAACTTATTTTTGAGGTCGATGGCATTGGCTGGGCTAGGCTCACGGCCAGCGACCTATCCGATGGCGGAGCTTAGGGAGCGCGGGCCAGCCCGCTGAACACGTCTCATCCAGGCCGCGATAGAGTAAGAGGGCTGAGGGGGGGCGTGACGGGTCGAGGACTGGAGAAGAGGTCTCCGGCGCCCGTCATGGAGATTTCCCATGAACATGCAGGTGCTGGAAGCCCGTCGTGACGTCGGCGGCGGCTATAAGGTGGATGTCTCACGCGGCGAACGTGTCGGCCGTGTTTCGTCCGAATGGTTTTCCCGCCCGCACGACGAGCGGTTTCTGTCCCTCGGCGAACTGGCCGGTGCGGTGCGCGGCCGGGCCGAACGCAGCCGGACCCGTGTGGTGGAAACCGCGCTGATCCATGTCGAGGCAAACCGCACCGATCCCGAGCGGCTGTCGCTGATCTTGCCGGGTGCCGAGGCGCCCGTCGCCCCCACTCACTGGAGCTTCGGCCAGCTCGCCGCCCAGGTCGGTGCGCCAGCCGCCTATCTGCGCAATCTTCCTGCGGCGCTGGCCGGCATCAATCTGCAATATGGCCTGACCTCGAACCGGGCCGAACAGATCAAAACGTTGGAAACCGAAGAAGGCCATGTCGAACTGCGCGCTGTCACCGGCCCGGACTATGGCCGCATCTATGACTATGAACTGGTCGAAGCCGTCCAGCGGATCGCAGGCAACGGCACGGGCGATACGCGCTGGAAAGTGCCGGGCGTGCTCGACTGGTCGAGCGGGATCTACAATCCCCGCGTCGACATCACTCAGGACACCACGACGCTCTATGCCAGCGATCGTGATGTGTTCCTGTTTTTGGTGGATGACCTGAATCCGATCGAAGCCGGCCGGCTTCCCGATGGCTCACCCGACCTGTTCTTCCGCGGCTTCTATGCCTGGAACAGCGAGGTCGGCGCGAAAACGCTCGGCATGGCGAGCTTCTACCTGCGCGCAGTTTGCCAAAACAGGAATTTGTGGGGCGTCGAGGATTTCGAGGAAATCACCATCCGCCATAGCAAATATGCCGCCTCGCGCTTCGCCCATGAGGCGGCCCCGGCGCTGCTGAATTTCGCCAACTCGTCCCCCATGCCCTTTATCAACGGCATCAAGGCGGCGCGGGAGCGGATCGTGGCGCGGACCGACGAGGATCGCACCGACTTCCTGCGCCGCCGCGGCTTCTCCAAAGCCGAGACCGGCAAGATCATCGAGACGGTGCTGGCCGAGGAAGGTCGCCCGCCGGAATCCATCTTCGATTTCGTCCAGGGCATCTCGGCGGTCGCGCGCGACAAGCCGCACCAGGATGCCCGTCTCGACATGGAAGCGAAGGCGAAGAAGCTGCTCGACCGCGCCGCCTGATGTTCCGCAAAGCCGGAGATGCGGTTTCCCGTGCCTCCGGCTTTGCGCTTCCGCACATTTGCGGACCGATGTTCGTCACTATTCCCCACGCCTTCCTTGCCCATTTGTAGCCCATAGGTTACAGTGAGTATTCAGGAGGGCACCTATGGCCATCGTCAAAACCAATCCGATCGCGATATCCGGGCATTGGCATTCCGGCGTTGCGATGGATCTTCACACGATCAGCAGCACGCCGGTCGGCTATAATGATTTCGGGTACATGCAGTTCGAGACGGTCCGGCCTGAGATCGCCGAGTTGTTGTTCCGCCTGAAGAACCGGGCTGACCGTTCTGCCGCGGCTCCCATCATCGAGACGGTTGCCGATTTTCTCGGGCATCATCGGGACAAGTTCGACGCAATCGTGCCGGTCCCCCCTTCGCACCCGCGCGCCGTCCAGCCGGTCATCATCATGGCGGAAGGCATCGGGCAGGCTCTGAATATCCCAGTCCTTTCCTGCATCACCACGACGCGCCCGACGGGTCAACTCAAGAACATCACCGATCCCGATGAGCGCAAGGAGCACGTCAACGGACTTTACACCGTCGATGCCGCACAGACGCGCGGCCGCAAAATCCTGCTGTTCGACGACCTCTTCCGCTCCGGCACCACCATGAACGCGATTACCGATGTCCTTCTGGATGCCGGCCAGGCGCAGGTGGTGCGGGCGCTCACCATCACCAAAACACGGAGCAACCAATGAACACCATCTTCATCGGTGGCTCGCGGCACGTTTCCCGTTTACCGGCCGAGGTCAAGAAGCGCCTCGATAACGTCATCGCCAGCCACCATCAGGTCATCATCGGAGACGCGAATGGCGCTGACAAAGCCGTTCAGAAGCATTTCTTCGACGCCAACTATGCCAACGTCACCGTTTTCTGTTCGGGCGATGCGCCGCGCAACAATCTCGGGTCATGGACCACGCATCGCGTCGATGTTCCCAAAGGGACAAAGGGCTTTCAATTCTATGCCGCCAAGGACCGGGAGATGGCGCGCGAGGCCGATTTCGGCCTGATGATCTGGGACGGCAAAAGCCCCGGCACCGTGCTGAACGTTCTGCGCCTGGTTCAGGCCGGCAAGATCTCGGTCCTCTTCAATGTGCCGGACAAGGCGGCGGTCAACGTCAAGACGGTCGAGCACTATCGCGATTTCATCCGCCAGTGCGATCCGTCTTTCTGCACCGACCTTCGGGATCGGGCGACACCGCAGGAATGGGCGTTGATCGAAGCCGATCCGCAACCCAGCCTGCTCGATCATACACACCCAAGCCTGATGGACGTTCCGGGGGCGTCGGGCGCGCTCCCCGCGCAACCAGCCGAGGAGGCCGTTCGGACCCTCAACGCCGCGCTGGCATCCGGCGACGCGACGCGGATCATGAATGTTCTCGGCGCAATCGCCCGCGACCGAGGGATGAGCCAGATCGCCCGCGAGACCGGCCTTGCACGAGAAAGCCTCTACCGATCGCTCGATGCTGGCGGGAATCCCGAGTTCGTCACCGTCATGAAGGTTCTGTCTTCGCTGGGAGTGCGATTGGAGGCGAAGCCGCACGATCTATCCCCGGTTCCAAATGCCGCGGTCCTGTAGAGGAAGAGGGCGGCGCTTCGCTTCGTGACGGGTTGGAGGTCGAGAGAGAGGCTCCCGGCCGCCCGTCGCGGAGTAAAACCCGATGGCTACTGCCGTTCAGAAGATCACCCTGTCGTCGTCGCGCGACATCCCCTTCAACAAGCTGGTGCTGAGCCAGTCCAACGTCCGGCGCATCAAGGCCGGCGTCTTGATCGAGGATCTGGCCGAGTCCATCGCCCGGCGCGGCCTCATCCAGTCCCTGCATGTCCGGCCGGTGCTCAATGCCGAAGGCGTGGAAACCGGCATGTTCGAGGTGCCGGCTGGCGGTCGCCGCTATCGCGCCCTGGAGCTGCTGGCGAAGCAGAAGCGGCTGAACAAGACGACGCCGGTGCCCTGCGTCGTCAGCGATGCGGCGAGCGGCATTCTCATGGAGGAGATCTCCTTCGCGGAAAATGACGAGCGCATTCCGCCGCATCCGCTCGACCAGTATCGCGCCTTCCAGGCCATGCGCGACAAGGGCATGAGCGAGGAAGCCATCGCCGCCGCCTTCCTGATCGACGTCAACGTCGTGAAGCAGCGCCTGCGCCTCGCGTCCGTCTCGCCCGTGCTGCTGGAGGTGTTCGCCGAGGACGGCATGGAGCTGAAGCAGCTCATGGCCTTCACCGTGTCGCAGGACCACGCCCGCCAGGAACAGGTCTGGGAGACCATCCGCAATAGCTGGCAGAAGGAGCCCTGGCAGATCAAGCGGATGCTGACCGAAACCACGGTGCGGGCGTCCGACAAGCGCGCCCTGTTCGTTGGCATCGAGGCTTACGAGGCGGCGGGCGGCATCGTGCTGCGCGACCTGTTCGAGTCCGACGATGGCGGCTGGTTGCAGGATATCGGTCTGCTCGACCGCCTGGTGGCCGAGAAGCTGAAAACCGTCGCCGATGAGATCGCCGGAGGGGGTTGGAAGTGGGTCGAAGCCGCCGTCAGCATCCCCTACGGCGTCACCCACGGTCTGCGTCGCGTGTCGGGCACCGCTCTCGAGATGACCGAGGAAGAACAGGCCACGCGCGAAGCCTTGCAGGCGGAACTCGACGGCCTGGTCGCCGAATATGAGGATGCCGATGAGCTGCCGGACGCGGTGGACGAGCGCCTTGGCGAGATCGAGGCGGCGATCGACCATCTCGACAGCCGCCCGGTCAGCTACGATCCGGCCGACATCGCCATTGCCGGCGTCTTCGTCAGCATCGACGCGGATGGCTCGCTCATGGTCGATCGCGGCTATGTCCGTCCTGAAGACGAACTGCCAGTCGAGGTCGACGGTGGCGATGACGTGCAGGAGGAGAACGTCGATCCTGAAACCGGCGAGATCCGCACGCCGCCCGTCCAGCGCGCTATCATCACCATCGGCGGTCAGCAGGCACCTGTCGAGGAGGAGGAAGAGGACGGCATCAAGCCGCTGCCCGAACGGCTCGTCATCGAACTGACCGCGCACCGCACGCTGGCGCTGCGGGATGCCGTGGCGAACCATCCGCACGTCGCCATGACGGCGTTGCTGCACAAGCTGGTCTCCGACACCTTCCTGCATCGCCCGGCGACGGGCGCGCTGGAGGCCAATGTCCGGCAGATTCACTTCGCCGCTCAGGCCGACGATCTGAAAGACAGCGCCTCGGCCAACTCCGTCACCGACCGGCATGAACGCTGGGGCGATCATGTCCCCGCCGATGACCAGGCACTCTGGGACTGGTTGATCGCGCTCGATGACGGCAGCCGCCTGGACCTGCTCGCCCATTGCGTCAGCTACGGCATCAACGCGCTCTTTGAGCGGCCCAATCCCTATAGCGGTTCGGGTGTCAGCGAACATGGGCTGAAGGTCCGCATGACGCAGGCCGAACGGCTGGCCCAGGCGACGGGTCTCGACATGGTGGCGGCAGGCTGGCGCCCGACCGTCGGCAATTACTTCGGCCGCGTCACCAAGGCGCGCATCGTCGAGGCGGTACGCGAAGGCGCGGGCGAACGGGCGGCGCAGCTCATCGACCACATGAAGAAGGGCGACATGGCCAAGGAAGCGGAACGCCTGCTCGCCGACAGCGGCTGGCTGCCTGAGCCGCTACGCCCGGCCGATGCTGGAACGGAAGCTGCCGTCGCTTCCGATCAGGGCGGTGACGACGAGGCGCTCCCCGCCTTCCTGTCCGATGACAGCGATGACGATGAGATGGTCGAGGAAGACGACGAAGCCCTGAGCGCCGGCGAGTGACCGACAACCGGCGGGGAGCGGCACGATCCGCTTCCCGCCGGCACCTTCCCAATCCCTCAACCTCCGCCCGGCCTTCGCGTCGGGCATTTTCATTTCAGGAGCCTGTCATGGCGGACTATTTCACCCATTTCTCGTGCCTGCTCGATGTCGGCACGTCCGAGAACGCTATTCGCGCGCTCGATCTCTACAATGCCCTGTCCCAAGAAGGTGCGTCGGAGGAGCCGCCCTCCGAAGGTTTCCTGCTTTCCATCCAGCCCGAGCATGGCGGCACGAACCTCTGGATGCGTGATGACGTCTCCGGCGATCCCCAGCGTGTGATCGACTTCGTGATCCGCTGCGCCGCCGCGTTTCATCTAACCGGACGCTGGGGATTCCAATATGCCAACACCTGCTCGAAGCCGCGTCTGGACGGGTTCGGTGGCGGCGGCCATGTGCTCGATCTCGCCACCGGCGAAACCGTGGATTGGATCTACACGGACGGCTGGCTCGACCAGACGCTCTCCGACGAAGGAGGCCCGCTATGAGCATTCCTTCCTTCGCCCGGACCAATTTCCAGACCCTGTTGCGCGCGGCGGGTGACGGCAATTTGGCGCTGATGGAATGCCTCGACGCGGAGACGGGAAGCCCGCGCTACGTCATCTGCGCTGTCGGGCGAGACGATGGCGATTACGTCTTCACGCCCTTCGGCCATCTTGCCGACGGCAATCCCTACGACGCCTATCTCCCGCCCGACCCCAACGATCCGAGCGGCTTCATCAGGAACGATGAAGACGGAAAATGACGAAAAGCGCCCACCTCGCGGTCGGGCGCTTTTTTCATGTCGGGACATCGAGAGTGAGAGGGCCGCCGGGACGGGATTGAGTCCGGGCGGTCCAGAGAGAGCGTCGCGCGGGCTTGTCCCTTCCTGCTCTCCTGAAAGCTCACCCCATGAACATCCTGTCTCCCGTGGCCGCCGCGTCGGCCACGCTGCTGCCGCTCACCCCGTCGGCCGGCATCCTTTCCGCCGCTCATCTCCTCTTGCCGCAGCTTGAACGCGGCGAGCGGATCGACGCTGCCATCCTGCGCTCCGCGATGGAATCGGCTTATCGAGCCACCGATGCGTCGGGTGCTTGGGACTGGAAGGCGGCTTACGAAGCTTGCGAGGTCGCCACCGTCCTGTTCCTCCGCAAATACGGCAAGGCGCTGTTCCGTAATTCCGCGTCTCCGGCTGCACGCCTTTCCGTGCTGACGAAGATCGTCGGCCTCCTGCCGACGCACACGCGCCGTTCGGAGGAAAGCCAGACGCTCCAGCAATTCTCGACGCCGCTGCCGCTCGGTCTTGCCGCACTGACCGCCGCCGCGATCGCGCCAGATGATCGCGTGCTGGAACCCTCGGCCGGCACCGGCCTCATGGCGATCCTCGCCCAGACGGCAGGCGGCTCTCTCATCCTCAACGAACTGGCCGACACCCGCGCCGAGCTGCTCGCCTCCCTCTTTCCGGCCATTCCCGTCACCCGGTTCGACGCCGCGCAGATCGACGATCATCTCGATCCCTCGGCAGTCCCTTCCGTCGTGCTGATGAATCCGCCGTTCTCGGCGATGGCACATGTCGCGGGCCGCATGCAGGATGCCGGCTTCCGCCATATCGCCTCGGCGCTGAACCGTCTCGCGCCCGGTGGCCGCCTAGTCGCGATCACCGGCGCCAATGTCGGGCCGGAACTGCCGGACTGGCGCGACGCCTTCGTCGCCTTACAGGCGCGGGGACGTGTCGTGTTCTCCGCCGCCATCGCCGGATCGGTCTATCAGAAGCATGGCACGACGTTCCCGACGCGGCTGACTGTCATCGACAAGCTGCCGGCCGACGATCCGACCGTGTTGCCGGTATCGCCGGGCGTGGCGCCGGATGCCGTCACGCTGCTCGGCTGGATCAAGGCGCAGGTGCCACCGCGTCTGCCCGTGGCGCTGCCTGCGAATGGCCTGCCGGTCGCCATCGCGCCAAAATCCGTGCGCGGCTATCTGGCTCGCACAGCGGCTTCACGTCCGGCTGTCGCTGTCTCGGCCGATCCCGAGGGCGTCGAACTCGCCTACGCGACCGTGGACTGGACGCCGCCCGAGGGCGGGCATCTCACCGAGGCGATCTACGAGACCTACGGATTGCAGTCGATCCGCATTCCCGGCTCTCAGGCTCACCCGACCAAGCTGGTGCAATCTGCGGCAATGGCGAGCGTCGCGCCGCCCCGGCCGAGCTATCGCCCGATGCTGCCCGTCAACATTTGCACACTGCTGTCGGACGCGCAGCTTGAGACCGTCGTCTATGCCGGCGAGGCGCATGGCGATTACCTCGCCGGATCGTGGACGGTCGATGCCACCTTCGATGTCGTCCAGGCGGCGCCCGCCGATGCTGCGAACGCCGTGCGCTTCCGCCGCGGCTTCATGCTCGGCGACGGCACCGGCGCCGGCAAAGGCCGCCAGTCGGCCGGCATCATCCTCGACAACTGGATGCAGGGGCGCCGCAAGGCGGTGTGGATCAGCAAATCCGACAAGCTGATCGAGGACGCGCAACGCGACTGGTCGGCGCTCGGCATGGAGCGCCTGCTGGTCACGCCGCTGTCGCGCTTTCCGCAAGGCAAGCCGATTGCGCTCAGTGAAGGCGTCCTGTTTGCAACCTATGCCACGCTACGCTCCGACGAGCGCGGTGAAAAGGTTTCGCGCGTTCGCCAGATCGTTGATTGGTTGGGGACCGATTTCGATGGAGTCCTCATCTTCGACGAGAGCCATGCCATGCAGAACGCCGGTGGAGGCAAGAGCGAACGCGGTGACGTTGCCCCCTCGCAGCAGGGGCGCGCGGGGCTTCGCCTGCAACATGCGCTGCCCGATGCCCGCGTCGTCTATGTCTCCGCGACCGGCGCCACCACCGTCCATAATCTCGCCTATGCCCATCGGCTCGGCCTCTGGGGTGGCGACGATTTCCCGTTCTCGACGAGGGCCGAGTTCGTCGAGGCGATCGAGGATGGCGGCGTCGCGGCAATGGAGGTGCTGGCCCGCGACCTGCGTTCACTCGGCCTCTACACCGCCCGTTCGCTCTCCTATGACGGCGTGGAATATGAGCTGGTCGAGCATCAGCTCACCGACGAACAGCGCCGCATTTACGACGCCTATGCCGGCGCGTTCGCCATCATCCATAATCATCTGGATGCCGCGATGCAGGCCGCGAACATCACGGGTTCGGACGGCACGCTGAACCGGCAGGCCAAGTCGGCGGCACGTTCGGCGTTCGACAGCGCCAAGCAGCGCTTCTTCGGCCATCTCCTCACCAGCATGAAGACGCCGACGCTGATCCGGGCGATCGAAGCCGATCTCGACGCTGGCCACGCCGCTGTCGTGCAGATCGTCTCCACCGGCGAGGCGCTGATGGAACGGCGGCTGGCCGAGATCCCCACCGAGGAATGGAACGACATCCGGGTCGACATCACGCCGAGGGAGTACGTTCTGGATTACCTCGCCCATAGTTTCCCGGTGCAGCTCTACGAGCCGTTCACCGACAGTGAGGGCAATCTGTCGTCGCGCCCCGTCACACGCGACGGCCAGCCGGTCGAAAGCCGCGAAGCCGTCGCCCGCCGTGACGAGCTGATCGAACATCTGGCTAGCCTGCCGCCCGTGCCCGGCGCGCTCGACCAGATCGTCCAGCGCTTCGGCACCGACATGGTGGCCGAGGTGACGGGGCGGTCACGGCGCATCGTCCGCAAGCCGGGTGCCGGCGTCATGGGCGACCGCTTTGCCGTCGAGAACCGCGCGCCCTCCGCCAATCTCGCCGAAACCGCCGCCTTCATGGACGATGTGAAGCGGGTGCTGGTGTTCTCCGATGCCGGCGGCACGGGCCGCAGCTACCATGCGGAACTGTCGGCGAAGAACCAGCGGCTGCGCGTCCATTATCTGCTCGAACCGGGCTGGAAGGCCGATGCCGCCATTCAGGGTCTCGGCCGCACCAACCGCACCAATCAGGCGCAGCCGCCACTTTTTCGCCCGATCGCGACCGACGTGAAGGCCGAGAAGCGCTTCCTCTCCACCATCGCCCGGCGGCTCGATACGCTGGGCGCCATCACGCGCGGGCAGCGCCAGACTGGCGGCCAAGGGCTGTTCCGTCCCGAGGACAACCTGGAATCGCCTTACGCCCGCGACGCGCTGCGCCAGCTCTACCTGCTGATCGTGCGCGGCAAGATCGACGGGTGCTCGCTGGCTCGCTTTCAGTCGGCGACTGGCCTCAAGCTGATGGACGACAACGGCATCAAGGATGATTTGCCGCCGATCACCACATTCCTCAACCGCCTGCTGGCGCTGACCATCGAGCTTCAGGGCATCCTGTTCACCGCCTTCGAGCAACTGCTCGACGCCAAGGTGCAGGGCGCCATCGCCAGCGGCGTCTATGATGTCGGGCTGGAAACGCTGACGGCGGAGAGCTTCGTCGTCACCGATCGCAAGGTGATCTACACGCACCCGGCGACCGGCGCGGAAACGCGGCTTCTCACCATCACCGAGAAACGACGCAACCGGCCGATGACGCTGGCCGACGCGCTGGCCTATGTCGATGCCGATCATGGCAAGCTGCTGGTCAACGCCAAATCCGGCCGCGCCGCCGTGCAGGTGTCCGCCCCTTCGCTGATGCTCGACGATGGCGAGATCGAACGCCGCGTCCGGCTGATCCGGCCGATGGAGCATCATCATGCCTCGTTGAAGATGATGGCCGACAGCCATTGGGAGGAGACCGACCGGGCCACCTTCACTGCTGCCTGGAACCGCGAATGCGCCGAGGTGCCGGAGTTCGAGGATTCGACGCTCCATATTGTCGCCGGACTGCTCCTGCCGGTGTGGAAGCGGCTGCCCAACGAGTCGACGCGGGTCTATCGGCTCCAGACCGACGACGGCGAGCGCATCATCGGCCGCCGGGTGTCTCCGGCCTGGGCGGCGAATGCGGCCTCGACCGGCACGGCGAGCCTCTCGGCCGAGGATGCGCATCGGGCGCTGCTCGACGGGCGCACCATCCTGGATCTGGCCGAGGGACTTCAGCTTCGGCGTGTCCGCGTCATGAGCGCGAACCGGATCGAGCTGACCGGGTTCACCGAGGCGATGCGCGAACGTCTGCGCGCCCATGGCCTCTTCACCGAGATCATCTCGTGGAAACTGCGCTTCTTCGTCCCCGTCGATGCCAGCGGCATCATGGTGCTCGAAAAGCTCCTCGCCACCTATGCCATCGTGCGCATTTCCGAGCGGGAGGTTGCGTGATGGCGCGTGTCGACGCTTCCGAACTGGCGCACCGTCTCAGCCGACAGGCCGAGGCGGTATGCCGCGAATATCTCGACGCCGGCCGACGCCAGGGCCATTACTGGCAGGTCGGCGATGTCCGCAACACGCCGGGCCGCTCGATGTTCGTGCGGCTGAAGGACACGGCGAAAGGCCCGGCCGGTAAATGGACCGATGCCGCCACGTCCGAACATGGCGACCTGCTCGATGTGATCCGCGAGAGCCTTGGCCTCATCGACTTCAGCGATGTCGCCGAGGAAGCGCGTCGATTCCTCAGCCTGCCACATCCCGAACCGGAGCCACCGCCCAAAAGACACGCCAATATGCCGGCCCCGTCGGGATCGGCCGAGGCAGCACGACGGCTCGTCGTCTTATCGCAGCCGATCGGCGGAACGCTCGTGGAAGCGTATCTCCGCAATCGCGGCATTACGGCTTTGCACGGAACCGGAAACCTGCATTTCCATCCGCGCTGCTATTACCGGCCCGATCATGGGCCGACCGAGCAATGGCCGGCGATGATCGCCGCCGTCACCGATCTCTCCGGCAAAACCACCGGCGCGCATCGGACATGGCTTGCCCCCGACGGCTCCGATAAGGCGCCGATCGACATCCAGCGCAAGGCGATGGGCGATCTCCTCGGCAATGCGGTGCGCTTCGGCATCGCCGGCGACGTGATGGCGGCAGGCGAAGGCATCGAAACCATCCTGTCGGCACGGCAGGCGATCCCCGGCATGGCGATGGCTGCGGCATTGTCGGCAGCACACCTCACAGCCATTCTGTTCCCGGACACGCTGCGTCGGCTCTACATCGTCCGTGACAACGATCCCGCAGGTGACGGCGCGCGGGACAACCTCATCGAACGGGCGAACGCGGCTGGGATCGAGGCGGTCGTGCTCTCGCCGCGGCTTGGGGACTTCAACGAGGATCTCCGGCACTTCGGCACGGATGCGCTCCGCGCCATGCTCAGGGTGCAACTCGCCCCGCAGGATGTCGCCCGCTTCCTATCTCTGGCGGCATAGCCGGAAGGAAGGAAGGTGGCAGGGTGGTCGCCATGCCCGCCCGGAAGCTCCCGACATCGGAAGAGGACCGCGCCTCGGCCTTCGAGAGGGCGATCGGCCCATAGCCGGGCCGGGTCGGCAATGGCTGCGCCCGGCCATTTTCCGGCGGCGGCAAAGCCGCCTTTCCATCGCGAGGCAAAATAGCCGGTCTCCGCCATCCTCCGCTTTGCTCCGGCCCGGCGCTGCGCGCCGGGTGCAGGCCCGTCCCGCCCACGGGCTTCGTCGCCATGAAGGCCGCGACGGTCGCGGTCCACCGACGGAGCATCCCATGAGCGCTTACGACGACTACGAACCCCACCACGAATCCTCACCCACCGACCACATCGCACAGGAGCTTCAGCTCTATGGCTACCGTCCTTCCGAGGACGAACCCGATCCCCGCCCGGCGCCGGAGGACCGCATCATCGAAGGCGCCGTCGCCGACATCTTCGACGCCCTCGTCGCCACGATGGTCGACACCAGCCTTGACCACGATCTCGACGATCTCCTCTGGTCGACCGTCAATATGTTCCACCGCGCCGTCGATCGGGTCGAGCGCAAGCTGGACGACAACGAGCAGGGACAGAAGCGCCTTCAGCGTGAACAGGATGGCTCCGAGGTCAAATCCGTCCAGCTCGAAAGCCTGATCGAAGTCGGGCAATCGCTGATCGAGCGCCGCGACAGCCTGGAAGTGTTCCGCGACAGCGCCGCCGACCGCTACCTCCGCATCACCGGCTCACCCTGGTCACAGCGCACCGGATCGCGCGTCAACCACCGCCAGCTCACCTCCGCAGTAATCGACAGCCGCGATTTTCTTGCCGCCAAGCGACGCGCCGAAACCGAGGTGCTGGTGCCCGCAGGGTCGAAGATCGCCTTCACCGGCGGCGACACCGCCGACCACAAGCTGATCTGGGCCAAGCTTGATCAGGTTCACGCCAAGCACCCCGACATGGTGCTGCTGCACGGCGGTTCCCCCAAAGGCGCCGAGAAGATCGCCGCCCGCTGGGCTGAGACTCGGCATGTGCCGCAGGTCGCCTTCAAGCCCGACTGGACAAAACATGCCAAGGCCGCGCCCTTCAAACGCAACGACGCCATGCTGGCCGTCATGCCGATCGGCGTCATCGTCTTCCCCGGCACGGGCATCCAGGACAATCTCGCCGACAAGGCCCGCAAGCTCGGCATCCCGGTCTATCGGTTCGGCTCAGGCGGCGCGTAAGCGCCGCCTGCCTCCACGACCCGGACATGCAGTCAGGACTGCTGACGCCAGAACTGCGTGCTGTAGTTATTAAGCCCGCGACTATAGGAATCGACCGTCACCTGAAACGTCTCTGGAATCTGGGCGCCATCACCGCCATCCCTGAAATAATCACGTACCGAATAGAGCGCCCCGCGCATCAGATGCTCCCATGTCTGGTAGAGCCTGTTTTGAAGCTCCTGTTCCTGCTTGGCGGCACTCGGCTTTCGCTTGGGCGTTTGCATCGTGTAGTCCGGGCGCGGGTCGTGATGGTGGACGAAGGTGATGCTGCCCCATTGCCATTCTTCCGCGATCGTCCTTCGCCAGCGATAGCTCACTCTGACGCTCATCTGCCTGCTGAAGCGATAAGGCGGCATGATCTGGTCATTGATCTGGAATAGCTGCGCATCGGCCTGTTCGGTTTCCATCCGCCGCTTCATGGCATCGACGGCGAATGTCAGATCGCGGCCAGCCCGTCGAAGGGCATTTCCTGTCTCTTCGCGTTTGCGTGCTGACTTGGCGATCCGGTGCCTTGCCAACGCCTGATCGAAATAGTGGAGCTGTGTCGAAACATAGGAGCCGCAACGACTGAGAGGGAGACGATGCAGTTCACCTGTCCGCTCTTCCCGGATCGCCTGATCGACAAGATCGTGAAGCTCTCTGCTGTCGATAGCTTTGAGGGCATCCTGTTCATCGCGAGAGATAGTGATCTCGCCCATAGTGCATTGCCTCGCGGTAGATTTCTGAATCGTCGTGTAATCTTACCATCTGCTTTGGACCGAAGACAGGTTTCGGACGTTGCCCTTCGGGCCGCGCTTTCGGCTGCGCCGGAACCACGCCTGCGTCGTGTTTCCGCCATTCGGCTTCAATCGCTAACGCGCAAGGCGGGCGTATTGGCGCCACGATCGTCGATCCGGCTCGCAGCAACTGCGATGCGCGCCAGCACCGTGATGGTCACACCCTTTCCCCGAGGAGCAGATCGCGGCCCCTGAACTCGGCGATATCCAACATCCCTCGCTGGCCCTGTCATCCCCCGATAGCCGAACGTGGTGCGATCCGGGATCGGCAGATGCGGCATGGTCCATGACAACCAGCTCCCGATGGCGCGAAGCACCACTCCCGCTTCATCAGCGCAATTCCTTGGTCCGGCCGAGGGCCTGACGCCATCAACCCTTAAAGGGTCGGACTACGCAAAGCGTGCCGCCGCTGCGGTTTCACCTTCGCGGTGATTGCGGCCCACGGCCGGACACTTCGGGCGCCTGTCAGCGGGGGATGGTCCTCCGCTCGAAACAGGAGCCGGATCGATGTCCTTCCCCGACGCACACGTCTTCGCCTTCAGCCTCGCCACCACCCTCATGGCCGTCATCGTCATCTTCCGCGCCGGCGACGGCACGCTGTCGGTGACACCGGCCGCTGAATATGATGGCGACAGCGCCGCCATCGTCGATGAAATCGACCCTTTCGCCCTATGACGGGGCGAAGATCATTGCAAGCGATGCGGAAACCCCGCGGGTTTCCGCTCCCGCCGTGGCTCACGTTCTGCTATAGTTCTCATCGCGCCGTGGTGGTGGTGGTGGCGCGACCGTCAGACCTTCGTCCCGGAGACACCACCATGATCTTTCTCGGCATTCTTCTGTCCATCGCGGCCGTCGGCTTCTTCTGCTGGCTGCTGTTCACGCTCGCCGTCTTCGCCTTGCCGTTCTTCGCAGGTGTAAGCGTCGGCCTATGGGCCTATGACACCGGCGCGGGCTGGCTGGGCGCAATCCTCGTCGGCGCATTTGCCGGCGGGCTGACGTTCGGCATCGGCCAGTTCCTGCTCGCGGTCGTCCGCCCCATCTGGGCCAAACTCGCGATCGCGGCGATCTTCGTCGCGCCCGCCGTCATTGCCGGCTATCACGCGGTCTACGGTATCGTGAAACACACAATGCTCTCGGAAACCTGGCAGGTCGTATTCTCCATCATTGGCGCCGTCGCCGTAGGCGTCACCGCATTCCTGCGCGTGGCGGGATTGGCGGCTACCGACCTGTCGGTCGGGACCACGGCGCGGGCCTGAGACACGCACGGACCCATTCCACGACGTCAGACCGGAGAGACTTCGCTTTGGTCCGGCGTCGAAGGTGGGCGCAGGCCGGCGTTGCACGGATCGCCATAGAGGCCCAAGGTCGCCGCCCATGAAGCGCATGGGCAGGACGGCGAATACCGACGCGAACCGATCATAGCAGGGTTGGATCGGGGCGTTTTTTCCCCGTGGCCGGGTGAGGACAGGCGTACAGGCGATGGCCCGGAAACCGGGAGGGTGAGGCGCCGGTGACGCCGAGCGGGTTCCTGCCGGTTGCGAGATGTCGCCAATGCCTCCGTCTTTCTTCCGTTGATCGAACGCACCTGGCGGCCTCTCCAATGGCTTGATCTGGCCGAAGGCCGGCTTCGCCTCGACCGCCTATGCCGCAACGGCGGCGTCAGACTTTCTTCCCCTGGGCGTGCCGCCCATTCCTCGCGCAGCAACAAAGTCCTCCTTGGCCGTCTCGCCCCTTCGGGGTGCTGCGTCTGTCGCCTCCGGCCCACCGATCGCCATCGAGGCCGCATGGTGCGGGCTCGAGAACGGAAAGACGGAGACTAACAATGGCGACCATCGGCACCTTCAAGAAGACCGGCTCGAACGAGTTCACCGGCGAAATCGTCACCCTCAGCGTCCAGGCCAAGGGCGTGCGCATCGTCCCCGACCTGCGCGCCACCGGCGAAAACGCTCCCAGCCACCGCGTGCTGGTCGGCCGCGCCGAGATCGGCGCCGCATGGTCCAAGCGCTCCAACGAGGGCCGCGACTATCTGGGCCTCAAGCTCGACGATCCGAGTTTCAACGCCCCGATCTACGCCAACCTCTTCGACGACGAGGACAGCGACACCTTCTCGCTGATCTGGTCCCGCCCGAACGGGCGCCGGGGCGACTGACCCCGGCGCCAAGGCCCCGGCCAACCGGTCGGGGCCGCCCTGCGGTCTTCGCCCGGAAGGTTAGCGCAACGACGATCGGGCCAATGACCGTGCCATGCTCAGCAGGCGGCGAAGCGCGGGATTGTCGTTCTTCGCCGACCACAGGGCGCTAAAGGTCAACGTCTCGCCGACGATGGGGCGATAAACGATACCGGGAAAAGGGATGGAAGCGGTCGCCTCACTCGTCAGCGCCAGTCCGCGCCCCATCGCGACGAGCGGCAGCAAGGTATCGTGGCCGACGCCCTGCGGCTGAAGAGTGATGTCGTGTCCAGCTTCGATGAGGCGCTGGATGATCGCATCGCCCGCTTCCGGGTTCACCGCCGTCTGTCGCAGGAGGAAGCTTTCGCCTGCCAGCGATGGCCAGTCCAGCTCGGTTCGACCTGCGAGCTGGTGGCGTTCGGGGAGAGCCACGAACACCTGCTCGATCCAGAGCGGCGTGACCTCGCATCCCGGCCATGAGCGCGCACCGCCGACGAAGGCCAGGTCGAGATCCAGCCTGTTGACAGCGGCGGCATGGGTGGCGGTCTCGCCCTCGCGGAAATCGATGTCGACGCCGCCGTGGTGCAGGTCGTAGGTGCGGAACAGTTCGGCGAGAAACCCGGCTGCGAGCGACGGCGGGACGCCAACGCCGATCCGGCCGATCTCCGCTCGACCGATGGCGCCGACATCCTGAGCACTTTCGCGCATGTGCTGGAGCATTCCTTCCGCCCGCCGTCGAAAGCGCTGTCCGGCGAAAGTTAGCCGCACGCCGCCGTTATGGCGTTGGAACAGTGACGCGCCGAGCTGATCTTCCAGATCGCGGATGCGGCGGCTGATCGACGATTCCTGCACGCAGAGCGCAGCAGCCGCTTTGCGAAAACTGCCTTGTTCTGCGGCAGCGAGGAAGTAGCGCACATGGCGGAGTTCGATCCCTCGATGTGGCCACCTTTGTTCCACTATTCAGTCTTTCGCCAGTTTGCGGAAGATCATCACACCATCGACAATGGCAATCGCCGCCAGCACCGCCGCGAATAGAGTTGCCCCAAGCGAAAGCCCGGCCCTGTCGATGACAATCCCGGTTGCGACCGGCATCACACCGGCTGGGATATAGCCGCCAATGTTGAGGACGGCGTTCGCCTCTGCACGATGATTGCCGGGCACATGCAGCCCGATCAGCGTAAGGCCGCCGAGCTGCCCGAGGCCCTGTCCGCTTCCGGCGAGAAGCGCCGCGACGATCAGGGCCGCGGCGTCGGACGAGATCACAGCCAGTGCAATGCTCGCCATGGACAGGATCGTAGCCGTCGCGCCGTACAGGAATATGGTGCGCACAGCGAACTGACGGGCTGCGAACTGGACGCCGGTTGCGGTCAGGAACATGGCGCAGGCCATGCCTCCGGCGATCAGCGGGCTGGTGACGCCGAGCAGGTGCGACAATAGCGAGGGACCAAGCGCCAGCACGAACGATGTCGCGGTTATACCCGGCCCGAAAACCGCGATCCCGAACAGAAGGTGGCGGTGATTGGCGCGCGGCACGCGCGGCAGATGCAGCCGCCAGCCGTGATCGGCTTTCGTGCCGCGGTGCTTCAGCGGCAGGATCAGCACCACGACGAGCGCGGTCAGCAGTATAGCAAGCTCGACGGCAAAGATCGGGAGCACCGGCTCGGCCAGCGACAAGGCGATGCTACCGCCGAGCAGCGGCCCGAGACCCGCTCCGAGAACCATGGAGACCGACGCGATCAGGGAGGCTTGCCGTTTCCGGTTCGGCCCGCCGAGATCGACCACGGCCGCCATGCCCGCCGACACCACGACGCCGACGGCAACGCCCGAAAGGAACCGTGCGGCGATCAGCATGACCACCGAATGCGCGCTGGCGAAGAGCAGGCAAGCGACGAGTGCGGCCGCAAGGCCCGGCAACAATACGGGTTTGCGCCCGTATCGGTCGGAAAGTTGCCCTGCGACCAGCAAGGTCAGGAGAAGGCCGAGAATGTAGGCGGCAAAGATGACAGTCAGCGTGGCCGAAGAGAAGCCGATCGCGGCCTGCCAGCGCACATAGAGCGGGGTGGCCGAGTTCGAGAGAATGAACACGGCGGTGACGATCCACGCCGCCGCCCACATCCGCCAAGGTGGGTATTCGAAGGCGGACCACGCGAACAGCGGAGCCTGCTTATCCCTCATACACGATACCGTAGGTCAACGATTTTCGCTCGATCCTCGCGAAGCCAGCTTCACCCAGATGCATACCGGCGATCAGCAGATTGTCAGTGGCCACGCAGTCCAGCAGCCTTGATCGTGTCGTGGACGCGAGCGTCGCGTCCTGATCGAACGCGATCGAGACTTCCGGGCGCGGAATCTGGATCTCCGGGAAATGAACGATGTCGCCCCAGATCAGCAGGCTTTCGTCACCGGAATCGAGACGATAGCCGGTATGTCCCGCCGTATGCCCCGGCAGCGGCATTGCGGTGATGCCGGTCAGCACCTCGCGGCCCTCGAAGGTGCGCAGCCTGTCGCGGTAGCCGTCGAACGCCTGACGGGCGATGAGAAAATTGCCGCGCGCCCGCTCGCTGGCGCGGGCCAGGTTGCCATCGTCTCGCCAGAACGCGACCTCGCGTTCGTGGACGACAAGCTCGGCATTGGGGAAAGCGGCATGTCCCGATGCGTTCATCAACCCTCCGATATGATCGGGATGGGCGTGGGTCAGGAGGACAGCATCGATCGCGGAAGGATCGGCGCCCGCGCGCAACAGATTGCTCGCCAGCTTGCCGCCCCATTGCTTGATCCCGCCGGCGCCGGCATCGATGAGCACGGTGCGGCCGTGGCTGTGGACCAGGTAGCAGTTGATGTGGATGGCGGTTGGCTCCGTCGCTCCTGCGTCACGTTGCATCTGAAGCGCATCGATCGGATCGATGTTCGAGAGAGAGTCGAGGCTGGCGGTCAGGGAACCGTCACTGATCGCGGTAATCGTGACATCGCCGATTTGCTTGTTGGGAAAGATGAGAGGCGACATCGTGAGTCTCCGAAAGGTCGATCAATTACGGGCGTGAAGGCTTGAAGCCGTGTACCCGAAGCAGCGGATACGGGTGGTGAGGCCAGTCGCCTGCCGGATGGCGTCGTCGAGTTCCGCCATGAACCGTTCCATGATCTGCGGCGTGCGGAACTCGGCGAGCCGATAGCGGATGTCCGCGAAGATCGGGTGGCCGCGACCATGCCGGACGGGAACGTAGATGACATGCACGTTGTCGAGCGCCGCCTGAAGGGTGCCGGTGCAAAGTTCGGTGCAGCGGTCGGTCAGCTCCGAGAGCATCGCATCCGGCGGCATTGCCTCTGCGGGCAGGAAGATCGTGACGTTAGGCATCTCGATCCTGCCGTGCTGGCGCAGGGGCGCTGACATCGCTCTTCGTTAACTGCGCCGTCATCGCCTCATAAACATGAATGTCGTCCGGCAGCCGATCGATTGCCGACAGCCGGGCACGATCTATCCTGGCGAGCCAGCGCTGAGCCGGAAACTTTTCCAGCTCGACCGCCTGCATGGCGGATGGCGTAAGGCCCAGTCCGATCAACGATTGCGGGCCGATGGCGCTCACCGCCAGCACCTCGTCAGACCCCACAGCCGGCGCCCGGTCGAGGCCGTCATAGAGATTGCGGTGCCAGTCGGTGATGTGCTGTTGCCAGCGCGCGAAATTGCCGCCGCCCTTCCGGCGGTATTCTTCGCCGGTCAGCACGTCGAGGCCGTCGATCGTGTGCAGGGCGAGATAGACGGGGCAGCCACCGTGCAGCGCCTTGAGGCGTTGGGAGGTATGAAAACCGCTTACCGAGATGAGCGCCGGCAACTTGTCCAGGCTGTAAAAATCGTTCCACTCCGCCTCGCTGCCGGCATCGGCGAAGCTGCATTCCACTGTGTAGATCATCGGACCATCCTCGGCCGGGAGCGTGAAACGCCCCGCTTGTCTTTCGTTGATGTTTGGTCATGATAATCGCGCGATCTTCAGCTATATATCGATATTCCATCATGCTTCAGTGACTGAAAGTCACGCTGAGCCATATCGCGTTTCAGTCATTCCCGTGGAGACGACCATGCGCCGCAAGATTCCCAGCCATTCCGCGCTTATGGCGCTCGAGGCGGCGGCGCGTCACGGCAGCTTCGCGCGGGCGGCCGACGAACTGGCCCTGACCGAAGGCGCGATCAGCCGCCAGATCGGCCGGCTGGAAGCCTTTCTCGGCGTCACGCTGTTCGAGCGGGTCGGCAACCGCGTGCGGCTGCGGCCGAACGGTGAGCGTTACGCGGCGCAGGTGCGCGAAACGCTCGACCGGCTGGAACGCGACAGCCATTATCTGATGGGCCAGCCGGAAGACGGGGCGAGCCTCGACATCGCCATCCTCCCGACCTTCGCCACGCGCTGGCTCATCCCGCGCCTGAAGCGATTTCAGGAACGGCATCCCAACATCACCGTGCATCTCGCCGAGCGAATGGAGCCATTCGTTCTCGCCGGCAGCGGGTTCGACGCCGCTATCCATTTCGAGCACCAGGCCTGGACTGGGATGCGGACGCACCGTCTTCTGCACGAAGTGCTGGTGCCGGTCTGTCATCCGGCACTGATCGCGGGTCAAGACCCAGCGACAGCTCTCGATACGCTGCCGCGCCTTCATCGCCGCCAGAACCCGGACGCCTGGCGGCTTTATTCCGAGGAGACCGGGATCACCTTGACCAACCCCGCGATCGGCGCGCGCTACGATCTCCACGCCATGCTGATCGAAGCCGCGTTCGCCGGTCTCGGCGTCGCGCTGGTGCCACGTCTCTATGTCGAAGCGGAACTGGCCGATGGCCGGCTGGTCGCACCGTGGCCGGACGGAACCTCGATCTCCAAAGCCTTCTGCCTCGTGCTGCCCGAACCGATACGGTTGAGCGAGGGGCCGGTCCAGGCATTTGCCGAGTGGATCGTTGGCGAGGCAAAGGCCCCGCCGCGCTGATCTCATTCCCGCTCAAATCCGGATGCCGCCGAGCGTGAAGCCGCCATCGACGTTGATTTCTTGGCCGGTAACGAACAACGCATCGTCGGACAGGAGCCAGGCGACCGTGCCGGCGACATCCTCGGGGCGGCCGTTGCGGCCGAGGGGCGTGTGGGCGGCGAGCCGCGTTGCGAAGGCTGCGTCCAGATTCTCCTCCGCCATGCGCGTGAAGATGATGCCGGGATTGATGGCATTGACGCGGATGCCGCGCCCGCCCTCCTCGACGGCCAATGTGCGCATCAGCGCCAGCAGTGCGCCCTTGGTGCTGGCATAAGCGCCGACATTCGGCATGACGCCGACCGCCGTCCAGGAGGCGTTGATGACGATGGCTCCACCGTCGAGATGCGGCAGGCAGGCCTTGACGGACAGGAAGGTCCCTTTCAGGTTGACCGCCGCGAGCGCATCGAAATCCTCCGCCGTGGTTTCGCGCAGCGATTTGAGGTCGCCGAGCACGCCGGCATTGGCGAACAGCCCGTCGAGGCGTCCGTACCGTGCGAGGGTTTCCGCCACCGCGGCATTGGCGGCCCCGTCTTCAGAGATATCGCAGGCGAGCGCCAGCGCCTCGCCGCCCTTCGCTTCGATCTCGGTCGCTAACTCCCGCAATGGTTCTGCGCGGCGACCGAGCAGGCTAAGATTGGCGCCTTCCTCGGCGAGCCTGAGTGCGGTCGCGCGGCCCATGCCGGTACCGGCGCCGGTGATCAAAAGAGTTCTGTCTGCAAATCGCGGGGATGTCATGTCGTTCTTTCCGAAGGTTGGAGTGACGGCATGGAGTTTGATTGAATATCATATCAGTGATAATCGATGACTGAATTGGATTATTGAAAAGCAAAATTATCAAATGGATCTCTTCCGTGCCATGCGGACCTTCGTGTCCGTCGCTGAAGCCGGCTCAATGAGTGCGGCGGCGCCGGGGCTCGCCCTGACGCCCGCCATGGTCGGCCAGCATATCGCGGCGCTGGAGGAGCGGCTGGGCACGCGGCTGATCAACCGCACGACCCGGCGTCAGAGCCTGACCGCGTTCGGCGCCAGCTATCTCGACCAGTGCCGCGACATTCTGGAGCGCGTCGCCCTATCGGACCAGCAGGCTGAGACCTTGCAACGGGAACCGCGCGGCCTCCTGCGCGTCACCGCGCCCGTCACCTTCGGTGCCGAGGTCCTGATGGCCGCGCTCGGCCGCTATCGGGACATCGCACCGGCAGTCACGCTCGACATCGTGCTCACCGACCGCAATGTCGATCTGATCGAGGAGGGTTTCGACGTCGCCTTTCGCGTCGCGACACCGCCCGACGGGCGGCTGATCGCGCGCCGTCTCGCGGCCTATCGCATGGCGCTTTGTGCTTCCCCGGATTATCTCGCGCGGGCCGGCACGCCTGACCATCCCGCTGAGCTGGAAAGACACGACGCGATCCTGTTCACGCCCGCGGCGCGTTCGCCGTGGCGCCTGACGCGCGGCGATGAAATAGTCGAGGTTAATCCGCGCCCGGCGATCCAGGCCAATAGCGGCCAGGCAGTGCGTGTCGCGGCACAGGCCGGGCTCGGGATCATTCTCCAGCCTTTGATGCTTGTCGGCTCCGACATCGCCGCAGGTCGCCTCGTCCGCGTGCTGCCGGACTGGGTTCCGGGAGAACGCGCGGTGTCGCTGCTCTATTATCGCGACCGCCGCATGACGCCGCGCCTCTCCAGCTTCATCGCCTTCGCGATGAAGGAGTTTTCCGATCGCGGCTGAGCGTTAGCGCGCCTTGAGCGCGTCGATCGCCAGCTTAGGTGTCAGCACCGACAAGGCCGGGTTCGTTCCGGTGACGAGGCGGCCATTGGCGACGGCGAAGGGCTGGCAGTCCAGAACGATATCATATGCCCCGCCCAGCTCCCGCACGGGCTTCGAGCAGGAAGGGCTCCGCCACCCGCTCATCGTCCATATGCGGGTTTCCTGATGCGCGACGCCGGAGGGGTATAAGGAGTAACAACAGACAGCCGTTCGACCGGGCGTTACTGTTCCCGCTTCAAGGTCAGCAACAACCGAATCAATCCCGCACCCTTCGGGAGGGCATTTACTGTAGCGGCCTGACACGCCAATTGACGCTGGATAGCTACGTAAGAACGACTATAATAGCCGTAGTTCTGGCGTGCAGGCGGGCCGTGATGGCTGGTAATCGGCATGATTACCGCCCGACAATCACGGGCTGCACGCGCGTTGCTGGGTTGGACACAGGAGACGCTCGCTGACAAGGCCCGCATATCGCTGACCGCGCTCAAACGCCTCGAATCCGAAAGCGGCCTTGAGGTGTATGAGACCACGCGCGATCAGGTGCGCAGAGCGCTTGAAGCAGCCGGCATCGTTCTTCTGTCGACCGACCGGGGGCATGGAGTGTTGCTCGTCGATGACCGTGGGAAGCGGGACAGCTAGATTGGTCGCCGGTCGCGATGCCGTCGCGGCATCAAGCGATGCTAGTTCCGGCACCTCCAGGATGGAGGGACTATCGCTAGGATGCCCGCTTTGTGCGCCGCAGTGTGCGACACGCGGAGACAGGCGATGATCGATGCCTTCGAGGATACTGCACCTTCGGGCGACGATCTCACCGATTACGATCGGTCGCATATCAAGCTTTACATGCGGTTACTCGACGCGGCCACGGACGGCGCCGACTGGCGCGAGGCGGTGGAGATTCTGTTCGGGATCGATCCTACCCGCGAACCGGAGCGTGCCCGCCATGTCCATGACAGTCATCTCGCCCGCGCCCGCTGGATGACCCACACCGGCTACAAGCACCTGCTTCGCCTGCCGCGCGATTGAAGGAAGTCGCCACAACCGCCGTGATGCCTTTGCGGCAACGCGCGATGCCGGCCGGCAATCTTCCGAAAGCAACCACAACCCGGAATCGTATTCAGCTCGACTTGCGCGTGCTCTGCGGGGAGTTGAGTTGATGAAACCGGATACATCGCATTGGCGAGATCGTCGCAGTTACCAGTTCTTCGACGCCCTGACCATCGAAGGACTTGCCTGGGAATGTCTGCGTCGCGACGAACCTTATCAGGCTCTTTATCATAAGCTTGTGGACGCACAAGTCGAAGCCGAGCCTCTGCCGCAGGATGCCGAACGACGATGGGGGTTGCGATTTCGCGGCCCGGCCCGCGCTGCCTGCGACAGACCAGCCGGTGTTCTGGTCGCCCACGGCCGATCCGGCGATCCTCATCGTCACGCAGCGGCCCGAGCTTCTGCCGCCGGCTTCGTCCCCGTCGCGGCCGGATTTCGGCGCCGCACGCGATAGCCCGGAGGGCCGTCACGCTATCGACGATGCTGGGCAAATGCAGTTCGTGCTGCTGCCCGGCTCCGATCCGACTCTCGCCATCGCCGCGCTCATCCCATTCGACGAGCATACGCTCGACCGGATCGAGGCGGCTGCGCGGGCATGGCGCGCCTGGAACGGCCGCGTCGTGCCGCGCGACACCCGTATAACGCCCGATCAGCGGCGTCGATTGTGCCTCAAGCTTCAGGCCGCCGATGGCCGTATGAACGGCGCCAGCTATCGCGAGATCGCCGTCGCGATCTTCGGCGAGGCGCGCGTCGCCGCCGAGCCGTGGAAGACATCCTCGCTGCGCGACACGGTGATCGAACTGGTTGAAGGCGGCTTCAACCTGATCGCCGGCGGTTATCTCGATCTGCTTCGTCATCGCCGCCGATCCTAACGGCTCCAACCTGGACGCGGGGGTGGGGATTTTCGCCCCCCTTAAGTTCCCCATCCCCCCAGAAGGCTTCCCTCCGCCACCGTGGTCGCCGTCCGCCGCTGATCCGCAGCGGCCGCCCTGACCCTCACGGAGGCCCGATCCATGCGACCCGATCTCGCCGTTTTGCCGCCGCGCTTCCTGCGCACCAAGGAAGCCGCCGAGTTTCTTAGTCTCTCCGCCCGCACGCTGGAGAAGCACCGGACCTACGGGACGGGCCCCGCCTATCGCAAGCTCGGCGGGCGCGTCGTCTATGCCGTCGACGATCTCGAAGCCTGGGCCGCGCGCGGGGCCGTGACCTCAACCTCCGATCCGCGTGGAAAGGTGCTGCCGGCCAAGCGGCAGGCGCTGCCCGCCGTTCCGCAACCCGGCCGCTTCGCGCGCTGATCGCGGTCGGTTTCCGTAATGGCGGCGCGGCATCGGTCCCTTTCGGAGCGCGGACAGCTCGACCTGTTCCGGGCGCTCCCCGGCGACTTCGCGCCACGAGACGCGCAGGATCTCATGGCCTATCCGTTCTTCTCCCTGTCCAAATCCCATCGCGTCGCACCGATCGATTTCGTCGCCGGCAAGGTGTCGATCCGGGTCGAGGCCGTGCCCGATCACGGCATGGCGACCATCTGGGACGCCGACATCCTGATCTGGGCGGCAAGCCAGATCGTCGAAGCCCGCGACGCCGGGCTTCGCACCTCGCGGCTGATGGCCGCCACCCCTTACGAAATCCTCCGCTTCATCGGTCGCGGCACGTCTTTGCGCGACTATCAGCGCCTGAAGGCCGCGCTCGACCGGCTCCAGTCCACCACGGTCTCGACCACGATCCGCCAGCCCCTCGAAGGTCGCCGGCATCGTTTCTCCTGGATCAACGAGTGGAAGGAACGCACCGACCGCAATGGTCGGCCCGACGGCATCGAGATGATCGTGCCGGACTGGTTTTATCAGGCCGTGCTCGACGACGCGCTCGTGCTGACCATCGACCGGGCCTATTTCGATCTGACGGGCGGGCTGGAGCGATGGCTCTACCGGATCGTGCGCAAGCATGGCGGGCGGCAACGCCGGGGTTGGCGCTTCGACTTCCGTCATCTGCACCAGAAATCCGGCAGCCTGTCGCCGTTCAAGCGTTTCGCCTTCGAGCTGCGCGACATCATCCGCCGCCAGCCGCTGCCGGGCTACACGCTGTTCACGGAGGTCGAGATCGGCGGACGGGTGCTGCTCGCCTTCGAGCCATCGGCGCCCTGTGGAAAACCTGTGGAAGCCCTCGTGCCATCCGGAACCCGGATCGGCGTGCCATCGGGAACCGGCCTGCCGTGCCATCGGGAACCCAAACAGGGTCTAACCCATGGCACCAGAACGGAAATCCGCGCCCTTAACTTAAAATCTAACATAGATTCTAACTCTGAAGAGCGCGCGCGCGAGGTGGAAAACCTCATCCGTGACGCCGCAAAAAGCCTTCGAGGGGCAGGCAAGACACCCAGATCGAAGCCTGCCGACAGGCTGACCGCCCCGCTGCTTCCCCTCCCGGAAACGGGAGGCAAGCCATGATCGTCGCACTCCTCAATCAGAAGGGCGGAGTCGGCAAGACGACGCTGGCGCTGAATCTCGCAGGCGCATGGGCGCGGCAGGGCAAGCGCGTCACCCTGATTGATGCGGACCCGCAAGGATCGGCGCTGGACTGGTCGCAGCAGCGGGCACGAGAAGGCTTGCCGCGCCTGTTCGGTGTCGTCGGCCTGGCGCGCGACACGCTGCACCGGGAAGCCCCGGAGCTGGCCCGCGACGCCGACATGATCGTCATCGACGGGCCGCCGCGTGTCGCTGCCCTGATGCGCTCGGCGCTGCTCGCATCCGATCTCGTGTTGATCCCGGTGCAGCCGTCGCCGCTCGACGGCTGGGCCTCGGCCGAGATGCTGGCGCTCGTCACCGAGGCGCGCATCTACCGGCCGGAGCTGGCCGCCCGCTTCGTACTCAACCGCTGCGGCGCGCGCACCGTGCTCGCCCGCGAAACCGCCGAGACGCTGGCCGATCACGATCCGCCGGTGCTGACCGCCACCATCGGCCAGCGCGTGGCTTTCGCGGTCGCCGCGCAGTCGGGACGGCTGGCGTCCGAACTGGACGACGACACGCCCGCCGCGCGCGAGATCGGGGCGCTGGCCGGCGAGATCGACCGCCTTCGGATCGGGAGGACGACGCGATGAGCGAGCGTCCGACCCGTCGCGGTTTCGCCGCCCGGCCTGCCGATCCCGAACATTGGATCAAGGCAGCGGAGGTTCCTGCGCGCGACGGCGATGCAGCCGGTTTCACCGCGCGGCTCACCATCGACGTGACGCCCGAGCTGCGCGGCCGGATCAAGATCGCCGCGTTCCGGCGCGGCGTTACGGTCGCCGACATGCTGCGCGAGTTGCTCGCGCGCGAATTCCCAACCACCGAAGGAGACCCCTCATGACCGGCAACGCGGCTCCCCGCGTGCGCGGCGGCCCCGTGCCGATCGCGCAGCATTCCGACAACCTCACCTATGTCGAACTGACCTGGGTGGAAAAGAAGATCGAAAACTGGATCAGGTTCGGCCGCGAGGCGCGCGAAACCATCCTCGACCGTCGCAGTCGCGTGCTGGCATTCCGGCCCGGCAGCATCTTCGCCTTCGTCCGCTGGGCGTCCAACGACTTCGGCACGATCATCTCGCGCATCGACATCGTGCGCGCCGTCGAGCCGGGCGAAGCCTATCAGACGCTGCCCTTCGTGCGCCCCGGTGGCGACATCCTCCTGAAGATCGACGGCTGGCCGAAGGTGCAGCAGGTGCTCCGCCACATCGACGCGGTGGAGGATGCCGGTGTCGATCTTCACGCGGTGTCTCCCGACCACTGGCGGCACGTCCATCACCGGCTGACCGCCGGCCACGAGCCGCGCGCCTACACGAAAGAGCGGCATCAGGCGTGGCTCAAGCGGCGGGAGATCGAGGGATGACCCGCTTCGGCTATGTCATGGTGACGTATTTTGCGACGATGGGCGTCGCCATCGCGTCCTTCGTTCCGGTTCCGCTACGCCTCGTCTGGAACGCTTCCGCCAGCGTGGCCGTAGGTCTCTACGATCTCGATCCGCCGCGCGGTCTCCATGTCGGCGATGTGGTCGCCGTCATGCCGGACAAGCCGCTCGCCGATTTCATGGTCGAGCGCGGCTATATCGGTCGCGGCGTCCCGCTGATGAAGCATGTCGCGGCTCTTCCCGGTCAACGGGTCTGCCGTTACGGCAACACCGTGACCGTCGATGCCGTGCCGCTGGGCGACGCGCTCGACCACGATCGGCGTGGGCGCGAACTGCCCGTCTGGCAGGGCTGCCAGCGCATCGCCGACGGTCAGGTTTTCCTCATGAACCCGACCGTGCCGGACAGTCTCGACGGCCGCTATTTCGGCCCGATCCCGGCGCGCACCGTCATCGGCAAGGCCAAGCCGCTCTACACCGACGAAGCCGGCGATGGCCGTTTCGTCTGGCGCGCCGCCACGCACTGACTCGCTTCCCGTCGGCGGGAGCGGTGCTCGCCGACGGGGTTACTCAACGCCACCGCCAAGGAAACTGTCATGCCGCAAATCGGCACATTCACGCACGACGACGATGGCATTGTCTTCGTCGGACACCTGACGACGCTCATGCTGGCGCAGGACATTCTCATCGTCGCGGCCGAGCCGTCCGACGCCGAGAACGCGCCTCAGTATCGCGTCCACATCGTCGATGGCGAGACCGGCGAACCGGGCGCGGAGATCGGCGCCGGCTGGAAACGCACCGGCGAGAAGGCCGGCGAATACGTCGCTGTCCTGCTCGACGATCCGAGCTTCGCCCAGCCGATCCGCGCCAACCTGTTCCGCGACGACGACGCCGGAACCCATTGGTCGCTGCACTGGAACCGCCCCGCCAAACGCGACGGGAAGGACTAACATCATGCGCAGCACCGTCCTCCTTCTCCTTACCGGCCTGTCCTTCGCCATCACGCCGATGCCGGCCGCTCTCGCACAACCGGCGCCGGCGCAGCGGCAGGCCGCGAGCGATCCCTATGCCGCGCACATCGCCGAAGCCTCGCAGCGGTTCGGCGTTCCGGCGGCGTGGATCAGGGCGGTGCTGCGCACGGAGAGCGCGGGCGATCCGCGCGCGGTGTCGTCCGCCGGTGCGATCGGGCTGATGCAGATCATGCCCGATACCTGGGCGGATCTGCGCGCCCGGCATCGGCTCGGCGGCGATCCCTACGACCCGCGCGACAATATCCTCGCGGGCACGGCTTACCTGCGCGAACTGCACGATCGCTACGGCAGCGTCACCGCCATGCTCGCCGCCTACAATGCCGGTCCCGGCCGCTATGAGGCGTCGCTGTCCGGTCGACCGCTGCCCGCTGAAACACGCGCCTATATCGCTGCCATCGCCCCGGTCATCGACGGTGGCGGGCCTATCGCGCCCATCATGGTCGCGGCAGCCGACCCGCTGGCATGGACTCATGCGCCGCTCTTCGTCGCGCAGCCGGATCGCGCTTCCCCCGCCGATCCCGTGCAGGCCGAGCGCCGGTCAAACGACGCTTCGCCGCCGCCGCCGGTGCGCGATGTGTCCGCCATCGCGCCGCAGTCCGGCGGTCTGTTCGTCGCTCGCGCGGATACGGGGACGATGCGATGAGCGCGCGGGTTCCCGATCGCACGATGGCGGGCGCTGGCGTGGACTGGAGCGCGCGGAGGTGGGACGCAGGCAACACGACCGAAGGATGGCGAGATAAAAGAGCGCACCTTGCGCTTCGGTCGGTCGGTTGTTTTTGCTGGGTTTTCCGGCGTCTCGCGCACCTTGCGCCGCTCATGGGCAATGTGCGGCGCAGACCCAACCCCCTGTATCTGCGCGATATTTCGCACATTGCGGGGCCGCGCCATGTCCGATGAGCGCGAGTTTCGCATCCGGCCCGGCCGCGTTCGCTCATCGGGCGCGCAGCGCGTCCGGCCCTTCGTCGCGCAGGCGCTGGCGGCGGCGCGCAAGGCCGGCGGCACCGTCTCGCGCTCGGGCCGGATCAGCCCCGGCAACCGTTCGCGCTTCGGGCGGGGTCGCACCGCGAGCATCCAGGCGAACCGGCTCCTCACCGGCCGCTCGCGCATCGTCGTCATCAAGACCCGCGTGGTCCGCCACGGCCAGCGCGCAGCGCCGCTCTCCGCCCATCTCACCTATCTGCGCCGCGAGGGCGTGACCCGAGACGGGGAGAAGGCGCGGCTATTCGGGCCGGAGGTCGAGGCGGCGGACGCCGGGGCGTTCGCCGAGCGCTGCGTCGATGACCGCCATCACTTCCGCTTCATCGTCTCGCCGGAGGATGCGGCTGATCTCGCCGACCTCAAGACCTATGCCCGTGAGCTGATGGGCCAGATGGAGAAGGACCTCGGCACGAAACTCGATTGGGTCGGCGTCGATCACTGGAACACCGATAATCCTCACGTCCATATCATCCTGCGCGGCCGCGCCGATGACGGGCAGGATCTCGTCATCGCCCGCGATTACATCAAGGAAGGGATGCGCGCCCGCGCCGCCGATCTCGTCACTCAGGAATTGGGGCCGCGCACCGATCTCGACATCGGCCGCGATCTGGAGCGGCAGGTCGAGGCCGAGCGCTGGACCCGGCTCGACCGCCAGCTTGTCCGCGACGGCCGCGATGGCGTCGTCGACATGGCTCCGGCGCATGATCGCCAGCCTGACGACTATCACGCCCAGAAGATCGGTCGCCTTCGCAAGCTGGAGCGTCTCGGCCTCGCCGCCGAGGTCGGTCCCGGCCAGTGGGTGATCGACGACAAGGCCGAGGCGACCTTGCGCGAACTCGGCGAGCGTGGCGACATCATCAAGCGGATGCACCGGGCGCTGACCGAGCGTGGCATCGAGCGCGGCTCGGCCAGCTATGTGCTGGCGGGCGAAAGCCTCGACGTTCCCGTCATCGGCCGGCTGGTCGATCGCGGGTTGGACGATGAGCTGAGGGGCACCGCCTACGCCGTGGTCGATGGCGTCGACGGGCGAACCCACCACATCAAGCTGCCCGACCTCGATGCCGCCGGCGACAGCACTCCCGGCTCTATCGTCGAGCTGCGCCGGTTCGATGATGCGCGGGGTGAACGCCGCGTCGCCATTGCCGTTCGCTCCGATCTCGACATCGACCGCCAGATCACGGCGTCGGGCGCCACCTGGCTCGACCGGCAGAACATCGCCCGCGAGCCGGTCGCCCTGTCTGATGGCGGTTTCGGCGCCGAGGTGCGTCACGCGCTCGGCGCCCGCGCCGAACATCTGGTTGAACAGGGTTTCGCCGAACGCAGCGGCCAGCGCGTCACCTTTAGTCGCAACCTGATCGACACGCTGCGCGCCCACGAGCTGGACGCGCTGGGCGAGAAGCTCTCGGCCGAGACCGGCCAGTCCTTCAATCGCCCAGGCGGCGGCGAATATGTCGCCGGCACCTACCGCCAGCGTCTCACGCTGGCCTCCGGCCGCTTCGCCATGATCGACGACGGCATGAGCTTCCAGCTCGTGCCCTGGACGCCCTCCCTCGAAAAGCAACTCGGCCGTCACGTCTCCGGCGTCGCCCGCGACGATGGCGGCGTCGACTGGAGTTTCGGCCGCAAGCGCGGCCTCGGCCTTTAACTTCCCTCCCGCGAAAGGACCGCCATTATGACCGGCACCAAGATCCTCTGGGGTCAGATCGTCACCGTCTTCCTCATCGTTCTCGCCACCACCTGGGGCGCCACCGAATATGTCGCGTGGAAGCTGGGGTTTCAGGCGCAGCTCGGGCCGCCCTGGTTCAGCCTGCTGGGCTTGCCGTTCTACCTGCCGCCATCCTTCTTCTGGTGGTGGTATTCCTACGACGCCTATGCGCCTCAGATCTTCGTTGAGGGTGCCTATATCGCGGCTTCCGGCGGTTTCATCGCGGTCGCCGTCGCGATCGGTATGTCGGTCTGGCGGGCGCGCGAGGCGAAGAAGGTCGAAACCTACGGCTCCGCCCGCTGGGCCGGGACGGAGGAGGTGAAATCCGCCGGCCTGCTCGGTCCCGATGGCGTCGTGCTCGGCCGCTACGATCACGACTATCTCCGGCACGACGGCCCGGAGCATGTGCTGTGTTTCGCGCCGACCCGATCCGGCAAGGGCGTCGGTCTCGTCGTGCCCTCGCTGCTGACCTGGCCCGGCTCCGCCATCGTCCACGACATCAAGGGCGAGAACTGGCAGCTCACCGCGGGCTTCCGCGCGCGCCACGGCCGGGTGCTGCTGTTCGACCCGACCAACGCGCAATCGTCGGCCTACAATCCGCTGCTGGAAGTCCGCCGCGGCGAATGGGAGGTGCGCGACGTCCAGAACATCGCCGACATCCTGGTCGATCCCGAAGGGAGCCTTGAGAAGCGGAACCATTGGGAGAAGACCAGCCACGCGCTTCTCGTCGGCGCGATCCTGCACGTCCTCTATGCCGAGGCGGACAAGACGCTGGCCGGCGTCGCCGCCTTCCTCTCCGACCCGAAGCGGCCGATCGAGTCGACGCTCGCCGCGATGATGACGACGGCGCATCTGGGCGAAGCCGGAACGCATCCCGTCATCGCCAGCGCCGCGCGCGAGCTGCTGAACAAATCCGACAATGAGCGGTCGGGCGTGCTGTCCACCGCTATGTCGTTCCTCGGCCTCTACCGCGATCCCGTGGTGGCGGAGGTGACGCGGCGCTGTGACTGGCGGATCGGCGACATCGTGACGGCCAAACGCCCTACCACCCTCTACCTCGTCGTGCCGCCCTCCGACATCAACCGCACCAAGCCGCTGATCCGCCTGATCCTCAATCAGGTCGGCCGTCGCCTGACCGAGGATTTGCAGGCCAAGGCCGGGCGCCATCGCCTCCTGTTGATGCTCGACGAGTTTCCGGCGCTGGGGCGTCTCGACTTCTTCGAGAGCGCGCTCGCCTTCATGGCCGGCTATGGCCTGAAGAGCTTCCTGATCGCCCAATCGCTGAACCAGATCGAGAAGGCGTATGGCGCTAACAACTCGATCCTCGACAACTGCCATGTCCGCGTCAGCTTCGCCACCAATGACGAGCGCACCGCCAAGCGGGTGTCGGATGCTCTCGGCACCGCCACCGAGATGAAGGCGATGAAGAACTATGCCGGGCACAGGCTTAGCCCCTGGCTCGGGCATTTGATGGTCTCGCGTTCAGAAACCGCCCGGCCATTGCTCACGCCCGGCGAGGTGATGCAGCTTCCACCGGCCGACGAAATCGTCATGGTCGCCGGAACCCCGCCGATCCGGGCGAAGAAGGCGCGCTATTACGAGGATGCCCGTTTCAAGGAGCGCATCCTGCCGCCGCCCGCGCTCACCGCGCCGAAACAGGCCCGCCCCGACGACTGGACAACGCTGCCCGTGCCGCCACGCCCTCAGCTCGCCGAGGCGAAAGCCGCGACGGAAACCGGGGACGATGATCCGACCGAATCCGAACGCCGCCAGCAGCCGGAACTCAACCGGGTGAAGCCGGTCGAGAAGGTGGCGCCGATCGACAACCCGTTCGAGATCGACCGTGATCGGGATGATGACAGTGAGGACGATGCCGTTCGCAACAGCCGGATGAACCGCCTCATGCAGGGCGTGGCGCGTCAGGTTTCGCTCGATCCGAACGACGGCATGGAGTTGTGACCGCCATGACCGATCGCATGTCCGCGCCCCGCAAGAAGAAGGCGCAGATCTCGGTGTATCTCGATCCCGAGGTCATGGGGCAGCTTGCCGACTATGCCGCCCGCCGCGACCAGCCGCAGTCGATGATCGCCGAGGCCGCCATCGCCTCCTTCCTGTCGCCCGACGCTTCCGAGCGTCGGGAAGCGGTCATCGTCAAACGCCTCGACCAGATCGACCGGCGCATGACCCGGCTCGAACGCGACGTCGGCATCGCCGTCGAAAGCCTCGCCGTCTTCGTCAAATACTGGATCACGACCACCCCGGCGCTGCCCGAGCCCGCCGCGCAGGCCGCCCGCGCCAAGGCGGGCGAGCGTTACGACCAGTTCGTCACCGCGCTCGGCCGGCGGCTGGCCAAAGGGCCGAAGCTTCGGCAGGAGATCAGCGAGGATGTGCCGGTGGGCACGTCCGAATAGTCCTCAGATGGAACAACGGATTGGTCGCTGGAACGCCACCCTCGCTTGCTCGGCGTCGGAGCGAACCACACAGTTACGCGCGTGGTCGTTGATGAGGCCCATAGCCTGCATGAAGGCGTAAACCGTCGTCGGGCCGACAAAGGACCAGCCACGCTTCTTCAGGTCTTTCGACAGTGCGATCGAAGCCGCTGAGGTCGATGTGGTTTGGGGCGAAGCCAGATCGTCCGCGTTCGGTTCGAAACGCCAGACATAGGCAGCGAGCGATCCTTCCTGCTTCACCAGTTCCTGCGCCCGCTTCGCATTGTTGATGACAGCCTCGATCTTGCCGCGATGCCGGACGATGCCGGCGTCGCCGAGCAGGCGCGCCACGTCCTCATCGGTGAACCGAGCGATCCGATCGAAATCGAAGCCGTGGAACGCCGCGCGGAAGTTTTCGCGCTTGGCGAGGATGGTGCGCCAGCTCAAACCCGACTGGAAACCTTCCAGGCACAGCTTCTCGAAGAGGCGGCGGTCGTCATCGACCGGGAAGCCCCATTCGGTGTCGTGATAGGCGAGGAACTCGGGTGCCGCCGCACACCATCGGCAGCGCGGGCGTCCATCGGGGCCGGGAATGGTTGCACTCATGGCTTATGCCTTCAGGAAGGCGAGCCGGTCATCGGTGCGCCCCGGTGCGATGGCGAGGATTTCGGCGCTGACCACGCCTTCGGCGACGAAGGGATCGGCCTGCACCCGCGCCTCTATCTCCTGCTGAGAGGCCCCATGCGCAATGATCGCGCCGCCCGCATTCGGCTGGAGGCTGCCGACCAGCAGAAAGACACCATCCTCGAAGCCCTGTCTGATCCAGGCATTATGCCCATCCATGAACTGCGGTGCCTTGGTCTTGTCGGCGAAACGAAGGGTGATGACGAACATGGCGACCTCCTCAGGCGGGTTGGCGGGAATGCAGTGACGAGGCTTCCGGGCACTGCGCGCGCAGCCACGCCTCCATGTCCGCGACCTCGCGGCGGATGAACTGTTCGTCGCGGAAGGCGGTGGCGAGCGCAGCGACGCCCTGGCTGCGCATCAGGAGGTGAAGGGCCAGCGCATCCGCGTCAGCGTCATGCCCAAGGCCCGTGAATTGCCGGGCGAGCCAGTCGCGGAACAGGGTGAACAGGCCGGCGGCCTCATCCTTTGCCACATGATCGAGCTTTGCCAGTTCGTTGCAGAGCGTTCCGACCGGGCAGCCATACGTCATGATCTTGGTGCGGTTGGCGATCAGGATATGCACGAAGCTCAGGATGCGATCCGCAGGCGATACCGCATCCTGCTCCCACGTTTTCAGCATGGCGCCCGTGGTTGCGACGCGCTGCACGATCACGGCGTTCAGAATCTCATCCTTGGTCTTGAAGTGATAATAGAAGTTGCCGCGTGACAGGCCGACATCCCTGGCGATGTCGGCGAAGGACGTCGCTTCGAACCCGTGCTCATAGAAGAGTCTATCGGCGACATCGACGATCTGCTGGCGCGTTTCGCTCGCACCCATATCCAGCCTCCAGGATCTAGCGCTAAGGGGCATACCTGGATCACGCTGTAGGACGATTGACCAATTTTTAGGTCAATTGTCCTACGTCGTCAAGCGCGCACTTTTACTTCTCCAGAATGGGCTTTCGGTGAAGCTGGCGTGGATGTGGGAGCGAGGTGCGCCGCAGACGCAAGAACAGCGAACCCGCCGTTCTCCTGTATTTGCACGCCACACTACTACGACGATGAATCCTTGTTGAATCGGCCCAAAATCCGGCTCTTTTAATCAACCCCGAAAGGGGAAGGTCTGTCGATCCCCGCTGAACTCGGGGCGACATGAAGGCTTCACATCACAATCTGGAAGGTCTGGCACGCGGCGCGCGGATGCTGCGCACAGCGCTGGGACCGGCCATCACCCGGTTTCTGGAAGACGCCTCCGTCGTCGAGGTGATGCTGAACCCGGACGGTCGCATCTGGATCGACCGCCTCTCCGAAGGGCTGTCGGACACGGGCGACCGGCTGTCGCCGGCTGATGGCGAGCGCATCGTGCGCCTGGTCGCGCATCATGTCGGCGCTGAGGTCCACGCGGGCGCGCCGCGCGTGTCGGCCGAACTGCCCGAGACGGGAGAGCGGTTCGAGGGGCTGTTGCCGCCGGTCGTTGCGGCGCCCGCCTTTGCGATCCGCAAGCCCGCCGTCGCGGTGTTCACGCTCGACGATTATGTCGCGGCCGGGATCATGACCGCCGCCCAGGCCGAGGCGCTGCGCGAAGGCGTAGCATCGCGCGCCAACATCCTCGTCGCCGGCGGCACGTCCACCGGCAAGACCACCCTGACCAACGCGCTGCTCGCCGAGGTGGCGAAGACCGCCGATCGCGTCGTCATCATCGAGGACACGCGCGAGCTGCAATGCGCCGCGCCCAATCTCGTCGCTATGCGCACCAAGGATGGCGTCGCCTCGCTCTCCGATCTCGTCCGTTCCTCACTCCGCCTGCGCCCCGACCGCATCCCGGTCGGCGAGGTGCGCGGGGCGGAAGCGCTCGATCTCCTGAAGGCATGGGGCACCGGCCATCCCGGCGGCGTCGGGACGATCCACGCCGGGTCCGCCATCGGCGCGCTGCGCCGGATGGAACAGCTCATTCAGGAAGCCGTCGTCACCGTCCCCCGCGCGCTGATCGCCGAGACGATCAACCTGGTGGCCGTGCTGTCTGGTCGCGGATCGCAGCGCCGGCTCTCCGAACTCGCGCGCGTCGAAGGCCTTGGCCCGGACGGTGATTACCGCCTCGCGCCAGCCACCCATCACCCCCAGCCCGAAGAAGGAGCCTCCCAATGATGCCTGTTGTCCAACGCCTGCGCATGTCGCGCCAGCGCCTCGCCATGACCGTCTCGGTCGCCACGCTGTCCGTGGTGATGGCGGCACCCGCCCATGCCTCCGGCTCGTCGATGCCGTGGGAACAACCGCTGCAACAGATTTTGCAGTCGATCGAAGGCCCGGTCGCCAAGATCATCGCCGTCATCATCATTATCACGACCGGCCTGACGCTAGCGTTCGGCGATACGTCGGGCGGTTTCCGCCGCCTGATCCAGATCGTGTTCGGCCTGTCGATCGCGTTCGCGGCCAGCTCGTTCTTCCTGTCTTTCTTCTCGTTCGGCGGCGGGGCGCTGGTCTGATGGCGGGCGTCGTCGATCAGGGTGCGGAGGTGCCGGGCTACACCGTCCCGCTGCACCGGGCGCTCAGCGAACCGATCCTGCTCGGCGGCGCGCCGCGCGCCATCGCCATCATGAACGGCACGCTGGCCGGCGCGATCGGTCTCGGCCTGCGCCTCTGGCTGGTCGGCCTCGCCATCTGGGCGATCGGGCATTTCGCGGCGGTGTGGGCGGCGAAGCGCGATCCGCTCTTCGTCGAGGTGGTGCGCCGCCATCTGCGCATCCCCGCGCACCTTTCGGTCTGAGGGGAAGCGCGGCCATGATGCACCTCGCAGAATATCGCAACAAGAACGCCCGGCTCGCCGATTACCTGCCTTGGGTGGCGCTGACCGGTCAGGGCATCGTCCTGAACAAGGATGGCAGCTTCCAGCGCACGGCACGGTTTCGCGGGCCGGATCTGGATTCCGCTGTATCGGCCGAGCTGGTCGCGGTGGCAGGACGGTTGAACAACGCCTTCCGTCGTCTCGGTTCGGGCTGGGCGCTTTTCGTAGAGGCTCAGCGCCATCCGTCGAACAATTACCCCGACAGCCGCTTCCCTGACCCGGCCTCGGCGCTGGTCGATGCCGAGCGCAAAGCGGACTTTGAAGAGGCCGGATCGCATTTCGAGTCCAGCTACTTCCTGACGTTTTGTTATCTGCCACCCGCCGAGGACGCGGCCCGCGCCGAGACCTGGCTTTACGAGGGGCGCGAGAAGACCGGCATCGACCCGACCGAGGTGATGACCGGCTTCGCCGACCGCACCGATCGGCTGCTGCGCCTGATCGAAGCCTTTATGCCCGAATGCCGCTGGCTCGATGACGGCGAGACGCTGACCTATCTCCACGGCTGCGTTTCCACGCACCGGCATCGCGTTCGCGTGCCCGAAACGCCGATCTATCTCGATGCGCTGCTCGCCGATCAGCCGCTGACCGGCGGGCTGGAGCCGCGTTTGGGGTCGTCGCATCTGCGCGTTCTCACCATCACCGGATTTCCGACCGCGACGACGCCCGGCCTGCTCGATGAACTGAACCGGCTCGCTTTCCCCTATCGCTGGTCCACCCGCGCCATCCTGCTCGACAAGACCGATGCGACGAAGCTGCTCACCAAGATCAGACGCCAATGGTTCGCCAAGCGCAAGTCGATCGCGGCGATCCTGAAGGAGGTGATGACTAACGAGCAATCCGTGCTGGTGGACACCGATGCGTCGAACAAGGCGGCGGACGCCGATCTCGCGCTTCAGGAGCTGGGCGCCGACTATGCCGGCATCGCCTATGTCACGGCGACCGTGACGGTGTGGGATGCCGATCCGCGCGTCGCCGACGAGAAACTGCGGTTGGTCGAGAAGGTTATCCAGGGCCGCGACTTCACGGCGATGGCCGAGACCATCAACGCGGTGGACGCCTGGCTCGGATCGCTGCCCGGGCACGTTTACGCGAACGTCCGCCAGCCACCAATTTCCACGCTCAATCTCGCCCACATGATCCCGCTTTCTGCGGTGTGGGCGGGACCGGAACGGGACGAGCATTTTGCAGCACCCCCACTGCTGTTCGGCAAGACCGAAGGTTCGACCCCGTTCCGGCTTTCCCTTCATGTTGGCGATGTCGGCCACACGCTGATCGTCGGCCCGACGGGCGCAGGCAAGTCCGTGCTGCTGGCGCTGATGGCCTTGCAGTTCCGGCGCTATGCCGGGGCGCAGGTGTTCGCCTTCGATTTCGGCGGTTCGATTCGCGCCGCGGCCCTCGCCATGCGCGGCGATTGGCACGATCTCGGCGGCGGCTTGACCGAGGGCAGCGCCGACAGCGTATCGCTGCAACCGCTTGCGCGCGTCGATGACGCCGCCGAACGCGCATGGGCCGCCGACTGGATCGGCGCGATCCTCGTCCGCGAAAGCGTCACCATCACGCCGGAGGTGAAAGAGCATCTCTGGACGGCCCTGACCTCGCTGGCGTCCGCGCCGGTCGAAGAGCGCACCATCACCGGCCTTTGCGTGCTGCTCCAGTCGAACGACCTGAAACAGGCGCTGCGCCCATACTGCATCGGCGGTGCCTGGGGCCGGTTGCTCGACGCGGAGGCCGAACATCTCGGCACCGCGACAGTGCAAGCCTTCGAGACCGAAGGGCTGATCGGCACCGAGGCCGCGCCCGCCGTCCTGGCCTATCTGTTCCACAGGATAGAAGACCGTCTCGACGGATCGCCGACGCTCATCATCGTCGATGAAGGCTGGCTCGCCCTCGACGACGAGGGCTTTGCGGGCCAGCTCCGCGAATGGCTGAAGACGCTGCGCAAGAAGAACGCCAGCGTCATCTTCGCCACGCAGTCGCTGTCGGACATCGACGGCTCGGCGATCGCGCCCGCGATCATCGAAAGCTGCCAGACCCGGCTGCTGCTCCCCAACGAACGGGCGATCGAACCGCAGATCACCGCCATATATCGCCGCTTTGGTCTCAACGACCGGCAGATCGAGATCGTCGCGCGGGCGATGCCCAAGCGCGACTATTACTGCCAGTCGCGGCGCGGCAACCGGCTGTTCGAGCTGGGCCTGTCCGACGTGGCGCTGGCGCTCTGCGCCGCCTCGTCGAAGACTGATCAGACCGCCATTGCGAAGATCGTCGCCGAGCATGGCGCGGACGGATTCCTCGACGCCTGGCTGCGCCATCGCGGTGTCGGCTGGGCCGCCGACCTCATTCCCAACCTCACCAACAAGGAGAAACTGCCATGACCCTTCGCCGCACCCGTGCGGCGCGGCTCGCTGCCGCGCTGTTGATCGCTCCCGTCGCGCTCGCGCCCATGCTGGCGACGCCAGCGCACGCCATCATCGTGTTCGACCCGTCGAACTACGCGCAGAACGTGCTCACCGCCGCCCGCGCGCTCCAGCAGATCACGAACCAGATCACCTCGCTTCAGAACGAGGCGCAGATGCTCATCAACCAGGCGAAGAATCTGGCGAGCCTGCCGATCTCCTCGCTCCAGCAGATCCAGCAATCGGTCCAGAAGACGCAACAGCTTCTGCAACAGGCGCAGAACATCGCCTACGACGTGAAGCAGATCGATCAGGTCTTCTCCCAGAAATACGCCAACGTCTCCCTGTCGGCCTCTGACCAACAGCTCGTGGCTGACGCCCGCTCACGCTGGCAGAACACGGTCGGCGGCCTTCAGGACGCCATGAAGGTGCAGGCCACCGTCGTCGGCAATATCGATACCAACCGCACCGAGATGTCGCGGCTGGTCGGGGCGAGCCAAGGCGCGACCGGCGCGCTTCAGGCGACGCAGGCCGGCAACCAGCTTTTGGCGCTTCAGGCCCAGCAACTCGCCGATCTCACCGCCGTCGTCGCCGCCAATGGCCGGGCGCAGGCACTGACCGACGCAGAGCGCGCGGCAGCGGCCGAACAGGGGCGCGAGCAGCGCCGCCGCTTCCTCACGCCGGGCGTGGGCTATCAGCCGGGCAATGCCCGCATGTTCCAGAACAGCGGCAATTGAGGGGAGCGACGCCGATGGATGGCAAGATGCTCGCCCGGATCGGCGCCGTCGTCTTCGTCGGCGTCGCCATCACCGCCACTGCGATCGAGATGACGCGCAAACCGGAGGAACCGGAGGTTCGTATCCTCCGGCCCGACCTCGACGCGCAAACCGCGCCGTCCCGGCCGATGCTGCGCCGCTGCCGCGACATGGGTGAGGCCGCCACCCGCGATCCGGCCTGCCTGAAGGCATGGGCCGAGAACCGCGACCGCTTCCTGAAGCAGGGCAGCGAGACCAGTATCCCGGCGACCGACGCGCCGTCCGCGCCGGCGACGCTGTTCCCGTCGGCACCGTCACTGGGCGAAAGCCCGGTCGTCAAGGAATCCGCGCCGGCCGAGACGCCGGCCGCCCAGCCCGAGCCGTCGCAGCCGCCCATTTCTCCCGACAAGGGAGTGCGCTGACCATGCAGGGCACCGGCGTCATCGACCATTTCCTCGAAGTCTTCACCCGCTACATCGACGGCGGCTTCGGGCTGCTCAAACCCGAAGTGGCGTTCATCGCCACCACGCTGATCGTCATCGACGTGGTGCTGGCGGCGCTGTTCTGGTCGTGGGGCGCCGACGAGGACATCATCGCGCGCCTCGTCAAGAAGACGCTGTTCGTCGGCGTGTTCGCCTACATCATCGGCAACTGGAACAACCTCGCCCGCATCGTCTTCGAGAGCTTCGCCGGTCTTGGCCTGAAGGCCAGCGGCACCGGCTTCTCGGTCTCCGACCTGATGCGTCCCGGCAAGGTGGCACAGACCGGCCTCGATGCCGGCCGCCCGCTGCTCGATTCCATCTCCGACCTGATGGGCTGGGTCTCGTTCTTCGAGAACTTCATCCAGATCGCCTGCCTGCTGTTCGCCTGGGCACTGATCCTGCTCGCCTTCTTCATTCTCGCCGTCCAGCTCTTCGTCACCCTGATCGAGTTCAAGCTGACGACGCTCGCCGGCTTCGTGCTGATCCCGTTCGGGCTGTTCGGCAAATCCGCCTTCATGGCCGAACGGGTGCTCGGCAACGTCATCTCGTCCGGCATCAAGGTGCTGGTGCTCGCCGTCATCATCGGCATCGGCTCGACCCTGTTCTCCGAGTTCATACAAGGGTTCAACGGGGCGACCCCGACCATCGACGACGCCATGGCGATCGTTCTGGCGGCTCTTTCCCTTCTCGGCCTTGGCATCTTCGGCCCCGGCATCGCCAATGGCCTCATCTCCGGTGGCCCGCAGCTTGGCGCCGGCGCAGCGGTCGGCACAGGTCTCGCCGCAGGCGGCATGGTCGCAGCGGGCGGCGCTGCTATCGGCGCTGTGGCTTCTGGTGGTGCGGCCCTTGCCGGAGGCACCGCCGCTGCCGCCCGTGGCGGAGCCGCGCTCGCGGGCGGGGCGTCCACCGCCTACAGTCTCGGCGCGGCCGGTCAGTCCGGGGCATCGGGCATCGCTTCCGGTCTCGGCAATGTCGCCTCGACCGGCGCGTCGAAAGCCGGCTCAGCGATCGCCAGCCCGTTCCGCCGAGCCGCCGCCTCGATGCGCGAGAGCTTCGATGCTGGAAGCCGCGCCGTCTCCGGCGAAGCCGGCGCCGCCGAGGCCTCGTCCGCCGCTCTTTCCGCCGCCGCCGCTTCCGCCGATGGGCCGCCGGCCTGGGCGAAGCGGATGCAGCGCTCCCAGAAACTCTCCCACGGCATCCAGGCCGCCGCCCACGCCGTTAAATCCGGCGATGCCCACGGCGGCGGCTCTTCCGTCAACCTTTCCGAAAGCGACTGATCCATGTTCAAGCGACCCGCCGCTCATTACGGCAAATCACCGCAACCCGAGACGCCCTATCAGCGCGCCACACAGGTTTGGGACGACCGAATCGGTTCCGCCCGCGTGCAGGCAAAGAACTGGCGGCTGATGGCCTTCGGTTCGCTCGCCTTGTCGGCGGGGCTCTCCGCCGCGCTGGTCTGGCAATCGACCAGCGGCTCGATCGTGCCTTGGGTGGTGCAGGTCGACAAGCTCGGACAGGCGCAGGCCGTGGCGGCGGCCGTCGCCGATTACCGGCCGACCGATCCGCAGATCGCGTTCCATCTCGCCCGCTTCATCGAGCAGGTTCGCTCGATCCCGGCCGACGCGATCATCGTCCGCCAAAACTGGCTGCGCGCTTACGACTTCACCACGCAGGCCGGCGCGCTGGCGCTGAACGACTATGCCCGCGCCAACGACCCCTTCACCAAGGTCGGCAAGCAGCAGATCGCGGTCGAGGTCTCCAGCGTGATCCGGGCCTCGCCCGACAGCTTTCGCGTCGCCTGGATCGAGCGCCGCTATCAGGACGGCTCGCTCGCCAGCACCGAACGCTGGTCCGCCATCCTGACGATCGCGCTCCAGACCCCGCGCGATGCGGAAAAACTCCGGGCCAATCCGCTCGGCATCTACGTCAACGCCATCAACTGGTCGAAGGAGCTTGGACAATGATCCGGCCGTCTTATCCGACCGCCGGACACCCGGCGGCACGCAATCCCGTCTTTCTGCCTTTCCGTAAATCCGCGTTGGCGGGTCTCCTGCTGTCGGCCACGGCGCTCGCCGGCTGCGCCACGACGACCCCGCCGCCCGACATCGCCTATGACGACGCCGCGCCCGCCATGCAGACGGTCGATCCGCCAGCGCCCGTCACCGTGGTCGAACTGCCGCGCCCGTTGCCGTTGCCCGGCCAGATGAAACCTGTCGAGGCCACGCGCCGCACGCCGGAGCCGGTCGACCCGACGGCCAGGGTCAATCAGGCGAACGCGCAGGCCCGCGTGCAGCCCGTCCGCGACGGCTTCATCAATTCGATGCAGGTCTATCCCTTCACGCAAGGGGCGCTTTATCAGGTCTATACCGCTGTTGGGCAGATCACCGACATCGCGCTTCAGCCGGGCGAAACGCTGGTAGGGTCCGGTCCGGTTGCCGCCGGCGACACGGTGCGCTGGATCATCGGCGACACCGAGAGCGGCACGGGCGCCGCTCGGCAGGTCCATATCCTCGTCAAACCGACGCGGGCCGAGCTGATGACCAATCTCGTCATCAACACCAATTTGCGCACCTACCATATGGAACTGCGCTCCACCGAGAAAACCTATATGGCTTCGGTGTCCTGGCAATATCCGCAGGACCAGCTCATCGCGCTGCGTCGCCAGAATGCGCAGGCCGAGGCCGCGCGGCCCGTCGCCTCCGGCGTCGATCTCGCCAACGTCAACTTCCGCTATGAGGTGTCGGGCGACCGCGCCCCGTGGAAACCGCTGCGCGCCTTCGACGACGGGCGGCAGGTGTTCATCGAGTTTCCGCGCGGAATCGGACAGGGAGAGATGCCGCCCCTGTTTGTCGTCGGGCCGGAGGGCGCGACCTCCGAGCTGGTGAACTACCGTGTGCGCGGCAACTACATGATCGTGGACCGGCTGTTCGCCGCTGCCGAACTGCGCTTCGGGGCGGACCGGAACCAGAAGCGCGTCCGCATCTCCCGCACTGATGGGAGGCCCGCGTCGTGAGCGACAACGATCCCGAGAAGGAAGATGGGCGGAAGCCCGATCCGGTAAAGGCGGACGACGACGCCCGGCCGCTGACCGGCGAACTGGCAGCCCCCATGCGGCTGCGTCCCGAGCCGCCGCGCGTGACCCGGCTGTCGCGCAAGGTGCTGGCGGGCTTGAGCCTCGCCGCCAGCATGGGCGTTGGCGGGGCGCTGATCTATGCGCTTCAGGTCGGCCACGGTGACGGCAAGAGCGAGGAACTCTATTCGAACGACAACCGGACGACGCCGGACGGGCTGAACGGCCTGCCGAAGGACTACACCGGCCCGGTGCTCGGCCCGCCGCTGCCCGGTGATCTCGGCCGCCCCATGCTCGACGCGCAGAATCGTGGTCAGCCCGTGACGCCGCCGGCGATGACGGCGCCGATGCCCGCCGGTCCCAGCCCGGAGGAACAGCGCCGCTTGCAGGAACTGGAGGCGGCGCGCCTCGCCAAGCTGTTCGCCCCGACCGAGACGCATATGGCGGCCCCGGCTCCCGCGACAGCATCCGCTGCACCGATGCCCGATCTCGTCGGCCTCGGCCTGACGCCGCAGCCGGCAACGCCCTCCGCGCAGGATCGCCAGCTCGCCTTCCTCAACCAGACGCCGGACAAGCGCACCGTCTCGACCGATCGTGTCGCCGCACCGGCATCTCCGAACGTCCTTCAGGCGGGCGCGGTGATCGCCGCCGCGCTCATCACCGGCATCCGCTCCGATCTGCCCGGCCAGATCACCGCGCAGGTGACGGAAAACATCTACGACAGCCCGACGGGAAAAATCCTGCTGATCCCGCAGGGCACCCGCGTCGTCGGCCAATACGACAACGGCGTCGGCTTTGGCCAGCGCCGCATCCTGCTGGTCTGGAACCGCCTGATTTTCCCGAACGGGCGCAGCATCGTTCTCGAACGCCAGCCCGGTGCCGACCCGCAAGGCTTCGCCGGGCTGGAGGATGGCGTCGATTACCATTGGGGAGAACTGTTCAAGGCCGCTGCCTTGTCCACGTTGCTGAGCATCGGCAGCCAGATGGGATCATCCGGCGACGAGAGCGAGATTGCCCGCGCGCTGCGTCAGGGCGCTTCCGACAGCGTGAGCCAGGTCGGACGGCAGGTGGTTGGTCGGCAGCTCGACATCGCGCCCACGCTCACCATCCGCCCCGGTTTCCCCGTCCGCGTGTTGGTGACGCGCGATCTCGTCCTTGAACCCTACGGAGCCACGCCATGAGCAAGCTCAAGCTCGGCCCGATCGCTGATGACAAGCCGGTCAAGGTCACGGTCGAACTGTCCGCCGCCTTACACCGCGATCTGACCGCCTATGCCGCGATCCTCGCCCGCGAGGCAGGGCAGCCCGCCACCGATCCCGTCCGCCTGATAGTCCCCATGCTGGAGCGGTTCATGGCAACGGATCGGGGCTTTGCGAAGGCGCGCCGGGCGATGACAAAGGACTGAATTGTCCTGCATAGCGCGGCCTTGCCATATCTCGCGCCATGCTGAGCAGTCGGCGACAGGCGGGATTGTCGTTCTGCGGCGACCATACCGCGCTAAAGGGCAGGATCTCATCGCGGATTGGCCGATAGACAACGCCAGGAAACTGTGCCGCGGTGGTCGCCTCGCTCGTGACGGTTAGCCCCCGGCCGATCGCGACTAACGTCATCAAATTATCCCGGCCAACGCACTGCGGCTGAATGTCCGGGTGACGCCCCAGATCAGCAAGACGTTGCACCAGATAGTCGTGGATTTCCGGGCCTGGAGCGGCATTGCTGACGATGAAGCGTTGGTCGGCTATGTCACCCCAACCGATGTCGTCAAGTCCCGCCAAAGCATGACCGTTTGGGAGAGCCAGGAAAACGCGCTCGCTCCAGAGGTGGGCTGTATCGCAACCATCCCATGACGAAGTGCCGGTGATGAATGCCACGTCGATTCGAAGTTGTCGCACCGACGCAACGTGCTCTTCGGGATTGCCGTCGATCAATTCAACCAGAACACTGGAATGCGCTTGGTCGTAAGAATTGAGCAAGTCGTGAAGGAAGCCAGAGGCGAGAGAGGAAAATATCCCGACCCTGATCCGCCCTTCCTCCACTCGTCCGATGGCCGCAATGTCAAGAGCGCCATCGCCTACGCTTTGCAGCGCAATTTGCGCTCGATGCAAGAAGCGCTCACCCGCTAAAGTCAGCGTGACGCCGGTTGTCAAACGATGGAAAAGCGAGGCCCCGAGACGGTCTTCAAGGTCACGAATACGGCGGCTTATTGCAGATTCTCCGATGCCGAGAGCGATACCAGCTTTGCGAAAGCTCCCATGTGTTGCTGCTGAAAGAAAGTACCGCAGATGACGAATTTCAATCGTCATATCGGCTCTCTGCTTCGGTAAGGTTCTCTATCGCTGTGATGACAGAGATCATGTCTTTGTCACCGAGACCTAACGCTTCGGCCTGTGTGTAAAGCATTAAGCAAACGTCCATTTGGGGAGAGGCGATAGACGTCTCCCGGGCGGACTTAATAATGAGGCGACTGTTTTTCAGAACGTCGGAGATGCCGGCCTGACGCTCGAAATCTCGACGTGCCGCCTTTGCGATCTTGATCCGCGACACGTCGCTCGCCATCGGACCGGCACCGAGAATGGCCTCGAAACATCCCAGATCAAGATTGTGGCGCCTGGCGAAATAGGTCGCCTCTGCGAGGCCGGTCACCATGGTGATGAGAAACACGTTTACCGCAAGCTTCATGCGCAAAGCGTTTGGCGCAGAGCCACAATCGAAGATTTGTCGGCAAACAGGGGCCAGTAGAGATCGAACCTCTATTCGGTCCTCGCTTTCACCCGCGAGCATCCCAATAAGCTGTCCTGTCTCCGCAGGAATGCGTGAACCAGAAACCGGCGCCTCTATATAGCGCCCGCCCGCCATTTGAACATCGTCTGCCAACGCAAGTGAGTACCCGGGACTCATTGTGCCCATCGTGACGATCCGGCGTCCGGCCACACGTTGGGTAAAATCGGGTAATCCGCGGCCAAGCACGGCGTCGGTGGCAGCCTCGTCGGCAAGCATCAAGATAACCGTCTCGGATCGTTCAAATACATCGGCAGGGCTGGGTGGCGCGATCGCGCCGAGCTCCACCAACGGCCCGCAACGCTCGGCAGAACGGTTCCACACGATCAGTTTCGTCCCCGCTCGGACGAGATTCAAAGCTATCGGCAATCCCATTGTGCCTAGCCCAATGAACCCGATCGACGTCGACTTATTCATCCTGTGTCTCCTGTTCTCTCAGGAGATTAATCCATCCCAACAAATCCGAAAATTTGATAAGATTGAATTGCTACTTCAAGGAATCGGGTAGATGGTACCACAGTTCGACATTGAAGCGCTGCGTACGATGATCGTGGGCACCGACCTCGGGAGTTTCGCGCGCGCCGCTCTACATCTCGGCAGATCGCAGTCAGCTGTCAGTATGCAGCTGAAGCGCCTCGAAGAGCAGGCAGGTCATGCCCTGTTCCACCGGCGCGGTCGCGGATTGGTGCCAACGGAAGCAGGCGACACTCTCCTCAGTTACGCCCGTCGGATCGTAGCCATGCATGATGAGGCAGCCATGGCGTTGGGTGCATCGGTGGCACCCCCAACCATCCGCCTGGGCCTGCCGCAGGATTTCTTCGAGGACGTTATGCCCAGTGCTCTCGCGACCTTCTCCCAGAAACGACCGAACGTGCATGTCGCGGTTCGTGCAGGCAGAAACTACGCGCTCGAAGACGAAGTAAAGTCCGGGCGGCTCGATCTTGCTCTCGCCTTCGCAGGCATGGATCGTCCGCGAACTGGGGACCTTCTGGCGACTATGCCGATGTCGTGGCTTTCCAAAGATGAAGACAGTGAACCTCTTCGCGATGTCTCTGGCTCTCTTCCGCTTGTGCTCTTTGATCATCCCTGCCTGTTCCGGCAGGCTGCACTTCGCTCGCTTGATGAGGCTGGCATCCGATGGCGCCTTTCCCTTACCACGCCCAGCTTACCCGGTGTTTGGGCGGCCTTACGGTTTGGATTGGGCGTCACCGTGCGCACAGCCCATGGCGTGCCGCCCGGAATACGCCGGCTGGACAATTGCTTGCCGGCACTGCCGCCACTTGAGTTGCGGATGTTGAAGCAGGACCATCTGCCAGAAGCCGCTCAGGATCTCGCGCGCCTCCTCAAGGCTACGATCGAAAATCTAGGCGTGGCTGGCCAACTGCCGACACGGTGATCCGCAACAACTTGGCCGCGTCATGTCGATTTCGATGAGCCTGAACCTGGCTGGCTTCCCTCTGGGTTCGGCCTTGGCCGGCATGGTAATCACGTCGCCCTTGTCCACAACGTTCGTTCTGGCGGGCATAGCCTCCATCGCTGCAGCTATCGCAACGATATCGATCCCGTCCGATACAAAATCCGTTGCTTGACTATGCACTTGGTCGGCCAGAAACGACGTTGGCGCTCAGCCGCGGCGCCGGTCATCAGCCCCGGAAATGCTCGAGACGGGCATACCTAACAGGTCGCGCTGAATGTTGCGCCTTGCCATGCTCCTCAATGAGCCTTATTATATCCATGATATACCCCTTTGTGGAATAATAAGGATGTTTTGGACGACATGTCTGAAGAGTTTTATACTGTCGATCAGGCGGCGGAGCGTTTGACCCTGCACCCGAAAACCGTGCTCCGGCTTATCCGCGAAGGACGCCTGAAAGGGACGAAGATCGGGAAATCCTATCGAATTCTACGATCCAACCTGGATACATTCGCCGGCGCGGGGCGGGCTCCACAGCAGCCGATCACGGCGCGAGTATCTTGTGTTGTCGATGTGCCGGATGTCTCCCCCGAGCTGTCGCGTCGCCTGACGGTAACCATTCAGGCGATGCTGCTCTCTCAGGAGCACAGCCCCGACCGCGTTCAATTCAATTCCGTCTATGATGCGGAGTTGCGGCATTTGAAGCTGATCATGATCGGCTCCGCATCCGATACCTCCGAACTCTTGAGAAGCCTGGACAGGCAACTGGAGGCGGTCAGATGACGACGGAGATATCGAATGTTTCCACACTCGACGCCGTGCTCGTCGATCAGTATCGGGACGTTCTTGGTCAATGGCCGGTTCCTGCCGATCACCTCTTGGTCGATACACGAGAGGGCACCACTTTTGTCATCGCCTGTGGCCCCAAGGATGCGCCCCCGCTCGTCCTCCTGCATGGAGCGCTGACCAATTCGGCGATCTGGATGTTCGATGCTGAACTCTGGTCGCAGTCGTTTCGTGTCTATGCCGTCGATGTGATCGGGGAGCCGGGACTGAGTTCGGGCCAACGTCCTTCCGTGGAAGGCGGTAGGTACGCGGCGTGGCTCGACGACGTGCTTGCCGGGCTGGATCTGGAAAGCGCCGCCTTTGTCGGCGTTTCTTTCGGAGGGTGGCTTGCTCTGGATTACGCCGTCCGCCGGCCGCATCGTGTCGATCGTCTCGCGTTGCTTTGTCCGGCAGGAATCGGCCGCCAGAAGTCGTTCTTCCTAAAAGCCTTGCCGCTTCTGCTGCTCGGGTCCTGGGGAAAGGCCAAGGTTCGCGCTATGGTCATGGGGCCGCAGCCGCAAGCGTTCGCCGACAGGGCGCGACCTTTGATGGATCTCGTCTCCAGCATCCATTCGAAAGTCCGCCCACGGTCGATTAGGATTCCGCTTGTCTCAGATGCAGATCTCAGCAGCCTGAAGATGCCGGTCCTCATCATTATTGGGGGACGGGATGCTCTCATCAATTCCAACGAAACCAGGCGCCGGGTGGAGAGCACTATGCCCAATGCCCAGCTCCATTATCTGGAACAGGCCTTTCATCACCTTCCCAATCAGCGGGAAACCATCTTCAATTTTCTTCGGGACAAGCAAATCGGACGCATTCCATGAGCGACGTCATTACAATGCTGGGCAATATACGAGTACTCTCCTGCGACGTGAATGGTCCGCGAATCTCTACAGAGGCCGACGTCAACAGTCTTGTCGGAGCCGCCTTTAGCGGAAGAGCCGGCCTAGTCGCATTGCCTGCAGCGCGACTAGGCCAAAATTTCTTCGATCTCCAAACGGGATTTGCGGGGCTGCTCGTCCAGAAATTCGTCAATTACCAACTGCGCCTGGCAGTCCTCGGCGATATCTCAGCCGCATGCGCGCGAAGCAGGGCCCTGAGAGACTTCGTGTACGAATCGAATAAAGGGGCGTCGTGCTTGTTTCTGAATGCCTTGGAAGACCTAAGCCAAAAGCTTCCCTAGCAGGCTGAACAAAATCGAGTCTTTACATCGCGACGGCTTTTGGCTATCAGCAACTCAGTTCACGAGCCCTTTCGCGGCTCGACAATTTTCCCCAGCGCCATGTTTTCAAAGTCGGTCGAAGTGACCTGCTGCTTGGTGTTCGGGTTATCTTCAAATGACAAATATAGATCTACGCGCCGATTGCACGCGGTGCGCTGCCTTGTGCTGTGTTGCTCTGGCTTTTGATAAATCGCGTCTATTCGCTATTAACAAGCCGAGTGGGCAACGATGCCCGAATTTGAATGAGTGCGGTCAGTGTTCAATCCACGCAAACCGCAGGCCTCAAGGCTATCAGGGATGCGTCGACTTTGATTGCTTCGGAGCAGGGCAGCGCGTAACCCAACAATTCTTCGATGGCCTTAATTGGATTGATCACCCGGCACTCACCGTGCCGATGTCGCAGACCTTTCTTACCCTTTTGCGCGCGCACGAATGCCTTGCGCTTCTTAAAGAAGCACGGCGGCTCGATATGTCATCGTCGGATCGAGAAACGGCATACGCCCTTCGCATTGCAATCGAACATGCCGGAATATCGGAGAAGAAAATCGATACCCTGCGACGTGAGACCTTTAAATTCTTGAAAACGCTTCGCATCTATTTCGAGACGGATCATTAGTTCGTGATAATTGATGGGTCATATCTTAGTGATAACACGGCCGGCATTCTGTCAAGAACAGGATAATGATGCTTCAGTACCCGCCCCAACAGGATCTCCGGCTCCATAATTATCCTGACTGGCGAGACCTTAACGTTTTGTCGGCTGTTGTAAATCTTCAGGGCTGAACGAGCCAGTGGCGCAAAGGCGGACAGCTTCGCCAACGTTCAATTATCGGGGGTGCTGCGGCGCCTCCTTCGGACCAAGTATTCGTCTGAATCGACGAGGATGGAATTGCGAGATACGATCGCAGCCGGGTCTTTCGAAAAGGTGCCGGCAGCCTTCGCCAAAGCGCGCGACTACATGGCATTAGCAACGATGCGCGCGACCTCCGACAAGATGGCTTCCTGTTGCGGAACGGTGCCGCGTGCCCTGCCAAGATAAGCTGCGACAACGATCGGAGGACGGTCAGGAGGGAAAAGCACACCGATATCATTCGTTGATATTCCATTCCAAGTGCCTGGTTTGTTGGCGATACGCCATCCCTCCGGCAAGCCTGCCCGCAGACGCAGTGCGGCGGCATCCCTAGACGCCATCATCCACGCGGTGAGACGACCGCGTGAGGAGGGGGACAGAACGGAACCTAGGATAATCTTCTGCAGTGTGCTAACCATCGCGCGCGGCGAAGTCGTGTCGTGCGTTTCTCCGGGCTTGACGATATTGAGAGCCAGTTCGGTCTTGTCGATACGGGTCGTGTGATCACCTATTGAGCGCAGATAGGCGGTCAATGCAGAAGGTCCGCCGAAGCTGGCCATCAGCAGATTTGCCGCGGTGCTGTCGCTGACAATTGCTGCCGCTTCGCAGAGCTGCTCGACTGTCATGCCGTCAGCAAGGTGCGGTTTAGTCGCCTTGAAAGGCATGACCAGATCTTTTTCGCCGAAGAAGACTCTTCGGTCCAGCTTCTCTTCTCCGCGATCAACGCGAGCGAGCGTGAACGCGATAGCCAGAGCCTTGAACGTGCTGCACAGAGCGAAGCGTTCATCGAGACGGTTCCCAAATATCTGACCGGTCGTGGTGTCTAGGACCGCAACGCCAAGATGACCACCACTGCGGATTTCGAGTTCCCGAAGCCGGTCTTCGACAATGCTTCGGCCGTCATCTGCGCGCGCGCCACGCCCGAACAAACAAGGTAATGCAATGAGTAGGGTCAGAAATGTAGTCCGTCGTGTGAACATCTGGGTCATTTTTTATTTACTTCAGCCTTATCTTCGAGCTGCTCTTTTTTGTGACCCATGCATCAGCTTCTGCATCGGGATTGATATTGCTTTTTAGTCCGATTTGTGACCAGGCGCCGGGCAGTCCCGAGGCTAGTCAGTATACTCACCTAGATTGCCTCCGCCTCTTGATGCACGTCGCGTGTCAGTGATCTGCCAGGACGTGACTTCAAAGAACTTGAGGTTATGAGATATGAAAGCTGCGGTCATTCACCGCACTTCAAGTGGATGAGAGGGCAGCTTGGGAAGAGCCATTAGAAGTTTCCAATAATGCTGGCTGGCGACCGAGGCAGATGGACGCTACAGCCGTGATTGAGAAAAGCCATCTGCGGGGCGACGACGGCTACGCTGCTCGTTACTTTCCGACTTTCGGTCTTCTGGATCAAGTTCGGGACGACACTTCGAGAGCATCGTCACCACTGCCGATACTGAATGCTATTTCCTGCCCGAACGACAATTCAAGCGTGTTGCCATCCGGGTCAGAGATATACGTCCATGCGTCTCTTGCCTGCAAGGAACGCCTGTCGCTCCGCCTCTGCGATAAGACGGGGGCCGATACCTTTTCCAGCGCTGTCCGGATCACCGGCGACACTGAAAATAAGGTGATGGTCGTCACTGGGTTCTACAGCAATCAGGCCGAGCACATGCTCGCCATGGCAAGCCAGCAAAACTTCGCCTCGTTTGATGCGAGGCCCATGATCATCCGTCATCGGCTGGGCTGGGTAGCCCAAGGCCGGAAGCCAGGCAGCATACGCCCTTTGTGTGATCGAATGAACCGTGGCCAAATCCTCCGATCTCGCCGCTCTGATCCTGATCATCCGTCTCCCCTCCCGACAACTGTGCAATCCACCCAAGCGAAGCATGCGATGCAAGAGCTCCGCCTAGTGCCGCGCGACACTCGCCTCAATAAGTGGACGGCTTGTTTTCCGATCGCCATTTCAATTCGGCTGGCGTGCCGGGATGGGGCGGTTTCAGGCCGTTGATCATCCACAGGTCGAAGGGTGTGTCGTCGATATGGAGTTCCCAACGATAGCCGCGCCCGGCGACATAGGGTTCCAGTACGCGTGCACAGCCGCGAAGGAACTGCTGTTGCATTTCGGGATCGTCGATCGAGCGCGCGATATGATCGATCGTGACGCGGACAAAATCGTTCGCCACTTCGCCGCCGATGAAAAGGCCGCCCTTCGGGATCGAATGGAAAAAGACATTCACATAGAATCTCGGAAGGAAACTCTCGTAGATCGCCGTGATTTTCGCAGCCAGTTCCTGTTTGTCGGATTGAGAAAAAGCAGCTTCAGGATGGTAGATTTGCCACATTGGCATAATGGTTCTCCTTGAATAAATTGGGTTATTCCATAATAGCCGACTGGCTGGCGTAGCGTTGCGCCGGCAGTCCCGTTTGCAGGAGGCCATGCACCAATTGCTTGCGGGCAGCCTCGAATGCGTCCCAACGATCTGAATCGTGCAGGGTCGGGAACGTCACAGTCTCGCCACGGTCGAGACCTGCTAAGGCCGTATCGACAAGCATGTCCGCCGACATGAACAAACCGGCCGGGAAGGGTGGCGGGGCCTCGCCAAAAAACTCCGAATACACAGGGCCGGGCATGACGACCTGAACTGTTACGCCATGGCCTTCCGCCTCGGCCTGAAGTGCCCGAGAGAAATCGAACACATAAGCCTTCGAGCCGCTGTACGCCCCAGCACCTGGCACGGCCATGACTGCCACAATCGATCCGATATTGATGATCGTTCCTGCTCCGACTGCGGTAAAGCGTCGGGACGCCGCCAGCGACAGCCTTGTCAATGCGATAACATTAACCTTTAGCATCGCCTCGACCGCTGACGGATTGATGCTTGTCGCCGGACCCAATGCGCCGGTCCCCGCAACATTGGCGATCAAGCTGAGATCAGATGTCGCCTCAACGATCCCCTCGATGCGGCGAAGATCGCTCTCGCACGCGAGATCTGCGGCTACGACCCGCACCTGCCGTCCAAGAGAGCTCGCGATTTCCTTGGCGAGAGCCTCCAGCCGGTCGGCGCGACGCGCAACCAGAACCAGATCGAAACCGCGTCGGGCAAGGCGATCGGCATAGGCCGCGCCGATCCCCGACGATGCGCCCGTTACGATAGCTGTCCTGCGTTCTACCCCATGATTCTGGTGCATCGGCAATCTCCTTCTTCACGAAGGTCATGTAACTCTCATAATAAGAGTTGGTCAAGCTCTTATCATCAGAGTAGAAATCTGCTATCAAGGGGGCCGAGAAAAAGAGCGGAGACGAGAGAAGGCGATGCGCTCCAAAGGGTTTGAAGGGATGGTGTGCCCCATTGCCGCCGTGATGGGAGCGATCGGAGATCGCTGGGGCATGCTCATCATGCGCGATCTGCTGCTCGGCATTCGCCGGTACGACGATCTGCGCCAATCGAGCGGTGTTACAAACGCGACCTTGTCCGATCGCCTGAAATCCCTGGAGGAAAACGGGCTCGTCGAACGACGGCAGTATCAGACGCGACCCGATCGGTTTGAATATCAGCCGACGGCAAGAGGTCGCGATCTCAGCCTCCTCATGCAGGCCTTGGTCCAGATTGGGGATCAGTGGGAAATGCCCGGATTTCAAGGGGCGCCTCTAGAGTTCATCGACAGGCGGACGGGCCATGGCGTCAAACTGATGACGGTCGATGAGGAAACCCACGAGGCGCTTGATGCGGCACATCTCGGCACGCGCCCAGGTCCCGGTGCCGACGCATTGATGACATGGCGGCTCTCGCGGCGCGTCAGTGGGGTGGGCGAGGGCGCAGACAACAATAAGCAGGCATGATCAACATCTATCTGCTGGACCGAGAGCGCCACTCGTCGGCTAAAAGACCATAAATCAGAGAATCGCGAACGCCGATATGCGTCTGCCATTCGGCCCGCAGATGCCCCTCCAGTTTAAAGCCCAGCGCCGTGAGCAGCGCGATTGAGGGTTGGTTGTCCGGATCGGTATCGGCGAAAATCCGCCGTTGGCCCTCGGCGAACAATTGGTCAATTAACATGGCGACGGCCTCGCGCGCATATCCATGCCCCTGTGCTTCGCGTGCAAGCAGATAGCCGATCTCGCAAACGCCTTCGCGTTTCTGGCCAGCAGCGACGAAGCCAACGACAAGTTCGTCACCTGTCCGTGCAATTACCCACGAGCGCCAGCTCGATTGATCGTCACTGGCGAAATACTCCCGCAGATCCCCGATATCTTCAAAGGGCGCGCGAGACCACCACCGCATAATGTCTGCATCGGCCATCGTCGAAAACAAGGCTTCCGCGTCGGAAGGATCGCGTGCGCGCAATATCAGGCGGTGCGGCCTTGACGTGTCGTCAGCTAAAGTCCGTGTTGCTTTTAGGAACGCCATTCTCTTTTCCTTTTTCACTTCAGCGGAAGTGAGTGCATATGTGGTCAGCGAATGCACGCACTCTTGGCACCATGTCCGCTCGATTTGGAAACGTTAGATTGAGCCGCGTCGGGCGGAGCCCCGCGTGCGGGAGGAGAGGTTCTGCACTGCCAGTCATAACTGCATCCTGGCACAAGCCTTGCGGCAACACAGCAACACCAAAGCCGTTCAACATCAGATCCCGGGCCAAGGCATGGCTATCGACCTCGATCGCACCGGCAGGTAGGGAAACACCACCAAGCACATGCTTTTCCAGATATCCGCGCAAGACTGGTTGCGGGGAGATGAAATCCTCCACCTCGCTGATATTTTCCGGCCGCCCCTTTCGCTTCAGCCACGATGTGCTCGCATAGAAAGCCCATTCGATGTCGAGTAAGCGTCGTTCGATTGCAGTCTGGGCAGGGTTCGCGCCGACTCTGACCGCAATGTCGATGTTGTCCTCGACAAGGTCCATCACGGCATTTGTCGACATAATCTGGAAGCGGACTGCCGCGTGGGTCTGCGTGAAGCTGGTGATTGCGCTCGCCAGCAACGCGGTGGGAAAATCCGCCGGGACGGTCAGCCTGATCAGACCGCCCAATACGCCATCTCCCGCTTGCAGGTCATCAAGCGCCCGGACGAGAAGATCTACTGGACCCGACGCCTTGTCATAGAGGCGCTGCCCCTCGTCCGTCAGGGCAAAGGAACGGGTCGAGCGCTTGAGCAACCGAACCCCTAACGCTTCTTCGAGCACCCTGACCTGAAGGCTTACCGTCGAACGCGGCATGCCCGTGTACCGCGCCGCCGCGGTAAACCCGCCAGCACGAACCACTTCGACAAAGCTTTGGATCGGATCAAGTTTCATCATTGTTCAGAATAATAGATGATGATGGCAGAACTTGCCAGGTAATGGTGCTTACTCTGATGAGGTACAGTCGGTCCGGATAGTAAGGAGACCACATCATGGACATCACCCCTCATCCTGCTGCGCCTGCAAGCGGCGTACTCTCCTCCCACGCCACCGTCCGCTTCTCGGGCATCGATGCCGAAATCCTGCTCGGTGGCGAAGCTGCACCCATGACCGTCATGGCAATGACGGTACAACCGGATCAGGGCGCGCCGGCGCACATCTCGTTTGAGGAGGACAAGGTCTTCTGCATCAGCGAAGGGCGGTTGCGGTTCCTGATCGACGTGCAAAAGATTGAAGTAAAGGCGGGAGATCGGCTGTTCGTTGCCAAAGGCGTCACCCATGGCTTTTCCGCGATGGGAGGCGTGGCGCGCTTGATGTTGGTATCGACACCCTCACGCCATGACCGCTTTTTCCAGGCCATGGATGCTCTGCCGGTTCCGCATGACCTCAACGACGTCCAGTCCGTCTGCGAAACGTTTGGCCAGGCCATTGTTGGCCCGGTTGTGTCCTCGTAAAGTCTACTGGCACAGGGAGTATGAGGGTGACGACCGGCGTCACCCTCATACTCTGCGAAGCCGTCAAACTTTTTCAAGCCGTGATTGGCCTGCCATCACGTTGCAAATCGCGTCGATGATCCGTTCTTCAACTTCGCGCGGCAAATCATGACCCATTCCCTCGATAGGCAGGTAGATCGCATTTGGGATCGAGCGCGCCGTGTCCTGACCGCAGGCGGGCGGTATTAATGGATCATCCGTTCCGTGGATGACGACGGTTGGTATCGTGATGTCCGCAAGCCGTGCCCGCCGGTCTCCAGCCACCGCCATTGCGGCGATCTGCCGCGCGGCCCCGCCCGGATCGTAGCAACGCCTTGCTTCGTCAAGGAGAATGGCGCGATGAGCCTCTTCATCGAAAGGATAACCTGTCCCGGCGATCCTCCGCGCGAACGCGAGGCGCACCGCCAGAAAGCCTTCCGGGTCGATCACAGGATCAGGCGCGGCGCGCATCATCATCGCCATCACATCGGCTTCCGCCTGCGGCAGGGCCGGATTGCCGGTGCTCGACATGATCGACGTCAGCGAAAGGACCCGATCGGCATGATCGCTGGCGAGAACCTGCGCGATCATGCCCCCCATCGAGCGCCCGACGACATGCGCCCTGACGATCCCGAGCGCATCGAGGAGGCCGATAGCATCCGCCGCCATGTCGTCAAGCGTATAGGGCACGTCAGGTCTGCGCCCGGCCATCAGGGCAGCCGCGAGCGCGCCGAAATCCGGCGCGGGCGAAACGCTGAAATGCGTCGAGCGGCCCGCATCGCGATTGTCGAAGCGGATCACGCGATAGCCTCGCGCGGCCAGCCCCGTACAGAAGGGTTCGGACCAGCGGATCATCTGCGTTCCGAGCCCCGAAATCAGCAGGACCGGTTCCGCATCGGCATGGCCGAAACTGTCCCAGGCAAGTTCGATGCCATTGGCTTTCACAATATTCATGGCCTCGCTCCATCAACGGCGATGGGCAGCGGCATTTCGGATAGCGGCAGAAGTCGTGCATCCGTCACCGCCGCCGTACGATGACCGAGCCCCGCCAGATACCCCGCGCGGCTGGCGAAGGAGAGGAAGGACGCGGCGCTTGCCTGCCTGATCAGCATTGCCATATCCCAGCGTTCGTCGCCGGGGCCGATCAGGAAGGGGCCACCATGGCCTAAAAACAGGATATCGCCCCCCGTTTCCCGCAGAAAAGGCAGTGTGTGCTGAATGTAGCGATCGAAAGCTTCAGCGCCGCTGATCGGCACGGTAGGCGCCAGATCGGGGTGGCTCGAATAATCGGCCATGTCCCTGAAGCGCAGCAGGTTAAGCATCACGACGGGGCCGGCAAGATCGCGCTTTACGAACGTACGGCCGGCTTCCTGTGTCGGTTCCAGGTAGGAAATGGTTTCAGTTCTGGTCATTAGCGTTCCGTTGAATGGCGGGTTAAGCCTTGGTTGTCGCTCGCACCGAATGCTAGACGCAGCGCATAGGTGCGGATGTCTTCAGGCCACGCAGCGATCCGTTGTTCCAATGAGGACCGGTCGTCGGCAAAGAGTGCCCGAGTCGCTTCTTCGTAGCCGGGCAGATCGCCTGCGATCGCCTGCATGAACTGGTAAGCGGCCTCCTGCGCCGCTCGCTTCAGCTGGAGTGGGTTCGCCGCTTTGCGCGCGTCGTCGACGAGACGTCTCAGCGTCGCGGACGCTCCGCCGGGCTGGTCCGTCAGCCATTCCCACTGCCGGGGCAGCAAGGTCACCTCGCGGGCGACGACGCCCAACTTCGGCCGGCCTCGGGTTTTCTGGCTCGGGGCTTCGTCCGATCCCTGCGGGGTCGGCACCACATCAATTTTGGGGCGATAGCGCCCCGCATAGGTCGTCGGGGGCTGGGAAATCCGTTCAAGAATATCGGCGTCATTGCCACGCAGATCGAGATCGACAATGTGACCCGTTGCGTCGTCAAACACGAGAACCATGTCTGCCGCTTCGCTCGAATGCCGAACTGCCAGGGCCACTTCAGCGAGAGGTCCTGAGAGCAGCAATTGATGCCCGACGAATGCCGTGCAGGTCTTGAGAGTAGGATCGGACATATGATGCTCGCTTGTGGATTGCCCGATTAATACCCGGATAAAAGTGGCATGTCAATTATATCCGGGTGAAATTTTGATTTCTCTTTGATCAATTGAAATCGTGCGGCGCAGGATGCTTCTTCAAGGCGGCTGTCTGGGACGCCCACGTTCACATGGTGGCTGAAGCCGAGAGGGTGAGGGGGCCTATCGTCTCAAGTCGTTTAGGTCGCAGCGCGGAAGAGCAAGTTGAGATGGTTGCCTGCCCCCGCAACCAACTTTAACGAACTCTCGGACAGCGCCTTAGAGCCAACGCTCGAGGCGTTCTTTGTGTTGTGCGGCTGGCGTTCACTGGCGCGACCAACTTGCCTCCCAATTCGATTAGGGCCTGTTAGGCCTTGCATCCCCAGTGGGTCTGCCTAGCTCTTTGTGATAAGTTTGGAGCAGTCTGGGATTTCTGATGTTGCATGGTGAAACTGCGAGCCTTCGATCGAGGCGGCGCGACCCAGAGGCAAACGACCCCCACGCAATCGGCGCCTGACGGTATTGGCGTTCTTCTGGCGTCATCAGAACGGCGTGAAAAGGCGCTTTTTTCCTTCGGAGTTCAACTCTGGGTGGACTGGAGCTCACCTTTTCATTCGCTGAGTGAAGCTAGATCTGGGGGAGGTACTCACTGAAAGGGAAAAGAACAGGGATCTAACCTTGGGTATGGTCTTTCTGGACGCACGAGCATCATGGCGCATCGCAGAGCGGCAGAAGCCGCTCAGACGGGAAAAGGCCGAAGTTACTGTCCCAAACACTTAGCCGCTCGCCCAGAGGCTTTGGCGGCAAGATACGCATAGCGACAGATGGGCGCGGAAATACCCTGTTATTGACCCTGACCCAGGGGCAAGGCTCGAACTGCCGTCCGCTATAGCTCACCTGAACGTACTGCCAGGTGTGCCACACTATGTCGCTTGCGACGGGTGATCGGCCTCAAACCGGTTGCGCGAGGTTTGTGAAGCAAAGACCCGCGGCCTGTCGTTCCGTTGAAACGAAATGAGCCGTCCCTTTCGTGCTCCAAATAGGCTTATGGACACCGCCATCTGGTCAAAATTTTATGGGCTCGCCCCAAAGGGCGGTGAACTACTGGTACCCGATACGAGTAAACTGCCGCTTCCGTGGTCTGCGTTGCTGCCGCGGCAGATTTTGTCGAGATCTAATACGCATGGCGGGCTTAGCCCGCGACTCGCTAGGCAAGTTTCTCACACATCCATAACCATCTTCGGGCACAACTGTCTAAAGACTCGATCTCGAGCCCACGTTTTTGCGCGCGTCACAGAGACGGATTTCAATACGTGATGAAGGATAACATTCCTGCAATCTACCGAGATCGCCGAATTCCGCACAAACTCACGATCGCCACCCTTTTCACATTGCCGGGCGCCTCGCCCTATCTAGGCTCGCGCATGTCTTGAACTAGTCTTATGCTCGTGGACATGTCTGAAAATGATAACACTGTATGGCTCGACGGCCGCAACTGGCAACCAGGTGGGACAGGCGTCCATAGTTATGTGCACGGCCTTCGCGACACACTGACTGAGTGTGGGATACCTTCGCGGATTGTGCTTCAGGAGGCCTATGGAGGGCGTCATGCTCGATTTGCGAGGGCAGGCCGCTTTGTCTCTGCAGTGTCCCGTCGCGGACAGACGTTGGAAGATGCCCAAGGCAACTTTCTGTACGCAACCGACCTCTTCCGTACTGCTCACTCTCGATTCGGATTGCGAAGGCGTTTAACCGAGTTGAGATTGCCGCCGTCGCTACAACGCCCTCGTTTGATGCACTGGACGGCGCCTCTGCCGATCACGCTCGCAAATGTGCCGAATGTCGTGACGATCCACGATTTGATCCCCCTGACGCATCCAGAGTTGACCGGAATCGCCCCAGATCGTCACGAACGCCTCCTTCGAGTATTGCTTAAAACCGTCGACGCAGTGGCTACGGTGTCCGAAACGGTCCGAACGCAGTTGATCGAGCAATTCTCTATCGAACCGCAGAAACTGCATAACCTTTATCAACCTGTGTCATTCGATGCTGCCTTGCTGGAGGCCGTCATGCAGGCTGAACCGCTTGTGCCGGATGGAGGTTTCATCTGTATCGGCCGCGTTGAGTCCCGAAAAAATATCGACCGATTGCTCGAAGCTCATGCGATGAGTTCGAGTGTTCGTACCCTTACACTGATTGGGCCTGACGGTGACGACCGACCGGACTGCCGGTCCCGTGGGGCGACTAGTCATGTTGTAAGGATCCCATGGTGCGACAAGATCCGCCTCCTGCGGACCCTGAAAGGGGCCCGTGCTCTTCTCTTTCCTTCATTGGCGGAAGGGTTTGGCCTGCCGATCATTGAGGCTATGAGTCTTGGCACGCCGGTACTGACATCACGAGGGGGAGCGACTGGGGAAGTCGCCGGCGATGCCGCATACCTCGTGGACCCGCTAAGTGTCCGAGATATCGCTGATGGAATTGCGGCCTTGGATAGCGAGTTGGAAGACGGGTATCTGCAGCAGTTATCTGCCCGTGGAAGGGCGCGTGCTGCGCGCTTCAGTCAGGAACATTTCACGAGACGTTTGAGCAGTTTTTACGCAACCGTCGACCCGGGATTTGCCTCGATGCCCGATACAAGATTAAGGATCAGCTGATGAAGTTCCGCCGGCGTGCGCGTGGAGGGCGTCTCGGCGATGTCTAGACAGTGTTCCCCGCCGGCGGGGAACTGGAGTGCTACATAAGGCGTGTGACGCACACGGCCTGGAGCGATGTGGCCGGGAATTGTAGGGCGGTGATCGCCAAAGAAAATCAATAGACTCGACTGCTCGCTTCTATCGAGCCCATCGACGAGCTGGTTGAGCAGTTTATCGCTATTCCGGACGTGATGGGCCCAGGCGCTGATGCCGTCGGTTTGACCTGCTCGACCCTTGTCCCACGGCCCGTGATTCTCCATCGTGACGGCGTAGATCAACGTGGGTTCGGAAGCCTGGTCCACAAGGGACAAAATCTTGTGGCCTATCTCCCGATCGCTCACGTAGGGCGATCCTGCTTCGGCCGGAGGGAAATGGTTTTCTCCGATCAGATGTTGGAAACCCAGACGAGGCATGAGTTTTATCCGATCGTAGAAACGTAGGTCGTGCGGATGCAGAAAGAAACTCTGAGGATATAGTGCGGCGAGTTTCACCGGGAGTGAATGACCTGGTACGTGTCCGGCTGTCAGGAAGGGGTCGTAGCGTCGCAGTCCCAAAGCCTCTTCGTCTATTCCACAGAGCACCCCGAACTCGGTGCGCATTGTGTAAGCGCCGAAACCACTAACTTCGAGATTCCCCCACGCTATTGCACGGTGCCTCGCGAGACTGAGGCCCGGCAGATAAGCGAGCTGGGCGGTCAATTGTGCAAAGGACTCGCACTGCACGATGACGATTGAGTGCGGCGTCGCCCCGACAGACGTTTCCTCGACAGGCGCCGGGGCAGGGTGGTCGCGCGTTTGACGCCAACGAAGCCAGTAGATGATCAGCACCGCAAACAAACCGTAGGTTGCAATATCATGCTCCAGCGCCGGCTCGGACATTCTCGTCGACTTCCGCGTCTGACTCGACGCAATCAGCAGACCGGCGGTGCTGGCGAGGGCGAGGGACAGGCCTGCCGCTGCCATTGTGCGATCAGGGGAGGAGAAGCTCATGACGAGGTAGATGATCAAAACCGCCGAGATAAGAAGCAAGCAGCGCAGTGGCAGCGAGATCGCTTCAAGATAGAAGCGGGGGTACATGATAAAGGATCGGACAACGACCAGGTCGGAGAAGACGAGCGGCTCACCGAGGATGCGGTATTTCGTGTTCGAACCGATGACAAGCGCCAGTACGCTCATCAGCGGTAATGCCGCGCCGATAACCGGCGACCCGGAAAGAGCGGTCAGTACCGCGTAGGCCCAGAGGACAGGGAGAATTCTCAGGGCTGCGCCATGAGCGCTCCTGTGTAATCGAGAAGGAATGGTAAGGCGGTCGGTGATTTCGGCGCATATCGCGCTTACACAGGCCATGATCACGAAGAAGATCGATTCTGTTTGCATGGTCCTGGACAGCTGGGATGAAAATGATTCGTCAGTGTCTGCTTTCACAGAAGCCAGCCCAGTAGCAAGTTTCACGCGTGAAAAGAATGGCGAGAGCAACTGGTCAGCCCCATAGGAGACAATATACCGCTCCAAGCGGCGCCATTTGGTCAACCGCCTCGCAGATGAGGAAGCTGCGGATCAGGGGGAACATAGTCGAGCGGTCGAAGAGAAGGCTACGGCAAACTTCTGGGTTAAGGATTCAACCGAAGGACCCCAAAATGTTGGAGCACGGATAAATGTGCTTGAAGATCTTGCAGTCGTGACGCCGAGGCGGTGTGCCACGCCGCGCAATCCCGTGGAGCGCTGGTTCGACTGATGATGAGGCATACATGGGAAACCCCAGCAGTGCTTTGGACATTTACGCGATACAAACCTGCCTGATGTCGAATTCTTCTGGGGACTGATCGGTTCCACCGGGAGCGTAACCGATAATAAAGAGCGGCTCAGGGCAGGACGTTGGTTCTTCCTGACGCGGAAAACATGGTAGTCTCACGCAATGAGGAAAATATCGATACCGAAATGATACTCAGTTTCGCCTGTTACCTGAATTTACATTTTCGGCAATCGTGCTGGGAATTGCATTTTGCCACACGCAGGGATTTGTGAGAGATATCGTTGTCTGTCAGGTCACCCTAGTAGCTCGTTGACGATTGGAGCATGATGCGTCGCCAGCAATGTCCATTACCTGTGCTGCTGCGTGCGCCACCATTCCGTCCCAGGCTTCCCGACCTTGGAGTATTCCCGTGCTCGTGGGAGGAGTTTGAGGCCGACAGCTTCGGGGGTGACCCTGAGACGGCCCTCTCAAAATTCGAGGAACTGGCCCGACGACGTTTGGGCGGGGATTACACGAACCCTCATGGTCTCAAACCCGATTCGAGTCGTCGGGTACTCCTTGAGTTGCCGTCCAATCCCCTTGAGGCGCGACAGGCGTGGCGCATCGCAAAGTCGGGATGGTACGCTAACGAAATCACGGTCAGCGTCTCCACCCGAAGCCAGCCTTCGATATCTCACCTGTTACGGGGGGCTGCGGCGGAAGGTGCGAGAATTGTCAGGCGACCAATCAATCCTCACGCTCTTCTCGAACACAGCGCTGTCGTTCTGACCTTCGGAATGGGCGATCTGGGTCTGTTAGGACTGGCCTATGATCGAGCCGTCTGGTGCATGGATAAGAAGATTCCGTCCCAAGCGAACCGTCTGAAGGCAGCGAGCGCCATTGTGTATGGTACCCGATACCATGATCCGTTCTTTGGAACGGAAACGACCTTCGATGACATCCTCGTGCATCTGTCAGATTGGCGCGACATCGTGCAGGATAATCGAGAGATAGCTGCCTGCATGGGGATGGCCTGGTGGAAGAAAGCCAGGATGCGGCAATTCCTCGCCCAAGCCCCTGGGTCTCCTCGTTTCATGCGTCACACCGCCTCGGCTGTGCGTGCGGCGAGAGACAGTAACGGCGCTGTCGCTTGTTGGTCGACACGCGTGCCGTCTGGGCTGGAAGGACGGGTTGCGCAAGAGGGGCAGTCGATCTTGCGCATCGAAGATGGCTTCATCCGCTCGCTGGGGCTCGGTAGCGATCTCCTCCCGCCAGCCTCAATCGTCCTGGATAAGAGTGGCATCTATTATGATCCAGCTTCTCCCAGCGATCTGGAAACGATCCTCTCGACACAAGTCTTCGATCCTTTGCTGATTGAGCGTGCGAGATGTCTCGCAAGACGTATCGTGGAAGAACGTATCTCAAAATATGGCACTCATTCCCGCGTTGAGGCGGGAACACCGATTAGGGTGAAAAGCCGAGAGCGAAGGCATGTCATTCTTGTGCCCGGACAAGTTTCAGACGATCAGTCGGTCTTGAAAGGTGGCGCCGGGGTGTACAGTAACCTCGAACTCATCAGACGTGTGAGGCAGGTTGAACCCGATGCCTGGATCATTTACCGACCCCATCCTGATGTGGATGCGGGACATCGAGCAGGGGCCATAGCCGATGATGCGGCCCTCCTGGTCGCTGATGAGATTCATCGTGGCGGATCGATGCCGGGACTGCTGGGTGAGATCGATGAGGTCCATACGCTAACCTCTCTGACAGGGTTCGAAGCCTTGATGCGTGGGATCAAGGTTTCGACATGGGGACAGCCCTTCTACTCGGGGTGGGGGCTCACAACCGATTTCGCGGCCCCGACCGGACGTCGAAACAGAATTCTAACGCTTGAGGAACTGATCGCAGCCACGCTCATTATCTATCCGAGGTATCTCGATCCAGTGAGTGGCTTGCCCTGCTCGCCTGAGACATTGATCGGAAGGTTGGGGGAGCCTGGGCTGTGGCGCACCGGTATGAGGACTTCGCTACGAAGAAAGCAGGGAGCCTTGACCAAAAACGTGACAAAATTTTGCCACGAGCTGGCACGAGTATTTTCTCATGACTGACAGAAGTGACAACCCGGTACCGCCATCATCTATGCAGCCCGCCAAGCGTCATTTCCTGTTGCTCCAAGGGCTGATGGGTCCTTTCTTTCAGCTGGTCGGTGCCGCTCTCAGGCGTGAGGGATTCAGCGTCCACAAGGTCAACTTTAATGGCGGAGACCGACTCTTCTGGCGCCAGCCCGGCGGGATTGATTACACAGGCACCGAGGAAGACTGGCCGGCAGAGTTGCGCGGACTGATCGCCAAGCACCGTATCACCGATGTGCTTCTGTTCGGAGATTGCCGAACGCTCCACAGAGCAGCGATTGAAGTATGTCGCGAGCAACTGACAACGGTTCACGTCTTTGAGGAAGGCTACATCAGGCCCGACTGGGTGACCCTGGAGATTGGCGGCGTAAACGGCTATTCCGCTCTGCCGAGAGACCCTGCCTGGTATCTTGACCATGAATTCAGCGAACCAAGTGAACATCTTCCGCAGACCGTTCCGTCTTCCTTCAGACGTCGCGCACTCGAGGGGGTCGCTTACAACGCGGCAGACCTGCTCTCACGCTGGTATTACCGTCACTGGACTACACACCGTCCTTGGCCGCCTCTGGTGGAGGGGATGGGCTGGCTGAAGCGGCTCGTCGATCGGAAGCCGGCACGTCGTCGCTCGAAAGCAGTGCTTGAGCGCCTGAGTGCTACGAAGGCGCGTTACATGCTCTTTCCGTTGCAGCTCGATGCAGATGCGCAGGTGCGCCTGCATTCCCCTTTCGCTTCTATTGGCGATGCTCTCGTGCGGGTGATCTCATCTTTCGCCATGCATGCCCCCGAAGATCTCCGACTGGTTGTCAAGGAGCATCCGCTCGATAATGGGGTGGTGGACTGGCGGCATCGCGTTGCCGATGTGGCTGCGCAGCATGGCGTTCGACATAGGGTGGATTACGTGGAGGAGGGGGATATCGCCCTGATGGTGCGTGACTCCCGAGGATTGGTGACGATCAACAGTACGACCGGCACGCTTGCTCTGAATTCTGGGCGGCCCGTCATCACGCTCGGTGATGCCGTATACGGTGTCCCCGGCATCACCTACACACGTAGCCTCGACGAATTCTGGAGTGACCCCGGCGAGCCGGATATGGCATTGTTCGATGCGTTCAGGCGGGTGCTGATAGAGCGATGCCTTGTCAAGGGGGGGTTCTTCTCGGACGAGGCTCTGGACATGCTCGTAAAAGGCAGCGTGAAACGGCTCAAGGCGCATTGCCCGATGGAATATGCCCGTTGGTTGTTGCCGCGCTCACCACAACAGGCAGTGAACAATATCTACAGGCCACTCGGGATGGCTGACCTGCCCGCGCGGAAAGTGAGACTCAAGATTTGCTGAAGCACCATGATGACGCACCTTTCATTGTGCTTGATATTTCTCGTCTGATCTCAAGGGCGACTGCGGCAGCGGCGACCGGTATCGACAGGGTTGAGCTGGCGTATGCGCGATACCTACTGGACCACGCGCGGCACCGCACGGGCTTCTGTGCCATGCATCCACTGGGCATACTCAGACTCTTGCCATTGCAGGCAACGGAGAATTTCGTCGATTTGATCGAGGCTCGATGGAATGGTGATACGCGCGTCTCAGCTCAGGGCGCAGCGCGAAGACTTCAACGCCTGCTGCTCTGGTGGCCGAACCGCGTGGGTATGTTGCGGCAGAGGGCACACGGCAGGAGGATCGCTTATCTCCTGACGTCACACCACCATCTTATGCGCAAAGACACTATCGCCCGCGCATTGAGGCGCTGGAATGCTGTCTTCATCACCATGATCCACGATCTTATCCCGCTCGAGTACCCTGAGTATTCCCGCCCCAGGGAGCCTGAGCGCCATCGACGCCGCATCGAGACTGTTGCCGCGCTGGCTGACGGTGTCATAGTACCCTCGGACGTTGTTGGAGATGCATTACGCATCACGCTAAAGAGTAAGACAACGCGTGCAATCCCAGTGTGGACGATACGTCACGGTGTTCCTGCCTATGCACGCTCACCTGCGCCTCCTGAGAGCGAGATGAATGAGGAGGACGTGTATTTCGTTTGTCTCGGGACGATTGAGCCGCGCAAGAACCATCTTCTCCTTCTCAATTTGTGGCGTGAGATGGTTCAAGCGGAAGGCAGACAGGTGCCTCGTCTGATTCTAATCGGAAAGCGCGGGTGGGAGAATGAGAACGTCATCGACATGCTCGAACGGTGCCCAGCTCTGCGAGGGAAGGTACAGGAGATGAACGGGCTTCCCGATCGCGAAACGGTGGATATCCTTCGCGGTGCACGCGCGCTTCTTTTCCCGAGCTTTTCGGAGGGGTTTGGGCTCCCGCTGGCCGAGGCGCTCATGCTGGGGGTACCCGCCATTTGTGCTGATATCCCGGTCCTCAGAGAAGTAGGCGGTCACATTCCTGAGTATCTCGACCCGCTCGACGGCCCTGGCTGGCGATGCGCGATTGAGGATTTCTGTAACCGTGGCGAGCGCTATGTTAGGCAGGGTAAAGCTGTTGTAACAGCCCGCTTTTGGGGATGGACTGAGAGCGTTGAGGCGTCCATAAGTCAGCTTGATAAAGTGATCCCCGAGGTCGAGACCTATTTGGCATGAGGGCCCAAGCTATGCCGCACGCCCGTCGAAGAAAGTCCGCTGTTATGCCTCGTTTGGGGAGAAACGATCCCCCAATCCGCATTTTTAAGTCTGATCGACTGGAGCGGTTCACGCTTATATCGATCAACATGTTCCTCGGTGTCTGGATCCCGCTTTTGTTGCTGCAAATTGTTCTTGTCATCTCAGAAGCTCAAGGGGCTGGAAAGACAATTGGGATGATTGCCGGCGGGTTGGTCGTCTGGTTTATCTTCGAATATGTGATGCATCGTTTCCTGTTCCATCTGAAGTCGGGAAATCGTCATATCGATGCCCTCGTGTGGATGATGCACACTAACCATCATATACAGCCATCCCATCGACTGCGCACCCTGATGCCCCTGAGTGTTTCCCTACCCCTTGCGGCGTTGTTCGAGTTGGGTGCCATAGCGGTGTTCGGGCTCGCTACGGGGACCGCTCTCATGGCGGGCTTCGTTCTGGGTTATTTTATCTACGATCTGACCCACTACGCATGCCATAATTTCGAAATGAAATCTCCTTGGGCGGCCCGTGTGAAGCGCCACCACCTGAAGCACCATTATGTCAGTGATGAACACAATTTCTCGATTACCGTTCCGTTTATCGATTCTCTGTTTTCCACGCGCGATTGAATTTGGCTGCTTTCTCCATGTCTGACATCCATCCGAGCGTTGTCGTTGACGGCTACAATCTTGCTATGCCGAAGGGAACAGGCGTTGCCACCTACGCTCGCACTTTGACGCAATGCCTGAGAAACATGGGCTGTGAGACGGGTATTCTTTATGGTCTCGAGATGCCTCGACATGCCAGCGGGAACCTGATGGAGGTTGAGTTTTTCAACAGTCTGGATGGAGTCAAACCCAGGCGCAGATCTCCTGTGCTCTCACCCCGTTGGTGCGTTGAGACATGGGAGATGCTTCAGGTGCAGCGCGGGCAGCCAGTACCCATAACGGGGGCGGTGGAACCCCGCGGTGTGGCAGACCGCCTGCCGTCATTTGACAAGATCTGGAATGTTCCAGGTCTTTATCGCAAGGCCGCGCGGCACTTTCGCCTGACTGGAAAGCTCATGTCAGTGCGATTGCCAGCGCCGCCACAGATCATGCACTGGACCTACCCCTTACCTATCAAGTTGGAGGGGGCAAAGAATATCTATACGATCCACGATCTGGTTCCGCTCCGGTTGCCCTATACCACCTTGGACGACAAAGCGTATCATCACCGGTTGCTGAAAAAACTAGTGGCCCAGGCAGATGGCCTTTGCACGGTCTCAGAAAGTTCTAAAGCGGATATTATCTCCTTTTTCCCTGAGGCGGCAGGACGCACTCATAATACGTATCAGTCGTTTCATCAGGATGGGGAAGCCTCAGAAGAGGCGGCCGAACTCGCCGCTCGTAAGGTGAAGGCGCTGTTTGGGCTGAAGAAAGAGGGATATTACCTGTTTTTCGGATCACTGGAGCCAAAGAAAAATCTCGGACGGCTCCTTGAGAGTTTTCTTGTGGCGGACGTGACAGTGCCCCTGGTCATCGTCGGTGCGATGGCTTGGAAGTCAGATGCAGAACTCCGCTTTATAGAGCGGGGTGTTGAGGCTGGTAAGGTCATCAAGCTCGATTACCTCAGCCGCGATTTGCTGACGGCACTCACGCGGACTGCCAAGGGCCTCTTGTTTCCGTCTATATGCGAAGGCTTTGGATTGCCCGTGCTCGAGGCACTTGCAGTAGATACGCCCGTTTTGACCTCAGGAGAGGGCGCCCTCAAAGAAGTTGCTGGCGATGCCGCAGTGTTCGTTGATCCGTATGACACAGCCAGCATTGCCGCGGGTATCGAGAAACTGGATCGCGACGAAACAATACGTGCCGATATAAGGCGAATGGCACCTATGCAGGTGCGCAAGTACGACATGCGATCGTATGAGGAGCGGCTAGGGGCCTTGTACAGTGCTTGTGTCCGCTGAAGCGCCCCTCGGGGAAAACTTCACGGGTAGAGAGATCAAATCCGGGCATGGCTCCGGATACAACGGCGACGGGCGCCGCAAAGCACAGTGGCATGAAGGTCATTTTTCCGCCGCGATCTCCCATCTAAATGCGCTAACACAAGCTCTGAGAGTACCTGCCATGGCATTTGAATTCAGGTAATAAGTGTTCACTCCTTCTCAAGACACCCCACCGCGAGATATATGGGACCGAGATTCCTACCTGTCGATGAGTGGAACGTGATTGAGGTATTAAAGGTGTTGCTAATTTCGCCAAAGCAACACGTATGTGCTAAGAAAACGCAACAGAGTTAAGGCGCCTGTTTGTTGTCAGGCTGTTCATAAGGGAAGTTGAAAGATTATGAGGGGATCGGTTCAAGGGGGCTTCAATCTTGCCTTACCGGGCAGGGAAGGTAATCCACGTCCCCATGGGCCGGGTGCCGCGGCGCAGATTGCCCAATTCGTACGTCGCCCTTTCACGCTCATCGTACTGCTGCCCACGCTGATAGCCGCAGCGTACTTTCTTTTTTTAGCCGCGCCTCAATATGTGTCAGAAGCTCAGTTTGTTGTCCGTGGTGAAGGCACTGCCCCACCCGGCGCATTGTCGACCTTGCTAGGCGCCACCGGGGGGGGGGGAAGCGCAAGCGAGGATACGTTCGCTGTGCAGGATTACATGATGTCGCGAGACGCCATGGAATTTCTCATCCATGACTTCAACCTAGAGAAGGTGTACGCCAGTCGGGATGCAGACATCTTTGCTCGCTTCCCTGGACCATTTCGCGGCGTAACCCGAGAGCATTTCTACAAATACTATCAGAACCACGTTGAGGCAGAGCTCGACTCGACGACAGGGATATCCACGCTCACGGTCAGGACCTTCTCTGCGTCAGACTCTCAGACTCTTGCTCGCGCCCTAATGAATGCCGCCGAGCAGCTCGTGAACCGCATGAATGAGCGGCAAAGAGAGAACCTGATCAGCAGTTCGCGCAAGGAACAGGCGGACACGCAGCAGGCTCTGCGCGACGTGAACATGAAGATTGCGGCTTACCGTACGAAGGAAGCCTTGATCGATCCGCTGAAGCAGTCAGCGCCCTTGCTCAATCATGCGAATGATCTCACGATCATGCTGACGTCCAGCCTAGTTCAGATTGGTCAACTCACTCAATCTGCTCCGCAGAGCCCTTTGCTTCCTGTTCTGCGGGAGAGGGTCAAGATCCTGCGTCAGCATATCGATGAGCTCAATGGGAAAGTCGCGGGGCCAGGGTCAACATTGGTGCCGAAGATCACCGAATACGATGATCTAATCACTCAGCGTACCTTGCTCGAGAAGCAACTTGAGGGCGCCGCTATGGCTCTGGAGGCAGCAAAGACACGTGCCGATCGGCAGCGTCTTTATATAGATGAGGTTGTTCAGCCTAACCTCCCTGATTACGCCGCCTATCCGAAGGCTTTGGCGTCAATCTTTGTCGTATTCATGACCTTGGGAATGTTCTATGCGATCGGTAGATTAGTTATTTCGGGGGCTCGAGAGCATCGCGTCATGTAAGTGGGACGCTCAGAACGTAACTTTTCGAACGAAGCGGCGCGTATCGAGAGATTGCTCGCTCTCAATGTCTCATCGGCGAAGCTTCTCTTGGAACTGGGGGGCTACTCGTCATGAGCATCGACATGTCCTCGAGCGTCGCTGAGCGGGTAGTACTGATCTGTCTGTCCCGCGGGCAAGCCATTTGTCGCTGGTCCGGGTGCGTGGAGAGAACGCTCTCGGGCGTCGGAAGATAAGTCAGCCCCCGATAACGGCAGGAATTGTTTACTCTCCAATGTGCCAATCCCGGATATCCACCAACCAGCCCAAGAAGTGTCTCAACAAGTGATCAGATGTATTGACATAGTCCGTGAGTTTTCCACTCACCATGGGAGGCGGCGGGTTCTCGATAATGTCAATTTTGTCGTCAACCCTGGACAGAAGATGGGTATTATCGGTCGCAATGGAGCTGGTAAGTCTACGCTGATTAAAATTATTGGCGGAGTTGATTTCCCGACTTCCGGCCGTGTCGAGCGTCTGATGTCTGTTTCATGGCCACTGGCTTTCGGAGGGGCTTTCCAGGGTAGCCTTAGCGGATTGGACAACTTGCGTTTCATATGTCGTATCTACGGGCTGGATTACGCTTCCACGCGTGTTTTCGTTGACGATTTCGCCGAACTTGGGCGGCAACTGGGCGAACCGGTGAAGACCTATTCCTCTGGTATGCGAGCGCGGCTGGCTTTTGCCTTATCGATTATCATTGAATTCGATTGCTACCTGATCGACGAAGTGATCATGGTCGGCGATGCCCGCTTTCTGCAGAAATGCCAGGATGAGTTGTTTGGCAAGAGAGCTGACCGCGCCCTCATCATCGTCTCCCACGATATGGGGTTTATCAAGGAACACTGCGACACAGGGGCACTGCTCCACGGGGGACATTTTCGTGTATGCGATACCGTCGAGCAGGCAGTCCATGATTATGAGTCGCTGTGACTAATAGGGAGGAGTCCCTCCTGTGCAACTTTTGTGTAGTGTCGCTCACGTCCGATCGCCCAAAAGCTGATATAAGATCATTAACGAATTACGGTGTTTGAAAGTGCTGATGGTTCATAAATCTTTCGGGGCTTACCGCCTGTGCCTCGCGGCTATCGGTGTTTCTCTCGCCGGTTGCAATGCTCTCCCTGATAGTGGCCCGTCAGAACGAGGAGTGCTGTCCAGCGTCAAAAAGGAGGGCGCCAATCCGCTGGGGTTCGAGATTCGTCCTGTCGATATGAAGACCATTTCGATCCTTTCCGACGAGAGGCCGCCTCTTCTTTCGAGCCTCGACGTCGGACATATGCCGGTTGTCTACAATGATAGGATCGGTCGGGGCGACATGCTCTCGGTCTCGGTTTTCGAGGTGGGGAACAGTCTTTTCTCAAGCGCCACCCATGCCGGTTCGGCAGGTATCAGTGGTTCGACCCCCGCGACCTCAGCAGGCGCCTCGAACACTGAGCTTCCTCCTGCTGAGGTCGAGGCTGACGGTACCTTCGGCATGCCTTATGTGGGGCGGATCAAGGCCGCGGGTCTTACCCCGCGTCAGGTCGCAGATGTCATCCAGCAGGGGTTGAAGGGCAAGACTGACAACCCGCAGGTCATGGTCCATATCGTGCGGGATATCGGGAATACTGTGATTGTCTCCGGCGAGGTCGAGCGACCTGGTCGCGTCGTTCTCTCCTCTGCGAGAGAACGTCTGTCTGATCTTATCGCGATCGCTGGCGGAGCAAAATGGGCGCCGCAAGATACCTATGTGCAGCTCCTGCGCAACGGTAAGACGGGTGGCACGGATCTGGGGACATTGCAGTCACACCCTGATCTCGATGTTGCCGGGCTTCCCGGAGACCGCATACAGATCATCTACGAGCCTCGTAGCTATACGGTGTTCGGTGCCTCGGATCGCGTGTCTGAAACCCAGTTCAAATCGCCCGATCTGACGCTCGCCGAGGCGATTGCTCGTGCCGGTGGCCCCAATGATGCCCGCGCAGATCCGAATGCAGTCTTTCTTTTCAGGTTCGAGGATGTGCCGGCGGCTCGTCAGATGGGTCTGACGACGCCCTCTATCAGGCAGGGGATTCACGACGGCGTTCCAGTGATCTATCATCTCGATATGATGAACCCGACGAGCTACTTTCTGGCACAGCATTTTCCGATGAAAAACAAAGATGTTCTCCTCGTCGCCAATGCTCGGACGAACCGATTCTACAAGTTCAACCAGCTGATTGGAGCATTGACGGGACCGGCGATCACAGCAGCATGGGTTGCAAAATAACGCATCGAGTAGCGCGCGCTAGGAACCCGTATGTTCGAAGTTCCAGCGTGAGTGCGCGCCTAAGTGTTTGCCTGAGTCTGCAACTATAGAGAGGTGCCATGGGGCTCTCGTTCTGGCCGGTGGACTTTCGAGGTTGGGTTGATACTGATGTGAGCCCAATGGGTGCAGGAAGGGTAAGCGTGTCAGCGTCGAAAGGGCCGTCCACGCCAGCCTATCTTTACGGTCCCGAATGACTAGGAGGATAACATGCGATCTCTCCGGGTCTCGACGCGGCTTCCGCTAATCCGCGAGCGTATGCCCGCGCCACCTGGGCCTTGAAATCAGATGCAAGGCTGAGGTGGCCCCCGTATCTCCGGTAGGGAATAACTGGCGAAACAGGCATGAGGCAAGGCAGATTTCTAACAAATTTGCTCTACTCAAACCGACCCGACCCGACCAGAGTCGAGAGATATTCGAGTAAAGTCGGCCTTGAGTCTCACTGGCGCGGCAAAACGCCCTACGGCGGCACAAAAGCATAGCCCTCCGATATTTCCCGATGCCGGGACAAGGGGGCAATATTGCGTAGGGGCAGCAGATCACTACTTGGGTTTTGGAGGCGTCCCGTCCTGGGTTCCTCCAGTCAACGGAGCATCCCTGTAGTCTTGCACACGAAGCCGTGCGCAAGAATCCTCCTTGGCTGTTTGCAGGCTCGGGGCTACGGGTGGTGTGAGAGACGCTGGGCACGACCGTTCCGGATCCTAGGCGTCGTGAATATCCAGATCTGCTGTGGAGCGGGCGTTCGACTGCCGCGCCGATCGAGTCTGATGCGGGGACAGTACACGCAACGCAATGCGGAAGAGTTATTTGTCTCTCGTGGCGAGAATGGACTGAGAGACACGTGACGTTTAGCCCCCCAAGCTGTTGGAGGCGCTGGATGCAGGTCCCTACCTCAAGGCCGTGCATGAGGCCGTGATCCGCCAGGGCGTGTCTAAGGTTTTGGCCACGGTTCAGAGGGCAAGATTTCAGAAGCGTTGTCTCACGGCTATGCTGAACAAGCATCATATCCGTGCTATCGAGAACTGAAGGAGAGACAAACAATGAACGGCGTGTTCATCGGGCGCCCGTTATGGTTGCCGAGACATGATTGTTTGCGTCTGCCCGCTCCACAGACCTGTTGAGAGTTGCAGGCCCAGCATGAGGTATTTACTTCGCTTCGCGGCGGGCAGAGTTTGAAAGTGGCGTCGGCCGCACGAGCGTCTGACGACGCGTCCTATGATGCGCCGCCTGTCTTGATTTCGGAACCGACCTTGTACCTGATGGTTTGCCATAACCGCGTCGTACAGCCCGTACAACCTTAGCCGGCTGTTGCTTGTCAGAGCTGGGAAGCCACTTGAACGTACCGGTTTCCTTGCATTCAACTTGACGAAAGCGAACGTTTGTCTCGGCGGTGTGTCTAGCTTGTCGCCCTATATCACGCTGGGTCTTGTGACGCTCAGAATCCTGACGCGTTCCTGTAAGAACAGCGTTGTCTCATCTGCACCAAACCACGGACCCTTTTGGTCCTGCCGCGTGGTCCATCGCTTAAAGGGGAGGAGAGGTCACTTCTCTTTGCCCCGTGTCGTTGCTTGGACCAGCGCAAGGAAGGGTTAACTCTCGGCGCGGATCAGACCGACTGCCTGACCGAAAGTCACTCACTCATCAGCTATTCACTGTTTATACCGGACTTTCAGTTCTCGGCTTGAACAGATGGAAAAGCGGTCCGGTGAGAAGGGTTGAGATCACGGCGAGGACCATGAGCGAAGCAAAGGCGAATTCTGACAGCATTCCCTGTTCATGAAGAATAGTGGCGGCGACGATCTCCATGAGCCCCTTGCATTGCAGCAAAGCACCAAGGCTCAGCGTCTGCCTGCGGGAGAGGCCGCCGGCAGGGGGGAAGAGGTAGATGGACCCGATCTTGGCAATGATGGAAATGGCGACAAGCGATAGGGATGCGATCACCGACGGCCAGGTCAGGGCGTCGCCGTTGATCTTCAAACCACTATGGCCAAAAAAGAGCGGTGCGAGCCAGATGAGGCAAAAGGTGGAAATCGCCTCGAAGGGGAGACGCTTCACCCATGAAGGGGGCATGAACGCGCCAGCAAAGTAAGCGCCAATAAGTTCGTGCAGGCCAAGCGTCATGCTCGCCCAAGAACCAAGGCTGAGATAGATGGGAATCACGGCCCAAATGAGTAGTTTGGGAGGGTTACGGATGTACCGCGTGGCAAGCCACCCCCCGAAGCCGAGGAGTATGAGCAGCAGAAACGCCGAGCACTCTCTGAGGCCCCAGCTATGCATTGCGGTTTGGCGTTCTGCGGCAAGCTGCAGCAGCGCAAGGCCGATCCAGAGTGTCGCATCGTCAATGACTGCGAGCTTCAGCGCAAGTTGTCCAATCGGCTTGTCCCGCGTCGGAAGCTCCCGCACAATCCCGATCAGGACGGGCAGGGCGCTTACCGCAATACATAACCCAATCGAGGCCGCGGCAATGCCTGGACTGACTGCCGTGGCATGCCAACCCGGCAGCGGCAGGAAGAAAAGATAGACAAGAACTGCGCCGACGAGGAAAGGGCCACCGAGCGCAGCAGCAGCGCCGCCAAGAAGGCGCGGCAATGAAGGGCGGGGCAGGGCGTCTTGCTGGGATGTACCTTCCGGGTGCTGCCACATCTCCATGCCGGCCGTAAACGCCAGGACAAGCACAGCAACCCAGCCAATCGTATCGCCGTAAAATGAGGGAACGCCGATCGACTTCAGGGGAAGATGCCAGACAGCTGCCATGATTCCGATCAGGATGGGAATGACTGCGATCGGCACAGCCTTGCCAACCAGGCGCCACAAAAGCCACGGGACACAGACAAAGAGGCCCGTATCTGCGAGGAGCGCAGTGAAATCGTTCATACCTGCCCTTTCAATCATCGGCAGGAGGATAGCGCGCAATCGAGGGGAGGGGAAATCAGCGGTAGAGCGAAGGCTGTCCGCGCCGAGCAGAAGAGCACGTCGCTCCAGGACAGAAACAGAATATCATCTGAATATGTATTATTTTTATATCTTAGTTTCTGTTTTTATTTATCATGTTGAAGAACCAAAAATAACAGAGGCTTGCAATGTCGCCCACGCTCAAGATACATCGCCATCCAAGTGAGCATCTCTACGGTTTCCTCCTCACGGTTTTCGGAGGATTATTCTGGTTCCTGTTTATGCTGTTCGTCGTTGTAGGAGCGCTCGAGAGTCCCCGCGGGATCGCTCATCTATTCATGATCTGCGTGTACGGGCTGTTTGTATACCTCACTTCGATCATGACGGCTGCGCTCTACCGGGCCTACGCCATAGGTAATATGGTCGCGCTCTCGGAAGATCAATTCCCGGAGCTTCATACCCAGTTTGTCGCGATCGCCCGTGAGCTCGGTTTGGCCGAGACACCGCAGGCTTTCATTCATAACTCCGGTGGGGTCATGAACGCATTTGCGATACGGCTTTTGCGCGGGCGTTACGTTTTCCTGACTTCAGCCATTGTCGAGGCGGAAGACAATGCGCAGCTTCGTTTCATCATGGCGCATGAAATCGCGCATCATGCGTTGGGCCATCTGAATGCGTTCAAGCATTTCATACGACTCCCAGCCTTTCTTGTTCCATTTCTCTATCGGGCCTATTCCCGTGCGCGTGAGTTCAGCTGCGATGCAGTCGGGGCCTCGGTCCTGCCGGATGTACATGACGCGCTCACAGCCCTGCAAATGCTCGCCTGTGGTACCAAGCGTCTGAACAAAGCAATGAATGTCGATGCATTCGCGGCGCAGGATTTCCGGGTACCGGGGCTGGCGGGCTTTGTGGTCGAAATCGCATCGACCCACCCGCGCCTCACACGCCGCGTGGCCTATCTGAAGGCGAACTTTAAAAGGCACGCGGCCTGACGAAGTCCGCGGCACGCGATGCTGCGATCAGACTGACCTCCGGCCCCGTCACGGGGCCGGTAGGGAACCCTCAGAAACTGGCCTGCATACTGGCGGAAAACGCCCTGGGGGCACCGATCAGGACCTCGGATGGATAGCTCGTATCCGCCCACTGCACATAATGCTTGTTACCGATGTTATCGATCCGCCCGTACAGGGTGAAACCCTTGTAGATATGCCACCCCGCGAAAACACTCACCAAGGCGTAGTCCTTGAGCGACAATGTATTGGCGTAATCTCCCTTGCGCGCGGAAACGTAACGCATGCCTGCCCCGAGATCGAGCGGCAGGTCCAGTACTGCTGACCAGATACCCCACAGATTGGCCGTCACCTTGGGCACATTCGGCACCAAATGACCGGAGGCATTCGTCGAGGCATCCGGGAAGAATGTGCCGTAATGGGAGTCCGTATACGCGACGTTGCCGGAGACGCTCCAGTGCCAGTTGATACGCCAGTCGATCTGGCTTTCGACCCCGCGCGACTTCTGGCTCCCCGCAGTCGAAACGCTGTCCTGCCCCGTCTGGACTAGGACCTTCGTGCGCTTGATATCGTAGAGCGAGAGCGTTGTTATCAACTTCCCCGAGAGTGCGGTGGCCTTGATGCCAATCTCGCCCTGGCGCGAATGCGACAAACGCGAGAACTGTCCCCGGTTGGCCAGAAATAAATTGGAGCCCGGAGGGTCCTCGGCAGTCGTGTACACACCATAAAGGCTGAGACCGGGCATCAGATCGTAAACGGGGCCGATACGGAAATTGGCGGGGTTATAGTGCCCCTTGAAGCTGGTGGCGGTATTGAACTGACCGTTCTGGTTGTAGTTCTGTCGGTCGAGCGAGAGCCAGTCATACCTGAATCCCCCAACGAGACGCAGCTTCGCGGTGACAGAGAGCGTATCCTCAAGGAAAAGACCGGCATCGATCATGGTAGTGGGAGATTTGCGAAACGGGAGCTCCCCGGCGAACGGCCCAACTGCCCCACCTTCGGGGCTAACCAGCGAAACACTATCGGCGTAATCGGCATCCGGGAAACCACGGTTGCGGATGAAACGCAGATAATAGGCGTCGCCTCCCATGACCAGCCGGTTGTGCAGACCGAATAGGGTATGGTCGATACGCGCGTCGATACTGTCACCCACCTGATGCTGGTTCTGATAGACATAGAACCGGTCACGTCCGATACGCCCGGGAGGTATCGCAACACCATTTGAGTCGAGAGACCCTGTCGTGCCGATGAAGCTGTATGTCTCCGCATTGTTCCACCGACGCTTGGCATACATGAAATACGCCTTGTCGTGCAGCGTGACGTGAGAGTTCACAACCCAGTCGAGATGTAGGGTCGGGGTGGCGTTCACGGAGCTGGCCTGGGGATTGGCTACATTGTAATTGCGCCACAGCGAAGCCTTGCTGATGACCAACCCACGGGTGGAATGCAGCAAACCGGTTGCGGCATCCCCCACAGCGCTTCCGGGCACAAGCGGGGCGCCGTAATAGGTGGAAAGCTCATCGGTCAGGTAATCGACGCCAAGGCGCGCGGTGAAGCTCCGGGACGGATGCCACAGGAGCGTGGTCGTCCAGTCATTACTATGCGGGTTGGCATTCCTGACGTAACCGTCTGAAGAGGTGCGGCTGAAATCACTCCTGATCGCCACCGTGCGCGAAAGTGGCACTGAACCGCCGAACCCTGCGCTCCAGCTATTGAAGCTGCCATATGAGACAAGGGCGTCCGCGCGTACACGCTCCAGATCAGGCGTACGGCTGCGCATATCCACCGTTCCGCCCACCGCGCCCTGCCCGTAAAGCACCGAGGATGGGCCTTTGAGAACTTCTACAGCTTCCAGATTGAAGGCATTGAGCGGGCGGTTCACCATGGTTGTCGGGCCGAAATAGAACCCGTCACGCAAAATCAGAATCTGGTTGCCGCTGAATCCGCGCATCAGCAACTGGGCGGGATTCCCCGGCGATCCACCAGAGGTCACTCCCGGAGCGGAATCAGCGGCCTCTTCAGCATGCACGTATCCGCGTTGCAAGATGGTGCGACGATCAACAACCGCAATGGAAGCCGGGTTATGCTGCAGGGTTAGTCCGAGCCTTCCGCCAATGGCCGGACGCGCCTTAAGCCCGGTGCTCTCGCCCTTGGTCGTAATGTACTCGTCCGTTTCTGTCCGATCCTGACCGAGTGCGGTCTTGGGCATGGCAAGTACGGCGATAACGAGCAGCGGCCATAGTGGGAGCGCTCCGACAGGCAACGGGAAAGGCGCTGAAGATCGACGCACGGAGGCCGCCGCGGCATCGGACACGGGGCCGGGCGGCTCTGCGGAAGCGGGGAATATCGATACTGGCCGGGTGCTTCCGGCCGGTGGGCGAGGGGGGAAGGTGCGCATGACGGCGGCTTCTATCCTGAACTCACGTCACTACGATGGGCGCATCATGATACGCCACCTCTGGGACACCCCGCCCGTCAGGTTCCGTCCGTGACCATGGATGATGGCAGGTCTCCTGACTTGTGCATCATGACACGAGCGCTGGCCTTCCCGGGGATAGATACCCAGTGACTGGGCCTTTCGGCCCGCGCGCGCGTGCTCCTCACCTACAGTTGCGGGGGCAGTCATGGCCTTGGACCATGTTCCCTTTTCATCCCGGTCACCCGGGAACCATCGGGGGCGACCCTAGCGTGGAGAAACGGCGTGTCAACGAGACCACACCCGCATCACGGTTTTCACGCTTCCTCTGCGACGTTTCGGGCACAGCTTCACCCGCACCGGAAGCGGCAAGTTCCGGATGTCTGACAACGTGGCATGGCGGCCTCCGCTCAGGCCGGATCTACGACCGTTCTTGCGAGATGGGGGTCGGAGCGGCTCGGGCTTCCGGTCTCGACATGGCCGGCGAGGACATGCAACGGCGTGCCATCCGCCGCGCGTAGCTCGAGATGATACCATCCGTCACTCGCACCGAGCGCGATTTTCAGGGCAAGGCGGGTGTGTGAGGCGAGATCGAGCGCGGTCGTTTGACCGCCGTAATGGTCAGTCAGGGTCATGCTGCTTTCAGGGGTCCGGGCGACTTCAATCATAAGGGTTAGATAATCGCTGCTGTTTTCCTCTGTGAGTCCCAGACCAGCCATGGGGGTATGAAGTCTGTAGAAACCGTTCGGCCCGTAGACTTCGACCGGCACATTAGCGGTACAGGTGTAACGGGCGGAGGAGTGGGCTGGAAGCGTCACATGCCGGGAAGGCTGACCTTTTTGCCGGATACGGAATACGACACCTTGTGAACCGGCATTGGTCAATTCGAGCCGATCATTCCTGTCGGACCGGGTCGTGAGCCTCAAACGATAGGGTAAGGCGCGGGCAGGGCGCTGGCCCGCTTCCTGCACCGGAAGGCTCCCATGTTCAGGGACCAGTGGCGGTGGATGGGCGCAGGAGAGGCGCGTCTGGGGCAGGTAGTCGTCAGTATTGGGCAGATCGGCCGACCAGACCGGGTCGGCCTTGCCAAAATCGAATGCCGAGGTCAGATCGCCGCAAACAGCCCGACGCCATGGTGTGATTGTAGGGCAGGTCACACCAAAGCGCTTCTCCAGAAACTGGATGACCGAGGTGTGATCGAATAGCTGTGAGTTGACCCAGCCACCCTTGCTCCATGGAGAAATGACGAGTGCCGGAACGCGTGGTCCAAGCCCGACCGGTTCGCCGTGAAAACTCTCACCCTGGGTTGAAACGCCCGCATTCCCGCTTTGTGTTCCCCCAAGATCCGGGACTGGCGGTGGGACGTGATCGAAAAACCCGTCATTCTCGTCGTAATTCAGAATGAACACGGTTTTTGACCAGGTGTCCGGGTGGCGGACGAAGATATCGATGAGCTTGGAAATCAGATGTTCGCCGAATCCCGGTGGTGCTTCCGGATGCTCCGACAGGGCGGCAGGGGGGACGATCCAGGAAACCTGCGGCAGAGTGCCTTGGGCGATATCCTTCTCGAATGCGTCCAGCAGATAGCGGCCCTCGAGTTCGTGCGTATTCTCCTTCGTCGATCCGGGGACGATGGCGCGGGCATTGCGGTAGCGCCAGTCTTTCGGGTCAAGGTTGCGGAACTGCCTGAATGAGGCGAGAGGATTATCGCCGAAATTATCGTATTCCTGATAGAACTTCCAGCTGACACCGGCTTCCTGGAGGCGTTCAGGATAGGTCGTCCAGTCGAAGGGCGCGAAATGCGGGTTGTCATGCGCCATGTCGGCAGACCAGTTGCCGTCATCCACATTCTCGACAGCCTGCTTTCCATCTGACCCAACGGAGAGGCCATTGGTGCCGGTGAAGAAATAGAGGCGGTTCGGATTGGTCGGCCCGAAGATGGAGGCGTGATAGGCGTCACAGATGGTGAAGGCGTCGGCAAGCGCATAGTAATAGGGAATCTCGCGTCGCGTGAAATACCCCATGGTCATGGGAGATTTATGCGGAACCCAGCCCTCCCATTCATTCCAGGCGGCTTGCGTGCCTTTCCAGCTGTGATCGAGGCTTTTCAGGCAAGCCGCCGAGGTATGGATCGTGTCGAACAGGAAAGGCCAGACGGCGCGGCCTTTGGCATCTTTCTGGGCAAAGACTGAACTGCCATCGGCCTGTGTCTCGGCCCGTGGGTCGCCAAAGCCACGTACACCGCGCAGGGACCCGAAATAATGGTCGAAGCTGCGGTTTTCCTGCATCAGGATCACCACATGCTTGACGTCCTGTATCGTTCCCGTTTCGCGATGGGCGGGGATGGCAAGGGCCTTGCGCAGATTATCGGGCAGGGCAGTTCCGGCCAGAGCGGCAGCACCAAGGGAGAGAAATTGCCGACGGCCGGGTTTCATGCTGGGACTTCCGCTTCTCAGTTGAAATGCTTGCGGATGGTGAAGAAGACCATACGCGGCGCGGCGGCCTGAAGGGTCTGGAAGCTGCCGGAGGGATCGGAGTTGATGAACCCGTTGCTGCCTACAGTGGCCACATAGCGCTTGTCGAACAGATTGGAGACATTGATCTGGGTGTCCAGTCCACGCAGCCAGAAATTATGGCTCTTGAAGCGATAACCCAGATTCAGGTTGAAGACGTCATTGGCGGGGACATAAGCGTCATTGGTATAGGTGTAATAGCGCCGATCCTGGATCTGCATCAGCACGTTGCCCCAGATCTGCCCGTCGTCATAGCCAAGCTGCACATTGGCCAGATTACGCGGCATTCCTACGACGTTCTTGCCCTTGATGGCCGCGGAGACCTTGCCATCTGCTATCACGTCGTCCTGGTAGAAGGAGTTATTGAAGGCGTAGGAGGCGAAGATCGACCAGTTCGGTGCGAACTGCCAGTTCACGGCAGTATCGATACCGCGCGAGATCACGCCGCCCACATTGGAGAGTACCGAGGCATTGCCCTGAATGCCCACACCCTGTGTGACTGAAAGCAGTCGGTTCTCGAACTCGACATAGTAACCGGTCACTGTCGCCTGGAAGGTTTTGGTATGATAGCGGTAGCCGAGTTCCTCGGTGTTCGACATCTCGGGCTTCAGCCTGCCCTGCAGCGCCTGGAAGCCAGCTACCGTGGTCGAGAACGGGCCTGAGGTCTGCGCGCTGTCGAAAGCCGCCATGTTGCGGCTGTAATCGACGAAGATTTCATGGTTATGGTTGAAGCGGTAATTTGCTCCGATCTGTGGCAGGAAACCGTTGGAGGCGTTCAGCGTACCCGAGGGATAGGCCGTCGCCACCGGCATTCCCAGATAATTGCCGTTCATGGCACGTGCCGTGTTGTCGACGATCAGGGATTTGAAGCCGTAATTGACCTTCAGTTTCGGCGTGATCTTCCAGGTATCGCCCAGGTGGACCTGATAGGTCTTTGTGTTGAAAGCGCTCTGCCACTGTGTGGCAAAGGCATTGTTCTTGTACCAATGGATGGAGGAGGGCGAGCCATCGAGCGCGAGAGGATAGAAACGACGCGCCTGATTGAAGTTATTGTTCTCGAACCAGAAGCCGCCTTCGATGCTGTGATTGGCAATCTTGTAGGTCAAGCTTCCGATAAACCCGGCACGGTGGATGTCATATTCGGTCGTACGGGTAGAAAGCGGTGAGCCGCCAAGCTGCGCCGGTGTTGCGGTATAGGGCGTGACCCATACGCCTTCGCCACTATTGGTGTGGCCATAGCCCATAACATAGCCGGACAGACGGTTATTGATCTTGAAATCCAGCTTGCCATAGCCCAGCGCATCTTCGCGAAGGCCGCCTGCGTTATAATAAACGGTATCCTGGTTTTCGATGCCTCTGGGGAAGGCCGTGCCGTTCTGATAGGCATAGGCAATCTGCTTGGCGAGAGCGTAATTGCCGGTGATGTTGTCCAGATTATAGCCATAGGTCTTGATCTGGGAGAGCGACAGATCCTGATAGTCGTTTTCGGCGCGTTTGGACCAGTCGCCGAAGATCGTGAGCTTCAGATTTTCGCCCAGAGGCTGGACGTACTTGGCGTTGGCCTGGTCCTGACGCTGCACGCCATCGCCCTTCCACTTATTGGCGTCCTGATGATCATAGGACACATAGAATTTGCCGCCCCCCTTCAGCACGCCGCTGTTGATGCGGGCGAATGTGCGCCAGGTCGAGGCGGAGCCGATGGTTCCGCTGACATCGGCACCAAACTTTTCGGAGGGATCGATCGAACTGAATTGCAGCGCGCCGCCAAGATCGTTGGAGGCTGCAACGCCGACCGCTCCCGCGCCCTGTGTCAGCGTGGCGGGGCCGTTATTTTCTGTCTGAAGCGCGCGGCCGATCGAGAGACCATTGTCATTGCCATAGGCCAGATTGCCCAGCGGCACGCCATCGAAGGTGAAGCCCAAGCGGCTCTGGTCGAAGCCACGAATGATGATCTGCTGCGACCATTCATAGGAGCCAAGCGGATCGGATGAGGTGAACATCACACCCGGCAGCTTGGACAAGGCCTTGAAGGGGCTCGTCCCGGGTGTGTATTCCTGTATCGCCGTGCGCGAAATGGTCTGGGTTTCACGAGCCTGTCCGGCGCCGAGAACGATCACGGTTTCGGGGCTTTTGGCCTCCACGCTCGCCTTCCGAGACGGAACTTCAGCGCTTCGTTTCTTGCCCGGCTGCTTCTTGCTGACCGGCGCGCTCACCGGCTTTGCTGTATTCGTCACGGTTTGCGCATGCGCCACAGACTGCGCGGCAATGATCAGGGCAGGGAGGCTTGCCGATAGAACAGGACTGAGTCTGAGTTTCATGAAAAAGAGCCGTTTCGTACTGAGGTCGATTTGCGGCCCGTAGATATCGTGACACTGCGTGACACAGTATTATGGTTTTATTAAATCAGATCGGAAACAAAACAGTCATGGATCTGTCATTATTCTGACTTGATAACGGTCGCTCGTTCCTCTGTCGGGGCGCTACCCGAACCGGGCCCCGGATTTGAGCAAACGCGTAGGGGAGTGACGAGCGTCATGCCCAGCAGATAGGCGGCCATATTGCTCCATGAAAAATGCTGCCCCAGCAAAAAGCGCCCGGCGGCCATAGACCGAAGCGTGTCGAGCGGTTCGATATGGACCAGTTTCAGCCCTTCACTGCCGAAGGCGCCGAGACAGGCGAGCGCGAACAGGGCGGAGCGATGGCGGCCGGGCAGGATGAGTGCAGCGAGGCACCAGAACAACGATCCCCAGAGGATCGATCCGCCCCATTTCTGCACGGCAGGGTCGAGGCCAAGCGGGGCGAGGCGGCAAGCAATGCCAGCGGCAATGATGATCAGTGTGAGCAGGGCCATCGCCCCCCGGCGTATCTCGTGCCCCCATCGAAAAATCATCGAGAGGCTGGGCGTGGCGTCGGCGAGGGAACGTCACGATCCGGCCTCAAAAGAAGCGTGACCGTGATGAAAGCGACATAGAGCAGGAGATACCATGACACGAGCTTCTGCGGATGGACGACCCAGGTGAATTGCCGGTGAGCGTAGAGCCATGTGCCGGTAAAAGTGCCGATATTCTCCGCAATCCAGAGCGCGATGCTCGAGAGAAACGCCGCGAGGGGAAGCCTCATGCGCCATTGCGTATCGAAGACGCGATAAAGGATCGTGCAACGCCAATAGACTGCGATGGTGGCGAGCACCAGAAGCCAACGCAGATCCGGGATGAAATGATGGGTGAAGAAGTTGAGATAGATCGCCAGGGCCAGAGCAAGAGAAAAGCCGAAACGCGGATAGGCGAGGAACCTCATGTCGAATAGCCGGATCACACGGGCAATATAGCTGCCGACCGAGGCGTACATGAAGCCGGAGAAAAGCGGCACATGCAGGATCTTGAAGAAACCGGGTTCGGGGTAGGACCATGACCCTGCATGGACCTTGAACCACTCCATGGCTGTCCCGGTGAGATGAAACAGAAGAATGATCAGCGCCTCCTGGCGCGTCTCCAGTTTGCAGGCGAGGAACACGGCCTGGGTCAGCAGCGCGAAGAGGAACAGCGCGTCATAGCGATGGAGCGGCCAGTCCGGCGACCAGAGCGCGTGGCTGATGAGAATGGCCCCCAGCATCAGGCCGCCGAAGAGACAGGCCCAACCCTGCTTTAGAACGAATAGGATGAAAAGTCCCGAGAAACCGTCCAGATGACGTCGAATCATCTGGCCCAGGCGGAGTTCGAGCGCGGTTGTCGTATCCGTCTGGCCCAGGGCCTTCATAGGGGCGTTCATGGGGGCGTTCATGGCGCGGCTCCTTGTTGGTTGCCGCGCCATTGCCCGATTACCGTCCCCCGAACAAGAGCGGACGGGCAAGGCACGCCTCAACGTGACAGTGCAAAATTCAGCCCTCCCATCACGGTCAGCCCTTGGTTGGGGATTGAGGAGATCTGGCTCGTGTAATAGCGACGGTTGGTGACGTTATCGGCATTGACGAACATCTGGATCTGCTTGGTGATCTGGTAGGCGCCGAACATGTCGAAGACGACATAGCCGCCCTGTTTCGGGAAGCCCGGCGTGCCGCTCTTGGGCTGGCCGAGCGTCTGCGTGGCTGCACGGATACGCGCGCCGACGGAAAGCTTGCTATCGAACAGGTGCAGACCCACCGTTCCAGCCAGTACCGAGCGCGGCGGCGTGGTCAGGATCGCGCCAAATCCGGTGTAATCGGGGCGAGGCAATTTGGTGGTGGTGTTCGTGTAGGACAGGGTGGCAAAGACGAAGCGGTTATCGTATTTCGCCTGCCCCTCAAACCCGTGAGTGTAGGTATTGCCTGCCATGTTCTGGTAGAAATACCCGTAGACCGGAATATAGGAGCCTGGGGCGGGACGGCCGATCACGCGTGTCTGGGCAATATAGTTCTTGATCCGTGTATCGAAATAGTCGCCATCGAATTCGATTTTGTCACCTTCAGCAAGCACGTCACGGTAATGCAGCTTGGCGCCGGCCTCCCACCCATAGGTCTGCTCGGGTGCGAGATTGGGGTTCGGGATGAATTTCAGGAAGCCGAGACCAGGATGCGAACTGGCCATGAGCGTCTCGGTCGTCGAGGGCGGTCGAAAGCCGAGACCGTAGCTGCCGTAAAGCTGAAGCCCATGTACTGGCGTGACCGCCAGCGTGACCTTCGGGTTCACCGCGTCCGAACTGGTACTGGTATGGAAAGCGCCAGCCGGAACCGAGGTGAACCCCGAGGCCTGGTTCACGCCGCCGCCGGAGAGATGATAGGCGTCGTAACGCAGCGCGCCGGTCAGCTGGATGATTTTCCAGTTCAAGGCGAGCTGTGTGAAAGCACTGCCTACTTCACGTCCGCCTGATGGCGTTGCGCCATCATAGCCGGTCTGGTCCTTGGTCTTGACCGAGTCATGATAATACTCCCCGCCATAATTGAGTGAGGCCAGTACGGGCCCGAGGGGGAATTGGGACGTGTTGTCAGCCTCGAACCCCAGGGTGGTGAGATCGTACCGGGTCATGTTCGCGGCAGCCATTGTGAGCGCGCGATAGGCGGGGGTGGCGTTGTCCAGTCCGGTTGACACTACATAGCCCTTCACGTGGAGGGAGACGAGCTTGTTATCCTGAGGCGTGAACCGATACTCGATATTGCCCTGATTGTTCTGGATACTATTGGCCGTCGCGATCCCCTCGGTCCCCTGACCGAACTGGTTGTGATAGATCACGGTACCCAGCGTCAGGCTCTGACCGATGCCGGGTTTGATGTCGATCTTGAACAGGCCCGATTGCAGACGCTGGTAGCTGTTGGGAACCCGTGTGCCAGCGCCGTCTTCGTAATCGCCCGAACTGCGCATGCTGAAAGCGGCGGCGATGCCGAGCCACGGGCGCACCCGCACCCCGGCACCGACCACACCCGAGCCATCGTAGTTATTGGACCCACCCAGAGCGCGGGCCATCACGCCATAACGCTTGCCTGACGCGACCAGGTCATCCACGCCGAGCGTGTGCATATTGACCACGCCCGCAATAGCTCCCGCGCCATCGGCAGTCGAGACTGTGCCACGGGCGACGTCGAGCCCGGCGAGGAGGGCAGGGTCGACAAAGACGCTGCCATTGGCGCCATGATTACTCGTCTGGAAGTTCTGTCGCGCCCCATCCACCATGACATTCACACGGCCGAAATCCTGCATGCCGCGTATCGATATGGCCAGCGCAGGCGACCCGTCATTCTGGAAATATACCCCCGGCAAACCGGTCAGGATCATGTAGGGCTCGGTCGGATTGACGCGAAGCATGTCCTTGCGGGTCAGGGTCGCGCTGGCCTGTGGCACCGTGGTTTCAGTAACGCCGTGCACGCGTACACTTGGCAGAGCGATGGCGTCCCCGTTCTGCGCGGCGCTCGTCGCGGCAGCTTCCTTCCGGGTGCCCCCGACTGTCCGGCCCGGAGGAAGCACTGCACGCGACGCGGTGTCGAGCTTCGCCATCTGGATCGGCGCGCCTGGGGATGTTGCAGAGGTTCTCGCAACGACCGCTTTTTCATGCGCGCCGGTTCCGGGCACGCGGTCGGCAGCGTTGGCGGCAGCGTTTCCCGCCGATGGGGGCGTGGCAGATTGAGCAGAAGCCTGTTTGGCGGGGAGGGCTGTCAGGGCAAGAGCGGAGGACAGGAAAAGTGCCCGGCGTTTTGTGATCATCGTTTCGGCCCTGCGAATCGTTAACGGATGCGACGATGGGTTATTGAGAATGACTCGCACTTGCAAGAGAGAAAAACTTCCTCTAAAGCTCCGCCGCATCGGGTGAGGGAATGACGCAACAGCTTCCCCTCGATCGGTTGAGAGAAAGGTCAGGGTTCATGAGCATCAGATTGTTCAGCCGACGCCAGTTCGGCTTGACGGCCTTTGCCACCGGGGTATCGGGCGCAGCAGCGCGTGGTGCCCGGGCAGGCGAAAAACGGCCGCTCACGATCGAGGATTGCCGTGGCCGCCGGGTCACTCTGGGCACGATGGACCGCATTGTCTCGATTGGGGGGACGATTACCGAAACGCTTTATGCGCTTGGGGCCTCAGGGCGCGTGGTCGGCGTCGATATCACCTCAACCTACCCGGTCGCCGCCCTGAGGGAGAAGAAATCGGTCGGCTATATGCGTCAGCTCTCCGCTGATGGGATATTGTCGCTCAAGCCTGATCTGGTTCTGGCGATGAATGACTCGGGACCACCAGCGGCGATCGACCAGATCATGAACGCGTCGATCCCAACGGTCATGATCGACGCAACCCCCTCACTCGACGGGGTACGCAAGCGTATCCTGACCTTGTCGAGCATCATTGGCGCGGGGGAGCAGGGCGCCTCGATGGTGGTGCGCTTCGATAATCAACTGCGGACGCTCAAGGCCTGGAAAGAACTGCATCCGCAGCAACCGCGTGTTCTGTTTGTGATGCGTGTGGTCAATGGCCGCCCCATGGCTGCGGGCACCGGAACGGCAGCCGATGCCATCATCGCGCTTGCAGGGGGCACGAATGCCGGAAGCGCCATGCAGGGGTACAAGGCACTTGAGCGTGAGGCATTGATCACGCTTCAGCCCGACGTGATCCTGATGATGAGTCAGGGCGGACAGGCCATGCGCGACGCATTGCTGGAAGATCCTGCCGTTCTGGCCACTCCGGCCGGCAGGAACAGGGCGGTTATCGACATGGAAGGTGAAAAGCTTCTTGGTTTCGGCCCGCGTACGGCTGAGGCCGCGCTGGAACTCGCGCAGCAGATCAACGGACATATGAAGCCCGCATGACGATACGCCGCCTTCCGGCGCTTCCGGCTCTCGTCCTGCTGGGGCTTGGTCTCGCTGCCAGTTTTCTGCTCGCTCTCGCCTCGGGAGCGACCGGTTTCGGGTTCGCGCCTTTCCGGGAGAGCGACCCCCAGATGGCGCGTATGATCATCATGGACATCCGTCTGCCCCGTGTGGTTCTGGCCCTGCTCGTCGGATCAGGGCTCGGTGCCGCAGGGGCTGTGATGCAGGGCCTGTTCCGCAACCCTCTGGCGGATCCGGGGCTGATCGGTGTGTCATCCGGGGCAGCATTGGGTGCCACACTGATGATCGTTCAGGGACCAATCTGGTTCGGCGCAGGCATCATCGCGCGCTGGGGCATCCCCGCAGGTGGGATGCTCGGTGCCTGCGCCCTGACGCTCGTCTTGCAGGCGATGTCCACGAGGCAGGGCGGATTATCGACCAACAGGCTCGTACTTGCGGGCGTGGCGCTTGGGGCCCTGGCCTCCGCCGCAACCGGCATTCTGCTTTATCGCGCCAATGACACCGCCCTGCGTGACCTGACCTTCTGGTCCATGGGAAGTCTGTCGGGTGCGCGCTGGCCGGAGATTGATATTCTGGCGCCCCTCATCCTCTTGGCGCTGCTCCTGTTGATGGCGCTCACTCGGCCACTCAACCTGCTTCTGGCTGGCGAGGAAAACGCCATGCTGATGGGATGTCGGGTGAGGGCCGTGAAGTATTTGAGCCTTTTTGCCGTGACGATGGCGGTTGGGCCGGCAGTGTCTTTTTCAGGGGTCATCGGCTTTGTCGGCGTCATCGTGCCGCATCTCGTCCGTCTTGTGTGCGGCCCCGATCACCGGTTTCTTATCCCGGGCAGCGCCTTGCTGGGCGCGATCCTGCTGGTGTTGTCCGATACGCTGGCGCGTGTGATCGCATCCCCCGCAGAGGTGCCTGTCGGGATCATTACCGCCGGACTTGGCGCTCCGGTCTTCATCTGGCTGCTGCTCCGGCTGAGGGACCAGGAGATTCCTGCGTGAGCCTTGAGCTGAAAAATGTCACGGTCATGCGTCAGGGCCGTCTGCTGCTGGACGATTTTTCCCTCTCGCTTTCTCCGGGAGAGATGGTTGCCGTGATCGGTCCGAATGGCGCGGGCAAGACGACACTCATGCGTGTGGCTGCCGGGCTGCTCACTCCCTGTATCGGTGAGGTGAGCCTCGATGGCCGTCCCTTGCAGGCGTTCACCCCGGCAGAACTCGCCAGATACCGTGCCATGCTGACGCAGGACCAGGGGATGGAAGCCCGTTTTTCTGTCGCCGAACTGGCGGGTTTCGGTGTAGCCGCGCGTGGGAGCGCGTCAGAACGCGCCCGGCTGAGCACGCTGATTGACTCGACGCTTGCCGAGGTCGGGCTCATGCACCTCGCCGGGCGCGATATTACGAGCCTGTCCGGCGGCGAGCGGCAGCGCGCACATCTGGCACGCGTGTTCGTCCAGCTTCGCTGGCATGGAGACAAGGGATACCTGTTGCTGGACGAACCGGTTTCGGCACAGGATATCGCCCGTCAGGGACAGGTTCTGTCCCTTGCGCGGGCGCATACGGGCAAGGGCGGATCATGGGGGTCGGGGGCATGTCTTGCCATCCTGCATGACCTGAACTGGGCAGCCGCCTTTGCCGATCGGGTTGTGGTGATCGACAAGGGGCGGCTCTATGCGGACGGCCCTGCGGACAGGGTCATCACCTCGACTATGCTTCGGGACGTATTCGGCCTGACCGATGTCGTTCTGGGGCGCCATGGCGAGACGGGGCGGCCTTTTCTTCTGCCGCATGATCTCGTTCTGCCCGGTTTGTCATGAAGAAATGAAGGTATCGTCGATGTATATCGCAATGAACAGGTTTCAGGTCCTCCCCGAGAGCGAAGAGGCATTCCGCCAGCGCTGGCTCGATCGCGAGGTGTTGCTGACAACCGTACCCGGCTTCGTCTCTTTCTCGCTCCTGCGCGGCCCGGTAAAGGATGACCATATCCTGTGGTCCTCGCACACGATCTGGAAATCACGGGAGGCGTTCAAGGACTGGACCCAGTCAGAGCAGTTCCGCAAGGCCCATGCCGGTGCGGGCGGTAACAAGCCCCTGACACTCGGACCGCCGGTATTCGAAGGCTTTGAGGTGGTTCAGCACATCGATAACTGAGTTACGCCCGCGGTTTCCAGGCTCGTTTCGCACGACGCCGTGGAAACCGCAGCGAGAGTCCCCCGGGCGAGGTGCCAGGGATGCGGCATTGGCATTGGCATTGGCATTCTATCGGCCAGAGCCGATCCTTCGAAGTAACTCCGCCGCTGACCTCCCAGGTGGGGTCAGATTTTGGTCAGAATCAGGTCGAAGATACGCTCTACCGTGGCGTGGCGTACGGCTTCGCGGTCTCCGGCGAAATGAGCGGTTTCGAGCACCGGATTATGCGTGCCGTGCATCAGACACAGACAAACCGTGCCAACGGGTTTATCTGCCGTTCCGCCCCCGGGCCCGGCAATGCCGGTAACTGCAACGGCGATGGTTGCCTCCTCCGCACAGCCCAGGGCCCCCATGGCCATTTCAGTCGCTGTTGCCTCACTGACCGCCCCATGACGCTCGAGCGTTGACGCCGATACACCCAGCGTCGCTATTTTCATCGCGTTCGAATAGGTCACGACGCCTCCCTCGATCACATCTGATGACCCGGCAAGCGCGGTGAGGGTGGCAGCAATGAGACCGCCCGTGCAGCTCTCTGCTGTGACCAGTTTCTCCCCCCGGCCGCGCAGCCATGAAAGAACCTGCGACGCCTTGTCGATCAGATCCGGGGTCATGAGGGTGTTGTCAGCCATGGTTGCCGGCCTCCAGGACGCGATAAAGGGCCATGTTTTCCTCCACGCGCTGAATATAGGAGCGAGTCTCCTCATAGGGCAGGCTCTCGATCCAGTCGATGAGGCCGTCCTGTGTCAGGGGTTGCGGCAAGGGCAGGCTTGCCAGCCACTGATCGGTGCGATGGGGTCCCGCATTATAGGCAGACAGGACAAGTGGCACGACGTTGTCAAACCGAGCCAGAAGCTGTGCCAGATAGGTACGACCGAGGGTGAGGTTCGTTGCCGGATCGCGCAGACCGCTGGCGCTGGTATCCAGCCCTGCCAGGCCGCCGCGACGTGCCACGTCCTTTGCCGTGCCGGTCTGGAGCTGCATCAGGCCGATCGCCTTGGCCGGGCTGACCACATGCGCATCGAAGCTGCTCTCCTGCCGCGCTACACCCAGCGCAAGGCCGCGCGGCAGGGCATCGCCCTCCGCCTGCGCGGCGTCAAGCACCGGCCAGCCTTCAGGATAGAGTGCGGAGCCGAGACGGCCGGTGCGGCGCGCCGCGAAAACGGCAGGCTCAAAGGAATCGATTGAGAGGGCAAAGCGCGCGAGAGCGGCCTGACCCGGCGCATCCTGGACCTGACTGTAGCCCAGCATCAGGAATTCGCGGGCGTGGTCGTCATCGCCACGCTCATGCAGCAGGCGTGCTGCCTCGACCAGATCGGCGCGCGAGACGGGTCCCGATGAAAGAGAGGGCAGGGTCCTGAGCGCGTTGTCGAGGCCGGGAACATCGCCACCATCGGGCAGGAGTGTATCTTCCCGTCCCGCCAGAGCTGCCAGCGCAAGCTGACCGTAATAGGTGGTGGGCATCGCCGCCGCCTGACGATACGCATTGCTGGCCTGTGCCGTGTTGCCCTCTGCAGCATAGGTGCGGCCAAGCCAGTACCAGCCCCGGCTTCTGGTGATGAGGCTGCTTTGCTTTGTGAGAGGCGCGAAGGCCTCGCGGGCCTGGGAGGGTTTTTTGAGGAAGCGCAGGTCGATCCAGCCACGCAGGAAACGGGCCTCGAGGCCCGCAGTGACAGCAGGCCCAAGCGTCACATCGTCCGCCAGATCGCGGGCTTCGGGAACCGAACCCTGCATCAGCAGGGCACGGGCCAGACCAAGCCGTTCCGTCGTCCATTCCGGCGAGGGGGTATTTTTTTGCACCGCATAGCCGCTGGAGCGCCAGAGTGCATAGGCGCCCGCGAGATCACCCGAACGCCGCATCTGTCGCAGCCGGGCGAGAAGTATCTGCGGGTCTGACTGAAGTGAAGGAGGCAGTGAGACGAACTGAACCTCGGCATCCGGCGCGTTGGAGGCGAGAGCGATGAGGGTACTCGCCCGCGCCTGTCTGTCAGGGGCCAGCAGGGCTATCTGCCTGTTTGCCGCCGAGAATTGCCTTGTGCGCAGTTGGCGCTGGAAGCGGGCCCAGTGGTCATCCTGTGTGAGTGATGCACTGTATTCCGCAAGGATCAGGCTCAGGTCCGTCTCGCGATCGGCGCCATTGCGCCAGATACGCCTCGCCTGGCTGGCGGCGTCCGGGAGGAGGGTTGCACACCGTATGAATGCCTGAACATTCGTGAGGGGCTCGCGCGGGCAGAGCTGCGGCAGCTCCGCGTCGCTCGCACGCGTGGCGAGTGCGGCCTGATAGCGTGCCATCATGGTGCCACGTTCAGGCCAGACCGGCGTGATGTCCAGGAAATCGGCATAGGCGCGCGCCGAAGGGGGTGTGCTGGCCTGTACCAGCGCGAGCCACATGTCGAGTCTGGTCGCGACATTGTCGATGCGCGTCGGGACCGCCGGGGCAGGGGCGTCCTGAGTGGTCTCGGCGGAAATCAGAGTCTCGCTTGCCGGGACGGCATTTTCTGGTTCCTGCGCCTGGGACGAACAACCGCCGAGGAGAAGGAAGGTGCCAGCCAGGAGGAGAGACTTAACCCGCGACATGATGGACCACCTCGATACTTCCCTTGTAGATCAGTTCGCACGCAACGAACGCGACGATTGCCAGGCCGAACCACGCGATCCAGCGATAGCGTTCGAGCAGCCGTGCAACGAGTGTTGCCGCCACCCCCATCAGCACGACCGAAAAAGCGAGACCAGTCACAAGCACGTATGGGTGGCCCAGCGAGGCACCGGCTACTGCCAGGACATTATCGAGACTCATGGAGAGATCGGCGAGGATGATGCGGAAAATGGCCTGGCCGAGTGTGCCCGATTTCGCCTCTCCCTCGGCCACCTCCGGGTGACGCATCTCCTGATACATTTTCCAGCACACCCAGAGCAGGAGCAGCCCGCCTGCAAGGGTGAGACCGATCACGGCCAGAAGTTTCGATGCGACAAGCGCAAGCACGATCCGCATGAGCGCCGCGCTTGCTACGCCGACGATGATCGCCTTGCGTCTCTGGGCTGCAGGCAGACCGCGGACGACCATGCCGATCACCACCGCATTGTCTCCGGCGAGGGTGATATCGATCATGACAACCTGGGCGAGCGCGATCAGGGCATGCCAGGTGAGATCAGGCGCCACATCATCCTCCAATTCGATAGATCGGCGAAAGCCTAGAGAAAGCCTCGGGGCAGCGCAATTGAGCGGGATGACAAGGACGGTATTCGCGCGCGCCGAGTTGAGGTAAGAGGAGCGCAATTCGTGTCCCAGAGATTCCAGGAGCCAAGCCATGGTACCTCGCTACAGCCGCCCCGAAATGACCGCCATCTGGTCACCCACCAATCGCTACCGTATCTGGTTCGAAATCGAGGCTCTGGCCTGCGAGGCGATGGCCGAACTGGGCGACATGCCGAAAGAGGCGGCTGCAGTCATCCGTGAGCGCGGCGATGCCGCCATGGCGGCTTTCTCGGACGCCGATGTCGCGCGGATTGACGAGATCGAGGCCGTGACCCGTCACGATGTGATCGCGTTTCTGACTTGGCTGGCCGAGAAGATCGGTCCCGAGAGCCGTTTCGTGCATCTGGGCATGACCTCCTCCGACGTGCTCGACACGTGTTTCTCGGTGCAGCTCGTGCAGGCGACCGATCTTCTGCTGAAAGATATCGATGCGGTTCTGGCTGCATTGAAGAAGCAGGCTTTCGCGCACAAGAATACGGTCACGATCGGGCGCTCGCACGCCATTCACGCCGAGCCCACGAGCTTTGGTCTCAAGATCGCCGGACATTATGCCGAGTTCGCGCGCAACCGCGAGCGTCTGCTCGTGGCCCGCAAGGAGATCGCGATCTGTGCCATTTCGGGTGCGGTCGGCACCTATGCGCATATCGACCCGCGCGTGGAGGAATTCGTTGCGGCTCGTCTGGGGCTGGCGGCCGAGGACGTTTCAACCCAGGTCATTCCCCGTGACCGTCATGCCGCGTTCTTCTGCGCCCTGGGCGTGATCGCCAGCGGTATCGAGCGTCTGGCTGTTGAGGTGCGTCATCTGCAGCGTTCGGAAGTGCGCGAGGCAGAGGAATTCTTCCATCCGGGCCAGAAGGGCAGCTCGGCCATGCCGCACAAGCGCAACCCGGTGCTCTCCGAGAACCTGACGGGTCTGGCGCGTCTGGTGCGGTCGCATGTCGTACCGGCACTTGAGAACGTTGCTCTGTGGCATGAGCGCGATATCAGCCACTCCTCCGTCGAACGGAATATCGGTCCGGATGCGACGGTAGGGCTCGATTTTGCCCTGATGCGTCTGGCCGGGATGATGGACAAGCTCGTGGTCTATCCGGAGCGCATGATGGCCAATCTCGAATCGCTGGGTGGCGTGGTCCATTCCGGGGAGGTGCTGCTCGCCCTCGCGCGCTCGGGCATCTCGCGGGAGGACGCCTATCGCATCGTTCAGCGTAACGCGATGGAGACGTGGACGAAGCTGGGCGCGCCCGATGGTCGCAGCTTCCGTGAGAATCTGGAGCAGGACCCGGAGGTTGCCGGTCGCGTGGACTCGACGGTGCTGGATGAGGCCATGGACAGCACACGACATCTTGTTGCGGTAGACCGCATCTATGACAAGATTTTTGGTTAACTTCCCACATTGTGTGTTGACCTTGTGGGGGCATAGTGTGGAAGTAACGTGTTTGTAATCTCAAGCACGTTCACCTGGATCAGGACGAAAGCTCACCAATGGCTTCCACACCGCGCCCGCGAGGGCATGCACTCACTAACTTTATCGCCGTGATTGCGGCGACCGGTGGTCTCCTTTTCGGTTATGACACCGGCATCATCTCGGCGGCGCTGCTTCAGCTCACCCCCCAGTTCCAGCTGACCACGGAAAGCGCCGAGATCGTGACCTCGGCCGTCATCCTCGGCGCCCTTATCGGGTGCATCAGTGCCGCGCCGCTCTCTGATAAGCTTGGTCGCCGCCGCACGATCATTGCGGCGGCCACGCTGTTCCTGATCGGCACCGTGATTGTCACCTTTGCGCATTCTGTTGCCGTCCTGACTTTCGCCCGCCTGATCCTCGGTCTGGCAATTGGCGCGTCTTCACAGATCGTACCGATCTATATTGCCGAGATCGCCCCTCCCGAGCGTCGCGGCTCGCTCGTGGTCGCGTTCCAGTTCGCCATTGCTTTCGGCCAGCTGATCTCGTTCATCACCGGCTATGTCCTGCAGGATTACTCCTGGCGTCTGATGTTCGGTCTGGGTGTGATCCCGGCCGTGATCCTGTTTGTCGGTATGCTGTTCCTGCCTAACAGCCCGCGCTGGCTGGCCATGCAGGGCGAATTCGAACGCGCGCGTCAGGTTCTGCGCAGCGTGCGTCGTACGGATGCCGAAGCCGATCGCGAATTGCAGGAAATCCAGGACCAGCATGACGAGAAGGCGCCGCTTTCCGAAGTGTTCAAGCCCTGGGTCCGCCCGGCTACCATCGCCGCCGTTGGTATCGCTCTTCTCTGCCAGCTCACGGGTATCAACGCCGTGATGTATTATGCGCCGACCATCTTCGCCGATGCCGGATTCGGCCAGTCTTCCGCGCTGCTGACCTCGGTTGCTGTCGGCGTGTCCATGGTTGGTACGGTGGCGTTCGGTGGCTGGGCAGTCGATGCCTGGGGCCGTCGCACCCTGATGCTTCGCCTGATCCCGGGGGCCGTTGTGTCTCTCGTCCTGCTTGGCTTCATGTTCTTCACCGGCCAGACTCATGGCTGGGGCGCTTTCGTGACCGCTGCTGCCGTCGTCGGCTACGTCGTGTTCAACGTGGGCAGTCTCTCGGTGGCCATCTGGCTCGTGGGAGCAGAAGTGTTTCCGCTTTCCTGCCGTGGCACGGGCATGAGCCTTGTCGCAGCCAGCCATTGGGGCGCTGATCTGATCATCTCGCTCACCACGCTCAGCATGGTGAAGGCGCTGGGTGCAGGCGGCACGTTCTGGCTGTTTGCAGCCGTGAACGCTGTCTCCTTCTTCTTCGTGCTGCGCTATGTGCCCGAAACGCGCGGTCGCTCGCTCGAGGAACTCGAGGCTTCCCTGCGCAACGGCACTTTCGCACCGGTTGCCCATGAAAAGGCTGCCGCCGCACAGTAAGCTCCGGCGCATCTCCCGGTCGTAAAGACCGGGACGATCATGGGTATGAACGGCGTTGCTCCGCTGCTATATGCGGGACAACGCCGTTCACCGTTTTTGAAAGATCGTCATGGCACGCCGTCGTCAGCTCTATGAAGGAAAAGCCAAGATCCTGTTCGAGGGGCCCGAGCCCGGCACGCTCGTGCAGTATTTCAAGGATGACGCCTCCGCCGGCAATGGCGTGAAGAAGGGCATCATCACCGGCAAGGGCGTGCTGAACAATCGGATCAGCGAGCACCTGATGCTCCGGCTGCATGAAATTGGCATTCCGACGCATTTCGTTCGCCGCCTCAACATGCGCGAGCAGCTGATCCGCGAAGTCGAGATCATCCCCCTCGAAGTGGTGGTCCGCAATGTTGCAGCGGGCTCGATCGCCAAGCGTCTTGGCCTCGCGGAAGGGACGCGTCTGCCCCGCTCCATTCTTGAATATTACTACAAGAACGATGCGCTGAACGACCCCATGGTGTCGGAAGAGCATGTCACGGCATTCGGTTGGGCCAATGCCCAGGATCTCGATGAGATCAATGCCTACGCCCTGCGCACCAATGATTTTCTCACCGGTATGTTTCAGGGGATCGGCATCCAGCTTGTCGATTTCAAGCTGGAATTCGGCCGTCTGTGGGAAAATGACGAGATGCGTATCGTTCTCGCCGATGAAATCTCTCCCGATAATTGCCGCCTGTGGGACACCAAGACGAGCGAGAAGCTCGACAAGGACCGTTTCCGCCGGGATATGGGCCGTGTCGAGGAAGCGTATCAGGAAGTCGCCCGCCGCCTTGGAATTCTGCCTGAGGCAGGCAATGGCGATCTCAAAGGACCGGAGGTCATGCAATGAAAATTCGCGTCAATGTCATGCTGAAGGAAGGCGTGCTCGATCCCCAGGGCAAGGCCATCGGTCACGCCCTTGAGGTGCTGGGCTTTGCCAATGTCGGTGAAGTGCGCGTGGGCAAGACCATGGAGCTCGAGATCGCGACTGACGACCGCGAAAAGGCTCTCGCCCAGGGTGAGGCCATGGCGCGTGAACTCCTCGCCAATCTCGTGATCGAGGATTTTGCCGTCGAGGTCGTTGGATGATCCGCAAGCTGGCTCTTCTGGCGGTAGTCGCTCTTGCGCTGCCCGTGGGCGGTCTGGCCGGTACGGCTCAGGCCGATGAGCATCGCCTCTCTTCCATGCAGGCGGGTCGTTTCGGCGCCATCTGCTCCAAGCCGCAGGGCAAGGCCGTGTGCGACGCCTATATCGCGGGCATGGCCGATTCAGGGGCGTTATCTGCCCTGAACGCCAAAAGCTCTGGCGATGGCGCGGCCGTTGTCGGGTTCTGCGTGCCGGATGCCGAAACGACGGATGCCATACGTGGCAAGGTCCTGTCCTGGCTGAAAAGCCATCAGGACGTGCTGAAATTCCCGGTTGGCAAATCCGTATTCGCTGCTCTGCACGAGGCCTATCCGTGTTCGGGCCAGGGAGGAAAGCCATGAAGGCCGGTATCGTCGTTTTCCCCGGCACGAACCGTGAGCGCGACATGGAGCAGGCGCTCCGTCTCGTCAGCGGCAAGGCGCCCACCATGCTCTGGCATCGTGACACCAGCCTGCCTGATCTCGATCTGATCGTCCTGCCAGGCGGGTTCAGCTTCGGCGATTATCTGCGTTCGGGCGCCATGGGCGCGCACTCGCCCATCCTGCGTGAGGTTCGTGCCTTCGCCGAACGGGGCGGGTATGTGCTGGGCGTTTGCAACGGCTTCCAGATCCTGACCGAAGCCCAGCTTCTGCCCGGAGCGCTGTTGCGCAATGCCGGGATGCGGTTTCTCTCGCAGGACGGGTTCCTGCGTGTTGAAACGCAGGATACGGCTTTCACGCGCGACTGGGCGAAGGGCGATGTGTTCCGTGCGCCTCTCGCTCATGGCGATGGCAATTACACGGCTTCCGAAGCCGAACTTGACCGCCTTGAGGGCGAGGACCGCGTGGCCTTCCGCTATGTCTGTGCGCAAGGCACGCTCGATGCCGCCAATCGCTTGAGCAATCCCAATGGCAGCCAGCGCTCGATCGCGGGCATCCTGAGCGCCAATAAGCGCGTCTGCGGTCTGATGCCCCATCCTGAAAACCTGGTCGATCCCGATCTTGGCGCGACAGATGGCGTGCCGCTGTTCTCGGGTCTGGTGAAGAGTCTCGTCGCATGAGCATGATCGTCAACGCTGAACTCGCCGCCCGCTTCGGTCTCTCCGCTGAGGAATACCAGAAGGTTCTGGACATCATGGGCCGCGTGCCGAGCCTGACAGAGCTCGGCATCTTCTCGGTCATGTGGTCCGAGCATTGTTCCTACAAATCCTCACGCGTGCATCTCAAGACCCTGCCGACGACGGCTCCCTGGGTGATCCATGGTCCGGGTGAGAATGCCGGTGTGGTCGATATCGGTGACGGGCTCGCCGCCGTCTTCAAGATGGAGAGCCATAATCATCCTTCCTTCATCGAGCCCTATCAGGGTGCGGCGACAGGTGTGGGCGGCATCCTGCGTGATGTCTTCACCATGGGTGCGCGCCCCGTCGCCAACCTGAACGCGTTGCGCTTCGGCGATCCGTCTCTTCCGGTGACGCAGCGTGTGATCGATGGCGTCGTCCGCGGGATTGGTGGCTATGGCAATTGCGTGGGCGTGCCCACGGTCGGTGGCGAAATCAATTTCCATCCGGCCTATAATGGCAACCCGCTCGTCAACGCCATGACGGTGGGCATCGCCCGTCAGGATCGCATCTTCCTCTCGGCCGCTGCCGGGATCGGGAATCCGGTGGTCTATGTCGGCTCCAAGACCGGGCGTGATGGCATCCATGGTGCCACCATGTCGTCGGCGGAATTCGATGAACACGCGGCCTCGAAGCGCCCGACAGTGCAGGTGGGCGACCCGTTCACCGAGAAGCTGCTGATCGAGGCATGCCTCGAACTGATGGCGACCGACGCGATTGTGGCTATTCAGGACATGGGCGCAGCCGGTCTGACCTCCTCTGCCGTTGAAATGGCAGGCAAGGGCGGGGTGGGTATCGAGCTCGATCTGGACAAGGTGCCGCAGCGCGAAACCGGCATGACGGCCTATGAGATGATGCTGTCCGAGAGCCAGGAGCGTATGCTCATGGTGCTCAAGCCCGAACGCACCGACGTGGCCCGTGCCATTTTCGAGAAGTGGGACCTCGATTTCGCGATCGTGGGCGTGCTGACCGACACGGCGCATATTACGGTCAAGCATCTTGGCAAGACGGAAGCCGATATCCCGCTGGCGCCGCTCGCTGATGAGGCGCCTCTCTATCACCGCCCGATGACCCATGCAGAAAAGCCGGGTCGTCTGGGTACGGTGGCCGATCCCGCGGGGGTGGAACACGCCCTGCTGACCCTGCTGGCCTGCCCGGATCTCGCCTCGCGCGCCTGGGTGTGGAACCAGTATGACAGCGGTGTGGGGGGCCAGACCGCACGCCGTCCTGGCGCAGCTGACGCCGCCATCGTGCGCGTTGAGGGCACGAAGCGCGGTCTTGCCATGACCACGGATTGTACCCCGCGCTATTGTCAGGCCGATCCTCATGCAGGTGGCGCTCAGGCGGTCGCGGAAGCATGGCGCAATATCACGGCAACAGGTGCCCTGCCTCTGGCCGTGACGGATAACCTGAATTTCGGCAATCCCGAGAAGCCGGAAATCATGGGTCAGTTTGCCGATGCCATCAAGGGCATGGGCGAAGCCTGCCGTGCGCTCGACTTCCCGGTCGTGAGCGGCAATGTCTCGCTCTATAACCAGACGAGCCATCCGAGTGGTCTGTCGCAGCCGATCCTGCCGACCCCCGCCATTGGCGCGATCGGTGTGATCGACGATGTAAGCAAGGCCATCGGTCTTGGCATGCCCGAGCACTGCGAGCTTGTGCTGATCGGTGAAATCCGCGGCGAACTCGGTCAGTCGCTCTGGTTGCGCGAGATCTGTCACCGCGAAGACGGCGCCCCGCCCGTCATCGATCTTCATGCTGAGCGCCGCAACGGCGACTTCGTACGCAAGATGATCGGGGAAGGGCGCGTCGAGGCCTGTCACGACATCGCCGATGGGGGCTTGCTGGTTACTGTTGCAGAGATGGTCATGGCCAGTGGCGTAGGGTGTCATCTTGACAAGCCACATTATGGCACGAGCCTGCACGCCTTCTATTTCGGTGAGGATCAGGCCTGCTACGTGATTGCCACCAAGCACGCTGCGGCCCTGATCGATGCGGCAGAGAAGGCCCATGTTCCTGTGCGCCATCTGGGTCGCACGGGGGGTGATGCTCTGGTTCTGACCGATGGTATGTCGCTCTCGGCCGAGCGTATGCGCAAGGTCAATGCCGAGTTCTTCCCCAAGCTGATGGAGCGCTGACCCATGCCGATGAGTGCTGAGGAAATCGAGCGTACGATCAAGGCTGCCCTGCCTGACGCCAAGATTGAGATCCATGATCTCGCCGGGGATGGCGATCATTATGCTGCCACCGTGACCAGCTCCGCTTTTGCGGGGCTGCCACGGGTGCGCCAGCACAAGCTGGTTTATGACGCCTTTGGGGGGCGTATGGGTACGGAGCTGCATGCGCTGGCTCTGAAGACCCAGACACCCTGAGGCGCTGACTACGCCCGTATATTAACCCCCTGACAATAGAGACCGGTTGGGTCTATAATCTCACGACGATAGACCCAGCGCGTTTTGCGCACAGGAGAGACCCATGGCTGAAGCCGTTTTCCAGCAGATCCAGCAGCTGATCGATTCCAACCCCGTCATGCTTTTCATGAAGGGTGACAAGCTGTTCCCGCAATGCGGATTCTCGGCACGCGTTGTGCAGATCCTCGGCCATATGGGCGTGGATTTTGAGACCGCCAATGTTCTGGCCAGCGCTGAAATGCGTCAGGGCATCAAGGATTTCTCGCAGTGGCCGACGGTTCCGCAGCTCTACGTCAAGGGCGAGTTCATCGGTGGCTGTGACATCGTGACGGACATGTTCCAGAGCGGCGAACTGGAGTCTCTTTTCGAAGAGAAGAACATCGCCAAGAAAGTGGCGTGATCCTGCCTTGATTAGGCCATAAATTCTGCATTCTGCCATGGTTTTGACCCAAACTGTGGCAGAACTGCAACGCGCTCCGATGGAGTGAAAATTATCTCCAAACGCCCCTTGTTGCTCCTTATTTCTCCCGCATAACCTGTCCCTAGGTCATTCAAAGGGAAGTAAAAATGCGGCGTCTCTCGGTTCTCAAGCTTGCCACTTCAGTCATCGCCGCAGGAGCTGCTTTCGCTTCGCACGGTGCAAGTGCAAGAGAGATCACCGATTGGGAAGCGTCCAAGCTGACGCTCGACGCCCTGACCGCCACCCCGGTCTATCACCGCCCCGCCGCTTCCCATTCTCATCACAGCGTCACTGTTCATCAGGTCGCATCGCACCGCAGCGTCGGTCAGTCGCGTAGTGCCCTGGTTCACACGGTTGTTTATCATGCCAAGGCGCCGGCGAGCGCCAAGAGCCATCACGCCCGTCGCCACGGTTGATTTCCCTTTCCCTGATATAGCGGTTCGAGGCGCTTCCCGCAGCGCCTGACGTCTTCATATGCGTTAAGGTCGTGCCCCGCGCTTCTGAGCAGAGGCGAGTCTTTGCCCCTTGGAAGTGGGGCCTCGTGGGGTGGCTGGTGCCTCTATAAGAATGAGCGGACGTTTCGTGACGCTCCCAGTCAGGCACGATCAATGACTCTTCCCCTGCGGAAACGATCAATACGTCGAAAACGCCTGCTGAGTGACCCCCATGCTCTGTGGCCTCAGCCGATCAATTTTGCGGCCAGGTCATGGCTGGGACGATACCACGCCCCGCGTTTGCATTTTGGATGGACTGGTGCGTTCTCAGCGTTCCTCAGAACGCACGCAAGACGTCCTTGCGCCATTCCAGTTTCCCCTGCTCGTCACGCATGATCAGATCGATCCGCATAGCCTCTCTGTGCCATTCGGGGCGTGTGTGGATCAGAAAATCAGCTGCCTGCAGAACCCTACGCTGCTGTGCAGGGGCCAGAGCAAATGCCGCTTCCGTAAGGGATCTGCGCTGCTTGACCTCGACGAAGATCAGCGTGGTGGGGGAGGCGGCTACCACATCAATCTCCCCAAGGGGCGTCCGGCAGCGTCTGGCCATAATGCTGAAGCCATGCTGCGCGATGAGCGCACAGGCATGACTTTCCGCTTCCTTACCCGCCGCATGAGCGGCACTTCCGCGCATATGGCGGGTAGAAGTCACAGCTTTGAGTTCAGAAGCCGCGCCGCCTCAACCGCGAAATAGGTGAGGATGCCATTACATCCGGCCCGTCGGAACGCCAGCAGGCTCTCCAGAATGGCACGGTCGCGGTCGAGCCAGCCATTCTGGATGGCCGCCATCATCATCGCGTATTCGCCTGAGACCTGGTAGGCGAATGTCGGCACTGCAAAATTGTCACGGACGCGCCTGATGATATCGAGATAGGGCATTCCTGGCTTGACCATCACCATGTCGGCGCCTTCCTGCAGGTCCTGGGCGACCTCACGCAGGGCTTCGTCGCTATTGGCAGGGTCCATCTGATAAGTCTTCTTGTCGCCTTTCAGGAGCCCTCCGGAGCCGAGCGCATCCCTGAACGGCCCATAAAAAGCAGAGGCATATTTTGCAGCGTAGGACATGATGCGCACATGTTCATGGCCCGCCTTGTCCAGCGCCGTGCGGATTGCGCCGATACGTCCGTCCATCATGTCTGACGGGGCGATGATGTCGATCCCGGCCGCGGCCTGGTTGAGCGCCTGCAATGCCAGTATCTCTACCGACGCGTCATTGACCACATACCCGTTCTCGATAAGGCCGTCATGGCCGTGATCGGTGTAGGGGTCCAGGGCTACGTCTCCCACCAGACCAAGGTCGGGGAAGAGACGTTTGATCTCCCGTGCCGCCCGACACATCAGGTTGTCCGGATTTGTGGCCTCGCGACCTGTGGCATCGCGTATATCGGTGGGGGTGATCGGAAAGAGGGCGATCGCGGGAATGCCCAATCCGACAGCTTCGCTCAGATGCGCCTCGAGCAGATCGACGCTGACGCGCGCGACGCCGGGCATGGAAGCCACCTCACTGCGCTGGTTCTGGCCGTCACAGACAAAGATCGGCCAGATCAGGTTGTCGGTGGTCAGCGTGGTCTCAGCCACCAGGCGACGCGTGAAGCCGTCGAAACGGTTGCGACGCGGCCTCGTTGTTGGGAATGCCCCGGTGATCATCATCACATCTCCTTCGAGGTGAGTTTGCTCTTCTTGATCCCATAGGCGGCGTAAACAAACAGCCCCGCGCCCAGCCAGAGAACCAGCCGCAGCCAGGTCAGTCCGTCAAGGGACAGCATGACGGCTGCACAGCTCAGAATGCCGCATATCGGCATTACCAGCCCGCCCGGCGCCTTGAAAATGCGCGGCCGCTCCGGTTCGCGCACACGCAGGATGAGCACGCCCACACAGACCAGCACGAAGGCAAGGAGCGTGCCGATCGAGGTCATGTTGCCGAGCACGGAGATCGGAACGAGCCCCGCAAGCAAACATGTCACCACCAGAAAGATAAGGTGGGAGACGGCAGGCGCTCGGGTACGCGGGCTGAGTCTGCCAAAAATGGCAGGAAGAAGCCCGTCATGGGACATGGCGTAGAATACGCGCACCTGCCCCATGAGGAGCCCCATCAATACGGAAATATAGCCGAACAGGATGCTGAATTTGAGCGCGCCCTGAAGCCAGAACAGATGGGTCACGTCGATGGCGGTTGCGACCGGGCTGCCGTCATTCTCCATCTGACGGTAATCGACCACACCGGTCAGAACCAGAGCGAAGGCGATATAGATGACCGTGCAGATCGCCAGACTGCCCAGAATGCCCACCGGCATTGTGCGACCCGGATTTCGGGCTTCCTGCGCCGTCGTGGCAATGATGTCGAAGCCGAGATAGGCGAAAAAGATCATGCCTGCCGCGCGCATGATGCCGGACACGCCGAAATGTCCGAACTCGCCGGTATTGGGCGGGATGAACGGCGCATAATGGGCGCTCTGGATATAGGGTGTGCAGAACACAACGAACGCCCCGACGACGGCCAGCTTGAGCACGACCACCACCGCGTTGATACGCGTCGATTCCGTGATGCCGCGTAGCAGCATGAGCACGATGACAACCAGCGCTGCCATGGCGGGGAGATTGATCCATCCATGGGCCGAGCTGCCATCGGGAAGGGTGACCATGGTCATCGGTGAGGCCATCCAGCGTGGGTCGGGGTGGAGGTTCCATTGGCCCAGTATGGACGCCAGATAGCTCGACCAGCTCGAGGCTACGGCTGCCGCACCCACAGTATATTCGAGGACGAGATCCCAGCCGATGATCCAGGCGACCAGTTCACCAAGTGTTGCATAGGCGTAGGAATAGGCTGAGCCCGCCGCGGGGATCATGCTCGCCAGCTCGGCATAACAGAATGCCGCAAAGCCGCAGGCAATGGCCGCCACGATGAAGGCGAGGATGACGGCTGGCCCCGCATTATGGGCTGCCGCAATACCGGTCAGCGAGAAAAGCCCCGCGCCCACGGTTGTTCCGACCCCGAGAGCAATCAGCGAAAACGGCCCGATGACACGATGAAGCCCGTGTTCAGCATGTTCGTCAGGGGCAATATCGATCGGTTTACGCCGCCACAGGGCAGCGAGGGGCTCGGCCATTCAGTCTTCCTCTAAAACGTCTCGCCCGCGCTAAACGGGTTGGCGGCGGGGGGAAATCTGGGATATTGGCGTTCGTGATACGCCATTTTGTGCGTCTGTGCGCCCCCTCTGGGAGAGAAAAGAATGAGCCCTCGCGAGAACATGTCCGCCCAGCACGATTTCTTTCACCGCGGCCTCAACGAAGCCGACCCTGAGGTGGCCGCCATTCTCAACGCCGAACTCGTACGTCAGCAGGACGGGATCGAACTGATCGCGTCCGAGAACATCACGTCTTTTGCCGTGCTCGAGGCACAAGGCTCGGTCCTGACGAACAAATACGCCGAAGGACTCCCCGGCAAGCGCTATTACGGCGGCTGTGTGGACGTGGACCGCGTTGAGAATCTGGCCATTGAGCGCATCAAGGCGCTGTTCGGCGTCGAATTTGCCAATGTGCAGCCCCATTCCGGCGCGAATGCCAATCAGGCCGCCTTCATGGCCCTTGGCAAGCCGGGCGATACCGTGCTGGGCATGAGCCTTGCTGCCGGTGGTCACCTGACCCATGGCGCGGCGCCCAACTATTCCGGCAAATGGTTCAACGCCGTACAGTACGGGGTACGCGCCGAGGATGGTACGCTCGACTACGAGGAAATGGAGCGTCTCGCGCGCGAGCACAAGCCGACCATTATCGTGGCCGGTGGTTCTGCTTACCCGCGCCATATCGATTTCGCACGCTTCCGTCGCATCGCCGATGAGGTTGGCGCTTATCTCATGGTAGATATGGCGCATTTCGCAGGGCTGGTCGCAGCCGGTCTTTTCCCGAGCCCAGTCCCCCACGCCCATATCGTGACCAGCACTACGCACAAGACCCTGCGCGGCCCGCGCGGTGGTATCGTTCTGACCAATGATGCCGAGATCGCCAAGAAGGTGAACTCAGCCGTGTTCCCCGGTCTGCAGGGCGGCCCGCTGATGCACGTCATCGCGGGCAAGGCGGTTGCTTTTGGTGAAGCCCAGGGCGAGAAGTTCAAGGCCTATCAGGGCGCTGTCGCAGAGAACGCCCGCGTGCTCGCCGAAGAACTTGTCGCGCGTGGTTTCGACATCGTCACCGGGGGAACCGATTGCCACCTGGTGTTGGTCGATCTGCGCCCCAAGAAAGTCACAGGGAAGATTGCCGAGGCCGCTCTTGAGCGTGCTGGCATCACGGCCAACAAGAACGCTATTCCCTTCGATCCGGAAAAGCCTTTCGTGACGTCCGGCATCCGTCTGGGCAGTCCGGCCGCCACCTCGCGCGGTTTCGGCGTCGAGGAATTCCGCATCATTGCCCGTATGATCGATGAGGTGCTCAGCGCCTATGGCACTTCAGAGCAGGACGCGGTCGAGCAGCGCGTGCATGAGGAAGTGAAAACGCTCTGCCGCCGCTTCCCCATTTATGACGTTGCGTATCCCGGCGCCTGAATTAAGCCATATCCGAGCTAAGCCTTACTGTAATGGTCCGGCTTCGGTGTTCGCCTCGGTGGGGTTCTCCCTGCCGGGGCTTTTTTCTGCCTTCTCCATCGCTAAATCCGCTCCCGGACCAGTAGTGTTCAAAGGCGCCGGGCGAGCCTCACGGCAAGCTGGCCGCGTCTCACGCACAGATTGGGCATGATCAGCACACAGTGATCATAGGGTGTGCAGATCTCGTCATCACCATCCGTGGCGATGAGCGTTCCCGCTTTTTCAATCACGCTGCCCCCCTGATAAGCTTCGATGAAGGCGAAACTGGCGCTGCGTGCGACAACGTTGTCGGTCACCATGGCCTGCCTGGGCGCGGTGCCTGTTTCCCCGCGCATCCCCCAGTGAACGAAGCCGGCATTTTCAACGAAGTGACGAATGACCCTTGCGCTGATCTCCACGGTTTCCGGGCGCCAATGCTGTCCCGCCTCCAATAGCACGCTTCGCCCGGGAGAGGCCGCCGAGAGGAAATGCTCATGCTCGATAAGTCGGGAGCCCCCCACATGACCCAGATCGGTCAGGGTCAGGAAGGGCGTATCCGCCTGGGAGGAGAGCCGTCCCGCGAGAGCGATCGAGCGCTCTGTCTGGGGAGAGATGAAGAGCGGGGTCGACTCCCAGAGCATGGAATGCAGATCGAGCAACATGTCGCTGCGCCGGATAACCGGCAGAATCTCGATGGCGCGTTCCATCTCGACCGAGCCTGGGGCGTGGGCGAGGCGGTCGTTGGACCAGACACGGTTCAGATCTTCGCCGATGAATCGCGAGGCTGTCGGGTTGGCGGGGTCGAAGCGTTCGAATGCTGCCATATTGGCAAAGATGACCCGCAACACACCGCAGATCGGCCTGATGTCCTCGCGCAGGAGCCGATCGGCCGCGACGGCGCCCGCAAACTCATTGCCATGGGTCAACGCGACGACGGTGATCTCGGGGCCTGGATGACCGCTGTCACGCTCGATCACACCAGGGATACCGTTATTCCCGCTTCGCCAGGGTGACAGATCCGGCTTGTCGATCAGAACCGGGAAACTGGGAAGGCGTCGCGGCAAAGCGAGGGTAGGGAGCAGACGCTGGCGTTTCCTGCGCACTGGGTGATGGTCGCGCGGTGAAGCACCACAGCTCATGGGGCGAGACAAACCTGCCGTACCAGCCGCGCGATCATGGCTTCGCATCGTGCCAGTTGATCGCGTTCGATCCATTCATCGGGCTTGTGCGCCTGAGCGATATCGCCGGGTCCGCAGACGATCGTGTCGAGCCCCGCCTGCTGATAAATGCCTGCTTCGGTCCCGTAGGAGACATATCCTGCTGTGTTGCGCCCCGTGATCTGCTGCAGCAGGGAGACGAGCGGTGCGGTGGGGGGCAGGTCGAGGGGAGGGAGATCGACAAGTGCCGTATAGGTCAGGCCGCATTCTTCGCCAACCTGGCGGAGCGCCGCATCGATCGGTGCCAGCCGCTCGCGCAGACGCTCGAAAATCGCTTCGTTGGTGTCGCCGGGAACGGCGCGCCACTCCAGTTCGAAGCTCGCCTGTTCCGGCACGATGTTGAGTATGCTCCCGCCACGGGCAAGGCCAACCTGCATGGTCGTATGGCTGGGCTCGAAGCCGGTCACATAGGGCCCCTCCCGTTCGAAGGAGTCTGCTATATCCGCAATTTCCACGATGGCCCGTCCCATGGCATGGAGGGCATTGGCCCCCAATCCCGGCTGTGACGAGTGCGCAGGGCGCCCTCGCACATCGACGCGTATGGTGAAGCGCCCCTTATGGGCTATGATCGGCGCGAGCATGGTTGGTTCGCCAATCACGCAGAGATCGGGCATCAACCCACGCGAGCGCACGTCCTCGATAAGATATCGTGCGCCGTTACAGGTGATCTCCTCATCGAAGGTGAAGAACAGATGGACCGGCCGCCTGAGCTCCTGTGCACGGAGCGAAGGGATCGCAGCGAGCATTGCCGCCACGAAGCCTTTCATGTCGACCGCGCCACGCCCGTAAAGCCGTCCGCCCTCTTCGGTCAGGATGAACGGGTCACGTGACCAGGCCTGGCCGTCTACCGGGACACAGTCCACATGACCCGAGAGCGCCAATCCACCTGCGACTTGGGGGCCGAGAATGGCATGGATGTTCCACTTCCCGTCTTCGGGGCCGCGATTACGGATGTAGGCCACGCCGAGATCATCCAGATATGAGGCGATCCAGTCGATGAGCGGCGCATTCGGGAGGCGGCTTGTCGTATCGAACGCGACAAGCTTGTGCAGAATCGCGACGATATCCGTTGTTTCAGCCAGAGGAGAGCTCATAACGAAGAGTTTAGCTCCCCCGCAGCGTAAATCTCAAGACCGGGAGAGTCAGGAAATAATGCTGATGCGATACCCGATTTCTTTCTCGATGGCCCGCAATAGAAGCCGCTCATCGCGGGTGCAAAAGGAAAGGGCGGCCCCCCGTTTGCCGGCGCGTGCCGTTCTTCCGATACGATGCACGTAGGTTTCCGCCTTCTCCGGGAGATCATAATTGAGGACCAGTGCGACATCGTCGATATCGAGCCCCCGGGCCGCAACGTCAGTCGTGAGTAGAATGCGCGCCGCGCCGCTGCGCAGGGCATCCACAGCTTTCTGCCTTGCGCCCTGGGCGAGATCTCCATGTAGCACGGCTATGGGCAGTCCCGTCTTGCGCAGGTGCTTGCCAATCTGATCCACCGAGGCTTTCGTGCGGATGAACACGATCTGACGTCCCTGCGTCTCGGCGCATAACCGGGTCAGCGTGGCGAGTTTTTCCTCAGTCTCGACAAACATGGCCCGCTGCTTGATCCGGCGAGGGGTGACCGTCTGGCTTTCGAATTCCAGCGTCACCGGTTTGTAGAGGAGGCGGTTGGCAAGCGCCCGTCCGGTAGGGGGCATGGTCGCCGAGCACATCATGGCCTGACGTTCGCGCGGCAGATACGGCACGATCTGATCCATTGCTGCCAGGAAATCCTCGTCGAGCATCTGGTCCACCTCATCGACGATCAACAGGGTGGTCAAGTCCAGACGGCATGACCCGCTCGTGAGCAGATCGATCAGTCTGCCCGGCGTCGCCACGGCGATGTCCACACCCTCTGCCAGGGCCTCGATCTGGGCATCCTTGGGGAGCCCGCCACAAAGCAGCCGGGTACGGAAAGGAAGGCGCCTGCCGATCTGACGGCAGACACCAGCAATCTGGGTGACCAGTTCGCGCGTGGGGGCAAGGATCAGAACACGTGGCGCGCCCGGTTCACGCTCGCCCCGGCACGCAAGCAGATGCTGAAAGGCGGGGGCAGCGTAGGCAGCGGTCTTTCCTGAGCCCGTCTGGGCGATAAGAAGAACGTCTCGCCTTGCCAGCAACTCCGGCCAGACGCGGTTTTGCACGTCATTCGGTTTGGTGATGCCCACCTGGTTCAGCCCGGCGGTGATGAGAGGGTCGAACGGAGAAACGGGCGCGTGGTCAGGATCGGTCATGCGTGCTTCTTGCCAAAGTTCTGCCGGTGAAGGAATTACCGATCTATGAGTGTAGCCATTATTGCTGAAGATTTTGCGGGCATGCGTGCCCAGGCGACCGGGCTTGTAGAGCGAGCAGGCTTGAGCTGGCATTTCCATCCGGTTCGCATAGAAGGCGTCTGGCGTCACATTCCCACCCGGTTTTGTCCGGTCCCGTTGCGTGCTTCGGCACCGATAGAGCTGCCGGAGGATACGAAGCTTCTTGTCAGCGTGGGGGGGACGGGGGGCGCTGTTGCCGCAGCGCTGAAGCGGAAAACCGGGCTCGGTCTTGTCCAGATCCAGAACCCTCGCATGGCGGCGAGACATTTCGACTTGATCATCGCCAATGTCCATGACGAGATCCAGGGAGCGAATATTGTCTCCGCACGTACCGCCCTGCATGGTGTCACGGTGCGGAGGCTCGATCAGGCGAGAGAGGTCTGGCAATCGCGCCTGCGAATTTCTGGCATGGCGCTGCTCTCGGTGCTGATCGGCGGCGCCAATGGGCGTTTCAGTTTCGGCCCTGACCAGGCCCGTGAACTGGCTCACGATCTGGTCAGGATCATGAAGAGCTCGGCGGTCAATGTCGCCCTGACGCCATCGCGTCGGACCTCGCCGGAGGCACTGGCAATATTGCAGGAGAGCCTTGCAGGGCATCCGGCCTGGATATGGGACGGTCAGGGGGATAACCCTTATCACGGCCTGCTCGCCTGTGCGGACGCGATTGCAGTGACCACCGACAGCGTCTCGATGATCTCGGAGGCGGCGGCAACAGCGGCGCCTGTGTGGATTATCGATTTGCCGGGGCGTTCGCGCCGCATCGCGTCATTCGTTGATACGCTTGGGAAAGAGGACCGCGTCAGGCCGTTTAACGGTCAGTGGTCCCCGTGGTCTGTCACGCCGCTTGACGATACCGGCAGAGCGGCAGAAGAAATGGTTCGGCGTCTCGCTCTCTGAAAAGAGCGTGAGCTCCGCAATGAAGAAAACGGGTACAGGACGACCATGCTCGATATCATCACCTTCGACGCTCAGGGCGGCGGAAACATCCTCTACAAGGCGCTCGCGCATCCCTTGGCGAGTGAGGCCCTGAGGCGGCTGGAAGCGACACTGGCAGGGGAAGATGCTGTCGCAGTCTATGATCCGGGCAATGTGCTGCGCACACTGGTCGCTCTTTATCCGGGGCTCACGCCTAACGCCGGCGTCTATACGCATGACAGCGAGCAGATCGGCCAGGCTGATGGCATAGGTGGAGAGAAGCGCGCCCTGACGGATCTGGCATCCGGAGAGGCAAGACTCGTGCTCGCGCTTTCATTCGAACATGAGAAAATGCTTGCCCGCCTGTCTCGTGTGACCCATCCGGATCAGCGCATCCTGTCTCTCGAGCCCGCCAAGCTGCCGGACACCATGCTGAGTAATCCGCGCCAGTATTTGGACAAGCATAATTTCGCGACGAATTTTGCGTTTTTCCGCGACGATGAGCGTTTCAGCACGCGTCTTGTGACAGCAAATTACTGGTGCAACTACGACGCGACGGATGTGCGCTACTGGATGCGCCTCTACGATGCGGCGGGTGAGATCCTGGCGGAGTGGGAAGAAGAAGTGCCCGATGCGCCGGCCGGGATCGTCATCGATAGCGCCGTGATACGTGAACGCTTCGATCTCCCTGCGTTCTGCGGGCAGCTCTTCATTCATGTTCTGGGTGCGCGCGGGCATGATGTGGTGAAATATGCTCTCGATACCTATGGCAAAGCCGGGGAGCTGAGCCTGTCAGTCACGCACGACGCCAATGCATGGCCGTCTCCACGCTTTGCGACGCTCCCGGCTCCACGTCCGGCGGAGAAGCTGATTCTGTGGATTCAGAACAGCCATTCTACACCGATCCCTGCCGGGGCGATCACGATCAACAGGATGGGTGAGGAGCAGGCTTTCCCTCTCTCGGTGGAGATTGGCGCCTTCTCGACCTACGCACTCGATGTCGGGCAGTTGGTGCGCGGCATCGCGTGGCCAGCCCAGCTTGAGTTGCGTGCAGGCAATCACATTGTCCGCCCGCGCTACGAGATAACCGAAGGGGCCCTGACGCGCATCGCGCATCTAAACGTGGAGCGGCGTGACCTCTTGCCCGAACCTGCGCTGCGTAACTTGCCAGCATCTATGGGCCGCGGTTTTGTGCTGCCATTCCCGATTCTCGACCCACAGCGCTTCACCAGCATCGTGCAGCCCAGCCCCATGTCAGAAAAGATAACCAGCCTGCCGCTGCGTCTGGATATCTTCGATGATGAGGGGACTCTGGTCACCCAGAGATTTCTTGGCAACCTGCCGCGCAACCATGACACGGCGATTGCCCTGCACGAACTGACCGATCGCGCGGGCCACGCCGACCTTGTTTACGACTTCCGCGATGGGGGGGAAGGCGATGGCTGGATGCACGCCCTTATGCGCTATGAAAATCTGGAAAACGGCCATGCGGCCGAGACAAGTTTTGGCGGGCATATCTTCAACACGCTCATGACTTGGCGGTCTGAGCCACAATCCTACGCCGGACCGCCGCCCGGCCTGACCACACGCCTTTTCCTCAAATTGGGGCAGGAGGGTCATGAGAGCTTTTCCTTCCTTATTCATCCCGCATCGGTGGAGGGCACTGCTCCCTCAGACACGTTGCTGCACCTGTACTCAAAGGACGGTGTGGAACTGGAGAGGCGCCGTGTCAGTATCAACCCGTCAGGTTCCTTCATGGTGTGGCCGCATGAGATTTTTGGATCAGCGAAGCTCGATGAAGCGGGGACAGGGGGGTACGTGCTCATTCGAGATCTTTCCTGCCGCCTGTTTGGCTATCACGGGCAGCGCAATGCCTCCGGTGGCTTCTCCCTCGACCACATGTTCGGCTTCTAAGAAGTTTTTCTCGTTTTGCACCTTGCCGCGTCTCTGAGCCTTTGCTAGAGACGCGACACCGCAGGATGGGTGCGTAGCTCAGCGGTAGAGCACTGCCTTCACACGGCAGGGGTCACAGGTTCAATCCCTGTCGCACCCACCATCCTTACCCGCAGAAATCAGCCGTTTTTTGAAGATCTCAGGGTATCACCCTCGCATCTTCTCGGTCTAAGCCGATCTACTACGGCCTAGAGTCGTCCGGCCCGATCCGTGCAAAATCCGTGCAGTTTGTTCGTGGCTTGTTCTCATAGGGCGCGAGTCGTTTCCCCTTGTACTGCCCCGCCAGATCGTGCGATTCTTTCGACGTGCGGAAGGTGTTCTCACAGGCGGTTCGGTCGCTCGTGAGATTGAGAAGGGCGGGACTGCAATCCTGCTTTTTTCTGGCATTCGGTTCATCGCGGTGGTGATAGGCAGGGGCGGCTTTCGGGCCGCCCTTTGCTTAGGCGAGCAGTTTTAATAGACTCCCACATTTGTTCGCGTTCTGTTCTCGCTTATGACAGACCTGACCCCAGCCACCGAAGAAGACGTGACATTCGCTATCCGGATGTCGATTTGCCACGACTATCGCGGCAGACCCCGGCGCGTGAATGCGAAGATGACCTCGGCTAATATAGACATGCTCGCCGAGAAGATCACCGAGCATCTCAAGCGGTGGAACCTATGGCCCCACAAGGGGCCAGGAGCCCCGGCGCACCAGGCGATCGATTACTCGGTGGCCTGACGAAAGGATCTCCCCTCAGGCGACGTCCCGGTAGGCGGCACGGCGGACGAACAGGAAGACCCCATGGAGAGCCCAGACGAGACAGAGGGCCTGAGCTAGGATGGCAAGCAGGTCAGACATTTGTCCAAGCCCATCGACCGAGTTCATTGTTGCCGAAAGCAACCATACGGATGCTGCGATTGCTGCAAGTGCCAGGTTTCTTGTCATGCGGGTGCTGTTAATCGTTTGACCCACATTGTGGAAGCCTGAAATCAAAGGTTATCGCCCTATTAACGGTACGATATCGGAACGTTGCATTTTCTTGCCATATCCGGAGTTTTGGCGAAATCAAATTCCCCAGCATGAGTAGTGGGTAATCTCTTGATGACGAGGGCAGACGCTCAATAGTCCGTGATCTTCTATACAAATATTCATCGACATACAATTTGTATAAATATAAACATTCCGTTGAGTGTGCCAATTTTCTACACGTAATAACCATAAATATTTGGGATATATAAATGACCCACAACGAACTTACAGACATCCTGCGGCATTCGAGTGGATGTGATTGGCTCCAATCTGACGGCGGGGAGAGTTATGTCTTCAAGCAGGATCTCCATCTCAAAATCAAATCCGGCCATGGTTTCGAGGTGAAAGACACCTCGGCTTACCCCTGGCTGGATGATCTTGATGAGAAATCGCTTCTCAACGTGCAGTTCGACGTTCTGTATGGGGCGTCCGTTATCGAAAAGCGCAGTCTGCTATTGGTCGATGGAGGAAGAGCGCTCCTGCCCATCCCCAGCGGTGCCAATGGGCGCAGCGTTTCAGAAGGTGACCTTTCGTTCGCACAAATTGTCGACGATTCAGAGATCGTCATGGCTTACATGCGGCGGTGCGGACTCGCGATCGATGCGGAACCTTCGGCCACTCGACGGTGCGGCACAATAGCCTCCGCCAGCGAGGCGCCACCCGGATGCCACGGTTGAGCCCGTCAGCAAAACTGTACCTAGGATGTCCTCAATTTCGTTATTTTAACGTTACGCGACTCCGTTACTCACGGTAACAGAACGGGCGCGATGCATAAGCGTGACGGCGGCTCGGCTTGCAATCGGTGCTTTTCAAAGCCGAGCCGCTTACTTCTGACAAGCCCGTACCTGGTCCCGCAGCCCGATATAGTCACCAATCCATCGCACCGTTTCCGGCTTGGGATTGGCCTTGATCTCAGCAGCGAGCGCCGCCTGATCTTCCTTGCTGTAAGTCACGAGGGTAGGGCAAGGCACGTATCGCACGGACGAACACGCAGATAGCCCGAGCAGGGCCCCGAGAGCGATCCATCTCATGCCGTGCCACCCCCGAGCCGCCGCAATACGGCATCTTCTGTCGCTGGCTTGTCGGCCTGAGCCTGAGCCATGGATTGCGCCTTGAGCGTCGTCGCATCGGCGGAGGTCTTGGCGGCCTCGGACGTGCTGACAGACGCCGCATTCTTTCCCGCCCGGTTGGCGTACCAGATCAGGGTACCGAGGGCGATGACAACGAATGCCACCGCCCCGGCAATCAGATCAGCCGTCACGCGACCTGAGTGGTTTTGGTCTCGAGGGCCGTTTCCAGCGCCTTGAGGTTATTGGCAATGCCGGTGACGGCAGAGACTGCGCCGTCTACATCGCAATTCGGGGCCAGCTTTTTGATGATGATAGCTGCCACGGTCGGCAGCAGGCTGATGCCCAGGGCCTCGACCTCGGGAAGGATCGAGGCAGTTTCCGTGGTGGTGGTTGTCTCACTCATGGTCTTTTCCTTTGAGATTGTGAGGACTGATCCCGGCCCAACTGCCGGTGTCGTCAGTCAGGTTTTGGGGGTGCCGGTGCTCGTCAGCGGTGCGATGCCCGCTGAGGCAATGGCTAGCTTGGCGGCTTCCTTGTCCTCGCGGGGCACGTCCACGACGCTGATGCCGGGGCGAAGGCGGGGAAGTGCCCAGCCGAGGTTCGCGCCGATCGCGGACATGATCTGATAAGCCCCGGCCCATCGGCTCGAGGCTTTGGGCGGCTGGATCAGCGCGCGAAGGACTGCGCAGAGCACGATCAACGCTGCGGGATAGATCGCGTATTGCGCCGGGACGAGATCGAGGAACAGCGCAAGGCCGCCAGTCGTGGCGCTGATCTTGGCGAGGTTGTTCATGCCTTGATCCTCATAATGGGGTGGATGTGAGATGGCGTCGGGATGCGCTGCATCACTGCACGTCGATCGACGAAGCGGTGTAGGACGACCCGGACCCGCTGGTTGTGCCAGCAGGCGCTGCCGAGAAGTTCGTTCCGTTCCCTGACATGTTCTTGTAGGAAGCGAATAAGGTCACACGACCTTGATGAAGGGCCTGGACACCGTATTGCGTGTTGTTCTGGATTGTCGCGTTCGAGCCAGTGACGACACCGCCGTCAGCGACCACGCCTGCCTGGCTGTTGTTGGAAAGCGTCGTTCCCGAGATATCGGCAAATCCATATTGGGCATTCACACCAATCGAAAACCCCGTGATCGAGCTACCTCCCAGCTCTACAGCCGAGTTGCCAGAAATTAGCGCACCCGGCCCCGTTCCGACGGGGCTGGAAATCGCCATGTTATGCGCCCATGCGGCCCCTCCGGAGAGGGCGAGTAGTCCCGCCTCAAGGGTCTTCGCCGAGGTGGAGCCGTCGATATAGAGTGTTCCACCGCGCTCTGCGTCGAAACTGGACCCCAGGATAGCCACAGAAGGATTGGTGTAGTCCGAGGCGCCGGAGGCGTGACACCCTAAGCAGACAATTGTGCCGCCGCCACGCGCCATGGCATTCACGTCACCGGCGTCATAGAGGTAGACACCGCTGCCGTTGGGCACGTCCACGAACCCGTTATTGTCGGCAACGAGGCTATAGTAGAAGTTCCGGACGATCATCTGCGGGCCAAGGACAATGGTAGAACCACCGCCATAGGCTCCAAAGCCAGCGCCGTAAGAGTTGGCGTTCCATAGATGTCGCCCGGCACTATCGGTGGATGCCATGGCACCACTCCCGTCGGCGGGCTGCGTAACCGTGAACCCATTCATGTAGCCGTAGATGCCACCGTCATTTGCGAGAAAGGCGGTGAAATTCGTGCCCTTCGTGCCGGTAAAATTCAGAACGACCTGAGTTGGATCGCTGGTGTTGCCGACAATATGGACGCGCGCGGTGGCCGGATCGCTCGTGGAGAAATTGTGGTTGATGTTGTATGTGCCGTTACCTACGTCGATTTCGACGAAGTTGTTGCCGTACATCAGGTGAGCCTGCAGCACCGCGGCATTGTAAGCCGCAGTGAAGTCGCTGAACTGGCAACCACTGGCGCAAACGGTGATGTTCTGGGAAAATACGGCCTGAAATCCGATCAGGGCCGGGTTTGCCTTGATCGTAGAGAAAGCATTAGTGACCGCACGACCGACAAATGACGTATTGGCGATATTGTTGCTGCTGTCTGACGCGGCAGGGGTGACGGCCTGTGTACCGCCTCCTGTAAAAGTGACTGGTTGCTGAAACGTCGTGGCTCCTGATACCGTCCCGCCCGTGTTGGCGAGAAAGCCCGCCTGAACCACGCTTAGCAGATTGGCGACAGCGCGATCGGTATAGCCCGTGTTTGCAATATTGTTGCTATTGTCACCGGCTGCCGGAGTGACCGTCTGCGTGCCACCCTGGATTTGAAGGTTCTGCGCCTGACCGTCGGTGGCATCAATCTTAGCACCGAGCACGGCAGCCACCTGCGGGGACGATACGATGTCGGCCGGGTTGCCAGTCTGCTGGTAGGATTTCCATTCTGGCGTGGAATTGGACGGTGATGCCATGGCCGGAGATGCCATCACGGCTAGCATCGTGAGGAGGATACGCTTCATGCGTCACCTATGTCTTGCACGCTACGCCCGAGGAACACACCGCTTTCGACCCTGCGGCGGCGTTGTAGCCCAGGCAGGACGACAAGCTGGCCGTTCACCGTAGCCTTGTCCCAGACGAGGAATTGTGCCGCCGCCGCCACATAGCGCCGCTGATTGAGCAACCTGACGAGCGTCGAGGCGCGTGCGGCATTGCTGCCGACATTGAATTGCCAGGAGAGCAGAGCGCCCTCCTGATAGTCCGTCAGGGGCACCGTGACGAAGGTGCGCAGCTTGACCTGCTGAGCCATCACCGTTTGACGGAGCAGATCCAGAGCCTGCGCCTGGGTGATCGGTTTCGTGGCGGCAGTGACCGGCGATCCGTCTGACAGGAACCGATTGCCGTAGCCGATCGTCCAGTAGTCAGCGGGGCAGAGATATGGCTTGAGGCTTAGGCCCTCGAAATCGTCGCGTGAGATCAGGGAGATGGCGATGTCGATGCCGGTCATTGCACCCACCCCGCCAGATGCGCCGTGACGTAACCGAAAGCTGCTCCTGTCACGATCAGCGCCCAGCTCGCCCAGCCCCGCAGGCTCCCGATCTTCTGCAAATCGGTCCGCACCTCGCCTATTGCCTGAAGCGTTGCCTTTTCCCGCGCCTCTGCACTGGCCTTGTTCTCGCCGTGCATCTGCATCAGCTTGTCGGAGAGTGAGCGGTTCTCGAGACGAATTTCGACGATAGCGCCCTCTACTGCGCTCAATCGCCTCCCGTGGTCAGAGAGCATCTCGGTAGGCAGGACTTCACTCAGGGCGCTCATGTCGCCTCCAATAAAAAAGCCGCCCGGTGTGGGGCGGCCCGACTGTTGCGGATTGAAAGAGTTTGGAAAGCGATCATGTGGGACGAACTGGTGGAACGTCAGCAATCAGGGCAGCAGTGCCGCTGACCGAGATCGAAACGGCCACCTGATACGTCGCGCCTGAGCTTCCAAGCGCGCAGACATTCACCGTCGCACCTCCCGCCTGCGTCCATGAGAACCAGGCGGTGCAGATGGTGCCGGACAGATATGTCCATGCCTGTGTTCCGAAGCCGCCAGTATCGAAGGCAAAGCTCTGCACAGTTTCACCTGGGGAGAGAACTCCGGCAAAATCGACGCTGTAATCAGCCCCGCCATTGAGATTGCTGTCAGGCCACGCGAGCAGGGGCTGCAGGGCCATACCGCGCAGTTGTGCGGACGCGCAGCCGCCAGGGCGCACGATCCGAGCTGATGGGCGCCAGGTCATGGGAAAATCTTTCAGACTGGATGGTGCAATCTAGGCTAAGCGGCGTATTGCGAGCCGATCGGGTACTTACCCTCGGGATCGGATACGGAGGCACTCCCCGAAGGCGCAGACCATTCCGTCGCGCCGTCCCAGAGGACACGGTTCCACACGTACCCCGCGGCGCGTGAAACACTGGTCGAACTGCCGTCAGCGGCTGGCACGGTCTCTTGGGTCGCAACGGTATAGTAAACCGCCCATGCGGTGACGTTGCTCATGTGTATTCCACCACCTCAATTGCGCCGTTGGCACCATTGCCAGCAGTCACAGCCCCTGGGCCATTTGAGGCTCCAGCGCCACCACCAGCCCCGTAACCCGAGGCAGAAGAGCAGACTAGGTTCTGATCATATGTCGCGCCGTTCGCCCCGCCTGTGCCCATCTGCGAGGATGGCCCAACTGGAGGCAGGGGGGTTCCCGCCCCTGACGTTACTGCCGAGACAAACCCGCTCATGCCATTTGCACCTGTCAGCAACAGGTATGGCGTCAGTCCTGACTGGGCGTTGAAAGTGACCGTGCCCCCCTGCGACTGACTGCCGTAATTCCCTTGGCCTGACGTGACACTACCGCTCGATTGTCCCGGCGCTCCACCCTGGCAGGTAACCAGTGTTCCAAACATCGTTGCGCCTCCCGCCGTGCCTATGCCTTGGCTTCCAACCCCGCCCTGGCCGATTGTGAGAGAGAAGGGGCCTGTGATGACAGTCAGATCAATGTGGAATTCTGCGTAGGCTCCGCATGCGCCTGCGCCGCCGCAATTACAGTTGTTCGAGCCCGATGCATTCGCAGGTGCCCCGGCACCACTCCCGCCGCCACCTATCATGCGTATGAAGAGCTGCTTGGCATTCGCACCAGGCGCATAGGTCGTGTTCGCGGTGAAGAAGTTGCGGGCGAGCAAACGGCCAGATGCGACGGGGGCAAAAAAGTTCAGCCAGGACGCGCCCGACGCGCCGGGCGTCGTGAGGTTGTCGTCAACGGTGGAGATCCAGAACACGCCTAGCGTTGTTGCATCTGCCACCCTGGCACCTCGTGGATATCCGCCGATCTCCTGAGCGTAAGACGACGAGAAGGGGGGGATGATACCGCCCTCGTAATTTCGCGCCGAGGTCGAGCACATTCGGAATCCACCGTTTACATCGGCTCCGGATGGATATGACCCTCCTGCTTCAGGCGGCGTCATGGTGCTTGGAGGGAAACCCAAATCCAAGCTCGCGCGACCAACGGTATTGGTGCTCGAGGGAATTGGGAATTGGATATACTGTGCGCCTGCGGACGCCCCCCAAACCTCAGGGAACATCGGGGCGAAATCTGATTGTTTCATGGGGCACTCACGAGATATCGCCCGCGAAGTCGTTGTCTACGACCTCAGCAGGAACGAAAGCATATTGATATCGAACACCCGCGGGGCATGGCAGAACCCCTGACCGGTAGATGATCGCCAAATCAACTGACGTGGGTTCAAACCCAAACGAATATGTCAGGGACATATCGAGGTTATCAGCGACGTAGCATCTGCCTTTGTCGCCGAAGAGCGTCATGACAATCGCGTTGAGGGAGGTTACCGATCCGTCTGTGATATTGGCAGCCGCCTTTGCGAAAATTAGGCGTCTGTATGCGTCATCGGTCAGGGCGTAGTTCGATGTTGCGGCCTGGCCGTTAAACCAGACACCGGTTCCGAAATTGCGCACCGCATCCGAAGTTCCGGAACTGCTCGCCTCTTGGAACCCGATATACCCGGGGGCCGCAAGCTGCAGCACTCGGCCAACGCCGACGATACGCCCCCACACGTCCAGCCCCCACCCGGTTGCGGTGGCAGGGTTCCAGACCTGATCATACCAGAGGTTGAGGAATGCTTCTGGATCGACTGCTTGGGAGAAAGACTCAATGATGGCGCACAAGCGGGGCGAGTTAGAATATTGCGACAGGATCGTGTCGTAGATATCCATCGGCCTACACCAGTGTCAGAGAGATGTTCCCAGCCGCCATTGTGGGCACCTGCGCCATGGTCATCGTCACATAGCTTTGCGAGGCGGGGGCACTTGTGCCAATCGCTATGGAGACGATCCGCACCCATGACCCCAGCGCCGAGATGGCGCAGTTGAACTGGCTGGCAAATATCGAGCTGGCGATGGTAGGCCGCAAACCTGAGCTTCCACCCGATGCGAACTGCGCTAGGACGGCCGCCTGTATATCTGCGAGGGCCGTTGACGGGACATCCGCACCTGTCTTGAGCGTGACGGCGAGGTATATGGGCGTGGCGGCCGCAACATCGAAGTTGACCGTATAGACAGGCCCATTCCCGTTATAAGCTGGGGCAGGGTCTTGGACCTGCACGGTGGTGCCGCCAGCAAGACCACATCCCGGCCCTTTTTTCTGAATGATGGCCAGGCCGATATCGCTCGGGCTCCCCCCTGCAACGCAGCAATAAAGGCTGTATGCGGGCACAGACACGCCGTTATAGGTCACGGCGGACGAGGTGCCATTACTGTAGGTGTAGGCGTCCGTGACACCGCTGAGTTCAAGGAGGTTGCCCAGAACTGAGGCCGTTTGCCCGGCAGAGTTCGAAGCTACAGAATTGCCTCTCCGCTCTTCGAAAGCGATCCTGCTCTCCGCATCGGACCCGAGCACGCCTGGCGCACTATTGGAGATCGACGCCACGCCCGCCGTGTACTGATAGAGCGACAGTGCATTGGCTGAGCAGGCGAGGGGGCCAGTCTGGGTGTTTGCCACGGTAGCCGTCGCCGTCCCGCCTGCGGGGATCGTCACGTCAGACGTCAGGGCGTATTGATACGTTCCGTCCGTCGCGATGACGCTGCCGGAGGAGATCTGTTGCCCGGCTGTGCCGACGATGGATACAGCAACGCTTGTGGCCGTCGCTGGCACACGCGTCATGAAATAGATGTTGCCGATTGCGTCCTGCATCCGGCCAGAAGCGATCTTGGGGTCAACGCCGTTCGCTACCGCCAGGATGGCGTCATAGCAGTTGCCAATCGCCGCCGCCTCTGACGTGGCAATCTGGCCCTGAGGTGTGGACAGATCCTGATTGACGTTTCCGCCCATTGCGGCGCTGATATCGGTCAACGCACCCGTCAAAACGTCCAGTTCATCAGGCGCAACCACGCCTGCGCTCGTGATCGTGAGCGCCGGAATCGAGGTGGTGCCGCTAGAACTGGACATCGAGCGTTTCGCCTGTCGTCAGGGTGATTTGCATGATACCGGAGAGGCTCCGGTCGCCGCCCAGGCGCGACACGATGCACGAGGCATCTTGGACAAGCGGAACGGTGCGGGCGGCGGCTTCAGCAAGGCGCTGGAAGATCGGAACCGACTGCGGCTTGCCGAGGATCTGAGCCTGATACGGCAAGCCTTTTGACGTGTCGTAGTAGCACTCGCCCTGGAACACGCGGATCGCATTCGACACGTCCTGAAGCACCGAATAGGGCTCCGAACAGATTGCGATATTGCCCGAGCGATCGAGCACGAGATCCCATTCCGTGCGATCAAGCAGGAGGGATTGCATCGCCGGTTTCCTTGGGACTGGCCGGATTATCGGCAGACTATCGGTTTATGACATGCTGCTTGGCCAATGTACAGCAAAACAGGGTCACTGTGGCTTGCCGGTCGAGCCGCTGCCTGTCTGCACGCCCGTATGTGTATGATTGTCGAGGGAGATGCCGTTGCCGGTCACGTCTCCGGTGGCCGTGATCGTGCCATCAACCGTGAGGTTGCAGGCGATCTCAGCGGCGTTCGCTTCGATGCGAACAGTGCCCGGCGAGACGATCCGGATCCCGTCACCGTTCATGATGATGAACTGATTGGGCGCGCCGTTCAGAAACCCGCCCACATAGACGCAATCGCTCATGGAGTGCATCCGAAACGAGCCCGGGGCCGAGGGCTGGCGTGACGTGATGACGTTCTGAATATCGCGGCCCGACACCATGACGAAGCCGATATCTCCGACCATGGGGTCGATGATCAGCGCCGAGGTGCCGCCCTGCACACGCAGATAGGGAACGCCCGTTATGACGCCATGGGGGTACGTCATGCCTTGGCCGTCCTGCATGTGGACCATGGGTTGTACGTCCACCTGACCCACCAGCGACACACCGCCGCCGTGAACGGCTTTGACCTGGACGAGGATGGGCGTGCCCATGGAGCCGATCGCACGCTTGATGGCAGCATCGACTGCGGTGCCATTGGTCAGACCTGCAAAGGTGCTCTGGGGTGAGACGTGATCAACCATTGTACGAGATATTCCCTGCGTAATCGGTTCTCATCGCTTCTACGCGCGTAAACCATCGGCCATTCGGGATTTCGCTATCGAGTTCGTGCGTGACCATCTGCGCGACCCATGTGCCGTTGACCGGCATCGGCGCCACCTGTCCGGCCTGATTGTTTACCCAGGCAGCAGGCAGATACGCGCTGTCGATCGCGAAAGTGTTCATGAATTGCAGGCGGTGGTCGAACAGCGTGACGAGAGAGACGCCGTAATTGCTGTAGGCTGGATAGCCAATCATCCCTGTCTTGGCGCTGACCTTGGGGATCGTCTTGCCCTTCAGGTCCTGAAGATTGTTTGACCAGATCGTGACCTGGTAGGGGCTGGCTTGGCCCGTGGTCCCGATCATGGGAATGTCATAGATGAACCGATGCCCGTCCATGAGTTGATCGATCTGGTCTCTTACAGAGCCATGCACATAAGTTGGCCCGTTCGCACGCACGTTCACCCCATAATTGACGAACGAGTATCCTGCGTCGGAGGCTACCTGAGAAACCATGCTTGCAACGCTTGCGCCTGCCGGGAAAGAGTGCGGTGCGACGATATTCGTGTTTGGCCCGATGACATCATAAGAGACGATGTTGAAGGCGGGCTCCGGCGCTGTCGAAAAGTCAGCAAAAGCAGAGGAAATGATGCCATTGAAAATGGTCGTCATTCCGGCCTTATCGTCGCCAGCCTCGATCATGATGCTGTTTAGCGTGGTGCGCGTCAGATCGCTCAGGACGCCAGGAATCCGGGACGGCATGAGTGACATGCGGTTCATCAAGGGAAGCGGCAGATTGTAGATGCGAACGTTCGCCGCCGATCCCATGCGCAATCCAGCATTGGTCACGTCAACCTGGCACCGATAACCGGTGAGCTTTTCTTGATCGACCACGCCGCCCGCAGCCTGGCCGCCAGAGCGCACCGTGAATGTGATGTCGATTTTCTTCTTGGTGAAGCTGCGTGGCAAGCTGCCGCCATAACTCGCGTAGGAACTGAGCGAACCAGACATCACGCCCCCGAATAGAACAGGAACCAGCGGGTCCCGAAGCCTGAGTAATCAGGATCGTCGGAGCCTTGCAGGTCGATGAAAGCGAAGTCTCCGGGAAGGCCAAGATAGGCCGCTCTCACGATGTACGTGTCAGTCAGTGCAAGAGCGCCAGCCACCACTTGAACATCATTAAGCCAGACATTGAGATAGATGCCCGTCCGGCGTTGCTGCACGTCCAGACGGATGTTCTGGCCATCCAGCACGATGTTCAGCGTCTGGTAGGGGGTTGCTGTGAGTGGAATGACTCCGGTCATAGGCCTGATATCCGATCCATGATCCCGGCGAGGTCCGGCGCGCCGCTGGGGAGAGACTGAAGCTGCACCTGACCGGACTGAACCGGCACGGCGGCCGAGACTGATTGTGCGGAGGTGTTTTTATACCCCTGCGTCGCACCGCTTCGGATTTCTTGGAGCATGATCTCCGCCACGGGCATTGTGATGCCCTCACGTTCTGTTCGCCGGAAGCGATAGCCGACGATATTGGCGCTCATGTAGCTCCGCTCGGGCATGTGGATCTCATACAGGTTCGTGTCAGCAACGACCTGCTCAAGCGTGTCGAAAAAGCCCTTCCTGACGAAAGCTGGGCCTGATCCGGTAATTGCCCCCAAAACCTGCGTGAGCCCCGCCGAGATCGTTGTGCCGCTCTCGCTACCATCGCAAACGAGAAGGATGCGTGAGACGTATGGCATTTTGACTTTGTTGTACGATACGAAGCCGCCGTTTTCAGTCGGCCCGCTCGGCACCTGATAGACGACCTCATGTTCGACGCCGAGAACGTGCGCGCTTGTCAGTATCTGGGTGCCATTGAGGAATACACCCCATTGCGCCGCTGCACTGGTGATCTGCCAGTTCGCCACTTCTTGCCCAAGCAGATTGGATACAGATGCAGAGACGCGATTTCCAATGGACTGGCCGAGCAGGGCAGGCACGCCAGCCATGACCGGCACATCCCACACGGAGGGCAGGGGGATAACGGGGAAAGCCATCACTGAACTCCCGGCGCGTTTACGGCTGCCAACTGCTGGCGCATACTGTCATGGAAATCACGAGCGATACCCTTGGCGTCGGTCGCGTTGGTCGGAATGATCACGTCACCATGAAGATTGACGTTGTGCGTGGTGTTGTTCGTCGTCTTCGACACAGAGCCGGGGCTATCGCCAGCGGTCACAGACGCGGCCATTCTCGACACTCCGCCCGTGCCTATCGTTTTTGAGGCCTGCGCCATCTGATCTTTGAGGGCCGTGTGCGTGTCGATCAGCCGCTTGATTGCCGCGTCTTGCGCTGCCTTGGGGGCATCGTATCGCAGGACGGTGGAAGGGCGGCGATCTGGCGCAGCATCGACGTTCGTGGCGAGCTGCCCAGCCTGCGAAGCTCCTGCCTTCAGCACTGCCAAAGCGTAGTCTCGAGCGTCAGTCCCGAACCCGTCCGCCTTGCTGGTTCCGGTCTTTAGCCAGTCCGCCGCGCCTCCTGCGCCCTGATTATGGGCGTATCCGAGGGCCGCGAAGCGCTGAAGGTCTACCAGCTTGCCATATGCATCGCTACTTGAGCTCAAAACGGCGTTGTTACTGTCGGTGAAGGCGCGGAAGAAACGTTCCTGCATCGCATGGTCTGCAAGGAATGTCTCTCGTGTAGGCACGGGCTCGCGCAACCAGGCTGCGGCGTCTTTGATCGCACTCGATCCCATCTGATACTTGCCTGAGTACGCGCCGTTGTAGCCGCCGACCTTGGCGTAATCTCCGCCGCTTTCCTTCTCTGCTATCGTGCTGGCATAGAGATCGAATAGAGGCGACTTGCTGGCCACACCGCGGGAGTGAGTTCCTGTACGTCCCTCCGCTCGCATTTGTGCAAGGACATCAGCTTCGCCCTCGTTCGTCTTGCCGGGAGCCATCACTGCCGCACCCGCAGCAACAGCCAAACCCCAAGGGCCTAACCGAGCCAATACGCCGCGGCCGCCAAGCCCGCCCGCTGCAACGGCCTCTGGCAGAACGGCTGCCTCTCGGGCGGCCTTCAACTCGGCTATTGCGGCCCTCATAGCTTTGGCGTCGCCGCCGAACAGGCGCTTGATGATGTTAAGCCCAGCCATGCCCGCCAGGATGCCGCCAAGTCCGCCGAACGCCTTTGATAACTCTCCGACAGCAAGGGTGATCCCACCAATCGCGCCGGCGATATCCGGGTGATCGCGTTCAAGCTCAAGCAGGCGACGAACGACCTGATCCAGACCGGGCGCTAGCTTGGCGGTGAGGACATTCGTCAGATTTTCCGACTGCTGGGTGAGGATGTTCCAATCTTGATAAAGCTGCCTGGATGCCTCGGTTGCCGCCTTTGAGGGGGCGGGCATGTTCTTAAGCTGCCGTTGCAGATCCTCGAACTTCTTCGGGTCCATCAAAACCTGATTGATCATCCCCTCGCCAAAGTTCAGATCGCGCATGTAGCCAAGCGCAACCTGATTATTGATGTGGTTCTGATGAACGCTGCGGTTCAGTCTGGCGACGATATCGCCTTGGATATTGCCGCTCTTATCCATGAAGTCAGACACGCCGAGACGTGCGAAGGCTTGCGAGACCTTGGCAAGTTCCTGCGGGTCGGTCATGCGCTGCTGAAGCGTCCCGAACGCCTGAGTGACCTCGCCAAACGACCCGCCCGCCGCCTTGGCCGCTGTTTCGAGACGGTTCAGGCCAGCGGGATCCATATTGAGGCGCTGCGACATGTAATCGAGTTGCGCGTTCGCCTTGGTTGTGTCGCCAATGAACGCCTTAAGACTTTTCCCAGCCGTGAACACGGCGAACATAGCCAGCGCCTCGCGCCGAACGCCGGAGAAGAACGACGCGGCCTTGACCCCATCGCGCTCCATGCCCGACCCGGTGGCCTGGGCCTGCTTCTCGACTTCGCGCAACTGCTCGACCGACTTGCGCGCTTCGCCCGAGAACCCCTTCGTGTCCATGCCAAGCTGAATGACGAGGCGATCAATGATGGACATTTTCAGGGCTCCAAAACGAAAAAAGCCCCCAGGGCGAACCATGGGGGCGTCAGTCTGGCATCAGACCAGATCACAGTAGGGAGTTTGGTCAAACGGGGCAAGGAGAAGGGTGAGCGGCGTTGAATGTTACTTAGAGCTGCCCGTGGAGCCGAAAAGGTAGCCTAACGCGAGGCCAATAATGCCAGTTATCATGGCTGCGAACTTGAAGAAATCGTCGTTTTTACCGTCCGCGCCCCTGAGGCATAGGAATGATAGAGCTAGAAGCACAAAGCACAGCATGATGACGATCGCGGCAACATTCCCGGGCTTTTCCGTTCGCGATCCAAGAAAGTGTCCAATCCATCCTTGCTCCGCCCATAGAGTTTTTTGTGCATGGGCGTGCTGGGATTCTTGCAAAGCCAAGTCATCAGGTGGCTTGATTTGTGGACTCGCACGCCGTGCATCCTCCGCAGTGACAAGCGTGCGTTGAGTATCGCCAGCGGGATGCTGCGCCTCGGTCGGTTTATGACGGGGTTCGAGCAAGCGCTTCAAAATATGCTTGAGTTTTATCTTCGGGTATTTCCGACAATCCCTCCTTGATAGCCTGGTCCCAAGGAGATCCAGGCTCGTGCGTCATCGCAGAGAGATTGATTGCATTAATCCCGATGTATTTCTCCCACACAATATCAAGCACTTCGTAGAAGGCTTCACACGCTGAATTTACTACATAAGGTTTCATCTCGCCTGACACTGGGTCATGCTCTGAGATGTATCTATTGACACTCGACGAACCAAAACACTTCAAATCGTCATAGATTAACGGCACCACAGGACCGAAACGCCACGGCTCGAACGAGATATCTATCGCTCGGGTGCCATGCATAGCAAGGTGCCAACCATTCAGATAGAACATCAGCTTCTGAATTTTCATAGGCGACATATCTGAACGAGCTTCCTTGAAGCCTCTCTGCAACAAGGAGTTGGCGACATGGCGCGCCTTAAATGCTGCCATCATACACCCCCTTCACGCGGGGATTATGGTTGAACACGTTGGACATGCTCTTTCCTCCGGCTAGGGTTCAAACATGATCAGCGTTCGCACAAACGCGAACACACCTCGCACGTCGAGGGCCGCGTCGCTTGTTTCCGATCTATCGCTGATATGGGCGTATGTTTCCATTTTGGCAAATGAATTCACTGATTCGAATTGGACAAAATAGCAACATCGTTGGAAATGCAGGTTTTCACGCGGCTAACGGAACTCCTGCGCCCCGCCTGCCTTGAGTCATCTCACCTCTGGAAAACGACGATGACAAACAAGCCGAACCCAGCCAAGCCGGGGAGCGACGAGCCATTTGAGCCATATCCCGACAAGAGCCCGCAGCAGGACGACGCGCCCGAGCACCCTGATCATCCCGAGGACGGAGGGAAGCCCGCATGACCTCGAAACCGACACCGACATACGATCCCAGCCATCCGGCGCCTGAGCCCAAGCCGGGCGAGAACGTGCCGCTTCCGGATGCGCCCGAGAACCCGACGAACTAAACCAAAACGCAAAACGCCCCCGCGGATGACGCGGGGGCGAATGTCTACCACAGACGCCTCACGATAGCGTGAGGAACGGGGTGGGGCAAGAATTACGCGAGAGCAGGGCGCTTCCTCTGCACCGGCGTCAACGTTTCTCGCCCCATGAGCGCCGCCTCCTTGTGAACGGCGACCGAGGCGACCACGAAGCCGAGGCAGCACGTCGCAAACGCGTCTATCTCGATCTCCTGTGGCTTCGCGGTTGGCTTCAGCGATCGCGTTCTCGGGTCAATATCGCGTTCTGGCCAGAGTAGCCGCAGCCGTCCGCCGCAGTTCTGCACTTGATAGACTTGCTCCGCGCCGCCAGCCGAGACGACATAGAGCCCTTCCTCGACAAAGCCCGCCACGTCCTGCCAGATCACATAGTCGCCCCGGCGCAGCGTCGGGAATAGCCCCATGTGATCGATCCGCTTGACGTGGTTGTTCGAGCCCGCCGCACCCGCAAGTGACAGTGCGCTCATGACGCTGCCTCCTTCGGGCGGGAGAAAGGGACGGGGGCGCTCTTGCCGGGCGCGATATAGGTGCCGAGCAGAATGCGAAGCTGAGAGAGGCCTTTCTGCGTGATCATCGGTTGTCCCACGCCTTCGACGTAGCCGGTCCGCTTGACCTCGACGTTTTTGACCTCGATCAGCCCTGCCTTCACCTTGTCAGCATAAGCTAGCTTCCGACCGCTGACGGTGTGGGAGTAGAGCCACTTGAGCTCCATCAGTCGAGAAATGAAGATCTTCTCAGGCCAGCCGCACTGTTGAGCCGCGCTGCGAAGGTTATGCACCCCATCGAGTGTTGCAAGCTTGTCCAGGGCTTCGGCTTTGGGCGCGAGAACAGCATTCTCCCCCGCCAGGCGCTCGCGCTCCTGCTCAGCATGAGCCGCCGCAAGGAGGGCTTGGGCGTAGGTTTTGGGGAGGGCGGGGGCATAGGCCTCACCACGTTCGTAAGCGTCGAAGCGCTCGATGATCTCGATCGTGACCGCCGTCGCCTCGTCTGTCTCCGATTTGGCGGTGATGAAGATCGCCTGCTTCTTGTTGAGGTAGTATTCCTTTGCATTGCCTCCCTTTATGACCCTCCCCACCGTGGGGAGGGTGCCGAGCTTTTCTAAATTCTCTATGTGGCGCTTGATGAGGTCGCGAATTTTTACGGGCTTCGCGAAGCCCAAGCGGCCGGCAAGATCGATATCCAGAATGCGCGCTTCGCCGTCCCGCATATGAGGCGTGATGGCGCTGGCAATTACAGGCGCGTTTGTGCTATCTGCGGTCATCGCAGTGTCCTTTCAGGGGCATTGTTCAGAGGCGTCGGAATTGCTGCCAGGCTGGTCCGACGCCTTTTCTGTTTGGAGAATATTCCGCAAAATCGAAGTCAGCTCTCCGTTTGCAGATCTGTCATTCTGTGCTGCACGAACCTTTAGTGCCCGTAACAGCGCACGATCGACACGGATTGTGAGAGATGCTGTGTCTGCCATATGCTCCTCGTGTGTGCGCCTATTATGAGCGCACACCCTTCTTACGGTGCGCCCAAAATGGATGCAAGTGGAATGTGCGCCTAAAATGGATTATTGCGTGGGAATGTCTGAAGAACGTCTTTCTGTCTCGATTCGCATGACGCGAGATCTCACGCAGCGCCTGAAGCAGGCCGCGAACGACCGCTCGCACTCGATGAACGCCGAGATCGTTCAGAGGCTGGAGGCTTCGTTTTCGGACGATAGCGCCCCTATGGCGCCAGAAGAGTTGGATGAATCGTATCTAGATGCTGCCGAAATGTACATAATATCGGCAGACGACGAGGCAGTTATGAAATTGCTAGGAAAGCGATTCACCTACCGGCGCAAGTAAAACTGCGCAGACACGCTCAACATACCTCTAGATGGCACAATTACACGCGGGCGTTCTACGAAAGTAACCGGGCCGACCTTGTGTATGAAGCGCAAGGAATGAACTACAATTCCCCAAACTCCTGGTGAATGTAGAATCTCAGTCATCAAAGTGGCTCTAAGCCCTATTTTTTGTTATTTTTCTCTAAAAATCTTGCGATGCACTCGGCTTCGTATCTTCTTGGGAGACTGCATTTCCATTGCCTCAAAGGAAGAGCGGCTTTTAACAAACTATTTTGCCGTTCTATCTCGGACTGAATACTCTGGTTTGTACTGTCAGGATGAAAAACACGCATGTGTTGTAGCTTGTCGATTGCAGCGTCTATGTCTTCTATGGGGATGAAGTCCACGAAAGAATAATCGTTGTTGGGAGGTATTAATTTGCCCCACTCCGTGATCTTCTCCAGAAATGTTTTTCGGCGTGCCATAGTTCTTGTTTTACCGCATGGAAGCCAGAGGTGTAATCATTACCTCTGATACTTCGTCTTTGGCCAAATCATAGTGGCAGGAGATGCGCGACCGCTCTTTGCCGCCAAATTTGTTAGGCACTAAGGCGTGATCCTCGATCAAAACGATCCCCAGGGCCTTAATATCGTCGCCAGCGAAGTAGGAAGAAAAGGGATAAATGCCGAAGCCCTTTTGCCACTCCGGCGGCCCGTATTCAGCCGTTTCATTGGCTTTGATCTTGCACGAGGCGCGGTAGAAAGAGACTTTGCGGTTATGCTCTATTAGATCTTCTGCGCTCTTGCACACGTGCCAATCACTTTCGCAGGTCTCGTGCGCATCCCCGCCATCCGCAGCAGTCGGGGGCTGGTCGCTCTTATTGAGCTCGTAAGCGCCACAAAGAGCTGCCAACAATACGACCAAGGACACGGAGCGCTTCGACATGCTGGAGCTATACCACACAACAGGCTAACAGACTCAAGTCCTAGGCGCGCAGACGGTCGCCCCGACCTTCGTTGTGGTGAAGTATCTGAATTGAGGAGAGGGTTATGATTGAATGGATGGATAGAGACTATCAGCGCAAGCTACTGACCGAAATGGCCGCTGCGTACACCAATTCTATAAAGTTTAGCAGTGGGGGAGAAGACGGACTTGACACTCTATTTTTGCATAGAAACGTGAGCTATCTTATCGATAGTGGTTTATGCACATCTGCTAATGATGGTGGCTTCAATATATCGAACCGTAAGCATTTCTATGATTTGAAAATCACAACAAGAGGCCTCGACTTCCTCCAAGATGACGGCGGCCTGAGCGCGATCCAGAACGTGGTCACGGTACGCTTTGAGGCGGACACGCTGAGGGCGCTCATCGCCGCCAAGATCGACGCCAGTTCTGAGCCTGAGGAAAAGAAGGCCGAAGCGAAGAAGCGTCTGTTGGGCCTGAAAGAGGAAGGGCTGAAGGCTGCTGTGGGTAAGGTAGTTGAGCTCGGCCTTGGTAATATCCCAGCTGTCGCGTCCTGGTTTCTCTCCTTCAACTGAATCCGTTGACGGGACTCGATCCGGTGCGCTGAGGTCGGGGGATGAGCGACGCAACTGAGAAGAAGCTTCAAGACATCTATGACCGGGCCGCATCTGGGCAACCGGTCATAGCGTTCGATTTCGACCAGACAATGCAGGTCGCTTTTACCCCCGAAGGAGGAGTAGTGCTCGATTGCCCTTGTGGGGCTCTTGGTGGCACTGACCTGGCAACAGTGGTTCGGGTTTCTCTAACGCCGGCAGCAGCAGGAAAGCTTGCGGTCGATCTTCAGAAAGCGGCGCAAAGTCTGGACATAGACTGGCAAGCTCTTGCCAAAACGCGGCGCTTGGATTGACGCCGATCTGACGTTTATCAGATTGCATCTTCACCCTCCATTATAGTCCCGCACCATCCCGATCTCCATGAGGTCAAGCATGTCCTCGGTGTCGTAGATGGTGCTGAGTTCGTGCAGCGTGGCGAGGCCCGACCCGACCACATAAGCGATCGGGCGGGACACGTTCACACAGCGGGCTGGGGTTTGTCGCTTGCCGCCTGAGGCACCAGCATTTGCACGAGCGGGGAAATGAGGTACGCGGCGGCTTTGAAAAAACCCAGGTGCATCCGGAACGCCTCCGCTTGCAGGCGGGGCAGCGTCTCGGGATCTTCCAGATCGGCATCGATGATCTGACCACGCGAGCCCGGGTTTGCCGGGTCACGCTGGATCTTCACCGTTGCCATGAGGGCATCAAGCGCCTTGTCGGCGGCCTCGTCCTCGAGTTGACCGAACATGGCCTGAGCCATGCCCCCCAACCCCGACAGGCCGATCTCCATCGCATCCGGGGGCAGGGCCATACCCGCCCGGGTCAGCGCTTTGACCAGATGCCGCGCCCATTTGTCGGCCTGCATGGCAGGCATACGGGTGATCACGAATACCTTGCCCGCGTCCTCGCCGTCAGGGATCGTGTAAGTCGTTTCTCGTAGCGCCATCAGATACCAACGGGATAGACCCGCTCCCAACGAATGGTGAACTGGCGCTCTTCGAGCAGGCGTCCGGCGCTCGGCAGGGGGGAGGCCGAAACGAGATAGCCGGTCACGAGCGTGTATTTGCGTCCCAGCCCCGGAAGCGTGATCTCGCCGCCGAGGCTGTAAAGGGTGCGCGCGCCAGCCTGAGATGTGGAGATGCCCTCGAACATGATGCAGCTATCGGAATTTGGCTGAAGGCCCAGCGTCATTTCGACCGGGTTCGGCACCCAGCCGGCGTTTAGCTTGCCGTCGATCGACATGCGGGTTTCGGCCTGCTCGATCGCGGCGGCCTCCCACGCACGATCTGCCGACCAGTTTTCGAGGCGTACCGGTGCATTGAACAGCGTCTGCACCGTGAGCATGAAGATGGCGTCAGCCGAAGTGATAAAGGACATCAGATGACCTCACGGGATAGAAGGGTGATCATTTGGACGGACTGGCCGTCCGCATAGGCGAACTTGGACGCCGGAATGGTGCGGGCCGCACGGTTGGCAGACGTGGCCGTGGAAGCGCCGGGCTGCTCGTAATAGCCCTGGTTCACAATTGCGTCGGCAGCGCCATCCACGCCGAAGAAGCGATTGATGGCGAGCTTCTGGCTGTCGCTGATCGCAACACCGGTCTGGATCGCGCCGTAGCTGAGCGCCTGACTGATGACCGACTTGCGCCCGGCCGAGATAATCGCATCGCCCTGCGTATTGAACGGTACGTTGCCGAAATTCGTCAGCGTCGAGGCGTCGGCATACTGCAAGAGCGCATTGATCCAGATCTGGTTGATGTAGCTGTCTGCCCACAGGAAAGGACCGGATACGCTGCCGTTATAGACCCAGTTGAACGACCCGGCGCGCCCGCTGAACTGGCCGTACCAGTTGTATCCGTTAGCGAGCAGGATCTGCGCCGTTGCCGCGCTGTAGGTGGCAGGAGTGACCTGGCCGTTCGAGGTGAAGGCGAGGTTATGGCGCCCGTCCACCTGATCGAAATTCAGGGCAGCCATCCAGCCCAGAAAAGCGCCCGCCGCAGCCGGGTCCATGTAAACGGGAGAAGTGCCGGTGAGGTCCTGCGCGACCAGCCACGCGCCAAAACTCGCCGTGCTGCCCTGCGTCGATGCAGCCGGGTCAGTATCCCAGGGGACGTACCAGTATTTCGCATTCTGCGCTCCGGTCCATGTGGCGAAACCCTGCTTCTCGGTCAGGGAAGGCTCGAACGCCGTGCTGAAGCCGGTCCACTGAAGCGAGGCGGCGGCCATCTTGTCCATGAAGGTGGCCGGAGTATCGGTGCCATCCACGAAGCCAGCGAAATACAGCGTGGCTGGGAGCTGGAAGGCGTTGTCGTAACCCGTGAAATAGGCCGCCGCCATCTTGTATTCGTTCGTGCCGGTGCCGAAAGCCACGCCCACGTCGGCAAGCGTCGTGAACGCCTTCACTGTGCCGTCAGGGATAGCCGTGACGTTCGTCGTAAGGATCAGGCCATTGAGAAAATCGAGAGTGCCGTTTGCCGGGATTGTGCCCGGCACGACCGACACGACGAGGGAGATAGGTGTTCCGACCGCCACGGGCGTTCACTCCTTGGGTGAGGGGAAAGAGGCATCGACCTCGCGGAGATCGACGGTGATGTACTCTGCAAATTGCTGAGGGGTCGAGACGGTGAAGTTGACCTGGAATTTCAGATCCGCCGTCCAGTTGTCCTCGTATTGCTTGTCGCTGTTGATGAAGCCGGTCTGACGCGGCTCCGAGGCGTAGAGAGGGGCCATGGCGCCGCCTGTGGCGTTGCGCAGCCAGTCCGCTGCGTACATGTCCCGCCAGAGGGAGACGACACGCTGCACGGCCTCGCCAGACACCGAACCGAAGGCCGATACCTGGACCGTGCATTCCATCGGCTCGACCACTTCACGCGTCGTGCTGGTGTAGCGTGATGCGTTGGTAGCGATGCGCCGGCGAAAGAGCGGCGTGAAGACGATGAAAGGGCCGGGCGGGGCTGCCACCCGGTTAAGCTGTCCCTGCATGACCTGCACACCATTCGGCACGACCGTCAGGAGCCAGGACCGGAGCGCGGTGTTTATCTCTCGATCGGTCGGAGAGAGCGTCACATGGGACAGGGGGCCGCTGTCTGCCGGGTCACAATCACTTTGGACCATTCGCCGAAACCCCATTCCTCGACCGGCTGCGTCACGAGCCAGTCAGAGCCGTAGAAATTGAGAAGATCGCCGCCAACTTGCAGCGGACGGGAAAGCCCTTTGAGGCCGCCCCGGATATAGACGGCGCGCATATCAGCCTGCTGGTTGATACTGGCCACATGCTCGAGGTCACCCGCCGAGACCGCCTGAATGTCGGCCTCCACGGTGAGGGTGAACGTCTTGGGCGTGACCGATCCGTCAGGCTCGATGGTTTGCCCGTCCGAGCACGTCACCGTAACCGTGGTGGCGGGGTTGACGATCCCCAGCGCGCCAGAGGCGATGCCGAACACGTCAATCATCGGACACCTCGTGACTGACTGAGCCAAGCATGAGCCCCGTGTCCACAAGCGGCTTGCTTGCAGTCTCCATGTTCACCGACTTGAGTGTGCCTGTGCGTTTGGAGGACGCCAGACGGGCTTCAAGGGTTCTTTCCGAGATTGGCGCGAAGCTGCCTTCTCTTATGCTGGTTCTGATCTGGTCATCGATTATTTCGCCCACGAAATCCAAGGATTGATGCACGTCATAATCTGTCGCTTTGAGCGAGCTTGCGAGAGCCTTACCCCAGCCGCTCTGGTGATCGTTGATCGTTTGCCGCATGAAAGGGCGCGGGGGCGAGGTCGCGGTTCCGAACTCGTTCCATTGTGCAACCTGCGCGACGCTGGTTTTGGCGGCGTCGGGGTATGTCCTACCGTCGATAAACCCCGCCTCGACAGTGCCGCCACGCGCCACCTTCTTTGCGAGGTCATCCAGAGCCTTGCGCAGCTTGTCGCCGCCCCTGAGTACCTGCTTTGCCATCAGGGCCAGCTCCTTGCGCGTGCGGAGCGTCCAGGAACGAACCGCATCTGTCTGAGATAGATCGTCGCCTGCCAGAACATGAGGCCATATTGCGTCTGGGCGAACCATGACTGATTGGCCGCAGTTGATCCGGTGTCGAACGAGACTGAGACACTGCCACGAGTGGCCGAGGCCAGCCGTCCGACGCTATCGGCCCCACGCCCGCCCTGGGACTGGGGCAGGAACAGGAACGCGATATGGGCCGTCAGCAGGTAGAGCAGACGCGTTCGCTTGGTCACGTCCGGCTCGAGGCTGTAGGCACTGTTATCGAGAATGGCGGTTGCCATATCGAACCGGGCCTGAGCGGCGGCCTCCGTGACCGAGGACGCCAATTCAGGATAGGCCGCTGACCACGCCGCATAGTCGAACGTGACAACGCCCGGTTGCGGCGTGGTGTCGGTCATCGGGTCGCGGTCTCCGCTTCCATACCCTTGCGCTTCAGATCCCCAGGGCTGACGCCCTCGAACCCGGTCTTTTCGGTCGCAAACTCGCGGGCCTTCGCATCGGCGGCACGCTCGGTCACTTCCGAAAAGACGCAATGGTTTTTCACGAGGTCGCTGTCCTTGTGCTGGGCGAGCCAGGTGTCCCAGAACGATTTCTCGACCTGCGTTCGCCCGACACGACCCAGCAGGACATTATCCTTGGGGTGGTAGTCCGGCGCACGGTTGGCACCGTTGACGGTGACGCTCTTGACGTAGCCGACCGGGCTGCGGTCGGGCGTGCCAGCCTCGCTGAGTTTGGCGCGGCGCTCTACATCGCCCACGGGGGTAATGCGCAGTTCCAAGCCATGGGGGAGGCGGCAGAGAACGGTGACGGTATCAGCCATGATCAGATCCCCACCATCTGCGCGACAGCCATGGGACGCTTCCAGATCGTGCCCCAGCCGCCACGGCTCATCTTCTGGCGCGCGTTGGTCGAATACTGCTCGATGCGGTGCATCGTCAGCTTTTCGGTGAAGGCGGTCGAAACCGTCTCAACGCCGTCGATCTCGGGAGCGAACATCTGCATGACATTGGCGCTGGTGTAGCCGCCGGACATGGTGACGCCTGCTTCCGGCAGGAACACGATCTCCATGTTCGGCCATGACTTCTTCAGCATGTCCTCAAGGGTGATGCCGAAGCTGTTTGTGTAGGTCATGACTGCCGACAGTTCAGACGGCACGACCACCTTGAGGCGCGTCTGATTGTCGATGTTGCCCATCAGCGCCTTGTTGAGCGCCGCGAACAGATTCACGAAGTCCTGATAGACGGCGTTCGGATCGCTGGTGCTCAGCCATGACGTGGCCGTGCCGCTCTTGAGCGATGCGGTGATGGCGGCAGGCAGGGCCGGGTCATTCAACGCACCGTAGTTCTCTAGGCCGGAGACGCCGAACAGGTTGATGAGGTTCTGCTGCTTGGAGAGGACCGACACGCCAGCCGTGCGCTGCTCAGCTACCCACGGGATGCTTGCCGTGCCCATCATTTCCGACTCAAGGTCGCCGTACTTGGCCCAGGTCTGGAAGTGGAAGGACTGGCGCGACACCCAGTTGGCGTTTGCGCTGCTGTCGCCGCCTTCCTCGAAGTCGCCAAAGGCCACGGCGTAGCCCGAGGACTCGATGACCGGGAACATGACGGTCTTGTTGGTCCGGTCGCCCTTCTTCTCCGAGCCGTAAATCTCTTCGGATTTGGTCGGAGTGATGAGCTGGCGGATAAGCTGCGGATCGACGGTCGTGTTCAGGATCGCCGGGATGCCGCTGTTCGGGGCGGTTACGGCACCGAACATGGGAGCAGCGTCGAGCGCCACGCCCTTTTCGTCGGTGTAATGCGTGACGCCGCGAAGGTTGATGCCCCAATCCATCGCAAGGCGAGTGGCCTCAGCGCGAAACGATGCCATTATTCGTTGCTCCCGGAGATCGGCGCAACGGCGCCGGAGATGATGATGGTTGCGCCAGCAGCGCCGCCCTGCGTGACGACGAAGCCCGTAGCGACAGTGCCGCTCGGAGCCGAGCCAGCCGCACCCGTCTGAAGGCTGCCGTCAGTGGTCGAGGCATAGACGGACTGACCTGCCGTCGCTGCGGTCGAGGCAACGGCGAAGTAGTCGCCGCCCGACATGAGCTGCACGTTGAAGCCGCTCGGCAGGAGCATCGTGCTCTCGGCCAGATAGGCGGTGATGAGGGCCTGCTGATCGCGCAGAACGAAGCCCGTGGGGGCCTCGGAGCCGACCGGCTTGTTGAGCACGGTCACGCCGTCAGCCTGCACCCAGCCGAACGCGCCGACCGCCACGCCAGCCGAGCCAGCGCGGAAGCCGAGCGAGCCGGGGATGGCCGAACGGCGGGGATTTGCCGAGGCAATGCCGCCAGGGAAGCCGACCGCCCAGTTGTAATTGATCTTGTTGGGGAAACCCATCGGTCAGGCTCCTTATGCCTTGATGCGAGCAGACTTGCCCGCAATCGGGGAATCAGTGGCAACGGCGCTGTCGGCGGCCATGCGGCGAGGGGCCGCCTGACGCTGCGTGACGACACGCCAGATCGCGGCCAGACCAGCGGCATCGGAAACGCCGTCAAAGGCCACACCCTGATCAGCGAGCGCATAGCGATAGACCGACGCGGCACTGTCCATGCCATGCACGTCGCCCACAACCGGGCGGACGGCATCGAGGGCCACGCGCAGGGCCGCGGTCTTCTGTTCCTGCTTGGCTACGGCGCGGGCGGCTTCATCACGAGCCATGCGGCGCGCGTCGGCAAGCGAGATCATGCGGGGAGCGGCATCAGCGGCCTTGCGGTCGTCCTTGTCGTCCTCTTCACCGTCCTCGGCAGTGTCGTCGTCGTCATCGTCCGTGTCGTCAGAGTCTTCGGCCTTGCGGTCCTTGTCCTCCTCTTCCTCGTCCTCGGCTTCCTTGCGGTCGTCCTCTTCCTCGTCCATGCACTTCTTCACGTCCTCTTCCGAGGCATCGAGTGCGAGGCGACCGGCCTTCAGAGCGGCTGAAACCTTCGCCGCCGGTGACATGGGCTTGTGTCCAGCCATGCTCTTTCTCTCCAATGTGGGGGATGCGCTGTCGCCGATGATGGCGGTGTCAACGCGGGGTTTCTCGACCAGGGCGAGATGGTTGAAGCGGATATTGACCATCTTCAGGCTGTATTCCTGCCCGTTGATGGACCCGCTTTCAGGGACGATATCGTAGGCATATCCAGCGGATACGCTGCGCTTGGAGCCGTCCTGAATTCGTGCGATTGCGTCACCGTCCCAGATCGACAATTCGCCAATCAGATCGGGCGCATCGAATGAGACGTTGTTGACTGCGCCCACCGTGATTTCGCGAGGGTGAGTGTCGGCACTGATCGGCTGGTGGATCTCAATCAGCGGCTTGCCATTCATGCTCGCTGCGGCATCGCGCAGGGCATCGGCATCGCGATAGACCTGATACAGCACGTCAGGCTTGAGCCCGAGACGTTCGGCGTCCTTGATCTCGCTGCCCCAATAGGGCGAGACTACCGCTGCGCTGAGAATGCACCGCTCGACGTGTAGATGGCCGTCATCATCGACCCGTCGAACGGATCGGTCGAAGGCCATGACCTGCTTTGTCATCAGTCATCAAATCCTGGGATGATCGGCTTGGAAACGCACCGGCAATTCGGCTCGGAGCCGGGGAAAATCCACTGCCCGTCGATGTAGGCACCCTTATCGAGCCGGTAGCGCAGCTTGTCGCGTCCCGCCTTGACGTGGCTCTCTCGCGGGTGCTTGCCGCCGTGTGAATGCTGCCAGATCGCTTCCGTGATCCCAAGCCCCATCTGACGGGTGCGGGTCATGGCCTCGCCCACCTTGCGGTTCTGGTCGCGGGCGATGAAGGCAGCGCGCCGATGCGTGATACCGTATCGCTGCTTGAGGTCCGCCGTCAGGGTCCCGAGATCGCCGCCAGCCAGAGCCGACCGCATTACAGCCCCCTCGATCTGCGAGAGATACTGTTCAGGGATCGACTTGATCAGCGTCACGTTCTCGGCTGCCGAGAGAGCCGCCGTCTGCTTCATTGCCTGCGTCGGCTTGAACTTGATCGCAAACCCGTTGCGCTGCAGGTCGAGGCTCAACTGCCGATCTGCGTGGCCCTGAGCCTGCCTCACGAAGCGACGGGCCAACTCGTCTGCCACCTCGTTAAACCGGGTCCGCCACCGCGCTGTGAGCTTGTTCATGATGCCCTGAAGCACCGAGGCAGGGGAGGCGTCCTGCGCCACCTGCGGCTCAATCTTGCGGTAGTTCGCCTTGACCCAGTAATCGACGCTCGCCGCCATTTCCTCGACCAGATCAGTCAGGGCCTTGCGATAAGCGGCTTCCACTCCGGCGTTCGGGCGCTGCGGGGCGAGTGTTCGCCCTTTCGCGCTGTCGCACCGGAGTTTCGTCACTCTTCGCCCTCCGCCTTGCTCAGCAGACCCGACATGCTGCCGTCATCCAGATCGTCGTCTGGCTTTTCGGGCGCGGGGCCTGTCAGGTTCACGTTGCGATAGATGCTGGTGTCGTCCGTCGCCTCGCGTTCGCGGGCCTCGTCAGGCGATATCTTGCCCGAGACGATGTTCACGGCATCGGTGTCCGCCTTCAGCTTCTCGACCTCGGCAGCCTGCTTCTCGTCCATCTGCCAGAGGTGAACGAACTCGTAATCAATATCCGGGTCGATATCGCCCCAGAGATGGATCTGAACGAGGTTGAACATCCACCGCAGCGTGGGCTCGATCTGGTCCGCCTGCCATGCCGCTATCTCGTCGTAGAAGACGCGGATTTCGCCGTCAGACGAGGCGTTCAGGCCGGTAGGCTGGATGCCGAACAGCTTCACCAGCGGGATGCCGGGGATGGACGCCATGGCCTCCATGGCCTGCGCCAGTAGCTCGTTCAGGCCGCCAAGCGGTGTGGCGAGGATCTTGGCGTCCTCTTTCTCCTTGTCCGCTACAATCGTGTCCTGCCCATCCGAGATGGACTGAAGCAGATTGGCGCGCCCGGTCAGCGAACCCGGATTGATATCGCCATAGTCCGCGTGCTGCGGCGTGGCCATATTCCCGAACATGTCGGTCAGCAGGACCAGCTTCGAGAAGTTGGCCGCAATGCTCGACACGCTGTTGCGCAGGCGCAGGAAGTTGTGAACGTAGGTCTTGAGCTGTTGGGTGAGCGACAGGCCGCCGAAGTTGAAGGCAGGAGCAAGCATCTGCGAGACGGGGAAGGGCACCATGCTCTTCATGCGGGACGAATGGACCCGCGAACCCTGGACCCACCAGACAGAGGGCTTGTAGAAGTCATCACGCAGCGGCGTATCGGCGTTGTAATTGGCCGGGGTCGTCCAGATCGGCTCTACGTTCGCAAATCTGCGAAGGGCGCCCTTGGCCATGCCGGTCTTGTTGACGCGCAGGGGCTTTTCCTGATCCGTCGCTCCATAACCGAGATCACCAACATCAGCCCAGACGTGGCCAATGCCGTAGCCGAGGCCGTGCCGGATCTGTTCGCGGATGACCTCGCGGATGCTGAATGACTTGAAGGCCGTCTCGATCTCGGAAATGCGCTTGGCTGCGGCTTTGTCGTCGCCCGGCGTGGCAGTCTGCTTCTCGCTGCGAAATCTAATCCACTCGCGGGTGCACTCTTTGACCAGCACATCGACCGGCTTACGGAATTCGGCCCGCTGCATCATCTGGGCAAGATATGGATAGCCCTGGAAACTCAGGCCGTCGGCTATGTAGCCTTCGATGATCCCAATGTTCTCGCCAACCCACGCGCCAAATCCGGCGGGAAGGGACATGGCATCGTCCATCGCGATATCGGCGCCACGCACGCCAGCCGGGGGCTGGTAGGGCTGGAACGACTGTGCGGCCGCCTCGACCCGCGCCAGTTCGGCAAGGTGAGCCTCCTGAGCAAACCCAGCGAACGAAATGCGCGGCTCTTTTCTCTCGGCAGGACGCGGCTCTACTCGCACTGCCGGTGGTGCGGCCTTGCGGGTAAACCAAGCTGCCATGAATGGGCCTATCGTCTGCGGTTGGGGAGGGCGTTGAATGCGGAGAAGTCGGGAGCCTTGCGGCGGTTCTGGATCAAGGGCGATAGGGCATAGCGCAGGGCGTCGATGCCGTGGTTCCACTTATCCTCGAGCTTGGGTAGGATCAGGCGCGCGTCTCGGGGATCGACCTTGTAGGAATACATGCGGAATTCCTTGGCGATCTGCTCGCACCGTGGATGCACCACGATCTTGCGAAACGCCTTGATGCGCTCGATACCGTCTTCAACGCTGCCTTTCCATTTCTCGGCCGGCATGATGCGAAAGCGATGCCGGTTTGCCATGTAGCTGATCGTCTCTGGCCTCGCGCAGTCGGCCAGGATCGGCCAGTCACGCGACCCCGGCACCCGATCAAACAGGGATGGCAATTCATCCATTTCGACACCGAGACCGAACGCTTCCTGATCGACGTAAAGCACGTCATCATCAATGAATGCCCGGATGAGCGCCGTTGGATCTTGTGAGAAGCCCCAGTCGGCCCCGAAATAGAGCCGGGCATCATCCGGCGTCTCAAATTCCTCGAACGATACGCTATGACGGAACACCACCGCCTCGCTGATCGTCCTGCACTCTCCTTCCCAGACATGCTCGTAAGCCTCCGGGTCGTGCCTGAGCAGCAGTTGCCGTTCGGCGTTCAGTTCAGGCGGGAACCACGGGTTATCCTGCCAGCCGACCTTGCGGACCAGCGCGCCGTCCTCGTCCTGCAGCATCAGCATAAGCCGGTGCATGGGGTCGTCGTCGTGCTCAGGATTGTAGGTGAACCAGAGTTCGGATCCGGCCTTTCGGATCGTCGGGATCAGGATATCGAGTGACGACTGGCTGACCGTCTGGCCTTCCTCGACCCAGCAAATATCAACGCCTTCTGTCGACTTGATGCCCTGGATATTGCGGGCCAGGCCTTTGAACAGAAACTCCGCGCCCGCCTTGGATGAGATGCTCGTTTCCTGCACCTTAAACCATGGCGTCAGGCCCAGAGCCTCGATCTGGTCGGCCAAGAGCCGCTTGACCGAATCATTGATGGAGTTCTGGAACTCACGAACGCACAAGACCCGGATCGGTCTGGTTGCAGCCAAGGCCACAAGAACGCGCGCTACGGTCCATGATTTCGACGAGCCGCGCCCGCCGTACCAGACCCGGTAACGATACCCGCGCCCGAAATCACCGAACGCAGGCGGGATTTCAATTCTCGTCTGGCTCATCTCTTGATTGGAAAGGCGCGATCACCAGCGTCGGCATCTGCAACGGCGCTCCATCCACCCCCGTCAGTTCCTGCGTCACCTTTTCGCCGTAGACTTTCGGGGCGCGCTTGCTCATGACCCATTGCATCGTGGTGATATGGACTTTCCTAGCCGCCGCATCCTCAGGAGTAGCGCCCCGTGCCGCGTCAATAATTTCGTCTTCAAAGGCCTCTGCCGCACGCGCACGAGCGCGCGCATACTTGCTGCGGAAATCTTCGTTCGTCGGTGCCTCAAGCCACTCGAAAACGGTGCGCTGTCCAGGCATTCCAGGATCGCGGCAGATCTGCCGCAAGCTTTCGCCGTCCATTATCCGGTCGCAAATCTCATCGGCGATTGCCGCCGAATATGACGAGGGCCGCCCAGCTACCTTTCCCGGTCGCTTCGCCATCCGTCTTCTCTCGCCTGTATCTGCATCTCACGCGCCACGAATGACGCCACCTGATCGGCAACAACGAGCGCCACTTTTCCGATGCGCTCTTGTTGGCCTGCCATCCTGATCATCTCAGGCGCGCATCGCACGACACACTCGCCACGGATGCCCAGACGGAAAGCCTGCACCCAATGGAGCGGCATGTCTGAGCGGTGCCGGTTCGCAGGATCTGCAAGGATTATGCACCCGGCAGCGTCGTCGCCATTGACCGCCACCACAATAAATCGGGCATCATTCACGCGCAGTACGTCGCCCCTCTCCAATCGAACCGACCGAGGGAGCATAACGAACCGCGCATTTCTGGAAGCTTATCCAGATCTACCGCGCGGTTTGGCCAATGTACAGCGTTATTTGCGGACGGCAACTCTGCCGTCTTTCTGCATCTTGCGGGCGGCCTTGTACGCGCCCGGCAGGATCTGAAGCAATTGTACGGCGCGCTGTCGGATAGCCTTGTTTGCAGTGGTTGTGTCCGCCGCAGGGAGCAGATCGCGGGCAATAGCTGCGAAGGAATGATCATGGTGCAGGAGACGAACGAGCAAACCGTGCGCGGGATTGCCCAGGATTTCGCGCACTATCGCTACCCTCTCGCCCGCAATGCCGCGTGAGACCGCGAATGTGATGGCGTCACCCTTCACGTAATCGGCGCCCATCGGCTCGCGCATGAAATCCGCATAGCCAAACCCGGCGAATTCGTAATCGTTGCGCCAGCGCTCGGCCATGGTTTCGCCTTCGCTGTCGATATCGCCAGATTGTCGCAGCGAGAATAGATTTCGACACCTTTTGCGAGCGTCGTGAGCGCCAAAATAATCGTCCTTGGCCATCCGCTCGATTGTCGCGACGAGCCCCGTTTCGAGCCTCGGGGGCGAAGGGCGTTTGACCGTCTTCGGCCTCGCCATTTGAGCAACAGTTTCGTGGATTTTTGGGGCTGTCGTCATACCCGAATTATCGCAGAAACCGCCCCCGAGGTACAACGAAAAGCGCTCACCCTCCGCAAGTATCAAGCGCGAATTGCTCAGTATTCTCGGCTTGCTGCTACGGAAAGCTCTAGCCGCTTAATACCGGTTACGAAGCCGATGCGCCTTGATGATCCGTGAACTCAACTGGAGAATGCAGGCGAGGCTGAAGAGGCTGGCGGCCATGTAGAGCATCGCCTCGGTGCTATAATCGACCTCGATCTCCATCGCTCGCAAGCTGACGATCACGAGGCAGACGGAGAACAGTGCTATGGCAGGGATCTGATTTTTGGGCATTTTTATGATCCTGATTTTGTATCGGTAATCTGCGTTAATTTGTTCGCAGATTGCAATCAAAATCGGCCATGGCTTTGACGATTTCCGTGTGGCGTATCGGCGTGCTGGCGAGGTCGCGCCAGATGGGGAAGGGGAGGCGGTCTAAGTTCGCTCGATGAGCGTCGGCATAGCGTCACTCCGGCAGATCGAATTCTGCCTCAACACTACCGTCAGGTGCGGCTCCGGTGTAATACCCGGTAAGTATAAGCCCCCTACTTGATCCGGTTACTACATCGCCATCATTTAATTGCAATGTTATAGCACTACTGGAGGCACTATCCACACATGTGGCGTTTTGGCCTTGATGTGAGAGAAATCCTACCGAATATTTATCGATGAAAACTTTATCCCCGCCCATCAACCGACACTCGGTTCCAATGCGCTTTGCGTTCCGCAAAGTTTTCGTCTGCATTCGCTACCCTCTCAATTTGAACGACTGGACTATCCCAGCGATCTTGAGCGCTTTTCAACAAAAATCGATGCCTACCAAGCCGCACTACTCCGGCGCTCGTCGTCGCCCCGGAACCATGTCGAGGGTCCGTCGAATTGCATCCCGACGATGCCGGTCCGGCCGCCTCGGTTCTTAAGCACGATCACTTCGGCCGTCCCCGCCGATTTGGCCAAGCGCTCGGTCACTTCGGCGGCGCGTTTCTCGTAGGCTGCATCGCTCTCGCCGCTGTTCCGGCTCACCTGCCCATCTGCCCCCACGCGTAGCCTGAGCGCCATTTCCTCGCGGTAGAGCGCCATTACGCAACGAGCGTCCTGCTCGATCGCGCCACTGTCGCGGATATCGGCAAGGGATGGGCGGCGGTCTTCGCGGTTCTCGGACTGCCGGTTGAGCTGGGAGAGTGCGATCACCGGAACGTTCAATTCGCGAGCCATGCGTGCCACGTCTCGGCTGATTTCGGTCACTTCCGCCGTGCGGTTGCCCGATCGCTTCACGGCTGCGCTTGCTTCCATGAGTTGGAGATAGTCGAGGGCGATGAACGCGAGCCCCTGCTTCTGCCGCTTCATGCGCCGGGCCCGGGTGAGGATCTGCTGAACGGTTGCGCCTTCGCGGTCGTCAACCATCATCGGGATATCGCGGGCTGCCATTCCGGCCGCGACGATCCGGTCCATCTCCTCGCGCGATACCGGCCGGCGCTCGCCATTCGGAAATTTCCAGTGCCCTGTCATGACCACATCGACCGGCAGGCCAGTCTTGCCCGCGATCGCCTTGCTCATCAGTTCCTCGGCCGACATTTCGCCGGACCAGATCAGGCCCCGCCCAGAGGTCTGTGCTGCACGCATCGCCAGTCCGAGCATGAGGGACGACTTGCCGACTCCCGGTCGTGCCGCGATGACATACACACCGCCCGGCTTCAGGCCGCTCAGGAGGCCGTTCAAGCCCTCGTACCCGGTATCGATACCAGAGAGGGCGTTACCTGCCTTCCACGAGGCTTCTGTGGCCTCTAGGAGCATGTCTATCGCGTTTGCCGAGGTCTTCATCGGCCGATCGGTGTCGCCAGTCAGGGCGAGACGCTCGATCCGCTCCTGCAATTCCTCAACCAAGACCGCGCCGGTTTTGTCTCCGGCATGGGTCACGTCGAGGATCAGGTTCTCAGCCTCGTCTTTGAGCGAACGAAGCAATGCCGCGTCGGCGATCGCATGGGCATAACCGCGCATCACGGGCTTGCCGACGAAAGCCGTCAGGATCTTCGGGCCCGACGCCTTCCAGAACTCTGCGGTCTTCGGGTTCGTCTCTGCCTCGCTCCTGATCGTAATCGGATCACACGGGCGACCGGCACGGACGCGATCACGAGCAATCCGGTAGAGCTCTCCTACCGCCTCGCTGGTGAAAGCCTCGGGAGTGAGGATGTCGTCCACGAGCTCGAGCATCGCGCTGTTGAGCAGGACGCCGGCGAGTACCGAGCACTCAGCCTCGAACGTGTCGAGCGATCGGACGGGCGGCAGGAAGATCGATTCACTCACGCTCGTTCCTCCCGAACTGCAGGTCGGCAATCAGGCGCAGGGCGCTGGCTGTTGCCTGGATCTCTTCCTCGATCTCGTCTCGGCTCAAGGCCCCTTGCACGATCGCGTCGGCGAAGGTGCTGTTCATGCGCTGCCGGTTCGTGAAGAAGGGTTCGGCAATGTGAGGGATCATGGCTTGGGCACTCCAAGAAAATCATCACGCATCGGCGGCCTTCCCTCGCAACCAGTTCGGGCCCACTCCCGGCGAGCGGCCACGAATGCCGCTTCGACTTCGGGCGGGTATTGTGAGGCCGTGGGCTTGGCCGCGACCACGGCGGTCACGCTCTCGTCGTTCCACCGCTCGCCGTTTAGCCAGGAGGCCGGGTGAGGGCGGAAGTCCTGCCCGTTGCGGACGTTCTCGCCAAAGGGCCACGCCGAGACGGCCCGCATGATCGCCTCGTGCCCAATCTTGCGCCGGGCCTTGTCGTAGGCCTTGCGAGCAGATGCCTTGCCGTCTTTCCGAGGATAGGCCGCCCAGAAGGCTTCGAAGTCCCTGGCCGGACCCTCTGTCTCGCTTCCTGCGTTCGCGTCTTCTGCTTCGAGGTCGAGCGTCGGTTCGTCCCCTGTGGGGACTATAGGGGTATTACTGTCTCTGTCCCTGTCACGCCGCGCGGCGCGTTGTACGGAGGCGTTTCGTTCCTCGGTTTGATATGCGCCTGAAACGCGTTTCACTTCCGTTTCACTGCTCTCTGTGTCATCCGCATGAGACTCGTTTCGCTCCTGATTGCGGCGCATTTCACGCCACTGTTTTAGGCGCTCCTTGTCGTCACTCCGGCGCTTACTCTTGCGTAGCCTTTCCTCATATGAATCAATGGCTTCAGCGCAGATCATGGGGTGATAAAGGCGCCCGTCGGAGCACTCGATAAAGCCGTGCAGAGCGCGTTCTTTTACGTCCTGCCAAGCCTCGATATCGCGCCCGAAATCGGCCAGTGTTGCGAGTGCGCGATCACTGTTCGGTAGGCTTCCGGCTGGCACCTGGTTCCATGCTGCCCACCACAAACGCAGACCAGCACGGAATTCATCCGCGCTTGCCTCGGTATAAAATTCGCTCGCGAATAGCTTGTGACCGAAAAGCGGCATAAATTCGTAGCCGCGTAGGTCACAATATTCGGGCGTCAGGGGTTCTGGTTTGCTCATGCCGCCACCCTCGCTCTCACAGGCACGCCACAGGCCACCAGATGCGCCAGCACGGCATCCACAGACCGGCAGACGGCCACTGACCCGCCAGCCTGCGTCAGACGAGCGTGCATCTCGCGTTGCGCCTTGCTCAGCGTCCCTACGGGCGTCTTGAGCTCGATCAGGTGATGGCGGCCGGCATGGACGATCTCCAGATCTGGCCAGCCGGGCAGGCAGCCGCGTTTCTTGCGTCGGGCACCTTCACGCGGGCCGTTCTGTCGGTTCTCGTGGCTGATCGCTACGGCTTCGGGCGGAAGGGCCAGCTTGAGCGCCAGCCATACCGCTTCGTGCAGGGTGTCCTCAGGGCGCTTCATGAGTAAACCTCCCGGCCCGGTCCCGCTCCCGCCAGAGGGTGCGAACCGTCTTTCTGAGTTCGTCAATTTCCTTGTCTTTTGCTGCCAGGAGGGCCAGCGTTCGGGCAGAGCCGCGTTGAGCAGCTCTGGAGTTGGCGGCAGCGTCCCATAGCTTCGCCATGGCCTCTGTGCGCTCCTGACGCAGCCACTCATTCTCGGCCTTTAAGCGGCGGAGACGGGGGAAGAGGAAATCTAGCATCCGAGCGCCCTCCGGTAGATGTCGAGAAGTGACTCTGCCTCTTCCACTTTCGCCGGGTCTTGCTTGCGGATCTTGATGATCTGCTTGATCGTCGGTACGTCAAAACCCGCCGATTTGCTCTCCGAGAAAATGTCCTTGATGTCGGACGAGAGCGCGGCCCGTTCGGACTCCAAACGTTCCACGCGCTCAATGACCGAGCGGAGCCGATCGGCAGCAATCCCGCCCACGTCGTCACTGTTGTGGCCTGTCATGTCGGTTGCGTTGGTCATGGGGTCAGCCCTTCGTCTTGCATGTCGGCGATTGCGCCGAGGAATTCCGTGATGAATTGCGCTGCGACCTGGGGCACGATTGCATTGCCGTAACCGCGCAGGCGTCCCACTCGGGCGGGTATCCCATGAGCCAGCGGCTGTGTGCCGGGTTCAACTGGCCGGAACTTGCCGTCCCTGCATCCGAGCCAGTCAGCACCTGACCAGAAGCCGTGATCCGTATCGGCCCGTCCTGCATCGTCCATGCTGCCAGTTGCGTCACAACCATCGGGAGCGTTTTCCCTCTTGAATGGGCCATATGCCTCTCCAGGAAGTCTTTCGAGGCACTCTCCGACTTCCAATCCCGAGCGGCGGGAGTAGGCCAGCCCGCGCGCTGCACCGCCATGTTCAGCGTCATATTCGGGGCGAATGGATCGTATTTCTCGCCACGCTGTGAATCTGTCTTGGTGGGCGTCGGCCAGCCTGACTGCTCCGAAGAACAGTCGCTTGCGGATGTGCGGCGCGCCGACGCTACAAGCTGGCAATACTGCCGCAGCGCAGGCGTAGCCGCATCCTTCCAGCGCATCGAATAGATCATCGAGCCAGCCGACCCGAATTGCTGCTTCAACCTGCTCCCCAAAAATGAGGACAGGCTCTTGCTCGCGGATGAGGTCGAGCCAGACGGGGGCAAGGTGCCGTTCATCAGCCTGGCCAAGCCCTTTTCCAGCGACGGAGAAGGGCTGGCAGGGCGGTGATCCGGTCCAAACGCCTGGTGTTCCTTCAAGACCAGCCCAGCGCAAGGCGAGGGGCCACCCGCCGATCCCTGCGAAGAAATGGCACTGGTCGAAGTCTCGCAGATCGTTCGCCCGAACATCTCCAATTGACCGGGTATCGACCGCCCCGGAGGGCAGATGACGTCCATTGATGAGTTCGCGCAGCCATGCTGCCGTGGGTTCGTCCCATTCATTGTAGAGGACACGCACGTCATTCCGCCCCCTCGATAAATTCGTAATGGACGGTCACGACGCGGCGCAGGCCAGCGGCCCGGAGAACTTCAGGAGTAAAGTTTCGATCATCGCGGGAATGGATTTGGCTATTCAGCGTCTGCTTGCTGACACCGGCTTTTTCCGCAAACCTGACTTGGCTTCCGGCGCGGTAAACAGCGTCTTTTACTATTCGCAGCACGTCGATTTCGTCGATCTGGTTGGAGCGGCTCATTTGCGCTGCTCCTCGTGTTCGAGGCGGATATCTGCGACGATTGCTTTGATCCCACACTCGAATGAGGGATTTTCAGACATGAGATTGAGAAGCGCCTCAGCCGAGGGGAGATTCCGCCTGTCGAGCCAGTTTTTGGCTGCCCTCGACGTCGAGTTTGCGTCGCTGGCAAGTTTTGACGCCGCGCCTCGCAGGGGTCGATAATGTTCGGCGAGGAGAGAATAGATCTCACTCTCGACATCAATGCGCAGTGACCGCGGCGAAAACTCGTTGCGGTCCGAGTCCTGCGAGAGCTCATGAGGGATTTCGACAGTCATCATGCGGCTGTCAAAGGAGAACCACTCACCGTGACACCGAAGGTGCTTGAACTCACGATGCATCCACTGCTCAGCGACACGACCACCGGGCATCACACGCAGGAGCGTTAGTTTGTCTGTTCCTGCACAAGTTACTGTGCGAACACGCTCCCATGTCTGTTGAGAGAAACCGATTTTTACAAGCTTCGTCTCGCATCCTTGAGCAAGATAAACAGTCATATCTCAGCCCTCCGGATCAGCAGACGGTGGAAGATTTTTGGCCGGGCTCGCTTTTCGATCGGCGAAAGCCATCAGGCGTAGCGCCATATTGTTCAGGCGATCCGACGCCCATTTCAGCGAGAGCGCGGCGCGTAAGAGGATGCAGGCAATCCACTGCAATTCGCTTGCGTGGAGAAGGATGAGCCAGCGCATTCATTATCCCATCTTTCGGAAAGATCGCGGTACAGCGCGGCCTGGTGTTCGGCTCGTCGTCTGGCGCGGTCGAGGTGGTGCCGATAGGCAGATTGGACGGCCAGGAAGACGTGGGCCGGGATCGCCGACCACTCGCCGTAAAACAGCCGCTTTGCTTGTCCTTCCGTCAGACCCGTTGCCCGGGCGAGACGGTGGAATTTCTCTTTCTGTGGAGCGGACGGAGCGTCCTGCTCGCTCATGGTGCGGACCATTGCCTTGCAATATCCCGTCACGGTTTCTGGCGTGGCGTGAGACGCATCGAATTCCGCCACGGCGGAAAAGTATTCTGAAACTACGGACATGAATTGCTCCAATCTCTGGGGAGCACACCCACAGTTCTTGAGGCTTTCATGGACGACGACACCACCACCCACGAGCACGACAAGCCACTGGTCGAGGCAGATGCGAGAAGGTTCACGCAGCGGTTGGATACGCCCGTGATCGCTCTCGACATTCTGCGCGCGGCCCGTCTCTGGTCGGTGCTGCACCCGCACGCTACGGGCCAGACGCGCCAACGTCTGGTCGAGCAGTTTGCGGCTGCGGTGGGGGTCGTGGTCGTCATTTGATGGGGTCAGAAAGGGATTTCGTCGTCCAGATCGCGCGGGCTATCCCACCCGCCCGACTGGCGCGACTGCTGACCATTCTGGCGCTGCGGGGCCGGTCGGTTGCTCTGGCCCTCGTCGCCGTCCCGGTTGTTGTCGAGCAGCGTCAGTTCACCCCGGAACCGATCAAGCACGACCTCGGTGGAATAGCGCTCTTGGCCGCTTTGGTCGGTCCATTTGCGCGTTTGCAACTGCCCTTCGACATAGACCTTGCGGCCCTTGCGCAGAAAGCGTTCTGCCACGTCTGCAAGACGTTCGTTGAAGATCACCACGCGGTGCCACTCTGTGCGCTCCTTGCGCTCGCCCGATCCCTTGTCGTTCCAGCTTTCCGAGGTCGCAACCGTCAGGTTGACGATCTTGCCGGCCGCCTGCGTGTTGCGGGTCTCAGGGTCACGGCCGAGATTGCCAACGAGGATGACCTTATTCACGGATCCGGCCATCTTATCGGCCTCCGTAGTTTAGGAGGGATGACCGCGCATCGGGTGTCAACACTATCGTTCGTTCGGACACTTTCCGGTCCAGTGATACGGTCCCAATGCCGAGTTTTTTGACATGCTTTCCCAGCGTCAGAACGCGAGCAGCCGACCATCCCAAAACCGCACTGGCGTGGGATATTTTGAAATCAGGACCGGTGAGAATTAGCGCATCGACATATCGGGCTTCGAGAAATCCGCCCCCAATATCGCACTTGAATTTTGTCCGGTTCTTCTCTGCCCAGTCTTTGGCCTCCTGAAACGACAGGAAGTTGTCAACGGATGTTTGCACACCGAATGGCGTCAGGTTTCCGAGTTGAAACACGCCCGTTGACGAAAGGAATATCACTTCATGAGCCATGTTACTTCGCCTTTATTTCGATGACGCGGCGCTTTCCGGCTGTCCGATATCGGAACTGCACGTCTGGGCGCATCTGGGCCTCGGAAATACTCATGATCGACCCTGGGGCATCGACCATTGCGCCGTTGGAAGGCGACACGAAGCCGATGACCATCCACGTTTTCGGGGCTTCCTTCATGTCAGAACCTCCCCATATGCGCGGTCATGGCCTGCGCTTCTTTCCACGAGAGGTCGGGCATCATTGCGCGCCACGTCTCGTCAGCCCCCGCCTTCAGCGGCTCGATGCGTTCGGGTTTGGTCGCGATAGGCGCGAGTTCTGCCCCCGGTTCGGCGCGGCGCGGCGGCATCAGGCCGAACATGATCGCACGGCGCGTGAGGATTTCCGGGCTCGCGCGGCCAAGCTGTTTGGCGGCATCGGCGTCGGAAACACCCGCACTCACGAGACCGACGAACCGAGTGGCCTCCTCCTGCGTGATTGGGGTGTTCCGGCTGCGCGCGCTCTGCGTGGCGTGATTGCCGTTGCACTCCATCTGGCGGTCGAGCGCCTTGCGACATCTCGAATTGCAAAACAGACGGCGCGCCCAATTGAACTCGGTGGCCTCATCGGCCCGCACGATCGCCTTCTGGCACCACTTGCAGGGCTTTGTCTCGGTCATTTCTTCCCTCCCTTGCGTTCGAGGCGTCCGGCGATGCTCTGCAAATCGAGCGCGGAGATGGTTCCGGTCAGGGAGAATGGCGGCTTGGCTGGGGCGCTCACGACTGTCCCTCCGAATGGGCGGCTTGGCTTGGGCGCTCCTCCGAGCTTGTGGCCCGCGTCACGCCGGAAGCCCAGGCGAGCAGGCGGATGGCGGCACAGAGCGGAATTGCGATTTCGAGGAACTGCAGGAGGGTCATGGGCGGGCCTCCGTGGGGGTGCGACGGGCGGACAGCAACGTGCGCACCGGGCAATCCAGAATATCGGCTACGATAGCTGCGTGGCGCGCCGGAACGCTTTTCCACTGGCTGACGGCTTGGGAGGTGACGCCCAATTTCTTAGCCAAGGCGGATGGCCCCCCTGCCTTAGCTATCACCTGTTCGAGTGCTTCGTTGTCCATGAAGCGAATGTAAGAGCCTCTTACATACAATGCAAGCGCAACTTACATAGATTGTAAGAAGGGTCAGATATAAAAAGAAAGGATGCCTTCCATCGACCCCCTTCCCGAAGCAATCCGCCGCTCTGGCGTGAAGAATAAAGACCTTGCCGAGAGGTTTGGCGTAACCAGTCAGGCCGTAAGCCAATGGAAAGCAGGGTCTTCGCTACCGTCACCGGACAAAATCCAAGACGTGATTGCATATCTCCAATCGCACATCGCCGCCCTAGAAGGCGGCCAGCAGATTGCCGCTGACCTGCCATCCCTTACAAAATCATCTGCGCCAGGCTACGTCCCGGTTCGTTCGCTCAATGTTAGCGCAGGCGCCGGGGGAGGCGGGCTTATGGAGGATGGCCTTCTCGGCTATCCCCAGTTCTTCGAGGAAGGGTTTGTCACGCGAGATCTGCGGGCGCGTCCTGAAGACCTGTGTGTGGTGGAAATCGAGGGGCAGTCGATGGAGCCCCTACTGCGCAGCGGCGATACCGTTCTTGTAGATATGCGCAAGAAAAACGTTGCTATGGAGGGCATCTTCGTTGTGTTCGACGGTGACGGCGTTGTGTGCAAGTGGGTCGAAATGGTGCGGGGCCTTGATGCTCCAACCTTGCGTATCAAGTCAGAGAACAACCGCTTCCCGCCCTATGATGTTGAGGCGGAGCGGTGCCAGATCCTCGGGCGAGTAGTCTGGTTTTCTCGTCGCCTGTAAAGTAAGAGCCACTTACGGGAATCTCTCGAACTCTTACTTTTTTCCTTGACATGTAAGTAAGCGTCGCTTACGTTCTCCCCATCACCACCGATGGGGAAGCCAGATGGCAACCGAGCCAACAATCATAGACGTGCTGACCGCGCTCAAGATGTCGAGCCGGGAAATCGCGTCTCTTACCGGCAAGCAGCACTTTCATGTCCTGCGCGACATAGAAGTCATGATGAACGAACTGGATGAAGATGCATCCAAGTTCAGAGGCATCTATTCCGATAGCTACGGTCGCGAAAAGCCTTGCTTTAATCTGCCGAAGAACCTGACCTTCGTCCTCATCGCGGGCTACCGAGCAGATATCCGCCTCAAGATCATTGATCGCTGGATGGCTCTCGAAGCCGCGGCATCCGCTCCAATCGCTTCCCATGACTTCTATGTTCCCCAGACCAAGGCCGAGGCCCTGCGGCTCGCTGCCGATCTGACGGAGCAGGTCGAGGAACAGCGTCAGCGTCTCGATGTGGCCGAGCCCAAGGCAGAAGCACTGGACCAGATGAGCGCCATGAGCGCCGAACCGAAGGGTGTGCGCGATGTGGGGCGACACCTTGGGATCGGTCAGAACAAGGTTGCCGATCTCGTCGTGCAATGGGGCTGGGCCTGCCGCGAGAGCGGAAAGCTGAAACCGACGCATTACGGCAGAGAGCAGAAATACACCGTCCTGACTTCGCGTGTCTTCACCGAGAAGGGCGAAGAGCGTGTGGTTCTCGACTTCAAGATGACGCGCAAGGGCATCAACCGCATGGCCATTCGTCTGGCGCAGGAAGCCCGTAAGAAGCCGCGCCTTGAGCCAGGTATGGCCGCCAAGATCAACAACACACCCTGACCCCGCTTGACGCGACCCCGGCACGCCGGGGCCGAACAAGCCGGGTTTCCGGCCAGTGTTTCCAGTGATGGAGAGAGAAGATGGCATATCCAGACGGAATGCAGTTTCGGAGCAGTGATACGCGCAGCCCGTATTATCGTGCCAAGGCGATGAGTAACTATCAGGCGGCAGTCAGCCAGGATGCGGAGATCGCCGAGGAAATCCGCGAACTGATCACGCGCACTGAGCAGCAGGTGAACGCCAAGCTGTCCCGCGTGACTGACCGTGGCGCGTTCGATACGGACGAACTTGATTGCCTGTTTTGCCGCCTTGGCGAGGCACTGCCAAACCGTGCCGTTCTCGAGCAGAGGGCAGGGTGATGGCCGGGCATTTCATCGAGAGCGACCTGCTCGATAATCTTGGCGGCGAACTGGTGGCGATCAGTGACACGCTGCTCAGCTACGAAATTCGCCTGCGCGGCGAGGGAAAGTCTGAGCAGGCCGACCGTATCTCCTGGCGTCGCCGCTCGCTCGCTGAGTATCGCGAAGCTCTTCGTGAGGCTCCTGTGATGGAGGTCGCACAATGACGACCCGCCTGACTGTGCAACAGCGCATTGAGCAGAGCCGCGAGGCTATCGCGTTCCTGAGCAACCCGGCGTTCGGGCTGGACAGCTCGCCGCTGCGGGCCCGGCTGATCGCGGACCACGAACGGCGACTTGCGTCGGACGCACGGCTGGTCATCCCAGCGATGAAGGAGGCACGCTCATGAGCGGAAAATGGACGCCGGGGCCTTGGGTCGTTGGTAAAGGGGCAGGGTACTTCATCAAGAGGCCCAACGCCAGAATGGCGCATTTGGTAGGGATGACTCCGGGATTTTCTGGCGTTGGTGCGGAGAGTGGCAATGATGAAGAGGCGAGAGCAAACGCCCACCTGATGTCCGCTTCGCCGGAACTGTTCGACGCGTTAAAGCAGATGGTCAGTCTAGCAACGGGGCCTTGCAATACGCGGGATATGACCGAAGCACTCGACCGGGCCCGTGCCGCGCTCGCCAAGGCGAAGGGAGAGGGGGCGTGAATACCCTCGACATCGCCAACGCGGCATACGCAGAGCACGTGAAGCCCTCGTTTGACCGGATGATCGACGCGCTCAAGCAGATGCGTTTGGCAAACGACCCCGACACCGGGGCTGTCCTGTGCATTGAGGCGCTGGACGCACTCGCCAAGGATTGCGCCGCCATGCGGGATGAACTGCGCGAAGGTGTGCGTCAGTCGTGCGACGAGAGCGGGACAGTGTCGTTCGAAGCCGGTCCATATCTTGTCACCAGGACCCGTCCTGAACAGGCCGCGACCGTAACAGACGAGCGCGCCTTGCGTGCTGCCCTTCCGTCTTTGTTTTCCCCCCAGCCGGACAAGCTGAACCGGCCCGAACTCACGAAACGCCTCCGACGCGGCGAGACGATACCGGGCGCAACGCTCGGTGCTGCCCCCGTCGGAACCATTCAGATCAGGACAAGAAAATGAACCAGATTGTCACGACACAGGGTCATGCCCCCGCCATTCAGATCTCCAACTTCGACCAGCTCATGCGCTTCGGCCAGATGGCTGCGAAGTCTGGAATGGTGCCGTCACAATATAACGGCAAGCCAGACGCGATCATCATCGCCGTCCAGATGGGCTCCGAACTCGGCCTGGCACCGATGCAGGCGCTGCAGAACATCGCCGTCATCAACGGGCGTCCGAGCGTCTGGGGCGATGCGCTGCTCGGGCTCGTGCGTGCTTCCTCGGTCTGTGATGACGTGATCGAGACGTTCGAGGGGGATGGCGACAGCCTGACTGCGATCTGCGTGGCCAAGCGCAAGGGGAAATCCCCTGTCGAGGCGCGGTTCTCGGTTGAGGATGCCAAGAACGCAAGTCTTTGGTCCAAGCAAGGGCCCTGGAAGCAATACCCACGCCGGATGTTGCAGATGCGCGCCCGCGGCTTTGCGCTGCGTGACGCGTTTCCTGATGTGCTGCGCGGTCTGATTACTGCGGAAGAGGCCGCTGACACGCCGCAAGATAGCTTCCGTCAGTCGGTGTCGCAGCAGTCCATCGACATTACGCCCGAGCCCAAGCGGGTGCTACCGACCATCGATCATGCTGCCCGGATTTCAGGATGGCTCGAGCGCGCCATGAGGCCAGAACAAGCTGTAGCCGTGCGCGGCAAATGGATCGAGATCGTTGCGAAGGCCGAGGAAGCCGGAAACCCGATAGCCGAGGATGTGCAGAACACGGTCGCTGGAATGATTGATAAGCGCCTTGATGAGCTCGCCGCAGCGTACCAGCCGGAGAACAAGGATCTCGAGCTGGAACACGCGCCGTCATGAGCGACTTCCTGAGGTGCCTCGCGCGCTGGTGGCGGGACGGCAGAACCGGACACGGCTGGAGGTGCAGGCGATGACCCACCCCGGCGACGAGGAAATAGCGGACCGCCTGACGAGAGAGCAGGCGGCACAGGATGCAATTCGCGCCCGGATAGCGGCGCAGACACAACGAGCGCAGGAGGCCGAGAAGGGCCGGAGCGCAGGGGAGAGACGGGGATGAGTGACGCAACGACACTAGGCGATGCACTTCCGAAGGAAATGGCCAGAGTACGCGATAACGTGCTGCCTTATTACGACGAAATCCCAGCTGGGTATTTTGCCGCAGCGTTGATGCGGCGCGATTTGGACGAGGCCGCGCACGCCATGGCTCAGGGTGACGTAGTTGCGATGATCCGCAGCTACGAAACACTCAAGGAGTACGAGGTATGACCCACAAACAGAAGCCGGAGAGCAAGAAATACGCTCCCGAAATAATGGGGCTTGCCGTGCGAATTCATGGCCTGTTTCAGGATGGAAATGACCGAGGGGATGTAAGCGATTTCGAGAAGCTGGTTGACGCGGGGCTCATGACGGAAGGCGTTCATAGCGAGAACTGTCAGTCTGATAGCCTTGAAGCCGGAGAAACTGTCTGGATTTTTACGCCGGAAGGTCTGAGCACAGTTCGGTTATTCAAAGAGGGGGCAGGACAATGACCCAGCACGAACAGAAGCCGGAGAGCACGAAGTTTCTGGCGCGGGACGCAAGCGCGTGGCAGCCAATCAGCACGGCACCGAAAGACGGGACTTACCTTGACTTGTGGGTTGAGGGAGAGGAAAGCGCAACGCGCTACGAAAACGCTCATTATGGCGTCGAACATCACGATTGCGGCGAATACGGCAGGTATTGCGACAGTTGCCCCGCTCCCGGAAAGCGGTGGATTGATGCCATTGGGATGGAAATTGCCGGGACTGTCACGCACTGGCGCGCAATTCCCGCATCCCCAAAAGACGAGGCAGAGCAGCGCCGGAAGGATGCGGAGGGGGCGGACATCGCAGGATATATCAGCGAGGCTGCACTTGTGTATCTCACGTCAAAAGCACCGCTTACCAAAGCAAATATCTATGGGTCGGAAAATCAGGCATGGCCGGTCCCTCTATACACCCGCCCCGCCAACGTCGCCGCGCTTGAGGCTCGGGTGAAGGAGTTGGAGGGGGAAGTAGAGCGGCTGAAAAAACCGCAATGGTTCGGCGTAGATGAGGATTCGTATGGATCGCCGCATGAGGCACTCGAATGCCTTGAGATAGAACCGCTTCAAATCTTAGAAATGATGGGATTCGCTGCGACCGGACTTGTCTGGGCTTTCCATGACGGAAAGAGATCCCGCCGGTTCGCAACCGAAGCAGATGCAAGAAACGCAGTCGCAGCCATCCGCGAGGGAGGTGAGTGATGCAAAAGCTTAGTTACGCGTGGGACGTCATCTTCAACAATGATCCCGACCTTAGCCCGCGCGAAAATGACGCAATCAAGCGGGCTCTTGGAGCGCTGGATGAGGCAGACTTCAACCTGCTCCCGGACAATCTCGCCGTCATCAAGCGAGATGGAGCAGGCTATAGCGATCTGCCGTGTCCGAGGCTGCAGCTTCGCTGGGATAAGTGCGGCGACATTTGCCACTACGAATTGGTGATGGAGCTGTCAGAGTTTGACATCCGAAGAGAGAAAAATGGTGAAGTCCGTAGCCGCTTCATCGCGGTCCCTATGGGATGCACGACTAGGTATCCTGGCGGTTCCCCGCGTTCCGAGAATGGGGTGATTGATACGCCATACAGGGATGGTGTTCATATTCGACTGGACATGAAGCACCTCGACTTGCCGGGGTATGCCCTCTGGGAAGGACATGCTCATGCGCTGCAGGAATTGTCCCATGACTGACCCCACCCCCTTCAACCGCCTCCTGGGCGAACGGGTGCGGCGGCTGGTCGAGAAAGACGGGCGCTCGATGGAGGCTATATCACTCGCGGCCGGCATGGGCCCGCATACGGTTGGACGGATCGTGCGCGGCCATGCCGTGAAGGTCGATACGCTGTTCACGATCCTGCTCGAGGTTAAGGCCACGGGGGAGGTTCTGAGTGCGGTCTATGCCGACTTTGTGGAGTTTCGGAAGGAGAGGGCGCATGGGTGAGGGAATGCCTGAAGTGCTGGTCGTTCGCGATGTTCTCGCCCGGCTCAAGGGGAGGATAGGGCGATGCAAGCTCATGGAGCACCTACGGGATACGCCTGAGTTCGCAGGCGGCCCGACACACCGAAGATGGCCGGGCCGGATCGTGTTTCTGCCCGACGATATCAACCGCCTTTTACTGAGTCTGGAATGCCCCTCAAAGTCGTCTCACGCGCCGGTACGGACCGGCTCTACCTGCGCGGAACCGTCCGAGGACAAAGCGTTTTCGAGAGCGCAGGAACTTCTGACCCCCAAAAAGCCGAAGCTTACCGGGCTAAGCGTGAAGCGGAACTCTGGACGGAAAGCGTCTATGGCAAGCGTGCAGTCGTCACGTTCGCCCACGCCCTGACGGCATATCTCGAAGCTGAGGAACGGTCCGAGACTACGAAAGCCCACCTGCGACGCCTGCTCGATCACTTCGGGACGACGCGCCTGAGCGACATCAACCAGGCCGCTGTTGATAAGGCGTATGGCCGCATCCTGACTTCGGGACGGGGTGCGAGCCCCGCAACGAAACTGCGCGGCGTCCTTACCCCGCTTAAAGCCGTACTCGAGTTTGCTGCGCGTCGGCAGTGGTGCGAACGTCCGGCGTTCGAGCGTCCGAAAGTCGCAGCGTCTCGCACGATCTACCTGCGTCCGGCTGAAGTTGATGCGCTGATTGATTCGGCAGCAGATCACCTCAAGCCGCTCTTGATCTTCCTCGCCGGGACTGGCGTCCGCATGTCCGAGGCGCTGGATCTGGAATGGCGCCACGTTGATCTAAAGGGATCTCGCGCGGTGGTCTGGCAGAAGCAGGGCACGGAACGGCACGTTGATCTGCCTGCGGTCGTGGTGATGGCGTTGGATGCGCTCGAACATCGTGAAGGCCATGTGTTCCGCCCGGTGCGTGCGAGACGCCCTGCGGGGGCGCGATCGGGTAAAGAAGTGGGGGATCGGTATCACAACAACGGGCGCACGAGTGGCGGCCAGATCAAGAACGGATGGGCAAGAGCTTGTCGTGATGCTGAGCTGCCCGGCCATTGGCGCGAGTGGATACCCAAGGGCACGAACCAGACCAAGCGGGTATGGGTGCCAGAAGTGACGCCGCACGATCTGCGGCACACATGGGCAACGTGGCATTACTGCCTGCATCGCGACTTGCTGGCACTGAGGGAGGATGGGGGATGGAGCACGATCACAATGGTGACGCGCTACGCCAAAAAGATGCCGGGCGCCTATGCGCCGGAAATCAGGGGGTGGCTGGACGGAGAAACGCAGGGTGTGCAAAATCCGTGCAGCGATAATTCGGACAACGAAAAAGTGGCGGTATTCCACCGTTTTTGACGGGTTGGTTTCGGCCTTCACACGGCAGGGGTCACAGGTTCAATCCCTGTCGCACCCACCATCCTCACCCGAAAAGTAGACGGCTTTTTGGGAGTCGCACCAATGATGTTCTTAATACACTAGCCTGTTCGCGTGAGGCCAAGTATGTCGACACATTGCCGGCAGGGAAAAGTTTATAGTCACTAGCAAACCGAAAGCCGCGACCGTTTGAGATAGGCCGACGTGCGCGATCAACTCCCGCACGATAACTGTCCATCCTATTCTTTCATCGCCGCACCCCGATATGAAGCGCGCTCACGAAATACTCTCAAGAGTTTGCTTCAGCAAAACTCCATAACCGAGTATCTGCGCCAGCCACAGTAAAATAGAGTCGCTGCCATCATCTCATATCTGGAATTGCGGTATTCTGCGTGCGTGTAGATCGGCATGCAAGCTGAGGTCGAGGCTCAAAATTGAAAAATTAAATTATTGACATATTCGTCTCTCCTCTATCATGTCCACTGAGCGCCTCAGCAGGTAGGAGAGTGATAATTGCATAATTTAAGAGAACGCTGCGCAAATCTGAGTATAGTTGTGCATGGCAATTGTTCAAGATCGAATTATGAGGATGTGGCGAATATCCTCATGTCTTACAGAAATAATTTCCCGCATGCAGAAATTATTTTTTCTATCTCAAGTTCCGATTTCATTGACTTTGCATCTTCAACCGTCACACGCTGCAGTACTCGCTTTTCCAGTATGGAAAATTTCTGTCATTTGATCAATTGTCAGGCTGACAAGATCGCTTACGCGCGGCTTGCAAACACCTTCCCCGCAGTCTTTCGCGACGGCGCACGGTCACACCCAAATCACATGATTGAGGCGGCGTGTAGTGGATTGGCTCTCGCAACACGCGAATTTGTCCTTCGGGTGAGGAACGATCTTCTTTTCAAGTCAGAAAAATTTTTAGAGAAATATGTGGATCTTTATGAAAATTTTTACCAGAAGGGCCGATATACCGTAGTTGATATGCCTATTATGATATCGTCCCTTTTTACGTTGAACCCGTTTTCAGGTGTAAGGCTGCCGTTTCATTATGGAGACTGGTTCCATTTCGGTCTAACCAAAGACGTGCGTGAGTTGTGGAATGTACCACTCGTTGATTTGACATTTATGACTTATTACGAGAGCAACACCTGTCTTTCCGGAACTAGAGAGAAAGAGAGGAACTTTTTCTCAAGGCTGGCTATAGAGCAGTATGTGCACTACGAGTTTCTCAACAAGAAAATAGATGGTATATTCCTCAGTCATCACAACGATGATCGGTCAATTGTGGAATCTATAGAGATACTCATAGAAAATTTTCTATTGTGTGACTTGTATAATCTAGAAATATATTTCCCCAAATATAATCACGGCTTCATCCCATACACCGACAACAATCTTCGTATAATCGAGGAGGATTGGATCGTTCTATCGTCGGATAAATCGATCGATATCCCTGTCTATCTCGACAAAGGAAAATTTGGTGCTCGGAGATATAATCCGCAACGATTCCCGCTGTTGATTGGTGCACAGAATCTCATGAGCGACGTAGGCTTCCACTTCGGAAGAAGCATAATAATACCGGGCGATGCTGAAGGCGGAATAGTATGTTTCGGCCCTTACATAGGGCTTTTCAAGGGGAGTTATACTGCAACGGTCGAAGTCTCGTCTCTATATCCTCGCCAAGATGATTGCTATCTCGTATTGAAGGCCGCGTATAATGGAGGCCAGAGCGTCTTAGCGACAGCCGAGTTTCCGCGGGATCATGGGAACGATGCTGAAGATAGCGCCGTCTTCCTTCAGATATCGTTCGAGCAGGCTGAAGATCGTATAGACGATTTCGAAATCGTGCTCACGTCTCACGGTTTCTACGATATGGCGATAGACAGGGTCGTACTGGAGAAGACTGATGGGCGAGAAGCCGGTCCTGTCCCTAGTACGTCAAAACGCTCAAATCCACGCGTCGCAAGACTACCAGGTTGGTCCCATGCCACCGGCAAGGGGAGATCGCCGTCGTAAATTACTAGTGCTGGTGGACGAATCTGAGCCAGAGGAAGGCTGAGGCGATTGAAACAAATCCGAGGCA
>NZ_BAPV01000013.1 GCF_025995175.1 Asaia krungthepensis NRIC 0535
GATAATGCGGCAATCGGTCCGCTTACGGCGTCGTATGACGGCAAAACGTGGAAATACACTGATGCCAACGGAAAAGTGGTTTTGAGCGCGCAGAACACCACGACCGGCGTATACCAGACCGAAAACGGGTTTATTTCTTATAGTATGAGTGGGGGTTATATCCTTGTTAGTAATGACAAGATCGGAGATCCTTCCCAGGTACGGTGGTCGAACCAGAATGGCGCAGTTCCTGGAACAATGCCGTTTCCATCTTTCGGCGGAGGCAGCACATCGCTTCGGCTGGAGAATCTTGCTGGGAATGAGAGCGCTTCCTACGAGCGTATTGCGGGTGGTGTGACGTCGCCTGGGCCATATGACCCGAACGCACACGCTAATATGCCCTGCTTCTTGGCTGGAGCAATGATACTGACGGAAAAGGGGTATCATGCTGTAGAGACGCTGTGCGTTGAGGACAGAATAGGCGTTCTTAATGGGAGCACGTTAGAGTGGCGTGCAATCAAAGCCCTTTCTGTCGGGTTTTGTCGGGTGTCCAGTAATGAATTTCCTGATATGGCGGGATATCCCGTAGTGATCAGAAAGGATGCGTTAGGTGACAACAAGCCTTTTGCGGATCTTTGGGTGACAGGTGATCATGCGATCCAACTTGACGGCAAAATAGTGATGGCCAGAAGTCTTGTGGACGGCAAGAAGATATTATTTGATATGTCGATCAAATCCTATGAGTATTATCATATAGATTTACACGATCATCACGTGATTGATGCCAATGGACTGCCGGTAGAAAGCTTGGTCAGTAAATCCGCTCACAGCGTTTTCAAGAATATGATCGACACGCATAACGAGTATTTTCCGGATATGGCTCCGGCGCGACAAATGACTCTCTGTACCGATCCGAAAGAGATCATGTGGATACGCAATAAATATGAGTTGGACACGAAATCGACTACGCACACCGAATTTGGGCCCCTCGCGTTCGAGGTTTTCACCTCAGATGGTCAGGAGCTTATGAAACGCAGTACAAATGGCCGCACGACATCTTTCAGGGTCCCATCTAATATCGACACTCTGAAGCTTGTTTCACGCGTAGCACGGCCATACGACATGATTGGTGTTCATATCGAAGATCGCCGTAAGCTCGGCTTATTGATTGGTAATATTACTATGTATGAGGCTTCTTCCTCATCGAGTCAGACAAGCCATCTTGAAAATAAATATGTACACGGGTGGTCACCGTATGAGACCGATATGTGTCGATGGACGGTGGGTGAAGCTTATCTCAAGCTCCACCGCACCGAGCCAATGAGAGAGGCAGTGATTGCAATCGAGGTGTTGGATGACTGCGAACGCCTCGTGGAACTCAGACGCGAACACTCTCTACATTGAATTGCGCGCGTCTTATCTGACCCAGGCGCGCTCATCTAATCCGACGTGACAACCAGGCGGCGTAGATCTCGGTGGTTTTGACCGAGCTGTGACCGAGTTGCTGGGACACATCATAGATCGAGGCGCCTTGTTGCAGGGCGCGGATGGCGTAGGTGTGTCTCAGGTCGTGGCAGCGGAAGTGGCGGGCTTTGTCCGGTATGGCGCTGGCTAGTAGCACGCGGAAGCGGCCTGGGACGTTGGTGTAGCGCTGTCCTGACGGGTTGCGGAAGACGTAGCCGCTCGCGTTTTCCGGGCGGCTGCGTTGCAGCTCTCTGGCCTGCCTGGTCGAGAGCCTGACCACGCGGGGCGATCTTGTCTTCGTTCTGGCAAAGGTCACGGTGGGGCAGGGGGCTTTAAGGTCCAGTTGCTCCCAGGAGAGCGAGGCGGCCTCTTCCTGCCGGCAGCCGGTTCGCGCCAGAAAGCGGATCATGTCGCGCATGCCGGGTGGGGCGCGGCGGGTCAGGTGTGCGAGGTCGCGCAAAGCCACGGGCCGAATGGGTTCGCGGCGCTCCTTGATCTCCTCCATCTCGTCCGGCACCGGATTGGCGGTAATCCAGCCAGCGCGACGTGCCACACGCATGATGCGGCCCATCACCATCAGGTCGCGGCGTATGGTGGCACCGGAGGTCTTGGTGCGTCGTCTGGCCGCCACAAACTCATGCACATCGCGGGAGGTAATCAGGCTGATATTCCGCCCCGCGAAATAGGGGTGGAGCTGCCGCAGGCTCGTGCGGTATCGCGTCTGGGTGCTGGGGCGCAGATCGGCAAATTGCAGCTCCTCCCACCGCACCACGGCGTCTTCCCAGTTCCTGACCTCAGGAGGTTTTATGCCGGCGCGCTGGTCTTCCGCCTTTTCGAGCAGCTCTTTGAGGCGCTGCCGGGCTGTACGCCGATCAGTCGTGCGTAGCGATCGGCGGATGTCGCGCCCCCTGATCTGGATCCGAGCGTAATAGGTGCCGTTTGCGGCCTGGTAGAGATTGCTGGACACGACGGCCTGCTGGCCTCCTGATCGAGATAATCGTCAATCGCTGACGTCGTTATGCGCCAGACAGAACCGATCTTGGCGGCGCGCAGGGCGCCCGTGGCGCAAAGCTTCTGGATGAGGCGCGGCGATACGCGCAGCTCGGTCGCTACCTCTGCCGCCGTCTTGCGTATGTGGGTCATGAGTCCTCCTCAAAGTCGGGAGTCTTCAGGGCATCGAGCGTCCTAAGTTGCGTCTCCAGATCGCGGCAGCGCAGCCAGATGCCGGCAGAACTTACGATTTGGTGCAGAAGATACAGGATCAGGCATGCCGCGATCGGATTTCGCGCGATCGCGCTCCAGAGCATTTTGATCATGACCGTCCCAGACGCCCGTGACGGGCCAGTAGGGCTAGAACAGGATTGGCATTAGGGGCGTCAGGAATGATGCTGCGCCCTTGGGCGGCTCGTTCCATCTGCTCGGCCTCGTGGCGCTTATTGGCTGCTGCGTTCTGCCACAGGTGCTCTGCCTCGGTGCGCCCGGCAAAGCCTGCCTGTTCGGCCAGGCTATCCATATAGGATGCCATGGCCTGCTTGGCCTTGATGGTATCACGCCCGGTGAGCGGTGGTGTGGTTGGTCTGTCGGGGAGAAAAACGGTCTGAACCGGCGATGCTGACATCGACTTGCGCTCCATCGTGGACGAACGATGGTCTCTTAGCATCACTAAGAATAATACTGCTAGATGAAAATTAGCATTGCTAAGATTTTTATTAAATCATTCTGACTTCGGCGAGATTTTTTGGCCGAGAGCTCTTATTAAGTTGATCGCCATCTCCTGACGCTCGTAAGACAGCTCACGAATTGCAGCGAGAGTCTCCAATTCAAGCCGCGTCTGCGCACGAGCCAACTCATCAGGCTCATGTCCTGTGAGTAACCAAGTGGTTGATGTGCCTAGAGCCAAAGCAATCGCCTCAAATCGTTGAGGTTTTGGGGCGGCTCTTCCAGTCTCGTACTGCGTCACCGCATTCCCGGTTACGCCAATCATCGCGCCTAATTCTTCGGTTGTGAAGCCCAAAAGTTCTCTTTTTGTTCTTATACGCGAGCCAATGGCGACCCGCTTGGGATCAATTAGTCGCTTGGTGGTTTGCTGTGGTCTGCTCATACCTGATCGTCGACCAGCTTCCTTAGGGGCGCACTCTTAATCTTATTGTGATGGTTAATTAGCAATGCTAACAGAACAATATGAAAGACGAGGTCCTTATCGAGATGATGCGATACCGCGGCATGAACGCCCGGATCGCGCGCGCATGTGGTCTGAGCACGGCTGCTGTCTCCCAATGGAAGCGTATCCCGCGAAAGCACCTTGAGAAGGTCTCAGATCTCTCGGGCGTTCCCCCCGAGACACTCCGGCCTGATCTCTTCAATTCTGTCGCACAAAGGAATGCAGCATGAGAATCCATCATGCTTTGCAGGCTATCGGCTGCATGTCGCGCCGTCATCCGAAGGGTGTCCGGGCAAGGTCGCCTTACTCCTCGCCGGGTTCCGTCGGATCGAGGGCCCTGCCATGACCACGCATGCTATCAAGACGGCCACGCAGGCTGTCATTCGCGCTGTGGGCGGTGTCGATGCAGCGGCGAGTTTCGTCCGCGTCGGGCGGTCGCAGCTTTCAGACTACCAAAACCGCCATTCGCAATCGGTCGTGCCGGTCGATGTCGCGCTCGAGATGGATCGCTGTGCGCAGGAGCCGATCGTTCTGGCCGCCATGGCGCTGGCTGAGGGGTATATCCTCACGCCGCTCAAGGTGGGCGAGGGCGATCTTGCTACCGATATCGAGAAGGTATCGCACAGCTTCAATGAGACGATTGCCACGACGCTTCGCGTGCTGGCGGATGGTGTTGTCGAGACGCATGAAGTCACGGCCATGCGGGCCACGCTTTCAAGCCTGCACCGTGCCGTAGGGCATGCCCTGCATAACCTGCGTGCTACGGAAAAGGCGATGGAAGAACCCGTTGCAGCACTGCGGGGTGTGTCATGAGCGCCGCTCTTGTCTCCGCCCGTAGCATCGGCTTGCGCGGCAAATCGGCCAGTTCGAGCGAGCAGGCTCACGCCAATGCCGTGTTCAACAGGCTTTGCCGAACCCGTATTGCACGGATTGCCCTCGCCGGGCTGATCGGTCGCCAGCCTGGTACGGTGGTCAAATGGCATCATGTGCCGTCGAACCATGTGCGTTCTTTCCTGCGAGCCTATGAAAGCGGCAGGCTGGAGCGTGCAATTCGGGCGATGTCACCTGTCGTGACACCCGCCGAATGCCGCCAGGCGCGCGATATCGTGCGCAAGATACGCGCCCGGCGTGGCGGCAAGAGAGTCTTGGGTGAGACGCTCAAGGTCGCGCCTGACAGCGTGAAGTCCTGGAATGAAATCCCGTTGCGTCATGTGCGTGCCGTACTCGCTTGTTTCGGGGCCGATCGTGGCTTGGCTGAGAGCGATGCGCCGCCTGTCCCGACTTCAGCCAGCACCGCGCATGTCACAGGCGTCTGGCATCGTAAGTGCCTTTATTGCGGCGCGGCCTTCTCGGTGAACTCGCCATTCATCCGCCGCTGTGAAACGCATAGGGGGCAAGGCTGATGGCTCGTCCTGCACTCGATCGCACCCGCCTCGCGCCTGCCGTGCAGGGCTATCACCGCAGGGGCTTCCCGGCGCGGTTGATTGCTACGCGCCTCGGCATTTCCGAACGCAGTACGCGCGGCCTGCTCAAGGCGCTGGGCCTGACCGCGCCACGCCCCCAAAGCCGACAGATCCTGGAGATACGTCATGGGTGACGTTCAACCGCTCGGGTATCTGACTTCGGTCAATGAGCCTGAAAACATGCAGGCGGAGGCAGCGCTACTGGGCGCCATCCTGACCAACGGTCGCCGCGCGCTGCCCATGGTCGAGGAATATCTGCGTCCCGAGCATTTCTACGAGCCGCTCAATGGCGTGATTTACGCTGCCGCGCTCCGCATGCACATGGCAGGTGTCGATCCGAACGTGATCCTGATCCGTAACCAGATCGGTGATTCCGAAGTGCTCATGGGGCGCGACGTAGCGGGATATCTCGGTCAGATCATGATGGCGACGGTCGGCATTCTCAATGCCGGCGATTACGGGCGCGCCATCTTCGACGCTTGGACGCGCCGCCAGCTGCGTAGCCATTGCATCGATGTCGCCCGGCTTTGCCTGACCCCTGGTGGCCAGACGGGCGAGGATCTCGTCGAGCAGATGGAAGCCGGGCTGCTCGAGATCGCCCAGAACATGCGCGAGAGCCTGCCGAACGTGACGATCTCCGAAGCGATCCGCGAGGCGATTGCCTGCGGGCAGGAGAACCTGCTGCGCGGCTCGGCACTGGCCGGGCTGTCATGGGGCTATCCTGCCATGGACCGGATGACGGGTGGCCTGCTGGGCGAAGGGCTGTATGTGATCGGCGCCCGCCCGGCCATGGGCAAGACCGCTTTCGCTCTGGGTGTGGCCATGCGTGTTGGCGCAAGCGGTGAGCGCGTGTTGTTCTGGTCGGGCGAGATGGCGGCGCGTCAGATCGGCGCGCGTGCCGGGGCCGCCTATGCCGGGCTTTCCACGCTCTCCGTCTTTGCAGGGCGTCGTTACGATATCCCCGAAGATATCGAGACGGGGCTGCGTGTCCCGCTCGAGGGGTGGCAGTGGCAGGATCTACAGGCGGGAGAAAAAGCCGCCGAGGCCGTGCCGCTCGAGCTGGATGTGCGCTCCGGCCTGACCGTGGCCGGGCTGCGTTCGCGTGCGCGCCGCATGAAGCGCAGCAAGCGCGGGCTTGGCCTTATCGTGCTCGATTATGTCGGGCTGATGCACGGCAGCGATGCCGCGCGGCGGCGCGGACGGTATGAGGAAATGACCGAAATCAGCGCCGGGCTCAAATCCCTCGCCAAGGAACTCGGCATTCCCATCATCGCGCTCGCCCAGCTCAACCGCGAGGTTGAGAAGCGCGAGGACAAGCGCCCGACCGAGGCCGATCTGCGCGATAGCGGCGGGCTGGAGCAGGACGCCGATCTCGTCGCGTTCCTGTATCGCGATCACTATTATCTCAGGAAAGAAGCCAGCGGCGACGGGCTACAGAAGCGCGATAAGGAAACCAACGAGCAGTTCGCTAATCGCTGCTCGGAATTCCAGTTCCGCCTGCAAGAGTCGGTCGGTAAGGCGCAGATCCTGATCCGCAAGAACCGCCATGGCGGGACCGGGTCGGTGCGTATGCGCTTCGATGATGACAGCACATGGTTTCGCGATGAGTGCGAAGATCCGCGCAGCCCCGCCTGGGTTTGTCGGGACGGTGCAGCATGACGCGCCCCGCTTCGCCTCGCCCTGCCTCGCGCCGACGCTACGGCATCCACGCCCGCGCCATCATGGCCGACCCGCGCTGGTCCGTGCTGCCGCTCGCCGCACGCGGCATGTGGCTGCATCTGGCCGATATCGCCGATGTCGTCACCGAATTGCGTGCGCCTGTACGCGGCCAGGCGCTGACCGTGCCTGACCTTGCCCGCCTGCTGGCGGCCGACCCGGATGAAGTGATCGGCGCTGTGTCGCATCTGGTCAATCGAGACATTATCGAGCCCGTCGCGGACGGGTATCGTCTGAAAGCCTATTGAGATGTCGAAATCTTCGATCGAGAGACGGGCGCTCGCCATGGTCGCCAGTGACCTGCGCCTGTTCACGCTGGCCGCCGAGGCGGTGGTGGTGTGGGTGCGCCTGATCGCGGCCATTCTGGAATACGGCACGGATGGCATTCTGCATGCGGGCAAGGACGGCGCGCCCGATCTCGCGACACTCGCGCGCTTCCGGTTTCATGTGACGGAAACCCAGCTCGAAACCTACATGGAAACCTACGCGAAAACCCGGCTGATAACCTATGACGAGGCAAGCGGGCTGGTCGGATTGCCTGAAACGCTGCAGCCGACGCGACGCGCCATTGCCTCGCGACTGAACGGCAAAAAGGGCGGAAGACCGGCGAAAAACGTCAATCCATCGCCGCAGCACGATCCGCGCCAACGTACCGCCATGATGCCGATCTCAGGAGGAAAAACCGTGTCTTGCGAAACCCAGCACAAAACCCAAGGCTCCTACGTGCGCGATAAGCTTAGCTTAGCTTGTAATATAAGCTCTGAAGATAAAGCTAAGCTTGGGGCGCAGGTGAGTGACGCGCAGATTGACACGGCCTATCAGCGCATCGGCCCCATGGCGTTCGAAGCGGCCGGGTTCGACCCGGCGCGCGACATGGGTAATTACCGCATCGTGCGCCAATGGTTGGCCGATGCCCTGCATGACGGGTTGAGCATCGAGGAAACCGAACGGCTGATCCTTGGCGTGGTGAAAACCGTGGCGGAACGTCAGCGCAGCAAGGGCGCTTCGATCAGCCATCTGGGCTATTTCGGTAAAGCGATCGGCACCGCCATTGCAAATCGCGACGTGCCCGAAGCGCCACTGAGCGAAGCCGAGATCGAAGCCGATCGCGCCTGGAAACGGGACATGGATGCATGGCGCGAGCGTGTGGCGTCCGGCATTGCGGGTGCAGTCAATGAGCCGATTCCGAACCGTGCCGACTACCTCGAACGCGCGAGGCTGGCGGCATGAGCAAGATGTCCGTTGGTTTCGACCTTGAGCGCAGCCTGCCGGAGCAGGTAGGCGAATGGCTGGACGAGGCGGCCCTTACGTTGGCAGCTCTTCCCTCAACCGGGCTTCGCCCTGCCGGTGCCGGTAGCACATGGCCGGACTATCTGCGCGATCTGGAAGATCTCGGCTGGGATCGTGAGAGCGATGAATTCCTGCCGAGGCCGACTGCCGATCAGATCGAGCGACTGGATATCGTGCTGACGTGGATACCGCTGGTCGAGGATCGCAAGCTTCGAACAGTGGTCAATATGCGCCTGATCGTTCACCGGATCTCGGGGCGGCATAAGTGGGAATGGCGGAAGATCGGGCCTAAACTCGGCATTGACCACAAGACTGCACAAGCCTGGCACCAGCGCGCCTGTGTAGTCATCGCAAAAAAAATCAAGCCGTCTGCATTTTTTACTACCCACATTCCCCAATTTGCAGATATTTGAGACCCAAGATCGCGAGACGATTACCCATTCGGGCAGGCGTCTTTTTTTGTGCCTGATTTCTGGAGTGACGATCCATGGCGGTCCGCGGATTGCAGTGCGTCCTGCCAGCAGTTCGTAGCATCAAAACCGGTATTGCAACGGCGCTGCCGAAGCAGGCAAAAACCATCTATCTCTCGCCCGAATGGCGTGGCCTGATGTCCCGCCTTCTGGCCCAACGTGGCCGCCGCTGCGAGGCCTGCGGCCATACCGGCTGCCGGATCTTTGGCGATCATATCCATGAACTGAAAGACGGCGGCGCGCTGCTCGATCCGGGCAATGTCCGGCTGCTCTGCGGCTCCTGCCACAGCACCAAGACCGCCCGCGTTCGGGCCGCGCGCACCCGTGAGACGGTTTAAGAAACGGGTCGGGCAGCCTGTTTCGAGTTCTTCGGGCCCCGGCGCGATCCGTCGAGTTCGCACCACAGCATGTGAGCTGCAGCCACAATGGCTGGCCCAATGAAGAGGCCTACCAGGCCAAGCATGTGCAGGCCCCCCAGGATAGCGACCATCGTGTGCAGGAACGGCAGGCGGGTCTCATCGGAGATGAACTTCGGACGGGCAAAATGCTCACCGCAGAACAGAACGAAGAGCCCCCACCCAGCAACGGCAATGCCCATATTCATCGACCCTGATGCCGCGACGATACCGCCGATGAGGATAGCCGCCGGATAGCCGCAGAAGGGAATCGATGCGGCAATCGCCAGGAGGATCGTCAGGATGACGGCATGGCTGGCATCGGCAACGAAGATCAGAGGCGAGCAGACAAGAGCCTCACCGATACCGACGAGAACCAGCCCGTTGACGGCGCCGCGTACGCTTCGAACGATGTGCAGAAGGATGTCGTCACGCTGGGTGAGTTCCATGCTGACCCTGCGCAGAGATGATGTAATCCGCCCGTAGGAAAGAAGGCAGCATGCTGCGGTCAGCATGGCAATGAAGAAGGCTTCCAGGAGATGCGGGATGCTTTTGAGGATCTTGAAAGCCGCGAGCCCAGCGATCTTGGAGACCGACTTAGCCTGGGCCTTGGCCATCTTCATGATCTGCTGCGGATCGATCTTGTTCGCAATGCTCGCTGGAAGAACGCTTTTGACCTTGTCGATCCGGGTTGAGACGGCAGGCGGCAGGGCTGGCGTTGAACTGTCACCTGAGCTTGAGCCTGCTTCTTCCCCATTATGATCTGTTGGGTCAGGCTTTCCCGCACTTCCGTCGTTCTGCGGCGGTGCGGCATGATCTTGCGTGGCTGCGTCAGGACCGTTCGCCGGGGCCGATGTCTGGTGAGGAGCGATGAGATGTTGGGCTTTTTCCGACAGCGATCCGATTTCGGTCACTGCGCCATAACCCGCTATGCCAGCCATGATCGTGAAGAGCACGCAGGTCAGCCCGATAAGGCTGATGGCCGCCATCTTCGCACCGATAAACTGTCCGAGTTTGCGCTGTATCGGCCGCACAGCAATGGCGATGACTGCTCCCCATGCCAAAGCGACGATAAGTGGGAACGAAATCCAGATCGCCCCTGCGTAGATCGCTACCCCCATACCGATGAGAGCGACGTATCTGACCCAGGGATGGCGTTCGGAGATCAGTGGAGAGGCCATATGTTTGTTCGTTCCGTTCACTGTGAGATCGGTGGAAGTCGCTCGGAGCTGGTCATGCTGCGATTTGATTCCACCATGGTACCGACAGAACGGAACAGACGCGAAATCGATTGCAGTAAAGAAGCAGATTCGGGCCCAGGTATCTCGCTCAAAGGTCGATCTACCTTTCTCGCCCCCCCCAAACCCCGACCCATGACCCTCGAGGGGGCGGGTCGAAAGTCCGGCTGGATCCTACCCCCGCAACCGCACAGGGCCCAGCGGCAGATTTTCGGGTCTATCAAGGAAATCAAGTTATCAAGGAAAGGGAGCAGAAATGGCCCACGGTGGCGCACGTCCTGGCGCCGGACGCAAAAAGGGCAGCCGGAACAGGAAGCAGGTGGACTGGAACGGCCCGCTCGTGGTCGACCCTTCGGCGCTTGCGCCCGGCCTCGATGCCCTGAGCGGCATGAGCCCGCAGGATCTGGCATCCTGCTCGCCGCTGGCCTTCCTCACGCATATTTACCGCAATCGCGGTCTGGCTGCCGCCATACGCGCTGACGCCGCCAAGGCCGCGCTCCCCTACGCCCATGCCCGCCTCGCGGCCCCGCGCGAGGATCAGCCCGCCCTGCCCGGCCTCGATAGCGGCTGGGGCGACGATCTGCCCCCGATGAACAGAAGGAACTGACATGCTGGATCTGAGCCGGAAGGACTGGGAGGCGCGTTTGCGCGCCGGCCGGTCCCTCCTGCCGGATCTGAATCCCGTCAATCCCGAACTGGCTGCGCGGGCCGTGCGCTGCTTCGACCGGCTGCGCATTCCTGACGTGCCCGGCACGCCTGCCATGGCGCAAGCCTGCGGCGACTGGTTCCGCGAAATCGTCTCGGCCCTGTTCGGCGCGCTCGATCCCGAAACGGGCGTGCGCGCCATCCAGGAGCTTTTCCTCCTGGTGCCGAAGAAGAACAGCAAGACCACGAACGGCGCGGGCCTGATGCTGACGGCCGTGATCGTCAATGAACGCCCGAATGCCGAGTTCCTGATCGTCGCGCCCACCAAGGAAATCGCTGATCTCGCCTTCAGCCAGGCGCTGGGCATGGTGCAGAACGACCGCACGCTGATGCGCTGCTTTCAGGTGCAGCAGCATCTCAAGCGCCTCAGATTTCATGCGACAGGCGCAACCCTGCAGGTCAAGGCGTTCAGCCCGGACGTCATGACCGGCGTGAAGCCCGCAGGCGTGCTGGTGGACGAGCAGCACGTCATTGCCATGCGCAACGATGCGGGCAGCGTCATGCGCCAGATACGCGGTGGCATGATCTCCCAGCCCGAGGCGTTCCTGGCCATCATCACCACACAGAGCGACGGCCCGCCCCGGGGTGTGTTCGCGCAGGATCTGATCCGTGCCCGCGAGATCCGCGACGGCAAACGCTTCCAGCCGGTTCTGCCGGTCCTGTACGAATTGCCGCCCGATATCCAGCAGCCCTCGAAACTGCCCGGCGAAGCCGCGCCCTGGGAAGATCCCGCCTACTGGCCGATGGTCCTCCCCAATCTCGGCCGGTCGATCACGCTGGACCGCCTCAAGCGCGAATATGACGACGCCCGCGAGAAAGGCGTGGGCGAACTGGCCAGCTGGGCCTCGCAGCATCTCAATGTCGAGATCGGCCTCGCCCTGCGCTCCGATCGCTGGGTGGGAGCCGATTACTGGCAGGGCGCAGGCGACGACACGCTGACCCTCGATGCCCTGATCGAACGCTGCGAAGTGATCGTGGCGGGCATCGACGGCGGCGGCCTCGACGATCTGCTGTCGCTCGCAGTTCTCGGCCGAGACACCATCACGGGCCAGTGGCTGCACTGGCAGAAAAGCTGGGTGTTCGAGGGCGTGCTGGCGCTTCGTAAGCGCGAGGCCAGCCAGCTGCGTGACTTCGAGACACAGGGCGATCTGGTCATCACGGCCGAGCCCGGCACCGATATCGACCAGCTGGTGGCCGTACTCGGCACGATCGACCAGAGCAACAAGCTCGCGATCGTGGGGCTCGACCCAATGGGCGTCGGGGCCATTGTCGATGCACTGGCCCAGATCGGAATCGCCCATGAGCGCGTGGTGGGTATCTCGCAGGGCTGGACGCTCTCGGGTGCCATCAAGACCGCCGAACGCAAGCTGGCAGATGGCACGCTCTGCCACGGGGCACGGCCGATCATGGGCTGGGCCGTCTCGAACGCGAAGGTGGAGCCCAGAGGCAATGCCATCATCATCACCAAACAGGCGGCGGGTTATCTCAAGATCGACCCGCTGATGGCGCTGCTCAATGCGGTGACGCTGATGAGCCGTAACCCCGAGCCGCCCGGTGGCGGCCGGATGGATGATTTTCTCTCGACCGGGATCATTGCCGTATGAGTATCGCCACAAGACTGCGCGGCATGGCCTGGAAGGCCGCAAGTGCGGTTTTCCAGTCCGTCACGGGCGTGTCGCTGACCGATCTGCGCCTTGGCGCTTTCATGGCAGGCGGGCCGAGCATTGCGGGCCAGAGCGTCTCGGTCGATACCGCGCTTCAGCTCGATACCGTCTGGGCCTGTATCCGGCTCCTGTCAGAAACCATAGGCTCCATGCCGCTCAAGCTGCATGAGCGCCAGGGCGACGGGCAATCCTCCCTGGCACGCGATCACCCGCTTTATCGCGTGCTCGCCCGCGCGCCGAATGCCGATATGACGCCCATCGAGTTCTGGTCCTGCATGGCGGCGTGCTGCCTCGCCTGGGGCAATGGCTTCGCGCAGATCATGCGGCGCGGTGACGGGCAGATCCTGGCGCTCAATCCGCTGCGCCCCGACCGCATGACCGTGCAGCGCGATCCCAATTCCGGGGCGTTGGTCTATCGCTACAGCTACCAGGGCAAGACGCTGGCGCTCGATGAAGGCGATATCTTCCACATCAAGGGTTTCTGTTTCGACGGGCTCATGGGCATTTCGCCCATCACGGCGGGGCGGCAATCCATCGGGGCCGCGCTGGCCGCCGAGGAAACGGCGGGGCGCATGTTCCGCAACGGTTTGCTCTCACAGACCTATATCTCGGCCCCGACCTATCTGAGCGCACCGCAGAAGGAACAGGCCAAGGCGATCCTCGGCGAGTATTCGGGGGCGATCAACGCGGGCAAGACGCCCCTGCTCGAGGGCGGGTGGAAGGTCGAGAGCATCGGGCTCAGGGCCGAGGATCTGCAGCTGCTGCAAACCCGTCAGCTGGGCGTCGCCACGCTTTGCCGGTGGTTCGGCGTACAGCCGGTCATGATCGGGGCCATGGAGAAATCCACGGCCTGGGGCACAGGGCTGGAACAGATGAATCTCTGGTTCCTGCAATACGGCCTCATGCCCTGGCTGCAGCGCATCGAGCAGGCCGTTGCGCGCTGCCTGCTCTCGCCTGTGGAGCGGGACCGGTATTTCGCCCGGTTCAATGTCGATGCGCTGTTGCGCGGCGATAGCACGGCGCGGGCGGGCTACATGCAAACCGCGTTGCGCTCGGGCTGGATGACCGTCAACGAGGCCCGAGCGAATGACAACCTCGCCCCCATGCCGGGCGGCGATGTGCTCATGGTGCAGGCCCAGATGATCCCGCTCACCGATATCGGCAAGCCCCGCACCCTGACCGGGCTTGGCTCGGGTGGCCAGGGGCCGCCCGGCAACGATCCAGCGCCAGGCACCCGCAAAGACCTGACAGGAGACGACAATGAGTGAGTATCTGGCCGCCGCTTTCGAGTGGAAGTTTGCGCCCGACGCGAAAGAGGGCAGCTTCGAGGGCTATGGCAGCGTGTTCGGCCATCAGGACGCGCACGGCGATATCGTCCTGCCCGGTGCCTTTGCCGAGACGCTGGCCGAGCGCAAGGCGCAGGGCCGCAACATTCCGATGCACGTCATGCACGGCATCCTTGGGGGTGACGGTCTGCCCGTAGGCGTCTGGGAGGATGCCAGCGAAGACGCGCACGGCCTGCATCTGCGCGGGCGTCTGTCCGGCATGGATACCGATTACGGGCGCAGGCTCTACGGCCTTGTGAAAGACGGGGCCCTTGGCGGCCTCTCGATCGGGTTTTCCGTGCGCAAGAACGGTGCAACCTTCGGCACCGATCCAGGCGGACCGCGCCGCCAGATCAAGGCCGTGAACCTGCACGAGGTCAGCCTTGTCGATGACCCGTCAAACGCCCTCGCCCGCGTGATCGAAATGCGCAAGCGGTCTTATCCGGTGGCTTCACTGCTTCCGGTTCAGGTGCCCGAATTGCGCGGGGCCGATCGGGAACTGGTCGAGGCCCTCCGCTCGGGCTTCAGCCTGCCCGACCCGCGCGGGGCTAGCCGATCGGGCTGATCGCCTCCCGCCCGTTTTCACCCATCCAGAACACAGAACAGGGCGCTTTGAGCGCCCTTTTTCATGAGGAAAATCCCATGTCAGATTACGAACAGGCCGCCCGCGATCTCAAGGCCGCGACCGATGAGGTCAAGCGTTTTGCTGAAGCCTCGACAACGGAACTGCGCAACCTCGGCAAGGTCACGGAAGAAACCAAGGCCAGCGCAGACAAGGCCCTGGCCGAGATGAACGGGCTTTCTACCCGCCTCGCCGATATCGAGCAGAAGGCCGCCCGTGCAGGCCAGGCAGGCGCACGCGAGACGCGCTCGCTCGGTCAGCGTTTCATCGAGACTGACGAGGTCAAAGCCGCGATCGGAGCAGGCGAGCGTTTCAAGGGGCATATCTCAGTCGAAATGCGTGCCATTACCTCATCCAGTTCGACCGGCAATTCCGGGACGACCGGGCTTGTCGTGGCCGACCGCCGGCCGGGCATCGTTCAGGTTACGCCGGATCGCCGCATGACCATCCGCAACCTGCTCATGCCCGGCACCACGCAATCGGGCGCAATCGACTATGTGCGCGAAACGCTGTTCATCAACAGCGCCGCCCCGGTGGCCGAGAACCCGAGCGCCAACAAGCCGCAATCCGAGATCAAATTCGATCTTCAGACCATGACCGTCAAAACCATTGCGCATTTCGTGATGGCCTCAAAGCAGATCCTGGCCGATGCGCCCATGCTGGCCAGTTATGTGGATGGCCGGCTGCGCTACGGTCTGGCCTTCAAGGAGGAAGATCAGCTTCTCAACGGTGACGGCAAAGATCAGAACCTCAATGGGCTGATGAATCAGGCCACGGCTTATACCCAGCCTGCAGGCGTGACCGTTAAGAGTGAGACCATGATCGACCGTCTGCGTCTCGCCATGCTGCAGGCGACGCTGGCCGAGTTCCCCACAACGGGCCATGTGCTGAACCCGACCGACTGGACATCCATTGAGATGACCAAGGACACCCAGGGCCGTTATGTGTTCGCCAACCCGACCGGGCTTGCCGGGCCGGTGCTCTGGGGGCTGCCGGTAGCGGAGAGCCTGAGCATGAAGGCGGGCAATTTCCTGACCGGCGCTTTTGCCTATGCGGCGCAGATTTTTGATCGTGAGGATGCGACGGTCACAATCTCGACCGAGGACCGCGACAACCTCGTCAAGAACATGGTCACGATCCTGGCTGAGGAACGCATGGCGCTCGCCGTCTATCGCCCGCAGGCACTGATCAAGGGCACGTTCGGCACGCCTGCCACCGGCAGCTGATCGGGGGGCACCATGACGCTCACCCTCCTCGAAAGCCCCGCCGAAGGGCTCGCCCTGGTCGCGCTCGATGCCCTGCGCGATCAGCTGGCGGGCGAGCTTGGCGGGCAGAACAATGACCCGGCCCTGAGCGAGTATCTGGCCCAGGCCACGGCGCTCGTTCAGGCCACGCTGGGCCGCCCAGTTCTGGCGGGTTTGTATCGCCAGACCCTGCGCGTCGGGGATGGCGAGCGCAGGCTTTCGCTCGCTCTCACCGCCTCGCCCGTGGTCGAGATCGTGACCGTCAGCCAGGACGGTTTCACCTTCGATCCCGGCCCCGAGGGCTGGGAGACAGGCGACTGGTCCGGTCTGCTCTACCCCTCCCGGCTGCAAGGCGCGTGGTGGTGGCCGGGGCGCTACCGCGTGACCTATCGGGGCGGCTGGATCCTGCCGGGCATGAAAGACGACCGAGGCGAGCCTCTGGCCCCGACCGTGCCCGCCGATATCCGCGCCGCCACGCTTTCGACCGCCCGGGCCCTGTTCTTTACCGCCCAGCGCGGCGACCCGCTCTTGCGGTCCGAAAGCGAGCAAGGCGTGGGGGCGAGCAGCTGGGCCACGCCCGATGCCAGCCTCGGCGGCCTGCCGCCCGATGCGGCGGCCATCCTTGCCCGCTATGCGCAGGCGGGTCTGTCATGAGTGTGGGTGTCAACCGGCGCAGGCGTCAGATCCAGCGCGCCGGCCGACTTATGGTGCTCTCGCGCCCGCGTCTTGAAGGTAGCCTGAGCGTGACCGGCTACGCCCCGCCCCCGCAGGCCTCGCAGCTGGCGGAGGGCGTCGGCAAGGCGGCCCTCATTGTGCAGATCACCGCCGATGAAACAAACCGGACAGGCTATGTGCCGCGCAAAGGCGACATCCTGCGCGACGGGCCGAAAGATTACACCCTGACTGACGCCATGCCGGTTTACGAACGAGCCGTTCTCTCCGGCTGGACCCTTATCGCCTCGGGAGGCTCCTGATGTTGTCCGATACCGTCTGGAATGACGCCTATCACCGTGCAAAAAAAGTGGCGGAAGAACAGGGCATTACCCTGGTCGATGTCCTTCTGCAGCCCGAAGCGGAACGCCCGGCGCTTCACTGGCGCATGGAAGCCCTTGCCAGCCACTCCGACCGGCTCGGCATGGGCGAAGACGCCAATGAGGAAGAAGGCGAGATCGCTTTCCGGTTATGCGCGCGGGTCGGCGAAGTCTCGACCCCTGAAGCTCTTGAGCTTTGCAAGGCGATGAGCATCGCCTTCCGCGCCAATCTTGAAGGTGCGCAGCCTTATCCCGAGGGGCTCTATTATGACGGGCAGAGCCTCTATCCGCCTGAGCCGGACACAACCGGCAACTGGATCAGCATGGCCCTGATCGTCCGTTATCGCTTCCAGGACAGGATCGAGCCCCCTTCATGAGCGACGCGCGCGTGACCTCCGGCTGGGCAGCCGGGCTGCTCTGGGATGAGTCGACCTTCGGCATCGCCCGTGAAAGCCGGTACGGCGAGCGCGCATCCGACGACTTCCAGCTGATCCGCCTCTCCGGTGGCAATTTCAAACTGACGCAGAGCCGGACCTATCTCGATGAGGCGCATCCGCTGCTCGAGCGGGCGGCAGGCGTTGCCTCGAGTTATGCCGGCAGCGGCAGCCTCGAGGCTCTGCTTTCATTTGGCAATCATGATGCCCTGATGGCTGCCGCCCTTTGCGGTGTCTGGCGCGATGGTGCGGTATCCAATGGGGCCGAGCGATCAAGCTGGACGCTGCGCCAGCGCCTGGGCGGTGGCTGGCTCTATCGTCAGGGCGTTTTCGTGCGCGCCATGGAATTGACGGTCGCCCAGGGGGATTTCATCCGCTGCGCGTTCGATACAATCCATGCGCGCGAGGCGATCGTGACTGGCGACGATGCTGCGCTCGACCATCCTTTTTCGTCCCGCGAGGCTTTGCATCCCTGCAAGGCGCAGCTGGCGGCCACTCTGCCGGGGCAGATCGATCCCGGCATCCTGCGACGCATTTCCCTGAAATGCGGCCGGGAAGACGCGGCGCTCGATTACGGCGCCCGATCGCCCTGCGCGCAGGATGTGCGGCTCGGCTCCTTTGCTGCGTCGGGAAGCCTCGATCTGGTGCTGCGCGGCCATGACGCTTTCGAGGCCCTGGTCGAGGCGCAGCCGGGTCCGCTGTCGTTCACGATCATCGGCTCGGATGGCTACGGCTATGCGTTCCGGATGCCCAGAACGCGACTTTATGACGCGAAAATCGACGCCTGCTCGCGCCGGCAACTCATCATGGCAACGGTCGAGTTCGAGGCCGCTCCGTCGAGCGGGGATCTCTCATCCCTGAACATCCACCGGCTCGCGCCTTCGGATGCTGATCTGATCACCGTCGATCACTGGCCCGTGCTGAACAATTCCAACACAATTTCTCCCTGAGGTAGCATGTCGCAGGAAATCAGCGCATCCCCGCGCGTCGGTCTGGCCCGCCAGGGAGACGCGATCGCGCTCTCCCGTAATATCGGGGGCAAGCCGACGCTCATCCATGTCGATGCCGCCGATTATGAGGCCCAGGTCGCCGGCAAGGCCGCCGCTCGAACGGAAGGCGCAGCCCTCTCCGCGCAGCTTGCGGTCGGCGGGGTCGCCTCGGATGTCGCGGCCGCCAAGGTTCTGATCACGGCGGGGCTGGCCGGATCGGCGCCGCTCAATTTCCGCGGCTATTGGGACGCCTCGACCAATACGCCCGACCTCACCGCTTCCGACCCGATCGACGGCGATCTCTGGGTGGCTTCCAAGGCCGGGACGATCGAAATCGGCGGGCAGAAGCTCTGGCAGATCGGCGACGCCGCATGGTTTCACGAAGGAGGTTGGGTTTATTACGCCCGCGCCGGCTGGGCGGCCGTGGCCAAGACGATCCACGCGATCGAGGCCATCAATGCCGGCAGCGTACAGATCCAGGAAGGCGGCGAGATCGGCGCGCTCGAGATCACCGATGCTGTGGGCAATGTGATCGCGCTGATCCGCCCCGATGGAACCTATGCCAGCGGCCTCGAGGACGATCCGCGCTATGGCCTCACCGAGCAAGGCGTTCGGGCGGGGTCGGTGCAACTGCTCGGCGAGCAGGGAGCGGACGGGCTGAGCATCACCGACGCGCTCGGCTTCGTACTCGCTCATCTTGGCCAGGATGGGCTGATCGCAGGCGGTGCAGAGGGCGGCGCAAAGTATTCGCTCTCTGCCGAGGGCATTCGCAGCGGCGCGATCGGCCTGACAGATAAGGGGCACGATGACGCTCTGATCATCCAGGACGCCGAGGGCTTCGTTTTCTGTTCGGTCGGGGCGGATGGCTCATTCCGCTCTGGCGGCCAGGCGCAACCGCGTTTCGGCATCACCGAAGACGGGGTGAACGCGGGCGATCTGAAGCTGCTCGGCACTAGCGGCGGAGAGGGGTTTACCCTGACCGATGCTTTCGGCTTTCTGATCGCGCAGATCGGGGCGGATGGCTCATTCCGCAGTGCCGCTGGCGCCGCGCCTTCCTTCGCGCTTGCCGAGGACGGGATGCGCGCCGGCGCGGTGCAGCTGACGGATGGCGCGCAGGATGACGGTCTGAGCATTCTCGATGCTCACGGCTTCATGATGTGCCATATCGCCACGGACGGCGCGGTGCGATCCGATCTGTCGAAAACCCCCCGCTTCGGGTTGCTCGATGGGGCCATCAGGGCGGGCAGCCTCTCGGTGGTCGATGACGGCGAGCCCGATCTCTGGGTGACGGATGGCTACGGCTTCCTGCTGCAGGCGCCGGGCAGTACCGGCGCCGTGCCGGACACGAATCAGCCAGCGCAGCGGCCTGACCCGACCCAGCGCGGGCCGGAGGCCAGCGACGACGCATCGCAGGGCTATGCGCCGGGCGCGCTCTGGCGATACGCGCAGACGGCATGGAGAATGCTCCATGCCGATCGCGATCGGGCCGTCTGGCAGCGTCTGACCGCATTGCCGGCGCTTGCGGCGGATCGTTATGCGTCGAGCCTTGTGGCGGCCTGGGGCACGCGGCGTCTTGTCTGCGACTATGCGGGGCCGCTGGTGGATGTGGCGGTCAATACCGGATCGGGCGTGCGTGTCGTGTCCGTGGGGCAGGATGAAGGCGGATGCCTCTCGCGCATCGATCTCCTGCGCGCCGCATCCGCTCGGGGCGAGCCGCTTTGTATCGTGCGCTTTTACGATCAGAGCGGCAAAGAGCAACATGCAACGGCGCCGGGCTATGACGCCGGTGCAGGGACGTTACAGGCCGATCGCTGCCCCCATATCGGGGTGCGGTGGCATGACGGGAATGCGCTCGCCTCTTGGGCGTGCGAACCGAATCCCCTGCAGCCGGTCGATCTGCCGGCGACGCTAAAACTGAGCGGGGGCAACGCAACAGCCCTTTTCTACGGTGCATTTTCCGGCTCGAATTGCCCGCTTTACAGCACATATCAGGCGTTCACCCTTGGTAGGGCCGAGGCCGATTGCCTCGGGCTGACAACAGGCACGGGCAATGAAAGCGGCCGTCTCACCCTGACCGGGGGTGATCCTTTCGCGGTGATCAATCGCTCTACTCTCACGCCAGGCATCAGGCATGGCGCCCTGTGCCTGCGCCTCCAGCCGGGCGACCAGGCAACCCTCGACATACAGGGGGCAGAGCGTATGCGCTCGACGGTCGCGCTCGCGGGCGGCTTCTCAGGGCGAACGCTGAGCGGCGGGGCGATTGGCGCATCGCCCAGGCGTGTAGGCAACAGCGCCGCAATCCAGATGAGCGGCCTCGTCTTGCTCGACCGATCGCTGACCGATGCCGAGATCGATCGGACGCTCGATGACGCAACCGTGCTCGAGGCCGTGACCCCGCAACTGCGCGAGCGTCTCGACTGTATCGGCTCGAGCACGACGCAGGGGTTCGGCATCAAGGATGGCTGGTGCTGGCCGCAACTGCTGGGGGATCACCTGTCGAGGCCGCTCGCCCTGCGCAGCTGGGCGGTGCCGGGCTCAACGGCGAAAGACTTCATCACCTACACGATCGAGAACGTGCTGGCGGATCTCGGCCAGATGCGCGCGGCTTATGCCGTCACATGGCTCGGCAATAACGATATCGGCCAGGGCTTCGCGCTCGATGAGATCGTGAGGCTCAACGCCCTTATCCACGCCCGGTTAAGGGCTGCCGGGTATCGGCGCCTGTTTATCCTCGGCCAGTTCAATGCGGCGCTGAATGCGAAAATCTACAGCGCCGTTTCATCCGGGGTGATCGATGCCGATGCGTTCATCGATCCATGGTCTGCCGGTCCAATGGCCAATCATGGCGATCGCTCGCTCTATGGCGACGGGGTGCATCCGACTGAATCGGGCGCGCGCTATGCCGCCTCATTCATCGCCGACCACATCAACAAATATCTATAGGGAGCAAAGGCCATGGCCAGGCTTGTTTTAGGCAATACCGACGCAAGCGGAACCGGGCGCGGCTGGATCGCACCGACCGCCATCCAGCCCCGTTTCGCCTCATTCTTTCTCGGCGGTACGCTGGGCGCAAATATGGCTCTCGGCGGCGCTGATGCGGCATCGATCGGGGCGCCTACCCTCGAGGCGGGTGTGATCGGCAAGGAATTGCCGCACCTTGTGACCAAGGGAGGCGCGAATTTCCTGCGCACGGCAATCGCCGAGCCGCGCGAAGGCACATTCTTTTCGATCGCGCGTATGCCGGCCCCTCCTGGGGCAGCGCCGCTTGGTACGACTGATGGCCCTTTGATGGGGCTCTACAATAGCGGCAACTTGATGATGCTGCTGACAAATGCCGGAATAGGCGGGGCTTTCAGGACGCGAATGCCCGAGCAACAGCCCGAGGGATGGAACACGGTCCCGCCCGTGCTGGCCGACATGACGCGGTGGGGGCTCTACGCCCTGCGTTATCAGAATAACGGGGCCTCTGTGACGGGTGTGGCGAAGGCTTACACGGCCAATCGTACTGCCTCGCGGACGGGCTCGGTGGCAGGTGCCGTGAGCCCCGCCGGCATCGAGATCGGCTCGCAGCCTTTCTCAGATAGCTCGGACATGCAGAAAGGCATCGCGCATCAAGCCGCGGTCATGATCTGGGATGTCGCCTTGTCCGATGCCGAGATGGAAAACGTCGCATCCCTCCTGCGCCGCTGGTCGGCTCGTTATGGCGTGACCGTCTGAGCAAGGCTTGATCGTTTCTGCAGCAATACTGGCCGCCACAGGGCGGCTTTTTTTTATGGGAGATCGTTCTCATGTCGTTTGCCGGCGCTACCAAAAACTACGCGGCCGCCTATCAAACCAATGATACGCGGATCGCTTTCGCGCTCGAGGATCAATTCGGGGTGTCGCCGGGCGGCGCCTATCAGAGCACGCGATTCACTGGGGAGAGTTTCCGCCAGCAATTCCAGCGCAACCGCCCGGAGGAAATCAACGATATCCCCGAGGCGTCGCAGGCCGTCACTACTCAGATGAGCGTCGCAGGCAGCCTCTCCGCCGCGCTGTCTTTCGGCACCTATGACGATCTGCTGGCGGGCGTGCTGGGCGCTGACTGGACGGATGACGCGATCGTCAATGGCGGCATGGTCAAATGCTGGACGGTCATCGAGCGCCTCGGCGATTCCTGGTTCGTCCGCAATGGCGGCTTTATCCGCCAGGCGCAGTTGAGTTTCAGCCAGGGCGGTTTTGCCCAGGCGTCATTCGATATGGCGTTCAAGGGCGAAAAGCGTCAGGGCGCGTCGCCTGCGGCCAGCCTGATCGCGGCCCCGACCGGCGATGTCATCGACACGGTCAAGGGCTTTGGCGGTTTGCTGATCGGCGGCGTCAAGCCGGATGGCTGCGTGAACGACTTCAAGGTGTCGCTGCAGCGCAACGGCGCAGATATCGATTACGGCATGGGGCACGCAGATGGGTGCGGCATCAGGCCGGGCGAATTGCTTGCGACTGGCAGCCTCGAGATTTTCTTCCGCAATTACGAATTATACGACCGTTTCGTGAACGGTCAGCAAGGGCCCATCACGGCGAGCGTCCGGGATGGGCTTGGTGAGGGATATGACCTGACCTTCCTCAATGCCTCGCTGCAAAATCCGCAGATCAGTGTCGGAGGCAAGAACCGCTCCGTCATGGCGGCATTCGACATCGAGGGTAATCCGCAGCCCGGCGGTGGCACCTTCAGCATCAAGCGTTTCAGGCGCGGCAGCTAAGCGGCTTACGCCTCGCGCCACTCATCCAGATTTCAGGGAAAAACAACCATGGCAAAACTCTCCAGTTTCTCGCGCAATGCCGACCGTATGCGCGAAGGCGAAACCATTGAGGTCGGGCCGATCGGCAACACGTTTCACATCACGACGCGCGGTTTCACGCCGCGTTATCGCGATGCGCTCTATGATCTGAAGATGGCGGCCGCCCGCACGCTCAACCGCTCGCAAAAGCCCGGCGCGTCCAGCTACGGATCGGAAAGCCTGCCGCCGACCGATGATGACCGATGCCAGGGGCAGGCTATCGCCGATCATTGCGTCATCGGGGTGAGCGGGCTCGAGCACGATGACGGGCGTGAGGTCACACTCGATGAGTTCCGGGCCATGCTCGCAAGCGGTGAGCAGCCGATGCTGATTGCGCTCGCCATCTCGGCCGCCGCTCGGGTGGGTGATGACCGCGCGCGCGAGCATGAGGAAGCCGTGGGAAACTGATCGAGGCATTGATCTGGGAACTGGAGTTCTTGCGATTCATCGGGCCGGATCAGGGGGCGGAGATCAGGGAGGCGATCCTTGCCGAGAAACCGCTGCTCCCGCCCGCTCTCGAACGCCCCTGGCGGTGCTGGCACGATCTGGAAAACGATCGTGCCTGGACGAGCGATCTGATCGGGGGCGCCATGGGCAAGATCCGTGGCGTTTCACGTCCTTGCGGGATCGCCTGGAGCGCGCTCGCGCTCTGGTGCCAGGTCAATGCCGTGACGCAGGAAGATGCGCCCTGGCTCATCGCCCAGGTTCGCGCCCTTGATGCCGTTTTTCTTCAGCACAAAAACGAGCGGATTACCGCGAGCATCGCGCAATTCATGAAGGGATAAGTCATGGCACAAGCCGCAACCTTCAGCCGGTCCCTGCGCCTTTTTGTCGATCGCAACCTTTCCCGCGATGCCTTGCGGGCTGAAATGGCAAGACGGGCGATCGCAGCGCGAGATGATCTCATCGCACGCGGCCAGGCGCCGCCGAGCTGGCGGCGCTATGTGGACGGTAAAGCCGATGCGCCAGAAACAAGCGTGCGGCTGGATGGGGCCATTCTCTATCGCTTCAATCTCACGGGCGAGGCGGCAGAGGCGGCGCTCGCTCTGTGCCGGTCAACATCGCCCGTGCGCAGCGGACGCTTTCGCGATGCCTGGGTGCTGATCTGTGACGGCAAGCCCTGGAAACAGCCGCTCAAGGATCTGGCAGCTGACAGCACGATCCTGATCGTCAATCCGCTGCCTTATGCTCGCAAGATCGAGACCGGGGCGCTTGAGCCCCGCATACGGCGCAATCAGATCGAGCGCGTGCGCCAAACGCTCATGCGGCGTTTTCCGAGGCTTACTTTCGGCAAGATTTTCGTCCGCCTGGGTAGCGGCATCGCACCCTCTGCCCCCTACATCCTGCGCGGCGCCTCGGGCGAGCGCAGGACACGGGCTGGCACGGTCATGACCTATCCGGCGCTGCAGATCACCCTGCGGTCATGAAAACTGGACCGGCAACAATCAGCCCTTGATTTCGTGGCAGGTGAGCATGGCACTGGCATCCATTTCGCTTGAGAACATGGCATCGTCGCCCTTGCTCCACCAGACGTATTCAGCCGCCGCGTATTTGGCGCCGCTCGCGGCAATCACGTCGGTAAATATCTGCGTTTTTCCGTCGACCGGAAGCACAGCGAGGCTGATATCGCCCGCGTTGATATAGCTTACCTTGACGATTTTCTCGGGCAGGACAGCACGCAGCTTAGCTGAACTCGCGCCCTTTTTTGCCTTACAGTTGTAGGACACAGTCTGACGCTGGATATCGGTCGACGACGACAGTGGAATCGAGAGTGAATCGCCAGTCTCTGCGTGCGCGGATGCAACGGCAGTTATGGCTGTCAAAGCAATCGCGGCTCCCGTCAATCTACGAATCATAGTCCTGCTCCACTTCCTGTTGCGCTTGCCTGCCCGTTTCGCGGCATGCGCGCACCTTCCTATCAGATGACGGCAATATTTCGGCTCATTCGCATCTCACAAATGCGCGGTCCGATGCTGCGCGCATGGAGCGTAACGATGCCCACCACGATTTCCGAGCTTTACATCGCTTTTGCGAGCAATCTGGCCAAGGCGCAGGAAGATGCGCAGTCCCTGACCAGGCTTGGTGATGCGGCAGAGGTGGCCGACACGAAAGTGACCAGGCTGGGACGCTCCGGGGTATCGGTCGCGCGGCAATTCGATGAAACGACGCGGGCCGAGGCCAAGCTGAGCAGCGAGATCCGCCAGCGCACGGCCAATATCGAGGCTCTGCAGAAGTCGCTCGCTGCCGGTGAAATCACCCAGGAGCAATATGCGGGGTCGCTGGCTGGCATCGCCAAATCAGCCGCAACGCAGAAAGAGAAATTCGACGCGGCGACGGGCGCCAGCAAGCAACACGCTGTCGCCCTGGCCGAGGGCGCAGAAGCCGCCAAACTGTCGAGCTACCAGATCGGCATCCTGGCGGGCGAAGCGCATAAATTCGCCGACCAGGTGCTGGCCGGTGGCGGGGCCATGAAAGCGGCCTTCTATCAGGTGCCGAACATGGTGACGGTCATGGGCGGCTTTGGAAAGGCCACGCAGATCGTGACCAGCCTGCTGATGGGGCCAGCTGGGCTTGTGCTGGCAACCGTGGCGGCGGGTGCGGCCATCTACAAGCTGGGCAGCGCCGCCAATACCGAGGAAGGCCGTCTCGCGGCCCTGGGCCAGACCCTGCGCGCTACGCGCGGCGATTATGCGGCCATGGCGGGGGCTGCCGAAGATGCCGCGCGCCGCATCGCAGGCAAGAGCAGCCTCTCGCTCACCGATAGCCGCGCCGTCACGACCACCTTTGCTGCCATGCCCTCGATCAGCGGAAGCAGCCTCGATGCGCTGGCCACAACGGCGCGCAATCTCGCAACCGTGCTCGGCAAGGACGTGCCGGAGGCTGCAAGGGACATGGCCGCCGCGTTCGATGATCCGGCCAAGGCGGCCGAGGATTTCGCGCAGAAGGGCCTGCTCGGCGTCCATGAGGGGCTGGTGCAGCACATGCGCGACCTTCAGGCGAGCGGCGATCGTATCGGGGCCTGGACCCTGCTCATGGGGCAGGTCAGCAAGGCCACGGCCAACGCGGCCGATCTGGGCGTGACCCCGTTGCATCGCGCCCTGCACGACATGAACACGTCCATCCATGAGGGGCTCGCCCCGCTCGGGCAGTTCGTGGACGGCATCGGCAATGGAATCTCGGCCGGTGCGCTCAAGGGCGTGCAGGGCATCCAGTATCTGCTCGACAGGGCCAAGGAGATCCGCGCGTGGCAGTGGGAACAGCTGGACAAGATCCCGGCCGTTCATGACTATTTCCAGCGGCGCGAGGTCGCGGCGTCCGATGTCGCAGGGGTGGGCAAGACGATCGACCGCGTGGGGGCGAGCATGGGCGCAGGCTCGGACGTGCTCGCGCTTGCCCATCGTATCCAGCCCATGGAAAGCGCAACGGGCCAGTATGACGCGCAGGGGCGCGTCGTGCAGTCATCGGCCGGAGCGCTGGGCGCGATGCAGATCATGCCGAACAGCGCCAACGGCAACGATCTGCGCACGACCGAAGGCAATGTGACGGCGGGCGTGCAACTGCTCATGCGGCTTTACGCCAAGTATGACGGCAATCAGGCGCTGGTCGCCATGGCCTATAACTGGGGTGAAGGAAACGTCGACAAATACCTCTCGGGCAAGATCGCAAGCCCGCCTGCCAGCGTTGCAGACTACGCCCAGAAGGCCACGGGCGGCGAGGTCTATGGCGCGCAGGCGGTGGCCGCGCGTCAGGGCCGGGTCGATGACCAGCTGCGCGGCAGTGATGGCAGCACGGCGGCGCAGATCCGCGAGCATGAGCAGGCCATCACAGCCCTGACCACGGCACAGAAGGCACTGAATGACCTGCACACCGCAGGCAAGGTGTCGGATGCCGATTACACCGCGCAAACCGGCGTGCTGACGGACAAGATCAACGTACAGCGCGGCGCGCTCAATGAATTGCGCGACCCGATCGAGACGATCGCGCATCAACAAAAGCTGGCAGCGCAGAGCGCCGAAACCTACTCGGCCGCCGAGACTGCCATGGTGCAGGTGCATCAACAGGTCGAGGAAGCGGCGCGCCGTATGGGCCAGGCGCACGCTACGGCCGCCCAGCTGGCGGAAGCCGAAGCCAGGCAACAGGCCATCCTGACAGGGCAGTTCAATCAGTCCGTGGCGACCATCAACGAGCGGACCCAGGCCGAGCAGGATCTGCTCGCGGGGTATGACGCCTCGAAAGGCTCGCTGACCCAGTATCAGCAAGCCATGGAAGCCGCCGAGAAGGTGCGCGCGACATCAACCGCGGGCTCGGTCGAGCAGGCAAGACAGCTGGATATCCTGACCGGCGCGATGAAATCGGCCACAGCCTCTCAGGTCGATATGGCCAATGCGGGCAAGCTGTACGGGCAATCTCTGGATCTGGAAGTCATCAAGGCCCAGACGGCGGCGATCGGCCAGAACAGCGACGCCGTATCGGTGCAGATAGCGGTCATGAAAGAGCGCAACCGCATTCTCGAGGCGGGCGGCGATATCAACTCCAAAACAAGCCAGGCCTATCTCGACAATGTGGCGGCCATACAGATGGCGACCAACGCCTATCAGCATCAGAAATCGGCGCTCGATGATCTGACAGGGAGCCTGAGCAGCATGTTCGACACGCTGACGAACAGCGTCACGCAGGCATTCGTGCAGAGCGGCAAGGGGGCAGTCGATTTCGGCTCGATCCTGGCCGGGCTGCAAACGCAGATCGTGGGGCTGGTGGCCAAGATGGCTTTGGTCAATCCGGCCCTGAACGCGCTCGACGGCGGCTCACGCAAAACCATCATGAGCCTGTCCGACTCGCTCGCCTCGGGGGGCGCGGTCGGCAACAAGGCGGCGAGTGTGTCTATCGCCGGGGCCGGTTCGACGGCCTCCGGCGTGACCAGTTCGACCGGTTGGCTTTCCAAGGCATCGAACACGAAACTCTTCGGCTCTGCCACGGTGGGCAATCTGATCGGCGGAATCGGGGGTGGTTTCGGGCTTGGCTCTGCGCTGGGCAATATCGGCGGCGGCACCTATGGCACGATCGGGGCCGGTGCCGGTGCGGCAATCGGTGCTGGGATCGGCTCATTCTTCCCCGGTGGAACCGCAATAGGCGGTCTGATCGGCGGCGGGCTGGGCGGCCTCCTGGGCGGCCTCTTCGGGCACAAGAAAAACCCCTACACCATCGACCAGGTTGTGATGGAGGGCGACCAGTTCAGCATGGGGCAAAGCTGGAACCAGAAGCAGGACGACACCATCACCGCGCAACTCAAGGCGGATATGGCAAGCCTCAATGCCACCATGGCCAGCCTTGGGCTCAAGGCCGAGAATCTCTATCTCGGCACGGTGCGCGACGATCCGAACAACAAGGATCCCTCGCAACGTTCCGTCAGCCTGGCCGATCTGCTCGGCAAGGTGAAGCTGCGCAGCGATGACAGCGCCACATTCAGCCAGGCGCTTTCGCAGGGGATGCCCGAGACGTTCGACAGCGTGGCCGCATTCCAGAGCGCGGTGACGCAGCTGAAAGCCATGGCCGAGATGGTGGATGCGCTGGGTGTGGCGGTATCGAAATTCAACAGCGACGGCACCGTGACCGTCTCGGGCTTCACCGAGGCCACGGGCGATCTGCGCACAGCGCTCGATACCATGCTCAACGGCAAGACCGTGGCCACAAGCGATCTGCAATCGCAGGTGGCCACCATCACCGAGTTCGTCACCAACACCATGCCGAACCTCATGAAGGCCACGGTGAACGGGCAGCAAAGCTGGGTCGAGCAGATGGAGGCGCTGAAGAAAACCTATGAGGCCGCCGCAACACAAGCGAGCGGCTACGGGCTCGACGGCAACGCGCTGAATGACAAATTCAGCACGCTCTATGAACAGGGCTATGCGCAGAACATGCAAAGCTTGGCCGAGAGTGCCCAAGCCTTCCGGGTGCGGTATCTGACCGCAACCGGCGACGACCAGGGCGCGGCGCTCATGAGTTTCGATCTGTCTGCCAGGCAACAGAAACGCCAACTTGCGGAGAGTTGGCGCGATTTCCTGGGCGAGGCCTATGCAGGGAACGCCACATACCTGCAACAGGCTTCGGATCTCGAAAAGACGCTGGGGGCCGAACGTCTGGCCATCCAGAAGCAATATGCGGACAAGGCAGCGGAGGCAGCCAAACAGGCCGCAGACGCTGCCAGGCAGGAAGCAGAGCGGGCGGCAGAACAGGCCAAGCAACAGCGCGACCAGGCGGAAGGGTCGGCGGCATCCGTCATCAGCGGGCTGCTCGATTTCGCCAAGGGACTTGATCTGTCGAGTTACTCGCCACTCTCGGCCGAGGCGCAATATCGGGCTGCAAACGACAATTTTACTGCGCTCGCTGCCCAGGCGCAGAGCGGGGATTACGAGGCGCTGCAATCCATGCGCGGGGCGGCCGAAAGCCTGCTGGCCCAGAGTCATAGTTACAACGGGTCGGGCCGCGATTTCGTGAGCGATTACACGCGCATTCAGGAAATGCTGCGGTCGATCGGCAGCATCAAGCCGGATACGATCACGGAATCGGCGCTCAAGGCGATGCTGGCCAGCAATAATCAGACCCTCGCTGAGCTGCTGCAGCGTCTGCTCGATACGGCGAACAAGCAACTGACTGAGCAGCGCCATCAGGCGCAAAGCAGGGCGGCATGAGCGGCGCCCTGTTTCATGTGGTCGAGATCGAGACGGAGCGGCCGCTCGATGTCGTCTTTTCGCGGGGGTGGGGCACGAAGCCTGCGGGCTGCATGACCCTGCTCCCCTTCAGGCGTAGCGAGATAGACACGCTGCGCCTGTCGGATCTCGGTTACGCGAGCGAGGCGGGTCATGTCTTCCCGCCTTTGCTGAGTGAGGCATTCGCGATCGATCGCCGGATCGACCTCTCGCCGGCCTCGCCCTCATCCCCTGAAAGCTGGGGGGCAATCACGATCGCCAATCCTGGCGGGCGTTTCGATGCGCTTATCCGCGATCGCGTTGTGGATAGAATGCCAATCCGCATTCGCGCAGGGCGCAAGCGGCACGATCTGGCGCGCCAGATTGATATCGATCCGCCAGATGCCGCCCTGAAACCCATGTTTAGCGGTCTGGGCAGTCCTTGGCAGCCTGATCGCCTGAGCGTGCAGATTGCCCTGCGCGAGGTGTCCGGATGGCTGGACGCCACGCTTATGCCGGTCGGTTCTTATGCCGGCTCGGGGCGTTTCGGGGGTGACAGCAATGTCCGGGGGCGATCGCTTCCTCGCCTGCGAGGGAGCGCGCTCAACCTGACCCCGGTGCTGATCGATGCCGTCAATCTGGTGTATCAGATCAGTGACGGCCCCGGTCATGTTTCCGCGCTTTATGAAGGCGGCTTCGCCGGCGGAATCGTTGCAGGTGGCGCCGTCGCGGATCTCTATGCCGACCCGCCAGCGCCTGGAAGCTGGAAGCTGCAGAGCAGCTCGGCCGGGCTTTTCATCCGGCTCGGGACCAAACCCGTCTATGCGATCACGGTGGATGCCTCGGGCGATTTCCCCTCCGGGGCAGCGCCCCGCACGCCCCTAACGCTGCTGCGCCAGATGCTGATCGAGGATCTGACCATGCCCGCCGAGTGGCTTTCGGGGGCCTGGGACGATGATCGCGAGGCGGGCTGGTATTGGGATGGAAGCGACGCCGTAACAGGGCGTCAGATCGTCAATACCTGGTTGGCCGGGCTTGGCGTGCGTCTCGTGCCCAGCCATGAGGGCACGCTTGCGCCGGTGCTCCTGCAGATGCCCGATGCCATACCGGACAGGGTTCTTACCGCCGATCATGTGATCGAATTGTCAGGGCTTGCGCTGGATGACGGGCTTTCGCCGCCGCCTTACCGCTGGCGGGTAGGATATGCCCGCAATCATACCCTGCAACAGGGCGGGAGCGCCCTGCACCCGCGCATTACGGCGGAGCGGCAGAGTTTCGCGCAACAGCAGGACCGCGTTGCAACCTGGTATCTGCCATCGATCAAGCTGCGTTACCGGCAGCCCGGCGATCTGCCAGTGATTCCGACTGCGCTCCTGAACGAGCGGGACGCGCAGAACACGGCCAACGCCCATGGCACGCTATGGGGGCCGGAACGCCATCTGTGGAGCGTGACCCTTCCGCGCAGCATCGCTGCCGGCATCGATCTGGGGCACGCCCTGCGGCTGGATCTCCCCGCGCCTGGTTTGCGCGGCGGCGCGACCGGGATTGTGATCGGCGAGCAGATCCGCTCGACCGAGGCGAGCGTGACGCTGACGGTCCTGGTCTAAGGCACGCCCCGGCCGGTCTCGCACGACACATCAGAGTTAAAGACTGAAAGGAGCGGCCATGGCCGAGGCTTGGACCTGCGCATTCGGCGCAGAGAACGCGCTGATGAGCGCGGCCCTGCAGGGAAATGACGAGGCAGCGGGCCTGCCTGTCACGAATCTGCAGAACGACCAGGGGGCAGCCTCGACGGCGTGGCGCGTGCCGGGAAAGGACGCCTATCTCATCGCAAGGCTGCCGCGCCCCACGCGCTGCAGGGGCTTCTCGTTCCACCGCTCGAATCTGACGGTGGGCGCCCGTTATTCCCTGGTCGCCCGCATCGGCGAGACGCCCGTGGTCATTACGGGCGGTCAGACCTCGAACACGGTCGCAGGGCAATTTCTGGTTGTATTCCCAGCCGAGTTCACGATCGACCGGCTCGATATCTCGATCAGCGATCCGGGCAACCCTGACAGCTATCTCTCTTTCCCTCTGGCCTATCTCGGCCCGCTCTGGCAGCCCGAACGCAATATGAGCTGGCAGGGGAACGAAAGCCGCCAGACGGTCATCGATGAGGCGACAAGCCTCTCGGGGGTCGAATATCCCTCCCTGCGCTACCGCCAGCGCGCGCTCTCGATCGAGCATCAATCTCTGGGAGTCGATGAACTGGCGACGATCCGCTCGATCGAGAGCACGGCCGCGATCGGGCGGAACGTCCTTTTCATTCCTAGCCTTTCAGCGCCCGACCGCGACGCGGCCATGATTTTCGGCCGGCTGACGCTGGGAGAAATTTCCTGTTCTGCCGGGGCGGCCGACCGGCGCGGAACGTCTATGACCATCAAGGAACGCCTCTGATGTCCCGCTTTGCTTCATTCATTCTCGAGACTGCGAACAACCCCGGAACCGGCCCTTTCGCCCTAAGCGGCGCCCCTCCGGGGCGGCGCGGATGGAGTGACGTTTTCACTGACGGGGAGGTGTATTACTTCGCCGATGACGGCACGAAGGCGGAATGGGGCGTCGGGCGCCTCTCGCTCGGCCGTCCTGCGACCATTTCGCGCGATCGGGTGATCGCCACGACGCAGAACCGGACCGATCACCTGAACTTCATGGGGCTTGTCTATGTCTATTCCGATCGGCCGGCCGAAGTCGTGCCGCCGCCCGCCTCGCAGGGAATCTCTGTCGTTCCCGACAAGGTCTTTATCAATCAGACCGGGGCTCTTTTCACAAAAGACGTGACGGCAAGCGGCGCAACCCTGAGAGCCGATTTTGCAGCGACGCTGCAGGTTCATCCGGGCTATAACCCGGCTGCAGCCTGGCAGGCGGTCCGCCTGGTGATCAATATCTGGACGGTCGACGCCCAGGGTAACAGCCCCGCGCAACCTATCGCGGCAGCCGGCGCGAATGCACGCATTCTGCAGCCGAACGGTCAAACGGTAATGGCCCGTACCGTGGCGCTCGACGTGACGCCCGGATCTCGCCTGCGCCTGGGCGCGACCCTCGAATTTCTCGCGAGTAGCAGCGGCACGACGCCTCTGAGCATGACGATGCGTGATGCTGCCACATCCTGGATCTCGATCTGACTTCCTGAAGGAAACACCCCGTGAGAATGCAGGAATTATGCCTCGGGATCGGGCTCGCGCTTTGGGCGTGCCTGCTCCTGGCGCTGCCGGTTGCGGATCAGTCATGGCCGGGGCTTGGCCAGCTATTGTCTATCCTTCCCCGCGTCGATGACCCGGCGCTGGTCTATGCGGCTCTCGCCTGGCTGACAGGCGGGGCGCAGATCGTCGGGGCTTTGTTCGGCCGCTCGGCAGTAAGGCGGGCTGCCGCCATCGCTGCCTTTACGGCCTGGGCGTTTATCGCCTGCGGCTTGATTGGCCATACCGCGCTCGTGCCGGCGATCGCCGCTTACGCGGCTCTTGCGCTGCTGAACATCCGGGCCGCATTGGGAAAGACGGACGATGCCTGAGAACCTTACTCCGCAGCCCTGGTGGGTGGCCGCCATTGGCGGGCTGCTCTTCACTATCCGATGGCTGATTGGCTTTGGGGCATCGAGCGCGAAAGCCACCATCGAATCACAGAAAGAAGACCTGAACCGGCTGAATGCCCGTGTGGACAAGCTGGAGGAACGCGAGGAAGAATACCTGGCATTGATCGAGGAGTTACGGGCGCAGAATGCGATGCTGCGAGCAGCGCTCTCTGATAATCGAAAATTTACGAACCAAGAGAGCCCCAACTCATCGAGCCAGTAAGGCCTGAAGCGCAGAGAGGCAGCAATCGAGGTCTAAGGAATTATTACCAACATTGATTAACATCTATCTGAGGAAGTCTAATAGTAGATACACCCAGAACAGTATCCATTATAGTTATCTGATCTGCCTGTTTACGGCTTCGCTTTCCAAACCACTTGTCAGCAACACTGAAGAAATCGATAGCAAGCGGCGTATCTGAGAGTTTTGATACGATATCATTGGTAAGACGGTGGTTCTCAAACACGGCGAAGTCGCCGCGGCTCACACAGTCACTCACGTTTTGCTTCTCCTCCATCAACGGCTTTTGAAGCATTCTACGCGCAATTGAGGAGTAACGGGTGGTATTTGCAAATGACTCTTGCAATAAGGGTGACATGAAATCGATCAAATGTGTCTCGGTTTCAACCCACATATGAAAGTTTTGATTATCACTAACGAGATTTCCATTATCTAGTTTTCCGTACATCAGCAAATCGTTTGAATCGACACACAGGACGAAAGCGCCAGCGACAGGTCGAGCCTTAATTTTGTAATGTCTTTGGAGTAGGAAAGCTCCCACAGACGCGAACAATGTACAGCCCGTTTCGGGCTTTTTATTCCCTTCTTTAAGTAGAAGTGCATGTATTATTTTATGGATTTTCATGTAGTCTGACAATCCAATAACAAATTTTGCCATTTTCTCTCCAAAGACAGGAATATGATTTTGCCGATGCGGAGGTCTAATATGTTGACCTAGCTTGTCCCAACTAGGTTTGAGCCAATGTCTCTCTGCCCACGCCAAGATCTATAGGATCATCCATCGACACCCCCGGAGCAACGGCAAGGCTTTTGATAGCCTCGACGCTGCTCGGCTTTTCTCCCTTCTCGATTTCGCTGAGGTAAGGCTTGCTCATGCGCGCCGCCTCCGCAAGCGCGGCCTGTGTCATGCCCTGACGCTCGCGCAGGATACGCACCGGCGACACGTCATCGAGCACCATGCGCCGGTTTTCCTCGGCGGTGTAGGTGACGCCGGTTTTCGGTCGCGCCTCAGACTGGGCGATGCGCGCCCGATCGCGCTGGTCATCCAGCCGGTCGAGAATGGCCTCCCAATCCGACCGGCTGACTGTCACCGTGTCCGCCGTCTCGCTGATGATCCTGACTTCGCCCATCGGTAAATCTCCCCGCTCAATCGCTATTAGCGAATAATTGCGAGAATCCCATGACTGATTCCATCAAGATTGCCCTGGCGTTCCTGCGCCGGGACGATATCGAGGGGCTGCGCCTTGCGCCCTATCTCTGCCCTGCCGGGTACTGGACCATCGGTATCGGCAATCGTGCGTTGCCTGACGGCTCGCCCGTCACCGCCCGCACGAAACCTATCACCGAGGCCGAGGCGGTGGCGCTGGCAAGCCAGACCCTTGCGGGGCTGCGCGTGTCGCTTCGCGCAGCGGTGCATGTGCCGCTTACGACCTGGCAAGAAGGCGCGCTCCTGTCCTGGCAGTTCAACATCGGCAGCGCCGCCATGCGCAATTCCACGCTGATCAGCCTGTTGAACCGCAAGCTCTACACGGCGGCGGGGCAGCAGCTTCTACGCTGGGACAAGGCGACGGTGAATGGCCGCCTTGTCGTGCTGCCGGGGCTGCAAAAGCGCAGGCGGCTGGAACTGGCGATCTATTCCGGGCGGCCCGTCGAGGGCGTCACCCTCGGGGCCTGAGCGGCCCTCACATTTCAGCATCGAGGCAGATCCACCATGCAAAACGACTGGCAACAGCTTTACGAATCAATCCTGCCCCTCATTCCCGCCGAAATCGCCAGTGACCTGACCTTGTTCGGGACGTTCCTTGTGGCGGCCTGCGCTATCGCGGCGCGTTTCTGGCCGCGGCCCGCCAGCGGGTCGAAATGGCTCGCGCTTTATGCGCTGGTCAATCGTATCGCCATGAACAGCAAGCACGCGGCCAATGCCGATGATGCGCCCAAATCAAACGGGTGAGGGCGCTCCTCGAGACCGGACTATTCCTCCGAGATCGGCTCGTCCATTAGGTATTCACGCTCTCTTTTCCTGACCAAAGGTAAGTGCCACATTACCACATAGGGGCCTGATCGCCCGTCATCTGACAACGTGACCTCTTCAAACGGCTTGGTGCATTTTTTGCACCGCAAACGGGCAGCGATGTCCTTGACCCTACAATGTGCGATATCGGGGCGCATTTCGAGCAAGAGTTTCACACCCGATACCGAAGAGGATCCGCAGGTACAGCGGGAATGCACCCATAGACCCCAGTCTGCTGCCAGTCGCGCGGGCATCATGGCTAGTTTTTCGTCAAGTGCAGGGTGGCGAGGGATCATGGATGACATAATTCGAACGAAACAGGAACATTCGAGCAGAGTCAATGAAACTCGTCCAAAGTCTGCAAGTGTCAGATCGTTGGACGCTGAAGTCTGATTGAAGGGGTGATCACATCGTCACAGATAGCTTGCGGACTCCCATGGTAGCGCCGTGTTGCGCTCCATACTGATGAGCAAAAACTGAGATGTGCTGATGTCAGTTTGGGAAGATATGGGAAGGAAACATGCCACCAAAGTCTGGCGGCGTTTATTTCCAGATGAGACCCCGGATCAAAAGCCGGACAGTATTTGGAGAAAGGTCTGAAAAATCATTATAAAACAATATGTTAATCAGACACTTCACAGGTTTTGTAAACCGAAGGTCGGGGGTTCAAATCCCTCACCCGGCACCATCGTAGCTCAGTGAAGCATGGGCAGTTTAGCCATCGCGGGCTTGGCATAGATATATCCCTGCTGCAGAGAGATCCCCATATCGGCCAAGATGCCTGCTTCTCCTGCGGTTTCGACACCTTCGCAGATTGGCTTGACGCCTAGTCCCTCAAGCATGGCGACTGTGTGGCGCATCATCACCTGTTTGACCGGTGTGGTGTCGATCGCGCGTGAGAGCTCCATGTCCAGTTTCACGAAGTCCGGCTGGAACCGCGCAAGAACATTGAGCCCCGCATAGCCAGCGCCGAAATCATCGATCGCGGTCTTGAAGCCGAGGCGGTCATAGGTCTGCAGGATATGCAGCAGATGCTCGGTATCCAGGGCCTCATTCTCGCAGAACTCGAACAGGATGTTCTCCGCCGGAAAGTTGGCGTTCGCCGCGGCCTCAAGCGTGGTGCCAATGCAGGCATTGGGTTCATAGACCGCATTCGGCAGGAAATTGATCGACAGCAGGGCCCCTTGTTCCGCAATGCCCAACTCGGCGGCAAGGTTGATCGCAGTCACGCGGCATTTCTGGTCGAAGGCGTAGCGGTTTTCGGGGTTCACGCGCGAAAGAACCTGCTGCGCACCTGCACCATCCACCCCGCGCACCAGAGCCTCATAGGCGAAGATGCGCTTCGTTGAGAGGTCGACAATCGGCTGAAAAGCCATAGTGATCGGAATGTCGAATCCGGCGCCATCGCGACAGCCCGAGCAGAGCTTGCGTTTTCCACGGGACCAGAACGGAGCAATCATCGAGCCAACCCCCCATGCATCGAATTTGCGCCTTGCGGAACGCTGCCGAAGCTCACGAGTTGGTGAAAATTCGCGAAAAGAAACGAAAAAAATTTTCGTTCGGACAGGAAACGTGAATCTCTCCCTCGTAATCTGCCGGAAGAAAGGATCAAATGCCCATCGGAAATCTCAATTCGAAGCCTGTCTATTGCTTTGCCGCTTGGAAACGGAAGAAAGTGATAATATCGCAAGATCTGTATTCATGACCGAAAATCAGCCTATAATCTATTATGTTTATCGATTCTCGTTGTCCCGATTCCGGATTGAAAATATTCGATAGCGGTCCTGAAACAAGAATTCTGCATCAATGTCTCTATATTCCGCGCAGGGCGGAACATTATGACGAGAAATACGGCATCTATGATCGGTATGGGCGTCTTGTTCAGGAGGCAGGCCCCCGACGTGGATGGCCTACCCGACCTCTGGGTCAATCCCAGCATTGTTGTGTGACGCCCTCCAGCGCCTATCCGCTGGCTCCCGAGAAGAGCTATTTCTATGGCGGCAATATCACGAGCCATTTCGGTCATTTTTTGACCGAGACGCTACCGCGCTACTGGTGTTACCGTGAACGCTATGACGGCATGAAAATCCTCGTTCATGCCGAAAAGACTCTCGAAATGCTTTTCGGTCTGGGGTGGTTGTCCGGATTTTTCGCCCTTCTGGACCTCACACGCGATGATTTCGTGGTGTTCGAACGACCTACCCTTCTGCATCAGTTGATCATCGCAGGCACGTCGTTCGAGGAAAACCATTTCGCCCATCATGCTTTTGCACGGTTCTGCAATGAGCTGGGTGAGAAGAGGGGAATCCGGATCGCCGGGGGCAGGCCTGTCTTTCTTTCCCGCGCGGCATATCCCAGCCAGATGCGCTCGATACGCGGTGAAAGAGCGATGATTCCTCTGCTCGAGCAGGAAGGTATTGCCATTGTTGAACCTGAAACCCTGAGCATTCCCGAGCAGATCGGTCTTTTCTCCGGTCAGCGTCCAACGCTCGGGTTTGTCGGCTCAGCATTTCATAACAGCATCTTCTGCGCCCGCCCGATCGGCGTTGCCCTGACCTGCGACGGTCTGGTCTCATCGAATTTCGTCCTCATGGACAGAGCCAACCATGCTCGGATCCGGTACCTGACCACGCCAGGTATTGTCAGTGAGCCCTCCGCTCCGGGGCAGCCTGCGCGCTACAGGATCGAAAACCCGCATCATGTGGTGCGTCATCTGCTTGAGGCTGTCCAGTCCCGGATCTGGACGCAGCAAGCACCCCCGGCTCCGCCTGCGTCGGTCGATGGGGCGAGCTTCCTGCTCAGGACCTTTCATGGAACCTGGATGATGATTGATCGGCAATGGGGGGTCGTTGCGCATGGTGCCGGAGAGGGAGATCGTGCCATGAGACTGATCCTGCGTCTGGATCAGGAGGGCTGGGCGATCCTCACAACCCCAACCGGAGATTGCCTGACAATGGAGCCCCAGCAGCAGCAGGGCCCCATCCTGTCATATCGATATCGCCGCTTTCCGGACGGGACGATTGCACTTCACAGCCACGATACGGAACGTTTTGTCTGTGCCACGCCCGATGGCGGGGTTCTGTGCGACCGGTCGACACCGTCGGACTGGGAGAAGCTGACCCTCATCCCCCTCCCATGATGTCAGCCGCCTCTGGATGGCTCAGTTCAGGACGTAAAACGCGCAGGCCGCCACAGTGATCGTGACAGGCAGGGTCAGAAGCCAGGCAAGCGCGATTTTGGCCAGCATGCGCATATTGATGCCTGACCCAGCCGCCACCATCGTACCGGCCACGCCCGAGGTGATGATATGCGTGGTCGAAACCGGCAGGCCCGTATAGCCAGCCGAGGCAATCAGTCCTGCGCCGACGAGTTCGGATGCCGCGCCCTGCGCCGGCGTGAGATGCTGCTTGCCAATGCCCTCACCCAGCGTTTTCACGATCCGCCGATACCCGACCATGGTTCCGATACCAAGGCACAATGCACTCAGGACACGCACCCAATAGGGAGCATATTCCACAGTCGGCCGAAGCGCCTTTGCCAGAGTGCCGCTCGTCTTCTTGTCCTGCCCCGAGGAAGCCGGATTGGCGCTGACATCGCGCAGCCCGGAGAGGATCTCATACACATCGCCGCGTATCTGCGCCGGTGTTGCCGGATTGGCGGGGGTGGCAAGCCTGTCTATGGAGGCGAGCGCATCGGGCTTGAAGCTGTAGCGGTCATATTGTGCGATGAGCGGTTTCGCCTGCTGGGCGATCTGTGCCAGTGCCGCCCGGTCGGTCGGGTGATCCGGGTTCATCGCATAGCTTGCAGGCATCAGCCCGATAATCGTGAGCATGATCAGCCCGATGCTTTTCTGACCGTCATTGCTGCCATGAGAAAAGCTGACCGACGTGCAGGTCAGGATCAACAAGGCTCGTACAATCGGGTTCGGTGCTTCATCCGGCTTGGGAGGCGTGAACAAGGCAGGCATGCGCACCGCGAAGCGGATGATCAGATAGAGCAGACCCGCCAGGAAAAAGCCCAGAAGTGGCGAGAATGCCAGCGCGCGCAGGACTTTCCAGATCTGTCCCCAATCCACGCTGTGGCCCAGATCGCGTGCATGGAGGAAGGAATCCCCGATCGCGATTCCGATCAGCGCCCCGATCGTGCAATGCGACGAGGAGTTGGGAATGCCGAACCACCATGTGCACAGGTTCCACGCCAGCGCCGTGCCAAATAATGCGACCAGCATCGGTACAGCGGGGTTGCCGTTGGGTGGGGTCAGCACATCGGGCGGAAGCAGTTCTACCAGGGCATAGGCCACAGCAATACCCCCAAGCAGCACACCAAGCAGGTTCATCAGCCCTGACCAGATGACCGCCACGCGGGGTTTGAGGGAGTTCGTGTAGATCACCGTGGCAACCGCGTTCGCCGTGTCGTGAAAGCCATTGGCGAATTCGAACACGCAGACGAGCAGAAAACAGATCGCCAGCATGATCAGCGACCCGGTGGATGAGGGAGCGAAATGGAGCATCGGTCTGGCAGCCTTCGCAGCAGGGAGCCCCTAATCTCTGTCAGCCTTCATGTTTCGGAAAGAGTTTGACGCAGAGTTTCTCTGAAACTTCACGATTGCGGAAAGAAGCCTGCGCGGGTCGTCGCCCCGCATTGGCTGGCGTTGCGAGGATCCGGCGAGGGCCTCGCCAACCCCCAATCGCAGAAGAGTCGCCCCCGGAGACCCATGAGTCGGGATGAAAGGGGCGCGCCCCTTTCCGGGGGGCGGGGGAGCGCCCCGCATTGGCTGGCGTTGCGAGGATCTGGCGAGGACCTCGCCAGATCCCCATCGGAGGGGAGTCGCTTATCCGGGCCCATGAACGGGGATGAAAGGGGCGCCCCTTGCCTTGGGGCAGCGCCCTGCGTGAGGCCTAGCGCCCGAGTTTACGCAGCTTTTCACCCTTCATCAGGCGCTTTTCGATCACTTCGAGGGACATGCCCTTGGTTTCTGGCACGAAAGCGAAGGTGAGAACGATGAAGGAAGCGTTCAGCCCGGCGAAAAGCCAGAACGTGCCCGAGGTGCCGAAGGTATTCATGAGCGTCAGGAAGCTCGCACCCACCACCATGTTGGTAATCCAGTTGGTCAGGGTCGAGAGCGAGATTCCGAGATTACGGCCCTGCATGGGCTGGATTTCGGAGCAAAGAACCCACATGAGCGGCCCTGCGGACATAGCGAAGCCTGTGCAGAACAGCAGCAGAAGGAAGATGGCGATGAATTTCGACGTCTCGTTCGACATGTCGGTGTTCAGCAGGATGGCGAGAGCGCCCATGCCGAGTGCCATGACCGAAAAGCCGATATACAGGATGGGCTTGCGGCCCCATTTATCGACGAGCCCGACCGCGATGAAGGTGGCGAGCATGTTCACGAGGCCGATAATGGCGGTGCACCACATCTGCGAGGTGGAGTCGAACCCGGCGCGCGAGAGAATCTTCGGCGCGTAATACATGATGATGTTGATACCCGCGAGTTGCTGCATGGCCTGAAGCATGATGCCAAGCGCAATAGAGCGGCGGAAATTCGAGTTCGTCTTGAACAGTTCGAAACCGTGCTGCTTGATCTCGAGCTGCTCGCGAATGGCCTTGATTTCCTTCGCAGCTTCGAGCGGGTCCTCACGCAGCGAAAGCAGCACTTCGCGGGCTTCCTTGTGGCGACCCTGCATGATCAGCCAACGCGGGCTGTAGGGCAGGAAGAGCACGCCGATCAGGAACAGACCGGCTGGAATGGCGGCGACACCGAACATCCAGCGCCAGTTGCCGCTATAAGAGAAATAGGTGTTGGACAAAAAGGCGAGGAAAATGCCGACCGTCACCATGAGCTGATAGGTCGAGACCATGGCGCCGCGCGTGGCTTCGCTGGCGATTTCGGACAGATAGAGCGGTGCGGTAAAGGCCGAAATTCCCACGGCCAGTCCCATGACCACGCGAAATCCGATCATGGAGGGAATGGACCAGCTCAGCGCACAGCCGATAGAGCCGATGACGAAGATCGACGCGCCTGCAATGAGCGAGCGCTTGCGGCCGAGCGCATGAGACATCCAGCCCGCGGCAAGGGCGCCGACAGCGGCCCCTGCCATCATGGAGCTGACCACCCATTCCTGGGCGAAGGTCGAGGCATGGAATTGCTTGGCGAAGAAATCGAGCGCACCTGCAACGACGCCGATATCCAGACCGGACATCAGCCCCGCGAGGGCTGCCAGAACGCCGATGACCAGAATCTTGAATTTTGTTGCATCGAAAACGGATGCCAGGCCGCTTTCTGAATTTCCGGCATCTGTGTCTATCGCCATGGGTTCTTGTTATCCTTTTCCGGCGGCACGAAGGGTGCCGACTTCACGTCCATTCCAGTTTTTCATCACCTGATGCGCCAATCCGGCCAGAACCTCTCGGTCCGTGTCATTCCAGAGCAACGCACCCAAATCGAGCAGAAGCGCGGCCAGGGCCACCTCTGCTGCACGGTTTGCGCCGTCATCGGTCTTGATCGCCACGCCCAGCCCGAGATCGGGCAAGGACGCGACCATCACGCCTTCTGCACCCATCTTGCAGAAGATCCGGTTACCGAAATGCGCCATCAATGTCGTATCGAAACGTCCGCTCCCAGCCACCATGAAGGGGTCGGACGCGACTGCTGAACGCAGCCGGGCGGCTGCCGACGCATGGCCGGAAGAAAAATTTCTGCCGGTCCCGAAACGGGCAAATCCTGTTGCCAGAGCCGCGAGCGGGATGGCGTAGGTGGGCATCGAACAGCCATCGAGGCCGCGATTGGTCTCATTATGTGGGACGGAGGTTGCCATGACAAGCGCTTCGGTCACCTGACGCTGCGCCTCGTGGCCGGGGTCGATATAGCCTGCGGGGTCGAGAGACTGGTCGATGGAGAGGCAGATCAGGCCAGCATGCTTACCCGAGCAGTTATTATGCAGGGCGGTGGGCTGCGCGCCTGTTGCAGCCAATGCATGAGCCGCCGCGTCATAGGTCGGCCAGTGCGCGCCGCATTCCAGACAGGTCAGTCCCTGCCCCGCCTTGGCCAGCATGGAGGCAGCCGTTTCGGCATGGCGTATCTCCCCACCGTGCGACGCGCAGGCGAGGGCGAGCTCGGCATCGGCGAGGCCGAGGCGATCGGCGGCGCCCGTCTCCACCAGAGGCAGAGCCAGAAGCGCCTTGACCGTGGAGCGGGGGAAGATGGGCTTGTCTATCGCGCCAAGCGCGCGCACCACGCGCCCCGTATCGTCCATGACAGCAATGCGTCCATGATGCAGGGACTCGACACGTCCGCCGCGTGTGACTTCGGCGAGGGCGATATCATCCATGACTGGGTCCTTCGTTGGTGAGGGGGATTATTGAGTGCGCAGGAAGAAGCGCACGCGCGAAAAAGCGGAGCTCGATGAGAGTACGGGCCTGAAAGCCCCTGTCTCAACCGGATGGCGTCTGGCGGGAGAGGAGATAGCAGGCCACGCCGAGCCGCGCACTCATATCGGGATCGGCCTCGATCCAGGGGGCGAGATCCGATTTGCGCGCCCGGAGTAACAGCGCGGGCGTTTCATGCGTGTCATCCGCCATGTCCTGCGACTGTGCTTCGAGAAGGGCGAAAACGCCCGAGCGCTCGGTCAGAAGGAGCGGCGCACGGGCATCCAGTCTCAATCCCTCCCGCATGAGTTCTTCTCCTTCATCATGGCCCACCAACAGATAGAGCCATGCATCGGTCGTGTCGGCTTCCGTGAAGGCGCGGTTCGACACGAGCAGAAGCGGTGCCTCCTCCGGATTCAGATGGGTGCGACGCTCGGGCGGGACATAGGTGAAGAGATCGGCCTCCGGGCGATCTGGGCCGGAAGGCCCGGAGCGGGACACGGGCCGAGGGTTTTCCGACGCCCCCTGTCGCGCGCGCGGCTGGCGTGGCGGCTTGCCGGGTGGGGTGTGTACCGCACCGCCTTCAAGGGGGAGTTTATCCATCGGAGCCTTGGCGCGAGACACCCACCACCCGGCTCAGCCCTGCTGGCAGGCGGCGCAGAGCCCTTCGATCTCGACCGTGGATTGATGCGGCTTGAAGCCGATCTTGCGGGCGGCATCGGCAATGGCGTGGGTGATCTCGCTGTCCTCCACCTCACTCACCGCTCCGCAGCCGCTACAGATCAGGAACTGCGCGCGATGGCCACAGCCATGCCCATGATGGCACTCCAGGCGATGCGCGCAGCCGATGAAGGCGCTCATGCGCTCGATGCGGTGAATAAGCCCCTGTGAAAGCAGGAAATCAATGGCACGATACACAGTGGGCGGCGCTGCATTGCGCTGATACTGGCGCAGATGGTCGAGAATGTCGTAGGCACCAACCGGCTTGCTGCTCTGGAGGATCAGACCGAGAACCAGACGGCGCGTTTCGGTCAGGCGGCTCGTGCGTGCTGTACAGAAAGCGGCAGCACGATCCAGAAGCGCCAGCGTATCGGGTGAGAACGGGTCCTGAACTGCCGTCGCCGTCGAAGTGAGCATGGAGAAATTCCTTTTCCGGCTTGTCCTGACCAGAGTTCCACCTCTATATCGCGTATCTCAGTCGTTATAATATAACTAAAGGCGACTTTTTTGCGCCAGTTCCTGCCGATCCTGATCTGCTTCCTGACCCTGCTTGGCTCTGCAAAGGCCGCGCCGGTGAGGGTTTTCTGTGCCGAGGCGCTGTGGTGCGATCTGGCCTCGGGGTTGGGTGGTCAATCGGTTCATACCGCGAGTGTGCTGACCTCGCCGCGTATCGACCCGCATGACTTCCAGGTCTCTCCCGATATGGCGCGTGAACTCGCGGAGTCCAGTATCGTCGTGCTGACAGGCGGGCATTATGATGACTGGATCGACCCGCTGCTTTCGGCGCAGCCGAGCCCGTCCCGTCGCGTGATTTCTGCTGCCGCGCTGTCCGGGCTGCCACAGGGCGCAAACCCCCACCTCTTCGACGATCCGGCGGCTATCGATCGTGTGATTGCGGCATTGGGAGACGCGCTCGCGCATTCCCTGCCGGATCAGGCAGCTGCGATCAGGGAGCAGCAAGCCCATTACCGAGCCATGACAGCCCGGTTTTCAGCCCGGATGGCGGCGCTCCGCCCCGTCACCAAAGGCATGAAGATTGCCGTGCTCGAGCCGGTGGGCGGACCCGTTTTCGACGCGCTCGGCCTCGATGTCGTCGATCCCGATTTCGCGCTTGCCATGATGAACCATGTCGATCCTGCGCCCAGGGATGTCGCCTTCCTCGAGGAGGCGATCCAGCACAGGACGATCAAGGCTCTGGTGATCAACCCGGCCATGAGTGGCCCCATGCCTGAGCGGCTTCAGACGCTGGCCAGACATGCGGGCATTGCTGTGGTGGCTTTCGACGAGTTTCCTGCGCCTTCCGTACTCTGGCAGGACTGGATGACGTCGAGACTCGACCGGCTCGTTGCGGCTCTGGGTGTCCGTGGCTGACATGGCACCGGTTCTGGCTCTGAAAGCCGTTACCCTGGCGCATGGGCGTCGTGTTCTGATCGACCGGGCCGATCTCACGCTTGGGCGAGGTACGCTGACCCTGCTCGCGGGGGGCAATGGTCAGGGCAAGACCACACTCCTGCGCGCCCTGATGGGACTGCACCCTCTACAGGGCGGAGAGATCCAGATATCCGGCAAGACGCCCCGCCGGGCGCGGTGCCTCACGGGATATATGCCCCAGGATCGTCGTCTTCCGGCCCCGCAAATGACAGGGCGCGCCTTTCTCGCCGCTTCATGGCATGGCACACGTTTCGGGCTTCCCGGCTGGGGGCAGAATCTGAAGTCGGCCCTGCAGGCGTGCCTTGCCTTGACCGGAAGCGAAAAACTGGTCGATCAGCCCCTGAGCCAGCTCTCCGGCGGTGAAAGACAACGCGTGTTTCTGTCAGGCGCGCTGCTCGATTCTCCGTGCTTTCTGGTTCTGGATGAGCCGCTGAGCGGCATGGATACGCAATGGCAGAGTGAGATCCTGGCAATGCTGCAGGCGCGCTGCCGTGAGACGGGCATGGCTGTGCTCATGTCATGTCATGGCATCGAGGCGGCTCTTTCCTATGCCGATCATGTGCTCTCTATCGACAGCCAGAAGCTGGAGCTGCGCGATGCTGCATTATGAATTCATGCAGAACGCCTTCATGGCGACAGGCGTGGTCTCGATCCTGAGCGGATTGGTGGGCTGGTTTCTCGTGCTGCGCGGCCAGAGTTTTGCCGGGCATGCCCTGTCTCATATCGGCTATGCAGGGGCGACCGGCGCTGTGCTGATCGGATTGACGCCATTCTGGGGTATGGTGCTTTCGGCTCTGGTGGCCGCTCTGGTGCTTGGGTGGGAGCCGCAGGGCGATCAGCGCAGCAACGCTGTCGCGGCCAGTCAGCGCGACAGCGTGATTGGTGTCGTGCTTGCTGCCAGCCTCGGTCTTGGGCTGCTTTTTCTCAAGATCCAGAATGTGCCGGTCAGCAGTACCACGGCCCTGCTTTTCGGTAATGTCCTCGGCGTTGATCGGGGCACCCTGCGCTTGCTGTTTCTTCTGGGCGGTGTCTGTCTGGTTGGGCTGTGTGTGCTGGGCCGACCGCTCCTCTTTGCCAGCCTCGACCCGGATCTGGCCGCAGCGAAAGGTGTCGGGCTCAAGCTGATCGCGTGCGGCTTCATGGCGCTTGTGGCGCTCGCGACAGCCATCTGCTCGCAAACCATCGGAATCCTGCTGGTGTTCAGCCTGCTTGTTGGGCCGGCTGCCTGTGCACTGAGACTTGGCCTTTCGCCCTGGCCGGGGCTGCTCTGCTCGGCTGGGCTCGCCCTTGTGCTGTCATGGGGCGGCTTGACCCTTGCATGGTACACCGGCGCACCGGCTTCTTTCTGCATCAGCGCCGGAGCCGCTCTCAGCTATATTCTCGTCCGTTTTGTCGCCCCTCGGGCGTCCTGAAGATAGAGGGTCGCGCTATCACGGTAATCCGGATTGCGTGGCTCCCTGGGGGCTGGAAATCGCCCCGTGTCACTCAGTTCAGATGCCAGTCGAGCAACATGATACCGATGATGAAAATGGCAAGGACGATATGCATGATGATCAACTCACGCAGATTGATCGTCGGAACGTCCTGCTTGATCTTCTTGGGCTTGGCCATAGGGTGATCCTTTCCGGTTTTTGCGGGGCAGCTTAAACCAATTCGTGGGTCTCCAGTTATATCGTCATGATAAATAATGCAGAGCCACAGGGCCATGGTGCGACCCCTCATGAGGATCATCCCATCGAGGTGTCCCCCTATGCGAAATATATCCTGATACTCGCTGCCGTTGTAGCTGCCATATGCGGCGGCCTTTACGGCTATGATACGGGCATCATTTCCGGTGCGCTGCTATTGATCTCGGATGACTTTCATCTGAGCAGCACCATGCAGGAGATGGTGGCTTCTGCCATTCTGGCTGGCGCTATTCTGGGCGCTCTGGCGGCTGGATCTTTTTCGGAAAAATACGGTCGGCGCGCCTGTGTGACTCTGGTCAGCGGGGTGTTTGTCCTCGGTGCCCTCGCCTGTGCCTTTTCTCCCGATGTCTGGCTGCTGATCGTCTCACGCGTGTTTCTCGGCTTTGCGGTCGGTGGGTCCACGCAGGTCGTGCCGATGTACATTTCCGAGCTGGCCCCGGCGGAGAAGCGCGGTACGCTGGTCACGATGTTCAATGTGGCCATCGGACTGGGCATTCTGCTCGCCAACATCATTGGTTACACCGAGCGTGAGGCATGGGGCTGGCGGCCGATGGTAGGTCTGGCGGCTGTTCCTGCGGCCATTGTCTTCGTCTCGATGTTCTTCATGCCCAAAAGCCCGCGCTGGACGGCTGAGAATGAGGGCATGAAGCGGGCCATCATCGAGCTTGGCCGTATCCGGACCTCCAAGAAGGTGATCCGCAAGGAAGTGCGCGAAATGCGCGAGAATGCGGAATCGGCTGATCCGCGCAATCGTGGCTGGAAGGGGCTGTTCCGTCCCTGGGTGCGTCCGGCTCTGGTCGCAGCACTCGGTGTGGCGTTCTTCACCCAGTGCGGCGGGCTGGAGATGATGATCTATTACGCCCCGACCTTCCTGCGCGATGCCGGGTTCGGTGCGTCCTCGGCGCTCATGGCCTCTCTGGGTGTCGCCATAACCTACTGCATCATGACCTTCATCGGCTGTCTGATTGTCGATCGGGTCGGGCGTCGTCGTCTGATGCTGATCATGGGACCGGGCTCCATTGTGAGCCTGATCGGTCTGGGCGTCGTGTTTGCCCTGCATCCTGCGGCAGGCAGTTTCGGCTCCTATCTGGTGATCGTGTTCCTGCTGCTTTTCATGGCCTTCAACTCGGGCGGTATCCAGGTCTGTGGATGGCTGCTTGGCGCCGAGATGTTCCCGCTCTCGATGCGCGGTCAGGCTACCAGCCTTCATGCTGCAACGCTCTGGGGCTCCGATCTCCTGGTCACGGGTACGGCGCTGACACTGGTGCAGCTCATTACCCTGGGTGGAACCATGTGGTTCTACGCAGCCGTCAATCTGGCCTCCGTCGCATTCATCTTCTTCTTCGTACCCGAGACCGCCGGCGCCACACTGGAGGATATCGAGCTGGCGCTCCATGAGAAGCGCTTCCGCCCGAGCAAGGGGCAGACGCGTATCGTCTCGGAGGACGCACAGGAAGAGGCCGCAGCCTGAACCCTGCCTTCGTCCATACGGGTCCATGTCGATCGACGCGGGGCGGCCTTCCGGGGGAGGGCCGCCTCTTTTTGTGAAACTGGCGTTACGCGTGAGAAATCGCTAAAAGCGGCCTCGGAATGACTGTTGCCCATCCGACCGCAGCGCCTTCGTGCTAGGGGAAACCATGCGGAACAGGCGAGAAGTAGGATCAATATGAGCTGGCTGACCGAATACGTTCGACCGAAAATCCGTGGCCTTCTGCAGCGCGAAGTGCCGGAAAATCTCTGGACCAGCTGTGAGTCGTGCTCGCAGATGATCCTGATCAAGGATCTCGAGAAGGCCCAGCGCGTCTGCCCCCATTGCGGTCACCACGGCAAGGCGAAGGCGACCGAACGCCTCGAATGGACCTTTGACGGCGGCAAATATACCAAGATCGAACTGCCCAAGGTCCCCAGCGATCCGCTCGGATTCCGCGACCAGAAGAAATATGCCGACCGTCTGAAGGACGCCAAGACCAAGACCCATCTCGATGAGTCCCTGGCCGTCGCCCATGGCAAGATCGGCGGTCACGACGCCGTTGTTGCAGTCATGGCCTATGAGTTCATGGCGGGCACCATGGGCACCGCACTGGGTGAGGCATTCATTGCCGCATGCCGCCTGGCCGTGCTGCAGAAGGCTGCGCTGGTGATCTACACCGCCTCGGGCGGCGCGCGTATGCAGGAAGGCGTTCTTTCGCTCATGCAGATGCCGCGCACCACGATTGGCGTCGAGATGCTCAAGGATGCGGGCCTGCCCTACATCGTTGTGCTGACCAACCCGACCACGGGCGGTGTCTCGGCTTCCTTCGCGATGCTGGGCGATGTGCAGATTGCCGAGCCCGAGGCGTTGATCGCCTTTACCGGTCCGCGCGTGATTCAGGACACGGTACGCGAGAAGCTGCCCGAGGGCTTCCAGCGCTCCGAATATCTGCGTGACCACGGGATGGTGGACATGGTGGTGGCACGCCCTGAACTGCAGACCATGCTGGGCCGTCTCATCGGCATGATGATGAACAAGCCGGTTGCGGTCGAAACCGAAGCCGCCTGAAACCAGGTCTGCCCGGAAGGACCGGGCAGCTTCCTCATCCAGTACTCCCGGACAGATCATGACGACGCAGGCAGCCCCGGCCAAACTCAGCGATGAATATGAGGGCCGGACCGGCGCCATTCTGGCCCGGGTGCAGGCGCTTTATCCCAAGCTGATCGATCTTTCGCTCGCGCGTCTCGAGGCCCTTCTGGGCAAGCTCGGTCATCCAGAGCGCCATCTGCCTCCCGTGATTCATGTGGCCGGAACGAATGGCAAGGGCAGCACCTGCGCCACGCTGCGGGCGATTGCCGAAGAGGCCGGACTGGCAGTTCATGTCATGACCAGCCCTCATCTGGTCGATGTGACAGAGCGATTCCGCTTGGCTGGCAAACTGGTCAGTGAGGAAACCCTGATCGCAACCCTCGAGGAAATCGAGCGGATCAATGACGGCGCGCCAATCACGGTCTTCGAAGTCCTGACGGCTGCCGGCCTTCTGCTTTTCGCCCGCGTCCCGGCCGATCTGGCCATTCTGGAGGTGGGGCTTGGCGGGCGTCTGGATGCGACCAATGTGGTGGCGCGCCCTGCCTGCTGCGTGATCACCCCGGTCGATCTCGATCATCAGGCCTTTCTGGGTGAAACGCTTGCTCTGATTGCCGCCGAGAAGGCGGGGATCATCAAGCAGGGTGTGCCGGTTGTCACAGCCAGACAGCAGCCCGAAGCACGCGATGTCATTGCGGAGAGAGCGGCAGCGCTGGACGCACCGCTTTGGCAGGTAGGGGGCGAAATCGGCTTCACCCGGCATCCGGAGGGGACCATCGCCTATCATGACCCGCTCGGAGCGCTAGCCCTTCCAGCCCCCGGTCTCGAGGGGATGCACCAGGCAGATAACGCGGTTCTGGCCGTAGCTGCCCTGCGCGCCTCCGGGCTGGAAATTCCCGAGCGCGCCTGGGCAGGCATCGCGCACACGCAATGGCCCGCCCGCATGCAGCGTCTCGAGGGTCGGCTTGCCGCCCAGTTGCCGGAGGGCTGGGAGTTGTGGCTCGATGGTGGGCATAACCCCAATGCAGGCGAGGCCCTCTCGGCAACGCTCGCTTCCTGGCACGACAAGCCGCTCCATGTGATCGTGGGCATGAAACAGAGCAAGGATGCGTCAGGCTTCCTGCGCCCGGTGCAGGGTCATGCCACGACCCTTCATGCCGTCAGCGAAGAAGGACAGCATCTGGCCTTGCCGGTCGAGGAAATCATTCGGGCTTCGGGCGGTGTGGCGTTGTCGGGTCCTACCATCGCCTCGATCCTGCCCCGGCTGGAAGGCCCTCCTGCCCGCGTGTTGATCTGTGGAAGCCTGTATCTTGCTGGCGTGGTCCTCAGGCAGGATGGCACCCTGCCGCAATAGAGCTCCTCGATTGGGTGACGCGGCCTCCATGCATGATGAAAGCGATCGGCGGGGGTCGGCAGAGGTCTTCGAGATGTGCCCCGCGCGGTATCGGCCGCGATCTCCGCACCTTGGCCTTCGATGATAACTTCGTCAGCTAGCCGAAATTGCCTTGATCGGGCACGAATTCTCTGTATCCCGGGCTCATGGAGGACCGGGTCGAGCCTATCACGCTCCCCGTGCCGCGTAGAGTCAGGGCGCCGGGGAACAGAGCGGAACAGGGAATGCGTTATCTCGTCACCGGTGGGGCCGGATTTGTAGGCAGTCATGCCGTGCTTGGCCTGCTCGATGACGGCCATGAAGTCGTCGTGCTCGATAATTTCAGTACTGGCCATCGCGGGGCCATTCCGGCCGGAATTGACGTTCACCACGTCGATCTCATGGACGCTGCGGCAACGAATGCGGTGCTTGGCGAAGGCAGATTCGACGCTGTTCTTCACTTTGCGGCGATTTCCCTTGTCGGCGAAAGCATGGCCGATCCTCTTCGATACTTCGAACAGAACTACATTTCCTCGCTCAATCTGATACGCGCCTGCATCACGCATGACGTGCGCAAGCTTGTGTTTTCCTCCACGGCCGCCTTGTTTGGCGGCCCGGAGCGCGACGACCCCATCCCGCATGATGCGCCGATCGATCCTGGCTCGCCTTACGGCGAAAGCAAATTCATGATCGAGCGTGTGTTGCACTGGGCGGATCGCATTCACGGTCTTCGCAGCGCGTGCCTGCGTTATTTCAATGCAGCAGGGGCCGATGTGGCCGGGCGCGCCGGTGAGGACCATCGACCCGAGACGCATCTGATTCCTATCGTCATCGACGCTGCTCTGGGCCGGCGCCCGGCACTGCAGGTCTTCGGCACGGATTATCCGACCCATGATGGCTCATGTGTGCGCGATTATCTGCATGTCGGCGATCTGGCGACGGCCTATCTCAGTGCTCTGACGCAGATCGACGAGCGGAGCGTTGTCTATAATATTGGAAGTGGCCGGGGATACTCGAATATCGACGTGATCCGCTCCGTCGAGCGTGTCAGCGGCCGGAAGATCCCGTGGGAGGCCGCTCCCCGCCGCGGTGGCGATCCCGCCACGCTGATCGCCGATTCCGATGCCTTCCGGCGAGATACCGGCTGGACCCCCCGCCTGTCCGAACTCGACCATATCGTCGAAACAGCGTTTCGCTGGCGTGAAGCGCATCCAGAGGGCTACGGACTCTAAGGGCCCTCAGACGGATGAGGCGCCTCCGGGAGCGAAAGCCGGGCGTCTGATATAACGTCCCTTGCCGCGCTCGGCGCGCAGGAGCCCGTCATCCCAGGTCACGACACCCTGGCTGATCGTCTTGCGCGCAAGGCCGGTCAGGGTCATGCCCTCGTAAAGGGTATAATCGACATTCTGATGCAGGGCGTCGACCGTGACGGTACGGGTGGCCTGTGCATCCCACAGAACGAGATCGGCATCGGACCCGACAGCAATGCATCCCTTGCGGGGATAGAGGTTGAAGATGCGAGCCGTGTTGGTGGAGGTGAGGGCCACGAACTGCTCGGGTGTGAGGCGTCCGGTCGCTACTCCATGATGCCAGAGCACGCTCATGCGCTCTTCGATACCGGGAACCCCATTGGGAATTCTGGTGAAATCGTCGCGTCCGCGTTCCTTTTGCTCACGGCAGAAACAGCAATGATCGGTGGCGGTCGTCTGTAACTGGCCTGACATCAGTCCGCCCCACAGTGCCTGCTGATGGGACTTCTCCCTGAAGGGCGGGCTCATGACATGACGCGCCGCAATCAGCCAGTCCGGGTCATGATACACGGTCTCGTCGAAGACCAGATGCTGGGGCAGCACCTCCCCATAGACTTTCAGGCCTTTGAGCCGGGCCGCAGCAATGGCCTCGGTCGCTTCGCGGGTCGACACATGAACGACATAGAGTGGCGTATCCCTGAGCGCTGCCAGGGTGATCGCCCTCTGGGCGGCTTCTCCCTCGACACCGGGCGGTCGGGAAAGCGCATGAGCGTGAGGACCGGTTTCGCCCTGGGCCAGAAGCTGGGCCTGCAGAAAGGATACGGCATCGCCATTCTCGGCATGAACCGTACAGAGTGCACCGAGCTCGGCGGCGCGCTGCATGGAGCGCAGGAAGATCGCATCGTCGATCATCAACGCGTTCTTGTAAGCCATGAAATGCTTGAAGGAATTGACCCCGGCTTCGGTCACGAGCCGCCCCATATCGGCATGAACCCGATCGTCCCAATGGGTCACAGCCACATGAAATCCGTAATCTGAAGCGGCCTTTTCGGCCTTCATGCGCCATTCCTGCCAGGCTTCGTACAGAGACTGGCCCTGGCCCGGAATGACGAAATCGATCAGGCTCGTCGTACCGCCCGCCAGACCCGCCGCCGTGCCGGTATAGAAGTCATCACTCGCTGTGGTGCCCATGAAAGGCATTTCCATATGAGTGTGCGGGTCGATCCCGCCGGGCATGACCAGAAGACCGGCGGCATCCACGATTTCGCACCCTGTCGGGCATTCCAGATCGGGCCCGATCTGGGCGATCAGCCCTGCGTCATTGCACAGGATATCGGATCGATACTGGCGTTCGGCGGTGACGATGATGCCGCCCTTGATCAGGATCATGACGGTGGTCCTCTCGGGCATGGGGCCCTTGCATAGGCGTGATCGAGAATGTCGTTGTATAATCGAAATCATAGGACTAACCTGACCATATGGTCAATCTATTGCATGATGTGATGCGTGTTCTACCGGTCCTGAAAGAGTGTCGATGAACCAGGGGCAAGTAACCGGCCTGACAGGCCCCCTTACCAATGTCGATCTTGCTCCCGTCCGCGAGCGTCACTGGGCCTGGAAGGATTTCCTGTTTCTGTGGATGTCCAATGTTCACAGTGTGGCAGGCTACATGACGCTGGGCAGCTTTTTCATGATGGGCCTGCCTGTGGGGGCGGTTCTGGCCGGGTTGCTTATCGCCATTCTGTGCGTGCATCTGTTGTGCAATCTTGTGGCGGTTCCGAGCCTGAAGGCGGGCGTGCCTTTTCCGGTCGTGATACGCGGCGCGTTCGGTGTTTATGGCGCGATCATTCCGGCACTTGTGCGCGGTGTGATTGCAGTGGGCTGGTATGGCATCCAGACCTGGCTGGCTTCCAATGCCATCGTGCTCTTCATCCTGCATCTCGACCCTGCAATCATGGACTATGCCGATCTGCACCGGCATGGAGCGCTGGGACTCTCCATGCTGGGATGGGGGGCGTTCCTCTTTGTCTGGGCATTACAGATGGTGGTGTTCTGGCGCGGCATGGAGGCCATACGCCATTTTATCGACTGGGCAGGCCCTGCCATTTATGGCGTGATCCTGCTGCTCGATGGCGCATTGCTGATCAAGACGCAGGGTCAGGTCCATCTTTCAGTGCTGCCCAGGGCCGCTTTCTCCTGGAGAGAGACGCTTGCGGGGTTGCTGGCCGTGGCCTCTCTCACCCTGGCCTATTTCTCGCCAATTATTCTCAATTTCGGGGATTTTGCGCGCTACGGCCTAAGCCTGGCAGATGTGAAACGCGGGAATCTCTGGGGACTGCCGGTGAACTTCATGGCCTTCGTGGTGCTGGTGCTCACCACTCTGGTGCTCACGCAACCGGCTCTGGGCAGGTTGATCCTCGATCCTGCCGAGACGATCATACGCTTCGACAACCAGACCATCATGCTTGTGGGAACGATTACCCTCGTTGCTGCGACGATCGGAATCAACATATCGGCCAATTTCGTGTCAGCGGCGTTCGATTTCTCCAATATTGCCCCCTCAGCCATTTCATGGCGTCAGGGAGGTGTGATCGCCTCTTTCGGCGCCGTGCTGCTGACACCGTGGAACCTCTATGCCCATCCAGAACTCATTCATCTGACGCTGGATATTCTCGGCCTGTTCATTGCACCCGTAACCGGCATTCTGCTGGTCGATTATTACGGTGTTCAGAAGCAGACTCTCGATCTGCCGAGTCTATATAATCCCCGGGCGGACGGGCGCTACTGGTATCGCAGCGGGGTCAATCCTCGCGCGGTTCTTGCCCTGGCCCTTGCAGTCGCGCTGGGCCTTCTGGTGGTGTTTCTGCCCGCGCTCCATGGAGTACAGAATTTTTCCTGGGTCATCGGTTTTGTGACAGGGGGCGTATTCCACGCCCTGCTGAGCGCTCTCAGACCTGCCGCGGAAAAAGCGGCCTGAGGAGGGTCATGAAGGTTTCGAGGCCTGTCTCGAAATCGGTATCGGTCAGAGGCGCATGACCCAGGAGCGCCTCGAACTGGACCTGCATATCGGCATAGGCCTGCGTGCCCGACCAGAGCAGGGACAGGAAATGCGTCGTGTCGATGGGCGTCATCAGACCACGTGCCTGCCAGTCGCGAAAAATCAGATCATGGCGGTCAACATGGGCGCGCAGCGTCTCCTTCAGGAAGTCCTGCACCATCAACCCGCCCGAAAGCAGTTCCTGCGCGAACAGTCTCGACCCTTCTGGGCGGTTGCGTGAGAAAGCGATCTTGGCCCGCAGATAGCCCTCCACCCCTTCCAGCGGGTCACGCTCGGGCGAGAGCCAGTGATCGGCATCCTGCAGCCAGATATCGAGCAGACGGGTGAGCGTTGCGTTATAAAGCTCCTCCTTGGAGCTGTAATAATACAGGATATTCGCTTTCGGGATGGCGCACAGGGCGGCAATTTCCTCCAGCCTGGTGCCTTTCAGGCCTCTCGTCCCGAAGGTCCATTCCGCAGCATTCAGGATCTGCGGCACCATGGCCTGGCGGGGCGCACTCTGTTTCCGAGGGCGCCCGGGTTTCCCGGGGCGCCCGGCCCTGCGTCCTTCGCTGCGGCCCTCGCTGCGGTCGGCAGAAACGGTGGGGCCAGCGTCATTCTCACGAGGGTTCGACATTTCAGGGGGCGAGTCGGAGGAAGGGTCATGAGGGATCAGCTCGATCGACGTTGCGAGGCTCTGCGTCATGTCGCCCGTTCCCCTCCGATAGGCTATCGTTTTCGCAACGTAACAGACATTTCCCGCTTCAGAAAACCCTGTCAGCGCGCAGAATCGCGCCAAGCAGGACATTCGCACCGGCTTCCGCTTCGGCCTCGGTGATGCTCTCCGCCTCGTTGTGGCTCAACCCGTCGCGGCAGGGCACAAAGATCATGGCTGTCGGCGTGATGCGTGCCATATAGGCGGCATCATGACCGGGACCTGAGACGATTTCTCTCGGGGTGTATCCCGCCTCTTTTGCCGAATCGGTCACGATATCGATGCAGCGTCGGTCGAACGGGACGGCTGGGGCATCCCAGATCTGGCGGATCGAGAGCGTGACCTTGCCGGACTCGGCCACGGAGTCGAGCGCGGTGAGCAGGCTTTTTTCCATTTCGGCCAGAGCGGCGTCATCCGGGTGGCGCAGATCGATGGTGAAGAAGGTCTCACCTGGCACGACATTATGGCTGTTGGGCCGGTTTTCGATCAGCCCGACGGTGCCCAGTCCCAGGGGAGCGTGATCCTGCGCCACACGCGAGACGGCTGCGATCATGGAGGCAGCAGCCGAGAGGGTATCGGCGCGCATGGTCATGGGCGTCGAGCCCGCATGGGCGTCGCGCCCGGTCACGGTGGCTTCGTACCAGCGCATGCCCTGTACACCGGTTACCGAGCCGATCACGTAATCTTCGGCCTCAAGGATAGGTCCCTGCTCGATATGCAACTCGAAATACGCCGCGACTGGGTGATCGCCGCATTGCTGCTCGCCACGATAGGCGATGGCGTCCAGCGCATCGCCAAACCGTTCTCCGGCGCGATCACGCTTGTCGAGCACCTCTTCTTCCGTGAAAGCGCCTGCAAAGGCGCCTGAGCACATCATGGGGGGCGAAAACCGCGACCCTTCCTCATTGGTCCAGTTGATCAGTTCGATGGGGTGGCGGGTGACATGACCCGATTCACGCAGGGCGCGCAGCACGGCCAGCCCGCCCAGAACCCCCAGAATGCCGTCGAACTTGCCGCCCGTCGGCTGCGTGTCGAGATGGCTTCCCATGGTGATGGGGGGCAGGGTCGGGTCCTGCCCCTCCAGACGGGCGAACATGTTCCCCAGGCGATCGACGGTCATGGTGCAGCCCAGAGCCGTACAGGCCGAGGCAAACCAGTCACGTACCTGCCGGTCTTCCTCCGTCAGGGTCAGGCGCTTGATCCCGCCTTTTTCCGTACCGCCAAAACGGGCTGTCTCCATCAGATCGGCCCAGAGGGCGCGGCCATCGATACGGATATTGCTCATGAGGCGGGGAGTCCTTTCAGGCGGAGAGACGATGCGGATTGAGAGGATGCTCCAACCAAGTCATCTCGCCGTCAACTGGCTGCGGCGTCATGGTGATGCACTCATCCACCGGGCAGACATGGGCGCAGAGATTGCAGCCCACGCATTCCTCGTCGATCACGCTGTATTCGCGGCGGTTCGGTCCGGTGCTCTTGGCGATGGCCTGATGCGACGTATCCTCGCAGGCAATATGGCACAGGCCGCACCCGACGCAGCTTTCCTGGTCGATCTGCGCGATGGTGCGGAACTTCATGTTGAGCTGGTTCCAGGGCACAAAGCGCGACACGGCCCGCCCGCTCAGATCGGGCAGGGTCGCGTATTCCTTGCTGTCCATCCAGTTCGAAAGCCCGTCGATCATGTCTTCGACGATGCGGAACCCGTAATGCATGGCCGCCGTGCAGACCTGAAGCGCGCTCGACCCCATGGCGAGGAATTCGGCGGAGTCTCGCCAGTTGCTGATGCCCCCCATCCCGGAAATGGGAATACCCGCCATTTCGGGGTCGCGGGCAATCTCGCCGATCATGCGCAGCGCGATAGGCTTGACCGCCGGGCCGCAATAGCCGCCATGCGTGCCCTTGCCGCCCACAACCGGCATGGGAGCCATGGCGTCCAGATCGACCCCGATGACCGACTGGATGGTGTTGATGAGTGACACCGCATCGGCACCGCCGCGGCGTGCGGCACGGGCAGGCATGAGGATATTGGTAACATTGGGGGTGAGCTTGACGATGACCGGCATGCGCGTGTTCTGCTTGCACCAGCGCGTGACCATCTCGACATATTCGGGCACCTGCCCCACGGCAGAGCCCATATTGCGCTCGGACATGCCATGCGGGCAGCCGAAATTCAGCTCGATCCCGTCCGCCCCTGTCTCCTCGATGAGCGGTAATATGGCTTTCCAGCGATGTTCCTCGCACGGCACCATGAGGCTTACGATGAGCGCCCGATCCGGGAAATCGCGCTTCACGCGCTTGATCTCGGCAATATTGGTCGCGAGCGGGCGGTCGGAAATCAGCTCGATGTTATTGAGCCCCATCAGGCGCTTGCCTTCAAACTGGAGCGCGCCATAGCGCGAGCTGAGATTGACCACAGGCGGGTCTTCTCCCAGGGTTTTCCAGACCACACCGCCCCATCCCGCCTCATAGGCGCGGCGGACATTATATTCCTTGTCGGTTGGCGGGGCAGAGGCCAGCCAGAAAGGATTGGGAGAGGTAATCCCGGCGAAATTGGTGCGCAGATCGGCCATGATCAGGGGGCTCCCGTGCGGGAAGAAGAGAGATCGGTAAGGGTAAGATCGTCATGAATGGCTTTGGCGGCCTCGCGCCCGTCGCGTACGGCCGCCACGGTCAGGTCTTCGCCAGCGGTGCAATCGCCACCGGCATAGACACCGCCCAGAGTGGTGCGGCCCTTCTCATCGACCACCAGACGCCCGTTCTCGACGAGGATCTGGTCCTGGGCAATCGGATCGGGGATGAAGACCTGACCGATCGCCTTGAGCACCATATCGGCGCCAAGCGTGAACTCGGCAGGGGGCGCCTGAGGAGGCATTCCGGGGAGAGTTCCGGAGACGGACGGGGGATCGGTGCGCCTGAAGGTCACGCCAGTCAGCGCCCCCGCCTCTGTTTCAAGGCGTATGGGGGCGGCCCACAGGCGCAGCGTCACCCCATTTGTCTGTGCCCAGTCGCGTTCGACCTCGGTCGCGGACATGGTGGCTTCGCCACGACGATAGACAAGTGTGACCTCTTCCGCACCGAGTCTCCTGGCCTGCACTGCGGCATCAATGGCCGTATTGCCCCCGCCGATCACGACAACGCGTCGTCCCACCGGGGTTGTAGCCAGCGGTTGGGAGCGCAGATCTTCGATGAAGGCCACCGCATCCTGTACGCCGTGGATCGACTCATCCGGCAGGCCAAGGGCGCGCACGCCCGAAAGGCCGATCGCCAGAAACACCGCATCATGTTCCTGACGCAGCGTGGCGAGACTGAGAGTCTCACCCAGAACCGTCCCGCCGCGATAGGTGATGCCGCCTATGGCGAAGAGGAAATCGATCTCTTTCTGGGCGAAATCATCGGCCAGCTTATAAGCGGCGACGCCATATTCATTGAGCCCGCCGGGGCGCGTATGGCGGTCATAAAGCGTGACGTCATGTCCGAGCATGGCCAGCCGGTGCGCGCAGGCAAGCCCGGCAGGGCCGGCGCCCATGACGGCCACATGACGGCCGGTAGGGGCAGCCCGTCCGAAGGGATGGGCAGGTTGCGCCATTTGCCAGTCGGTCGCGAAACGCTGCAACGCGCCGATACGCACGGGCTTGTGCGTTTCGATAGCGGTATGAACGCATTTCTGCTCGCATAATATCTCGGTCGGGCAGACACGTGCGCATGACCCGCCGAGGATATTCGATTGCAAGATGGTCCGGGCAGCGCCCGCCGTGTTTTTTGAGGCGATCGCCTTGATGAAACGCGGGATGTCGATATCGGTGGGGCAGGCCTCGATACAGGGGGCATCGTAACAATAGAAGCAGCGATCGGCCTCCAGCGCTGCCTGCTCGGCGGTCAGGCCCGGATGCGCATCGGCAAAATTCCGGGCCAGCATGTCATCACTCAGGCGTCCACAGGCAATATCGGGCGGCATGGAATAATCCGATTCTGTTTGTTCCGTAAAACGAACGTTACGATCAGATCTGCTGGCGCTGCAAGTATATTTTGACCAGATGTTCAGGTTTTTGGCGGGCAGAAGATATCCCCCCGCCCGGGTGCTTCAGAACCCCGTCGAGAGCGACACCGAAATGGCGAAGGTCGGCTGGATGGTATAGAGCGGCGACGACCCGGCGATGTTCGTGCCGTAGATACCCCGTACGGTTCCGGTATTCGAGGTGAAGGCGTAGACGGCGTTACGATAGATCGAGCCGATCATGTTCTGCATGTTGATCTGCACCTGAGGGGAGTGCAGAAAGCCTGTCTGGTGCAGTCGATAGCCCAGCGTGACGTTATTATTGATGTAGCCGGGCATTTTCTCGTCATTGACGAGTGTCGCATACTGCGCCCCGATATATTTGAGCCCGAGATTGGCAAAGAAACTGCCGTCATCCCAGTCCAGCCCGAGCCCCGCCTGATATTTCGGCGCAGAAACGGCCCGCTTGCCCCGCGTCGGCAGAAGATCGCCATCGATCGGGATGTTGTTATCGATCCGCGCATCGAGATACTCAAAGCTCGCATAGGGCCGCAGATGGTGCAGGATGGGCCGTGTGCCGATTTGCAGATCGACACCGCGTGAGGTCTGACCGCCGGCATTCAGGGTCATGGGGGTGAGCGCGCCATTGACGTAGCTGTTGAGCGCCAATTGGCGATTGGTGAAATTGTAATTGAAGAACGAGATCTCGCCCACGATCAGGTCGTCATGATAGCGATAACCGAGTTCCTCTTCGATGGAATATTCTGGTTTGACGGTGGAGGGGGCAGTTTGCAGCGACCCTCCGGCGGGGCTGTAGAGCTCGAAAAGCGTGCTGTTATTGGTGGTGCGAAAATTGGTCACACCCAGCACGTAGAGCTCGGAATGCTTGTCCAGCACATAGCGTGCGCTCACCTGTGGCAAAGGCTCGAAAATATTCTGTCCCCGCCGGTCATTCGACACCGGGACATAGCTGTCTATCCCGCGTGAAACCATGGCGGCACGCAATCCTGCCTTGAGTTCCAGCCTGTCGCGCAGGAGCGAGAGCCTATCGCCCAGATAGAGCATGTTGATCTGGGTGAAGCTGTTATAGTCAGAGGCGTACCATTTCCTGCCCGATGACGTGCGATAGATCAGTGGGCCGTAATCGCCGTAGATATTCTCCGGTCCGCCATCGACGGGGTTGATGCGCGATACGGGTGTCGCCTGGTTCATGCGCGACCATTCATACCACCAGCCGAAGGTGAGGGTGTTCTTCCCGGCCGTCCAGTCGAGCGAGGCATTATTGCCCGCGCGATGATAGCTGTAATAATTGGGCGTGTAGATGAGTTGTGAGGTCGTGCTGCTGATGCGCCCGTCACCATTCAGATCGACACTGACCGGTGAAGACCCCGAATAGGTCGCGCCCTCGGTTGCCAGAGCCGCGCCACCGATGGAGCCCGATCCCCACCACAGATAGGGCGTGTCATGAAAATGCAGCCCATGTCCCAGATCGAGCTCGGTCGGTGCCGAAGTCACCAGATTCTGGAACGCATCCAGCGCATAGAGGTGATAGCCAAGCCCGTCCTTGTACGAGCGTGAGAGATCATTGCCCGCGCCATAACGGGCGAATTCCGATGCCGTGGGCCAGCGGCTGAATTGCAGCGTGTTATCATTATAGCTCATGACCAGCGAGGTGTGGCTGTGCTGGGCAATATCCTTGACCAGCTTGAAATCGACATGCTTGCGCATATTGGTGCCGGGCCCACGCCAGTTATTGGCGCGCGTGTAGGAAAACGAGGCAAAGGCGCGTACGCCGCTATGACCGATATCGCCGGTATCGGCACGTATCAGACCGCGCGCCAGATTATAGGTGCCATAGGTCATGTTCACATAGCCTTCGCGATGATGCGAAGGATCGCGGAGAGTGGCATAGGCACTGCCTGCAGCTGCCGCAACGGTCGGGGTCGAGAGATCCACAGAACCGGGCATGAGCGAGACCTGCTGCAGGTTGTCGCCGTCCGATGTCTGATTGGCGTAAAACCCGCCCGAGCCGATATCGCTGACCGGCACCCCCTCGTAAATCCAGCCGATCTGATCGCCCGGTAGCCCGCGCAGATACATATTGCCCCCCACGATGCCATAGGGGTCCATGAGGGCGATATAGGCTGAGGGCTCGAGTGCCAGAACCTGCACGGGATTGGCTGTGGGGGATTGCTTGGCAATGAAATCCCGCGTGACGGTCTGGATCGTGCCAGCGCGCGTCTCGCGGCGAATCAGCCCGCCGCCCACCTGCTGCCCGGTTACACCATTCGATGTTTTGTGGGAGGGGGCGGCCACCGTGATTTCTTCCGGTTTTCGGGGTCCGTGCAGATTGGTCCGCGGAGTTTTTGCGCTGTGGGAGGGCGTCAGGGGGGATGCCGATACATACGGTATCGAAACGAATAAGGGGGCAAGAAGCAAGCCAATGCGACGGGAAATCATATTATCTCCGCAATATTTCGATTCCGTTCGTAACTCAGCCTATCCATAAGCTGCCTAAATGGACAAGAAATTTCTGCCCTCGCTACGCGTCAGTTCCGGGCCATGGTTTTGCGCCAGAGCTTAAAATCGGCGAAGCTGCCATGGGACGCCAGAGGAGCAGGAGGGGGCATCATGGAAATGATCGGGCTGATTGGCGGGATGAGCTGGGAAAGCTCGGCCATGTATTATCGTCTGCTCAATGAGGGCGTACGCGCCCGGCTCGGGCCGTCCGCTTCAGCACGCTGTCTGCTCTGGTCGTTCGACTTTGCCGAGATCAAGGCGCTCCAGCATCGCGGCGCGTGGAGCGAGCTGACGCGGTTGATGATTGGCGCGGCGCGTCACCTTGAGAATGCGGGGGCAAATCATATCGTGATCTGCACAAACACCATGCATCGTATGGCAGACGAAATTCAGGCGGCTATCTCCATCCCGCTTTTGCACATTGCTGACCCGACAGCCCGGAATATCGGGGCAATGAGGCTGACACGCATCGGATTGCTCGGCACGGCTTTCACCATGGAACAGGATTTCTACAAGGGCCGCCTCCAGCGCCAATACGGGCTCGACGTCATTGTGCCGGATGACGACGATCGGAAAGACGTCCATCGGATCATCTATGATGAACTCGTCGCCGGACAGATCCGTACCGAATCCCGTGCACTATATCGGGATATCATCGCGCGCCTCGTCGCGCGCGGGGCCGAGGGTGTTATTCTCGGCTGCACCGAAATCATGCTTCTGGTCGGCCCTGAGGATTCGGAGGTGCCGCTTTTCGACACGACAGCCCTGCATGTCGAAGCCGCTATAGAAGCGGCAATCGGTGCACGCCCAGAAAGCCTGTAAAATCACCACCTCCCCCATTGCCGCATCGAGCACGACAATAGCAAGCTGCCAGAGCGGGCCACTCTTAAGCGGTGGGCGCTGGCGTCGTGGCGCGCAGCGAGGAGGCGCCTATCTTTCTCTCCGTGTCGCAGAACCGGTTCGGGGCCGACAGAACTTCTCCATGGGACCGGGGCCCGTTCGTTTGCACGGTGCTCAGCTTGCTCATCGTGGTGTCGTGATAGTCAGCCCCCTGCGAGACGCTCTTGATAATGGGCGAGCACCGGGGCAGCACCGTGACTGGAAAATACTTTTGCCAGACCCGAGGCGGCTCTCATGGCAGCGCGTTCCGCACGCGATATCAGGACTGCCTCATAGTCTTGCAGGGAGGTCATACCGTTTTCCTTCATCAGGGCGTTGGCAAGATCGAGAGCATCGGCCAGAGCCAGATTCACGCCTTCACCGCTGAATGGGGACATCAGATGCGCTGCATCACCCAGAAGCATGACCGCGGGATGCGCCCTCCATTTCGTGCCGATGGGCATTGCGTAAAGGGGACGAACGCCGAGAAAGTCACCCTCGGCGAGAAGCCGCCGCAGATCGGGTGACCATGAAGAAAAATTCTGTGCCATATGCGCGCGCGCACTTTTTGGCGATACCTCACGCAGGGCCAGAGCCGCCTCTTCTGCCATGCGCATACCCGCGTAGAAGCGGATATGCCCCCCGCCATTGCGCTGCAATATCAGCGCGCGGTTGTCGCCCACCGCAAACATCTTGCCACGCCCGACAAGGGTGGCTGGATGGGGGTCACGCTTCTCCTCGAAGCCGAGTTCGAGGAAGACGACACCTGCATAAGCAGGTCCGATCTCTGTGAGAAAAGGGCGGACACGCGACCATGCCCCGTCCGCGCCGATCACGACGTCATAGAGTTCGGGTCCATCGGGGCACAGCACCGAGACTTTCTTGCCCGAGACGGTAACTCCTCGAACACGTTGACTCCAGCGCACGGTGCCGGGCCTCAGCGATTCCAGCAGGATACGGCGCAGATCCCCCCGGTCGATCTCGGGACGGTTCATGCCATGGCCATCATGGTCGAAAATCAGACGCCCGGTCTCGTCATAGAGCCGGTCGCCCTGATCTTCGGGGCGTGCACAGGCCATGAAGGCATCTTCCAGACCGGCTGCCTGCATCGCTTTCTGGCCCGTCTCATCGTGCAGATCGAGCGAGCCGCCCTGCGGCCTCTCCGCCGCATGGGAATCGCGTTCGAGAACGGTCACCTTCACGCCCCGTCTTTGCAGTAGGCGGGCAAGCAACAGGCCGCCCGGCCCGCCGCCAACGATCCCGATATGCCTGTTCATTGTCTGCAATGCCCCTCTGATTTACATAGGAGACTATATAGAATAAACATAGGACGCTATGCAATGACCGATACTCCCTGGAACCCTCTCGATCATGCGGGGCATTACCTCAGTCGCATCGGGCGTGGTCTGACACGGATCGGCGATGCGCGACTTCGGCCGCTCGGCCTTGCGACTGCGCAATTACCGGTACTTTCGATGCTGCAGAACGGGGAGCGGCGGACGCAAAAGGAGCTTGCAACCCTGGCGAAGGTCGAGCAGCCGACCATGGCGCAATTACTGTCACGGATGGAGCGCGATGGTCTGGTCCGTCGCGAGGCCGACCCGGACGACCGGCGCAGCAGTCTTGTTTCACTGACCGATCTGGCACTCGAGCGCTTGCCTGCGGGGCGCGAGGTGCTGCGTCAGGGCAATGCCGATATGACGAGAGGCCTGACAGCGGAGGAGAAGAAAACGCTCATTGCCCTGCTGCAACGTGTCCTGGAGAATGTCGAGGCCCTTTGACCTCGATTGGGAAAATGCACGGGCTGGAAAAATACAGGAGGCCCATGCGTTTTGCAGCGCAGCGGTGACAGAGGACTGTTCAACGACAGGACTTCCGGAGCATAGTCTCTGAGCGTTCACGCGATCAGGTACCGGATGTATCCCGCCTGCACGCAGACCTTGCTTAGAAAAAAGCCACTGAAAATTGTCGATCAACCGGGAAATCTGTTTTCAGGGTTAATTTCCGGGTGACCTCTCTCTAACCTGGTCGTCATGGATATCAGCGGACTCGACCTGAACCTTCTCAAGGCCTTTGAGGCGCTTTACATTGAGCGTCATGTGACCCGTGCCGGCATGCGTATCGGTCTCAGCCAGTCCGCGATGAGCGGTGCACTGACGCGCCTGCGCGACCTGTTTTCCGATGAGCTTTTTATTCGTAGTCCTGCCGCCATGCAGCCTACGAGGCGTGCCCAGGAACTCGCCCTGCCTATAGGCCGCGCGCTGAACATGCTGCGTGACGGGCTGGGCATGGAAACGCAGGAACCTGCGCAATTCGATGCGACCCTGACCCTCGCCCTGACCGATTATGCCGCTTTCGTACTCCTGCCGGGGCTCATGGCACGGCTGGGAGTTCAGGCACCCCGGCTTGGCATACATGTGCGGGGCATGTTCGGTCGGGAGGAGGCTCTCAATCTGCTCGATCAGGGCGAGGCCGATCTGGCGATCGGTTTTCCGGTCGAGGCGTCTGCCCGCCTGGTATCTCACCCCCTGTTACAGGAAGGGTTTTCCTGTGTGGCGCGTCGCGGTCATCCGGCTTTCGATCAAGGAGCAGATCTCGCAGCGTTCATCCGCGCACCACATCTGCTCGTATCGCCTGAAGGAGACCGGAGCGGGCTGGTCGATCGCATGCTGGCGGAGCGTGGCCTGGCGCGCCACGTTGCACTGAGCCTGCCCCAGTTTCTCGTTGCACCTTTCGTGATCGACGAAACCGATCTCATTGCCACTCTTTCCACACGGGTTGCAGAGCGTTTTGCACGGGAAGGGGGCGGATTGGCTATCTTCGAACCACCCCTGCCATTGCCCCAATGGACGCTTTCCATGATGTGGCATCGGCGCACCGATAACCACGAGGCGCTGCGCTGGTTACGCGCTCAGCTGGTCGCGCTTGCGGGCACGCTCTGACGTTATCCACGGCACCGATGATGGCTTATCAGAACTCTCCATTTCCAATCGCCTTCGTGCCCCGCTTCACTCGCCCCAGGAAACAGCGAGGCGAGGCACAGCATGAACATCGTGATAACAGGCGCAACAGGACTGATTGGCGGGGCTGTTGCCCGTGCGCTCAAGGCACAGGGACATGGTATTCTTGCCCTGTCGCGCAGTGAGGGAGCGGCCGATAAGGCAAGGGCACAGGGTTTCGACATCCTGCCCGGAGATCTCGAGGATACAGCGTTGCTTCGCGCAGCGACGCTAGAGGCCGATGCGGTTATTCATGCTGCCTCCCCTCACGACCACAAGGCGGCGGAACTCGATCGTCGGGCGATTCATGTCCTGCTGGAGGCCCTGCGGGGCACCGGCAAGCGGCTGATCTATACCAGCGGCTGTCTGGTTTATGGCGAAACGGGAGACAGGGCCGCCACGGAAGAAACGCCGTGCAAGCCTCTGCCGATGGTGGCATGGCGCGAAATTCTCGAACGGGAAATCAGGGCAGCACAGGACGTCCATGCTGTGATCATCCGCCCCGGCTGGGTTTATGGTCATGGTGGCGGGACCGCCATGATGATGCTGGCTCAGGCGCAGAATGAAGGCGCCGCGCGCGTCATCGGCACCGGTGATAATCGCTGGAGTTGCGTTCATGCCGAAGATCTTGCCCGGCTTTATGCACTGGCCCTCACTCATGCGCCTGCCGGATCGGTTTATAACGGCGTCAATGATGGGCCTGTCAGCCTTATCGAGATTGCTCGGGCGGCAAGCCGGGCAGGGGGAGCTCAAGGGCGCGTCACGCTCTGGCCGCTTGAGGCGGCCCGTCAAACTCTGCATGGTTTTGCCGATGCGATAGCCTGCGATCAGGTTGTTTCGGGTGCGAAAGCGCAGGTAGAACTTGGCTGGCGGCCGGTCATGAGGACGATCCTGCAGGAATTCGAGATGACCGCTTGGAGCGATCGCGATGATGCATGAATGTGCGCGCGCTCTTCTCATGGTTGCCATGGCAGGTGCGGGTCTGGTCAATCTCCTGGGTCGCGACGCACTTCGCGTGCAATTTGTACAATGGGGTTATCCCGGATGGTGGTGCCGCGTGACTGGCGTGCTCGAATGGGCCTGTGTCGCACTCATGATTTTCCCGCAAACGCGGCCTGTGGGGCTGGGTCTGGCGTCCATGATCCTTCTGGCGGTTCTTGTCACGCTGCTGCGCTGGAGAGCATTTTCCCATCTGCCTGCTCCGGGCATGCTTGTGGTGCTTCTCGTCCTGGGATGGTCGTGACCTCCCGGAAGGGATAGAACCGGGCTCTTCGTCGGGCGTTTCGACACGACGTTCATTTTTCCGGAATATGAGTCCCTTGCGCCCAGTCGTTTTCGGTACGCTTTTTCTTATCGTCATCCTCAACTGGCTCTGGCCACTGCCTGTGCCGCTCGCGGCAAGGATTACGGGGGCGTTTCTGATCGTGGTGGCGGGGCTTTACCATTACTGGTGTCGCCTTTCCTCTGGCTCGGTATTTGCGCCTGAGATGCCGCGCCTCGTTGTCATTCTGTTCAATTGGGGTTTTGGGGCCCTGGGGTTCATCACGGTGATGCAGCTGGCGGTGGATATCGGTGCTGCGATCTGGGCGCTCGTGACCTGGCACCCCTTTCACATCGGCACCGAACCTCGCGTGGCTGTCGGCATAATCGCGGCACTTCTTTCTGCATGGGGAGTGGCCAATGCCTTGCGTGTGCCTCCCGTCAGGGATGTGACTCTCAGGATCGCAGCATTGCCACCCGGCTTCGAAGGCTATCGTCTGGTCCAGCTGACGGACCTGCATATCACACGCCTTTTCCCTAGACTCTGGGCCGAGAAAGTCGTGAAGAAGGCCAATGAGGCGATGGCCGATCTGGTGGTGGTGACGGGCGACTTTATCGATGGCTCGGTCGCGATGCGCCGTGACGATGTGGCACCGCTTTCGGCATTGCAGGCCCCGGATGGCGTCTGGGCTATTCCCGGCAACCACGAATATTTCTTCGATTATGGGGAATGGATCGCCCATCTCTCGAATATGGGATTCCGTTTCCTGCTCAACCGGCACGAGATCATCAGGCGTGGTGACGAGGCATTGGTGCTGGCGGGCGTGACGGATCGCTCGGCCGCCCATCATGGAGAAGAGGGACCGGACCTCGCATTGGCATTGGCAGGCCGACCTGACGATGCGCCGGTTATTCTGCTGGACCATCAACCCGCCGAGGCACGAGAGGCGGCGCGTCTGGGCGTTGCCCTTCAGCTTTCGGGCCATACCCACGGAGGCATGATTTACGGGCTCGATGCCCTGGTGGCACGTGGCAACAAGGGTTTCGTTTCGGGGCTCTACCATGTGGGCAACATGGCGCTTTATGTCAGCAACGGCACCGGCATCTGGCCCGGATTTGCTCTGCGTCTGGGACGCCCGTCAGAGATCACACGGTTCACTCTCACCGCTCGCTGAAAACATCTCCCTGTTCGCTTCTGGGGCGTGATCGGTGGGGCGGCACAGTCTGCCCGTGACACCGAGGTGGCCGCCGCTCCCTGTATCTGCGGATATTCAGGGATGGGGCGCATCGCGGGATCTCTGATATGGCTGACAATTCAGCAAGAAAAATCGACGGTATTCCATCCACGCGTGGCTTTTATCACGGTAGGGCGGTACGCGGACCGGTACTGATGCTCGCAGGAAGCTGCATGCATAGTGGTCCAAAGACCGCCTGACACGTTGATTGCTGACCGGAGATGATGTCTCGATACTCGCGATTATGGCAATCGCTCAGGCCGACAAGTCTGGCGGGGATACGCACTCGGCTGGTCTAAAGCATGTGCCCCCGTTCCACGCAGGAAACGAGGCAAGCGTCACGGCGATGATGCTGACAAATATAGACGCGTCCTCCATCGGCTGTGATGATGAGAGGATAAGTGGCGGCCTTTTTTCCATACGAGATCGGCCATAGTAACCACCGCAAAAGTATTTCGATATCGAAACAATGATTGGCACAGTTAGAGCGTTATCGGCCCTGATGATGTCCCCGGCATAGGTCGTAAGGGCCGTTCCTTTCTGAGGGCGCCTCTCGCGATCAGGCAGGATGATCGCGCCCGTATTGAGAAAGGTATCGGGTTAGTAAATCCCCGTATAGCGCACGAAACACGCTCTGACGTTTTGTCTCACGCCAGGATCGGCGAAATAAACCGGTGCCTCCCACGGCTTCGAGCCATGAGAAACCCGCAAGAGTACGCGTGTACCGGCGCAGTCCCGGCTCAGTTCCGGATTGCTACCGACATCATGAGGAAGGGCTGCCTGATGGCGGAATGTCCATGGTTGAACTGAGCAAGCCGGTCCAGCTGGGCCACAGGAAACCAGAGCCTGTCGTCAGTCGAGAGAAAGGGAGCATCGGCCCAGTGAAGGCGATGATCCGTCAACAGGGCCGTAATCTTCCCATTGCTTTCACGCCGATAGATCGTGTCATCCCCGAGCGCCAGAAAATAGAGAGTCCCCTGCTTGTCCATCAGGCTGCCGCCAATCGGGGGCAGATCGGCCCATGGCGTGACGGATGCGGCGAGAGCCTCCGGCGATAGCGTGGAGTCATCCAGCGCCCGGGTGGGTACCTGGGACCACGGCCCCTCGAGCGGTCCGAAATACAGGGTCCGGCCGTCCGGGCTGACCTCGAGCGGATCGACATTGACGCGCAAGGGAGTGCCATCAGCAATTCGCACTATTTGTCCATCCACGACGATCGGTCGATCCTTTCGTGCCATGGTGGCAGGATGGCCAGCAAGAACGCGGCGGAAGGTTCCGGACGGGATATCCAGAACGAGTATGGCACCGGTGCCCGCATCGGTCAGATAAGCATGATCTCCGTTGAAACGGATATCGTCGATATAGCTGCCATCGGGCGCCGCATCGGGGCCCATAGGATAGACATGCACGATTTTACCGTTTGCCGGGTCGATCCGCACCAGCTTGGCGCCTCCCCTGACGATCGCTCCGCCAAATTGCGGGCTTCCGGTATCTACAACCCACAAGGTGCCATCGGGTCCCAGATGAAGGGCATTCACGCTCACGAAGCGCGTTCTCGCGTCCTGCCCGGGTTTCCAGTCATTCCACTCCGGCGAGGGAAACGGCCTGAGCATCCCTTCCGGTGTGACCGTGGCGACAGAAGGGCCCGGAAAACCGGTCCAGCGCGGCCCAGCCACAAAGATATGGCCCTGCGCCAGAGCAACGGCATTCCAGTCGAGCGAAATGTTCTGGGCCTCTATATGCGCTGGTTCGGCAAAACAGGCCGGGGCGGCGACAAGAAGAAAAACGCCCATGATCGGGGCAAATTGCCGCAGCCGGGTTCGAAGAGAGAAAAGCGTCTCGACAAGGCGCATGAGGTCAGATCCCTGCAATGAAGGGGGGCCGTCTGGCGTCCGGCCCATCGACGAACGTAACGTCATCCTGCGCGCGGCGTGGCGTGTCGATGGCGAGGAAAATGACCGAGGGTCCGACAATCTGCGGCAGGGCGTGAATGGCTTTTCTTGGAAAAACCAGAAGATGACCCGGCGAAAATGCAGCCTCGGTTGCGGGATCGTCGATCCAGAACGTTCCCTCGCCGGAGAGCACATAAAGAATCTCGTCACACTGGGTGTGATAATGAGCGGGAACACCCTGATAAACGCGAAAAAGCCGGATGCTCCGTGACTCGCTATCTGTCAGATAGGTATCGAGCAGCATTGTAGCCGCTGTTTCGGGAAACTGACTGGCGATGGCGTGCAGGTCGAACCGCCCACCCTGGGGGAGATTGAAATCCTCGCTCATGCAGCTCGTCCTTCCGCCTCAAGAAGCGCGCGAAGGGCCGCCGTATCGGCCACCTGCCTGAAGGACAGAATTTTCCCCTGACCTGTTGTCCAGACATGGGCAAACGCGATGTCTCCCCTCACACCTCCCGGCGTCATGAGGTGGTAATGCCCTGTCGTCACGACCGTTTCACCCTCGGTGACACAGGTTTCGGGTACAGCGGCATAGGTGTCGAAAAGTGCCTTCACTGCTGGAAAGAAGGTTGTGGCGACGGTGTCGCGGCCGATGATGGTGCCACCCTCAGGGAAGGTATCGAGCACGGTCCAGACCACATTATCGGCCAGCAGGCTGGTATCGCCGGTTGCGTACCACTGCTGCACCAGTTTGGTTGATGCAGCGCTCATGCTGTTTCTCCGTCGGATTCGAAGCCTTCGAGGACAATCTTGCCGCGAGCACGCCCGCTTTCGATCAGGGCATGGGCGCGCCGCAGATTGGCCGCGTTGATCGGGCCGAAATGCTCGCCCAGGGTCGTGCGCAGTTGCCCGCTATCGATAAGGGCTGCGATGTCGTTCAGGATCTTTCCCTGATGGTCCATGTCGGGTGTCGTGAACATGGAGCGAGTGAACATCAGCTCCCAATGCAGTGAGAGACTCTTGCGCTTGAGTGGCATGGCGTTCAGTTCGGCCGGGTCATCGATCAGCCCGAAATGACCCTGTGGTGCCAGCAGCTCAACAATATCCTCGAGGTGCTGGGCGGTTGCCGTTGTGGAAAATACGAAACCCGGTGCACCTGTAGGCAATTCCGAAATCTGGGGCGCGAGCGGGTTGCGATGGTCGATGACATGATGCGCTCCAAGGTCGCGCACCCAACCCTGCGTTTCAGGGCGAGAGGCAGTAGCAATCACCGTTACATCGGTGAGGGCCCGTGCGAGCTGGATCGCCATTGAGCCGACACCGCCTGCTCCGCCGATAATAAGCACCGAGGGACGGGTTCCGGGTACGTCGCGTCGGATATCCAGTCGGTCAAACAGCATTTCCCAAGCGGTCAGCGCCGTCAGCGGCAGGGCCGCCGCCTGTGCCCAGTCGAGACTCTTTGGTTTGCGGCCCACGATGCGCTCATCCACCAGATGGAGTTCGGCATTGGTACCCGCACGCTGCAGGGCTCCGGCGTAAAAAACCTCATCGCCAATCGCAAAATCACGGACGTCGGGGCCTATGGCCCTGACGATGCCCGAGGCGTCCCAACCGAGCACACGGTATTCCCCGGGGGCCGGGTTCGCACTGGCGCGTATTTTGACATCGACCGGGTTCACCGAGACCGCCCGGATTTCGACAAGGATATCGCGCCCGCCCGGCACGGGGTCAGGAAGCTCGATATCCTGCAACGCCTCAACATGGTCGATCGGGTGGGGAGACTGGAAGCCAATAGCACGCATAGTTTTCGCTCCATGGTTGTATGGAGCAGAGATGAGGCTTTATACTGTATTCACGCAAGAACGCACATATACTGTTCATAGTATCGGAAATGATACCGTCATGCCCCGCATTCGCCACAAGCGCCTCGATTGCAGTCCCGGCTGCGCCGTGGAGGCAACGCTCGAACTGATTGATGGAAAATGGAAAGGTGTGATCCTGTTCCATCTCCTGCAGGGTACGCTGCGCTTCAATGCCCTGCGCAAGCTTTTGCCCAACGCCACCCAGCGCATGCTCACCATGCAGCTGCGCGAACTTGAGGAAGATGGCTTCATTCACCGGGAAATCTACCCGCAGGTGCCCCCCAAGGTGGAATACAGCCTGACGGAGCATGGCAGAACGCTTGAACCTGTCATTCTGGCCCTCAAGCGCTGGGGCGATGCGCATACCAGCTTCGGGGCATCAGGACGACAAGCGGAAGCCTCTGCAAAGCACGAGGCTGAGGCGGGAACACACTGATCTTTTTCCGGAAAGGGACAGGCTCATGGATGCGGATTTTTCCGCTCTCGTGATCGAGAGGGACGAGACGGGTCGACAGGAGATCGCCTTGAGGCAGATGGCCGAGAGCGCGCTGCCGGGGGGCGATGTCACGGTGCGAGTCGAATATTCCACCCTGAATTACAAGGATGCTCTGGCGATCACTGGGCAAGCACCCGTTATTCGCCAGTTTCCCATGATTCCCGGTATCGATTTTGCGGGGACTGTGACCCGTTGCGATGATCCCGCGCTGTCGCCCGGGGATCGCGTCATCCTCAATGGCTGGGGCCTGGGCGAGAAACACTGGGGCGGTCTGGCAGGTATGGCCCGGGTACCGGCTGCCTGGCTTGTGCCTCTGCCTGAGACCCTGTCATCCCGACAGGCCATGGCGATTGGCACGGCAGGGTATACAGCCATGCTGAGCGTGATGGCGCTCGAACGTAACGGGATTCAGCCCGAGACCGGGCCGGTCATCGTGTCGGGGGCATCGGGGGGCGTGGGCAGTCTTGCCGTGATGCTGCTCTCCCGTCTGGGCTACAGGGTCGAGGCCATGACCGGACGACCCGCGCATACCGCGTGGCTGCGGTCACTGGGGGCAACGGCGATACTGGATCGTGCCCTTTTCACTTCCCCCTGCAAACCGCTTGCGCGCGAGCAATGGGCCGGGGCTATCGATACGGCAGGGGGGCAGATCCTGGCCAATATCTGCGCAGGCATGGCAGCGCGCGGTGTGGTGACGGCTTGCGGATTGGCAGCCGGCATGGAGTTTCCTGCCACTGTCGCCCCGTTCATCCTCCGTGGTATCTCCCTTATCGGGATAGACAGTGTTTATTGTCCGCGCGCATTGCGGCTGGAGGCATGGAAGCGCCTGTCAGATCTGGTCGATCAGGGATTACTCGAGAGCCTCGTTCAGGAGATCGGGCTAAGCGATGCCCCTGCGGCAGCCCGTGACCTGCTCGAGGGGCGGTGCCGCGGGAGACTGGTTGTCGCAATCGGAGGATGAAACCGGGCGTGTGCAATCGCGAACGCTCCAGCGCTGTCTGGAGCGCGCGGTTCAGCCCGGGTTGAGCTGTGAGAATACGGCCTCATAGCGCCCGTCGCGTTCAGCATGTCGGCGGAAATCATCGCCGGGAAGCAGGATCTCGCCGGCTTCATGGTCATTCCGTTCCAGTTTCGCCATGACCTGCGCTGTGTACACAGCCAGACTCATCGCACGGGGATCGGTCAGTTGCGCTTGTCCTGTCAGTGCGGTCTGGACATAAGGGGGTGACAGTTCGAACACTTCCACAGGCCCGTCCTTGAGTTGATGACGCAGGGATTGCAGCCAGGAATGAAGAAACGCCTTCGTGGCGCAATAAGTTGGAAACGCGGCTCTCGGCACGAAAGCGAGCGCCGACCCTGTGGCCATGAACGTGGCGTTTTCCTGCTGCTGCAAGATCGGCAATAATGCGGCGGCAATGCGCAGCACCCCCATGATGTTCGTGTCGATCATGGAACATGCCTTCCCGACTTGCCATGACCCGTCTGCAAGGTTTTCAGCATGGGAGATCCCTGCATTGGCGATCACGATATTCAGCGTCGGAAAATGCGTCTTCACGATGCCGGGCAGGGCCGCGAGCGCGGCCTCGTCTGCGAGATCGAGAAGGAGAGGGACAATGCCGGGTCGTTTCCTTCCGATCTCGTCCAGCAGGGCCTGGCGACGCCCGGTGACGATCACGTTGTTGCCACGATCATGGAAAGCCTCCGCCAGGGCGCGCCCGATACCGCTCGTGCCTCCTGTGATCAGGATCGTGTTTCCGCTCATTTTCATGGTCAGGCTCCTTTCATCGGGATGCCGATCGGCCGGAAGAAGAGTATCGAGCTTGTTTCGCGGTCTGTCTGTGCATGCCGGGCACCAGACAAAGAGCTGCAATCGTCGCCAGAGCGCCGATCAGAAAAGCTGTGCCGGTGGTGAAATAGCTGATGGCTAGGCCCATGATCGGGCCGGTCACGCCTAGAGCGATATCGGCAAAGGCGATGAAATTGCCCAGGGCCCGCCCTCGTATCGATGGCGGCACAAGATTAAGAGCCAGAACACCCATGGACGGGAACACCAGCGAGAAACCGAGGCCGGTAATGGCTGCACCTGTGACAGCCATTTCAGGTCGGGACGCCGACCATAAAAGGACCTGGCCGATCGTTTCGAGAGCGAGCGACCCCAGGGCCACGCGCATTGCCCCGATTCGATCAGGCAGACCGGCAGCAAAGAGACGCACGGCGATATAGGCCACGGCAAAAGCAGCAAAACCGGCACCGGCATGCGACCAACCATGCTCGTAATAATCCAGCGTCAGAAAAGCAGAGAGCGCGGCATAGGGGATGGTGGCCAGGGCGAGTACGGCGCCGAAACGCCAGATCATGCCGAGGACCTTGTGAAAAGGTGTGCGTCCTCCCCCCGAAGGGGCGACCGGGCGCAGGGGGAGTATGCACCCTAGCACCAGGACTGGTGCAGCAGCCATGAGAAAGCCAACCAGCGTGAGGCCGCCTGATTCAAAGCCGGTGAGACCGCTCGCGGCTCCCAGACCGATAGCGGCATAGAGCGCCATACCTGTCCAGGACATGACAACTCCCGTGCGTGCTGCGCCGAGCCGGGCAATACCCCAGCTCATCAGCCCTGTCAGAAACAGGCTCTCTGCCAATCCCATCAGCAGGCGCCCAAAAATGAGCGTTTCGAGCACAACGAAGCGTCCTGGATCGAGGACACCGGCAAGCGCATAGGCCAGTCCCGATAGGGCTGCCAGCGGCAGGCCAATCAGGATGACATGACGAGGGCCACGTGAGTCGCATAATGTCCCGGCCCAATGCCGCGTGAGTAAAGTCGCGAGTGACTGAAGGCCGATAACACCGCCAATTGTTGCGGAACCGAAACCGAGTCGTTCCCTGATTTCGAGCGCCATCGGGCCCAGAGGGACGCTCACGGAAAAATAGCCAAGAAAAATGGACAGGATGAGAGGAGCAAGCCCGCGGAATGTCGAGACATTATCCGGGTTTGCGGATGCGTGTTTTGCAGATTGGGTCATATTCAACGCGCCTTGTGGGGCCGAGACATTCCCTGCTGGGATCCTCTCGACAAAGGACGCGTTGGATGACGGTAACGCCTACGGCAGTTCGTTTCAGGACGAACGCACCGAAGGATTTACGAAGCCATCCGGCGAACGTCAAGTCAGCTCATCCCGCAAGGGCCATCCGGTGCGCTTGTCCATGGCGCGGTGGGCCGGGCGATCCTGTGAGTTACCTGGCCGGGATCCATACAGGAGCAAGGGTGCCGGATTTCGGTGAACCGGGGTGATAGGGGGATGATACGTGATGTGCTTTGCCCGGCTCGCAGTATCCGGAGGGAACGCGATCATGCGAAACCGGGATGTCTCTTATCGGCTCAGGTGGATCATCAACCCGTCCTTGCCGCTTCCCAGCCCCTCGCGCAGCACTTGCTGTTCGTCGTAATCACCACCGTTTTGCGTGCGGAACGCGATGGGGATTTCGGTAAAGAAATCCTTCAAGCGAGCCTGAAATGACTCTCTGGCTTCGACCCATCGTGCGTCATCGAGCCTGTCGGCCTGGTAGAGCGCGAAAGGCGGCAGCACACTCATGCCGGGATAGAAGAGAATACCATGCTGGATCGGCCACAGGACATCGAATAGCCGCCCATTGACGCCGCGATCTGTATAGTGAGGTTCACGCCCGCCCAATGTTACTGCCAGCATTGCCCGCTTGCCCATGAGTGTGCCCTCTCCGTATCGGTCGCCCCAGCGTGCGCCGCCTTGTGCACCGACGCCGTAAGCGAAACCGCAGGCGTAAACCCTGTCGATCCATCCTTTCAGAATCGCAGGGAGCCCGAACCACCACAGCGGAAAATTGAGGATGACCCCGTCTGCCCAGAGAAGCTTCTGCTGCTCGGCCAGGATATCGGCTGCTTGTGTGCCTTCCTGATAGGCAGTTTTTGAGGCGGCAGCGTAGTGCAGCCGGTCACTATCGGAATGCGTGGTGAAATCCGCGCTGTCGGCCACCGCCTTCCAGTTCATGGCATAGAGGTCAGATACCTGAACTTCGTGTCCCTGAGCGGTGAGCGTTTCGACAGCAACATCTTTCAGGGCGCTGCTCAGCGAGCGGGGCTCGGGATGAGCATGGATGATCAAGAGACGACTCATCGTTTGGCTCTTTTCGTGTGTCAGTGAAAAACCCTGCGCAATAAGGCATTGCGCAGGGAAGAGCCTGCCACGCGATCATGCTATCGTTGAAATCGAAAGATTTTCATGCTGCTATCCATCAAATGGATATCGAACGTCTCGATCTCAATCTGCTCGCCACGCTCGACGTGTTGCTGGCAGAGCGCAACGTCACCCGCGCTGCGAGACGTCTGGCCATCAGTCAGCCCGCTCTCTCCACCAGACTGGCCCGTTTGAGGGCGGTGCTGGGTGACCCGCTTCTGCTGCCGGGGCCGCGCGGCATGATACCGACCGAGCGTGCTCTAGCCCTGCACAAGCCTCTGCGCGCCGCACTCGACGCTGTGCGCGACGTTGTGGCGGTTGCCAGTCGTTTCGACCCCATGACGGCTTCTGCGACAGTCACAATCGTCGCAAGCGACTACGTGCAATACGCCGTGCTCTTTGACTTGGTGCGCCACCTTCGCGACGTGGCACCGGGAATTCGTGTCGCCTGGCGCAGCGCCGCCCAGCGATCCGGGCTTGAGCTTTTTGAGCAAGGAGACGCAGATCTTTATCTCACTATACCGGACGATATTCCGGATGGACTCCGTCAAACACCCTTGTTCGACGAAACCTACGTGCTTATTGCGCGAGCCGGCCATCCCGAGGTGCAGGGATCACCGGGTCTCGATCTGTTCTGCCGTCTCGACCATATACTTGTCTCACCAGCGGGGGGAGGATTTGCGGGCGCAACAGATATCGCTCTTGCGGCAATGGGGCGTGAGCGACGCGTTGTCCTGTCGGTTCCCGGCTTCCTGATGGTGCCCGAGATCGTAGCTCGGTCCGATATGGTCGCGATCGTGCCGCGACGGATCGTAGCTGCAAGAAGGCTGCCGCTCGCTGTTCTTCAGCCTCCGCTTGCTGTGCCGGGTTTCACGATTGCCATGGCCTGGCACGATCGCACGGCCATGCATCCTCTTTATCGATGGATGCGTGAGACGATTGTCTCTGTTGTCCGCCGTGCCTCAGGGGATGACGGGAAACGGTTTCATGGCACGCTCTAGACCCGAAGTGCTCACGATACCACTATGGGCGGGCTCATCGTGCCGCTGATGCCAGGTCGCCCGGAGCCTGAGCTACGGGGAAATCCTCTGCTGAATTTGGCGGTGACTCTTTTCAAGGGAGTTGGCGGACGCGAGGCTGATGATAGCGTCTCAATTCCACAGGCGGGAAGCTTGCGGGATATGAACTGTGGGGGGCATTGGCCCCTGTCCCGCGGGTATGGATCATGGCAGGGAAAAGGAGGATGTCACGGACGAGTTTCGGGCATCGGTGACACGTGCTCTTTCCTGCGCGGAACGTCGGTCGGCAAGTATTAGCCAGTCGCCCAAGGCCGGGGCATTTGCGGGGATGTGACTGAGTAGGCCTGTGGTGCCGGGATGGGCGAGGCATAATCCATCGGTCGACAGGGCGATCTCGCCGCATTTGCCGATGCAAGGTTTCCTGCTCTTGACGAAGACTACTCTCCTGAATAGCTCAGGAGTGGCTCAAAATCAGTACTTCGGTAAATCAGGATTATGCTTCTAACCGGCCGCATTCCGCAGAAAACTGCGGTCAATGCCGTGGTGTCCCGTACGGGATTCGAACCCGTGTTACCGCCGTGAAAGGGCGGTGTCCTAGGCCTCTAGACGAACGGGACTGGAGGCGTGAGCGGCTGATTATCCCAGCGGGGGGTGGGGGTCAACCCCTAAATCGTGGCGGCGTCCAAAATAAAAAAGCTCAGCATATCCTGACCTTGCCACTGCTCGCAGCGCAATTGTCCGGCCACATGCAGCACCGGCATGGCACGATCTTCGAGCAGCTCCGCGTAGGGCTTGTCGGCGGCTCGGAACACGAGACCACGCAACCTGCCACCATCTTCGCCCTGCAGGATTACCCGCAATGTATTGCCGTCGCGGCCGATGCGTTCGCTTTTGACGGCGCGTACACGGCTGATCGCAATAACCGGCTCTTCGTGGCCTGCGCCGAAGGGGCCGAGCCTGCCCAGTTGCGCCGCGATCTCCGTGGTCGCGCCCCGCAACGCCAGAACGCCGTCGATGCTCAGTGCGTCATGACGGGGGCGGTGGCGCGCTTCGGCAAGCGCTTGGTCGAGATGGGCATGGAAGGCTTCGGCTTTGTCGGCAGAAAGGGAGAATCCGGCCGCCATGGCATGGCCCCCACCCGTCAGCAGCAGACCCGACTGACAGGCTGCAATCACGGCAGCTCCGATATCCAGACCTGGAACGGAGCGCGCCGATCCCTTGATCACGCCGTCCTGTAGGGCGCCAATCAGTGCGGGGCGATTGCAGCGTTCACGGACGCGACTGGCCACGATCCCCACAACACCGGGATGCCAGCTCTCGCCGTGCAGAAACAGGGCAGCATGGCCGGATTCAAGCTGAGCCTCGGCCTGATGATAGGCCTCGGTCAGAATGTCGGCTTCGACAGTCTGGCGTTGCCGGTTGATCTCATCGAGCTTCTCTGCCAGCGCGCGCGCTTCGAAAGCATCTTCGCTCAGCAGAAGTTTCACACCGAGATCGGCCTGAGCGATACGCCCGCCCGCATTGATGCGTGGGCCGATACCGAAACCGCAGGCCATGGCACTCGACGTTTCCTTCACTCCCGCCACCGAGGCGAGGGTGGAAAGTCCCAGACGCTCGCCGCGTCCCATGACACGCAGGCCCTGGGTGACGAAAGCGCGGTTCAGGTCGCGCAGGGGCATCACATCGCAGATAGTCGCGAGCGCGACCAGATCGAGCTTGCGCAGAAGGGCAGGTTCTTCATGGACTTCGAACCAGCCGGACAGGCGCAGGGCACGACATGTGGCAATCAGGGCAAGGAAGGCAACACTCGTGGCACAGAGATGACCCAGCCCGGATTCGCAATCCACCCTGTTCGGGTTGACCACCATGCAACCGGGCAGAATGGCCCCGTCCGGCTTGTGATGATCGAGAACGATGATATCGCCGGAGGTGCGCAGAGTGTCGAGCAACGAGACCGCTGCCGTGCCGCAATCCACACAGATCAGCAGTGTTGCTCCCCTGGCGCGTAGTCCCTCTAGGGCCGTTGCGTTCGGGCCATATCCTTCTTTCTGGCGGTCCGGGATATGGAAATGGACCGCGCAACCGAGTTCGCGCAGGGTTTCGGTCAGGAGCGTGGTGCCACAGGCGCCATCCACATCGTAATCGCCGAAAACACCGATCGTTTCACCCGAGCGGACCGCCTGGGCCAGACGGGCTGCGGCTTCGTCCATGCCGCGCAGGCAGGAGGGATCGGGCAGCCAGTCACGCAGTTTAGGGTCGAGGAAAGCTGCAACCTGGGAGGGATCTATTCCTCTGCCATGCAGAATGCGTGCGAGGAGCTCGGGAATGCCAGCACGTTGTGCCATGGCAAGGGCAACGCGGCCATCGCCGGCCGCCAGTTTCTCGTCGCGCCAGATCCAGGAGCGCCCGCTGCCGCTTGAATGGACGGACAGGACCGGCTCTGGCGGAACAAGGAACGAGGGAGCGTCAGACATACGCTCCCTTATAGGATGGGATCAGTGACCTGCCCATGTCTTGGTGGAGAAATCGTGACGTCCCTCAATGAAGCGCACTGTCGCTGATTTGGAGCGCATCACGATGGAATGGGTGCGCGCAATCGTCGGACCATAGAAGCGAACACCGCGAAGAAGTGTTCCTGTGGTCACGCCCGTGGCCGAGAACAGCACATCGCCGCGCGCCATGTCATGCAGGCCGAGCTTGCGGGTAGGGTCCTTGCCGGGATCCATGGAGCGGGCGCGCTCGACCTGACTTTCATCCTCGAACATCAGGCGGCCCTGCATCTGTCCTCCAACGCAGCGTACGGCTGCAGCGGCGAGAACGCCTTCAGGGGCGCCACCCGAGCCTGCGTAGATATCCACGCGGCTCTCATCCATGCAGGCCGCGATGGCGGCAGCAACGTCACCATCAGTCAGGAGCATGACGCGGGCACCAGCTTCACGGGCGCGAGCGATCATCTCCTCATGGCGTTCGCGATCGAGGGCACACATGGTGATGGAGGAGATATCCTTGCCCTTGGCCTTGGCGAGGTCACGCAGCGTGGTCTCGATGGGGGCGTCGATGTCGATCAGATCATCCGGCAGATTGGGGCCAACCACCAGCTTCTGCATGTAGATGTCGGGGGCATGAAGGAAATTGCCGCTCTCGGCCAGGGCCACCATGGTCATGGCATTGGGCATGTCCTTGGCGCAAAGATTGGTGCCTTCCAGCGGATCGACGGCGATATCCATCTTGGGGCCACCGGCACCCACCGTCTCGCCGATATAGAGCATCGGCGCTTCATCCATTTCGCCTTCGCCGATCACGACCGTTCCCTCGATCGCGACCGTGTCGAACGCGGCCCTCATGGCCTGAACGGCTGCACCGTCAGCCTCGTTCTTTTCCCCACGGCCTGTCCAGGCCGATGACGAGATGGCCGCAGCTTCTGTCACGCGAACGAGTTCGAGCGCGAGGTTGCGATCCGTCACTTTATACTTAGGAGAGAAAGGCATCCGGTATATCCTATCTGTACTCTATCCAGCTGAGCCGGAATTGCGACACGCCCTGTTATGCCGGGATGTGCCGCCTTTGCCACATCACACAGTCTCGATTTTCATGAGCAGCGGTGTGCCGACGACAGTTTCCAGGGGCCCGAGGGCCGTCAGGACGGAAAGCATGGCCGCCTCACTGGTTTCATGTGTGACAAGCGCGAGTGGAACAACCGTCTGTGAACCGGCGTGCTGCGCGGCTTCCTCGGCGGCATGCTGGGAGAGGGCGCGCAGCGAGACACCGTAATCACGCAGGGCGGCCGTGATGTCGGCCACAACGCCCGGACGATCCTGCACAAACAGGCGCAGATAATACTGTCCGCTCAGGCTCTTACGCGGCGCACAGGCAATTTCCGGCTTCGGGTCCATGCCCCAGACGGGCAGGGCCGTTCCACGGGCAAGGTCGATCACATCAGCCACCACGGCGCTGGCAGTCGGGCCTGCACCGGCGCCCCGTCCCTCGATCAGCATCGGGCCGCTGAAGGCGCCTTCGGTCAGAACGGCGTTGAATACACCATCTACATTCGCGATGGGCGCTGACTGCGGAACCATGCAGGGGCGCATCGAGGCCTCGATTGTGCCTTTGCCGTCACTGCGGGCACTGCCCAGAAGCTTGATGCGATAGCCCATCTCGCGCGCAAATGCCTGGTCGCAGGCGGCGATATTTCGGATTCCCTCGACATGCAGCGAATCGAAGCGCACAGGCTGACCGAAGGCGAGTCCGGCCAGGATGGCGAGCTTGTGGGCGGCATCCCAGCCATCCACATCGGTAGAAGGATCGGCTTCGGCATAGCCGAGGGCCTGGGCCTCGGCGAGAATATCGCCGAAGTCGCGACCCGTCTCGCGCATGGCGGTCAGGATGTAGTTGCAGGTGCCGTTCAGGATGCCGCCCACACGCAGGAGATGATCGGCAGCCAGACCCTCGCGCACCAGCTTGATGGCCGGGATACCGCCAGCCACCGAGGCCTCGAAAAGCAGCGAGGTGTCGTTTTCGCGTGCAAGGCGTGCCAGCGAGGCCCCGTGAATGGCCAGCAGGGCCTTGTTGGCCGTGACGACCGGCTTGCCCGCCTTCAGTGCGGCTTCTACAAGCGCGCGCGCCGAGCCCTCGGCGCCGCCAATCAGCTCGAGCACCACATCGACCCTGGGGTCGGCGGCAAGAGCGATGGCGTCGTCGTGCCAGGTCAGGCCGGTGAGATCGACACCGCGATCACGGGTGCGGTCGCGCGCCGAGACGGCGACCACCTCGATGGTGCGTCCGGCACGGGCAGTAATGGCCTGGGCGTTCTCACGCAGAAGGCGCACCACGCCAGCCCCGACCGTGCCAAGACCAGCAATACCAAGATGAAGTGTTTGACCGTTCACGAAACTGCCTCTGCCTGTTTGACGCCGTGTTTGTTAAGGAAGGTCTTGATGGCACGCGTCGCCTGACGCAGGCGCTGCGTGTTCTCGACAAGACCGATACGGACGAAGCCCTCGCCATATTCACCAAAGCCAAGCCCCGGTGCCACGGCCACCCCGGCTTCCTTGAGCAGGAGCTTGCTGAAATCGACGCTGCCCATCTCGGCAAAGCGCTCGGGAATGGGCGCCCAGGCAAACATCGAGCCCTGCGGCGAGGGGACATCCCAGCCAGCGGCATGAAGCCCACGGATCAACACGTCACGCCGCTCGCGATACATGTCGCGGATTTCCGTCACGCAATCCTGCGGGCCGCTCAGGGCCGCGACAGCCGCCACCTGAATGGGGGTGAAGGCGCCGTAATCGAGATAGGACTTGATGCGCGTGAGGGCCTGGATCAGATGCGGGTTGCCTGCGGCAAAGCCCATGCGCCAGCCTGCCATGGAATAGGTTTTCGAGAGCGAGGTGAACTCGACCGCGATGTCCTTGGCGCCGGGCACCTGCAGGATGGACGGCGGCGGTTCGTCGCCGAAATAGATTTCGCAATAGGCCAGGTCGGACAGGATCCAGATCTGCTCGCGACGGGCGAAAGCCACCAGGTCCTTGTAGAAATCGAGCGAGGCCGTGAATGCCGTCGGGTTGGAGGGGAAGTTCACGATCAGCGCGGTAGGCTTGGGCACGGAATGGCGCACAGCGCGCTCGAGCGCGCGTAGCATGTCTTCATCCGGTGTGGCCGGAATGGAACGCACCGAAGCACCAGCGATGATGAAGCCGAACTGATGAATGGGGTAGGACGGATTCGGCACCAGAATCGTGTCGCCGGGGCTGGTAATGGCCGAGGAGAGATTGGCCAGACCTTCCTTGGAGCCAAGGGTCGCGATGACTTCGGTCTCAGGGTTCAGGTCCACACCGAAGCGGCGTTCGTAATACCCGGCCAGTGCCCGACGCAGCCCGGGAATGCCGCGGCTGACCGAGTAGCGATGGCTGCGCGGATCGGCCACGGTCTCGACCAGCTTCCTGACGATATGGGGTGGCGTGGGGCTATCGGGATTGCCCATGCCCAGATCGATGATGTCTTCACCATGCGCTCGGGCCGCGGCCTTGGCCTTGTTCACTTCGGCGAAGACATAGGGCGGCAGGCGACGGATGCGGTGAAACTCTTCGGTCATTTTTTCGGCTCGGGGGCACAGGGTTGAAATAAAATTACCGGAGTCAGGGCGACTCCGACAATCTTCACTAACCTGATTTCCGGACCGGGTGAACCGCCCTCAATAGGGCGAGCGGTCAATTCTCGCGCCGCGACCCAGAGCGCCCGCGCTGATCCGGATGTCCGAGGCGGCCACGCCGTGAAGGATCAGGGTCTGCGCCAATGAACGTGCCCGCAGGAGGCCGAGCCTGATTCCGAGCACCTGTTCCGAGGGGCGGAAGGAGGTGATTTCCCCGAACCCCTTCACATAAACGATGTCATGAGGTCCCCGTCCGCTCAGCGCCTTGCCAATCGCTCCGTCCTGCCCACGCGCCATCTGGTCTGAGGCCTGATTGAACCGGATCAGTGTTCCATGTGGCTCGGTCAGATCATAGGCTGGTGGGATGATATCGGGCAGCGCGGCATCACGAGGGATGTCGAACCCCGGAAACCGCGGAGCAACAGGCGGCAGATCGCCGATCTGGGGCAGTTCGCCCGGCTTGATCGGCGGGGGCGCAAAGCGTGTCACCTCAGGCAAGGGAGCCTCGGGTGCCTCATCCGTGCGGGGTGTAGTCGCTTTCGGGGGGGCGGGCTGAGCCTGCTTGCCGGGCATGGGCGCTGGACCGGGCGCCGGGTTTGCTGGCGGCGTCTGGCCGGGGGCGACGACGCTCATTGATGAGCCGCTTTCCGTACTGGCCGGTCGCGGTTTGGGCGGCGGCGGGGGCGCTGCAATGGTGAGGGGACCATCGGCCACGGCCAGATGCTGGCTCAGATTGCGTTGCAGCGTGAGCTTGTCGGTCAGCGCCTGACGAGCGGAAGGGCTCGGTAGTTCGACCGTTGTGGTGGGTGTCAGGCCCACGCGCGGGTAATTGCCATGGGCACCCGGTGCAGGGGGGCGTTGCTTCGCAATTTCACCGCCCTGGTACTGATGATACCAGTTATCCACGGTGTCGACGGCATCCCGGTGCCCGCAGGCGCTCAGCGACACCATGAGTGATACCATGCCCGTCACCACAAGGCTCCTGCGCGGCCAGCCTGTTTTCGCCCCCCCAGTGTTCACCATATCTTCCGATTGACCCTTGCGTTTCTTGTCCGGTTTCATCCTGAAGATGTCACCCTAGCTGCTCAGGCCCATTGTGGCGAGATGCTTGATCTGGCGCAAAAATCGGGGTGCCCCTTGTGAGGGCCGCCCATCAAGCGCAACATAGATGGCATGAACAGGCTGCACGGACATAGGAACACCCGCATGCGTGGCACGACACCCCAGGATATCTCGCGTATCGCCCCACGTCTCGACGATGAAGAGCCCGATCCCCAGGCGCCCGACGCGCCCGAGCCCAAGGAAGCGGCCGAGAAGCCCCCGGGTGGCGAGATCGAAGGCAAGCTGTTCGAACAGCGCAAGGTGCTGATCTTCGGTGGCATCAATGACAAGGTGGCCCGCGATGTCACCGGTCGTCTGCTTGCTCTGGCAGGCGCTTCGGACAAGCCCATCGATGTGTATGTCAACTCGCCGGGCGGCCATGTCGAGAGCGGTGACACCATTCACGACATGATCCGCTTCGTGGACTCCATCGCCCCCGTGAACATGATCGGTACGGGCTGGGTCGCCTCAGCCGGGGCCCTCATCTTTGCCGCAGGCCGTCCCGAACGCCGCCTGTGCCTGCCGAACACGCGCTTCCTGCTGCATCAGCCGATGGGCGGTGTGCGCGGTCCGGCCACCGATATCGATATTGAAGCTCGCGAGATCATCAAGATGCGCGAGCGTCTCAATCGCCTCTTTGCCCGTGAAACCGGACAGTCCTACGAGAAGATCGCCAAGGATACGGACCGCAATCACTGGATGTCGGCAGAGGAAGCCATCGCCTATGGCCTCGTCTCGCGCGTCATCAGCAAAATGAGCGACATCAAGGAATAAGAAGAGGAATTCTCTCTCATGTCACGTCTTGAACAACTCTACAGCCATCTTCCGGATGCGCCGTCAGACAAGACTCTTGCCAAGGCCGATTTCGAAGCCCGTCACTGGAGCAGCGCCATTCCCGGCCCGCTCAAGCCGGGCACCGAAGAACACAAGCGCGCCGTGGCCGACATGTTCAGGGAGACCTTCAACCCCTATAAACCCTCGGTCATCAAGTGGCCCGAGCTCGATCCGCAGACCCTTCATCGCATCACATCGCTGCCGATCTGGGATATCGCGGTGCAGACCGAGGGCAAGGCGCGCCTGCGCATGGCCGCCTATGCGGACATGATCGACGACCCGGACATGAAAGACGCCCTGCGTCGCAATGCCTGGGAGGAGAACCGGCACAAGGAGGTGCTCTCCAAGCTTGTCGAGGCTTATAACATCCCGATGGCCCCCGAGTCGCCCTATATCGAGCCCAAGGATACCGAGTGGGCTTATCTTGTGACCGGGTTCTCGGAATGCGTGGACAGCTTCTTTGCTTTCGGTCTGTTCGCTCTTGCCGAACGCGCCGGGCTCTTCCCCATGGAGCTGATCGAGACGTTTGAGCCCGTGATGCAGGAAGAATGTCGTCATATCCTGCTTTTTGCGAACTGGCTGGCCTGGCATCGCGCCACCATGCCGTGGTGGAAGCGCCCCGTCTTCGAGGCGCGCGTTCTGGGTGTCTGGGCATTCCTCGCCTATGAGCGCATGGATCTGGCGCGCTCCATCGACTCCGAAGGCAATGAGCACACGCAGGACAACAACTTTACCGTGACCGGCGCCAAGGACATGACGGACATCGATATCAAGGTGCCCGAGCTGATGCAGCTCTGCCTCGATGAAAATGACCGTCGTTTCTCGGGCTATGATCATCGCCTGCTGCGCCCCACCACGACGCCGAACCTCGTCAAGACCGGGCTGTTTGCTTATCGTCTGTGGGAGAAGGCCTCGGGAGCGATGCGGGCAAGGCTTGGACAGACGAAGCAGCATGCCCCTGCATGAGTGTGATCGAGCCGGGGTCTGAAGCCCACAAGCATTATTTCTGTCAGCAGTTTATCGACACGCATCAGGTTTTCGATCCGGAAACCCTGCCATGGCCCGAACTGACAGATGAGGAACTCGCCCGGCTTCGCGCTGTCCCGTTCTGGCAGGAAGTGTATCATACCGAACGCCGGGCCGGGGCTATCGTCGATGCCTTCACCCCCCAGATCATCGATCCGGAGGTGAAGGAGGCGGTGCGCCTTCAGGGGTATGAAGAAGCACGTCATGCCGATCTGATCCGCGTCATGATCGAGCGTTACGGTCTGGATGCCCAAAAGCAGCCTCTCGAGAAGTTTCCGGTTGATCTGGAAAAGGCCTTCATCGATTTCGGTTTTGGTGAATGTCTCGACGCTTTCCTCGGCTTCGGCGCATTCAAGAGCGCGCGTCAGTCGCAATTCCTGCCCGAAAAGATGTTCGAGATTTTCGACATCCTCATGTTCGAAGAAACGCGCCATATCGTTTTCTTCATTAACTACATGGCATGGCGCGAGAAGCGTCGTGGCCTCGGGCGGGCACGGCGATCTGTCAAATCGCTGCGGTTTTATATTCGCGCGTTGAGCCGTCTGCTCGGCATGGTGAAGCGCGGCCAAGAGCCCAATGACGGGCGCGATTTTGCTGTCACGCAGACTAATCTGTTTCTCGATGGGTTCTCGTTTCGCGGGTTTGTCGAGGATTGTTATCGCGAGAACGCCCGCCGCATGTCAGCCTTCGATCCCGGTCTGATGCAGCCCCGTCTCCTGCCCGGTATCGCCGATCTGGCTCTCCGGGGCCTGCGTCTTTGGGACAAGGGACGGCGGGTGCGATAAGTTATTGCTGGTGGTCATTGCGTGATGGGAGATCAAAAGCTAACCCGTTCTAAATGAAATCCAGTAAAAACAAGGCGGCCTATCTTATTATACTTTATGAGAAACTCAACGTTCATTTCTGATTTGACTAATTTGATATCAAATACTACGTGGGTTATGGTGCGCCTGCGCCAGTTCCAGACAGTCTTACGAAATAAGCTGGTAGCGCCCGCATTACTGGTTACTGAAAAGTGGAGTCTACCTAAACCACGTATCTCGGAAAAAGAAAATCGGCATCTATAGCAACCGGGCTCGAGATCTATATACGGACCGTAGGCGAGTAATCCATTTCTGTTCGTGTTCTCGATCTTGCCGTTTAAAAGACGCGAATCTCGCAGAAGGAAATCGAGCGGTCTATAGGAGATCTCCTGGAAGGTCTGATTTTTCTTTTCGGGGGAGATTGATGAATTGATAATATGTTCGTAATCGGTTCCGCGATGAGTACAGAGCATTTTCCAGGCATAGCTACTAATGCATTTCGATATATTATTTTGGTCTGAAATATCACTCTGATATTTAGGAAAGTACAGATCAACTGTTTCTGCGTCGCAAACAATAAAATTATCGCAAAGCACGTCTAAACTACACGTAATACTTCTCAAATCATTGTGATATTCTAGCATTATATCATCAAATTTCTTAGAGAAGCAGGAAAAAGAGATGTATTGTTCAACTGCTAAGCGAGTTAGGAATCTGCGTTCATGGCTATTTGAATGAGGCGCATGGGCGTGTCGAATATAATGTACGGAATCAGCTAAGCTGTATTGCGGAATGTCCCATATTTGCGCCACATCCTCACGTAACCCGAAATGGAACCAATCGCTATAATGAAACGGCATTCTCTCCCTAGAATACGGATTAAGTGTATAAATTGAAGGTATCATAACCCGCTTCTCAAATGCGGCGCGCTCTAGGCGTGGAAATGCTGAATTCTGTTCGTATTCTTCGAGAAATGTCTTTGAAAGTAAAAGACAATCATTTCTAATTCTTAATACGTATTCTCTACTGGCTAGAGAGATACCGCGCTGTGCAGATGATATCTGATAATTTACATTGTTGGAGGCTTTTTTATCACTTTTGATTTGAGGCAGGTAACTTGAGATCTCGAGAAGTGCAAACTTGTTGCAGACACCGTTGAGTGTAGAGACAGCTCGAATGGTTGTAGAATTAGAAAATCCAGAGTCGAGATCGCAATACAGGTTATCTGAGTTGTTGTATAAATTTGAGATATCTGTGGACGAAATCGAAAGTATGATTTCGCACTCAGGAAATAACTGACGCCAGTGAACGCAATGCGAGGCAATCTGCTCCGCATTTCCGTGATTCAAAGGGCCTTGTACGATGATGCTTATATCTGAATGTAGCATGTTGTTTTCTAGAAAAGCTCCCGGCGTTCGTTACTTATGCAACGCTAAATGATGATTTTGATATGTAGATAACAAAAACATTAATACTATCGGTGAAAACATCTATTATTATGATATTTTTTTGCTCCTCATAAGAAATCAAACAGTCTATTGTATTTGCTTCGATATCGTATTCCGGAGCAATCGCAAACAAGCGGTATATATGGTCTGAGCCAACTTAGGATAAGGGTGAGGATAAGGAAATGCTAGGCTGCGTTGACAAAAGACCGGAGCCATAGCCTGACGGTGGCGAGATTGAGGAAGCTCTCGAAAGACAGAATGCTCTTGTCGTAGCGGATGGCGATCCGGCGTTGCTGCTTGAGCTTGCCAAACATACGTTCGATGCGGTTTCGGTCCTGATAGCGGCGATAGTCGGGATGCTCTGGAGCTTTACGGTTCGAGCGTGGCGGGATGATCGGTAGGATGCCCCGCATCAGCAGGTACTGGCGGAAACCGTCACCATCGTATCCTTTGTCTGCCAGCAATGCCCTCGGCGTAGCGGCTGGGATCGCGATGAGCGGCTCGGCGCTAGTATAGTCCGATGCCTCACCACCGGTCAGGATGAAACCAAGAGGGCGTCCCTGATTGTCTGCCCGGGCGTGGATCTTGCTTGTAAAACCGCCGCGTGATCGACCAGGAGCGTTCGTACGAGCCCCCCTTTTCCGCCCGCAGTCGAGACATGGCCGCGAATGCTGGTGCTATCGGTCATGTGCTGCCAGTCATCGGTGAGGCCCAGATCGACCAGCGTCTGCAGCATCGCGTCCCATACGCCCTGTTCAGCCCAGCGGCG
>NZ_BAPV01000014.1 GCF_025995175.1 Asaia krungthepensis NRIC 0535
AGAGACGGTCGTCCTTTGGGAACCTGCTCAACTAAGCCGGGATGAAAGGGGCGTGCCCCTTTCCAGGGGGCGGGGCAGCGCCCCGCAGAGGCCTCCCGGTGCAAGAGCCTCTTTCATGGGGCTCCGCCCCATACCCCGCCAAAGGACGGTCGTCCTTTGAAAACCTGCTCGGCTAAGCCGGGATGAAAGGGGCGTGCCCCTTTCCAGCGAGCGGGGCAGCGCCCCGCACGCCCTAGAGACCCAGATCGCTCAGAGTCGGATGATCATCAGGACGGCGGCCCTGAGGCCAGTGAAACAGGCGATCCGACGCGGATATGGCATAATCGTTGATCGATGCCATGCGTCGCGCCATCAGCCCGGCCTCATCGAATACCCAGTTTTCATTGCCGTAGGAACGGAACCACTGGCCCGAGGCATCGTGCCACTCATAAGCAAAGCGTACGGCGATACGGTCGCCGTCATGGGCGAAGAGCTCCTTGATCAGGCGGTATTCGCGCTCCTTTGCCCATTTCTCTCTCAGAAAGGCGACAATTGCTGGACGCCCCTGCAGGAAGATATCGCGGTTACGCCAGAGACTGTCGGGGCTGTAAGCCTCCGAGACCTGTTCCGGATTACGGCTGTTCCAGCCATCTTCGGCTCGGCGCACCTTGAGGCGTGCGGTTTCGGCGGTGAAGGGCGGGGTCAGGGGCAGGGTCATCGCATGTCCTCTCAGACGGGTTTCCTGAACGCCCCATCCCGAAGCACTTCATAAATCGCGTGCATGAGGCGAACGAGAGCTCCGGGCGTGATGGTGAAGGCAGGCGTCAGATAGACGATATTGCGATAGGGACGGATCCAGACGCCCTGATCGACAAGCGCGGCCTTGAGGCGGGAGAGATCCTCAATGGCCTCAAGTTCAACCACGCCAATCGCGCCGAGCACGCGGACATCCCGCACACCGGGCAAGGCGCGGCAGGGTTCGAGCCCGGTTTCGAGCATGGCGGAAAGCGCAGCGATCTGGTCCAGCCTCGGTTCGCGCTCGAACAGCTCAAGAGAGGCGCAAGCCGCGGTGCAGGCAAGCGCATTGGCCATGAAGGTAGGACCGTGCATGAGGGCAGCACCGGGCGAATCCGATAGAAAGGCCTCAAACACATGACGCCGCGCCACGGTAGCGGCAAGGGCAATAGTGCCGCCGGTCAGGGCTTTGGACAGCGTGATGATGTCGGGGACAATACTGGCCTGCTCGCAGGCAAACATCGTGCCGGTGCGACCGAACCCGGTGAAGATCTCGTCAAGGATCAGCAGCACATTGTGCTTGTCGGCAAGAGCCCGCAGCCGGGAAAGCACTTCCGGGGGGTGGAAGATCATGCCACCCGCCCCCTGAACAAGAGGCTCGACGATGATGGCAGCGATCTGGTCGCGTTTCCCGCTCAACAGGGTGTCCAGAGATGCCAGGCTGGCTTCATCGCGTGGCAGATCGGCGATGACCTGTTCGGGAAAAACGCCGGCAAACAGGCTGTGCATGCCCTCTTCTGGATCGCAGACCGACATCGTAGCCAAGGTATCGCCATGATAGCCGTCGCGAAAGGAGAGCAGTTTCGTGCGCCCTGTCACCCCGCGGTTGATCCAGTACTGGATGGCCATTTTCATGGCCACTTCGACGGCGACGGAGCCGCTATCGGTATAGAAGCAATGATCAAGATCGCCGGGTAGCAGCGCCACGAGACGATCGGAAAGTGCCTGCACGGGCTCGTGTACGAGACCGCCCAGCATCACATGAGGCATGACGCCAAGCTGGTCCGTCATGCGCGCGCGGATATGCGGGTGATTATAGCCATGGCAGGCCGTCCACCAGGATGCGATACCATCGACCAGCGCACGGCCGTCCTCCAGGAAGATTGTGGTTCCCTCGGTGCGCTGCGCGACCAGCGGGGGCGCTGCGTTCTTCATCTGGGTGTAAGGAAGCCAGATCCGGGGCAGATCCGGCAGCGTCTTATCGGTCATAAAGTCTCGATCAAGGCTGGGAAACGCAATTACTGCCCGCTATCGGGCTCGCGATCCGCATCATAGAGCACCTGAAGCACGGCGCACCACGGATAGCGCGTGTCATAGAACTGGCCTTCAGGCGTAGCGAGAGCGCCATTCGCATCGGTGGGTACATGGGTGAGCGATACCGTGTCGTCCACATTGCCGCCGATGATGCTCAGTTCGTTACCGAATGGCGGGGCATTCTGATGCGTGGCCACCACGATGCCGCAATGGGACGGAAATCCATAAGAGGTGGGCAGCATCGAGAAGGTGACACTGCGGCTCTTGCCGCGTCCGACACAAAGCAGGTCGCCCAGTTGCGGCACATAGGTCCTGGGGTCCTGCGCACGGAGCCCGGTCGACTGGCCTGAAGCAGCGGCATTGATATAGGTCGAATGATTGGGCGAGTAGGGGAAGCGATCATTGGCACCCGCCACGCGCATTACATAGGAAATGAAGGCGGCTGACCACGCGTAATGCCCGTCATTCTCGGGTCGGAAAAGCTGGCCATCGGCATTGTATTTTCCGCTCCATGACACTTCCGTTTCATACGGGTCCTGACCGATCCACCAGTATTCGCCCACGCGCTGCCACAGCCCCGGAATGCGCTCGGGCTTGAGCGATGGTGCGCTCGGTTCCGGACGGTCCTCGGGATCATCGTCGCTCACAGGGGTGCCGAACATGCGCCATTCGCGCATGGCAATGGCCACGACATCCTGACGGTTGAAGGGCACGAAATTGCGCGAGGCGAAATCGGGTACATGCCCGTCATACCCATAGGCACCCACGCGGCCATTGGCGTATTGAGCCATGGGCGTCTGAACCGGATTCTGGGCTGCGGGTTGAACCGTATTGGCAGCACAGCCCGAAAGCAGAACAGCGACACCGAACACGAGAACTGTTCGCGCCGGTGTTGCTGCGTGACTTTGTACATTCGACAAGAAAGAAGACAGTCCGGCGCTCATGATGATTTTCTACTCCCTGTATGCGCAACGAGCGCCGAACAGCGCCGGTTCATTACAGGGAGATAGGAACGAGTGCGGCGCTTCGGTCAAGTGCCGCCTCCGGAAGGTCTGTCATCGGGTTACACATGCCCCTTGGGCGCGCAACGGATATCAGCCCCCGGAATAAGAGGCCCGATCAGCCTGCCTGATCGGGAAACAGAGCAGCAAGGGCCGAGGCGCTGGCATCGCAGCGTCCACGTTCGGTTATCAGCCCCGAGACCAGACGCGCCGGCGTAACGTCAAAGGCCGGATTGGCAGCGCTCGTGCTCAGCGGCGTGACGCGAATGCGGGCAGCCTGACCCTGCTCGTCCAGACCATGCACATAGGTCACTTCCTCGCCCGAGCGTTCCTCGATGGGGATTTCCTTCACGCCATCGGTCACGCGCCAGTCGAGGGTGGAGGAAGGCAGCGCCACCCAGAAAGGCACGTTATTGTCATGAGCGGCCAGCGCCTTGAGATAGGTGCCGATCTTGTTGGCCACGTCGCCCTGCCGGGTCACGCGATCCGTGCCGACAATCACCAGATCCACCTCACCATGCTGCATGAGATGGCCGCCAGCATTATCGGCAATGAGGGTATGCGGTACGCCATGCGCGCCCAGTTCCCATGCGGTGAGCAAGGCACCCTGGTTGCGCGGGCGGGTTTCATCCACCCAGACATGCACGGGCAGACCGGCATCATGCGCCATATAGATCGGCGCAAGGGCCGTTCCCCAATCGACGGTCGCAATCCATCCCGCATTGCAGTGGGTCAGGATGTTCAGGCGTTCCTGCCCCGGGCGACGCTTTTCCCAGAGGGTGCGGAACAGCTCCAGACCGTGGCGGCCGATGGATTCATTGACTTGCACATCCTCGTCGCAAATCGCATCGGCTTCGACATAGGCCGCCGCCACACGCGCTTCCGGCGCGACCGGCTTCAGATGGGCCACCATACGCTCGATGGCCCAGCGCAGATTGATGGCGGTCGGACGCGTCTCGACCAGACGCGCTGCAGCGTCCTCCAGTCCCTCGTCCGTCGCATCCTTCTGAAGCGCGAAGGCCAGTCCATAGGCAGCAACAGCCCCGATCAGCGGCGCGCCACGGACCTGCATGGTGCGGATGGCGTGCGCCACCTGCTCTTCCTCACGCAACGCCAGAATATCCAGCGTCCAGGGGAGCCTGGTCTGATCGAAGATATGGACCAGCTGCGGGTCCTGTGCGTCGCGCCAGACGCTGCGATAGGGCGTGCCGTTGATTTTCACGTGGAGTTCCGTCTTTCGGGCGTCATGAAGAGTGGCCCTTCATGTGGCAAATAAGGGCATCGGACTCAAGTTCCGGCCCTGCCCTTTCCCCCACGAGGCTGTGAGTCTTCATGCAATTGCCACAGGAACACCTCTCGGAGGCCGACGATAACCACCAAGATCACAAGGGGATGTGGTTTTACGCACGCGCCGTTACACGCTAAGCTGTCCCATGAGCAGAAGGACCCCATCATGAGCGAACCGCAATGGCTGACCTGGGCACGCGATGTTCAGGCGATCGCCCAGAACGGGCTCACCTTTTGCCAGAACCCCTATGATCGAGAGCGTTACGAACAGCTCAGAAAGCTTGCCGCCCGGATGATCGGCGCACTGGGGCAGGGCGATCCGGATTCCGTGCTGGGGCTTCTGGAAAACGAGAAGGGCTACGCCACCCCCAAACTCGATGTGCGCGGTGCGGTGTTCAATGAACGGGGGCAGATCCTGATGGTGCGCGAAGCCATCGATCAGGATCGCTGGACCCTCCCCGGTGGCTGGGCCGATGTGAATTACACCACAGCGGAGAACACGCTCAAGGAAGTGCTTGAAGAGAGCGGCTACACGGCTGAGATCGTACGTCTCGCCGCGCTATGGGATCGCAACAGGCAGGGTCATCCGCCCGATATCTACAGCTGTGCGAAAGTATTCTATCTCTGTCGCCTCACCGGCGGGAGCCCGAGCGTCGATAATCTGGAAACCTCGGGGATCGGCTGGTTCAGCCGTGATGAACTACCCGACGATCTCTCCCTGACCCGCCTCCTGCCGCATCAATTGCAGCGCATGTTCGACCATCACGCCCAGCCGGATCTGGCAACGGATTACGACTGAAACCATGAAGGTTCTGACCGTACTCCCCCGTCGGGAAGGCTATGCGCCCGACCGGGCAGGCGCCATTGCCCTGCTCGTGTCGCGGCTTGCCTCTCCCGAGGATATCGTGATCGGCACCGAGATCACCGGCACGCCCCTGCCCGGTGGGCAATTCGTGGCCGTGAGCGAACCGGGCGGGCTGCATCGCTGGCGGCGTGACGGTACGCGCTATCGCATCGCCTGCCAGCGTGAGATCAAGCGACACAAGCCCGATCTGATCGAGGTGCATAACCGCCCTGCTCTCGCGCGTGCGCTGAGCCGATGCGGTATTCCCGTGCATCTGATCCTGCATAACGACCCGCAGGACATGCATGGTGCACGCCGTCCCCGCCAGCGACAGGAACTCATGCAGCATGTGCGTGTGTTCGTGGTGTCGCTCTGGCTGCGCCGCCGCTTTCTGGAAGATCTGGATGACGGACCGGTCACGGTCATGCCCAATTGCCTGGATCTGGCCACGCTGCCCACGCCACCCGCCGAACGGTCCAAACTAGTCCTCTTTGCCGGACGCATGGTATCAGACAAGGGAGCCGATGCGTTCGTGCGGGCCTGGGGGGCCGTCAGCAAACAGGCCCCGGGCTGGCGCGCCATCATGATCGGTGCCGATCGATTTCGCTTCAATTCGCCCCGTACAACCTTTGTCGACCGGGTTGAAGCAAGCGCCAATGCGGCAGGGATCACGTTGTGCGGGTACCAGATGCATCATCAGGTGCTTGAAGCCATGGCAGCCGCGTCGATTGTCGTAGTGCCCAGCCGCTGGCCCGAGCCCTTCGGCCTGACGGCGCTCGAAGCCATGGCCAGCGGTGCCGCCGTCATCGCTTCGCCGCGCGGCGGTCTGCCTGAAGTGGTCGGCAATGCCGCCCTTCTGGCCCTGCCCGATGAGACCGGCGCTCTGGAACAGGCGCTGCTGCGCCTGATCGAGGATCCGGCACTGCGCACTGCATGCGTCGAGCGCGGCCATGAGCAGGCGCGGAAATTTGATCTCGGCCCGGCCCGGGAAGTGCTGAAGAAAATGCGGGAACGCTCGGTCAAGAACCGATCACGTCGCTAGAACGCTCTCCTTCACGCCGCATATTCGACACATTGAGATCATTGATTGATTTCGAACAGTATTAGACTGCGAGGAACCATGTTCAAGACACGCCTTATTCCCGTCCTTGCCCTGACAGCTCTTGTTTCGGCACCCTTGGCCCATGCACAGACTTCCGGATGCAACAACAATACTTCCGGGAACGATATGATCGGCCGACTGGCCAATAAGGAAAACTGCCTGAATGACCGCGTGCAGAACTGGCAGAACAAGAATCACGAAGCTGCCGAAGCCCGTGAAAAGAAGCTGACCGACCTGCGCGACAAATACACCAACGCCCCCGAGCGCGAGCGTCAGAAGATCCAGAACAGGATTGACGACCAGAAGAACAAGCTGAACGAGATCAAGCAGGAACGCACCCAGCGTATCGACCAGTTCCGCGCCGATCAGAAAGAGCAGCATCAGCGCGTGAAGGCATTGTCGGACAAGACAAAGCAGGATTTCCGCAATCTCGGCCGCCTGAACTGAGGTTTCCTCCCTTTCGGCGCCAGAACACCCGTGTGGGCATGATTCGCCCTGCACGGGCGCCATGGACATATTGCCCAAGCGCGACTGCCCCCCGGATGGCAGGAAACGGTATGAACTCCTGACGTCATATACCGTCGGGGCCTGACGGTGCCGCAGATTAAAAACGCCCCACTTCGCCGAATCCGCATGTCGTGCTCAGGCATTCGAGGTTAAGACGAAGCGCATGACGGTTTCCTCTCCCTCTCAGGCCTCCAACATGACACCGGAAAGCCCTGAATTGCAGAAACGCGATCCTGCCAGCGCGCAACGCGCTGGCAAGCTGGTGGTGCTGACAGGGGCCTCTGGTGGTATCGGCCTTCTGGTGGCACGGCGTCTTCTGGCCGATGGGTATCGCGTGATTGCCCTGTGCCGGTCGAAGCCTGCACTTGAATCGCCCGATCTTGTGCACGTTGCCTGCGATCTGGGGAATGAGGGATCGCTGGCAGAGGCTGCCCACCACCTGAGACGCGAGGAAACAGTGCTTCATGCGCTGATCCACTGTGCAGGAACGATCACCCCCTCCCCCGTGGCAGAAGCGCAGGATGATGATCTGACGGCGCAGATTGCGCTCAATCTCACCGCCCCGATCCTGCTGACGCGCCACCTTTTGCCGCTCCTGACGTCGCGTGGCGATGGAGCACGAGGACATATCGTTTTCGTCAACTCAATGGCGGCAGTCATGCCGCTGGCAGGCAGTGCGGTCTATGCCGCATCGAAGGCAGGACTACGCAGTTTCGCCCTGTCTCTGGCGCAGGAACTCAGGCGCAGCTGCATCACCGTCAGCACGGTTTTTCCGGGAGCGGTCCAGACCGATATGCTGATACGCGAAATGCAGCAGGGTGGGTCCATGCTCAATTATGTCAGCACGCCCCTCGACCCCGATCGGGTGGCGCGATCGGTGGCGGCGCAACTCAGGCGCCCCCATGCAGAAATCTACCTGCCCGCAATGGACGGGATTTTCGGACGGCTTTGCATGCTGGCTCCCTGCCTGCTTCGTCTGACCCTGCCTGTGCTCGGGGCGGCGGGAAGACGGGGCTATCGCAAGGCCATGGCAAAAATCTCCCGCACGGGTGATGACAGGGCTGTCTGATTGACAAGCCCCCGGTCCTGACGGCAGGGACAAATCATGACGCGCTTTGACACGCTTTTCAGCCAGGCTCTGGACTCGCTCGAATCACGGAAACTGCGCCGTCGCCTGCGCCCACTGCACCGCACACCGGATCAGGTGATGCGTCAGGGACAGGCCATCCTCGATTTCTCATCGAATGACTATCTCGGCCTGTCCGGTCATCCGCTCCTGCGCGAGCGCACGGCAGACTGGGCCATGCAGCACGGCACGGGCGCGCGTGCCTCGCGCCTTGTATCGGGCACGCTGGACCTGCACGAGCAGATTGAGGGACGGCTTGCCAGCTTCAAGGGCACCGAGGCCGCTCTGATTTTCGCCTCAGGCTGGCAGGCCAATGCAGCCGTTCTGCCTGCCCTGTTCCGGATGGCGAAGGAACAGACGGGGGAGGCACCGATTGTCTTCGCGGACCGGCTGAACCATGCCAGCATGCATCATGGCTGTGCGGCGGCGGGCGTCCGTCAGATACGCTTTCGGCATAATGATCTGGATCATCTCGACGCCCTGCTCAAGCGTCATGCCGATCTGCCGGGCCTGCGCTTCATTCTGACCGAGAGCGTTTTCTCGATGGATGGCGATACAGCCGATATCGCCGCCCTTTCGGCATTGGCCCGACGGCACGACGCCTTTCTCTATCTGGACGAGGCGCATGCGACGGGGGTGTTGGGTCCGCAGGGCCGCGGCCTGTCGCATGGTCATCCGGTCGATCTGGTCATGGGCACGTTCAGCAAGGCGCTGGGGGGCATGGGCGCCTATATCGCGGGGTCGCGCGCGCTCTGCGACTGGATCATCACCAGCAGTTCGGGCTTCATCTACAGCACCGCCCCTTCTCCGCCGATGCTGGGCGCCATGGATGCCGCGCTCGATCTGGTGCCCGGCATGGAAGCCGAACGTCTGGGTTTACGTCAGAAGGCACGAAGCTTTCGCGACAGATTGACCGCGGCCGGTATCGATACCGGGGCCTCCAGCACCCAGATCGTCCCCGTCATGATCGGCGATGAGACAGAGACACTGGCGCTGGCCCTGTCGCTCGAGAAGGCAGGGCTGCTGACCATCGCCATTCGCCCACCCACCGTGCCTGCCGGTTCTGCCAGACTGCGCATTGCGCTCAGCACCCAGCATGACACGGCAGCGCTCGATCATCTGGCGGAGGCGGTGATCGGAGCTCTGGGGCAACACACGACATGAAGCTTGTTTTCATGCATGGCTGGAGCTTCGATCGCCGCTTCTGGGATCCTTTGCTGGCCGTTTTGGGCCCTTGCGATGCGCTTTGCCTTGATCGTGGTTACACGGGTGCGGCACGGCTCGAGGCTTTGCCTGATGAGGATTTCATTGCCATCGGGCACTCGGCGGGGGTGCTCTGGTTCCTGAACCGGGACCTGCCGCATTGTCGGGTCATGGTCGCGTTCAACGGGTTTGCCCGTTTCAGCGAGGGCGAGGATTTTGCACCCGGTATCCCCCGACGCGTGCTGACGCGTATGCAGACAAGGCTGCACGAGGCGCCCGCTTCGGTCGTCACGCCGTTCCGCCAGCAATTCACGCCGTTTCTGCCCTGTCCTGCCACGCTCGACAGCGAAGCGCTCGATCAGGGACTGGCCGAACTGATCGATGCGGATGGCCGTCAGAATGCCCGAAACCGGGGTGAGACACTTCTCGCCGTGCAGGGAAGTCATGATTCACTCGTGTCCAACGCGCTTCATGAAGCCAGCTTCGCCACGAACAGACGCCTGACACTGGAAGGGGGGCATCTGCTTCCACAGACCGCACCCCAGGCCTGCGCTGACCTCATCCATGATGCGCTACGGGGCTGGGCATGAGCGTCGATCCTGCCGGACGAGCGCGTGTCGCAGCGCGGTTCGACGCTGCCCGGCATTACGAGGGCGCGGCACGGGTCCAGGCGCTCGCGGCCAGGCAATTAGCGCAGAGGCTCGAAACACTCTACGCGCGCAATCCTGCCCCGCGCCGTATTCTCGAACTGGGATGCGGCACCGGTCTTCTGACCCGCGCCCTGCGCGCTCTTTTCCCCGAAGCGGCGCTGACCGCGATCGATCTGTCTCCGCAGATGGTTGCCCGCGCCCGTGAAGCCGTCCCCGAAGCGACCTATCATGTGATGGACGCCGAATATCCGACACTGGAAGGGTCATTCGACCTGATCTGTTCGAACTTCTGCATCCAGTGGTTCACCGATCGCGCGGCCGCCTTCACCCGTCTCTCCGGCATTCTCACCCCCGGGGGGCGGATCGAGGTGACGACTCTGGCTCAGGGCAGCTTTACCCAGTGGCATGCGGCCTGTTCCGCCTGTGCCCTGCCGAGCGGTTTTCCCGATTATCCCGATGCCATTGCATTAGAGCATGAATGGCCTGTCTCGATGCATGGAACGTGGCAGATCGACACCCTGCAGGACCGGGTCGGGTCGGCGCGCGCGTTCCTGCGCGACCTCAAGGCCATCGGGGCCACAACGCCCCGACCGGGAGCGAAACCGCTCTCCATCCGCGCACTCAGGGACGTGATGACGCAATTCGACAGGACAGGCGACGTGATGGATTATCAGGTAGGTTTCGGATCGGCCCAGAAACACCGGGGTTTCTTCGTGACCGGTACCGATACCGGCATTGGCAAGACGCTCGTCTCCGCCATTCTCACGAAAGCCCTGAATGCCACATACTGGAAACCCTTCCAGACCGGCCTGGCTGAGGAAGCAGGCGATACGGCCAGCGTGACCCATCTGGCCGCGCTCCCTCCCGAGCGCCTGATCCCGCCCGCCTATGGATTTCAGGCTCCTCTCTCACCGCAAGATGCGGCAGCTCTCGAACAGGTATCGGTCAGACCTGAGACCCTGACCCTGCCCGAAACCGACCGTCCCCTTGTTGTCGAGGGCGCAGGCGGCCTCATGGTGCCGCTCAATGACACGACCCTGCTGATCGACTGGGCGGCCACACTCGATCTGCCCGTCATCCTCGTCTGCCGCAGCGGGCTGGGCACGATCAATCACACCCTGCTCAGCCTGGAGGCCCTCAGACAGCGCGGGATGCGCGTGGCCGGAGTAATCATGAGTGGTGCACCCAACGCGGCCAATCGGGAGGCGATCGCCCGCTTCGGCCAAGTCGAGATTCTGGCCGAGATTCCAGTGCTTGATGAAATCACCCCTGAAAGCGTAGCGCACGAGGCAGCCACTCTGGCGATTTCCCTGCGCCAGCGCGGCTGGTGAAGCCCCTCAGCCGGGGAAGTAGCGCGGCAGATCCTGAAACTGCCAGCCGCAAACGCGCCCGCGCTGCCCGGTAGCATCGGGCGGCCCCTCATAGCCCTCCACGATATTGACGCTCGTTTCGTACCCCAGATGAGCAGCAAGTTCGGCCGTCTGCTGCGAACGCACGCCCGAACGACACAGGAACAGGATCGGCGTGGCCAGATCGGGCACGGCGTCCCGCAGTGCCTGAGCAAAACCGGCAGCATCGTACGGGTCCCAGCTCAGGGCCACGACATTCTTGTCCAATGTGGTCAGGTCCGGCAGACCGACGCTCTGCCACTCGGCTGGCATGCGCACATCCACCAGAACCGCATCCTTGTCAGCCGCGAGGCGTTCCCATCCTTCGCGCGCTGAAATACAGTCGACCATCGTTTTTCCTCATTTATAGTACATGCCACAACGTTAAACTGTGAAACCGCAGACGTATAGGATGGAATGCAGATGACCTCGCAGGACCAGACCCCCCTTTCCGCCCCACATGCCATCCCCGGCTGGCAGAATGTGTCGGAGGGCATGATCGGCGCCATTGGCGGTACCCCGCTCATCCGCCTCAAACTGGCGTCCGAGGCGACGGGCTGCGAGATCTACGGCAAGGCCGAGTTCATGAATCCCGGCGGGTCGGTCAAGGATCGCGCGGCGCTCGCCATCATTCTCGATGCGGAGGCACGTGGTCAGCTCAAGCCGGGCGGGATCATTGTCGAGGGCACGGCGGGAAATACCGGCATCGGTCTGACGCTGGTGGCCAAGGCGCGCGGCTATCGCACCATCATCGTCATGCCCGAGACCCAGAGCCGCGAGAAGATCGACTTCCTGCGCATGATCGGCGCTGATCTGCGTCTGGTTCCGGCCAAGCCTTTCCGCGATCCGGGCAATTACGTGCATGTCTCACGGCGCATCGCCGAGGAAACCGAGAATGCCGTCTGGGCCAACCAGTTCGACAATACGGCCAATCGCAAGGGTCATCGCACCACCACGGCCGTCGAGATCTGGCACCAGCTCGCTGGAAAAGTCGATGCCTTTACCTGCGCCTGCGGCACCGGCGGTACCCTTGCCGGCGTCGCACTTGGTCTTGGAGATCTGGCCGACAAGGCGGGTCGTAAACGCCCGGAAATTGTGCTCGCCGATCCGGAAGGATCAGGCCTGTATGGGTGGGTCAAATCGAACGATCTCAGCGTTTCCGGCGGATCGATCACCGAAGGGATCGGTCAATCGCGCGTGACGGGAAATCTTGAAGGCGTGACGATCGACGATGCAGAGCGCATTCCCGACGCCGAGGCACTCGAGCAGATCTTCTCGCTTCAGGATCGCGAGGGGATATCCCTTGGCGGGTCTGCGGGAATCAATGTGGCTGCAGCGATTCGCGTGGCCCGACGGCTCGGTCCGGGGCATCGCATTGTAACAATCCTCTGCGATGGCGGGGCGCGCTACCAGTCCAAGATCTTCAATCCTGAATTCCTGCGGGCCAAAAACCTGCCTACCCCTCCCTGGCTCGATTGAGACGGGTTTTCGCAAGTTGTGACGGAATGAAACACCCTCTTGTGGGGCAGCTTCGATTCGGACCAATGTTACATTCATGGATACGACCCCGCACCTTCTCATCGTTGATGATGACCGCGAGATACGCGAGCTGCTCTGCCGCTTTCTCGAGCGCAATCACTTCCGGGTAACAGCTGCCCGTGACGGGCGTGAAGCCCGTCGCGCCTGGGCCGCCGGTCATTACCAGCTTGTGGTGCTGGATCTGATGCTTCCTGGCGAAAGCGGGCTCGACATCGCCCGCTGGCTGCGCAGCCAGGACAATATCCCCATCATCATGCTCACTGCCATGAGTGACGAAACCGACCGCATCATCGGTCTGGAATTCGGCGCGGATGATTACGTGGCCAAACCCTTCAACCCACGCGAATTGCTGGCCCGCATCCGGGCGGTATTGCGTCGCACGGCGGACAGCTCGGACAAGAAACTCTCGGCTGATTCCCGGATGATCCGGTTCTCGGGCTGGACCCTCGAGCCTGCTCGTCGGCGTCTGCTGAACCCCGATGGCGCGGAAGTGCCACTGACGGGTGGCGAATATGACATGCTGCTCGCGTTTCTGGAGCGCGCCAACCGCGTTCTGACACGCGATATGCTGCTTGAATTGTTGCGCGGACGTCAGGCGGGGCCATTCGACCGTGCCATCGACGTGGCGGTCAGCCGTCTTCGTCGCAAGCTCGAAGATGACGGGCGCAATGCCCAGATGATCAAGACCGTGCGCGGTGGCGGCTATGTCCTTGCCGCCGATGTCGAACGCCTCTGATAACGTGATCCGTCTTCTGCCGCGCTCGCTTCGGGCGCGCACCAATCTGCTGCTCATTGCGGGACTCTGCGTGGTTCAGGCCGCGGGCCTGACCATCCATGCCCTCGATCATCTGAACATCGCCGACCGGGCCGAGATGCATGAGAACGAGCATCATGCCTTCTCGATCTATCATACCCTGGTCGAATTGCCGCCAGCAGATCGCGAGGCGGGTCTGGCGGCGATAGAGACACCGTCGAATTTCAAGATCGTTCTGGACAACAAGCCAGACACCCATTTTCCAAGCGCCCTCATCCCCATCTTCTCAGGCATGCCGCCCATGGGCCGTGCCATGCCCCAGCCCGGTGGACAGGAAGAAGGCGGTTTCCCCCTCCCCGGTGAGATGGGCGGAGGGGAGGGCCGCCCCCCCTTCCCCTTCGAGGGCGGCCCGCCGCCGGGAAATATGGAAGGCGTACCGGGAGAGGAGAGGCGGCCGCCTCCCTTCATTCCCCCTTCGCTCTCCGGCATGGGAATGCTGCCTGCCCGCCTGCGCCCACAGCGCATTGTCATGGGCCACAAACCCGGCACGCGCCATTATGCGATGTCGTTCCAGATGCCCGACGATCATCGCTGGCTGGATATGAGCTATACGGTGCGCCCGCCAAACCCGTTCGGCTCGCCCACTTTCATGATCTCGTTCGCGCTCATGACCATCTGCGGGGGCGGGCTGATTCTCTGGGGATCGCACAGGCTCATCGCCCCTGTGGCCACACTGGCCAATGCCGCGACCGCGCTTGGCCGTGACGTGCATGCTCAGCCTCTGCCCGAATCGGGAACGACCGAGATCCGTCAGGCGGCCCTTGCCTTCAACACCATGGCCGCGCGGATCAGGCGTTTTGTGACTGATCGCACCCTGATGCTGACGGCGATCGGGCATGATCTGCGCACGCCCATCACGCGCCTGAAGCTGCGGGCGGAATTCATCGACGACGATGAACTCCGCGACAAGTTTCTGGCCGATCTGGATGAGATGGAGAGCATGGTGGCCGCCACCCTGGCCTTCGGTCGCGACAGTTCCACCCAGGAACCCATGACCGCTCTGGATCTGGGCGCGCTTTTGCAGACCATCGCTGACGAGGCTGCCGAGGCACGACCCGATCTGGCCGATCAGGTCAGCTATCATGAGCCGGATACGGCTATTCGAATCAAGGCGCGCTCTCTTGCCCTCAAACGTGCCCTGACCAATCTGGTCATGAACGCGCTCAAATATGGTGGGTCCGCCACCATCAGTGTGACCTGCGCCCGCGGGCCGGGTCAGGAAAAGAACGTCTGTATACGCATCGACGATAATGGCCCCGGTCTGCCCCAGGAAGATCTGGAGCGCATGTTCGAGCCCTTCGTTCGAGCAGAAACCAGTCGGAACCGCGAAACGGGCGGCACGGGACTCGGTCTTGCCATTGCCCGATCGACCGTGCGCGGCCAGGGCGGTGACGTCACCCTCGCGAACCGCCCGGAAGGGGGATTACGGGCGAGTGTCATACTGCCGTTGTGAAGAGGCCGGGCTCTGCCCGGACCCGGCAGGGACCAAGGCCACTGCACCCCTATCTGTCGATCTCAGAATCGAGTCCAGAAGCACGGGGGGAGCTCCGCTTTCATTAAACCGGGTGCCCGGAACAGGCATGGGCAAAGCCCACTGCATCCCTATCCGTTGATCCTCAGAATCGAGTCCAGAGGCGCGCCTCTGGCGGGGCGCGGGGCAGAGCCCCGCAATCTCCCTCAACTCAGCGACGGATAGCGCGTACCGCCAGTGCACCGGCACCCTGGATCAGCCCTACAAGAAGGATCAACACTGCCACGACGGCGAACATGATGGCGGTGTTGAAGCGCTGATAGCCATAGCGAATGGCCAGATCGCCCAATCCGCCTGCGCCGATCGCGCCCGCCATGGCGGAGGCACCGACGAGGGTAATGGCGGTGACAGTCAGACCGGAAAGCAGCCCGGGGAGTGCTTCAGGGATGAGAACGTAGCGGATGACCATCCAGCGTGTTCCCCCCATGACGCGTACAGCCTCGATCAGACCTGGCTCGATTTCCTGAAGCGAAATTTCGGCGATGCGCGCGTAATAAGGAATAGCCGCTATGGAGAGTGGCACGATTGCCGCCAGAGTCCCGAGCGAGGTCCCTGCGATGAACCGGGTGACCGGGATCAGCAGGACCAGCAGGATAATGAACGGAATGGCACGGATGGCATCGATCAGCCAGCCGACCGGACGGCCCAGCCAGGGCAGATCGTAAAGATCGGTGCGGCGGGTCGCGATCATCAATACGGCCAGAGGCAGACCGAAGATCAGGGCGATGAGACTGGAAGCCGCCACCATCTCCACTGTCTGGAACGTGGCGTCGGCGATGAGCCTAGCGATCAGCCGGTACATAGCCGAGCACCTCCGTCACATGGGCCCGCTGATCCAGAAAGATGGAGAGCGGGGCGGAAAGGGGTGCTGAGAAAGAGAGGATCATGTCGGAAAGCAGCTCGTCCCCGCAGGCCAGAGTACCGCCCTGGATCAAGGTAACCTCTTGCTGGAAACGGGTCGTGAGATGGGAGAGGAAGGGCGTTCCTGCCGTTTCCGGGCCGAGCACCACGCGGAGCAGCGGACGCGTATCGGGACCGGGATCGGGGAGAAGCCGGCGTTTGAGAGCCTCGGGGAGCGTCGGGCGTATATCGGCCAGCAGGTTCTCAAGCCGGGGGTCCCCACGGCTGTCACGCATCAGCGTGGCCATGCTGCCATTCTCGATCAGCGCGCCATGATCGAGAACGAGCACACGGTGCGCAAAACGCCGAACAACCTCCATTTCATGAGTGATCAGGATAATGGTCAGGCCAAGCGTACGATTGATATCGGCCAGAAGCTCGAGAATGGAGGCGGTTGTGTGCGGGTCGAGCGCCGATGTCGCCTCATCGCACAGCAGCAAAGAGGGTGAGTTGGCAATAGCGCGCGCGATACCGACACGCTGCTTTTGTCCGCCGGAAAGCTGCGACGGGCGCTTGTGCCCGTGGCCTTCGAGCCCGACCAGAGCCAGTAATTCGTCGACGCGCGCCGTAATGCGCGCTTTCGGCCAGCCGGCAATTTCAAGCGGCAAGGCAATATTCCCTGCGGCGCTGCGGGCATTCAGAAGATTGAAATGTTGAAAGACAAGTCCAACCTTGCGACGTGCAGCCACCAGCTCACGCTCGGACAAAAGCGTGAGATCAGCGCCATCGAGCAGGATTTTCCCTTCGGTGGGGCGCTCAAGCGCGCAGAGGCAGCGCAGGAGTGTGGATTTCCCCGCACCCGAACTGCCGATCACGCCGATGATCTCCCCCTTCTCGACCTGAAAGCTAATATCGGACAGCGCATTCTGTGCGCCGAAGCGGCATGACAGGCCCGAGACGTCGAGAAGACTCATGAAAAGGCGGGGATGACGGTATTGGCGTACACGTCGATCAACGCCTGACGAATATTGGGCTGCTGGTAGGCACTGACCAGAGGCTTGACCCATGGAGCCTGGGCATCGTCAGTGTTGACGGCAATCACGCAGATATAGGGATTGTCTTTCACCCCTTCACGCGCAAGGCGCTCATGCACCACGTCTACTCCCGCCTTGTGCGCCCAGTCGGTATTGATCACCGCTGCATCGAGATCGGGAAGGGCACGTCCGACCACACCGGCATCGAGTTCACGGATCGTGAAGTCATGGGGATTCTCGGTGATATCGAGCGGGGTCGGCAGCAATCCGGCCGAGGGTGAGAGCTTGATGAAGCCCAGGGTCTGGAGAAGAAGCAGCGCGCGCCCTTCATTGCTCGGATCATTGGGCACGCCGATCACGGCCCCTTTGGGCAGGGTCGCGAGCGTCTTCCACTTGCGGGAATACAGGCCGATTGGCGCCACATAGGTATTGCCCACCGGCGAAATCCTGAAGCCATGTGCGTCGCATTGCGCCTTGAGGAAGGGCATGTGCTGGAAAGAATTGGCGTCCAGATCATGCGAGGCCAGGGCCTCGTCGGGGGTGGAGTAATCGGAGAAGGTGACGATCTTGAGCGTCAGACCGGATTTCTGGGCATTCTGGCTGACGAGACGCCAGATATCCTCATCCTCACCCGCCATGATGCCCACACGGATCACCTTGTCGGCAGCAGCGGCCTTGCGCAGTTTCAGGGCCAACGGCGTGGCGATGAGCGAAGACAGGACCGAACGGCGCGGCAGCGAAGGGAAAGACATCAGGCGAGGATCCGGGTTCTGGTGAGCAAAGTCTATTAAACGATTATATATCGTTGTTAAATCAGTGCTCGTCGCATTAAACGATTTTTCTGTGTTTTATACAGAATCCTCTGGAAATCAATTCCCCTGGAGCGCTCGGCCCTCACCGCGTCGAGCCATACATTGGCTCCTGACAGGCATTGGGTGCCCGGGGCTGCGCGCTGGCCCGTTCGAGGGCAGGCTCGTCTTGTCGAGGATCGCGTCCTCCTCGTTCAGGTGACTGACCGAAGCGCTGCCCCTGCGGAAAGATGCGCCTGTTCGCCGGGATACGACCCGCCTTGCATGGGTATCTACCCGCGCGGAACGGCGCCCTGACGGCCTTCTCTTTTCCGGCGCTTCAGGCTGTGGTCTCCTTGCATTCTCTCTCGCTATGGAATGTCGATGCTCACTCTCGCGCTCTATCTTCTTGCAGGATTTGCCGAAATCGCGGGGTGCTTCGCGTTCTGGTCATGGCTGCGCCTCGGGCGGTCCGTCTTCTGGGCCCTTCCCGGTGCGATCAGCCTGATCGTCTTCGCGCTGATCCTGACACGTATCGAGAGCGACAGCGCGGGGCGCGCCTTCGCAGCCTATGGAGGCGTTTATATCACCGCGTCGCTGGTCTGGATGCGTCTGATCGAGGGGCGAAGCCCGGATCGTTGGGACCTGATCGGTGCCGTCATCTGCCTGTGCGGCGCGGCGGTCATTCTCTGGGCGCCCCGCTCGACATAGGGGCGCGCTTGCGCCATTCACTCCGGGCAGATCAAACCGGAGTTCCGACGTGTTCCAGCCGCTCTATCGACGCACGCTCGCCCTGGCAGCCTCTCCCCATGCCGGATGGTGGCTGTTTGCCGTCGCTTTCGCCGAAGCGTCTTTCTTCCCGATTCCGGTGGATCTGATGCTCATCCCCATGGTTCTGGCCGCACGGGAGCGGGCTTTCGTACTGGCCGCGATCTGCACGATCGGATCCGTCTGCGGCGCGATGCTCGGTTGGGTGATCGGCGCTGTTCTGCTCCAGCATGTTGCCTTGCCGATCGTGCATTTCTATCACGCCGAGCACACCTTGTTTGCGATGCAGGAGAAGTTTCGCCAGTACGGCGTGGCGATCATCCTGCTCAAGGGGCTGACGCCCATCCCGTTCAAGATCGTCACCATCGCTGCCGGAGCGGCGCATTTTGCGATCCTGCCTTTCCTTGCGGCCAGTCTGGTCACACGCGGCGCGCGGTTCTTTCTGGTTGCGACACTGCTGTGGTTCTACGGCGCGCCGATCCGGGACTTCATCGAACGCCGCCTGACCCTGGTCATGGCAGGCTTTCTCTTTCTGATCATCGCTGGCATTCTGGCGGTAACCCTTTTGTAGACCGTGTGAGGATCGCTGCCATGCCCAACCAGATTGCCGTCGTCACGGGCGCCGGAGCCGGTATAGGGCGCGCCACGATCCGTATGCTGGCTTCCTATGGCTTCGATATCGCGCTGATCGGTCGCAACGAACAGCGTCTTTCAGATGCTGCCCTCGAACTCGAGGACAAGGGAATACGGACGCTCACCCTCTCGGTGGATGTCTCGGATGCTCAGGCCGTCGCGCAAGCAGCCGAGAGGATCGAGCGTGAACTGGGCCCGATCACGGTATGGATCAACGCAGCAGGCGTGACGGCCATAGGCCCGGTCCTCTCCCTGGATGCGCAGACCCTCAAACGCGTGACCGATGTGACCTATCTGGGTTCCGTCTTCGGTACGCAGGCCGCTCTCGCCTGCATGCGCAGACGTGGGACCGGAACCATCGTCAATCTCGGCCTTGCTCACCCCCTGCGCGGCCTGCCGCTTCAGGCAGCGGTCAACGGAGCCCATGCCGCGATCAGCGCCTTCTGTGACAGCGTGCGTCCCGAGATCCATGCCCTTTCCGACCGGATCGATCTGACGGTGGTGCATCTGCCCTCCATCAACACACCGCGTCTGGGCTGGAGCCGCAATCTGTCAGGTCATGCTCTCAGGCCTGCCGGGCGCGTCTATGAACCTGAAGTGGCTGCCCATGCCATCTGTCAGGCCGTGCTGGGGCATCATCGCGATATATGGGTCGGTGCGTCGTCCATCCTGCCGAGCCTGATCAACGGTCTGGCCCCCTCCCTCCGCGACCGCTTCCTGGCGCGCAAGGGCATCAAGAGCCAGTTTGCCAGTGGCATGGCAGAAGACGAGCCGGATATTCTGGATGAGAGCCTGGGCGGGGCCTATGCCGCTCATGGACCGTATGAGGGGATCCCCCTGCGTGAACAGGGGCGCAAGCCCCTGCTGCTGACCATCCCGCGTCGCTTCGGTCTCGGGGCCGCGGTTTTTGGCATCGCGGTCTTCACGGCTCTCTGGCGCAGCCTGAAAACCAGAGACTGAACCGGGTTCGGCGTTCTGGACCCCGAAGGCCGCAGCAATACCCCGACGCGGTGCCTGCCTCGTTCTTTCAGCTGGGGCGTCTGCTGGTATTGGCGGCCATCAGGGCGCGATGCTGTTTGAGCCCCTTGACGAGTTTCTCTGCATCTTCCGGACCGAAAACGAGACCCACAGGCCCGAAAGCCGGATGCTGGAACGCGAGGGTCGAACCTTCGGTCAGGGCATCGATCTGCAACGCCCAGTTCGTGCTGTATACAGGGAGGAACGGCGCGTTACCGATACCAGGTTGGGGCTGCCCTGCGGTCATGGCATAACGGACGCGGCCGAGGCTGGCGATAAGCTGGGTCAACTGATCGAGACTCATGTCGATCTCGCCCTCGAGCCCGCTTCCTTCAAGGAAGCGCAGCGTCGCTCCCGTACCGTCCTCCTTCTGGACGACCTGCATCCTTGCACCCATTTCTGATCTTCCTCTTTCCGGGGGTTTCAGGTCGCTTCTATCAGGTCTGGATCCATCCTGGCTCGGCCCACCACCCTCTTTCGCGCATTTTTTCTGCGGCGATACGCGCCCTGTCCATATCCTCATAGAGGCCGAAGCAGGTGGCGCCCGAGCCACTCATCCTCGCGAAATGGCAATCCTGAGTAGCCTTGAGTGCCTCGAGCACTGTCCCGATGAGGGGAAAAAGGGCGATGGCAGGCGGCTGTAGGTCGTTTGCCGTTGTATGAAGCGATTCGACCATGGCGGAGAGATCCGGCCACGCTTGTGGCAGCAGGGCCGGTGCCCGGAAATCTGCGCGGGATTCTTTCCAGGCCTTGAAAATGGCCGGGGTTGGAACCGCAATACCAGGATTGACCAGCACCATAGCACAGCGTGGCATGACAGGAGCAGGCACCAGAATCTCACCAATGCCCTGCATACGCTGTGGCTTCTGCGCGAGACAGACCGGCACATCGGCGCCAAGCATTGCCGCGATTGGTGCGAGATCGATTTCCCCACACTGCCAAGCCTCAGCCAGCAACCTAAGCGCTGCGGCCGCATCGGCAGAACCTCCCCCTATTCCCGAGGCCACGGGCAGGTTCTTGGTCAGGGTCATGGGCCAGCAGGGCAAGGCGTCTGACGTTCGTACTGACTGACGCAGGACTGAAGCAGCGCGCATGACCAGATTATCAGCGCCTGCATCGAGCCCCTCACCGAAGGGCCCCTCGATTCTCAGGCTGGGTGCATCCTGAGGGTCGGCATCGACATCGAGCGTGAGGATATCGGCGGTCTCGGCGAAGACGGCGAGAGAGTCCAGCTCGTGATACCCATTCTCCCGACGTGAGGTGATGTGCAGAAACAGATTGATCTTGGCGTGAGCAAGCGAGCGGGTCATAGCAAGGCCATCCTGGCGCGTGATCCTGATTAGCGTGAGGGGGGTATGGAGCGGCCGCGCATGACAGGCAGATCGGGACCATGGGCCAGCGCCGCCTCGATCAGGGCCTTCGTTTCGGGCTCGGGCTTGTTGTTGAGTGCCTGATCCCACTGATCCCGGGCCTCGAGCTGCCGCCCCTGATACCAGTAGGCAACGCCGAGGTGATAGGCGATTTCAGGATCTCCGGGTGCGGCGTTGACCGCAGAGAGGAGGAGGGGCAGAGCCTGTGCCAGATCGCCATTCTGCTTCAGCAGGGCCCAGGCATAGCTGTCCCTTATCTCGGCATCATCGGGTGCGAGATCCATGGCGTGGCGAAGCAGGTTCAGAGCCTGTTCCGGCCGTTCATTATGCTCGACGTCGGAATAGCCCGCATAATTCAGGAGTACGGGCTCGGAGGGCGCCAGAGCCAGGGCACGGTCGAGATCGCTCTGCGCCTTGTCACGCCGCCCCATATGATCCCAGGCGATGGCGCGTCCCAGAAGGAGCGGCCAGATACGCGCTTCCATCACACTCACATGATTGAGCGCTCTCGTATAGGTTTCGACCGCCTTGTCGGACTGACCGAGCTGGTCCTGCGTGGCAGCCAGCTCGTTCAGGATATCGGGATTATCCGGGTTCGCCCTGACCACGCGCTCAAGTGCATGCAAGGCGGCCTTGAGGTCATGGCGCTTGAGCGCGATCTGCGCCTGGGCATGATCCGAGAGCGGCGCCAGGGGATCGTCATCGGCAACATTATCGAGAGAAGCTTGCGCCATGTCGAGCTGGCCGTCATTGCGCAGTTCCTCTGCAAGCAGAATCTTGGCCAGGGTCCGGTCGGGCTGAAGCAGCAGGGCTTGCCGCAGAAGCAGGATCTTGAGCTGTCTGACATCCTTCAGCTTGTCATCGCCTTGATCGTCACTCTGGGCGCTTTCTGCACCATTACTCTGGCTGGCACCGTGTGTGGTCGTATCGCCAAGCAAGGTCGTGATACCGATATAGAACTCTGCCAACCCCTGGCTGGGAGCGAATTGTCTTGTGAGGGGCTGGGGCCTCAGCCTGTCAGCCACGAGCTGGAAAGCAGGCAGAATGCCGCCTACGGAGCGCAGGCGCCTGACGGCATCATCATGATGCTGACGATAGGCGAGCCAATCGGCTTCGAACTGAAGGGTGAGCACACGCAGCAGCGGAGGAACCGAAGCGGCATTGCTCTCGAGCCGGGCAAAGAGAGCATCTGTGCGAGCCTCGTCGCGAAGAGAGGCGATACGGGCCTGTTGCAACAAGGCCAGATAAGCAACCGGGTCCAGCGCCCCCTCACCGGGGAGTGCCACCTCGCTCACCTGCCCCGGTGATGCGCCGTAGCTGCACCAGTCGATCAGCCCCTGCCCTGCGAGGCGCAGGAAACCTTCGGGTGATTTGCCGTGAAGCGCAAAGAGGGACTCGGCATTTTTCCACTGCCGGTCTCGAAACGCTGCCGTGCCCAGAACAATACGGGCCAGGCTCTCGCGGGGCTGCAATCGGGCCAGAGCCAGGGCGTGGGCCGCGGCCTCACTCCCTGAATCCATGGCGGCATAACGCAGGGCCATGAGCATGAACCCCGGGTCACGATACCCGCGCATGACGGTTTCATAGAGCGCCCGGGATGCATCGGGCACGTTGTTGCGCTGCACGGAGACGATACTGCCCAGCAAAGAGCCTGTGAGCGAGGTCTCCGGTGTTTTGTATGCAGGCCCCACGATCAACGATGCCGACATGGCAGACGACGAACCTGCACCCGGCGTACCGGGGATCGGGGCGCCTGTCGCCACGGCGCTCGACACCATCGGGGAGGGGGCCATGACCAGGCTGGCGAGAAGGGCGAGCCGGAACGGAGAGTGCTTGGTTTGCATCGTTCGACAATCTAGACTGAACCCGAGCAGACACCAAACTGATAAGAAACCATGTCCCTTACCCTGTCCGGCCAGGACCGATCCGAGATTCTTGCCCTGCTGGAGCTGTACCGGGAATGGGGCGTGGATTGCCTCATTGACGAGATTGCTCCCCAGCGTCTGGACCGCCCTGCGTCCGTGCCCGCTCGCGTGTCACGAAACATGCCCCAGCGCGCACGCGCCATGCCGACTGCCCAGGTGCCGCCTGCTGCCACCGCGATGCGCCCTGCCCCTGTTGATCCGGAAGCCGCACAGATCTGGGGGGTGGAAAGCTTTCCCGAATGCGGTCTGGCCCGGACGGCCTCGACAAGCGTTCGCCCCCTGATCCTCCCCGAGGCACCACTGATGCTGATCGGTGACGCTCCAGACGCGGATGAAGACCGTTCCGGCACCGTGTTCGCGGGCGAAACAGGCAGGCTGCTCGACATGATCCTGCCCAGTATCGGGCTCGACAGGGCTGCGCTCTCTCAGGCGCCCGCCCTTCCCTGGCGGCCGCCGGGTGGGCGCGCCGTATCCCTGATCGAAATGAGGGAGTGCCGGGCCCTGCTTCATGCAGCGATCATCAAGGCCCGCCCCCGTCGTCTTGTTTTGCTTGGGCCGACTCCGCTCCGTTTGCTGACAGACGAACAGGCCAGCGTCGCGCGTTCGCGTGGGAAATGGCTGACGGTGCGACTCGATGACGGACACTCTGTCGAGGCGCTCGTGCTGCAGCATCCGCAACAGCTGGTTTCGAGCGCCCGCGCCCGTCGGGAGATGTGGAAAGACCTCGTTTTTCTGGCGGAATGCCTGGAAGGCGCGGCCTGACACAGGTAGTTGCAATTGCTTAATAAAAAAAATTGAATTTAGTTCTCAAAAACGTGGTTTTTGCCTCGTATCCCTCTGGTAGAATTCGACAAACACTCATAGAATAGCGAACTCCTTTGGTGTGACCTTTTGGCCACTCTTGCCTTGCAGGGTGAGAGGGGCTACGAGCATCCCCACCATGCGAGGAATTTCTTATTTCGCGTCGAGTAATAGCGCCCGTGCTGCCATGCTGTGCGCGATGCTTGTGGCGGGAGCGACGTTCAATCCGCTTCGTGCCCAGGAAAGCAGACCGACGCTTAACCCTGCCGACCACGACAACACCCAGAGCGAGGAAACGGCGTTTGCAACGCCGCGATCTTTCGCGCCTGGGGGGTCGAATGGTCTCCCCCATCCCCTTACCGCCTCAGACGCTGCGCTGCTGAAAGAGGCTTTCCGCGCCCAGCGCTCTGGTGATTTCGAAACCGCCATTGCCCGCTCACGCGCCGCCCATGACAGCGTCCTGATGGGTGACCTCCTGGCCGAGCGTTATCTCAACCCGGCCTATCACCCCCAGCCAGTCCAGCTTCGTCTGTGGCTCAAGACCTTTTCGAGCCTTGCCGATGCAAGCGCCATCCAGTCTCTGCTCGTCTCGCTCAGCCCCAAGGGCAGCGTTGTCACCCAGAACTTCCCCACATCCCTGGCCCCTTCGGATACCCCCGCTACGGCGACTTCAGGCGCGATCGACCCTATCGCTCACCTGCTCAACCGCAATCCCCTGCTCGACCGCACCGTGACCGAGCGTCTTTCCTGGGGGCTCAAGGGTGGGCAAAGTGCGGTCAGGCTCATCGATGCCACACCGGGCATGACCCCGCTCTACGCCGCGCAACTCAAGGCTGAAGTCGCACTGGGCATGTTGAGCGCCGGTGAAACGGGTTTTGCCCTCGACACAGCGCGGGCGGGCTTCGCCAAAAGCGCCCAGCAGCTCGGCTATGCCGGCTATGTGGCCGGGCTCGCCGCCTGGCGCGCAGGGGCCTATCATGACGCTGCGCAGTTCTTCGAGCAGGCATCTCGTGCCCAGACCACAACCAATGACGTCCGTGCCGCCAGCGCCTACTGGGCGGCGCGTGTGCATCGCCACCTGGCCGGGCCTGCCACACTCACCACATCCTGGCTTCAGCGTGCCGCCGCCGAGCCCGGCACATTCTATGGTATTCTGGCCCGTCAGATGCTCGGGCTGCATCATGCCGGGCAGACGCCAGCCGCGCAGGAAACCGCCGATACCCTGCCGACGAACGACGAGACGGCCTTGCAGAACCCGATCCCCGTCATGGGTGAAATCGATGTCGAGGCCGTCGCCGCAACGCCTCAGGGGCGCCGTCTTTTTGCCCTTCTTCAGATAGGCGAAACAGCTCGGGCTGAGGCGCTTTTGCGCCGCATGTGGCCCGATATTGCCTCTGACACAGCGCTTTGCCATTCGGTTCAGCTTGTTGCAGCCGCGGCGGGGCTACATGATTTGTCGGAGCAGATCGCGACCATTCTGGGCGCGCGAGACGGTCGCCCGGCGCATCTGGCCGGGTTCCCCATGCCGCAGCTCGCACCGCGTCACGGTTTCAGGATGGATCCAGCTCTGGTCTACGCCCTGACCCGTCTTGAGTCGAACTTCGACGCCAAGGCCTCGTCAAGCGCCGGCGCCCATGGGCTGATGCAGATCCGCCCGCTTACCGCCAGCTTCGTGAGCGGCCCCAAACCCGCTCTCGATTCCCATGGTGTTGCGATCATCAACGTCCCCGCCGACATGGTGGGACGCCTGCATAATCCGGCAGTCAATCTCGAGATCGGCCAGCTCTATGTGCAGTATCTGGCCGGATTGTCGGAGCGTTCGGAAGCGGCTCCCAAGGGAGGCGATCTGATCCACACCCTGGCCTCCTATAATGCAGGGCCCGGCGCGATCGCGCGCTGGGAGAGCGGCACGCCTCATGAAGCAGAACTGGTCCACGATCCGCTTCTGTTCATGGAATTGCTGCCCAATGGCGAAACACGCGACTACGTGCATCACGCCTTTGCCTATCTCTGGATCTATGCGGACAAGCTCGGGCTTCCTGCTCCCTCGCTCCATGCTCTGGCCCATGCCCAGTGGCCGCGCTTCGCCGATGAGCAGGAGATCGCAAGCGCCAGACCGGTGACCTATCACTGAAGGGCCGCTGCCCCCGTGACGGGCCGAAACGATTTTCGATAAGGGCGGCCCCTGCAAAGGGTGTCGCCCTTATTCCTTTCCGAGTGTCTCCATTCTGATGATCCGTGCCCCGAGCGCTTCAAGAAAGACGCCATCATGGGTCGACACCAGAATACAGGCCGACCGCGCTGCGTCTGACAGCAGTGCCATGAGGAATTGCCGGGAATCGGCGTCGAGACCATTGCCCGGCTCATCCATCAACAACACCTGGGGCCTGCCGATAAAAGCGGATGCGATCAGCATCTTGCGCCGCGTTCCGAGCGAGAGCGCATCATAACGCTTGTCGAGATGGGGCCTGAGACCGAAACCCTCGATCAGCCCAGGCGACACGCTCTCCGCCTTGCGTGCCCAGGCACAGAGCGCGAAGAGGTCGCGTCCGGTCATGAACGGGTAGAGCGCGCCTTCATCCGGGACATAGGCAAGACAGGATTTCGCTGCGACGGGCTGCCGGGCGAGGTCATGCCCTGCAATCAGAACCCGACCTTTTTGCGGTTTCGCCACTCCGGACAGGCCACGCAGCAGGGTCGATTTACCTGTGCCATTGCTCCCCCGTAGCCCGTGCAGACCTACAGAGAGAGCGAGACTGACCGAAGAGAAAACAGCTCGTCCCTTATAGGCCATCTCGAGATCGGTGCAGATCAGCCTGTCGCTCATGCAGGAACCTCCCAGAGAATGACCGTTATCCAGAATGCGGAAATCGCGATCGCGGGCATGGGCCGCCATCGCGGATCGATCTGCACGGTAAGCCGGAGGGCCAACAGCAACAGTAGATACGAAGCCAGCACACCGAAAGCGACACCTGGCGTCATCAGGCGATGCACGGTGAGCGGCAGCAGGCAAAGCAGGGCTGGAATCGTGAACAGCGCCAGAACAAGACCAATATCGCGCCTAACCCAGGAAAACCGGGAGAGAGGCAAAGCGCGGCAAAAGCCGGCTGCACGCTCATGCGCCTCGGCAAGAGAAGCCAGGGGAACAAGGCTTGATTGCGCGATGAGCCCCATGACCACGATCTGCACCGGTACAGAGCGGGAATCATAGTCGAACCCGCGCAGGAGCGCCCACAAGGCAAAAGGCAAAACCCCGACGAGGAGCATGATTATGGGCGTGGCATTGCCCCTTTCGACACAGCACCTGATCTGAAGACGCAGAACGGGCGCCATGCGTGTCAGCTTCCAAGCCCTGGGCGATGCCGATCGACGAGAATGACGACGAATGCCGGACCATCCCTCATGGCGCGTACCCAGAAGTAAGGCCGCCACTCCGCACAGGACAGGCAGGGCAAGGACCGGCAGAGCGGCGCCGGAACTCCCCATTCCGCAATCCACGGCCAGCGTCAGATCGGCAAGCAGAATGAACGGGAACAGGAGGGGAGCGGCCTCGATACGGGCTGCCTGCAGGAATATTGTCAGTCCCGCAAAAACCAGCGCTCTCATTATATAGAGCAATGCCGCCAGCGAGACCCCGGTCCCGACCAGAGCGAGCCCGACCGGCAGGGGAAGCAGTAAGGGGAGGTCGAGCAGGCATAGGAGCCCGGCAGTGATAAAAAGACGTATGTTCAGGGAAATGGGCAGGCTGTCGAGATAACCCCTGAAAGCCCCACCGCGCAAAACCGCCCGCAGCCCCTCCGCCCAGAGCAGATAGCCTGTCTGGGCGAAAATGATTGCGCCGACATGCGGCCCAATGGCTCCGGAAAAGGCATCAAAGCGCGTCATGGGCGGCGCCAGCATGAAGACCATGAAATGCGCTGCGCGTAGCAGCAGGGCGACGATCGGGAGGGACGGTGAGAGCAAGATAATGGCAAGCAATGCGAGCCAGCGCTGCATGAGGAGCGTCTTGCCCGCATGCAGCAGATAACGCAGCCGCAATCGGAAATAAGCGTACAGGCTGTAGGGGGCTATGCTCCCGACCTCGCCCGCCCCGTCAGGTGCCGCCGCAACCGGTGGGGAAAGCACCGGCAATTCCGTCATCGCATTTCCTCTTCACACCAGCGTAGGCACCGCTGAAGACGGGCTCAGTTCTCAGCCAGTACCTGACGGCTGGCCCTTACCTTGGTCACGCGACGTTGCTCCATCTCGACCACCTCGAAGAGCCAGCCCGCGAAGACCACCTTGTCTCCCTTGGCGGGAACGCGGCGCAGCAGGGCGAGGATGGCACCCGCCAGCGTATGATAGCTCCCCGCGGCAGGCAGATCGGGCAGGTCGAGCACCGAGCGCACTTCATCGGCGGGCATGAAACCATCGAGCACATATTCGTCCCGCGGCTGAGGATTTTCACGCTCGGTCTTGTTCTTCTCGGCGGTCTCGTCACCCACGATCGCCTCGAAGATATCCGAAGGCGTGACGATCCCCTCGAAGGAGCCATATTCGTCGAGAACGAAAGCAATGCCGAGGCGCTCGCCACGCATGCGTTCGATCATGTCCTGCGCCGTCAGGCTGTCCGGCACGACAATCGGCTGACGCAGGGCCGCTTCGATGGAAATTGGCAGCCCCTGAAGCAGGCGGTCCATCAGATCCTTGGCCAGAACCACGCCCACGGGATGGTCCACATCGCCTTCACAGACGAGGATGCGCGTATAGGTGGACTGGCGCAGCTTCACGATCAACGCATCGCGGCTGGCATGACGATCGACCCAGAAGAGTTCGTTACGCGGTGTCATGATCGCGCGTACAGGGCGGTCGGCCAGGCGGAGCAGGCGTTCGATCATGATGCGCTCTTCGGTTTCGAGCACACCGGCCTGAGCACCCTCGGCCAGAATGGCGCGCAGTTCCTCTTCCGTGATCGCAGCGCGCGTCAGCCCTCCCACGCCGAAAAGACGCAGCACAAGGTTGGAAGTCCCGCTCAGCAGCGCCACCACAGGGCGTGAGATAGTCAGCAGCGCCGAGAGAATGAAGGAGAGGCGAGCCGCCATTTTCTCGGGCTGTTGCAAGGCGATCTGCTTGGGGACGAGTTCACCGAAGACCAGCATGGCGAAGGTGATGGCCATCACCACGATGCCGATGGACAATTCATTGGCGAAAGGACGCAACATGTCGCTGCGCCGGATCAGCAGGGCCAGATCTTCCTCGATCTGGCTGCCGCCAAAGGCGCCTTCGAGAATGGAGACCAGTGTCATGCCGATCTGCACGGTCGGCAGAAAGGAATGGGGCTCATCGGCAAGACGCAGCGCCCGTTCTGCACCACGCACCCCACGCTTGACCAGCGCCGCAAGACGCGGCCGCTTGGCCGAGATCAGCGCCATTTCGCCCATGGCGAAAATGCTGTTCAAGGCAATGAGAAGACAGATGACCAGAATGGGGGTGAGCATGGCGCCCTTCGTTCGGAGAAAAAGAAAAGGCGGACATACACGCTGTATGTCCGCCTCTTCAGGATAAGGCTGTCATGCCTGTCTTGACCAGTGTGCAGGAGGGCTGTTCCCCCTTCTGCCCGGCTGATTGAACCCGAAGGCCCCTCAGTCGGCTGCGTCGGCAATCTCGACCGGCTTGTCCTCGGTCTTGTGCACGCGCACGCGCGGGCCGCGGGCAGGCTTGCGGGATTCGAGCAGCGTAACCTGCTCAGCCACCTGCGCCTCGTATTTGTATTCGGCGGGGCGCTGGTTCTCGAGCGAGATCTCGGGGACCATGGGCTTTTCGGTTTCCGGTCCGAACAGGGCCACTTTGGCGATATGCCAGGGACGCTTGACCGCATCCATGACGGCTGTCGACTCATAGCCCGAATGGACCATGCAATCGGCGCATTTTTCATAGGCGCCGGTGCCGTACTGCTCCCAGGCCGTATCGTCCATCAGTTCCTTGAAGGTCTTGGCGTAGCCTTCACCCAGCAGATAGCAGGGGCGCTGCCAGCCGAACACGGTACGCAGGGGCTTGCCCCAAGGCGTGCAATGATAGTTTTCATTGCCAGCGAGGAAGTTCAGGAAGAGCGGTGACTGGGTGAAGCGCCACTTCTTGCCCTTGCCCAGACGGAAGATGTCACGGAAGAGCTGCTTGGTCTTCTGGCGGTTCAGGAAGTGCTCCTGATCGGGCGCACGCTCGTAAGCATAGCCCGGTGCCGTCATGACGCCATCGACGCCAAGCGCCATGACTTCATCGAAGAAGCGGGCCACGCGCTCGGGCTGCGCGCCGTCGAACAGCGTGCAGTTGATGGACACGCGGAAACCGCGCTCCTTGGCAGCGCGAATGGCCGACACTGCGCGCTCATACACACCTTCCTGGCAGACGGACGAATCATGCATCGCCTTGTCGCCGTCGAGATGGATATCCCAGGAGAAGAACGGATTGGGCTCGTAATCATCGAGCTTCTTCTCGAGCAGAAGACCGTTCGTGCAGAGATAGACATACTTCTTGCGCGCCGTCAGACCCTTGACGATCTCGGGCATCTCCTTGTGCAGGAGAGGCTCGCCGCCAGCGATGGCGATGACGGGGGCGTCTGCTTCAGCATCGGCATCCAGGCATTCCTGCAGGCTGAGGCGCTGGTTCAGGATCTGGGCCGGGTAATCGATCTTGCCGCAACCCGCGCAGGCGAGATTGCAGCGGAACAGGGGTTCGAGCATCAGAACGAGCGGATAGCGCTTGCGACCCAGAAGATGCTGCTTGACCACATAGCGTCCGACACGGACGGCCTGCATCAATGGAACGGCCATGTATCTCTATGCTCCTACACCAGTCGGCGTGCACACACGGGGCCAGAAAAGACCCGGAGGAATTAGCGCGTCGACGTCAAACGTGAGACCCGCAGGTCGTATGATTTCGCAAGACATCACCGAAATCGGAACCGGCGCGCAAGACTGAAAAGGATACGTACGGGATGGTAAAACGCTGCCTATACACCCTGCCTGCGGCCAACCTCAACATCGATGACATTTCATTGCGCCACCTGTGTCATTTTGGCGACATGTAAAGGCAATAACTAACCAAATTTTAAGCCGAAATCAGTTGCACCACGCATGGTGATTCGCGCATTCGCTCCCCTCGTTACTGCAAGACGGTGGGAAGATTGCACTTTTCGACGTTATGTCGGACATATGCGACAGTGATTGATGAGCGGATGTCTTGTTTGAAACACAAGTCACCCCAGCTTCCGACTACGGATCCGGACACCTATCGGGATCGTTTACCGGGACAGATTTGAGGACGCAGCATGACACGATTTCCCAGCAAAACGCCCGATGCCACCCCCGCAAGACGCTTGACCCGCGCTACGCTCGGGCTCATGGCCCTGGTCTCGGCGCCAGCCGCGCTTTCTCTTGTGTCCATGTCTGCCCCTGCCCTGGCCCAGTCGGCCTCCCAATCGGCAGCGGTCACTCCCATCAATGACCTGTATACGGCCCTGAAGCAGATCCAGTCTCCGTCCAGCGGTACGTCTGAAGCCCGCGCCCAGATCATGGCTCCGGTGATCGACCGGATATTCGATCTGTCGACCGTACTCCATAACTCCATCGGCATGCGTTACACGACGCTTTCGACCGATGAGCAGACCAGACTGCTTGCCGCATTTCGTCAGTTCACCATTGCTCGCTATGTCTCGAGCTTCAAGCAGGGTGGAACGGCACAATTCACGGTCAATCCCGCCACGCGCCCTGCGCCTTCCGGCGGCAGCACCATCGTGAGCACGACGATAGGTGATGGGTCGGATTCAGCGACCGCTATCAATTATGTGATGATGCCATCGGGCGGCGGATATCGCATCGTCGACATTCTGCTTAACGGTCATATCAGCCAGGTTGCTGCGCAGCGCGCCGATTTCAGCTCGACGCTCGCTCGCGGTGGCGCGGATGCTCTCGTGACCCTGCTCAACCGTAAAACCGCAAAGTTCATGAATAATTAAGATGCACTGCCGGGCCCCTGAAAAAAGACACCCTAAAAAGGGAAGTAGGGGCGCGTGACTCTCGTCGCGAACTGGCTCGGCTATGCCTCTGCAGCGCTCGCCCTGTGCGGATGCGCCCAATCGGCTATCGGCGCGGGGCTGATTGCTGCATTTCGCCGTGGTGAGCAGCACTCGGCGAAACGAAACGCCGCGCAAACATCGACAGACAAGGCCGCCCGGCCTTTGCCCCCGGTTACGGTGCTCAAACCACTGCACGGTGACGAGCCTATGCTCGAAGAAGCACTGCGCAGCTTCTGCGAGCAGGACTACCCGCACTTCCAGATCGTCTTCGGCGTTCAGCGTGAGAGCGACCCCGCGATCGCCATCGTCGCGCAACTGATCCAGGACTACCCCGACCGCGATATCGACCTCGTCATCGATGGCACAGCCCACGGAACGAACCGCAAGGTCGCCAATCTCATCAACATGTACCCGAAGGCGAAACACGATATCCTCGTGATTTCCGACTCGGATATCCATGTTCAACGCGGTTATCTGCGCGATGTGGCGGCAACGCTTGCACGTCCACGGGTGGGTCTGGTGTCAACGCTTTATGCCGGGCTTCCTGCCAGCAAGTCCCTTGTGCGAGAATTTGCAGCCTCGCAAATCAATCACAACTTCATGCCGGGGGTGATGATGTCGCGTCTGCTCGGCCGTCAGGACTGTCTCGGCGCAACAATGGCCCTGACGCGCGCCATGCTCGAACAGGTCGGCGGTCTGTCGGCACTTGTCGATCATGTGGCTGACGACGCGATTCTGGGCCAGCTTGTACGGGCCCATGGGCAGGAAATCGCGCTCGCCCCATGCATGACCTGGACTACCGTCGCCGAGCCCTCGGCAGGGCACATGATCGAGCATGAATTGCGCTGGGGGCGAACAGTCAAGAATGTAGAGCCCGTCGGTTACGGTCTCTCGGCCATTCAGCTTCCCCTTTTCTGGTCAAGCGTGGTGATGGCCTGTTTCTGGCCTGCACGCGGTGCTTTGTGGTTTTTCCTTGGCGTCTGGGTAATACGCAGCCTTGCCGCCATGACGATCGATCGAAGTGTGGGGCGCCTCACCCCCGCCCTTTATGCCCTGTTTCCGCTGCGCGAATGGCTGTCAGCCGCCATCATGGTGGGCAGCGCACGCGGCAAGCGTGTGGCCTGGCGTGGCCAGACCCTTCACATCAGGCGCGCAGCGCCGATTACACCGCCAATACAACCGGTCGAACCCGGGGATTAGACTTTTTACCGTTTCAGCCTCATATGCTGGGGCATTCGTCAGAAATAGCTGACCCTTTCACCTTTGCGGATCCTGCGATCCGGTGGTTTTTGCGAGGACCTTCATAGTCATGATGCGCACGCTCTTCCTTCAGCCCCCTTCCTTCGATGGTTTCGATGGCGGTGCCGGGTCGCGCTACCAGGCCAAGCGCGAGATCCGTTCCTTCTGGTTCCCGACCTGGCTGGCCCAGCCTGCCGCCATGGTCGAGGGTTCGCGCCTGATCGATGCACCCCCGGCAGGAATGGGCATGGAGCCGATCCTGAAGGATGTGATGAACCGTGACCTTGTGGTCATGCACACCTCAACCCCGTCCTTCGCCTCGGATGTGCGCGTGGCGCAGATGCTGAAAGACGCCAATCCGAAGCTGATGATCGGCATGGTGGGCGCCAAGGTCGCGGTGCAGCCCGATGAATCGATGGCCAAGGGCGGCCCGATCGATTTCGTGGCGCGCAATGAATTCGACTTCACGATCAAGGAAATTGCCGAAGGCCGCGACCTGAAGGATGTGGACGGCATCACCTGGCGCAACAAGGATGGCGAGATCATCGCCAATCGTGACCGCGCCATGATCGAGGACATGGACTCCCTCCCCTTCGTGACGGAAGTCTACAAGCGCGACCTGAAGATCGAGGACTACTTCATCGGGTATCTGATGCACCCGTACATCTCGATCTATACCGGTCGCGGCTGCAAGTCGCGCTGCACCTTCTGCCTGTGGCCGCAGACCGTGGGTGGCCATCGCTACCGCACGCGCAGCCCTGAGCACGTGGCTGCCGAAATCCGTCTTGCCAAGCAGTATTTCCCGCAGGTGAAGGAGTTCATGTTCGATGATGACACCTTCACCGATGATCTGCCCCGTGCAGAGGCCATTGCGCGTGAAATGGGCAAGCTGGGTGTCACCTGGTCGTGCAACGCCAAGGCGAACGTACCCTACGAAACGCTCAAGATCATGAAGGAAAACGGGCTGCGCCTGCTTCTGGTCGGGTATGAGAGCGGTAACCAGCAGATCCTTCACAACATCAAGAAGGGCATGCGCGTCGAAGTGGCGCGTGAGTTCACAAAGAACTGCCACAAGCTGGGCATCAAGATCCATGGTACCTTCATCGTCGGCCTGCCCGGCGAGACGAAGGAGACCATTCAGGAGACCATCCAGTTCGCCCGCGAGATCAACCCGCACACGCTGCAGGTTTCTCTGGCAGCCCCCTATCCCGGCACCGCACTGCACAAGCAGGCCACCGAGAATGGCTGGTTCAATGAAGCGGAAGCCGAGCTGATCGACGAGAACGGCGTGCAGATTGCACCGCTGCACTACCCGCATCTGTCGCACACCGAAATCTTCAACTCGGTTGAGGAATTCTATCGCAAGTTCTACTTCCGTGCGCCGAAGATCGCCTCGATCGTCAACGAGATGGTCCGCAGCCCGCAGATGATGAAGCGTCGCCTCCGTGAAGGCGTGGAATTCTTCCAGTTCCTCAAGGGCCGCAACGCCGCCTGATCGCTCAGGCGTCGTTTACTTCCCATGCGCCGTCTGATTGTCTCGGCCGATGATTTCGGCCTGAGTGAAGAGGTTAACGAGGCCATCGAGATCGCCCATCGTGACGGGTTGCTCTCGACGGCCAGCCTCATGGTTACCGGCCCGGCGAGTCTGGATGCGGTGCGCCGCGCCAAGCGCCTGCCCAATCTGCGGGTCGGGCTGCATCTGGTCGTGATCGAGGGCGATACTGCCCTCCCTGGCGCAACGATACCCTCTATCGCCACGCCCGATGACAGGTTCGGCACCAGCCAGCTCGGTCTGGGCATATCCTATTTTTTCCGCCCTTCAGCACGACGAGCGCTGGCGCGCGAGATCGAAGCGCAGTTTCGGGCCTTCCTGGCCTCGGGTCTGCCTCTCGATCACGCCAATGCCCACAAACACATGCATCTCCACCCGACAATCGGGCGCCTGCTGATCGAAAGCGGGGCGCATTACGGGCTGCGCCATGTGCGCACACCGATGGAGCCAGTGGAGCCGCTCAGCGCTGCGGAAACGCATTTCGACTCGCTTGGCGCGGCGGCCATGCGTCGATGGTGCAATGTGCTTCGTCACCAGATTGCCAGAGCACGCATGACAACCAACGATTCCTGCTTCGGTCTGGCATGGAGCGGGCAGATGCGCCCAGGCCGTGTTGCCGGGCTTGTCCCGCATCTGCCTGAAGGTCTGTCGGAAATGTATTTTCACCCGGCACTTGAGCAGAATGCCATGCTCAGGCACCTCATGCCGGATTATGATCAACGCGGCGAATTCGATGCTCTGGTCAGCATGGAATTCCGTGAGGCGCTTCAACGAAGCAACGTCACCTTATGCGACTGGTCAGGCAGAAGCGTCGCCCATCATTGATTAATGGGCTGGAATCCTCTGATAGGCCCTTCTCGCGCGCATCGTGAGATAGAGAAGGGAACCGGCTGACAAGCCCGTAAGCGGGCCTGTCAGCCATATCGGGTCAGAGAGAAGACTCGACCCACGCTTTGAGAGCGCTCTTCGGAAGTGCGCCCGTTTTCTGGGCCACGACTTCACCATTCTTGAACACCATGAGGGTCGGGATGCTGCGCACGCCAAAACGCGTGGGGGCTTCGGGATTTTCGTCGATATTGATCTTGGCGACCGTCAGACGGCCCTTGTACTCGCCACCGATCTCGTCGAGTGCCGGCGCGATCATCTTGCAGGGGCCGCACCATTCGGCCCAGAAATCGACCAGAACGGGGCCATCGGCCTGCAATACATCCTTGTCGAAACCGCTATCGCTGACAGCTACGGTATTCTCGCTCATCCTGTACTCCTTTCCAATGCGGACCGCTCAGGTCCGTCTCAGGATCACATATCAGCAGTTCCGCGGCGGCGTTCAAGAGGCAAGAACCGTAATCGACCGGCGGCGCACTCTGTCACCTTGCCAGCCCCATCGAGTACGAACCGTGGAAATCAGGCCAGGCCATCAAGATGGCACAAAAGAGACAGAGGGATAGAGCGGCTCCCGGTCGTTCAGGCGATGGCACGCGGGTAAGGAAACCTCGACGCGTATCGCGTGCAAGTGACAGCGAATTCGCAACGCGACGCGCAACACGGGTGCAGGCACCGCGTTTCAGGGTCGGGCCACCCTGAAGGGGGGTCGTTTTCCGGGGTTACGTCCCTCGGGGTTATGTCCCTGGGCGTCACGTCGGTCAGCCGGAGAAGAACTCTTGTCGAAGCGGTCCACCCAAGCTGTATGTCAGGCACGATCCCTATGCCTCAGGATCATGGGAGGCGTGAGTCTGCTGGCTCTTGTCGCGACAGCACAGGCCCAGCCGACCCTTGCGCCTCTTCCTCCCTCGCCCGAGGCCCCCGACTACATGACCGTTCCGGTACCCGGCGTCGTTCCTTCCGGTCCTACCCTGCCGCTGGCCCCGACCAGCCAATTCGACCCGGTTTCCACCCCGGCAACGCAGCGTCTGCTCCCGGGCAAGATTGTGTTTTCGATGCTGGTCACGCCCGACCTCAGCAGGGCCGAGACCTTCTATGGCTCGTTATTCGGCTGGAGTTTTCGCCCTGTTACCGGGGGACGGCACCCGCGGACAGAGATCATGCTTGCAGGGCAGCCTATCGGCACGATCGTGGCGCATCGTCTGGATAACCCGAAACAGGATGTCCCGTTCTGGCTGCCATTCATCTCGACTTCCGACACGGCCACCGTCGCCCGGATAACCAGGCGTTACGGCGGCCGCGTGCTGTCTGGCCCGCGTCAATGGAATGGGCTGGGTCAGGTCGTCATCATCGCAGATCCGCAGCAGGGAATTTATGGCGCATTAAGTGCCCGCACGGGTGACCCGGCGGACATGCCGGGCACGCCTGCTCTGAACCGGTTCTCTTGGGCCACGCTGCTCTCTCCCTCGCCTGCTACGGCGGCCGGATATTACCAGATGCTCTACAACTACAAGGTCGCAGCCGCGCCGGAAGCCGATAGCGGCAGCCATTATATCCTCTCCTCGCAGGGACAGGAGCGCGCCAGTGTGAACACCCTGCCGGCCGATGTCATGCCCCGGGACAGGGCGCGTTGGGTCCAGTTCGTTCAGGTGCGTAACAGCGCGACCATGGCGACGCGCGCCGTTTCACTGGGTGGTCAGATGATCGTCCCAACCCATGTCGATCGGGACGGTGCCCTTATCTCGGTGATTGCAGATCCGGCTGGGGCTGTTTTCGGTCTGATCGAACCCCAGGAAGACAGACTCGAGATGGGACCGGCACAATGAAGCAAGCCTTGATCAGCAAAACGCCTCTCCTCCTCGCGGTGCTTGCCCTGTGTACATTAGGCCTGTCAGGCTGTTATGGGCGGGAGGACTATTATGGCGGCGGCTATTACGGCTATCCCGGAGGGTGGGGACGCCAGGGCTGGAATGGCGGATACGCAGTTGGGCCGCATTATACCGGTCGCGGATGGGGCGGCCCGGGCTATCGCAATCGCTATGACGGGCCGCGTCAGTACAATCGGGGCCATGACCATGGCAACTTCAATCGCGGTCCAGGGGGGCATCGTCCCTAGCCAGCGCCCTTCAGGGGGGCCACGGCATCCCCGTCAGACTTGATTAGGAGCAAAAGGGACCGTGACCGCTGACAGTCCCTCTATGATCTGCTCAGACAAGGCGAAGTATCTCACGAGAACCTGCCCTGAGAGGCAATCTTTTGAGCCAATGTCTCACGCAGGCGCAGTCAGTAACTCGGCATGCATAGCGGGTTGGCTGATCGGGATGATAGCGTTTCCGCAGAAAGTAACACCCCAGGCACTAAGGTGATTACCCGGCAGATCCAAGGAGCATGACTGCCGATCACGAGTCGAACGGGATGAAGCTGAGTGTCGGCCCCTCCGTCCACACCAGAACCAGAACGATTTCATGGTCAGGATAGAGCTGCGAGAGCACAGCGCCATAAGCATTCATCTGGCGACGATAAGCAGCGGGAACGACTTGGCCCGGGCGCGGAGGCTTCTGACCTGTCTTGTAGTCGCAGAGCATCACCTGACTGGGCGTCACGCACAAACGGTCAACCTGGCCTAGCACCACCTGCCCCTGCGCAATACCTGTCACCGGCTGCTCAGCGAGGCTGCCGGGCGCAAAAAGCGGGGCGAGGCTCTCGTGAGTCAGGATGGCGCGTATCTGAGTCAGAAGCTGCGTGCGGTCCTCTGCCGAAAGACCATGGGCCGGCTGGGCAAGCCAGTTTTCGGCCAGCACGTCCCATTCCTCAGGGTTTCTGTCCGGCAGCCATTGCAGGAGCCTGTGCACGAGTGTGCCCCGGTTGATGGCCCGCGTGCGCCTGCTCTCATGCCCTGCCGCCAGAACAAGGGGGGAAAGAGCGGGTGGCGCCTCGCCGAAACGCGCCTCATCCGGTCGGCTGGGCGCCAGAGGTCGTGTGAGGACAGCCTCCTGTGGAGCGGGAATTACATGCCAGTCCGGAGCACTGCCCAGAAATCCGGGCAGCGCTGTCGGAGCAGGTTCATGATGCCTGGCAGGGATCGCGGTCTGATGCTCGGGCTCGGCCTCGATCACGAGGGTTTCCCCCTCCCACCCGCCCTCGAAAGGCTGCGATGCTGCCCCAAGACGGTCGAACCCGTCCCGGCAGAGCGTGTACCATGAGGTGTCGCTCTGCTTCTTTCGGGGTTCCCAGCCGCATACCACAAGCCAGTCACTGGCCCGCGTAAGCGCGACGTAAAGCAGGCGGTTACGCTCGGCCTGCGCCGCCGCTTTTTCCGCTTCCTTCAGACGGTCGCCCAGATCGGAAGGCAATTCCCGGCCCGGCATCCAGACAGGCAGATCAAGACCATTCTGACGAGTCCAGAGCAGTTTCCTCTCGCCCTGAACCTCCCCTGTCATATCGGGCAGCACCACCAGACGCGCCTGCAACCCCTTGGAGCCGTGCACCGTCATGATCCGCACGGCGTCGATTTCCGCCTCGGCCTCACGCTTGACCGTCAGGCTGCTCGAAGCGAGCCAATGCAGAAAGCCCTGCATGGAGGGCGCGTGAAGCCCCTCGAAACGCAATGCCGCCGAGAGCAGGTCATCGAGAGGCTCTGCCGCTTCCGGCCCGAGGCGGGCAAGGGCGCGGGCGCGCCCTTCATGGCGGCCGAGCGCATCGGCAAGGATCTGATAAGGCGTTGCGAAATCGATGCGGGTCTGAAGTGCGGAAAGGCGCTTCCAGGCACTCTGCCAGTCCGGCCGCTCACGATGCCGCTCGCGCAGCACGGTCCAGAGCGGCACATCGCCGCGCCCCATGGCAAGATCCATGAGCGAGGAATCGCTGACCCCACCGAAAGGCGAGGTCAGGGCCGTGGCCAGGGTCAGGCTGTCCTGTGGCAGAAGCAATGCATGGCACAGCGCCATCATATCCTGAACGGCAAGCGAGTCGGTCAGTCCCACCCCTACCAGCGTGGCGACCTCGACCCCCTGCCCCTTGAGCGCACGGATCAGCGCCCTGAGAAAAGCAGAGCGCCTTGGTACCAGGACCAGAATCTCCCCCGCGCGCAGCGGTGCCTGACCCGGCTGGGGGGACTTGCCAATCTGGCCTGCAATCCATTGCGCCAGATGATCGGCCAGTTTCTGGGGAGCCCGGCTCTGGCCCGCATTGCCCGTCGGTGCGGCCCAGGGATCATCGATCCCGTCGTTCTCGTCCTTGGGCACGAGCGGCCATAGTTCAACGCGTCCGCCCTGTCCGGGACGCGCCGAGCGATGAGGAGGCAGAATGTCGCGCCCGGGCTCACGCAGCCCCTCGGCCGCCAGAGGGTTGGCGAAAACCGAATCCACCAGATCGAGAACGGGCGCGACCGAGCGAAAGGACACGCCGATCTCGGGGATGCGCCATTCCTGCCCTGCCCCCTGAACCATGGCCTCGAAACGCTCGCGCGCCCGGAACAGGCCTTCGGGATCAGCGCCCTGGAAAGCGTAGATGGATTGCTTGAAGTCACCCACAGCGAAGACCGTGCGGGGCCGCCCGTCCATTTCGCGCGCGCTCTCGCCTACGAAGAATTCCTCGACGAGCGTGGTGGCAATCTCCCACTGGGCGGAAGACGTGTCCTGCACTTCGTCCAGCAACAGATGATCCAGACCGCCATCGAGCTTGTAGAGCACCCAGGACGCCCCAGGGTCTCGCAGCAGATCGCGTGTGCTTGCAATCAGGTCATCGTAATCGACAAGCCCCCGCTGAAGCTTGTCCTGCGCGTAATGGGCCAGGGTGGGCGAGGCGAGCGCGAAAAGCGCCAAGTTCAGCGCCACCAGACGCTCTGCCGCAATGCTGCGACCCAGCGCGATCAGGCGCTCGGCCTCCCGGGTGAAGGCCTCCATGATATGAGGACGATCCCGGTTGATGGCGGCGGGCACGAAGCCCCTGGCCGCGCGCGGCGTGCCGGTGCCAGTCACGAAAATGGCCTGCCAGTCCTCGGCGTCGCGGTCTTGAGGCGAACGTGACAGGGCATCGAGCATCCGACCCAGCAGAGCCTGCATGGTAGGAGTGCCAAGGGGCAGCGCTTCCTGCGCATAGCGCCGCAGGGCTTCTTCCTCCGGTGGCGCAGTACGCTGGCTTTCAAGGCCATCGAGGCTGTGCTCCCCTGCGCCAAAAGCCCGACGATAGGCGCGTTCGATCGCACCCTGCTCGATCTGCCAGCGTGCGAAGCTCTGGCGCAATCTGGACACACGTCCCTGCAAGCCCCTGATGCGGTCGAGATATTCTTCCAGCCCCACCTGTCCTGCCAGAAGGCTGAGACGTGCCTCCATGGTCGGGTCTCCCATCGCGCGGGACAGCGTGTGCTCGATGGCATTGGCCAAAGCGAGGCCTGAATCCGTCTCTTCCATGAGGGTGAAATGCGGATTGATTGCGGCTTCCAGCGGAAAGCGCCGCAGAAGCGACTGGCAGAAAGCGTGGATCGTGCCGATCTTCATGCCACCCGGCAGGTCCAGCACACGCACGAACAGCGCGCGCGCCGCCTGCCGCGTCTCAGCCGAAACAGGCACGCTGAGCGCATGAAGCTCCCGGTCGAGTGCATCATCGGGCAAGGAAACCCAACGCCCAAGACGCGACTGAAGGCGATTGGCCATTTCAGCCGCTGCCGCACGGGTGAAGGTCAGACACTGGATCCGCGCGGGATCCGAACCCGGCACGAGCACCGGCGCGCCTGTCTGCGGGTCAGGCACCAGAACCGGCAGCATGAGGCGCAACAAACGATCGATCAGCAGCTTGGTCTTGCCGCTGCCAGCCGAGGCCGAGACGAACACGGAAGCCAGGGGGTCGGAGGCCAGACGCTGGATATCGTTGGCCGAAGCGATGACCTGGGACGAGGATACGGAACGCAGGCTCATTCTCCGCCCTCCTCACGTGCGGCGCTCCATTCCGACACGCGGGCCAGATGGGCGTAGTCGCTATAACGCGGCACATAATCGGGATGCGGGTGCGAGCGATAGGCGGTTTGCGGATCATCGAACGCCTCGACGCGGCGACGCAACCGATCGAGCGCGCTCTCGACCAGGTCGTCCAGCGCCTCTGCCTTGCCCGGTACGGAGAGTTCCTCCCCCCGGTTGCGGTCGCCGGTCAGACGCCAGTAAAGCAGCGAGGCCGTCTCGGCGGAAGGCAGATCCGCAAACCCGCCAAGACGCAGCATGGCAGCCTCTAGCACGAGCTGCGAACTCCATCCGGCCTCGACATCGCCCAGCCTGGGCAGGCTGCCGGTCTTGTAGTCGATAATCGTCGCGCGCCCATCCTGACCAATCTCGATACGGTCCGCACGCGCGCTGAGACGAAACGGCGCATAGGGGGGTGTCAGGGTCATCATGCCCATCTGCTCGGTCTTGAGCAGGCGCGGGGCTGCACGCATGGCCTCGCGCTCGCAAACCCAATCGGCAATGCGCAGCACGCGCGGGCGCCACCACGCTGCAAGGGCCGGGCGCAGGTCGCGCTTTGCCAGCGCGTCCAGCAGGGCCTTGTGGAGCGCCCGGCCTCCTTTCTGGCCATCGGTCAGCCAGCGTTCCAGCCCTTCATGCACCACCACGCCGATATCCGAACGATCAGCGGCTTCTTCCAGATCCGGGAGGGCCTTCAGCCTGAGCACATGGCGGGCATAGATCGCGTAGGGATCGCGCAGCCAGGTATCAATTTCCGTGACCGACAGGCGCCGGGGCCGACTGGCTACAGGGGGGCGTGGCTCCGGCGGCGGTACGGGACGCGCCGGGCCGAGGGGCTGATCCATACGCGCCTGCCAGATCAGGGCCGGATGGGATGGCAAAGACTGACCGCGTCCTTCCAGCAGGGCCTCGAGACGCACCAGCCATCGCGCCGGTACGGCGGGGGCGCCGTCACGACGCGAGGCGCTGGAGAGCACGATCTCACGACCCGACAGGAAAGCCGTGGTGAAATCATGCGCTGCCGTGCCGATCAGACGCTCAGGCGAGGGCAATCCGGCACGTGTGCGCATGGGGCGGCTGAGCCATGGCCCAGGATCGGTGGCGGGCGGCCAGATCCCCTCGTTCAGCCCGCCCAGAATGACCAGATCGGCAAATTGCAGGCGCGCTTCGAGGACGCCAAGGATAGAGACACGCGGATGCAGGGCCTCACCGTCGCGCCCCTGCAACACGCGCTGCCCGAACACCATCTGCCCCGCCATCGAAGCCAGAAGGAAGGCGGGCATGCCTGACAGGGTTTGCGGTGGGAGCACGGCACCATGCGTCATCAGGCTGGCGATATGGCGTGAAAGGGTATGGCCCTCTGCACCGAGCCAAAGCCTCTCCTCCCCCGGCTGATCTTGTGTAGTGGCCAGAGCCTCAGCCGCGCGTACCAACGCCGCCAGAAGATCCGGTAAAGGATGGGCAGCCTTGCCGAGCAGTGGAGAAAGCGCCTCGGACAGACGATCGAGAAACGGCCCAAGCGGTTCTGCCTGATCGGGGCTGTCGGCTGTTTCGGCGCCGCTCTGGTCCTGCTCGTGCAGCGCGCGGCGCAACCCGGCAATGCCCGGCGGCGGGGCTGGCCCACGCAGAACGAGCCGCTCCAGCCGGCGCGCCGTGGCGCGGCAATTACCCGGTGTGGTGCCGAGCGCCACGAGCGGGTGCTTCAGCATGGCCAGCAACGCTACGGGAGCAAGATCGGCCGAGGCGGCCTCCGCTATCAGACGCAGCAGAATGGCGGCGGGCGTCAGGGCCAGGGCCTCCCCCGCGCTGTCATCGGCCACAATGCCGAAACGCAGCAATTCGGTCGCGACACGTCTGGCCAGAGCACGGTCTGGCGTGACCAGTGATGCCGTACGTCCCGGGCTGTCGACCGCTTCGCGCAGGATCATGGCCAGGGCAGCGGCCTCCTGCTGCTGGTCATCCGCCTCGACGCGCGTAATTCCAGCGAGCGAGAGACCATCCCGGCTCTCCCCCCAGGCGGAGAGTCCCTCCATGGGGCGCATGAACAGGCTGGTGAGGCCGATACGCGCACTCAGGACCTGACGGGCGGGCTCATCCTGAGGGTCAACGCCGTCTGACCAGACAGTCATGGTTTCACGGGAAACGCCCAGGTCGTTGAGAAGTCGTCGAAATCCGGATTGAGGGTGGCTTTCGGGCAAATGGGCCCAGAGCGAATCCGGCAACTCGAGATCGACACCGGGCAGGATCACGCAGCCCTGAGGCGCGTCCAGCACAGCCCGCAGAATGGCGCAGACGGCAAACATGCCATCGGTGAAGCCGACAGCCCAGAGCGGTCCCTGTGGCGGGGCATCACGCCAACGTGCCGCCTGCGCCTGCAGGACGGCCACCTGCCGGGCCACCGGGTTCATCAGCCCCGTCTCGCGCAGCCATTCAGGCCAGGCCTCTGTGACGATATGGAGGAATTGCAGCGTCTTGTGCCAATGATCCGCAAAGCGCGGCTCGGCCGCATCGGGCAACCGCTCGCGCAGATCGACCCCGACACGCTCGGCATCGTCCATCAGCTCCGCCAGCGCCGAGGCGAGTGGCCAGGCCTGCTCAAGCGTCAGATCCGCGCTGAAGACCCCCTTTGCCTGCAAAACCAGCGCTGCCAGAACAGACAGGCGGCGCAACGGATCGACGGCAGGCGGGAAGGAGAGCGCATCGGCACCGGCCAGAGCGAGGTCGTCCTCGTTCACGTCGCTGACAGGTACGATACGGGGTAGAAGCGCGGCCCGCCCATTGAGACAGCGCAGAAACGCCTCGGTCAGATTGCGCGCGGCCCGTCGGCTGGGAACCAGAATAAGCGCATGTTCCGCGCCGTCCTGCGCCGGTCCCGCAAGCCAGCGACGCGCCACATCATCGAGAAAGGAGCGATCTGCCGGAATGGTCACGAGGGTCACAGGCGGTCACTCCATCCCTCAAGCCGCGCCTTGCGAGAATCGTCTCCCGTTCCCTGAGTGAGCGTGAGGTGGAGCGCGTGAGCCGGGAGTTCATCCCCCGCCCGCTCTGGCCACTCCACGAGCATGATGCTCTCCTGCACCTCATCCCAGCCCAGCTCGAACAGGCCGTCCGGCCCATCCAGACGCCACAGATCGAAATGCGCAACCGCTCCCTTCGGTGTGTCATAGAGCTGCACGAGAGAGAAAGTCGGGCTGGGCACTTCCAGCGCCTGATCCTGGGCCAGAGCGCGCAAAAAGGCCCGGGCGAAAACGCTCTTGCCCATGCCCATCTCACCATGCAGGGCGATCACATCTCCCGGCTTCGACAGGGCCGCCATGCGAATGGCGAGGGCTTCGGTCGCAATCTGGTCGGGCAGGTCAATCTCGGTCATGGACACAGTCTAGAATCCCGCCATGGGTATGGGTAGGGGAAAGCGGACACTCTCGGGCCAGCGGCAGGCCCGCCAGATTATCGCGTTCCCTGTCCGACTTCATGTTGGCGCCCTTCATTTCTCCGCGGGCCGTGACGACCTACAAGGATGATTTTTGCCGGGTGGTGTATGGGGAGTCCGTTGAGCTTGAGCGGCATGATTTTTCAATCAACGGGCATGGGAAGACCCTGTATCTCAGGCGTGGTGACATTCCCTTTGCGCTGGTCCCTCACCTCTCCTCGCGCAATGGTCTGAACAGCCACGCAGCCCTGAGCAAAGCAGCAGAACTGATCCGCGGCATCTTGTGACCATCCCCTTTCAGGTCATCCCCCGGAGCAGGGTTTCCCGACAGGCTATCGCATCATGGACCGTCAGGGGTGCCCCGGCTGAGGCTTCATTTTGTCCGTCCATAGCCCCGATAGGCTGGAAGATCGACCTTATGAAGGATCGCGTAGCCCCGCAGCCCGAAGCCCATCACAACGGCTATGGCCCCGGCCAGCATCGGAGACATATCGAGTTCGTGCAGCCCCACATAGAGCCCTGAGGCGAGAGCCGCGGCGGTGACATAAAGTTCGGGGCGGATCACGATGGAGGGCAGATCGGCCAGGACGTCGCGGATGATGCCACCCATGCACGCTGTAACGACACCCATGATAGCGGCGGGTAGCCACGGGATCCCATAGGCAAGTGCCTTCGCAGCGCCGTAAACCGCATAGGAGGCCAACCCGAGGCCATCGAACCAGTCGATGGCGCGTTCGGGCCAGAAGCGATGCGGTGTACACCACACCAGAAGCGCAATTCCCAGACAGACGGCCAGCGGCGCCGTGGCGTGCATCCAGAAGACCGGCGCACCGATCAGCAGGTCACGCAGCGTACCGCCGCCCACCCCTGTCATGGCTGCAAAAAAGGCGAAGGTCACAATGTTCTGTCGCGCCCTGGCCGCCACCAGGGCGCCCGATATCGCAAAGACGGCGGTGCCCGCCATATCGAGGTCCGACAGGGTCGAGGCCGAGAGCGCATGGATGGCGGCGAGTGTGGCGGGGCTCACGCAGCGAGCACCTCGATATCGGCGGCAAGCTGCGCCACACGTGCAGGATCGGCGTCCCAGGCGAACATGAATCGCGCGCCCCCACCGATGAAGGTGTAGAAGCGCCAGCCCTTTTCACGCAGCCCTTCGAGCACGCTTTCGGGCGCCTTGAGGAATACGGCATTGGCCTGAACAGGGAACATGAGGGACAATCCGGGCAGCGCCTCGATACGAGCGGCCAGGGCGCGGGCGCAGTCATTGCCATGAGTGCCATTGCGCAACCAGGCACCGCTTTCGAGAAGTCCGATCCACGGGGCCGAGATGAAGCGCATTTTCGAGGCGAGTTGTCCTGCCTGCTTGCAGCGATAATCGAAGCCGTCAGCAAGAGCGGAATCGAAAAACAGGATCGCTTCCCCAACACCCATGCCGTTCTTGGTGCCGCCGAAACAGAGCACATCGACACCCGCTTTCCACGTCATCTCTGCAGGCGTACAGCCCAGCGTGGCGCAGGCATTGGCAAAGCGCGCGCCATCCATATGCAGGCGCAGCCCATGCTCGCGGCAGGTCTGTGCGATGGCGCGAATTTCCTCCAGGGAATAGACCTCGCCCGTCTCGGTGGGCTGGGTGATCGTCACGACCTTGGGTTTGGGGTAGTGGATATCGCTTCGGCAGGTCGCCAGCGCCCGGATATCCTCGGGGAAGAGCTTGGCGTGATCGGTGCGTGCCACCAGCAGCTTCGACCCGTTGGAGAAGAACTCGGGCGCGCCGCATTCGTCCGTCTCAACATGGGCGAAGGATGAGCAGATCACGCTGTTATAGGACTGGCATAACGAGGCCAGAGCCAGCGAATTGGCCGCCGTGCCGTTGAAGGCGAAAAACACTTCGCAATGCATCTCGAAAAGCGTGCGGAAGCTGTCGGCCGCGCGGCTGGTCCATTCATCCTCGCCATAGGCGGGAACCGACCCCGTATTGGCCTGACGCATGATGTCCCACACCTCGGGACAGATACCGGCATAATTGTCACTGGCAAATTGCTGGGCCACGGGCGCAGGGTCCTTGATCGCTACCGGGATCGGAACGGGCTTCAGACAAGGCTGGGTGTGGCATGTCCCGAGATTGCCGGAGCGGCCACATCTCTCCGGGTGAGCGGAGATACCACCTTGCCCGGGAGCAGGTTGGCGCCGGCGAAACGATACCGGCTCTTGATGCTGGGGTCTCTGGTATCAAAGCCTGACAGGCCGCGCAATGCGCTTGTACCCATCGTCCAGGCGCAAGGGGGTGCATCGCTTGACGGAATGTGGTTTCTATCGCCCTCATTGCACAGCACGAGTGAACAGAAACGGATGACAGCTGACATGGGCCAGACCCCTCTCGACATCGATGTAGCCATTATCGGTGCAGGGCCGACCGCGCTTTTCGCCGCGTTCGAGTGCAGCATGCTCAAACTCTCCTGTGTGCTGATCGACGCCCTGACCGAAATTGGCGGCCAATGCGCGGCGCTCTACCCTGAAAAGCCCATCTACGACATTCCAGCTCATCCCTCGATCGAGGGCGGCGCCCTGATTGCGGCACTCGATGCCCAGATCGCGCCCTTCGATGTACCGCGTCTGCTGGGCCAGCGTGTCGAGAAGCTTGAGGGCCATCGTGGCGCCTTCACCCTCGCTACCGACAAGGGCAATGTGGTGACGGCGCGCGCTGTGATCATTGCAGCTGGTGCAGGGGCATTTGGGCCGAATCGTCCCCCGCTCGACGGGCTGGAGGCTTATGAGGCAAGCGGGGCCGTGCAATATTACGTGCGCAAGCGTGCGGATTTTGCGGGCAAGCGCATCGTCGTGGCAGGTGGCGGCGATTCCGCACTCGACTGGGCGCTCTCCCTGTCCGACATTGCAGAGAAAATCTATCTGCTGCACCGGCGCGATCGCTTCCGTGGTGCGCCGGAGACGCTGGCCCAGATCGAGGCGCGCGTGGCCGATGGCCGCATCGAGAAGGTCGTGCCCTACCAGCTTCATGCGCTTCAAGGCGAAAACGGCGCGCTTGCAGCGGTGGACGTGATCGATCTTGAGGGTCAGGTGCGCCAGATCGAGGCCGATACGCTCCTCCCCTTCTACGGTCTTTCCACCGATCTGGGGCCAATAGCGACCTGGAACATCGATACGATACGCAGCACCATTCCCGTTACCCCTTCGAGCATGGAGACCAGCCTGCCCGGCGTTTTTGCCATTGGCGACGTCGCCACCTATCCCGGCAAGCTCAAGCTGATCCTGCAAGGTTTCAGCGAGGGAGCCATGGCCGCCCATGCCATTCACCCGATTGTGCATCCCGATCAGGCCCTGCATTTCGAGTATTCCACCAGCAAGGGCGTCCCCTCGGCCTCTTGAGCGGGATGGGGTGTCAGTTTAGTATGATCTCGAAATGATCGGAAGATTTGAGACCCTGATGACAAGCCTGCCAGATACGGCGGAAAACGAGGCCAGAGAGCGGGCGGGAGGATGGCTGCGCATCGACCTCGACGCGCTCAAGCATAATTATACCCTGCTGAAATCGCTTGTCGGACCCGATGTGGCAGTGGGCGCCGCGGTCAAGGCCGATGCCTATGGTCTGGGCGTGGAACGGGTTGCCCCTGCTCTCTATCGCGCAGGATGCCGAAGGTTCTTTGTCGCGACGGTAGAGGAAGGACTGAGCCTGCGCCCTGTCCTGCCGCAGGATGCTGCGCTGTGTATCCTCAACGGCCCGACTCCGGGCAGCGAGGCGCTGCTGCAGGCCCGGCGCCTGACGCCCGTACTGAACAGTCTCGACCAGGTAAGGCGCTGGTCTGCGCTTTGCCGGGGTAGTTTTGACCGCTCCACCTGCCTGTTGCAGCTCGATAGCGGCATGTCGCGCTTCGGCCTTTCCGGGGCCGATCTCGATATTCTCTGTGCCGAGGATTTGCTGGCCGGGCTGGATGTCACCCATGTCATGAGCCATCTTGCCTGCGCCGATGATGCCGCATCGCCCCGCAATGAAGGACAGCGACTGCGTTTCGAAGCGCTGCGGCGGAAGCTCCCCGCCACGCTCCCCGCCAGCCTCGCAGCCTCGAGCGGCGTTTTTCTTGGATCGGCTTATCATTTCGATCTGGTTCGGCCAGGCTACGCACTTTACGGCGGCAATCCGAGCCCGGAGCGCCCCAACCCGATGCGCCCTGTCGTAACGCTTCTGGCAGGCATGGTTCAGGATCGCTGGATCGATCCGGAAGTTGCTGTTGGCTATAGCGCGCGCTTTGTAGCGGATGCGCCCACACGCATTGCAACGCTTTCCGTCGGCTATGCCGATGGATTCCACAGACGCGCAGGCGGTCTTGCCAGCGCTGTCCTGCCTGATTGTCCCGATATCGCGCTTCCCATCGTGGGGCGCATCTCGATGGACTGCATGGCGCTGGATCTGACCGCGCTGGGAGACAGGCCTCTGCCCCCTGGCACCGGTTTCGAGCTGATTGGCCCCCATCGTCCCCTGGACGATCTGGCCGCGGCACTGGATACGATCGGTTATGAGCTGCTGACCGGACTCGGCACGCGCTTCCATCGTGAATATATCGAGAGTTCCTCATGAAGATCATCGTCATGGGCGCCGGTGTGATCGGCGTCACCACAGCCTGGTATCTTGCCGAGCAGGGGCATGAGGTCGAGGTCATCGACCGTCAGCCCGGTGTCGGGCTCGAAACCTCCTTCGCGAATGCCGGTCAGGTTTCACCGGGCTATTCCACGCCCTGGGCCATGCCGGGACTGCCCCTCAAGGCGGCGCGCTGGATGTTCGAGAAGCACGCGCCGCTAGTGGTGCGGGCCGCCGCCGTGAACACGCCCATGCTGCGTTTCATGATGCAGCTTCTGAGCAACTGCACGCATCATGCCTATGACATCAATAAAAGCCGCATGCTGCGCATTGCGGAATACAGCCGCGATTGCCAGGCAGAACTGCGCCGCAGCACGGGCATCACCTATGATGACGGGCAGAAGGGCCTGATTCAGCTTTTCCGCACGGACAAGCAGGTTGAGCACGCCCATGAAGACATGCGCCTCCTTTCCGAGAGTGGCGTGGCCCATGAACTGCTCGGCACCGAAGAGGTACTGAAATACGAACCGGGTCTCGCCGGCGCGCGCCAGATCCTCAAGGGCGGTCTGCGCCTGCCGGGCGACGAATCGGGCGATGCCTATCTCTTCACGCAGCGCCTGGCCGCCATGGCAGCGGAGAAGGGCGTGAGCTTCCGCTTCCGCACCGAGATCGAGGCCATCGAAGCCGCGAGCGACGCCATTTACGGTATCCGCACCAGTGCCGGTCGCCTGACGGCGGATGCCTATGTGCTGGCGCTCGGCAGCTACTCGCCCCGCCTGCTCAAGCCGATCGAACTCGATCTGCCGGTCTATCCGGTCAAGGGCTACTCGCTGACAGCTCCGATCACCGATGAAAGCCGCGTCCCGACCTCCACGGTCAATGACGAGACCTACAAGGTGGCCATGACGCGCCTGGGCGATCGCATTCGCATTGGCGGCACGGCGGAGCTGACCGGCTGGCGCCTGAAGCTGAGCCAGGATCGCCGCGAGACGCTTGAGCTCTCCTTCAACGAGATGTATGGCGGCGCCGATCTGAGCCGCGCCCGTTACTGGACCGGGCTGCGCCCCTGCACGCCGGATGGCACCCCCGTCATCGGACCGTCCGGGCGGTACAGCAATCTGTGGCTGAACACGGGCCACGGCACACTGGGATGGACCATGGCCTGCGGCTCGGGTCGCATCCTCGCCGATCGTATCAGCGGCAAGCGCACGGATATTCCGGCGCTCGATCTGTCGCTGGATCGCTATACGTCCTGAGGTGCTTCAAGGCTCTGCCCTGAACCCGGAAGGGGGCTTGCCCCCTTCACCCCGCCCAGAGTTGGCACTGTTTCTCTATCACCTGCGTAGAGGAATATTTGAATTGATAACGCGATCACCGGGATTACCAAAACTCGCTGTTACCATAGCAGCTTCAATGGCCTCCTTGAGAACGATACCGTAAGGCGACGGGCCTATGATCACTCTCTCTATGATCTTATCCGCATTCAATGGTTGTCCCTGCATGTCCTTGAGGTGTTCAAACTTAATCTGTGCGATCTTTTGCGGTACGCCCCCAACAGAAACCGGCGTGACCGGCAGAGGAATCTCACGATTCGGCGACAGGTATTTTCCCGTATAAACTCTCCATTCTTTCTCTTCATGAAAGCCCGGGTGTTTCGAAATAACCGAAAAATGCGTGAATAAACTGTATAATCTTTCAACTATATCTATATTCCGTACGATATCGATATGTTCGTTCATGAGATCTATGATATTAGAGAAGTACCTTATGAAGCCATTTGGATCTTTATAGAGAACCGGGCCTATAAATAGTCCATCGTCGCGTTTTTCGTCTCTGATAACGACAGGATCGATAACGAGGCACGCGTTCGTATCGCCTCCACAGGCACGCCACATCGACAGTCTTCCAAGCGTGCTCTCAGAGGCCTTCTGCCCATGTTCCGTCAGAGAGGTGATATAGGTTCCCGCGTAGCGATTCCGGCTTACGCCCGTCAGCAAAGACCATAATCGAGCCGCACCACCCGGATTGATCTTCTCTATAAGGCGACGAAGCCTCTCCCCTACGCTTCCCGCCCACAGCATGTGATGCATCGATGGCCGTGTTCGATTTCAAGAAAATCGTTCATGACTGTCGCATTGCGCGGCCAGATCTCGCCATTTTTGATGATTTTTATCGCGGTATCCGCGCTGGTATAATAGGCGAATCGCCTGGCACCACTTCTGAATGACGCACGTTGACCGTCTTCGTCGGGAAGGAATATCCCGTCCAATATCTGATCTACATCGACCGTCATCAGCCCCCTCCTCGATACCGTTCATCATAGCGCCAGCCAGACGTCAGGCACAAAAAAAGGGGCCGTCTCCGGCCCCTTTTCCTTGCTCAGTCTCAGGACCGATCAGTTGCCGGAAGCATCCTTCTCGGCGGCAGCCTCTGCACCCTTCTTGTGGTGCTTGTGCTTATGCTTGTGCTTGCCCTTGTGCTTGGCGGCCTTGTCGTCCGTCGTGGCCGTCGGAGCAGCTTCAGAAGCCGGAGCGGGAGCCGTAGCTTCCGGTGCAGCAGGGGCCGCCGGCGCTGCAGCGGCGGGAGCCGCGGGTGCTGCTTCCTGCGCGGTCTGGGCGAAAGCAGGTGCGCTCAGCGTCATGGCAAGAGCTGCAACACCGGTCAGGAGGCGACGATTGAAAACGAGCATGAAACAAGCTCCAGAATACGAATTCACATAATCACAGGCGTCAGCCAGACTGGTTAACAGACCGCCTGAACTTATGACGTCGTGGACGCTATCAGTATTTTCTAAGCTCGTCTTGAGGAAAATTAGATAAAATACGTGTAATCGCACGGTAAAGGCGTGTTTATGCCTTAATGCCGACATGATTACAAAAAAGGCCACCGCATTGCGGTGGCCTTTCCAGGATCAGGCGTCAGACTTGACCTTCGACATGCGCTTGCGCTCATTCGGGTCGAGATAACGCTTGCGGATACGAACGGCAGAGGGGGTAACCTCGACCAGCTCGTCATCTTCGATATAGGCAATCGCCTGCTCGAGGCTCATCTTGCGCGGCGGGGTGAGAAGCAGCGCATCATCCTTTCCTGCGGCGCGGATATTGGTCAGCTTCTTTTCACGCACGGCGTTCACGTCGAGATCGTTCTCACGCGAATGCTCGCCCAGGATCATGCCCGTATAGATCTTCTCGCCAGCTTCGACGAACAGCGTGCCGCGATCCTGCAGCGAGAACAGGGCGTACTGCGTGGTCGCACCGTCTTCCGCCGAGATCAGCGAGCCGTTGCGACGGCCTTCGATCGTGCCTGCGTAGGGCTTATAGCCCGCGAACAGACGGTTCATGATGCCTGTGCCGCGCGTGTCGGTCAGAAACTCGCCGTGATAGCCGATCAGGCCGCGTGACGGGATGAGGAAGGTCAGACGAACCTTGTCACCACCCGACGGACGCATGTCCTGCATCACGCCCTTACGCATCGACATCTTTTCGACGACGACGCCCGAGTAGGGCTCGTCAACGTCGACCAGAACCTCTTCGTACGGCTCTTCACGCTCGCCGGTCTCTTCGTTGTTACGGAAGAGAACGCGCGGACGACCGATGGTCAGCTCGAAGCCTTCGCGACGCATGGTCTCGATCAGCACGCCAAGCTGGAGTTCGCCACGACCGGCAACCTCGAAGGCCTCGCTTTCGGCGCTCTCGGTCACTTTGATGGCGACGTTGCCTTCGGTTTCCTTGAACAGACGGTCACGGATCTGGCGCGACGTCACCTTCTTGCCTTCACGACCGCCCAGAGGGCCGTCATTGATGCGGAAGGTCATGGTCAGGGTCGGCGGATCGACCGGGGTCGAGGGCAGCGGGGCGTCGAGAGCCGGGTCTGCAATGGTGTCGGGAATGGTGGCGTCGGACAGACCGGCCACGGCCACGATATCACCGGCTTCAGCTTCATCCACCGGCACGCGGTCCAGACCGCGGAACGACAGCAGCTTGGTCAGACGACCCGTTTCCACGATCGTGCCATCGGGGCGCAGCACGCGCACCGGCATGTTCACGCGGGCGCGGCCCTGCTCGATACGACCCGTCAGGATGCGGCCCAGGAAGTTGTCGCTCTCGAGGATGGTCGAAACCATGCCGAAAGGGGCTTCCTTGTCGAGGCCCGGCGTCGGCACATGACGCAGCACCAGGTCGAACAGCGGGGACAGATCCTTGCGGGGACCGTTCATTTCCAGATCGGCCCAGCCCTGACGGCCCGAAGCGTACAGCATCGGGAAGTCGAGCTGATGCTCGTCGGCGCCCAGCGCGGCGAACAGGTCGAAGATTTCTTCATGAACTTCGTCGGGACGGGCATCGCCACGGTCGATCTTGTTCACGACCACGATCGGACGCAGGCCACGAGCCAGCGCCTTGCCCAGCACGAACTTGGTCTGCGGCAGAGCGCCTTCAGCCGAGTCGACCAGGATGATCGCGCCGTCCACCATGCTCAGGATACGCTCGACCTCACCACCGAAATCGGCGTGGCCCGGCGTGTCGATGATATTGATGCGCGTCTCGTTCCACACGACCGAGGTGCACTTGGCAAGAATGGTGATGCCGCGCTCACGCTCGAGGTCGTTGCTGTCCATCGCGCGCTCAGCAACGTGCTGGTTTTCGCGGAACGAACCGGATTGCTTGAGAAGCTGGTCAACAAGGGTGGTCTTGCCATGATCGACGTGCGCGATAATGGCGATGTTACGGATTTCCATGAAGCGGTCCTGATCGGGCTTGCAGGGTCATGCCCTGCCGGATCGCTCCCTGGGAACGACACAAAGCCGGGACTGACGGATTGGCCGTCTTCTGCACAATTTCCCGTCAGAGTGCAATGAAAGGATCGGAAAGACCGGGTTTTTTAGCGTTTCCGGGCCTTCTTCTTGCGCGTTACGGAACCGTACCCCGCCTCTTTGGGCGGGCTACGCCCCTCGCATCGTCATGTGAGAGACGAGGGTTTCCAAAGGGCGACCGCCCTTTGGCAGGGTTCGGGGCAAAGCCCCGAAACAGCCCTCAGGCCCTGAGCGCGAAATCGGCAGCAGGGCGTGCCCCCATACGGGTGATGATCGCACCAGCCGCCTCATTGCCCAGCTGGCCACACGCCTCAAGGCTGCGGCCCTTGGCCAGCCCGGCGAGGAACCCGGCAGCAAAGGCATCGCCCGCGCCAGTCGTATCGACCACCTTCACTTCCTGAGTTGGAACGACCAGCTTCTGGCCATCGGAAAGAATGACCGCGCCCTTTTCGCTACGGGTCAGCACGACAAGAGCCGCATCGCGTCCGGCCTGCGCCGCTGCGGCGTCAAAATCCTCTGTCTCGTAAAGCGCGCAGATTTCCGCCTCATTGGCGAAGAGGATATCGATGTGACCGGCCACGAGTGCACGGAACGCAGCATGGTGACGAGCCACGCAGAACGTGTCGGACAGGGTGAGCGCCACGCGGCGACCGGCCTTATGCGCGGTTTCCGCCGCGAGGATGAAAGCGGATTGGGCACGGTCCTTGTCGAACAGATAGCCCTCCATATAGGTGACAGCGGCTGCAGCGACAGCGGACTGGTCGACATCCTCAGGCCCGAACTCGGTGCAAATGCCGAGATAGGTGTGCATGGTGCGTTGGCCGTCGGGGGTGACGAGAATGATGCAGCGCGCGGTCGGACGATCGGCGTTCTGAACCGGGGCGGAAGGGTAGAACAGCTTCTGCGCTGCCAGATCCTTCGCATAACCCAGACCGACTTCATCGGAGGCAACCTTGCCCAGATAGCCTACCCGCGCGCCAAGACGGGCGGCCACCACGGCGGTGTTGGCGGCAGAGCCGCCCCCCATGACCTGTTCCGGCGTGATCTGCGCTTTGATCGAGGCGGCCTGATCGGCATCGATCAGGGTCATGCTGCCGAGCGGCGACCCGAGAGCATTCAGCGTTTCGTGCGAGACAGAGGCCAGGATATCGACAATAGCGTTGCCGATGCAGAGCAGATCAAGGGTCGGGGCAGTCATGAAGTCTCCAGCAAGACAAAATAAGACAGGGAAAACTATGTTCGCGCCATGAAATGACCAAGATCAGCCCTGATCGTGACGAGGCGTGAACGACAGGTTCGGCATTCCCGCTTCAAGGCCATGACACAAGACCGGGTCAGGGTCAAAAACCGCGCGGAACCGCCTTTTACCGGCTTGTCGATTTCGCATTTTAACGTGTAATCCGGGTCTGGACGGAAATCATGTTTGTAATGATTTCCCGTCTGGCACCAGCCAGCTTCGGCACCCGAACCGCCACCTTCCAGAACGCGCAGCGGGGTTCTCTTGTTCAAACGACGCAAACCAGAAGATACAGCGCCTCCCTCTCCATCTTCAGGTGCATCGGCCACAAACGGCCAAAGACCGACTGCCTCGGGCGCAGGCAGTTCGTCGCTCTTTCCCGAGCGTCCGGCCCCAGCGGCAGACGCCTCACCAGCCTCACCAACCAAGGATTCTGCCGCGATGGGTCGTTCGCCTTTCCCCACTCCCCCTGCTCCTGCCACACCGGCGGCGCCTTCCGCACCCGCACGTCCCGCTGCCGCCGCCGCAGCAGCCCCGGGTGGCCGCCGCGATGCCTCTGACCGCCGCACGCTGGTTGTCGGTCGCGGTATCTCCGTGCAGGGCTCCATTCAGGATGCCGAACGTCTGGTTGTCGAGGGCACGGTCGAGGCAACGCTGCTTCAGGCCACCGAGCTCTCGGTCGCGCAGGGCGGCGTGTTCCGTGGTGAGATCGAAGTGGAAGACGCCGATCTGGCCGGGACGATCGATGGCACGCTGACGGTACGTGGCAACCTGACCGTACGCGCCACGGGCCGCCTGATTGGCAAGACGCGCACCCGTCGCCTTCAGGTGGAAGATGGCGGCCAGATCACGGGTCATCTCGAGATGATCACGGGCGATATGCCGGCACGTCCGGCTGCGGTTGAGACGCCTGCGCCTGCCGCAGAAAAGACCGAAGAAACCACACCGAGCGTCTGATCGACGGGTCACAAACAAACAAAAGCCCGGTCCTTCTGGACCGGGCTTTTTTTCATAGAGCCCCTCGGAAGAAGGCTCCGGGACTATTGGCGTGAGGCGCTGTTCAGCCCACGCTTTCCCGGCGATCGCGCAGCTTCACATAGGCGATCGCACAATGCTCCGCGCAGTAGGGCTTGCCGGGTACGGGCTTGGCACCGCAGAAATGAAAGCCCGGCGTACCTGGATCGCCGTTAGGCCAGCAGCAGGCAGGGCCACGACGCGGTGACGTATCGGCCGTCAGCGGACGCAGAAGCGGACGGAGCATCAGATCTGGTGCCATGGTCTTGGCCTCTGCAGGTTTGCGGGTTGAGGATGCCTTGGGCGCGTCTTGCGCCTCGTCTTCCATAACGACCGAAGACGCCTGAGCGGGCGCGGGCTGGGCAGGCGCCGTCCTGACTGCCGGTTCCGCACGGCTGGCGGCTGGCGGCACGGGCTGGGTAGCCGGGCGCACGATTTCGGCAGAAGACAGCGGAGCCACCGTCACGGACGCATCTTCAGAAATGGATGCCTTGGTTTCAGGGCTCTTGACCGAAACGGCGTCAACAGGCTGCGCACTCTCCGCCGGTGCGCTCGTGACAACAGGCGCAGCCTCAGCAGCAGCGTCCTTGCGGGGTTTGGCCGAAGCACGAATAGGCGACGGGCGGGGCGGCAAACCCAGACGATGCGCCTTGCCCACAACGGCATTCTTGGTGATCGAAAGCTGTCTGCCAATCTCGGCAGTCGACAGTCCTTCCTGCCACAGCGTCTGAAGACGGGAGATTATTTCGTCAGTCCATTCCATCGCCCGTGCTCCTCATTCAGTCCTGTGACGTAAAACTAGGGTGTCGATACGACTTGCTCAATCCGTAAATCGGATTTTTCTATGATGAGACTGGCGGATAAACACAGAGCTCTTGTCCAAGTCAATCTGAACTCGCGCGAATTACCAAAGAATGAGGGCGATTGGGCCTCCGAAGCCCAATGCTGCGCCCTCATCTCGCCTGTTTCAGGGCGATACCGTCTCTTCAGGGCTCTTTTGCGCGCGAATAAGCCGGACAGAGCGCCCCGCGACGGCTAGCTGGATATCTCCACGCAGGAGAGCAAGGGCATCGTCGCCGAACACAGCCCTGCGCCACCCCTGCAGAACGGGGCTGTCTGTCTCACCCAGAGCGAGACTGTCGAGATCCTCGCTATTGGCCACCAGCTTGGGGGCCACGCGATTGGCCTCACAGCTGGCGGCGAGAACGACCTTGAGAAGGGCCACGAGCGCGGATGAAGGCTTGGCGCCCTCCGGCTTGCGCGGAGGGCGCGGCAGATCCTTCTCGGGCAGATCGAGCCCGAGCTTGACCGCCGCGAGCAGACCCGGTGCTGCCTTCCCCTCGGCAAAGCCGCGCGACACGCCCCGCACGCGTGACAGGGAGTCTGCATCCTGAGGGCGCACGGCGGCGATCTCCAGCAGGCTCTCGTCACGAATAAGACGCTGACGCGGGATATTGAGCGCCTGCGCCTCGATTTCGCGCCAAGCGGCGACCTCGCGCAGGACGCCCAGCATGCGGCGGTTATTGGTGCGCGCCTTGAGGCGCTCCCACTGGCGGCGCGGGTCGGGGCGGAAGGTTGCCGGGTCGTTCAGCACGGCCAGCTCGGCATCGGCCCAATGCAGGCGGTTCTGCTTTTCGAGTTCGCGATGAAGCGTCAGATAGACATCGCGCAGATGGGTGACGTCTGCCGCCGCATAGGCAATCTGCGCCTTGGAGAGCGGGCGCGCGGACCAATCACTGAAACGATGGGTCTTGTCGATGCTCGCCCCGGTAATGGCGCTCACCAGTGTGTCATACCCGACCTGATCGCCATAGCCACCGACCATGGCCGCCACCTGCGTATCGAAAATCGAGCAGGGCAACGCATCGAACAGATGCAGGAAGATTTCCAGGTCCTGACGGGCCGCGTGAAAGACCTTCACACAGCTTTCTGTCGCCAGCAGATCGGCCAGCGGAGCAAGGTCCAGCCCAGGGGCGAGCGTATCGATCACGGCAACATCGGACACACCGCCAAGCTGCACCACACAGAGTTCCGGCCAGTATGTATGCTCGCGCACAAACTCCGTATCGATCGTAACGAACGGCTCCTGCTTGAGTCGGGCGCAGAGTTGCGCCAAATCGTCTGTAGAAGACACGATGACTGGGGCTGGGAAACCGGCTTGAGACACTTGCATCTCCCATCCATACATCAGGGCAGACCCTCATGACCACATCAGAGAATGATCTCGCAGCACTCAGCCAGCTGGGTCGACAGACCGTGCAGCCGGACAGCCCCGAAACCGCCACGCTCGAGCGCGTGCCGAGCCCCCATAAGGGACGCGACTACGTGGTACGCTTCACCGCACCCGAGTTCACCTCGCTCTGCCCGGTCACGGGCCAGCCCGATTTCGCCCATATCGTCATCGACTATATTCCGGGTGACTGGATTGTCGAAAGCAAGTCGCTGAAGCTGTATCTGACCAGCTTTCGCAACCATGGCGCGTTCCATGAAGATTGCTCGGTCAGCATCGCTACGAAGCTGGTCGAGGTTCTGAACCCGAAATGGCTGCGCATCGGCGCCTATTGGTACCCGCGCGGTGGCATTCCGATCGACGTCTTCTGGCAGACCGGTCTGCCACCTGAAGGGGTATGGGTTCCCGCGCAGGACGTGCCAGGCTATCGCGGCAGGGGCTGATTGACGTTTCCGGGGCGGGCTCACTGAGGGCTCCTGCATTTTTGGTCCGGAAGCGGGGCCCGTCCTGGAAATTCCTTTTAATGGTGTCCGAAGCGTTTTCCCTGACAGACTGGCCTCTCCTGATTCAGGAGAGGCCTCATGACATCGATTGTGCGCGCTTTCATCGTCTTGACCCTGTCGGGTCTGTGCGCTCCCTGGACATCAGCGCGGGCCTCTCCTCCGCCAGCCGCTTTTCTCTTCCTGATCCAGCAGCGTTGCGATGTGCCGACCGCCCTGCCGGGAGATCCCGCCTGCCGCACCATGCGCCCTGTAGAGCCGGGAGAGGACCCGCTTTATCGCCTGAGCAACGGCGTAGAGGGAGAGGGGCGGATCGATATGGTGAATCTCCCGATCGAGCGTCATGGAAAATGGCGGGTCGTGAGCCCGGACGCCCATGTGAACGTGACTGATAAGACCACAGGGATCAAAGGGGGCGTGTCCGTTGAGGGTGTTGGGGCGCGCTTTATCTCAGTGCTGGGCAGCTGGAGCCCCGTCGCGGTCTCGCATTTCACTAATGCGGCCTGCGACGCCATGCCCGATAATTCTGACCGGTTCCTCGATTCCTGGGTGCTCGGTCCGGCTCAGGACAACACAGCCACGGCAGGACATGGCGAGACGCGCAGTGGCAACCTAACGCGGTATGAAGGGGAAACGGATGGCCCCGGCTGTCCTGCCCGTTTACGCAAGGCGGCCTATAGCTGGATCAGGCAGGACTATACGTATCGCTCGGGGCGGCGCTTTCCGAGCCTGGTTTCCGTGCATTACAGCGCTGCCAGCCCGCTAGGTGGACCGGGCGAAGCAGAGCAGAGGGAACGGCTCTATCTCGCCTGGGGGCTGGGCCTGGCACGTTGGGAGAAATGGTCACGGGAGGATTGGCGCAACCCGAAAACAGGCGAAACGGCGCTCGATCAGGCGCGGCGCGTATTCGTGTCAGGCCGATGCAACACGCCGATTGGCGACCGTGATCAGGGTGATGGCGTGACTTATAGTGCCGTCTCGTCAGACGGCACCTATGCCGAGACGATCAGGACGGCACCGGATTCTCCGGCCCATCGCTGGGTCCTGACGCAATGTCAGGACTATACCAGCCTACGCGCCGGCCCGACACGCGATCTGCAACAGATGAGCGCCGGAGCCAGCCCCGAATTCTGGAGATGAGGGCGGAGGTTACCGGGACGAAGAACAGAACGTCACGGATCGGACCGCGATAAAAAAAGGCCGGAGCCCTTCAGGACAACGGCCTTTTTTTATCTCGTGTATCGCAATCCGGTCAGTGGATCGGATGCGACGCCTCGGCGGCTTCAATCGCAGCGCGCGTCGACTGGATCTTACGGGAAATGCGATCCTGATCGATGATGTCGTCAGCGGCGACATTGGTCAGCTGCATCTCCAGCGTTTCAAGGCGGGCTTCTGCTTCGCTCAGGACAATATCCTCGATCGGCAGGGCCTCATCCGCAAGGATGGTGCAGCGATCGGCCGTGATATCGGCGAAACCACCGGAGACGAAGAAGCGCTCGGTCACGACGCCACCCTCATAGAGGGAAACGACGCCACCGCGCAGCAGGAGCATGATCGGCGCATGATCCGGCATGGCCGCGATATCGCCTTCCTCGCCCGGGATCACTGCCATTTCGACTTCCTTGCGGAAGAGCAGCTTCTCCGGGCTGATGATTTCGACCTGAACCGGCATGAGCTTACGCCGACTCCTTCATCTTCTCGGCCTTGGCGATCGCTTCGTCGATCGGTCCGACCATGTAGAAAGCGCCTTCCGGCAGGTGGTCATATTCACCGGCCACAATCGCCTTGAAGCTGCGAACCGTATCGTCAAGCGAGACCAGCTTGCCCGGCGAGCCCGTGAAGACTTCGGCCACGTGGAAAGGCTGCGACAGGAAGCGCTGGATGCGGCGCGCGCGCGCCACGACCTGCTTGTCCTCTTCCGACAGCTCGTCCATGCCCAGGATCGCGATGATGTCCTGCAGGCCCTTGTAGGTCTGGAGAATACGCTGCACGTCACGCGCCACCTGATAGTGCTCTTCACCAACGATCTTGGGGTCGAGCGAACGCGAGGTGGAGTCGAGCGGATCGACAGCCGGGTAGATACCCATTTCTGCAATCGAGCGGTTCAGCACGGTCGTGGCATCAAGATGGGCGAAGGTCGCGGCAGGTGCCGGATCGGTCAGATCGTCGGCAGGCACGTAAACGGCCTGAACCGAGGTGATCGAGCCCTTCTTGGTCGAGGTGATGCGTTCCTGCAGGGCGCCCATCTCAGTGGCGAGCGTCGGCTGATAGCCCACGGCCGAGGGAATACGACCCAGCAGGGCCGAGACTTCCGAACCGGCCTGCGTGAAGCGGAAGATGTTGTCCACGAAGAACAGCACGTCCTGACCTTCCTCGTCGCGGAAATATTCCGCGAGGGACAGGGCGGACAGGGCAACACGGGCGCGGGCGCCCGGCGGCTCGTTCATCTGGCCATAGACCAGCGCCACCTTGGAGCCAGCCGTTGAGCCGTCTTCACCGATCTTGATCACGCCGGCATCCTGCATTTCGAAATACAGGTCGTTACCTTCACGCGTACGCTCACCGACACCGGCGAAGACGGACACGCCGCCATGCGCCTTGGCGATGTTGTTGATCAGCTCCTGGATGATGACGGTCTTGCCGACGCCAGCGCCGCCGAACAGGCCGATCTTGCCGCCCTTGAGATACGGGCAGAGCAGGTCGACAACCTTGATCCCGGTGACGAGAATCTCGGAAGCAGCGGCCTGGTCCTCGAAGGAGGGAGCCTTGCGGTGGATCGGATAATGCTTGTCGGACACGACCGGGCCGCGCTCATCGACGGGCTCGCCAATGACGTTCAGGATACGGCCGAGCGTCGCCGGGCCTACGGGCACGGTGATCTGGGCACCGGTATCCTTCACTTCGCTTCCGCGAACGAGGCCGTCGGTGCTGTCCATGGCGATGCAGCGCACTTCGCGCTCACCGATTTCCTGGGCCACTTCAAGCACAAGGGTCTGGTCGCCAATCTGGACGTGCAGCGCATTGAGGATATGCGGCAGCGTGCCTTCGAACTGGATATCGACCACGGGACCGCGGACCTGCGTCACGCGACCCACGACGTTGCTGCTGGCAGACGACAGAGTTTCGGACATCGTATTTCGGCTCCTGCGTAAAAGTCTCAGACGGCTTCAGCGCCGGAGATGATCTCGATAAGTTCTTTGGTGATGTTGCTCTGGCGGGTGCGGTTATAGCGCTGCGACAGAGAGTCGATCGCCTTGCCTGCATTCCGTGTCGCGTTATCCATGGCAGTCATGCGGGCACCCTGCTCACCGGCGGCGCTTTCGAGAAGCGCAGCGAAGAACTGGACCTGGATGTTACGCGGCAGAAGCTGAGCGAGCAGCTCGGCTTCGTTGGGCTCAAATTCATATTGAGCGGTATAATCTGTCTGATTGTCGTTCTTGGCCACGGGCAGGGGCACAAGCGCCTCTTCCGTCGGGACCTGGGTCATCGCGTTCACGAAGCGGTTGAACACCACCGTGACACGATCGACCTCACCGCTCGCAAGCAGTTCGGTCACGCGCGTCCCGAGATCGGCCGCCTTCTGGAACTGAACCTCACGGCCGGACGTGCCTTCGATACGATCGACCAGCTTGCCGGGGAAGATGCGGGCCATGGCCTCGCCACCCTTGCGCCCGACAGGCAGGATACGCACGGTCTCGCCCTGGCTTTCCAAACGCGCAACGATCTGACGCACGCTCCGGACCAGATTGGCATTGAACCCGCCCGCCAGACCGAAATCGCTGGTCAGCAGAACGACGAGATGCGTCGAGCCTTTGCCGCCTTCCATCAGGATGGGCAGCTCGCCCTGACCTTCCGTCGCGGCGGCCAGTTCGGACAGCATGCGACGCATGGCGGCAGCGTAGGGGCGCGAGGCTTCGGCATGCTTCTGAAAACGGCGCAGCTTGGAGGCTGCAACCATCTTCATGGCGCTCGTGATCTTGCGCTGCGATTTCACGCCCGCGATCCGGGCGCGCAGTTCCTTCAGCGAGGGCATGATTCGTCCTTAGGCTGCGAAACGCTTGTTGAACGCGGTGAGCAGCTCGGTCAGCTTGGCTTCGACTTCCGGCTTGATCTGGCGATCATTGCGGATGGCGTCGAGAATGTCCTTGCCGGGGCCGCGCATCTCGGCCAGCAGCGTGGCTTCATAACGAACCACCTGGTCGACCTTGACCACGTCCACGAAGCCGCGCGTACCGGCAAACAGAACCACAACCTGCTCTTCGACCGGCAGCGGCGAGGTCTGGGGCTGCTTCAGCAGTTCCGTCAGGCGGGCGCCACGCTCGAGCTGCTTGCGGGTTGCGGGGTCCAGATCAGACGCAAACTGCGAGAACGCCGCCATTTCGCGATACTGGGCGAGGTCCAGCTTGATCTTGCCGGCAACCTGCTTCATCGCCTTGATCTGGGCGGCGGAGCCGACGCGCGACACCGAACCACCCACGTTCACGGCCGGGCGGATGCCCTTGTAGAACAGGTCGGTCTCGAGGAAGATTTGACCGTCGGTGATCGAGATCACGTTGGTCGGGATATAGGCGGCAACGTCGCCCGCCTGGGTCTCGATGACCGGGAGGGCCGTCAGCGAACCGCCGCCGAATTCGTCGGACATCTTGGCGGCGCGCTCGAGCAGACGCGAGTGCAGATAGAACACGTCACCCGGGAAAGCCTCACGGCCTGGCGGACGACGCAGCAGCAGCGACATCTGGCGATAGGCCACGGCCTGCTTGGACAGATCGTCATAGCAGATGAGGGCATGCATGCCGTTATCGCGGAAGAACTCGCCCATCGAGCAGGCCGAGTACGGTGCGAGGTACTGCATGGGAGCCGGATCGGACGCGGTGGCGGCGACAACGATGGAGTATTCCATCGAGCCTTCTTCCGTCAGCGTACGAACGAGGTTGGCGACGGTCGAGCGCTTCTGACCGATGGCAACGTAGATGCAATACAGCTTCTGCTTCTCGTCACCCGTGGCGTTGACGGGCTTCTGCGCGACGATGGTGTCGATCAGAATGGCCGTCTTGCCGGTCTGGCGGTCGCCGATCACGAGCTCGCGCTGGCCACGACCGATCGGCACCAGGGCGTCGATGGCCTTGATACCGGTCTGCATCGGCTCGCACACGGACTGGCGCGGCATGATGCCCGGAGCCTTCACTTCGGCGCGCTTCATGACAACGTCGGTCAGCGGGCCCTTGCCGTCGATCGGGTTACCGAGCGCGTCAACAACGCGGCCCAGAAGCCCCTTGCCGACCGGCACTTCGACCACGGCACCGGTGCGGGTGACGGTGTCACCTTCACGGATACCTTCGCCATCGCCGAACACGACGACACCGACGCTGTCCTCTTCGAGGTTCAACACCATGCCGCGATCGCCGGTGGTCTGGAAATCGACCATTTCGCCGGACATGGCATTGGACAGGCCATAGACGCGCGCAATGCCGTCACCGATGGACAGGACGGTGCCCGTCTCGGAGACCTGCGCTTCGTCATTGAAGGACGCGATCTGCTGCTTGAGGATGTCCGAAATCTCTGCGGGACGGATATCCATCACGCGGCTCCCTTCATGGCATTCTGGATGCGGGTCAGACGCCCGCGAATGGAGGTATCAAATAGCTTGGCGCCAATCTGCACGACAAGACCACCGATCAGTTCGGGCTCGACGCGCTCGATCATGGAAACACGGGCATAGCCCGCTTCTGCCAGGCGAGTCTGCAAGGCGCTGCGCTGGCCTGCCGTAAGCGGCTGTGCGCTGCGCACTTCGGCAATCGTCTCGCCACGACGCTTCGCGTCCAGGGCAAGAACGGCACCGAGAATTTCATCGACGCGGGCGACGCGACGGTTGCGGGCGATCACGGCCACGAAACGCTTGAGCGTCTCGCTGAAGCCCTGCGCGTTCAGCACGGCTTCGAGACCCTGGCCGGCCTGGCGGGAATCGAGACTCTGGTCGGCCAGGAATTCGCGCAGCGGGGCGCTCTCCGCGATCAGCTTGCGCAGGGCGCGCACCTGATCCAGCACTTCAGGGAGCACCGATTTCTCATCAGCATAGTCATAGAGCGCAAGGGCGTAGCGTTGCGCCATGCCCCCCGACACCTCCCTGCTGACCTGCGGTGCCTCGGCTGTTTCGACCACTGTCACGTCTGGCGTTCCCACCCCAATTACACAAACATCCTGATGACCATCGCGACCATAGTGCCGGGCAAAGCGCCCTGGGCATGGTTCATGGAACCGATCGATCATGACTCAGGTAACGAGACTGTTCGTCCCGATTCCGCAATAACGGATCAGGCCTCGCGGGGCGTCTAGCACGCAGGCCGCGCCAAGCGCAACTGACACTCTGCGGCGCAAACCCTGTAAACGCACGCCGTTCTGTCACGCTGTCCTCCTTCGCGCCTTGAAGACTACCTCACCTTCCTCCGGACACCCCGGAGGGCAAACCGTTCCGGATTTGCACTTTTGCGTGTGAACTTGCGAAAAGAGCGCCCTCCCAGACCACCAGATTCGGAAAGTCCGCCTCTTTCATGCCTCCCGTCCGCCCAGTGCCCTCTCTCTCATGCGCCCGTTTCTCTGCCAGTGGGCTGTCTCTCAAGGTATCCGCAGCTTTTACAATCATCCTTTGCAGCCTGGCCGGCCCCAGCATGCTCGCCGAGGCAGCGTCAATCGCATCCGCAGCCACAACCGGCAGGGACACCGCAAAGGACGCCTCCCCCCTTACGCCGGAACAGCCCGCAGGCGTGCCTTATTGGGACAACTGGACAGACGCGCAGGGCGTCAGTCATCTGACCAAATGTAAGCTCAGGAATTTTACCCTGATGCGCATGGCGGCCCATGCCGACCCGCAATGGGTCAATCACGCCCAGCAGGGTCAGGCCCGCATGGTCACGAGTATCCAGCCAGCCGGGTGGAAGGGCGGATGGCATGCCCCCGAAAGCGTGCAATGGATCATCCCGATTCAGGGCGTCTGGTTCGTCCAGAGCATGGATGGCACGCGCGTTGAGCTCAATCCGGGCGACGCCCTGTTGAGCGAGGACATTGGCGGCAAGCCCGATGCTGAAGGCCATGTCGGTCATTTGTCAGGGAATGTGGGGGACGCGCCTGTCGCGCTCATGATCACCCAGTTCGCCGCAGCCCAGCCCAGCCATGAGCCGTGCCAGACCCGCTAGGCTCGCCGTTCACCCGCAAGACCGGGAAAGCCCGATGCGCGTGGTGCGCCAAGCCTGGCCCGATATTGTGCCGTTCGGGCGAATCAGCGCGGGAGCGGGAAGCGACCCGGAAGTTAACCCTATCAAGGCCGGTCGGCGCAGCGCGCGAAACACAGATTTTCGAGGAGAAATTCGGCTGGAGCGGGCGAAGGGAATCGAACCCTCCTCAGAAGCTTGGAAGGCTACTGCATTACCACTATGCTACGCCCGCGCTTCAGCTGATGGTTCTCCCTAACGCTGATCCAGGCGGGAAGCAAGAGACAGTTTCGCCCGAAAAACTGCAAATGATCTCTTGACTTAAGCGCCCGCGCGCCGCATTACGCCGCAAGTGGTCTCGTCATGACCCAACCGGACAGGATGCTTCATCCGGAACGGTTGACCAGGCGGACGACGATAGGGGTGTAGCTCAATTGGCTAGAGCGCCGGTCTCCAAAACCGGAGGTTGAGAGTTCGAGACCCTCCGCCCCTGCCACCACGCCGCAGCCGCTGGCTGATCATGTCAGCGAGCGGAGTCGGGCGCGGTATTCCGCCACGCGCGGCTTTCAAATAAACATGAGGATGACGGTGTCGGTCACTACCCCCAAGCACGGGTCGCAGCAGTCTTCGCCCTCCAAGGGAGGTGCATCGAAAGACGCCCCGAAACCCTCTCCCAAACCAGCCGCCCGCTTCAATCTGGTCCAGTACCTGAAGGATGTGCGCACGGAAGCGACCAGGGTGACCTGGCCGACACGTCGTAATACGCTGGTCACCACGGGTGCCGTTCTTGCAATGGCCGCCCTTACTTCCGTTTTCTTTTTCGTTGTCGACCAGGTCATCGGGCTTGGCGTACGCGAACTCTTTGGCGTTGGAGGCTGAGACGAACAACCATGGCTAAGCGTTGGTACGTCGTGCATGTCTATTCCGGGTTCGAGAAGAAGATCGCGACCCACATCAAGGAACAGGCTGCCCAGAAGGGTCTGAGCGACCAGTTCGAGGAAGTTCTGGTTCCCTCCGAGGACGTCACCGAAGTTCGCCGTGGTCGCAAGGTCAATGCTGAGCGCAAGTTCTTCCCCGGCTATGTTCTGGTGAAGATGGAACTGACCGACGATGCATGGCATCTGGTCAAGGATACGCCCAAGGTCACCGGCTTTCTCGGGACACGCAACCGTCCCTCTCCCATCACTGAAGCTGAAGCCGAGCGCATGCTCAAGCAGGCCGAAGAAGGTGTCGAACGTCCGCGTTCGGCCCTGACCTTCGAGATCGGCGAGCAGATTCGCGTGGCCGATGGCCCCTTTACCTCGTTCAACGGTGTTATCGAGGAAGTGGACGAGGAACGTTCGCGCCTCAAGGTCAGCGTGTCGATCTTCGGTCGTTCCACCCCCGTGGAACTGGATTACACGCAGGTCGAGAAGCTCTGATCGCTTCACGATACAGCGCGCGATAGACAAGAAAAACCCGCCTCCTTTGGGAGGCGGGTTTTTTCATGTCTGCACTCCGGAATGAGATAACCGGAACCCTCGGTAAACCCGGGCTCTGCCAAGCCTGGGCAAAGCTCCGGTTCTCGTCATGGCGCGATGGGCAGGACCGGCAACGCGCGGATTTTCTGTGCGGCGAGATCGGCTAGTTGTCCTGTCAGGGTACTGAGACCCGCGACCAGTGTGTCTGCCTGCTTGTTGTCCAGATGGGTCTGATACTGCACGGGGACAGTCAGGTTCGGTCCAATCCCTGGCTTGTCGCCATGGACGGAGAGCGACCCGACCAAAGTAGCATTGCCTTGCTGATCGGCATTGAATGCCGTGATAGTCACCTCGACAAAAGCCTGAGGCTTGGTCGAAACCGCATCATTCTGGGCAAATACTGTGCTGCCGGGCAGGCGCAGGGCAAGATCACGGGTCAATACCCGGCCGATCATGTCACCAATAGGCTCGCTCCAGGCGTTCCCCTTGGCAATATCGAGTTTGTAATTCTTGTCCTGACGCACGATCTCGTCGCGATCGAGACTGGCTGTGACAACAGGCGTACGCACTTCCACAGTCACCGGTCCGCCTGCCTGGGCAGGACCGGGAACCGGTGCAATGGAATACAGATCGGGATCGCTGCCACAGGCTGTAAGACCTGTGGCCATGAGCAGGGACAGGCCGAGCATCGCCGCAGGGCGACGTAAGCCTGAGAAGGCGCCCTGGCGCGGGCGGGATGGGGTAAGCTTCTTCACGTCAGTGGCGTCCCGTAATCAGTGCCGAGGGATGATGATTCAGATAATCGGTCAGAAAGCGGATAGACCGCGCGGTCTGACTGAGCTGCGTGATCATGGCCTGCAGGTCGCGATGGAAATCCGTATCGCCGCCATAGCTGGCCAGAACGACCTGCGCATTCTTCAACGTACCCTCAAGCGCATCGCTCATGGCGGGAAGCTTCTTCAGGAAAGGCTTCATGCCTTCATTGGCATTCTGGGTCAGCTCGGAGATATGGCGCAGCGAGTCCCGCAGGGCGACAATCGACTGCTTGACCTCAGGGCTGGCCAGACGCTGATCGGCATGAGCAAGCAGGTCGTTCAGGTGCTCGCCAATCTGGGTGAGCGGCATGGCCGCCACCTTGTCCATGGTCGTCGCTGCGGATGCCATGATCCCGTCGATCCCGCCCGGCTGGCTCGGGATGATGGCGACATCATCCTCATAGGTCAGGCTCGCCGGCTTGGCGTTCTTGACGAATTGCAGCCCGATCATGGATTCGCCGGTCAGGAAGCTGGCGCTCTCCACAGAGGCACGCATGCCTTTGGCTACGAAAGCCGCGAGCAGCTTGTGCTGCGAGTCCCGTGAGCTTTCCTCGGCGTTCAGGACGCGCTCCGGCTCGAGCTCCATCTCTACGCGCACGCGGGCAGAAGCATCTTTCTCATCCACCTTGAGCGAAACATCGGTCACGCTGCCCACCTGGATGCCGAACATGCTGACGGAAGCGCCTGACGTCAGCCCCTTGACCGAGCTGTCGATATAGGTGGCTGCCTTCACGCGCTGATGATAGCGCGCGTTATCTGCCTCGGCCTGACTGGCATAGAGCCGGAACACGGAATTGGCGGGCGCCTGTGGGGCATCCACTTTCAGTCGACGCGTGGGCAGGCCGAAGGCAACACCACCCGAAAGCAGCGCCTGCAACGAGGTTAGCTGGACCTTGAGGCCTCCAGCGCCCAGTCCGACCTGCACACCCGAGACATTCCAGAAACGCGAATCGGTACGCAGGTAATGATCGTAGGGCGACTTCACAAAGACCTGGACCATGATCGGCCCCTCGCCTCCGGGCGGCATGGTGTAGCCCAGAACCTCACCGACCGACATGTCGCGGAAGAAAACAGGGGCGCCTTCGCCGATCGACCCAAGAGTCGGTGTGACCAGCATGAACGTCGAACCCGGCTGGTCGGAGCGCACGCCGGGAGCAGCCTCGAGCCCCGTGAAATTACTCTCGTAGCGCCCCCCCTTCTCGCCGGGATCGATCGCGATGTAGGCGCCAGAAAGGAGGGTTTCCAGACCGGTGATGCTGGCCCCGTTGATACGCGGACGCACGACCCAGAAGCGGGTGTGATCGGTCAGGATATCCTCGGTATCGCCATTCATGCGGACGTGCACGATCACCCGCCGCATATCGGGCGTCAGGCTGATATCCTGCACTGTGCCCAGCGTCACGGCCTTGTTCTTGACCTGGGTCTGACCAGCCGTCAGGCCTGATGCCGTATCGAAGGTGATGGTGATATCGGGGCCGCGATTGGCGAAGCTGCGCCAGGCGAGCCACCCCGCGATCACGATGGCAATGATCGGTATCAGCCAGACGATCGAAAAGCGTGTCTTTCTGACCCCGGCCTTTTTGGGGGCGGGCGTCTGCTGCGGGGATTGGTCGTTTTGGTCGCTCACGCGCGCTCAGGCTCCATATCGTGAGGAGGAAAGGGATGACCGGCCTCGGAGATCCCTCCTTGGTCGGAATTTTGTCTTGCCTCATCGGGGGCCGGTACAGGTCCGTTCTCCCCGGCGGCGTCCCACATGCTGCGTGGGTCGAAGCTATGCACCGCAAAGATCGTCACGATGACGACGATGGTGAAGAAAACCACACCCGGATCGGCCAAAACATTGGCGAGAAAATTAAAATGAACGATCGCAACAAGAATTGAGATCATGAAAACATCGATCATGGACCAGCGCCCGATGATATCAATCAGACGATAGAGCTTGGTGAGCAGGCGCAGTCCGCGCTTCTGCTTGCGCCATGTCCCGAAGACCATGACGGCGAGTGAGACGATCTTGAGAACCGGCACCGTGATGGAGGCAAAAAGCACCAGCAGGGCCAAGGGGATAAGATTGGACTGCCAGAGTTCGATCACGCCGTGGATGATGGTGCTCGTATCGGGCCGGCCCATCTTGGTATAGGTCATGACCGGCAGGAGATTGGCTGGAATATAACAGATGATCCCGGCCAGAAGCAGCGCCGCAGCATTGGTCAGACTGTTGGACTTCCGGCGGCGCAGGATCTGATGACAGCGCGGACAATCGCCCATATCCCCCTCGCGCGGCACCTCGTGATCGAAGGCCATGACCAGACCGCATGAGTGGCAGGACAGCATGTGCTGCAGGGGTGGCATGGATTCTTCCGTGGCGGTCAGATGCTCGACCGGCAGAATGCGGCCCTGCCCGTCTTCCATCTCCTCGCGGATGTCGCGGTTATGCCAGATACGCTCGACATCGAGTGTCGAATCCGTCGCGGCCATCGTGATCATGAGCGCGGCAATGAGGAAGACACCCGCCTGCAGGTCGACAATCGCCAGATCGATGAGCTTGGTATAAGCCACGAACACACCGAGGATATAGACCTCGATCATCGACCATTCCCGCAGACGCTCATACCAGGACATGAGGCGCGGTGCCCAGTCGGGCATGTGCCGGCGGCTGGCACCAATCAGGATCGCCCCCATCAGTGCAATCACCACCCCGGGCATGACCAGGGTCGTAAGCCCCACAATGACGCCAATCTCGCCGAACCCCTCACGGCCCAGCTCGATCGGGCCGGTCAGGATCGTGACGGTATTCACGCGACCATGCACATTGATGGTCAGGAGCTGTGTGATGAGCAGCGCCAGATAGAGGGCGGCGGAGGCGAGACAGAATGCGGTCGGGGCGGCGATAGGGGGCGTATGGCGACGCCGGGCAAGCTGGGCATCGCAGCGGGTGCAATAGGCGACCTGCCCGCGATTGAGCCGAGGGACTGTCTGAAACAGGCCGCAATCGGGACACTCGCGCAGCCCTTCCACAACCTTGAGGGTCGGTGTGGGCGGCGCAGCGGAAGTCATCGTGACGGCGTTGCGCCACAGACGCTTGTGGAAGCGATCAGACATGAAACATGTTGTAGCGAACGATTCCGTCTAGAGATAGGTGTTTGGCCTGTTGCAGTCGGGGCCGGTCTCGGCTATAGCACCGCGCCAAGGACGCCGACATAGCTCAGGGGTAGAGCAACTGATTCGTAATCAGTAGGTCCTCGGTTCAATTCCGAGTGTCGGCACCATTACCCTCGCCTTTAGATATCGGTCAGCCCTGTGCTGCTTGCCTTTTGCCAAGCGTCCACCCTGCGACACAGTACAACGCAAGGAAGGCCAGAGGGATCCACTCGCCTTTCAGGCTCTGCGATACAAGATCGGTCAGCACGGTTGCGAGATTGATCACGCAGGCCAGTATTGCCAGCACGGGCACGATACCGAGCCACAGACGCCCCAGCACGATACCACCCAGCGGAACGCGGAAACGCGATGCCGGCCTGTCTGCCTCCCCACGCAAACGCATGACGGCCACGGCAATCACCAGAAAACCGATCATGGTCCCGATGCTGACCAGATCGGCGAGGAGTGTGATCGGCAGCATGGATGCTGTGAGAGCCGTAAGCCCCGTGGTGAGAGCAACGGCCAGAACCGGCGCACCGCTCCCTGGGTGCACCAGACTCAGGCGCGGGCTGACCAGACCATCGGAAGCCAGAATCTGGCAGAGCCGGGACTGCCCGTAGAGGCTCACGAAAAGCACGGAGCCGAGACCGATGACGGATCCGAATTGCAGAATCAGCCCGAGCACGGGCATGTTCAGCGCCCGTACTGCCAGCGAGACCGGACTCGCCACGCCAAGTGCCCGAAACGGCACCAGTCCCGTCATGACGAGAGAGACCAGAACATACAGCACGGCTGATATCGCAAGAGCACCAATCAGACCTAAAGGAACATCACGCCCGGGATTGCGGGCCTCCGAAGCTGCAATGGAAATTGAGTCGAATCCCAGATAGGCGAAAGACACGACGGCCACCGCGCGCAGCAGCCCAGCGAGACCGAAATGGAACCCTCCCTCGGAGGGCGGCAGGAACGGGTGCCAGAGGGTCGGGTCAAGATGGAAGATACCCACTCCGACGAACACCGCCAGAACCAGAAGCTTGAGCAGAACGAAGCATCCATTGGCCCAGCTGGCCTGTCTGATGCCTTGTGACAGAACGAGGCCAAGAGTCAGAACGAGGAACAGGGCGACGAGATTGATCTGCCTGGCCAGGTGAAAACCACCATCGCGCCAGACGATGAGCGATCCCGTCACGGAAGAGGGCAGCACGATGCCACACGAGGCCAGAAAACCCGATAGATAGCCTGTCAACCCAACCGAGACCGCAGAACCGGCAAGCGCATATTCAAGAACGAGCATCCAGGCGACCCACCATGCAGGGCCGACGCCCAGAATGGCGCGGGCATACCCATAGGCACCCCCCATGGCGTCCGGAAGGGCCGATGCCAGCTCGGCATAACAGAGCCCGATGAAGCCGCAGCTCAATGCTGCCAGTACAAAAGAAAGGGATACAGCCGGACCCGCATATTGCGCCGCAGCGACGCCCGGCAGCACGTAGATTCCGGCACCGACCACACTTCCGATGCCCATCATCAGAAGGCCGAACGGGCCGAGTTGGCGGTGAAGGGTGCGCGACTTGCCGTCAACCGCCATGAAACATCTTCCTCAGACTGTGAATAACGCCAAGGGTGGCGTTGTCCCGCAGCCAAGGCAAGCCCGCAAACGACCGGTCAGGTCGTATCGCCTTCAAAACATCATATTGACCGCGATCTGCGGGGCCACGTTGAGGCTCGTATTATGCCCGGCGAAGAAGGCAGAAGCGCCCGCCACGACGCCGAACCGCGGAGACCAGCTATATTCGAGCGCCGGTGCCACCATCCAGTCTCCTGAGGAGGCGCTGATACGATCGATACGACGCCCCTTTCCGTCATACCCCCAGACGCGCGCACCATTGGCCCAGTCACGCACCATATCGACCGCCAGAACCAGTCTCTGGTTGAACCCGAATTCGAGTGAGAAACCGGTCTGACCGCTCATCCCGGGGCGGCCCCGCCCGACGAACCCTTTTGTCGTGCCGTAACTCGTCAGATTGGCCAGCTGGGCAGAGGAGACCGCCCGACGGAACGTCCCCCACATACGTAAGCGCAAGGTATAATCATGGGGCAGCTGATAGGTGGATTGCTCGACGAGGGCGGTACGAAACACATAGGCACCGTTTCCTATACCGTCCTGGCTGCGGCCCAGATTTGTATAGTCACCCGTCGGCATAAGCATGCCAACGAAGAGACTGAGAACAGGGATATAACGCTTGGGGTCGGGATCGAGGAAGCGCCACAGAAAATCCACGGGCAGATCGCCGAATTTGAGGCCGCTCGAGTTACCGTCATGACGCTTCCAGCCATAACTGATTGCCGGGAAGAGCTGGATGCTCACATGATCGGTCAGGCCATATTTGATCATCGTCGAGTTGCTGATGGTTCGCTGACCTGATTCCATTGGCGCACTCGCTCCATGGGAGCCCAGATAATCAACCGCCTGATTATAGGTGAGATAGGGTTCCAGCCCCAGCACCCCGGCCTTGAACTGAGGACCTGAGGGCGAAATCAGGGATCCGGTGTACCATTGCTCATCGCGGGGGAGCGGCACAGCATCGGCAGCGCCTGCCGACATTGGAAGAAGAACCGCTATCAGGGTCGCAACGAGCGCCGTCACTGTTGCTACAGATGATCGGATATTCCGGGAAGCCGCAGGATACTGTCTCAAAATCTCGCCGTATTATTTTTTTGTTACCCAGCGAGGGTTTAAATGCTTAATTCAGGAAGACAACCATAAGCGCGCATGAATATCCTGACCTGAAAGTCAGACTCTTTGCGGCGCAAAGGTTTTGCCAGCAAGCGTCACATAGATGTGAGTAAGTATTGGCACTTACCGCCGTAGTATTCGCATTTTATCGATGATTTTTGGAAGCGACGCTCCAGACTTGCAACACTCTTTATAGTGTCTTGTCTGGAGCGGGCGATGGGATTCGAACCCACGACCCCAACCTTGGCAAGGTTGTGCTCTACCCCTGAGCTACGCCCGCGTTCCGTTGGACGGGTGAATACTGCCTGCAGCACCTGGGCGCAAGAGGGTTTTTTCAAAAAAGCTGTTTTTTCCGGTTTTTTCTTCGCTGCCTTATAAGCAGGTGTCGATGCGGCGCTGAGCGGGCTTGCCTCCGCAGGGCTTCAGAACAATCTTTAGGCCAAACCTATCAAGGCTTGACGCGGTCCCGATCGCGCTGCCCCGGAACAGAGAGATTTCATGGACTATATTATAGGGCAGAATCGGCCCCAGCCCGGAAATGACGCCACTGCGCCAGCCTCGGGCGGTGCGATGATCGTCGATGCAGACCAACGCAGCTTCATGCCGGAGGTGCTTGAGGCAAGCCGCCAGCTTCCGGTTCTCGTCGATTTCTGGGCACCGTGGTGCGGCCCCTGCAAGCAGCTCACCCCGGTTCTGGAGCGCGCTGTCACAGCGGCTGGCGGCCGGGTCAAGCTGGTCAAGGTCGATATAGAAGCCAATGCAGCGCTGGCGGCGCAGCTTGCGCAGGTCGGGCTCCCGATACAATCCATTCCCCTTGTAGCTGCGTTCTACAAGGGACAGATCGTGGATATCCTGCAGGGTGCCCAACCCGAGAGCGAGGTGAAGCGTTTCATCGAGCAGGTCGTGAAGGCAACCGGGGCGACCCTGCCCAGTGCAGATCTACTGGCAGCGGCCTCTGCCGCCCTTCAGGAAGGGCAGGCTGAGGAGGCTGCAAGCCTGTTTGCCTCCCTGCTCGAAATCGAGCCGGAGAATCCCGAGGGCTGGGGTGGCATGATCCGGTCCATGATCGCTCTGGACGACGACGAAGCCGCGGAGGAGGCCCTGAGCCAGATCCCCCCGAAACTGGCTGAACACCCGGCGGTATCGGGCGCTCGTGCCGCGCTGGCTCTGCACAAGGAGAGCCGTCACGCTGCTGCTGCCCTCGATGGGCTGAGGGCAGAATGCGCGGCCAAGCCAGGGGATCTGGAAGCAAGGTTCCGACTGGCCGGTGCTTTCAACGGAGCAGGGATGAAGACCGAAGCCGCCGACACGCTGCTGGCGATCATCAAGGAAAATCGCGAGTGGAATGACGGTGCGGCGAAGGCTGAACTCCTGCGGTTTTTCGAAGCCTGGGGCAACACCGACCCGGCCACACTTCCTGCCAGACGCAAGCTCTCCGCGATTCTCTTTTCCTGATGCGCGGTGACGTCCGTCCCTGAACGGGCGCGGCGTGGTTTCTGCCCAGTATCAGTCTATGGCCTGCCTGCGCTTCACGCGCGGCGGGTTTTGTTCTCATCGTCCGTTTTTCCGAGGAACATTTCTATGGCCCAAGATCTCGACCCGCGCCTGCTTTCGATGCTGGTTTGCCCTGTGACCAAGGAAGCTCTGGTCTATGACCGTGAGACGCAGGAGCTCATCAGCAAGGGAGCCCGCCTCGCCTATCCGGTGCGCGACGGTATCCCGGTCATGCTTCCTGAAGAAGCCCGCTCATTATCTGACTGACCGCGATCGCGGCATGTGTACCGGGTGTCGCGCCCTGACAAGAGTCGGGCGCGGACCTCGACACGCACGCGGGATAACCTGACTGGCGCGCACGATGTCATGTGCGTTCTTCCCATTGCCTTCCGCAGAACAGGGCCTCAGCACATCATCATCGAACGACGAAAAATGCCGTGTCGAGGGTGAAACTGCCATCGTCCTCGAACGCAAAACGATGCTGCACATGCGGGCTCGCCGCACGCTGCAATGACAGTATGGCGTCCCGATGCAAGGCTGGGGTGCGGGTTCTGGCGACCCAGGATGCGAAATCCAGCCTCAGGCGCAGTGGGATATGCGCCTCGACAACAAATCCTGCCCATTCAAGATTCTGACGCCATTCGGACGGGCGATAATTGCGCATATGTGAAGGGTCACGCAGCACCTCGATAGCCTGCAGGACCGAGTCAGCCATCGCGTCCTCGGGTGCCACCGTGTCAATGAAAATACCGAGCCCGCCCGGTCGCAAAACCCGCCGCGCCTCGACGAGCCCCGTTTCCAGATCATTCCAGTGATGGGCGCTGTAACGGCTGGCGACTGCATCGAACACATCATCGGCAAATGGCAGAGCCTCGGCGAAGCCACAGGCGGCCTGAATCTGCTCATGACCGCGCCGTTCAGCCTCGGCCATGACGGCACTTGTCATGGTCTGGGTAGGGTCACAGGAGACGACCAGGTCAGCATGCGGCGCAGCGGCATAACTTACGTGCCCACCCCCGCAGCCGAGATCCAGCAGGCGCGCGGGGCGTTCGGCGGTCAACTGCTCGATCAGATGATCGAGATCGCCACCTGTCGCATGGGTGGCGCTACGCACATAATCTTCGGCGCGCGTACTGTAGTGGGACGTGACAAATTCGCTCATCGATTATCCCTCTTGCCATAGGATACTTCAGCGTCAGGCACGGCGTATTGCGGCTTGACTTCGCTTGTCGTGACCGTCTCGGTTGCCAGCCCCGGCAACATGGGTGGTCCTGATGCACCATCCATGCCCGGGATGGCGACCGGCAGCGAGGCATAGGCACGTGCCATCCTGTCCCGGTGCGGCGGCTGTCCTGGAGGATGACCCGGTGGCCCGTTCACGGCCAGATCCGGCTTGGGCGGGCCGAAACCATTTGCCGCACAACCCGTCAGAACCGTCAGAAAGAGGATAAGCGGGACTGAGCGCATGAGTTTCGTTGTATCAATCTCCTTGACGGGCGGCAATTGACGGATGGTGGCGACTGGGGCAGGCATCGCTGACGATTTCAGGGAGAGTTTTCGTGTTCGATGGATCGCTTGCAACACCCTCAGGACGTCGCAAGGCGTGGGTCGACAGTCTGTTCGTCGATCATGCAATTTTCAGACTGCCCTGGACCAATCTTGCCACGGTCGTTCCCGGCAAGGTCTATCGTTGCAATCACCCCACCCCGGCGCGACTGGCCCGTTTGACACGACGCCTCGGCCTCAAGACCCTTGTCAATCTGCGCGGGCACCGGCGATGCGGTTCGGATGCTCTCTCACGCCATGCGGCCGGGAAGATCGGGCTGACCCATGTCGACATGGCCTTCGAAAGCCGCGGTGCCCCGCACAGGGACCGTATCCTGCGCTTTGCGGGGCTCTACCGGCAGATCGAGACACCCATGTTGATGCATTGCAAATCGGGAGCCGACCGCGCCGGTCTTGCTTCGGCACTGGTCATCCTGTTCGAGGGTGGGACAGCCGCCCAGGCCCTGCGTCAGCTGCACTGGCGTTTCGGGCATTTCAACCGCTCGCGCACAGGCATTCTCGACGCATTCATCCTGCACTATCAGGCGCAGGGCGAGGGCAGGCTGCCCTTCCTGCAATGGGTGGAACACGAGTATGACGAGGTCCAGCTCAAGAAGGATTTCGTGGCGGGCAAACTTGCCTCCTTCCTGACCGATCAGGTTTTGCGTCGCGAGTAATCTTCCCGGCGCACGCCCTCGCCTGTCTCGCTACTTTCAGGCGGGTGCCGCCATGCTTTTCACCAGATTGACAAGATGCTGCCTGACACGCGCGTCAGACACATGCTGAAAAGCACGCAGAAGCTCGAGTGACATATCATCGAGCATCGGCGCACCCGTCTCGGGGGCTGCCTCATCCGCGTCATCTCCCTTGAAAAAAGTGGGGGGCGGTTCGGCGAAGCCACCACCAAGGGCTGCGATGGATCTCTCATGGGTGCCGGAAATGAGGTCGTCGAAAAAAAAACCGATTGGAACATTGAGAACGCGTGACATCTCATAAAGCCGGCTTGCACCCACCTTATTGGCGCCACGTTCGTATTTCTGCACCTGCTGAAAAGTCAGCCCAAGTGCGGATCCGAGTTTTTCTTGCGACATCCCAAGTAAAGTGCGTCGCATTCTTATGCGCGCACCCACAAGAGCGTCAATTGGACCTGCCGCCGAAGCACTTTTAGCGGTATTACTCATGAATAACGACTCATTTTCTGGTTAATCCGTGTGCCTATCGCCACGAGTTAACCTTTTATTATTTCTCGCCGACGATACCCAAGGAAAACGGCCAGAATCGCCACGCCAACGCTCAAATAAAGCGGCACGGCTCTGCCATAACGGGAAAACACCGTTGGACGGTGCGGCGCAGGCAGGGCAAGGACGAGCGTACCGGGCTTGCCCCAGGAAAGACGCCCCAGTTCGTGGCCCGCCCCGTCATAAGCCGCCGTAATTCCCATATTGGCGGCCTGGACCACAGGGAGACCTTCCTCCACGGCGCGCATTCTCAGCGTCGCAAGATGCTGGCGCGGTCCTGCACTATTGCCGAACCAGGCATCATTCGTGACATTGGCGATCCAGCTTGGGCGTGGGTGCGCAGCGACCTGACCTGAGAAGATGATCTCGTAACAGACAAGAGGATCCACCGCCCCAAGCGAAGGCAGGGACCATGTGGTGACACCCTTTCCAGGTGTCAGCTGGGCGGGAAGCAGGTTGAACGGAATGAAACGCGGCTGATATTCGCCAAAGGGTACAAGAGTCGATTTGTCGTAAATGGCGCGGATCTGTCCGCTCTCATCGAGAGCCATGATGCTGTTGTAGAACCGCTCGCGGTCATCACGGCGATCGGACCCGACCATGCCCCAGGCCCCGTCTGCTGCCTGCGCAATGAGACGCCGCGCCGCTTCCTCCTCATCGAGAAGGCCGGGGAAACCCGACTCAGGCCAGAGATAGACAACGCTGCGATCCGGTGCGAGCTCGCGCGCTTGTGCAACGCCCTCATTGGTAAGGCGAAGATAAAGCCTGAATGCCTCGACCGCCCCCTCATGCGACAGGATGTCGCGTTCCTGCACGTTACCTTGTAACAAGGCCACGGCGGGATTGATCGTCTTTTCGAGACGCGGATGGGACAGGCAGAACCAGCTCCCGCCCAGCCACGCGACAGCCAGGATGGCAAGAAGGCGTCTCAACTTCTTGCCATGCCAGACAAGCAATCCTGCGAGAGTGACCACCAGGGTCAGCCCATCCACACCGATGAAGGCGGCAGGCTGGATCATCAGGTCACCGAGCCTGCCGGGAAATTCGAGCACACTGCCGGTCGGATTCCACGGGAACCCTGTGAAAATGAAGACCCTTCCCATATCTGCCAGCGTCCAGAGCGCGGCAAGCAGCGCCATGCGTGGCACACCTGCCGGGACCATGCGGGAGAGAAGCACCGGCACCATGATGAATGGGGCCAGAATCACTGCACATCCCGGCGCCGCAATGGGCACCGCCCACCAGAACTCATGGGCCCGCGTCAGGATGGCGTTTGTCAGCCAGGACAGGGCAGCGGTGTGATATCCCAGACCGAAGAGGAAGGCGTGCAACGCAAGCTGCCGCCAGCCTGGACTGTCCTGGGTGCATCGGTACAGATAGAGCAGCCCGATGGCCAGCGCAGGCAGACAATAGACCGGAGGCAGCGCCAGGGAGGAGAATGCCCCGACAAGCAGATCGACCAGAATCATCTTCCTGGTGGAAAATGGAAGCCGGCTCGGCGGGAAAGGGGAATTCCTGAGCCGGAATGTCACGTAGTGCTCCTGGACTATTCGAGAGCGTCTCGCAAGCGGCGCTCATAATGTCGATAATATTTGTCCGCCAGCAGCTCGCTTTTCACGAGAACGGCCACATCGGTCGTATTGAACTGCTCGTCAACCACTGCACCATCACCGATGAAGCCGCCCAGACGCAGATATCCCTTGATCAGGGGCGGCAATCTGGACAGGCATTTGCGGTGATCCAGCAGATGCGGGTCACTGCGCTGCATATCGACATAGCGATCCGGCAGAGCGCGAATGCGCAGGGCCGGCGGTGCGAGATGGTTATGATAGAGATAGGTCAGTTCATCGGCCATGAGCTCGGGATTCGTCCCCGGCAGGCTGGCGCAACCAAAAAGCACATCAATACGGTGCAGGAAGATGTAGGAGGCGATGCCACGCCACAGAAGCTGCATGGCCGAGCGACCGCGATAACGCTTGTCGACGCAGGAGCGACCTACTTCAAGCAGGCGCCCTGGAAACTCGGTGAGTGCCGAGATATCGTACTCGCTCGATGTATAGTACCGCCCGAGGAGGGCTGCCTTGTCGCTGGTGAGCAGGCGATAGGTGCCAACCACACCTTCCGCGCCGGAAGATACAGCATGATCGATGACGAGCAGGTGGTCTGCCACCTCATCGAAATCATCGATGTCGCGTTTCAGACGAGCCGTCCGCTCGTCCGCGCGCGCGCCCATCTCCTCGAAAAAGACGCGATAGCGCAGAGCCTGTGCGGCCTCACGTTCTGCATCCGTGGTAGCGATACGGACCCCAAGTTGCCCCCCGCGCAGTTCCGGAAAAGTGTCGCGCGCCAGATCAAGCGTGGACAAGGACTGACCGGCAGATGCCGAGTCATCACCATCCGTGACCAGAAGGCGGAACATCTCGGCATGGGAGGGTTTCGCGTTCATCCGTCCTGACCTGTTGTCTCGCCTGATTTCTGGGGGGCGCGCCGACCGAAAAGCTCGAGACGGTGAGAAACGAGGTCAAAGCCAAGACGGCGCGCCAATGTTTCCATAAGGGCTGCGTGGTCCTCGTCCTCGAACTCGACAACATGCCCGGTATCGACATCGATCAGATGATAATGGTGCTGGTGACCTGGCTCGCTTGCCTCATAACGGGCGCGGCCACCGCCGAAGTCGCGACGTTCGAGAATCCCTTTTTCCTCGAGCAGGCGAACGGTACGGTAGACCGTTGCGATCGAGATCCGGGCATCCATCTGCGACGCACGCCGATAGAGTTCCTCGACGTCGGGATGATCCTCAGCCTCGGACAGCACACGCGCAATAACGCGGCGCTGCCCGGTCATCTTGAGCCCCCGGTCGATGCATAATTGCCCGATGCGCGACTCATCCTGAGCCCGCCCGCTTCGCTTTGCGTCAGCTTTCGCTTCAGATACCATGAGAAAGGGCGTAGCCGAAATTCCGGCCCTTTGCCAACGTTAAGTAGCGGGCAAAGAGCGGCTTTCTCACCTCCTGTGACCGAGACCGATCTTGCGCGCCAAATTCGAACGATGGCTGGCGTAATTCGGCGCAACCATCGGATATTCCGGAGGGAGATCCCAGCGCTCGCGATATTGCTGAGGTGTCATGTCATAGACGGTCTGAAGATGGCGGCGAAGCAGCTTGAGCTTTTTGCCATCCTCAAGGCAGATGATATAATCGGGAAATACTGATTTCTTGGGTGAAACAGCAGGTGTCGGCTTGACGATCTCGGGCTTGGTATTGGTGACAGTGGACAAGGTCTGATGCACGGTCCGTATAAGCGCCGGCAGGTCCTGACCAGAAACTTCATTATGGGCCACATAAGCCGATATAATTTGTGTGGTCAGCTTTTGCAGGGTCAAGTTGTCCGGATCGCCTGACATGTAAGTTCTCCCCGATGAATATATCTTAGAAAGAGAGATATACTGAATGAACGATACAGTCCAAGAAAATCTCATAAATAACTACAGGTCTTCGATTTGATGACCAGTCAGATTATTGATATCACAGACAAGATATGTCCCATGACGACGGTTTACGTCCGTCTTTCTTTCGATCGCGCCGCGCCCGGCACAGATATCCACATCCTTCTGAAGGGTGAGGAAACGCGGCGGAATGTGATGCGCCTTCTGGAAACACTGGGCCAGATCCCGCAATGCTCGGCGCCGCGGGACACGACGATCGCGGATTACCGAATCTCGTTTGTCAAATCATAACGCAAGACAGCGGCGTCGCTCCCATCATGGTAATATGCGCGCCTTACGCCGCAATGTTGAAAGCCAAGCCCCAAATAAAAAGCAAGAGCAGGTTCATTCTGCTTCGACACCTCGAGAAATAATGCTTCAACAGCGAGGTTGCGCAGGTGACCGAGCGCTGCGCCCAGCAGGGAGGCCGCCACACCCTGGCGCCTGAAGGCGTTGGCTACGACAATGGTCAGGATTTCGGCCTCACCGGCACAATGGCGGAGCAGGACCAAGCCGACTGGCAGATCCCCCTTCAGGGCAATCCAACCGATCGTGCCTTCCGTGCGCAGAAGAGATGAAAAGGAATCTGGACTCCATTGCTCTGCTTTGCTGAACCCATCACGGTGGAGGGCAGCGCAGACAGGAGCATGGGCCTCCCCTATAAGCGTGCAATGGAACGCCGCCCTCATCAGAACGGTGCAGGCCTCAGGCCGCGAGCAGGCAATTTGGCTTCCGGGGCGTCAATATAGAGGGGTGAGAGGACGGAACGGTCGTCCGACAACAGCCCTGCCTCCAGCACCCACGCGATATCGGGGCCACCCGTCCAGATCACCTGGGGGTGATCAGTCCCCGGGGGGGAGACAGCGCTCGATCCCGGCCCCACAAGAATTGCTTCCTCTGGGACAGGGCATTCCGCAGGAGAACCCGCCCAGAAACTGCCATCCGGCCATTCCACGAAAACTCTGTCGCGTCTGGCCTGTGTCACGCAAATGGTGTTCTCCCAGCCAAGCCTTGTGCGGAAACAGGCGCCCGTCGTGACACCCCGGAGTCTCGCACCAAACCCGAAGGCCAGACCATTGGCCAAGGAGAGACTGGCGCGCAGACCGGTGAAGGAACCTGGACCGAGCACTGCTATGATAAGATCCGGCCCGTTCTTCCAGCCAAGATCACGGATCATATCCCGGCATTTGGCGGGAAGCGCCCCGGTTGCTCCGATACCATCAAGACGGTCATGCTGGACCAGTCTCCGGCCATTGAAGGCCGCCACATCGCCTGTGCTGGAGGGACCAAGGCTCGCGGCATTGAGCACGAGACTGCGCAAGTCAGAATCCATCAGAGGACGAGACAGGCTTCGTCAAATCCGAGCCGCATGGCCCGTTCCTGTCGGGGCGGTGCATCAGCATAGCCAAGCCCGACGATGAAATTAACGCGCCATCCCGTATCAGCGAGGAAGATATCCTCGATGGAGTAAGCATCGAACCCCGAGAATGGCGCGACCGAGAGACCCAGGGCGCGTGCAGCCATCAGCAGATAGCCCCCCTGAAGCGAACCGTTGCGAAAAGCGGTTTCCTCGGAGAGGCCGACATCTGCGGCGAACCAGTTCCGAAGATTGTCTTCGCGGCTCAGGCGGGGCAGATGCTCGAAAAAAAGAGGGTCATGACAGACCAGCACGATAACAGGTGCGGTCAGGCAGCGCTCGACATTGCCTGCCGAAAGCGCCGATCTCAATCGTTCCTTCATGTCATCGGCTGTCAGAAACACGAAGCGTGCCGGGCTGCAATTCCCGGAGGTCGGACCCAGTTTGACCAGATCATACAGGGCGACCAGCGTTTCGCGCTCGACCGGGCGTGCCGCCCATTCTGTCGCCGTACGGGCCTGCCGAAAGAGCTGGTTCAGAGCGTTGTCATCCAGGGGTGCCGTGGGCGGAAACTCTGGCTGACTTTCACTCACTCGATCAATCCTCGACCTGCTCAACCGCCACCACTTCAGGAACGTAGTGTCGCAGCATGTTTTCAACGCCGTGTTTCAGCGTGGCGCGGGATGAGGGGCACCCTGCGCAGGCGCCCTGCATCGTCAGGCGAACCACACCGTCACGATATCCCCTGAATACGATATCACCCCCATCTCCTGCAACGGCAGGGCGAACACGGGTGTCGAGCAATTCCCGGATCTGAGCAACGACAGCCTCATCTTCGGGGGCAATCGCCTCTTCTTCGGTTTCCGCTACCGATTCAAGGCAGGGCGCACCGGATTCGAAATGCGATGTGATCGCTGCCAGCAACAAAGGCTTGAGTGTATTCCAGCTGAATTCATCCGTCTTGGTGACAGAAATGAAGTCACCACCCAGGAAGACGCCGCTCACGCCATCAACCGCAAAGAGCGACGAGGCCAGGGGCGAGCGCCCTTCGGCAGCGGATTTTTCGGCAAAATCTGCGGTCCCACGATGCCCGGTCACAGCGCGACCCGGCAGGAACTTCAGAGTGGCAGGATTGGGGGTATCCTCAGTCTCGATAAACATCACAGCTCTCAGATAACGGTTGCTGCTGTGACATGTGCCATCAATCGCGACTCCGCAAGTCCTTTATCCCCGGATTCACGCTTTGGCGACACCCAATGGCAGGGTGATCTCGACACAGAGGCCACGGCCCGGAACATTGCGCAGATCGACTTTACCGCCTGCCCGCCCGACTTCACGCGTGACAATGGCAAGGCCGAGCCCCATCCCCCCGGTTGCCCGCGACCGTGATCCTTCGACGCGATAAAAAGCTGACAGCACCTTCTCAAGTTCGGCCTCGGGAATGCCGGGACCGTCATCGATCACGGCGATGACAGCCTGCCTGCCGTCCGTCTCGAGCGTGACGTGAGCATCACCGCCATAATTACAGGCATTGTCGATGAGGTTGGCAAAGACCCGCTTGATGGCCAGAGGACGCACCATCGCCTGACAGCGGTCAGGGCCGGTATAGCTCGTTTCGCGCCCGCGATCGCTCTGCGAATCCAGCAGGGTGTTGAGTATGGCGACAAGATCGACCTGCTTGACCGGTTCCGGATCCAGGTCACCGGCGAGATAGGCCAGGACACCTGTCACCATGGCTTCCATCTCGTCGATATCGGCCTCGATCGCAGTTTGGGTCTCTTCGTCATCCATGAACCCGGCACGCAGTCTCAAACGGGCGAGCGGCGTGCGGAGATCGTGGGAGACTGCAGCAAGAATCTCGGTGCGGTCGTTGATCAAACGCCGGATGCGATGCTGCATCTTGTTGATGGCTTTGGCGAGGCCGCGCACTTCACGCGGTCCTCGCTCATCAACCATCGTCCACTGCATATCATCGGACTTTGCAATACTGTCTGCGACCTGTGCCAAAGCACGCAACGGCGTGCTGAGTGATCGCACAATCATGGCCGCCGCAATTGCGACGGCGCCCGCGGTAATCGCAGCAGATGCGAGACCGCCGGTCATGTGCCGATGCTTCAGAATTCCCGGCACGTTAAAGGCAAGGCGACTGCCATCTGCAAGTTGCAGACTGCCGTGAATGCTGGATGAGTCGGCCCGATCGGCCCATACCCGGATATCGGCCTTGCCGAGATCACGGTCATTGGCGATCAGACTTTCCTCGACCTGCCGCAAGCGATGCGGCTGATCGAGGTCGATAGGCTGGTTGGCTGAACGCCAGCTGACACTGATGCCGTTGTCGGAGAGGAGGGCGCCAAGGAGTCCGCGCTGGCTGATTGGCGTGGTGCGCAACACACGAAGGTCGGTGCTGAGCTCCTCTGCTAGCTGGGTGATCCGGCTGTCATCATCGATATAGGTCTCGGCCTCTTCATAAAAGAAAGCACTGGCAACGAAGACCAGGATGACGGCCGCGAGTAGGACGACACTGACGCGACCGACCAGACCCACAGGCCAAAGGCGAATGATCCGGGGCGTATGCCCCCCTCCGAGACTGAACGGCATAGGGCCTTAGACGCGCTCGACTTCAGCGACGAAGATGTAGCCGAGACCACGCACGGTACGGATCAACGCATCGGCATCGGCCCCGAGCTTGCGGCGGAGACGGCTGACAAGCACATCGATGCTACGGTCGGACACGTCGCCAAGACGCGTGCGGGACAGCTCCAGCAGACGATCACGGGCAATAACGCGCTGGGGGTTGTCGAGGAAGCTGGTCAGAAGGTCATGCTCGGCACCCGAGATATCCACGACAGCCCCTGAAGGGTCGGTCAGTTCGCGGCGGCGGAGGTCGAGCTTCCATCCGGCAAACAGGATCGTCTCCTTGCGAGAAACCTCGGTGGGGGCTGCATTCTGGCCACGGCGCAGAACGGCGCGCACACGGGCAAGCAATTCGCGCTGGCCAAAGGGCTTTGCGACATAATCATCTGCGCCGATTTCAAGGCCGAGAACGCGATCGCGTTCTTCACCGCGGGCAGAAACCATGATGATCGGGGTCTGGGCGAGCGGAGCCTCGCCGGGGTGGTTGGTGCCCTGCCCGTTGCGGATGGCACGGCAGAGCTCAACGCCGCTCGTCTTTGGAAGCATGACGTCCATGACGAAAAGATCGACCGGACCTACTGCCAGAGCATCCCACATCTCATCCCCTGAGGCGACGCTGCGAACCCGGAACCCGTCGCCCTGGAGCGCCCTCTGGATCAGGGTGCGCATTCCGGGGTCATCTTCAACGATAAGGATACGGGCAGGCAGGTCGGGAGCCGGTGTCGGGGCGGATGGTGCTGTCGTCATTATCCCATCGATCATTCTGTGGTAAACGAGATTTGATACAATTTATGTCTCAGTTCGCGCAAGAACAACCGTTTCGATAGGATTTCGACGCGTTTTACCTCACTTCGATGGTTTCGTTACAAGGAGCGCCCAGAGCTGGGCAAGATCCTGCGATCCGTGATCGCCATGGACCTCGGCAAAGGTCTTGACGGCGTCATCCTTGCGACCGCCATCCATCTGCGCCATGCCATATAGCAGCTTGGCCCCCTCAGGCGCGGTAGGATTCTTTGCCAGGCCCTCACGCATCAGAGCCAGACCCGCATCGACCTGCCCGTTGAGGACAAGGTTGTAGCCTGTTGTCAGCGACGGAGCCGCATTGGGCATCTTACGGGCGGCTTCGGCATCGGCGGCGAGGCTCGCCTTTACCTCGGCAGCGCGTTTCACGACCATGGCCTTGAGGCGTGCCTCACGGGCCGCGCCGGCATCCTTGCCGAGCGCCCCGCTGGCATAGGCCTGATTCATGAGATTGAGCCCAAGCTGGGGCAGACCGCCCTGCACGGCGCGCTCGACCATGTCCATGTAATCTGACGGCTCTTTAAGTACGCCGGTGGCCATGCGCAGACGCTCGAGATTGAAGGTGAGCGCATCAGGCATTTGCGGGTCAGCCGCAAGATTGTGGATCAGCATCGCCCAGTAATCGGGCTTGGAATAATACTTGGCCAGAAGCACGTAAGCGTGCGTCTCGTTGGCCGAATCTTTCATCTGGTGATAGCAGGTCGCCAGGAACTGGAGCTGGTTCTCGGCAGGGATACGCTTCGCCTTGATCTCGGCGTTGATCTGGTCCTGCTGGACACGCGCTGCGTTCTTGTAATCCTGCTGCAGATAGTAGGACTGGACCAGAAGCGTCTGCATCTGGGCGTTCGGCCCAGCAATCTTCAGATAGCGTTCGATAGCCGGTACAGCCTGTGCGTAATCCTTGGCATTATAGGCCATGGTCGCATTGGCCATCAGCATCTGCTGCTTGGCGGCTGCCGGAGTGCGAGGCGATGCGATAAGCACGTCATACGCCTTGGAAGCGGCAGCCACATCGCCCGACGAGGCCGCGACGGCGGCACGCATCTGGGCAATGGTGTATTTCTCGTAATCGGTTTTCCCCGGTACCGCGTCAGCGGCGTTCACCGCACTCATGGCCTTGGCGTAGTTCTTCGCGCCCAGAGCCGTTTGCGCATCCTGCAGGGGTTTGCCGACCTTGGCACTCAGCTGGTCTTCAGCGTGAACGACCGTGACCAGGCTCGACCCGATGACGGGAACGAAAGAGGAGGCGGCCAGAAGCGAGCTGGCAACCAGGAGGGCGCGAGAACAACGGGGAAAACGCACTTACTGTCCTTCCATGAACTGGTCTTGACCCACAATACCGAGCTTGGTGATGCCAAGACGCTGAGCGTCGGCGAGCACATGGGCCACGGTCTTGTAGTCCGCCAGGCGATTTGGGTGAATATGCATCTCGGGCTGATCGGGCATGTTGGCCGCGTTCATGAAGCGCGCCTGAAGATCGGCCTCGGAGGAGACGGGTTCGCCATTCCAGCTGATGGAATTGTCGAAGTCCACCGCAACGGTGACAACCTTGGGCTCTTCTGTGCTCGGCGGCGGATTGCCCTGCGGCAGGTCCAGCGCGACCGAATGCGTCTGAAGCGGGATGGTGATGATCAGCATGATGAGCAGCACGAGCATGACGTCGATCAGGGGCGTCGTGTTGATATCGACGATGCCCTCGTCTTCATGCGTGCTGTCGGATCCAACGCTCATGGCCATGAGGGAACTCTCCAACAGGCGGAAAGCCGGCCAAGACCGGCATCCGGGAAAAACGGAGCCGGAGTGCCCTGCCGCCTCGTGGGGTCAGCAGGGCACTCCTGAAGCGGGGTCCTGACCGAAATCAGGAGTGAGGCTGCTCGGTGATGAAATCGATGCGATAGATGCCAGCTTCCTGGCAGGTCGCAACAATCTTGCCGACAGCTTCGTAACGGGCCTTGCCGTCGCCCCGGATCTGGATCTGGGGCTGAGGCTTGATGACCGCGACCTTCTCGAGACGATCGAGCAGATCCTGATGACCGCGCAATGGAACTTCGTTCCAGTACGCCTGACCATTCGCCGTGACCGCCAGGACGATATTGCCTGGCTTGGTCTGGGTCGGCTGGTTGGCGTCGCGCGGCAGCTGCACCTTCACGGAATGCGTCGCAACCGGGATGGTGATCAGGAAGATGATGAGAAGAACAAGCATGACGTCGACGAGCGGCGTCGTGTTGATCGCCGAGACGACTTCGTCTTCTTCACCACCCCCACCGACGTTCATCGCCATGATCAGGCAACTCGCGAGCTGGTGGTCGTGGTCGTCGGGCTGTGGTCGGCGCTCACCGTCGGGGCGACACCGTGACGGAAGCCACCCAGCAGGACGGACTGGACGTCAGCGGCGAAGTTACGCACGCGGTCCATGGCGCCCTTGTTGCGGCGAACCAGCAGGTTGTACCCAAGAACGGCCGGAACAGCGGTGGCAAGACCGATAGCCGTCATGATGAGCGATTCACCAACCGGGCCGGCAACCTTGTCGATCGAGGCCTGGCCTGCAATGCCGATGGCGGTCAGGGCGTGATAGATACCCCAAACGGTGCCGAACAGACCGACGAACGGCGAGGTCGAACCCACGGTGCCGAGGAAGGCGAGGCCGCCCTGCAGACGCGTGTTGATGGTGTCGACCGAGCGCTGAACGGACATGGCGGTCCAGCTGTGCAGGTCGATGGCGTCGCGCATCGAGCCTTCATGGTGCTCGGCAGCAACAATGCCGGTCTCGGCGATATAGCGGAACGGCGAAGCCGGCTTCAGGGCAGCAGCGCCTTCCTGAACGGTCGGCTTGGTCCAGAATTCGCGGGCGGCTTCCTTGGAAGCGGCGAAGACCTTGGACTGCTCCAGGAACTTCGTGACCATGATGATCCAGGTGCCGGCAGACATGATGACCATGATGATCAGAACGCCACGGGCAATCGCGTCACCATTGGACCAGAGCGCGCTCAGGCCATACGGGTTTTCCTGCGACTTCGGCGCGGTAGCTTCGGCAGGAGCCTCGGGAGCGGGAGCAGCAGCGTCAGGAGCCGGAGCGGCCGGAGCGGCGGCATCGGGAGCCGGGGCGCCAGCAGCCGGAGCCGCAGCGTCGGGGGCAGGAGCGCCAGGTGCGGCTGCGTCAGGCGCCGCGGGAGCGGGCGCGCCCTGAGCCGGAGCGGCAGCGTCGGGAGCAGGAGCGGCAGGCTGGGCAGCCGGTGTTTCCTGGGCAAGAGCAACGGCCGGCACGACCACACCTTGCGCCACGGCAAGCGTGACTGCCAGGGCCGGGGCGGCGAGAGCGGGAAGGCGGAACAGTCTCGTCATTAACTCCAAATCCTCTGAAAAAGAGCCCCTTCTAGAAGGACTCTGGCAGTGCCGGCACGCTCACGGGCGGGCGCGGCTTGGTTTCTCACTATTCGGGGCGCGGAGGCTGCCTGCCCCCTGCCCCACTGGAATCCGGAGCAGCGAGGCTCCTTTTCCCGTCATTCCTGTGTGCGACCGGGTTTTTCGTCCCGGCCGCGCTGCACTCAGTCGTCACCCAGGGTGAAGTTGATGTGCAGGGTATGATGGTGCTCGACCACCGCCTGTCCGTTCGTGACCGCAGGCTGGTAACGGGCCTTGCGGAGGAACTCCATGGCCGCCTCGACGAAGGCGTGGCCGCCGGTCGAATTGGTCACCTGACAGTTCGATGTACGACCATCCGTGCCGATATCGCAGGCCACCGTGACACTGCCTTCACGGTTTTCTTCCAGCATTTCCTCAGGGAAGACCGGACGGGCACCGTTGATCGGCGAAGCACCAGCCGAGTGATCCGGTACAGGCGGGCCAGGAGGCGCTGCGGGAGCGGGCGGCGCATTATTGGCTGGCGGCACAGGTGCCGGCGGCTTCTCATGCGTGACCTGCTTGATCACATGCTTCTGTGGCGGCGGCTGAATCTGGATCTTCGGCGGCGGTATGTACGGCGGCGGCGGCGTCGTCATCTGCGGCGGCGGCGGCGGTGGCGGCGGCGGCGGCGGCTTCTTCGGTTCCGTGATGATCTTCGTCTTGATCGGCGGATGGAACTGTTCGACGATCTTCGAACCCAATCCGTTCACCAAGGCGTAGATCACAACGATGTGGAAGAGCACAGCGATTGCGATGCCGACGATGTACTTCGTCGGGCGTCGCTCCTGCTCGGCGTAGTTCATCGGTTGTGTCACTCCAAACCCTCTGTCCTGAGCCCCACACCTCTCTTGGCGAGAGGGGCGGACCGACTTGTCATTATCGCAACCGCCCCATGCGACTTGCGTTCCGGTCAGGCGTCAGTCTGGCCGACACATCCCGAAATGTTTACCATGCTCCCAGCGCATGGCTCCCGTGCAAATTGGGCAAAGGTAAGGCATTGCTGTCAAGTCAGTTTCGTTTCGTTCATGCCATTTTCCGGTGGGCAATGGATTGCATACCAGCGACACGACACTTTGAGACACAGTGAAACGGAACATTAATTCACTGCAAGAGTAATATTTGTGAAACGCGCAAAAAGGGGCTGAAAGTCTTGCCCAGCAAGAGATTCAGCCCCTTAGGATGCCGGAGCCCTATTGGGCGTTGGCGCTGGCTTCCGAACGCGTTGCGCCGACGCGTTGAGCAAGGGCGGCAGACATGAAATCGTCCAGCGCACCATCGAGCACTGCATCGGGATTACCTTTTTCCACCCCGGTACGCAGATCCTTGACCAATTGATACGGCGCCAGAACGTATGACCGAATCTGATGTCCCCAGCCAATATCGGTCTTCGCCGCTTCGGTCTGGGCCGCCGCTGCCTCACGCTTCTGCAACTCGGCCTCATACAACCGGGCCTTCAGCATTTGCATGGCCGTAGCCCTGTTGCGGTGCTGCGAGCGGTCGGTCTGACAGGCCACCACGATTCCCGTCGGCATATGGGTGATGCGAATCGCCGAATCGGTCTTGTTGACGTGCTGCCCACCCGCACCGGAGGCACGGAAGGTATCGACCTTCAGATCGCCGTCATTGACCTCGATCTCGATGGTGTCATCGACCACAGGGTAGACCCAGACGGATGCAAAGGAGGTCTGACGTCGTGCCGCGGCATCGAAGGGCGAGATACGCACCAGACGATGCACACCCGCTTCAGTCTTGAGCCAGCCATAGGCATTGGCGCCCGTGACCAGAAGCGTGGCGGATTTGATACCTGCCTGCTCGCCCTCACTGGTTTCCATGATGGTCACCTTGTAGCCGCGCTGCTCGGCCCAGCGCGTGTACATGCGCAGCATCATCTCGGCCCAGTCCTGGGCCTCCGTGCCACCAGCACCCGCATTGACCTCGATATAGCAGTCATTGCTGTCTGCCTCGCCTGAGAGCAGGCTCTCGATCTGGCGTGCATTGGCCTGCTCAGCCAGCTTGCGCAAGGTTGCGACCGCCTCGGCGACTGTATCCTGATCCTGCTCTTCCTCAGCCAGTTCGACAAGCTCGAGCATATCGGCAGTATCCTGCTCGATCTTCTCGACTCCCTCGATCTGCGTGGCCAGCAGCGTCCGCTCGCGCATCAGCTTCTGCGCAGCGTCGGCATCGTTCCAGAGGTCGGGGTCTTCTACGCGATGATTGAGTTCGGCGAGACGTGTCTGTGCAGCATCCCAGTCAAAGATGCCTCCTCAGCAGTGCCACCGACTGCTTGATCTGCTCCGATAGGGCCTCGGTTTCGGCCGACATGATTCATGCTCCTGCGTGTTGGATGCGTCTCAATAAAGCCCACCCATGCCAATGTCACCCTGTGGCTGGGCGTTGGGGGTCTGTTGTTTCTTCGGTGCACCGGAAGTCTCGGTACCCGGCTCACCCAATCCGGCCTGGCTGGAAGCACCTGCCATGTCGGTTTCGGTGTCATACAGGTCCGTTCCGGTATCGGCGGCTGTGAGGGCTTCGGTACCTGCACCGAAGCCGTGAAGCGCGATACTCATACCAGGCACCTGATCGGCCTTGAACCCGTCAACCGCCATCAGGCGGCCCGTGTCGTAACGCGCCAGCGTGACCCCCTCGGGCACACGGAAGCGCAGTTCAGGGCGGCCCTCAAGCGCCACCTTCATGAACCGGTTCCAGATCGGACCGGCAATGCGGCCGCCAGTCTCGCTCTTGCCGAGCGATTGCGGCGTGTCGAAGCCAACCCAGACCACGGTGACAATATCAGGCGTAAAACCGGCAAACCAGGCATCGCGGAAATCCTGGCTCGTACCGGTCTTGCCCGCAATCTCGCGCGTGATTCCCTGCCCGGCAATCGTTCCTGTGCCACGTTTGATCACGTCCTGCATCATGGCCGTGATCTGGTAGGTACTCGCTGCACTGGCTACCTGACGGCGCTTGTCCTGAAGCTGAGGGACCTCAATGCTTCCCGGCACCGGAACGGTTGGCTGGGCCGCCGGAGGGACGGCGGCCGCTATACCCGGGGTTGCAGCAGGCGGGGTGGCCGTGGGCGGTATTGCGGGGGCGATCACCGCTGTCTCGTTAGGCGCCTGCAACGTTGTACCCAACGTGAGCCCTTCGGGCTTCCACAACACGCTGCCATCGCGGTCCAGCACAGCGTCGATCAGAGAGGGTGTGACCAGCTTGCCTCCGGAAGCAATGGTGGCATAGGCCCCAGCCTCGCGCAGCACGGTTGTCTCGACCGCGCCCAGAGCCGCAGGGAGCACGTGAGGCATCTGATCGACAAGCCCGATCGAGATCGCCATGTCAGCCACGGATTTCATACCCAGATGGGCTGCGAGGCGAATCGTCACCAGATTGCGGCTTTCGCGCAAGGCGTCATGCAGGGTGGTCGGTCCCCAGTTATCCTCCTCATAGTTCTTCGGATGCCAGTCGCCATAGGAGACAGGCGCATCGTCGAATTTCTCGGAAGGGGGAATGCCCTGTTCCATGGCATCGAGATAAACGAAGGGCTTGAAGGATGACCCGGGCTGACGCAAAGCCTGCGTGGCACGGTTGAACTGGGATTCCTTGAACGACCAGCCGCCGACCATGGCCAGCACACGCCCGGTGCGCGCGTCGAGGCTGACGAGTGCCCCCTCGACCTTGGGCACCTGACGCACCGCGACACGCCCGGAATCGGCCTGGGGCTCGATCATGATCACATCGCCAGCAGCCAGCCCACCCGCGCTGCGCAGCCAGCCCAGATCCTTGGGCAGGACCTGCCCCTCCTGAGCGCTCCCCTGCGAGATCCAGCCTACGCGTCCCTGAGCGGGATTCAGCACCACGGCCAGACGCCACTGATCGATCATGCCTGCGGGTGCCGTGACGTCTTTCAGACCCGTCACCCAGCTTTCCCCCATAATCGCATCATGCAGCTTCGCAACGGGGCCGCGCCAGCGGCTATGGGCGCGGTCATACTCCATCAATCCCTGGCGCAGGCTGAGGGTGGCGGCATCCTGAAGCTTGCGGTCGAGACTGGTATGGACCTCAAGCCCGCCCTGCATCGCACGATCGGGGCCATAACGGTCGATCAGTTGGCGGCGCACCTCACTGCCGAACCACTCAGCATTGGGCAGCGGACCGAAGCGCACGGCATCATGGGGAATGAGGGGCTCTTTCTGCCCGGCCTCAGCGGCCTCATGCGAGATGGCGTGAATCTCCGCCATACGGTCCAGCACCCAGTTACGCCGCTCAATGGCGCGCTCGGGATGGCGGTACGGGTTGTAATTGGCGGGTGATTTGGGCAACGCGCCCAGAAAAGCAGCCTCGGCATCGGTCAGCTGATCGAGCGGCTTGTTGAAATAGGTCTGTGCCGCCGCCGCCACGCCATAGGCGCCGTTTCCGAGATAGATACCGTTCAGATAGATCTCGAGAATCTTGTCCTTGCTCAACGTCTGCTCGATCCGCAGGGCAAGGAGCGCTTCTTTTTCCTTGCGCTCCAGCGTGCGGGCATTGCTGTTGAGCAGCATGTTGCGCGCGACCTGCTGGGTGATGGTCGAGGCACCGAGGGCACGCTTGCTGCGATGGGTGAGGTTCGTCAGCTCGGCGCGTATGATCGCCAGAGGGTCGAGACCGGCATGCGTGTAAAAGTTCTGATCCTCTGGCGCGATGAAGGCATTCTTGACGCGCTCGGGAATGGCATTGATCGGCACATAGATGCGCCTTTCAGCGGCCAGCTCGGCCATGATCCGGTCATCGCCCGTATAGATGCGGCTGACCGTGGGCGGCTGGTAGGTCTTGAGCGTATCCACGCTCGGCAGATCGAAAGCGATGCGTTCATACTGGTGCCAGACGAACAGGCCCGAGCCCGCCACGCCCACCAGAACGATACCCGCTGCAATGGCCAGCCCCTGACGCCACCGCCTGTAGCGCGGCCCTCTGGGAGGCTGGCGGCCGCCCTCAGGACCCCGGTGCCCCCCAAGGGGGGTGCGCCCGTTATTCCCGCCGCCGGATGCGACAGAAAACCAGAAAAGGGGAAACTCCGGTGAGGACAGGGCGGTAGAGGCGTGGATCATGAAATCAGGCTAGCATTCTCTTGCCGCTTCGTCGCCCCCCTCTCCCACCTCAGGGGTGTTGCGGAAGCTTGGCAGCACAAGCGCGCAGAAAAGGACCATGAGTAAGCCCTTTTCCGCCGCGTGCCAAAACCTGTGCCCCTGGGAAGAACGAGCGGCCGCCCCTCAAGCAAGAGGCAGAAACGTCTCAGTTCAAGCCTCCAGTCTCTAGGGTGAGGTCTGCCCTCAGCTTACCCGGATGGAGGGGGTGACCGGGGCTTCCTCGAGCGAATAAGGCCCGGCTGAAACGATCTCGATCGACAGGAGGCGATGCTCGCTGCCGTCATCGGGAGGAAGTGAAAGGAAAGCGTCACCCGCGGTCCAGCGTGCCGTGTCATTCACGCGAGCATGCCACCCGCGGAATTCCTGATGGGTCAGATGATCGCGGATTTCGTTGATGGAGCCCGAAGCGAAATAGAGGATTTGCCCGACTTCCACACCCAGATGGCGTCTGTCATCCACAAAAGGACCGATCATGTCGCAAGGGCGGGACACACGGGACCGGATGGATACCGACCGGGCAGCAGAAGGCAGGATGAAGACATGCTTTGTGCCCGCAACACGCACAGGGCGTAGAACCGTTCCGTCATTGCATTCCAGATGCAGGCCGGCTTCATGGGTCACTGCGGGCCCTTTCCGGTCGCTCAACCCGGCGCGGGTGGCAATGGCTTTCCAGGCAGCTTCGATCGTCTCCCGGTCGCGTGCGAGGGGCGCTGCGGCGTCTTCACACCAGTCGAGCTTCCTGGTGGCGATGCCAGGGGCGCTGGACTGACAGTCATACAGGGCGCGATTACCGGTATCGAGATAGCTCTCCGACGGTGCTCCTTCCGCAAGAACCACTGAATGCGCTTCGGTCTCGAAATGGAAGTAGTCGAAAGCTACCTGCTTCCGATCGAAGGCGATGGAATAACCGTTCACGAGCTGCCGAGCAGGAATGAAACGCCCGTCGATCAGCATGCAGTGTTCAGCCGTCACATACAGGTCGCGCTCTGGCACGATTCCATCAAGCGCCCCTCGGCAAATGCGTACGGGATAACCGGCACGGTCATCTTCAAGCTGGGTATCGACCGTGCAATGGCCGCGCCCGGTCCAGGTGACACGACGGGTGACCTCCTCTCCGTCAACGATCGCAATGACCGTATCACCTGTTTTGAGGCGCTCCACTTCCACCTCGCCAGAAGGCGTGCGGATGCGCGTGCCCGCGAGATAACAGGCCACCAGCACCACACCCGATGCTGAATCGAGGAAAATTGCCCCGCTATTGCCGATCCCCGCAATGTTGAGAGTGAGGGTCGAACCGTTGGTCAGGGTGATCTGCATCACGTCGCCGCTCTTGTTGACGGCAGCAATCTGGCTCTTCGACACGCCCGCAATGGTGATCCGGTCCGACAGATTCTCATTGGCGCCATTGAAACCCGTGATCATGGTCGTCGGAAGAGCTCCTGCCGTGACGGTCATTTCGGCGTAGCCGTCCCCCGCCAGGCTAAGCGTCCCACCGACCGTGCCGTTCAGTACGGCCGAGCCACCAGCCTGCACGTTGACAGTACCGACAATCTCACCCCCTCCCGAGATGGCGATTGTCGCACCGGACCCGACGGTACGATCGTGAGCAGCACCGGCATAGACCTTCTCCAGGGCGCCCTGGCCGGTAAGGGTCCCACCGGAAATATAACCTGAATTGGTGATCGTGCCTGTAAGGAGCGTACCGTTGCCGCATTTGAGATAAGCGCCATCATCTACGGAGCTTTCTGAAACTGTCCCACCACCGGTGACAAGGACGTTCGCGTTTCCACCGATATGCGAACTGACAATCTTGCCTGAACCGTTGACCGTGACCCCGCCACCATTGATGGACTCGCCTTGAATCAGACCGCCATCATTCACCGTGACCAGGCAATTGGTGATCGATCCATACCAGAGAGCCCCACCCCCCTCCACGATAATCGTCATGCCGTTCCACGGGTAGGTATTACTGACACCAGAGGAGATGATTGTTGGATTCGGCATGGAAAAATCCTCTTATTGTTGAATTATTCCATAATTAAGATCACGATGTTTTGGTAATCGAAAGTTAATTGGTTATACCTCGTGTTAATAACCATCAAATATGACGTCTAATTGAATATTGGGTCTTATTGTTGCAAAGGTATAACGACTCTTATCAGGAAGAACTTCCTGCAATTCCGATCGCCCCGTGCGGTTTCTTATCCCTGAAGACTCAAAGATATAGAGAAGATCGAGTGCTCCCACTCGCCCGAGACACGCAGACGGGAAATGGCAGCACTCGTCAAATCAGGGGCGTCAGGAAGAGGCAGCGCCTTGCACACCGACCTGCAACATGTAGAGCGCACTGCCCGCACACATGACGAGGTGATCCCGTTTGGGCCCGGCAAAGGTCAGATTGGAGCAGCCCTGCGGCAACCGGATACGGCCGAGCAGAACACCCTGCGGACTGAACACGAAAACACCGCACAGACCGAGCGGCCCGGTCACACCGCACCAGAGATTGCCGAACACGTCGGCCCTGAAGCCATCCGGGTTCATCTGCGCCCCATGGAAGCGCATATCGGCGAAGATACGCCCGTTCGTCAGACTGTCGCCCTGTACGTCGAACACATGGATCGCCTGATCGCCGCCCTTCTTCTGTCCCGGCCCGGCGGGGGTCGAGGCAATATAAAGCTTCTTGAAATCAGGGGAAAAAGCCAGACCGTTGGGGCAGGTCACGTCTTTTTCGAGCAGCACGGCCTTGAGCGTACCATCGGGCGCAAGACGGAACACATGGTCCTGCTGACGACGCACACCACCGATATCGCCAATCAGCTCACGACCGATCTTCCAGCGGATCCTGCCATCGGGATTGGTCGGGCCGCCGGGTTCATCCGCATGACCCTCTGAGATATTCGTGCCGTAGCCGGGATCCGTGAACCAGACACTGCCATCGGGATGGGGCACGACATCGTTCGGCGAATTCAGGCCCTTGCCCTCGAACTTGTCAGCCAGGGTCGTGACGCTGCCATCATGCTCGAAACGCACCACGCGACGGAAGAAGCCCTCACAGGTGATCAGCCGTCCCTGAAAATCGAAGCAGTTGCCATTGGCTGCATAGGAATCAGGACGGAACTGCGTGACTTCGCCGGTTTCCCAAATGTAGCGCAGTGCCTTGGACTGAACGACATCGCTGAACACCAGATAGCGTCCCTCGCTGCTCCAGGCCGGTCCTTCTACCCAGTCGCCCTTGTCATAGATCCGGCGTATCGGCGCAGCGAAATAGGTCAAACCACTGAAGGACGGATCAAGCGCGATCACATCGGGGTCGGGGAAATAGGCTGGCCCGGCAGCAGCGCCCCACTGGCGGGGCGGCTGGCTGATCACGCTGGGTGGTGTTGCCACCGCATCGGACGCGGCACGCGCCGGGATGGCGGCGCAGGCGGCTCCGCCCAAGGCTGTGGCGAGAAACCCTCTGCGAGCGAGGGGCGTCTTGAAGTCCATCTTGTCGTCCTGTGACCATCTTGTGGGATTGCATCCTAGACCGCAACGTTTCACGCCGCGTCACGGATGATGTTCGTTTTGTATCAAGTTATTGTCAGCAACCCCGGCCTGCCTCGCGCGTGACTGTGGCGTTCTGTAGTGAGTCGATCCGACGCATTGACTCTGCCCCGTCGGGCGGTGTCACCTGAACCGCATCATCTGTCGCCAGATCAAGGACCCGAGTTCTCATGACATCTGTCAGCCCCCTCGCCGGCAAGACGCTGGACAAGAATGCCCTTGCCGATATCCCGGCCCTGATCAGCGCCTATTACAATCGCAAGCCGGATCCCTCTGTCGCGGCACAACGCGTCGCTTTCGGAACGTCGGGCCATCGTGGTTCCTCGCTGCATACGAGCTTCAACGAAAACCATATCCTCGCCGTCGCCGAGGCTATCTGCCGTTATCGCAAGGACAAGGGAATCGACGGTCCCCTGTTCATCGGGATCGACTCCCATGCACTCTCCGCCCCGGCGCAGCGCTCTGCCATCGAGGTCTTTGCGGCTCACGGTGTCGAGGTCCGCATCGATTGTCATGACCGCTTCACCCCGACACCGGTCGTGTCCCATGCCATTCTGACCTATAACAAGGGACGCAGCACCGGGCTTGCCGATGGCGTGGTCATCACCCCGTCGCATAACCCGCCCGTCGATGGTGGTTTCAAGTACAACCCTCCCCATGGCGGACCAGCCGATACCGACATCACCAAACTGGTGCAGGACCAGGCCAACGCCTTCCTGAGCGGAGGGCTCAAGGACGTGCATCGCCTGCCCTATGAGGAGGCCCGCAAGGCCGATTGCGTGCGCGGTCATGACTTTATCACGCCCTATGTGGATGATCTGGGCGCCGTGATCGATATGGATGCCATTCGCGGATCCAGCATCCGCATCGGCATCGATCCTCTGGGGGGTGCAGCACTCGATTACTGGCCGGCCATTCTCAAACGTTATGACCTGAAAGCCACCATTGTCAGCGATGAACTCGATCCGGCTTTCGGCTTCATGACCGCAGACTGGGACGGGCAGATCCGTATGGATTGCTCTTCCCCCTATGCCATGGCGCGACTGATCGGCATGGGGTCGCAGTTCGACGTGGCTTTTGCCACCGATACGGATGCCGACCGTCATGGCATCGTCTCGCGCCCGGCCGGGTTGATGAACCCCAATCACTATCTCGCAGTGGCCATCTGGTATCTGTTCAATAACCGTCCCGGCTGGAGTGCAGACGCGAAGATCGGCAAGACACTGGTCAGTTCCGCGCTGATCGACCGCGTGGCGGACAAGATCGGTCGCCAGGTCGTAGAGGTACCGGTCGGGTTCAAGTGGTTTGTCGATGGCCTGTACGATGGCACGCTGGGCTTCGGTGGCGAGGAAAGCGCTGGCGCGTCCTTCCTGCGTCGTGACGGAACCGTGTGGTCCACCGACAAGGACGGGCTGATTCTGGGTCTTCTTGCGGCTGAAATCACAGCCGTCACGGGCAAGACACCTGCCGAACACTATGCGGACCTCACCGCAGAGCTGGGAGCGCCTTTCTATCAGCGCATCGACGCCGCTGCGAATGCCGCCCAGAAAGCCATTCTTTCGAAGCTGAGCCCCGAGCAACTGCCTATGACCCATCTGGCAGGGGATGAGGTGCTTGCCAAGCTGACGCGGGCACCGGGCAATGACGCGCCTATCGGCGGACTGAAGGTCACGACCGCCAATGGCTGGTTCGCCGCGCGTCCCTCAGGCACCGAAGATGTCTACAAGATCTATGCCGAGAGCTTCGTCAGCGAGGCCCATCTCAAGCAGATCCAGAGCGACGCTCAGAAAGCGATCTCGGCTCTGTTCGACGCCTGATCTCTCACGGACCTTTCTTCTGCTCAGGCTGAATAAAGGTCCGTTTCTGGAGGCAGGCTGCTGGTCTATCCTGCGCCCGCTTCGCCCCGTGTCGAAATGCCTTGATCAGCAATGACTTGGTCAGCAATCGTTGCCCTGGTCAGCGTTGCCAACCTGCCCTGGCCAATCCGGTCGGGGCTCCGGGATCGCCGAACCACCGCCTGCCCCTCTGCGCCATGGTCGCGGAGATATGTGTTCCATGCCAGACTGCCCGTGAGGCCGGGCTTCCTGGCGGCGACGTCATCGCAGTACCTCGCAGGGCGGCAAGCGTGCCCATTGGATCGGCTATGCCGCACTGGCGTGCTGGTCAGAACTCCCGCGAGACACAAGGAGATCCCGCAATGCGCCTCCCCTCCATGATCATTGGCCTTGGCCTGGCAGCCAGCATTGCCGCTGCTCAGGCCGCGCCCGCGCAGATTGCCGGGGACTGGCATGGCGTGATTTCCCTGCCACAGGGCCGGTCTCTGCCCATTATTCTCCATGTCGTCGTGAAGGGAGACCGGATCAAAGCCACCCTCGACAGCCCCGCCCAGAACGGTTTTGGTCTTCCCGTGCAGGAAGCCAGCCTTGTCGGTGAGAGTCTGACCCTCGCGCTGCCAAAGCTCTCCGCCCGGTATGTCGCAACCCTGCACGAGCAGGCGCAGATATTGGACGGTCGCTGGTTTCAGGGTCCTGCCTCCCTGCCACTGATCCTGCATCACGGTACACAGGCCGTCGCCTCGCGCCCGCAGATCCCGCATCCGCCATTCCCCTATCGCAGTCTGGAAGTCGCATTCGATAACCCGGCAGGCCCGTCCCATCTAGCGGGCACCCTGACCCTGCCAGAGGGCAAGGGACCTTTTCCGGCGGTGCTGCTCATTACCGGCTCGGGCCTTCAGGATCGTGACGAGACGATCCTGGGACATAAACTTTTCCTGCTCTGGGCCGATACACTCACCCGGAAAGGCATAGCGGTGCTTCGCGTGGATGACAGACAACGAGGCGGATCTACAGGGCCGGTCACAAGCGCCACGACAAAGGATTTCGCGGGGGATGTCGAGGCGGGGTTACGTTTTCTGCGCGACAATCCCGAAATCGATCCGAAACGCGTCGGGCTGATGGGCCATAGCGAAGGCGGGGAGATTGCCGCGATGATCGCGGCCCGGGACGACACTCTTGGCTTTATCGTGCTGCTTGAGGCGCCTCCGGTACCCGGTCGTCAGATCATGCTCGCCCAGAGGGACTGGGCCATGAAACAGCGCAAAGTCCCGCAGGCAATCGCCCGGGAAAGCGATCTCGATTTCGTTTCGATACTGGATGCCATGACGCCGGACCAGACCCAGCAGGAAGCCGATAAGGCCGCTGACGCAGTATGGAACCGACGCAAGGACATGACGACCGGGCTGCCCCCGGAGTTTCGCGTCCTCACAACGCCCGCCATACGCTTCATGGATCGCTACGACCCATCCTCCGACCTGTCGCGTGTACGCTGCCCGGTTTTCGCCGTAGTGGGCGAGAGGGACAGGCAAGTACCGCCTGACATCGCATTGCCTGCCCTGAGAAAGGCACTGGGAGGAAACAAGCAGGCAAGAATTATCGAGTTGCCGGGGCTCAATCATCTTCTGCAGAAAGCCGCAACCGGAGATTCCGGGGAGTATGGTACGATTGAGGAGGATATCGATCCGGGCGCACTCGCCGTGGTGACGGACTGGATCAGAAGCCAGACCGGCCAATGACTGCGGCAGATGACAAGCCCCTGACCGCGTTCGGACCGACCAAGAGACCGCTACGTCAGGGTGATACGATGCCCCGCCGGAAAAACGAGGCTGGCTGGGTCTGATCGCATCCGATCACCGCCGTGAACGACTTCGGCAGGGAAAAGATGGGCCCATGCGCTTCCACACATCATCATGCGCCAGAGCGGCGTGACACAGGGCCGCCGCCGCGTGGCCGGCGATGAGCAAGGCAAAAACCCATGCGCCCCATCGATGGGCAGCAGTCAGAATGATCACACCCGTCTCACCGGGGCTGAACGACAGGAGAGGCCAGTCGAACAGGCCGAACATGGAAAGAGGCATGTCAGGCCCTGCTGCGCACGCCAGACCATACCCGGTGAGGGGAAGAAGGATCTGCCCGCTATAAAGCAGCGCATGACCGCCCCGGGCCAGACCTGCAACGAGCCGTGACTGCGAGCGATGCGGATAGGGCAGCCGGTGACCGAGCCGCCATAAGACCCGCAGCATGGCCAGAATTCCGAGGGTCACACCGAGGGCTCGGTGCACCTGGAATGCGCGATAAGCCTGGGTATCCGTCAATCCCGCATGGGTCATGGAAAGCCCCAGAGCGATCTGCGCGCCCAGACCCAACGCCATCGACCAATGCAGGAACCGTGTCAAAGGATCGTAACGCGCTGAAGGAGGCGAGACCGTGATGGCCGCCGATAGCCCGTTGACTGGCACGGATTGCGCTTTATCCCGTTTCACGGCGCATCCCTAGTGCCGGTCGAGCGTATCGAAAAGCTGCCGGAAACGAGTCCCTGCCGCGCCGGGTTGGGCAACAGATTTCGCTTCTTGCTCGTTGACCGGGTTGTCCACCACGACCATCCCGACCATGCCCATCCAGTAATGCGGCAGGCATTTATAGCCATAAAGTCCGGGCTTGCTGAATGTCACGCTCAGATCATGCCCCATGGGTCCGGCAAACGGTTCAGCTCCCTGCGGAATCATACCCGGGAGAGACTGAACATTGTGACCGGGATCGGCCGCTACGAAATGCACCGTGTCACCGCTGTGGATATGCACGATCGCTGGTTCGAAACCCCGACCGCCCGTGGCAGTGTGGCTCAACATCCTGACCTCGACAGTGGCGGCCTTGGCAGCGTGCGACGTGACGAGGCCCGTACCTCCCAGGAGGGCGACCGTCACAGCAGCACATGCCATCGCGGCGCGAGGATGACTGGAACGATTCATCGGAAAATCTCCCTTGTCTGCCCGTTATGGCGGGCAGATCCGGTTGTCAGACGTCAGTTACGACGCAGGTCGAAACGATCGAGCGTCATGACCTTGGTCCAGGCGCTGGCAAAATCCTTGACGAATTTCGCCTTGGCGTCGTCGGAGGCATAGACTTCCACGACAGCGCGCAGCTCGGCATTCGCGCCGAAAATCAGATCGACCGAAGACGCCGTCCAGCGCTTTTTGCCTGTGTCGCGATCGAGCCCGTCATACACGCCCTGCTGCGTGGCCGATTTTTCCCAACGCGTGGACATGTCGAGCAGGTTGACGAAGAAATCATTGCTCAAAACGCCCGGAGACGTGGTCAGCACACCCTGCTCTGAATGACCGGCATTGATATCCAGAACGCGCAATCCGCCCAGAAGCACGGTCATTTCCGGCACACTCAGCGAAAGATTGCTGGCACGATCGACGAGCATCTGCGTGGGTGATTTTTCATCCGGTTCGGCGCGGTAGTAATTACGGAACGCATCCGCGCTCAGCTCCAGCAGGGCAAAGGACTGCTTGTCGGTCTGCTCGGGACCGGCATCCACCCGCCCTGGGGCGAAGGGCAGGTCCAGCGCAACGCCAGCTTTTTTTGCGGCCTGCTCCACACCCACATTACCGGCCAGCACGATGACATCAGCCAGGGAGATTTTGCGGCCATGATGGGAACCCCCGTTGAAGTGCTGCTGAACCGCTTCGAGCTTCGGCAGGACGGTTTTCAGCTCATCAGGGTCGTTCACAGCCCAGTCACTCTCAGGCGCCAGACGAATACGCGCCCCGTTGGCCCCGCCACGATGATCGGAATCGCGGAAAGATGCTGCGGACGCCCAGGCGGTCTTGATCATCTCGCGCTCTGTCAGCCCCGATGCCGCGATCGCCTTCTTCAGCTCACGCAGATCGGCGGCATTGACCATGGCCCCCTGAGCCGCAGGGAGCGGGTCCTGCCACAGGAAGTCGGCGGATGGGACTTCAGACCCGAAATAGCGCGATTTCGGCCCCAGATCGCGATGGGTCAGCTTGAACCAGGCATGGGCGAACGCATCGGCGAACTGCTCGGGATGTGCGGCCCAGCGCGTGATGATGGCGCGATAGGACGGGTCGGTACGCAGCGCGATATCGGTCGTGAACATCATGAGCGGATGCAGCTTGTTCGGATCGCTGGCATCGGGAACGATATTCTCGGCGTCCTTGGGGACCCATTGCGTGGCCCCGGCCGGGCTCTTGGTCTTGACCCATTCATGCCCCAGAAGATTATCGAGATATTGCGACGTGAAATGAATCGGATCGGCCGACCATGCGCCCTCGAGCCCGCTGGTAATGGCATCGGTCGCCTTCAGCTTGCCCTGCACACAATGGTTGGCCCAGCCCATACCCTGCTGCTCTACAGGCGCTGCAGCAGGCGCAACCCCTACGCATTTGGTGGCGGAAGCCGCGCCATGCGCCTTGCCGAAGGTATGACCGCCCGCGATCAGGGCAACCGTTTCCTCGTCATTCATGGCCATGCGCCCAAAGGCGAGGCGAATCATCTGCGCCGCCGCTGCCGGGTCAGGCACGCCATTGGGTCCCTCGGGATTCACGTAGATCAGCCCCTTGGTGGTCGAGGCCAGAGGCTTCGGCAGATGGCCACCCGGCTCGACACTGGATTTCTTGATCTGTGAATCGACGTTCGAACTCATGAACTGGGTGCCGGGGCCCCAATAGACCAGCTCGCTCTCCCAGTCATCGGCGCGTCCACCGGCAAAGCCAAGCGTCTTGAAGCCCATGGACTCCAGCGCGACATTGCCGGTCAGCACCATCAGATCGCCCCAGGAAAGGTTGCGACCGTATTTTTTCTTGACCGGCCAGAGCAGACGGCGCGCCTTGTCCAGACTGGCATTATCAGGCCAGCTGTTCAGCTGCTCGAAACGCTGCTCGGCGCCTTCCTCACCGCCGCGCCCATCCATGGCGCGATAAGTGCCGGCCGCGTGCCACGCCATACGCACGAAAAACGGTGCGTAGGTGCCGTAATCGGCCGGCCACCAGGGCTGGGATTGGGTCAGGGTCTTGCGGATATCGGCTTTGACAGCCTCCAGATCCAGCTTCCGGAAGTCCCTGGTATAGACGAAGTCGGGCCCGTAGGGGTTCGATGCCGCATCATGCAGGCGCAGTGGCGCCAGGCTTAGCCGTGTGGGCCAGTAGAATTCATTGGGGTTTTCGATACCGTCTGCACGGGCTGCGCTGGGCATTGTGGTCAGGGTCGTGGTCGCGATCAGCGCCGCCATGCCGAATTTCAGCAATCTCATCTTCGAACTCCAGTACAATCAAGGACGACCACGGTTACCTGGCGGTCGTTACTGCTGGAATTCTCCTAGGAATTATATACTTATTACTCCAACCGTTTGTCTCTATATCTCTGACAGGCATTACCAAAACTTTCCACCGGAATAGCTGGAACCGCCCGTTCGGGTTTCATGCATAGGCGCGATAGATCCTTGCTGATTTACCCCCCTAATCGGCGCGTGTCGGGCGTGTCATCCAGACAGCACCACGCCACTGCCCCCGGGACCAGATCGGCGTTGAAATTCTCTCTGGGAGACAGCCATGCAATATCGCCCCCTTGGCCGGAGCGGTCTGAAAATCAGCCAGATCATTCTGGGCACAATGAATTTCGGGTATGTTACCGATGAGACGGAATCATTCTCGATCATGGATCGCGCCCTCGAGAACGGTGTCACCATGATCGACACCGCCGATGTCTATGGAGGGCCGCAAAAACCGGATATCGAAAAAGGATATGGACTCTCTGAAGAGATCATCGGGCGATGGCTCGCCCAGGGCGGGCGGCGCGACCAGATCGTGCTCGCGACAAAACTCTACCAGCCGATGGGATATGGCCCCAATGACCGGCATCTTTCTGCCTATCATATCAGACGGGCCTGCGACGCGAGTCTGAAGCGCCTGAACACGGACCATATCGATCTGTACCAGATGCATCATATCGACCGGTCGACTCCCTGGGAGGAAATCTGGCAGGCCATGGATGTCCTGATCCAGCAGGGAAAGATCAGCTATGTCGGCAGCAGCAATTTTGCAGGCTGGCATCTCGCGACGGCACAGGGTTTTGCTGCACAGAGTGGCAGGCTTGGCCTTGTTTCCGAACAGAGCCTCTACAACCTGACCAGCCGGGCCATCGAATGCGAGGTTCTTCCCGCTGCCCGTTATCATGGCATTGGCGTCATACCCTGGAGCCCTCTTGGCGGAGGATTGCTTGGTGGCATACTGAACCACCCTCATGGTGGGAGGCGTGCAGAGATACTCGCCCGCAACGCTTCGCTCAGATCACGCATCGAAGCCTACGAGACCTTCTGCAGCGATTTCGGGGAACATCCTGCCGCTATTGCCCTCGCCTGGCTGATGCACCAGCCCGGTGTCACCGCACCGATTGTCGGTCCCCGCATGGCAGAACAACTGACGCTTCAGCTTCACGCGACATCCATCAGACTGGATCAGGAGGCGCTCACCCGTCTCGACGCGATCTGGCCCGGGCCGGGTGGCGAAGCTCCGGAGGCCTATGCCTGGTGACAACCCGGTTACGGCCCTGACAGGGCTTGGGTCAGGCTCTGCACAATCATATCCGTCATACCCATCATATCCGTCATACCATGGTACGTGTACGTGGTGCCTAAGCCTGCCCGGCCTTACCGGTTTGGCAATTACCAGCCGGGCTGGCCGATCAGACGCTCGAAAACCGCCCTGGGCGTATCGCGGCGCAGCTGGGTCGCAAGTTCGGCCCCGAGTGCAGCACCCTCCTCCGGTGCTCCGGAGAGCGAGCGACGCAGCACAAAGCTCCCATCCTCGGAGGCAATGAGACCATGCAGGGTCAGGCGTCCTCCTGTGATCGCCGCATAACCACCGATCGGTGTTCGACACGAGCCGTCCAGCCCTTCGAGGAGGGCACGCTCGGCCATTGCTGCATGACGCGTCGCTCGGTCTTCGAGTGCGGGCAGGAGCGCTCTCAACCCGTCATCCGCGCGACGCAACGTGATGCCGATGATCCCTTGTCCGCAGGCTGGCAGCATGGCTTCGGGCTCGAATACGACATCGGCCCTGTCTCCCAGACCCAGCCGGTTGAGCCCTGCCAGAGCGAGGAAGGTCGCATCGCATTCTCCGGCCTCCAGCTTGTTCAGGCGCGTCTGGACATTGCCCCGGATCAGGCAGAAACGCAGATCAGGCCTGCGCGCCAGAAGCTGGGCCTGGCGCCGTATTGAGGCGCATCCGATGATCGCGCCCTTTCGCAGGGCCGAAAGCGGATCATTCCCGGGACGCAGGGCACCCCGGTCCCGCAGAACGAGCGCATCGCGAGGATCTTCGCGTCGCAACGTGCAGCCCAGCATCAGATCATCCGGCAGGAAGGTTTCCAGATCCTTGAGACTGTGCACGGCAAAATCGATCCTGCCCGCGCGCAGGGCCTCATGAATCTCCTTCGAGAACAGCCCCTTTCCGCCAATCTCGGCAAGGCGGCGGCTCTGATCCCGGTCACCGCGCGTCGAGATCTCCTGCGCCTTGATCGATCCGAAAATCTCGAGAAACGGGTAGGCTTCGCCCAGTTGCGCCATGAAGCTGCGCGTCTGAACGAGCGCCAGCGGCGAGCCGCGCGTGCCAACGCGCAGATCACGCCCGAAAACCGGGTGGGTGAGCAGAGCGGCAGGCAGGGTGGCAGCACTATGCGGATCGAGCGTCAGGGGGCGTGCGGGCGAGATCGTCATGAACACAGGGCATAGCGATGTCCCTGCACTGGCAATAACTGATTATTCCGCGATCAGTCATCGACACGGCCTATCGGGCGCGTATGTGAACGCCCGTGTTATCCGATGGCGTTGTTGGACACACTGGCCCTCCCACCGGTTTTGCGTCAAGGACGGCTCCGGTTAGCCCGGTCAGTCGGGCCGCTGGACATATGCCCACGAGTCAGTCACGGGTCTCGGCGAAGGCTTCATGCAAACGGTCATGGCGATTGCTGCGCGCACGATTACGCAATGCTTTTTCGAGATGGATCAGATGGTCCCGTGTGATCCTCAGCGCCTCGTCACGATCCCCACGCTCCATAGCCTCGATCAGAGCGGCATGATCATGGCAGGAATGCTGGGCATCCTCATCGGACTGATACAGGGCGGCGATCAGAACAGTACGCGCCGTCAGGTTCTCGAGAATCGTTGCGATCACGGAATTCCCGAGGACATCGGCAATATGGACATGAAAATGCCCGAGCAGATACGAGCGCCGGGCAAGATCCTGCCCTGCAAGTGCGCTTTGCTGGGCGTGGAGATGACTGCGCAACCGGGCAATCGCCTCAGCATCGACCAGCCCATGATCGAGGATCAATCCCGATTCGACGGCCCGGCGCGCCTCGATCACCTCGCGAGCTTCAGCCACACTCGGTTCGATAACGAACCATCCGCGCCTTGGGGTCACATCGACAAGGCCGCGTGAGCTGAGCCGGATCATCGCCTCACGCACCATGGTGCGCGATACGCCGAAAATCTCGCCCACTTCCTTCTCGCCGAAGCGCTCACCGGGCGCGATGCGCCCTGAAAGCACGGCACGGATGATCTTTTCCTCGATCACAAGTCCGCTGGCGCGCTCGGGCTCGCTCTTCTCGTAGGGCCTGTCTTTGGAGGGCCTGTCGACGGACGGCCTGTTTTCGTAGGGCATGTCGAATCTATGCCCTTCTCCCATCGCTTCGGCAAGCACCCGGAAGGGGGCTGACGATGACGAGACATGCCCGATCTCCCTATCCATGACGGAATCGTCGTGTTCCTTCATTCCGATGTTGAATTGATCCGTTTTGTATTCTAATTAGTATACAAGATGATCCCCGGAATGTTGCGTCGCCCCGCCCGAAGACGCCACGGAGCCCAGAATGACTCACCCCTTGACGTCGCGCCCTGCCCGCCTCTTTTCGTGTCGTGCCGCCCTGCTGGTTACGACAATTGCCGCCTGCCCTCTTTCAGGCGGTTTGACTGCCCTGGCGGCCCCGCTCCCCGCCGCCCAACCGGGATCCGGTATGTCGGGAGATACCGCTCGCCACGCAGGCGCCATGCATAGAAAAACGGGAAATGCCCAGGCGCACCATCGTACGACTTCCCGTGAGGGCAGCAGTGAAACCGTGCATGTCTCGGCGCGTCGCGGCGTAACCAGCGCGGGGCAGCACGACGCTCACTCTGAAACCGTGCTTTCGCGGCAGGAGTTGCAGAACCGGAACGTTCGGCAATTGACCGATATTGTGCGTGTGGCACCCAACCTGACCATTCAGCCCAGCTTCGGCAGCGCCGCGCTTAATTTTGCGCTGCGCGGTGTCGGGCTGATGGATTTCACCCAGAACAATACCCCCTCGGTCATGCCCTATGTCGATGGCATCGCCTATCCGGTCAGTATCATGACCACAGGTATCCTGTTCGATATGGATGATGTTTCCGTTGCCCCCGGCGCTTCGGGCTTCACCCATGGCCAGCCCACAACAGGTGGTGAGATCAACTTCCATACCGGAGACCCGACGCAGCAATTCCACGCTGGGTTGACCGAGGATATTGCCAGTTACGGGCGTAATCGTGTGGAGGGTTTCGTATCGGGGCCGCTCTCGAAAAGCGTCGCCTATCGCATCGCGGGTCAGTCGCTCACAGGCGGCGGATTCCAGCATAATGCTCAGGGCACGGGCTACGGGAACAGCAATATCGGTGCGCTGCGTGGCAAGCTGCGCTGGACGATAGACGACACGTCACGGCTCGATATCGGCGGCCACTGGACGACCGACCAGTCGGAATCGTCTTCGGGGCATAATCTTTATAATTCCTACGGCGTGCCGGTCACCAACGACATCTACCAGACCGCCTGGGGCCTCGACCCCCGCTTTGCGAAAATCATCGGGATCAACCCGAACAACACGAAGCCCCGTGAAGACAACCTCTTCTGGGGCGCAAATATACGCTACACCAAGGAATTCTCCTGGGCGCGCCTCTGGTCACAGAGCGCCTATGAGATGGTCGATGAGCATGAGCTGACGAACCAGACCAACTCGGTCAAGTCCTATGGCAACATGTTCCGCAACAACCAGACCAATGTGTTCTCGCAGGAAGTGAAGCTGGAATCGCGTGACCCCAAGGCACGCTTTCATTGGGAGACAGGCCTTTATTATAGCCGCTCGCGGATGGCGCAGAGCTTCTGGTACGACAGCTCGGACCGGCCTGGAACCACGCCGCTGAACGAAACCGCCTATCGTCAGAACCAGCAGAATTTCAATCAATACGTCCAGCTCAGCTATCGCATCCTGCCGAAGTTGACGCTGATCGGCGCGATCAACCATGATTCCGATGACCGTCAGATGCTCAATCTGACGAGCACCAACGTCAATCTGAATACCGGGCTGGCCACTTCACAGACCAATTTCGGGAGTGCTGGCGCACTCACGAACCAGTTTGGCGGCCGTGTGGGCGCCCAGTACCAGATCACGCCCAACATCATGGGCTATGCCATTTTCTCCAAAGGGTTCAAGCCCGGCGGTTTCTCGGCCAATATCACCCAGAATGCGAACCAGCTTCGCCCATTCAAGCCTGAATCGGTTCTCACCTATGAGGGCGGTTTCAAATCCATGCTGTTCAACCGACGCCTGCGCTTCAACGCAGCGGGCTTCTATTACGATTATCGCGACCAGCAGATTCTCGGCAGTATTCTGGTACCGCCCTATGGTGTGCTGGGCGGTTACGTGAACGCCCCGCGTTCCTATATCTACGGCGCCGAGTTCGACATGGAGGCGCATCCGTTCCATGGCCTCGTTCTGACGCAGAATTTTGGCTACCAGAATGGTGTCTTCACGCAGTTCCAGAGCCTGAACCGCAGCGCAACGACCGCGCAATTCGCTTCGACCGGGGTCTGGTCGCCTATCTATACCAACTACAATGGCTATAATATGGGGCTGGCAAACCTCACCCTGTCAGGTGCGGCCGTCTATAGCTGGAACGTGTTTGCCGATTATCGCATGAGCTTCGACGTCGATTACAATTATCGCGGCGCCCAGACACAGCCGCAGCATATCGGCGATGGCGGCATCTATCGTGCGCCCGCCTATTTCCTGCTCAACTCCTTCCTGACCTTCGCCGCGCCCAAGCAGCACTGGTCGCTCACTGTCTACGGGCAGAATCTGGCCGATCGCCGCTACTGGCTCTCGGGCGGCACGCAGGCCACGTTCTATGGCGTCATTCCCGGCCTGCCCCGTTTCGTTGGCGCGAAGATCAACGTAACCTATTGATCCTCCGCCCCGGCCACACCGGGGCGTTTATCTGTCAAGCTGATGGAGAAACGATTTGAGCACCCATGACCTGAAGAAATCCGCCCGTTATCGCCCCGGTATTTTCATTCAGGTCATTATCGCGACACTAGGCGGCATCCTGCTTGGGCTTTTCGCACCGCATCTCGCGCATCAATGCCGCTGGATGACCGATCTGTTCCTGCGCCTCATCCTGATGATCGTGGGCCCTCTGCTGTTCTGCATCGTGGTCAGTGGCATTACCGGTGCAGGGTCTCTGGGGGCGGTCGGTCGGCTGGGCAGCCGCGCGCTCATCTACTTCGAGGCCATGACCACATTTGTGCTTCTGCTTTCGGTGGGGGCGGCGCTGCTGCTGCACCCCGGGCGGGGTATGAGCTACACCCCCAGCGCCGAAGACGCCCATGCGGTCGCGAGCTATGCCGCCAACGCTCATGCGCTTCATGGACAAGGCGTGACCGGTTTCATTCTCAACCTCATTCCGCGTTCGCCCGTGGCCGCTTTTGCGGAAGGCAATATTCTTCAGATCCTGTTTTTCGCCGTGCTGCTCGGGTGCTGCCTGTCGCGTCTGGGCGAGGCGGGAGCGCCCATCACCCGACTGATCGAGAGTTTGTCAGCGCTGTTTTCGCGCATGATGCGTGTGATCATCGCCACTGCGCCACTGGGTGTGTTCGGTGCGGTTTCGACGACCGTTGCGGAGTATGGTCTCGATGCGATCGATCACCTCGCCCTGTTCGTCATTCTGTATTTCAGCGCCATCGCCGTGTTCATCGTCGTGATTCTGGGTGGGCTTCTCGCACTATGCCGGATCAACCCGGTCCATTTCGTACGCTATTTCCGCGAAGAGATCCTGATCGTCACGGCCACCACGAGTTCCGATTCCGTGCTGCCCAGTATCATGACCAAGCTCGAGGCGCTTGGCATATCCCGTCAGGTCGTAGGTCTCGTCGTACCGGCCGGATATTCGCTCAATCTCGATGCCCTCTCGATCTATCTCGGATTCGCCGTGGTATTTCTGGCTGAGGTAACCCATACGCCCCTGACCCTCACGCAGATTTTGTCCATGCTTGTCACGGCGCTCATCACCTCCAAGGGGGCCCATGGTGTGCCCGGGATCGCCATTGTGGTTCTGGCGGCGACCATGGCCGCCGCGCCCTCGATCCCGCTTTCGAGCCTTGTTCTGCTGATCGCCGTCGACTGGTTCAGCGGCATTGCACGCGCCGTGGGCAATCTGGCGGGGAATTGCGTTGCGCCGGTCGTTCTTGCAGCATGGGAGGGCGCACTCGATCGCGAACGGGCACGGCAGATGCTCGGCTCTCATAACCGCTGAAAACGGATCACCATGGACAAAGCCAATCGCTACCCGGCAGCACGCCTCGCCGAGGCCTGCCAGACCAGACTTGTCGGGGCAGGCGCCCTGCCCGACGATGCGGCACAGACCGTGCGCGCCATGATGCATGCCTCGCAACTCGGTACAGATAGCCACGGCGTGCGCCTGATCGGCTATTACGTGGACATGCTGGAAAACGGAGGGGTGAACAAGCGGCCCCGGCGCCAGTTCAGTCCCACGGCGCCTGCGACGGGACGACTCGATGCCGATTTCGGCCTGGCGCATGGGGCCTCCTATGAGGCGATGGACCATGCTGTGTCTCTTGCCCGTGAATGCGGCATTGGCGCCGTGACCGTCCATCACTCGACCCATTATGGCGCCGGGGGCGCCTATGCGCTGGCGGCAGCGGAACAGGGTTTCGTCTCGCTTGTCCTGAGCAATTCCGACCCCGCCGTGGCCCTGTCCGGTGGGCGGGCGCCCTTTCATGGCACCAACCCCATCGCCATGGGCGCGCCCGTGAGGGACCGACGCCCCTGGCTGCTCGACATGGCCACCTCCTCTATCCCGTTCAACAGGGTGAAACTCTATCGCAGCCTCGGCCTGCCCCTCCCGCCGGAAGTTGCCCTGAACGAAGAGGGTCACCTTACGCTCGACGCCACTCAGGCGCGCTTCCTGCAGCCCCTCGGGGGAATGGCCTATGGCCACAAGGGCGCGGCCCTCGCCGGGATGGTCACGATCCTCTCGGCCGTGCTCTCAGGCGCAGACCCCGACCCGATCATGACCTCCACCGCGGCTGCCCAGGAGGGCCACAAGCCGCAAAACGTGGGCCATATCATGGTGGCATTCGATCCGACCCGCTTCATCGGACAGGAGTCCTTCGAGGCCGGGATGAGGGACTATCTCGACATGCTGCGCGCTTCACCTGCGGCAGAACCGGGTGTGCCGGTCTGCGCGCCGGGGGACAAGGAATGGGAAGAGGCCGATCTGCGCGCCGAACTAGGCATTCCGGTCGATCCGGATACGGAGCGCCTGCTCGGACTCGCCTGAGGCTGGATAAGGCCTTTTCTGTCGGGGCAGCATTCAGACCGCCCCTTCAGGTTCGATGGATCGGTCAGACAGACATCCGGCGTTGCAGCGCTGTCGTGCCTCGGGCGTTTTCGTTCGCGCAGGTGATTGCGGAAGGGACCGGCCCCGACGATGCCGTAGCGGTTTCAGCATAAGGACCAACCGCAGCGAGCCTGATATTCAGGACGCGCTGCGTCCTGTCTGCCCCGAGCGCCAGATGGGCCGCACCATTGGTCCAGCGATGACGCGCACCCTCGGGAGCGTGCCACCCCTCAATGACCGGGGTATCGAATATGGTGTCGAGCGCCTGCATGCCTGAAGTCGAAAACAGTGAAATCTCTTCCACGGCCACGCCGAGCTCGCGGCGGTCATCCACATAAGGACCGATAACGGCTGAGGGGCAGCCTGTTTTTGACATCAGACGGACCGATGCGACCGAGTCGGGAATCATGAAGACATATCCGGCAGGACCGACACGGGCGGGCTGGATGACGCGACCGTCCTCAGTGCACAGATGGAGCTTTGGATCATGGGAAAGAACAGGCTTTTCCATGCTGCGCCCGATACGGGCCAGGAGCGCCTCGTAAATGGGTTCGACGAAGTCACGCGACGTCTCAAGCGGCAGAGTGGACGAGCCACTGGCACAAAACTGGGGCGAAAGAATTGTGAGAGGCGCATTCGCGAATTGCTCTCGATTACCGGTATCCAGATAGCTCTCGGTCAGCGCGCCCTCTGCCCAGATTGCCTCATGCTGATCAAGCTCGACATGAAAATAGCGATACTGGGTGAGAGATCGGTCAAGATAGATCGACTGGTCATTGACGAGCATGCGGGCCGGCACAAGCTGGCCGTCGAAGACCATGCAATGTTCCTGTGTGACCAGCAGATCGCGAGCAGGTATATTGTCACCGAGCGCGTCTTTACGGATACGTACCAGCCAGCAATCCTCAGGTTCAGGCTGTTTGAGGACCTCCAATGTCCGATGGCCGATCCATTTGACCGGCATCGGTCCCTTGGGTGTATCGACCAGTTGCCCTTCGCAGAGGCGCTCTACCGCCACTTCACCCATAGGGGTTCTGATCAGTGTGCCCTCGGCAAAACAGGTCAGAAAGACAGCGTTGCCATTTTCATCCTGGGTGATGCTGTAACCCTTGGAGCTAGCAGCAATAATTGGCACGGTGTAGGAGTTCCCATCTTTCGTGTAGAACGTAACACCGGCGGTCCCGACATAGGCACGCACGATGCTGGACCGCGGAATGCCTTTGAGGATGATTTTGTCATTGGCAGACCAGCCAGTGATCGGACCAGCTGGCATCTGCGTGCCATTAACCACGATCGTCGCACCATTGCCGTCAAGCTCAATGATGCCCCTGTTGGTCGTATTGTCATTGAAGATGAGTGTGCCGCCGGAAGACACCGTGGTTGTGGAGCTGATCACCCCCCCCCCCGAGAACCTCCATCGTCGCGCCGGGGCCGATACTTGCCTTGCCCATGACGGCCCCGCTCTGGACATAGACCGTGCCGTTTCCGGAGAAGACGAATGGTGCTGTCTGCACAACACCGCTCATCAGGTTGACGGTACCACCCTGCCCGGCGAAGGTAATGCCGCTGATGATATCACGGCTGTAGCAGTTGAGCGTGCCGCCCTGAACGATTGTCGAGGTCACGGGTCCATCATAGGTATTGACGATGCCTCCCGAAGCGACGACCACGCTCGTCATGTATCCGCTATTTGTGACGACCGCCCCCGAACCGATAGCCGCCGCCTCAAGGTAACCACCTGCGGAGTTCGTCAGGGTTGTGTCAGGGCCTTGTAGCGTGCCCCCGGAAATACGACCACCGTTCCTGATGCTGCCGCTCAGGACGGCAGCCGCATTTACATAGACAGAAGCTCCCGCAGCGATCGAGCCGTTAATAACCGTGGCACCGCTACTGACGAAGAGATAATCACCCGAATTCAGTGTGACATTGGAAGCTGTCTGATTAGGTCTGACCGTTGAAGTGACCATCGCGGGATTTCCTTTTGGGCGACTACAGACCGAATCGGACGGGGCAACGAAATACTTTGACTCGATCGTGTTTTATTGGGGTTGGAGCGGTAAGTTTCGATTTGACGATGTTATTTCCATATAGCAAACACTTGTTTGGACACAGTATAAAAGTTTGTGAGTTCCGTTACAGAATAAACTAATTTTGTTTCTTATTGTTTTTACTTCGTATATTTATCTTATCAATTACGTATATAACCGTTACCACAATATTCGATCAAATTATGGGTTGTTTTTTTGCATTCCATAGCAGAAACAGCTCAGATTCTTCGATGCAAATCAAAACGCAAAGGACGACGTGACCATTGCCGCAGCATCTCGCGAAGCAATGATCGTCGCTGATGAGCGCACGCGAAATCTCGATCCAGGCTCATTGCATATGATTGAGCGCGTCACACCTGATGGGTATGTTCGAGACTCCCTTCACGAGATAGAGGCCCTCCCCTCGTTCCTGCGATCAAAGCGTCGATGACGCCAAAAATTCTCATGCAGCGATCAGCGAATGTGAAATGTTGATGGGAGGATCAGAGAAAGGGCCGCGACCCCTAAATAGCTCTTCGCGGATTCTGCCGGCATGATAAAGTCGTGCGAGCGCGCGCTGTCGTCGTTCACTGCTCGAAGCTGCGTATTCGCACCATTTTATACACGCTCGATCAGATACTGGGATTCTCTGATTGATTGCAGAGCCAGAGCCAGAGCCAGAGCCAGAGCCAGAGCCAGAGCCAGAGCCAGAGCCAGAGCCAGAGCCCCGCGATACGTCCTGCGGTAAGCCACGCCAATCTCGACTGCCAGTAATCTCGAATCTTCCTACATTATGCAACGATTTGCACAAACTATATCACGAGATCGGTCAGGAATATCGCGACCCACAACTCGGAGGCACTCGACGTTCAGCCGGCACCAACCCGGGGGCCGTCCCGGGTGAGGAATGGCGCCCGCAAAAGCGTCGTTTTTCGTGTATCAGGCAACCAACATCGCACACCCTCAATTGCGCGACCAAAACCCACTCAAAATAATAACGGCGAATCGACGGCTGTTGACTCAGGCCCATCGCCTTGAAAATACATGCTCCATTCGAGGAGCTCTGTCTGAACGTTCCCGAGCTCAGCGATCGCCGCATGCAACAGTGAACGCCAGAGCTAAGAGATCAGTTCAATTAGCAGGCCAGGAGTGACCCGGCCAATCCGCTCGTTTCATCTCGCAGACAGATTTTATTCCTCGGGATTCAAGCACGATTCCAGGATATCTGCAGGCTGCCTTTCTGGGTTCTGGTTCCTTAGATCGTTACCGTATCATGCAAATGATAGTCTTGCCCCACTCATTCGTTACCTTTGAATGACACGCCACCGGCCGCCACAGTCATGCCCCCAATGCTAGAGCATAATCCGACCTAACTGAGCCATTTTGGGATTCCCCTGTAGAGCGAGATCTGGTTCATCCTGATTGCCGGGATGGAGGCCGGCGGTCATGATGCGAGCCCTATCGTCCGATCTGCGGCGGCGAGCCATTGCTGCGATTTCCTCCGGCATGACCCGGCGGGCGGCAATGGAGCGCTTTGGTGTCTGTGCCCTCAGCATGACCCGCTAGGTGGCGGAATGGCGTGCGGGCGGCTGGGAGCACGCACTGCAGCAGGGTGGCGATCTTCGCTCCCATCGGATCGATGCCTGGTCGGGCGTTCTGCTGGCTGCGATTGAAGCCGAGGATGACATTTCCCGTATCGAACTGGCAGAAAAACCTGCTGCGGAACACCGGGTCCGCTTCGCGCCGGGCGTGATCTGGCGCTGCCTCGACCGTCACGACATGACCGTCAAAAAAACGGTGCACGCCAGCGAGCAGGCACGGCCTAACGTCGCAGAGCGGCGCGCAGCCTGGTTTGACAACCAGTCTGACCTCGATCTGGCCCGGCTGGTCTTCATCGACGAAACGTCCGTCTCAACGAAGATGGCCCGCCTGCGCGGACGCTCACGCCGTGGCACGCACTGTCGGATGTCTGTGCCCCATGGGCATTGGAAAATCACGACCTTCATCGGAGGCTTGCGCCTGTCCGGCATGACCGCACCGATGATGCTGGATGGCCCGATGACCTGCGAATAGGTCTCCGCCTACGCCCGCAAGGTGTTTGCTCCCACGCTGTCGCCAGGAGACGCCGTCATTCAGGATAATCTGCCGACACACAAGACCGCCGAAGCGCGTGAGGCTGTAGAGTCAGTCGGTGCCCGCCTGCTGTTCCTGCCGCCCTACAGTCCCGACTTCAACCCTATCGAGACCATCTTCGCCAAGATGAAGGCATGGATCAGGCGAGGGGCACCTCGACCCACCGATGCACTCCAGGATGCGGCGTGCAGTGCGATCGACGATGTCTGTCACAGACTGACCGTCGCCTGCTTCGCCGCCGCAGGCGATGAACCAGATCGATCAAATTATGCTCTAGACTACGGAGGATGTGCAGTCATTACACATACCCTCATACAACTCGCTCCGGATTTAACAAGCTTGCCGTGATGAGCATCTTCCATCATCAACGGGAAGAGACCCTTTTCGAGTTTCCAATCTGATCCGCGCTTTAAGGTCGGGACTCAACGTGCGGACTATGGATAATCGTCTCAAATGAGACGACCAATGTGCATTCCAGACTGAACGCCGAGCGCTTCTCCCGCAGGGCGCTCAATTCACATCAATATGCTTCCTTATTCCGGAAAGTAAGAAAAGCCCGATGAGGATTAGCAGGAAGTTGATGCCAAAAGCATAATAAAAACTGAACATTGGGTGGGAATTCCAACCGAACTGCCCCCCTCGGATCATTTCCATACTTTGCGAACTAGGAGACCAATAAACTATTCTTTGCAGCTTGTGCGGTAGCCAGCTTACCATCGCGAAAGCACCTGTCAGAGGTAGAGACAGATAAGTGAATATGCTCAAGCCCTTCTCGACAAACTCCGAGAGCTCACTAAGAGCAGAGAAAAGAAATCCAGTAGCCATGGAGAACATGGCATGACAGAGAAGGCCCATATAGATGAGCGACCAAATCTTAGGCATCTCCACATAGCCCAGCATATAGGAGAACAAATAGACGACGATCCCTGATGCGAGCGTTCCCAAAATCTCAAGCAGCACTCGCGCAGTTATGATATCCAGTGGTGTCACCTGACGATGGAATAACAGACTTCCATTCGCTTGGAATGCTTTCGCCGAAACCATTAGGGCATGTCGCCACATTGTGAGAGGGATATAACCTGTGAGCACCATGGCTGTCATCGGGAGGCCATGCTCATGAGCAGGCCTCATTGCTGTCCACGCGATCGTCACACCTGCACAGAAGAGGATTGGCTCACCTATAATCCACAGGTAGCCCAGATTCTCTCTACCAAATCGTGTATGGAGCTCTCGCATCATCAGCGCGCCGATGACGATGCCTTGGATCCTTATCGAACCCAGTAATCGATTGTTCCGCACTCTGTGCCCTCCACCGCAAGCTCGGGCCGTCTATACCACAAGCTTCGATAAAAGAAGTCAGTGCAAGCCAAAATAATCGCTGCCTTGGCGGTATATCGCTCATTCACGTCGAGTTCTCCCCATTTTGTAGACAGCCATAACCCCTCGGGCATGTAACCCCTGTGACGTCTGGATCCATTCGACTGCGATGGCGATACAAATGACAATACTTAAAAATATAGCGCTTTTTTCGTACCGGGTCGCAACGAGTCCGCGCCTTTCAAATAGCGCCCACATCTTTTCAAATAGTGCTGGTGGACGAATCTGAGCCAGAGGAAGGCTGAGGCGATTGAAACAAATCCGAGGCA
>NZ_BAPV01000015.1 GCF_025995175.1 Asaia krungthepensis NRIC 0535
TCACCCTTCAACGATAACCGCAATACAGGCATGTTCACTTTCGGCGGCGACGCCATGATCGGCTTCTAAAAAATAAAGAGGCGAGGAAACACGGACATCAGGGTGTGACGACATGGCACAGGCGATTTAGGCATCGTCTTGGCCGGTCATCGATGAATCGCTCACCCTGATCAGACATCGAGAGAGCGTTCCGCGTCGAAGCACGTGGTCTTGCGCGGGCTATCATGCTGCTCTCCCCAGTAGGACTAGAGGTACTTCAAGACGCCGCACGGCGTGATGCCGAACCTGTTTATCTCGGTGCTTCGACCCCTCCCGCGCCTATCGGCACCGCATAGTCCAATGATTTTGCACTCATCTCACATGCGCGAGACCATTCAGACCCTGAACCGCGCCTCCGAGAGTTACACAAACTCTCGTGACCGGAGCTCAATCAGGAGCCGATAATCGCCTGAGACAAGACCTGTCATGACGTTCTTTAGCAAATACGATATTTCTACATATAGCCGTGAAAGCTAAGCCATACCGTATTGTATGGGCACTCGATCATTTTCAGAAAACACGGCATGACGACGATCAAAGTGATGAGACTGCCCCCTCACGTACGAGCCGGGGCAACGTTGCAATAACATGCTCTGATCATTCTCTATAATCGCCGCAGCTCAATGCGTTGCGGCGAGCCTGATCAGACTTGAGGGCGCATAGCCATCCATATGCGTCCGGATATATTGTCGATCATTATGAGTGGCGATCTCCACGCCTATAGGGAGATCGCCTATCCTCACAAAAAAACTCCATTTTCTACTTTCGATGCGCCTGATCACTTCGCTTTCCGTAAGTTCCCAGCGCACACCATCGATAACTCCGCCTACCGAATGAATTTTTCGATGGGCCTCGTAATGGCTCGCTATTCTCACATGGGTAATCTGCAGTGTCTCAATCGCCATCTTGCCCTGTTTTCGAAATTACCCGATTTCCGGAATGACGTGCTCTAAGGCCAGGCATTGATTATCCCGGCATCCTGCATTGTGTCGGGGTATTTTCCAGCGGCGACGCGCTGTTTCGCGTCTCGCATTTGATCAATAAAAGCCTCACCACAGATAGGCGTCTATCTCATGCGGGGTACATTTCACTCAATGCGCCCCGCATGACTCCGCTTCCTGCCTTGCAGCAGGGAACGGAGGGTTTTTCTACTCGCGAGGCGTTGCCTCAAAGATCGAGATTACGTACCTGTCTTTACTTGCTGGGCGTTGCGCAGGCCCGAAGACAACCTTGTTGCAGCCGACTGTTCCGCAAGATAAGGTCCACCTGCCAGAATTTCGATGGAAAGCATCGCGAAGGATGCCGAACGTCGGGTAGTCAGAACAAGCGTCGCATTCCCGTCAGTCCATCGCATGTCCGGTCCCTCAAGCTCATGCCATCCGGTGCTCTGGTAATCCTTCACGTGAGTATGAACGTCACATGATTTGTCCGCTTCGAACAGGGTGATCTTGCCAACCAGAACACCTAGATATCGGCGGTCATCCACGAAAGGACCGATGATGTCGCAGGGACGCGACGCGTTGGATTGCAGCTTCAGGATCTGGGTATCGGGGGGCAGAGAGAAAACAACACGGTCCGGCAAGATGCGTCGAGGCAATAATATCGACTGATCGTCGGTAACCAATCTGATGTCCCGATCCCACGTCATAAGAGGCGCCTCGTCATGGGTGGGCATAGCCTCCATGGAACGCGCCTTGCACGCCAGGAAAATCGGCTCGACAAAATCACGATCCACACACAAGGGGATGGCAGTGCGTGATCCAGCGGGGGCCCTCTTCAAGGGCGTTGCCCCACTCGCAGCCGTAAAGGCGGTGCGATTGCCCGTATCGAGATAACTTTCGGTTTCTGCACCGTTTGCATAAATGACAGCGTGCTCGGCGGTCTCAAGATGGTAGTAACGATACTCGGTTAATGTCCGATCATAGACTATACTTTCACCATTCACCAGCATACGTACCGGTATGAACCTTCCGTTAATGAAGACACAGTGCTCTGAAGTGACCAGCAGATCCTGATAAGGCCTGTCATTCCCAAGAGCATGTTTTTTTATCCTCACGGGATAGCCAGCTTCATCATCCGGGCGATCCGGATTGATTGTCCTGTGTCTGCTCCCCACCCAGATGATCTTTCGTACTACCTGTTCGCCGTGGGCACTCACAATGACACTGTCACCGCTCTTGAGCGTTTCGACAGGTCTGTCACCATCAGGCGTGCGGATCATGCTCCCTGCGAGGAAGCACACACTCGCCAGAGCTTCGATCGATAACGTTGTACCCGTTTTACTGATGGTGAGTGGGCCACGACCGGACGTCGAGTAGGTTCCGGCTGTGAAACTTGTGCCTGCGACCGACATCGAAGCGATGGTGTTGCCGCTACTATCGGTGACAGTAATCGTCTGGGAATTACCTGACGTCGCAATCTGGTAAGCGACCGGTGTCGAAGACATGTTCGTGAACTGTATGATGTCACGGGCGGCGTCGAACCCCGTAATCGTTGTCGAGGACAGATTGACCAGAGCCCCTCCGGCATTGGCTATGAATGTCCCACCACCCTGGCCGAAATTGATTGTGCTCCCTGACAAAAGGCTGAGCAATCCACTCCCGTTACTGAACACACCCCCACTGTTGATGTTGACGGTAGTGCCGCTCAGAGCGTTCGCCACAAGACCGGAGGCCAGGGTGGCGTTGCCTCCATCGACATCGATCGTAGTGCCGCTCAGCGCCGACGCACCGGTAGATATGACCGCCGTACCCCCGACATGGATCGTGGCGCCTGAAAGAGCGCTCAGAACGGTGGTCACGGTGCCTGAGAACCCGGGGGGAATCACATACACGCCGCCGCCAAGTCCGAGGATGGATACAATGCTGAGCGTCGTGTTGGATGTGGTGAGAACATTACTGGCCGGTATTCCGGTAACCGTATCCGTCCCGCCATTCGCGTATGTGATGAGGAGGTCGTAGGTCGCCCCTATGCCGAACAGCCCGGAATGATAGGTGAGGCCGTAAGTCACGCCGCTGGCGTTTTTGTAATCCGTCATTTGGGAATACTCCCGGCAGGCTGCTGTGGCAGCATCCGATCAGTTGAAGTTCCGTCGCCTGTCCTGAGGGTTCAGTTCAGACGATCCGCCGGCAAATTGTTGCGATCGATCATTGCGAGAGCCTCGAGCAACGATCTCGCAAGTACTTTGGCCGCGTCCCGGGTCAGACGGAGATGCACAGTCGCCGAGACCGCTATGCTCTCGCCGACCGGTCGCTCTGCCGCCAGAGTGGTGGTGACCACATCGCCAATGGTCCCATAAACGGGGACTTTATCGGCAAATATCATCGGGGCATTGTCGACATTTGTCATCACAATACGCTTGGTCTCGCCAGCGCCACTCGGGGTGCCGACATCGGCTGCGCGCTCAGTACTGACTGTCCTGTCGTTTCGGCTGATCTTGCTCATCCCTGTCTCCTTGACCGCGAAAATAGGACCGGGCGATCCCGGGGCCCATCAAGTCTGAATTATGAAATGGTGATACTGGACGCCTTGAGATCTCCCACACCGAGGAAGGTCACCTTCATATTATTATCGAGTTGTAGCGTCGTATTTCCGCCCGAAACTGTTGCGGTATCCAGCAGGTTTTTGACGGCCTGATCGGCGTCTGCGGGCTTGTAATTGTACATGAAGAACATGTTTCCGGCGGCGCTGCCAAAATCGGTGATGGTGATGTCTCCACCATTATGCCCGGCCAGGACACCAAAACGATTGGCCGCACCATTGCCGCCGGTGACGGTTGCATAACTGTTCCCGTTTGCGTTTTCGAACTGGGTTCCAAACACGAATTGATCAGCACCTGACCCGCCGATGAGCGTGTTGTTTCCCGCCCCTGTCCAGGCCTCCAGCGTCCCTCTGGATGAGGATGCGTCGATATATTGATCCCCAGTGGTATTGGGTTGATTGGCAGTAAACAGCGCACGTCCGGCTGTATCGACAGTCGCGTGCAGGCTGTTGGCGCCCCAGATGGTTCCCAGACCCGCGTTGATGGATGTATCGCCGGTGCCGGAAATGAATTGCAGCGCACCTGAAACGCTGATGGCTTGCGCTGTCCCATGATAGACCTGGAGGTCACCGGCCGCAGAAATCGTGTCTCCGACTGTCCCGATGATCGTTCCTGTCTCGCCAGTGAACGTGACAGTCGATCCCGTACCGCCAAAAACGGAACTATTGGTTCCAACCGATATGGCGCTTCCTGTGAGCGCAGTGTCGACGACCAATGCATTCGATTTAAGAGTGACGCTCGAATCACCGCCAATCAGGGTGACCGTATCGGACGCATTTTCAACACCTGTGATCGTGTCCTGACCCTCGGACGCCACAAAATTCGTCCCCGTGCCCAGCGTGATGAGATTGCGACCCTCTCCAGCACGGATATTATTGACGCCACTTGCTGCAATGATGGTGTCGTCGCCCGCACCGGTCGCAATCGTCCAGTTACCGCTTCGGCCAGTACCGTCGAAAAGGTTATTGCCAGCCGTCGATACGAAAGTTCCGTTATAATTCCCGGCATAGAAACTCGTGCTCGCCGTGTTACCCGCCAGCACGGAGAGACTATTCGACGTTATACCGCTCCCGTTGACTGTGACAGGCAGTCCCAGGGGACTGACGGCGCCGCTTGCGCTGTTTTCCGAGCCGATCAGGAGATTGGTGTAGTCACCGCTCATGGCGAAAGAGCCGCCAATGGTTACGACACCTTGCGCCGTTCCGGTGGTGAGGCTCGATACCGTGTTCGAGCCCCTGCCGAGATCGATCGATCCAAACGACCCGGTGCTCGCGGCATTGGAGATCTGCTTTGCGTAAGCGGATGCCAGACTTTCCATCCGGGCACCGTCAATAGTGACCTGGACGGTCAGACCCGATGAACCAACTACAGTGACAATGCCCATGTGGCCGCCTCCAGCACAAAGCGTTCAGGGCAGTAAGCATGTTGCAATTCCTGCCCAACGATATCGGCTGGGAGTATGCGACATCATATCATCCTATCATCATACCAATTATTGTCTTATCCATACCGGATGGGTATGGATCTAAGGCGACTCCGATCATTCGTGACTGTGGCGCAGCTCGGGAGTCTGACCCGTGCCGCGCGGCATCTGCATATCGAGCAACCGCCCTTGAGCAGACAGATTGCCTCTCTTGAAAAGGAAGTCGGGTTCGACCTTTTCACTCGATCACGCACCGGGATGAATCTTACTGAATTTGGCTCGGTATTAAGTCGGCAGGCGAGCCGGATTATAGCCGAATTTGACGTAATGGAAAATATTATCGAAAAATCAAGGCGAGAACATAAATATAGAATAAATATAGGAATTTCAGACGGCCTACACAGCCTGGACCATTTCATCAAATCCGTGATGGCGATAAGGTCTTTCGACCCTAGAGTGATTGTCGACCTCAAACATGACTGCAATGAGAATGTCATCACGATGCTCAGAGAGGGGACTATCGACATCGCTGTGATCTGGGGTGAGGCTGACGATGACAATCTTATAAACAAGATAATATTCAGAGAACGACTATATGCAGTGACTCTCGATTCTTATTCGATAAGAAAAAAACATTACCGTAGCATTCATGATATAGATGGAGAATATCTTTTAATACCATCGAAGTCACGCAATAAATATTTCAATGACATGATGGTTAATCTGTTTCCGCCCGACAGTACACGAAACATCAACCCCAATTACGATATCGACCTGCTGTCTCTGGCCCCAATGGTCGCTGCCGGGGCAGGATGCGGCCTCGTTCCAAATCTGCTCACCTCAACCAACATACGCGGTGTTTCTTACGTCGAAGTCCATGGTGATGAAGCGGTATGCGTGGCTTCTCTGGTGACACGTCGTGAAATTCCGTCACCTCTTGTGCGTAGCTTCATGGCAAGTTTCAGCCAGAAAAATGCCGGGGTGTGAACGCTGTGTGATGATCCCCGCAACTGACGCATGAATACGGTCACGACGTCATATCAGCGGCTTCACGATCTATATGCGACGTCCGGCATCAGGAGTCAGAAGAGCCTGCGCCAAGCGCACCGCCTGGATGGGATCGGAGGATTTTATCGCGTCATAAAGATCATGGTGGAGTGATTGGGTCGCCCCCTGATCGCTGTTCTCGACCGCTCCTGAACGCGCAAACTCACGCGCTGTACCAAGAAAATAGGTGTAAAGCTGGCTTAGCGCACTGTTATGACTGGCTTCAGCGATCGCCGTGTAGAAAGGCACATCGTGATCAAGGAAGACATTTACGCTCTTACACTCGTGCCGCTCCTCCCGGGCATCGAGCCCAGCTTTGATACGCTTCAGATCACTGGCTGTACGGCGTATCGCCGCGAGACGAACTGCCTCGATTTCCAGCATGGTCAGTAATTCGACGTGATCCTGTGGGCTGGTCTTATCGAGCATTCTCGGCATCAAATCCGAGCCTTCGAGCGCACGCACATAGGTGCCGTTACCCTGACGGACCTCAAGTATGCCTGCGTGGGACAGCACACGGATGGCTTCGCGAACTGTGTTGCGCCCGACCTGAAGGAGTTCTGCCAGTTCTCCCTCGATCGGTATGCGACTACCAACCGGCCAGACCCCAGACGCAATCTGTTCCCTCAGCGCGCCGAGAGCCGAGTCAACCAGCGATTGACGGCGGGCTGGAGACAGAGGCACGCCTCTCGCAACATGGGGGGATCGAGACATAGATTTCATTCTATTTTGAAAATTCTGCAATAACGCCTGTTAATAACATGATGCGGCATCCCCTTGTATATAATTCACAATCTAAATCCGTTATAAGGATGTTAAAAATAGAAAGAGATCTGAGGTATCGAGCATTTCATGAAGTCCGTAATATGGCTGCGATTTTACGGATTGTGACGGCCGTTGCGAGATCTTCCCAATTTCAACCATATAGCAAAGTTTCCACAGAATAAGCCTGTGTCGCCCTGCATCGAGCTTTCGGCCTGTTCAGGGGCTAACCCGGGTACCTGACCCCGGTTTGCCAGCAGGCGGCAGGAAACCTCTCAACTCCGCGTGGCAACCGTATCATTCCCGCGCCGGAGTGAGCGCGCGCGCGATAAGGTCCTGTCTTGGCCTTTTATGGCTCGTCCCAGGGGGGAGCCATGCTGCTGCGAAAGCCGGGGTTTCCGACGGAACGGTCTTCGACAAACTCCGGAATGAGGATTCTGGATCGTTGTTTCATGTCCGCGTGACAGTTCGATCGGGCCATGTCACGATGGACAGCGTGCCGGGTCAGGACGTGCAACTGGCTGGGCTCGCGGGGCGGCTGTGCACCATAGAGGGGCAAAAAAGACCTCTTACACCCTCAGAAGTACCTGACAGACGGCACCTCAATCCTCAAGAGAAGATCAAACGCTGCCAGCCCCTGTGTAGCCGCCCGTATTGCTGGATCACCCCTGATCCAGGAGCGAACTGAGACTTCCAGCTGAGCCTTTCTGTTGCGAGACGCGGCAACCTCACCCAGGGGCCGGTTGCAGGACTCACCCAGCAAGCCTAGTTCGGCAAAATGAGCGATCTGGCGGCGTCAACCGCCTGAACCATGCAGCTCGGCATCACTTGCCAGAGCGAGCTCTCCGCCCACCTATAGGTTTCCTATGGAAAACGCTCAGATCGCCTCTGTCATCGCTATGCGTTTTCAAAGACCCTGTCCCCGTTCAATAGGGATCGAATCTTTGTCCACGTATCTCAGTATCTCACAACGGCGATTATTCGCCGTCGGTGCCCTGTCACTTTTAGCCACGACGGCGATGCAGAAATCTGCCCATGCCCAGATTGCCGTGTTCAAATCCGCCCAGAGCCCGTGGCTGCAGGATATCGTCCTCACAGGGCTGATCGAGGGCGGGATCACAGC
>NZ_BAPV01000016.1 GCF_025995175.1 Asaia krungthepensis NRIC 0535
GTCAGCACGCCACAAACCAGAAATCAGGAGCCAGCCGCGCCAATCAACGGTTCTTCGAACCCTCCAGGTGTGATAGAAAACAACCGGGGCAGGATCATCCTGCCCCGGTCTGGCGGTGTCGCACGTGGCCCCCGATCTCTCCCGAGGGCAAGTCCTCAGAAATTGGCGCTGATCGAGCCGAATGCCATGCGCGGCGCGCCGATCAGGAAGGACTGATAGGATAATGCGCCATTCGCAATGTTCAGCGGGTTTCCGTTTTCTCCCATCGTTGCGATGTAATGCGTGTTCTGCAGATTGGTGACACTCAGAGAGAGGGTCAGGTCCTTCAGAGGATGCAGGCTCCGCTTGATCGCGGCAATATGGGTAAGATTATACTGGATCCCCAGATTGGAGAGCCAGTAGGACGGCACCTTGACATCGCCCGTATAGCTGAAGTTGCGCTTGCTGTTGAAACTTGCATCGACATAGGCCGTCAGACCCTGCCAGTCATAGGAAAGGCGGGTTTTGTACATGTAGCGCGGATAATTGACGATCTGCGCGCCTTTGAGGTGATAGACCGTGCCTGCCTCGTTGATATTCTGGTCATAGGTCGCATGGTCGTAGCTGAAGCTGTTGGTGAAGACGAGATTACGTACCGGCATGATGGTGAGTGCCGTATCGACACCATTCATCGTGACCCCGCCTACATTCGAGACAGTGGAAATGGGATTGACGGAGGAGCCCGAAGTGACCTGCTGGAGCCGGTTGTTGAAATTCGTGCGATAGCCATAGATCGATAGCCCAGCGTACTGGCTTGAATAACGATACCCCGCTGCATAGGTCCAGGCCGTCTCAGGCCTGAACGAGGATTTGCCCTGATCGAATGCCGTTTGTGTCACGGCAAAAGGCGACGCGCAAAGCTTGTAACCGCATTGCGCATAGGTATGGACGTTTTCGGAAATGTCGAAGAAGAGCTCGTGATGCGTGAGGAAATGCCAGTCCGCACTGATATGCGGCAGGAATGCCTCAGCCGTGGTCAGACCGACGCCACTCGCAAGCTGCGTCGTCGGCGAATAATAATCCGGATTGGCATAGCCATTACCCACGCGTGTGGTGCTCAGCACGGATTTGAACCCGAAATGGAGCGCCAGATGCTCGATGGGACGATACGTGTCCTGAACGAAGGCCGTGAAGGTGTTCGTGCTGTAATCCTGATTGAATATCTTGGCGAAGGGATGCTTCCAGTAATCCAGCGGATTGGGCAGCTTCTCGGTCAACTGGCCATCCACGATGTTCGGCATCTGGAACACATACTCGGGTGACTGATAGCTGTTGTTCTCATACCAGACACCGCCGCCCAGCGTGTTGTCACGGGTTTCATACTGAACACGCGAGAAAAACCCGAGGCGCTTGATGCCTGGCGCCTTGCGCAATTCGGAAAGCGGCGAGCCATTCGGAGAGGGGTAGTAGGGCGTGGTCCATGTCGCCTGGTTGGTCTCTCCGTGACCATAGGCCGTACTATCCCAGAGCAGGTGATCCGTAAGTTGCAGATGCGCCCTCATGCCCCCCAGATAATCGGCGCTGTTGAGGGTCGCGTCATAATAGGCGGAGTCCTCAGGATCCTCCAGCCCGGCAAAGGAGGAGGGGAAAATGCCGTTCGCCGCATTGATGGCTGCCTGCAGCCCGCTCTGCTTGCCATTATAGTAATTGGCGACCTTGTAACCGACCTTCTGGATTACCTCGGGCGAGGTATCGGGCGTCGAGAACTGATGCTCATCGGCCCAGTCGAAATAGGTCGAGAAATAGCTCTCCTGCCCGAGGGGCTGCACCAGTTTGGCGTTGACCTGCTGGATGAACTGATCGCCCGTCCCCTTCCAGATCTGGCCGTCCTGCCGGCTATAGGAGGTATAGAACCGCGTACCCGTCCGATTGAGATCGCCGCTGTCGAAGCGGAGGAAGGTGTGGTAATTGGCATAGCTGCCAAAACCCTGATTGATCGTCCCGCCCAGCTTGTGAGCCGGGTCGCGCGATATATAAGCCAGCGACCCGCCGAGATTGCTGGTCGAGGCTACATCCTCGGCACCGGCGGATTGGGAGATATCGATGCGGAAAATATTTTCCGCTGAAATCGCGAGTAGCGTGTTCAGCCCGTTATAATTACGCAGGGATTGCTCACCCAGCGGCATGCCATCCAGCGTGAAACCGATCTCCTGCTGCTGGAAGCCGTGCATGAAGAGCTGTTGCGACCAGATATCGACACCCTGGGGCTCAGCAGACTGGAACATGATGCCAGGCAATTGCGACAGCACCTTGAGAGGGTTCGTTCCGGCTGGAGCCTGAGACAGGAGCTTCTGGCTCACCGTCACGAGAGCACCGCGCGTGATGTGCTTGGCCTTGACGTCGAATGTCTCGGAAGTCGAGCTGAGATAAACCGCCGATTTCCCGACGGCCTGGGGCGTGACCGCCGCCACTTTTGCGCGGGCGGCCCGAGGCGGGGTTCCTGCCTTCGCTTTCGTGCCGTGCGCCGGAGCGGGGGTGCTCTGTGCCATGGCGTGCGGGGCTGCGGCAGAAACGAGCATGGTCGAGATCAGACAAAGTTTTGAAAACGAAATGATCCGCATGATGAGTCACCGTCGCGCTATGCTGGCGGCTCGCGGCCGGAGACGGGCGAGCTGCTCTCGAAGGAGGAAGGGCCCGCCCCGGAAAAGGCTGACCATAACGCAACGCTAAGATGTATATACGAGTACGGTCAACTAAATTCGAGCCGGATTCGTAATCATTTCACATGTCTCGACATACGGGCTGTCGCAAGATAAATCACGGTTGTGACGGCCAGTCCGGCAATCCATGAGAGATCGGCCCCGCCCAGCAAACGCGCCATAGTCCCGGTATAGAGTCCCGTCGATATGAACGGGACTTGTGCTGCCAACCCTATTGTATAGGCGAGCAGAGCCGGACCGTTATACCGTCCGTACACACCTCCATCGCGTCTGAAAAGCGACGGGAGATCATAGTCTCCATGCCGCAGAACGTAATAATCGAGCAGATTGATCGCCGACCACGGCACCATGATCGACATGAGAAGTTCGAGGAAACTCGCATAGGCGGTCTCGAACCGCCCCGCCATGAAGAGTGCCAGCACGAAGGACAGGGCAAGCAAAACCAGGGTCACCGCTCCACGCCACCCTTTGCCGAAACGATGCGTCGGGGCGAGGGTATGGAGCACGGTGATGGAGGAAAGCGCTCCACAATAAAGCGTCATGGCGTTCGCCACGACCAGTCCCAGCGACAGCACGCCCAGAATGGGAGCAGCCGCAGAACCGAGGCACTGGATCAGGCGGTCATTGACAGCCGGTCCGGCGAGAGCGCCCACGACCATCGCGACCAGTGAGCCCAGCACACAGCCCCAGTATGTCGCGTGAAAGGCCTGTTTTTCACCTGTCCGCGTCCGCGGCAGATAACGCGAATAATCCGAAACATAGGGTGCATAGGCAATCTGCCAGAGTGCGGCGATGGACATGGCTCCCAGAAAGCCGGAAACCGTGTCATGCCCCCCGGTTGTCAGCGCTATGCCCGGGGCAGAGGGCGCGAATAATACGGCACCCAGACAAAGCATGATCGCCCCCCCACAGAGCAGGGCAATGTAATGGGTTAGGCGATGAATGGCGCGATAACCCAGAACGGCAGGGACGGCTGAAATGACAGCAATGGCGATCATGCCCGGTGTACCCCCCAGAAAAGGGAGCATCATGGCAAGCCCCTGCGCGCCCAGAACCAGATTCGACGCAGCAAAACCGAGAAACATCAGCACGATCAGTGCCGTCATGGGGGCTGCCCCGATCATGCCGAACTGGGCGCGGGACTGGATCATCTGCGGAATACCGAGGTGAGGCCCCTGCGCCGCGTGAAGCGCCATGAACACTCCGCCCACGACATTGCCTATAAGCGCTGCCAGCAAGGCCATCAGGGGGGTCAGATGGAACTCTCCCCGCATGACCCCGCCCGTTGCGACGGCCAGCATGGTCATGTTGGCGCCAAACCACAGGCCGAACAGGTCCGATGGCTTGCCATGACGTCTTGACGACGCAATCGGATAGATCGTTTCGAATTCGACTTCGGTCATGCTGCCGTCATCCGGCTGAGCATGCTCCGCGGATATTGATGTGGAGTTCCGATCGAGAGGGGGATGCTTCATCATGTTACTCCTGCCCGGCAAGGTCGGACACGGCCTCCAGAAAAACGCGCATCGACAGAGGGGCTTGCGACCCGAGCATTTGGCCGGCCGGTCCGCTTGCGGCAATACGGCCTTCAGCGCAGAAATGGACGGTCGAGGCGATGCTGCGCACCAGGCGCATGTCATGGCTGACCACGATCATGGTCAATCCATCGCGTGAGAGGTCGCGCATCACGCTCTCGACCTCACGCACCAGCGCCGGGTCGAGAGCGCTTGTCGGCTCATCGAAAAGAATCAGGGCAGGCGACATGGCCAGGGCTCGGGCAATCGCCACGCGCTGTTTCTGCCCCCCCGAAAGACGATCGGGGTAATGCTGCGCAAAGCCCAGCATTCCCACCCGGTCGAGATGGGCACTGGCCATCATGCGTGCTTCTTCCCTTGGGCGCCCCTGAACCACGCAGGGCCCCTCCATCACATTTTCGAGCACAGTACGATGCGAGAACAGGTTGAAATGCTGGAAGACCATGGGCATGCGGGCCCGCGCCGCCTGCAATTGGCGCCTGGGGGATATCTGGAAAAGATTGCCGTCCTCGGAACAGAGTCGCTCGCCCCCGAATGTGATCTCGCCACGATCCGGCGTTTCGAGGAAATTCAGACAACGCAGAATGGTTGATTTTCCCGCCCCGCTCGGACCGATGAGACAGGCAATTTCACCCTCCTCAACAACGAGGTCCACCCCATCGAGTACCGCCCTGCCCCCATAACTCTTGCCAAGCTGTCTGACCGTCAGGACAGGATTCATCGCACGGCCTCCTTCTCCATGGTCGGAACTGTGCCAGACATCCTATCGGGTCCGGATCGGCGATTATGGGCGAGCCGGTTCTCGAGATGAAGGATCAGACGTGAGGAGGCAAAGCTCATGATAAAATAGATGATCGCCACGAGCAGATAGATGTTGCCCCCATCGAACGTGTCTGAAATGACGATGCTTGCATTGCGCAAAAGCTCGTTGACCGAAATGAACGACACCAGCGCACAATCTTTCAGCAGGGCAATGAAATAGCCCCCGAGTATCGGCAATGCCGCCAGCCCCGCCTGGGGCATGATCACGCGGCGGTAAAGTTGCACCCCCGACATTCCGAGCGAAATGGCGGCTTCTCTCTGCCCACGATCCACGGCATTGATGGTGCTTCGGAATACCTCGGACACATAGGCCGCGAGGTTGAGTGATAGACCCAGAATGGCGGCCGGGAAGGCACCAAGCGTCAGGCCCCAGCGCGGCAGCGTGAAATAGATGATCAGCAGTTGCACGATCAGAGGCGTATCACGCATGATCTCAACGAACGCATTGAGCGGCCATCTCAGCAATCGTGTCCTGGCACGACGGCCAAGGGCGATAAAAAATCCTGTCACCGTCCCGAACAGCATCGCGACAAGAGAAAGCTCGATCGTGACGAGCGCTCCACGCAGGAGAAAGGGCAGATATTCGCCCGCCTCGGCCAGGAAATCGAGCATGGAACCAGCTACTCCGAATCAGTACGGTCGGGCAGGACAAGGTGATCCTGCTGCGGCTCCCATACGCCGTAACGTTTCAGTATCGTTCTTATTGTGCCATCCCGACGCATTGAGTCCAGAGCCTCATCGACAGCAACCTTCAGATCTGGACAGCGATCTGAAATGACTACCCCTTCGCTTCCAAGACGATACGGGGCCTTGGCCTGTATCCCGGCCCAGCGCGGCTTCGGGGCATAGAAAACGGGCGTGCCCACAGTGCGCAGATCGGTGAAATGCGCTTTCTGGGCATGAAGCGTTCCCTGATCGACGATCACTGCCGCAACCTGATGGTTGCGCAGCGCCGTGAAAGGGTCGGCGAACGTCTCGAAATCAGCCACATCGGCCGCCACACCATCGGCCACCAGCCGATGCGCGGTTGCTGAATCGCTGGTCCCCATGACAGAGGCAATCGTCTTGCCCTTGAGATCGGCAAGAGACCGGATCGGCGAGTCCGCCAGCACGATCACATAGTCATAGAGCATGAAGTAAGGCGTCGAGAATAACACATGCCCCCGTATCCGCCGCTCTTCGGTAATATTGACGTCGCTCAGAACGATATCCCAGCGACCCGCCTTGAGCCCGGGCACCATGGTCGGCCATTCGGTGATGATGAATTCGGAACGTGCCACACCAAGGCGTTGCGTCAATACGTCCAGAAGGTCGGCATCGATACCGTGATATACCCCGTCATGGCTTTGCCAGAGAGAGGGGTGAGCGCCAAGCAGCCCATTCCCGACGCGCAGCACCCCCGATGCCCGTATCGTGTCCAGACACCCGGCCTGTGCGACGCCCGACGTCGCCAAAGTGAGAAGACAGCAGGACGCGAAACGACGCGCGCCCGGCCAGCGGCACTGGCGTAGCCACGCACGGATCGTGCTGGCTTTTCGGGACCTGCGCTGCGCAACGGGAGCCGGCTCGGCCATTCAGGCTGCCGTTGCGAGAACAGGAAAATCGGGGCCCACCAGTTTCTCGCCATCTCGCAGGGTCAGATGGGAGAAAGGGGGCGATCCCTTCCCGCCCCTGTCGGCGAAGCGCGCATTATCGCCTACCAGCCGCGCCGAGAAAACCCGCCTCCTCGTGACCGCGCCCAGAGTCGCAGCCGCCCCATGCACCGTCCCGAAATCGAAGGCAACGGCATCGCCGGGCTCCATAGCGGCGGAGACGATCCGGTAAGCACTCCTGTCGGCATCGATATCCGGCATGGGTGTGCTGTCATCGCCCGCATAGAGGGGTGTCCCGTCAAAACGCATGGGCTTGTGATCGACGCCCCAGCGATGGGACCCGGCGACACATTCCAGCGCATTCGCCTGGGGCACCGGGTCGAGCGGAATCCAGAAACTCACGCTTTGCGGCCCGCTCACACAATAATAGGGACGGTCCTGGTGCCACGGCGTCACGAGCGATGTTCCTGGCTCCTTGACCAGAACGTGGTCGTGGAAAAACCGCGCTTCCTGCGCGCCCATCAGCGACGCAGCAAGAGTCCCGAGAGGAGAGTCCTCGATGAATGTGCGGAATTCCGGGATCCGCTGCCAGTTGCAGAGATCCTGAAAAAATGGCGCCGAGTCTGCCGGCTGATAGGATCGTTCAAGTGGGCTGGGCGACGCCATCAGCCGATCGATTCCCTCACGCAGGGACTCGATCCAGGGCGTAAAAATACCCCGCAGAATGACGACGCCGTCATCACGGAACGCATTGACCAGTTCTGGCGACAAGGGGGAGGCAGACATCATCACAGCATGATCTCCTGACACAATCTGACAGTGAGCCTATGTTGTCTGTACAAGAGAGGTCAATTGATTTCCGTAATGAAGAAGCAGAAAATCGAGATGAAGATTGTGTATAAGACGCCATAAATCTTCACGCTTGCATGATCCGGGTCGATATCGTTAATCTTGTCTATACAACCATAAACTGGATATCGGACGTGCATTCTTCCCCCGGAACCCCGTCATCCGTCTCATGCTGCCGACCCGAAATCGCGGCCCTGCCAGCCTATAACGCTGGTCTCGCCTCAGACGCGGTCAAGGAACGATACGGTCTCGATTCTATCGCAAAACTTGGCAGCAATGAAAATCCCCATGGGGCCCCGCCTCAGGTGCGCGAGGCCCTAGCCGGCCTTTTCGACAAGCTGGCCCTTTATCCCGAAGCAGAACCGAGACTGCGCGCGCGTCTTGCCACCTATCTGGATGAGCCTATGCAGACGCTCATCCTGGGAAATGGCTCGGAACAGCTCATACGCATGATCATGCAGGCGGTAATCTCCCCTGGCGACAGGGTGGTGACCGTTCTGCCCTCGTTCGGACTGCATATCCTGAACGCGGTGGCGATGGGAGGGGTCGTCGATGCCGTGCCGGTCACCGAGACTTGCGAATTCGATCTCGAGGCCCTTTGCGCAGCGGTATCCCGACCAACGCGTATCCTCATCCTTTCCAATCCATCCAATCCTGTGGGCTGCATGATGACAGAGGCCCAGCTGGAAACACTGATTTCCGCCTGCCCCCCTGACTGTCTGATCGTGATCGACGAGGCTTATCGGGAATATGCGGCCCGCACCGCGCATTACCCGGATGCGCGCCGCGTCCTGCGCCGCCAATCCCGCCCCTGGATCGTGCTCGGAACGTTTTCCAAGGCATGGGGACTGGCGGGGTTGCGCATTGGCTGGGCCCTGAGTGACACCCCCGCCCTGATCGCCGCGCTTGAGGCCGTTCGCGACCCGTTCAATACCAATATCGTCGCACAACTCGCTGCCCTCGCTGCCTTGGAGGGAGAGAGCCATATGCGCGAGAGCGTGGCGGCCACGGTCAGGGCTCGGAATGTCCTCAAAGCCGGGATCGAGGCCATGGGCCTGGACGTCGCTCCCTCGAGCGGTAACTTCCTGTTTGTCAGACTACCCTGCCCTGCCGCACCGGTTGCGGAGGCGCTGCTCCGTCACGGTGTGATCGTCAAACCCTGGAAGGAACCCGGGTTCACGGACAGGATACGCGTCTCCATCGGCCTCGATGAGGAAAACATGCGTTTCACCCAGGCACTGCGTGCCATTCTTGCCGAGCCCCCTGCCCTTGAGGAACTGCCCTGAAATGAGACCCTCTGCGTCAGACCGTATCCGACTTGTCGCCGAACTCGACACCCTGTTTCCCGGACGGGTCTCGCGCAGTCCCTCCCTGCTGGAACAGCACAGCCACGGCGAAGGCTATCACGCCGCCCATGCGCCCGATGCTGTTCTTTATGTCGAAACGACAGAGGAGGTCTCGCAGGCCCTCGCATTCTGCAACGCCCATGACCTGCCCGTTGTGGCTTTCGGTGGCGGCACATCGCTTGAAGGGCAGCTCAATGCTGTCGAGGGTGGAGTATCGCTCGACCTGTCGCGCATGACGGCAATTATTGCGGTCCACGAAAATGATCTCGATTGTCGCGTTCAGGCCGGGGTGACCCGTCAGGCCCTGAACCTGCATCTGCGTGATCTGGGACTTTTCTTTCCGGTCGACCCGGGGGGCGAGGCAACGATAGGCGGTATGTGCGCCACACGCGCCTCGGGGACAGGGGCTGTACGCTATGGTACCATACGCGAAAACGTGCTGGGCCTGACTATCGTGCTGGCCGATGGACGCATCATGCAGACCGGGGGGCGCGTGCGCAAATCAGCCATGGGCTATGACCTGACCCATCTCATGATCGGTTCGGAGGGAACACTCGGGATCGTCACCGAAATACAGCTCCGCCTGCAGGGAATACCTGAGACCACGGCCGCGGCCATCTGCCAGTTCGACACCCTCGCGGGGTGTGTCGAGACTGCAGTGCAGGTCATGCAGATGGGCCTGCCGGTTGCACGCATGGAACTGCTCGACGACGTGCAGATGCAGGCTTGCATCGACTACTCGAAGCTCGACTCCTATCGCCCCGTGCCCACCATGTTTTTCGAGGTTTCCGGCGGCCCGCAGGCCGTGGCGGAGCAGATCGGCACGATCGAGGCCCTGAGTGTGGATAACGGGGGAGCTTCCTTCGCCTGGAGTACGCGCGATGATGAGCGCGCCGCACTCTGGAAGGCCCGTCATGCCGTCTACTGGGCCTGTCTCGCCTTTCGTCCCGGCTATGTCGGCATTTCCACAGATGCCATCGTGCCCATATCCGCCCTGACCGAGATGATTCTGGGCGCTAAGAGCGATATCGAGGCATCGGGCATTACCGCGCCTATCGTCGGCCATATCGGCGATGGTAATTTTCACACGGTCATGCTCGTGCCACCGGGGGAAGACGCTTTGGCGCGCGCCCATGATCTCGATGCCAGACTGATCGCCCGCGCCCTTTCTCTGGGCGGGTCTGCAAGCGGTGAGCACGGGGTGGGACTGGCCAAACGTGACTACCTCCCGCAGGAACACGACCCGGTTTCGATCGACGTGATGCGCAGTATCAAGGCCACGCTCGATCCGAAAAACATCCTCAACCCCGGCAAGATCTTTCCCGCAGCACGACCATGATCGCGCCCCACGACCTCACCACCTTCCCGGAGACGGACTGGAAGAACGGTCAGGGTCGTACCCGCGAACTGGCTCGGGGTGATACACAGAGCGGGACATGGCGGGTCAGTCTTGCCTCGATCGAGGGGGATGGTCCGTTCTCTTCCTTCCCGGGCCTCGTGCGCCATCTTGCCCTTGCCTCGCCCGGCCATCTGATCCTGAGCACCGCGGGCGACTGCCCTCATCATCTCGACCGTGCCGGCGCCATTCTGAGCTTCGACGGCAGCATGACCGTGACAGCGGCCTGCCCCTCGGGCCCGGTCATGGCATTCAATCTGATGGCCTCGCACGGACAGCCTGCCCTTCTGCACGCCCATGAGACGCCTTTCACACTGCCCCATACCCTGCATTTCACCCTGCTTCCCCTGAGAGGCCCATGGCATGTCGCCGGACACGGACCGGCATTCGGCCCGGGCAGCGTCCTCCAGGGGAAGAGTGCCGCAGGCGATACGCCCCTGAACATTTCCCCGATGGCACCGTCCGGGCCACAGGCCCCGCTCTGTCTCGCCGCCTTGATCCCTTCTCCCTGACCCTCAATCCGCCGGAGCCTTTTCATGAACGATCTCAGCTATCTTCCTGTCATCGATCTCGCCCCGGCCCGTGCCGGTAATCTTGAGGCGACAGGACGCGCCATCAATGCCGCCTTTTCACAATCGGGTTTCTGCTACGTGCGAAACCACGGCATTCCGGAAAGCCTGCTTGAGGGGATCCATCGCGAGGCACTCGATTTTTTCCATGCTCCGATGGAAGAAAAACTTCTTTGCAAGCCCCATCAGGCTGTAAGGGGTTTCAACGCGCTCAACCGCACCACCATGTATGGCGCGGCCAATCCGGATTATAAGGAGTTCTTCCAGATCGGGCTCGATCTGCCGCCGGATCATCCCCTTGTCCTCGCGGGCCAGCCCTTGCGCGGCCCCAATCTCTGGCCCGAGGGGCGGCCAGGTTTCCGCACCGCCATGGAGGCCTATTTCGAGGCCGTAGGCGTATGCGGGCAAATACTTCTGCGCGCTGTCGCCTGTTCGCTCGGGATCTCGCCCGATTTCTTTGTCACGCGCTATGCCAGACCGTTGCAGCGCAGTCAGGCCATCTGGTATCCGCCCCACCCGCCGGAACGCGAGGCAGATCAGTTCGGGGTGGCTCCTCATACGGATTATGGCTGCATTACCCTGCTCTGGCAGGATGACACCGGAGGGCTGGATGTGCAGGGGCCTGATGGTACCTGGATTCCCGCGCCGCCCATTCCGGGAACGCTCGTCATCAATATCGGCGACCTTCTGTGCCGGTGGTCGAACCGGCGCTATGTCTCGAACATGCATCGCGTCACCAACCGGTCCGGACGCGAGCGTGTTTCTTTCGCAACGTTCTACGACCCGGATTACGACGCCCGGATCGATCCGCACGATCTGAACCTGCCAGCCGGTACAGACGCCCTCTATATGCCCGTCTCCGCCGGGGATTACATCATGGAACGCATACGCGATTCACAAAAGCCCAGGCAGGGCTGAACCCTTATCCGTCAGAGTGAAGCACAGTCCGGCCTGCCTCGCGCAGCGCCTGGATCGTGCACAGCCCGGTAAGCGCCATGCAATCCGCCGTCTCACGGATCAACCGGTGCAGGGCGGTCTCTACATTTTTCGTTCCGCCCGCAGCCAGGGCCCAGGCCCAGGGGCGGCCCAGCGAAACGGCCCGCGCGCCCAGCGCAAGGGCCGTGACGACGTCACCGCCATGACGCACCCCGCCATCCACCACAACATCGAGCCGATCCTGCGTGGCGTCCAGTATGTCGGGCAGCATGGTGAGAGGCGACGGTGAAGGGTCCAGCTGTCGGCCACCGTGATTGGACAGGATCAGCCCGTCCACGCCACAGGAAACCGCCTGCCGGGCATCATCGGGATGGAGCACGCCCTTGAGAACGAGGCGGCCTTTCCAGCATGCCCTCAGCATCTCCAGATCGGCCCATGACAGGGTGGGATCGATCCGGGATGCAATGTCACGGGCCTGCCCCATGATACCGCGCGCTCCAGTATAACGCCCCATCGTCCCCAGATCGTTGCGTCTTGCCCGCAACCGGTCGAGAAGCCAGGCCGGGTGCCGGGCCAGACCCATGCTCTGGCCGAGACTGGGGCGCACACGGTCACGAAACCCGTTCCGGATGTCGCGCGGGCGCAGGGGTGTGATAGCGGTATCGATGGTCAGAACAAGCGTCCCGACCCCGCTCGCTGCGGCCCGGTCGAGCATATCCTGCGTCACGCCACGGTCACGCAGGATATAAAGCTGGGCCATGAGAGGCGCTTTTACTGCCGCCACCTCCTCCAGAGCATGGATGGAAAAGCTCGAAAGCGCCGAAGCAATCCCGCATCGTTCCGCCGCCCGCGCCGCGCCGATCTCGCCATCGCTATGAAACAGCCCGGCAAACCCGACCGGCGAGAGCAGGACAGGCGCCTTCAGAGCCATGCCGAAACAGGTAGTCTGCTGGTCGATACAGGATACATCGCGCAACCCGCGAGGCAGGAGCGACCAGCGCGTGAAAGCGGCGCGGTTGGCGAGAATTGTCTTCTCACCATGGGCGCCGCCATCGAGATAATCCGCAAACAGGCGAGGCAGGCGACGGCGTGCCCGTGCCGCCTCGATCGTGAAAGCGCCGTCATCCGGCGCGATCACCCCCCTCATGCGGCGTCGAGCGTGGGGAGCTTCAGCGATTGGCTCGCCGCATGGACAAGCGCCCCTGAGGCAATAAGAGCATTGGCAGCCTCCATATCAGGCGTGAAGAGCCGGTCCTGTGCGAAAAACGGCACGGTCTCGCGCAGCAGGGCCGCCGCCGCGACCAGCGGCGCGGAGGAACGCAGCGGGGCCAGGAAATCGAGCCCCTGCACGGCCGAAAGATATTCGATGCCAAGAATGGTGCGTACATTCTCGTTGATATCGCCAACACGGCGCGCCGCGAATGTCGCCATCGACACGTGGTCTTCCTGATTGGCCGAGGTAGGCAGGCTGTCCACGCTTGCCGGGTGGGCAAGCGTCTTGTTTTCAGAAGCAAGGGCCGCTGCCGTGACCTGGGCAATCATGAAGCCGGAATTGACGCCACTGTCATTGACCAGAAAGGGCGGTAATCCGCTCATGCCAGGATCGACCAGCAGGGCAAGACGACGCTCCGCAATCGCCCCGATTTCCGATACGGCAATCGCCATCAGATCGGCCGCGATGGCTACAGGTTCGGCATGGAAATTACCCCCGGAGATCATTTCGTCCGTATCGGGGAAATGGATGGGGTTGTCCGACACGGCATTGGCCTCGATCAGCAGGACGTGAGCCGCATGGCGCAATGAGTCCAGCGCAGCCCCCATGACCTGGGGCTGGCAGCGCAGGCAATAGGGATCCTGCACGCGCTCATCGTCGATCTCATGTGACGCGCGTATGGCAGAGCCGGCCATGAGCGCCCGATAAATGGCAGCACATTCGATCTGGCCCTTCTGGCCGCGCAGGGCATGAAGCCTCGGATCGAAGGGAGCATCCGTCCCCCGTGCGGCATCGAGGGTCAGCGCGCCGGTCACAAGCGCGGTCTGGTGAAGGGTTTCCGCTTCGAAAAGAGCGATAAGAGCCAGAGCCGTCGAGGTTTGCGTGCCATTGAGAAGGGCAAGCCCCTCTTTCGGCCCGAGTTCGACAGGCCTCAGCCCGGCACGCTCCAGAGCCACGGCGCCCGGCAGACGCTCACCGGCGAAGAAGGCCTCCCCCTCGCCGATGACAACCGCCGACATATGAGCAAGAGGCGCGAGGTCGCCCGATGCCCCGACCGATCCTTTTTCCGGGATCACGGGAATGACCCCGCGATTGAGCATGTCGAGCAGCAGGCGGACGATCTCGTACCGCACTCCCGAATAGCCTCTCGCCAGCCCATTGGCCTTCAGCAGCAGAATGAGTCGCACGACCGGCTCGGCCAGAGGCTTGCCGATTCCCGCGGCATGGCTGAGCACAAGGTTGCGTTGCAGATCACGCAGCTTTTCATCGGGGATGCGTGTCTTGGCCAGCTTGCCGAAGCCGGTATTCACGCCATAGACGGCCGCACCGCCCGCCACGATGCGGTCGACCGAGCGCGCGGCCTCGCGCAGGCGCGGTTCGGTGCCTGGCTCGAGCAGGATTTCAGGCTGGTCGAGAATGAAGCTGCGCAGGGACGCCAGATCGAGAGCGCCGGGAATGAGAGTGAAAACAGGCTTCATGATGGATCAGGCTCCGTCGATCATGGGCAGGGTGAGACCCTGTTCCCGGGCGCAGTCTTTAGCGATATCGTAGCCCGCATCGGCATGGCGCATGACACCGGTCGCGGGGTCATTCCACAACACACGTTCCAGACGGCTTGCGGCCTCCGCCGTGCCATCGGCGACGATGACCATGCCCGCATGCTGTGAGAAACCCATTCCCACGCCGCCGCCATGATGCAGCGACACCCAGGTGGCGCCAGAAGCCGTGTTGAGCAGGGCATTGAGCAGGGGCCAGTCGGAAACGGCATCCGACCCATCCTGCATGGCCTCGGTCTCGCGGTTCGGGCTGGCCACTGAGCCGCTGTCGAGATGGTCCCGACCGATCACAACAGGGGCCTTGAGCTCGCCGCTTGCGACCATCTCGTTGAAGGCAAGACCGAGCCGGTGGCGGTCGCCGAGCCCAACCCAGCAGATGCGTGCGGGCAGGCCCTGGAACTGGATCTTCTCGCGCGCCATGTCGAGCCAGTTGTGCAGATGCGTGTCATGCGGGAGCAGTTCCCTGACCTTTGCATCGGTCTTGTAGATATCCTCGGGATCGCCAGAGAGAGCAGCCCAGCGAAAAGGCCCGACGCCGCGGCAGAAGAGCGGCCGTATATAGGCCGGAACAAAACCCGGGAAAGCGAACGCTTCCTCGCATCCAACCTCGAAGGCCATCTGCCGGATATTATTCCCGTAATCGAAGGTCGGGACGCCCATACGGTGAAATGCCACCATGGCCTCTACCTGAAGACGCATCGAGTCCTTGGCGGCCCGCTCTACGGCAGCGGGATCTGTCACGCGCTTATGAGCCGCCTGATCGAGCGTCCACCCTGCGGGCAGATAACCGTTCAGCGGATCATGGGCCGATGTCTGATCGGTCACGGCATCGGGCCGGACGCCGCGACGCAGGAGCTCGGGAAAAATCTCAGCAGCATTGCCCAGCAGCCCCACCGAAATCGGCGCATCGGCCTTGCAGGCTGCATCGATCCATTCGAGCGCCTCATCGAGCGAGTCCGTCTTGCGGTCGAGATAGCCCGTCTCAAGGCGCTTCTCGATACGGCTCGGCTCACATTCGACCGCCAGCATCGACGCACCTGCCATGACCGCGGCGAGGGGCTGTGCACCGCTCATGCCGCCCAGACCACCCGTCAGGATCCAGCGGCCGCGCAACGACCCCCCATAGGATTGCCGCCCCATTTCGACAAAGGTCTCGTATGTCCCCTGCACGATGCCCTGACTGCCGATATAGATCCACGACCCTGCGGTCATCTGGCCGTACATCATCAATCCGGCCCGATCGAGTTCGTTGAACCGGTCCCAGTTTGCCCAGTGCGGCACCAGATTGGAATTGGCAATCAGAACACGCGGCGCGTTGGGGTGGGTGCGGAACACACCAACCGGCTTGCCCGACTGGACGAGCAGCGTCTGATCGGCGTCCAGATCGGTCAGGGCAGAGACAATCCTGTCATAGCAGGCCCAGTTGCGGGCCGCCCGACCGATGCCGCCATAAACCACCAGCTCAGAGGGCTTTTCGGCCACATCGGGATCGAGATTATTCATCAGCATGCGCAGCGCCGCCTCGGTCTGCCACGACCGCGCTGTCAGCTCCGGCCCGTGGGCCGCGCGAATAACCCTGTCATTGGCCAGCCTGGCTGGCGAAGAATCCTGGGCGCTCATGACATCTCCTGACCCGAACATGTATATACATGTCAAGGTGTGTCAAAAGGGCTCTTCCTGTCAATCGAAAATCGTCACGCTTTGCGAATGATAGGCCAATGCGTCGCGCATCTTGGCGTATCTCGCGTGAGTTCCTGTTGTCGCGGAAGCGCGGAGGCTCATTTCCAGAGTGAGAATGCGGACCATGCAAGCCCTTCCCTCCGACCCCGGATAGTTGGGGCGTTCCGCGGAATTTGTCGCCCTGTCAGGGCCGATAACGCCCGACAAAGCTGTAGCGACTTCCGGGATAGGTGAAGATGCCTTTCATCACCACACGCTCGTCCACCCAGGTGCGACGCATGAGTTGGAGGCAGGCTTCAGGGGCGTCAAGGTCGAGCAGATCGCAGGTTTCCTGGCTGGGCGTGACAGCAAAGACGACATGCTCGATTTCCTCAGGGTGGGAAATCGAGGAGAGATGCCGGTGGGGGTGCGACAGGCTGAAATCCTGCTCCAGATAATCGGGGGCAAAATGGGGCGAGACGAAGCGTTCCTCAACCTGAAGCGGCGTCCCATCTTCGAGATGAACGATGATCGAATGAAAAAGTCGCGCGCCGGGGCGCTGGCCAAATGCCATGGCGAGATCGCTGTCGGCCCGGATCGCATCCAGGGTGATGACACGCGTCGTATGGGTATGACCGTTCGACACGATATCTTCGGCAATGTCGCGCAATTCGAGCAGTTCGACACGCTTGAGCGGCTCGGCCACAAAAGTGCCTACACCCTGTGCCCGTGTGACCACGCCATCAACGGTCAGTTCGCGCAGGGCACGATGGACCGTCATGCGTGACACACCCAGAAGATCGACGAGTTCACTCTCGGAAGGAAGCCTGTGCCCCACCTCCCACTCCCCCGTCTCGATACGGGAGAGGATATATGATTTGACCTGCTCGTAACGTGCGGCCGGCTTGTCCTTGCCCAGCAATATGGTCACCCGCTTGCATCCCCTTTTTGCCCACGCCAGATGTCTATACCGGTCATACCCGGCTCGCCAGTCTTTAGCACGGGATCATGACCGCCCTGCTTCCGACTTCGCTGCTCCCGTCAGAGAGCCTGATCCGGGACGCCCGCAAAGACACGCCCCACAGGCACCACCCCGCCAATCCAGTAGGCGAGCTCGTGAGGGGCGGTAATATCCCAGAGCGCCATGTCGGCTGCCATTCCGGGCGCCAGCATACCGCAGGTTTCCGAGAGTCCGAGCGCGGCGGCCGCGTGACGCGTATGGCCTTCCAGCGCTTCGCGCGGTGTCAGCCGGAACAGGGTACAGGCCATGTTCATCACGGCCGTGGGGGAGAGCAGAGGCGAGGTGCCAGGATTGCAATCCGTCGCGAGCGCCATACGCACGCCATGCTTGCGAAAAGCCTCGACGGGAGGCAGTTTTTCCTCGCGGACGAAATAAAATGCCCCCGGCAGGAGAACCGCCACCGTGCCCTGTGCCGCCATGGCCCTGACACCCTCCTCATGGGCATATTCCACATGGTCGGCAGAGAGAGCCCCGAGCCGGGCCGCAAGCATGGCACCGCCCAGATCTGAAAGCTGATCGGCATGAAGGCGCAGTGTGAAACCGCAATCCCGCGCCACGATGAACAGACGCTCGATCTCGTGAGGCTGAAACGCAATGCCTTCGCAGAAGCCATCTACGCTGTCGGCCAGTCCCTCGGCTGCAATTCGAGGCAGGAGGTCGGCACAAAGATGATCCACATAGGCGTCACGACGCCCCTCAAATTCAGGCGGCAAGGCATGAGCGCCGAGAAAGCTCACATGCACGCGCAGCCTCAGTTCGGAACCCAGACGACGCGCCACACGCAACTGTTTGAGTTCGTCCTCGAGCGTCAGTCCATAGCCGGATTTGATCTCCAGAGTCGTCACGCCATTCGCCATGAGCCGTCTGGCTCGTTTCTCGGAAAGCGCGAAAAGTTCGTCCTCGCTTGCAGCCCTGGTGGCTCTCACAGTGGAGAGTATTCCCCCGCCGCGTCGGGCGATCTCCTGATAGGATACGCCGCTGAGACGCTCGGAGAATTCCCCGCTTCTGTCGCCGGCGTAAACAAGATGAGTATGTGGATCGATCAGCCCCGGTGTCATCCATGCTCCCCGGCAATCGATCACCTCCTGCGCCAGGGTTTCGGGTGCGCCGGGGAGCTCTCGACATAATCCTGTCCAGGCAATCCGGCCCTGTTCGACCGCAATCGCCCCATCGCGCAGCACGCCGGATTCTGTCTCGCTATCGTGATGACCTGCATGGGGCGCAAGCGTTGCAAGATGGGCGTTGATCCAGAGCCTGTCCCACATCGTTGCGCTACTCCTGTCCTGCTTGACCTGACTTATCTATACATGTCTAGTTATGAGAGCGTGAACGCGCAACGGTAATCGCAACACATTCCTCGCCGGAGCTCTTGGTTCCGGATCAATCCCCCTGTTTTCATCCTGCGGAGTTCCGGATGTCCGAAATGTCGTCTCCTCGCGCGGTTTTTGCCAGGCAGGCTTTCCTGCCCGGTGGCTGGCGTCATGACGTGCGTCTGCAATGGGAGGGAGGGCATTTCGTTCAGATCGACGCCCATGAAACACCCCGTGCGGGCGATCGGGTCGTCGACATTGCGGTGCCACCACTGGCCAGCCTGCATTCTCATGCCTTTCAGCGCGCCATGGCGGGACTGGCGGAGACACGCCGCGATCCTGCCGACTCCTTCTGGACCTGGCGCAAGCAGATGTATGCGCTTGCCTCGCGCATCACGCCGGACGATATGCGTGTCATTGCGGCCCAGCTCTATCTCGAAATGCTGAAGGCCGGTTTTTCCCAGGTGGGCGAATTCCATTACCTGCATCGCGGGCCCGATGGAAACGCCTATAACGACAAGGCGGAGATGGCCCTCGCTGTCGTTCAGGCCGCACAGGATACGGGCATTGGCGTGACCATATTGCCGACGCTCTACCGCCACGCGGGGTTCGGCAAGGCGCTGGCACCCGAGCAGGCACGTTTCGCAAGTTCACCTGAGTTTATCGCAACCATTCTCGAGACCATCGAGACACGGCACAAGGGCAATCCCCTCATCAAGGCGGGGCTCGGGCTGCATTCGCTGCGCGCCGTCGACAGGGAGAGTTTGGGCCGCATGCTGGGAATGATCGGCAAGGACATGCCGATCCACATCCATGTCGCTGAACAGCAGAAGGAAGTTGCCGACTGCCTCGATTATCTGGGCAGACGTCCTGTGGCATGGCTCCTCGACGAGGCGCCGGTCGACCGGCGCTGGTGCCTGGTTCATGCCACCCATCTGGATCAGGATGAAACCCGCCGTCTTGCGGCCTCCGGAGCGGTCGCCGGGTTATGCCCCATCACGGAAGCCAATCTGGGCGACGGGCTGTTCCCGTTGGAAGCCTATATCACCCAGGGCGGGCGTTTCGGTATCGGAACGGACAGCAATATCCTGCCCTCGGTATCCGAAGAGCTGCGCCTTCTCGAGTACGGTCGCCGTCTTGTGAGCCGGAAACGCTGCTGTGCCCTGCCGGGCGACACGCTGGGATCGGTCGGGCGTTATCTCTACGAAGCGGCTCTCAAGGGCGGGGCACAGGCCTGCCAGCAAAATGGCGGCAGACTTGCCCCTGGCATGAGAGCCGATCTCTGCATTCTCGACGCCGAAGCCTTGGCCCTGCCCGGTCTCCAGCAGGACGCGATTTTCGATGGCGCACTCTTCGCCCGCCCGAGCCTGCCCGTGCAACATATGCTGGTCGCGGGAGAATGGGTCATCGAAGGCGGCCGCCATGGCCAGGAGAAGACTATAGCGGATGCTTTCAGGCGTGTGGTGACGAAGCTGCATCATTGATCGCCCCCAAGAACAGACCAGAAAGAGAGACAGGAAACCGGGCCATGAGCGAAACGAGCGTTTTCACCCTGACACGCGGCGAGTCCCCGGTCCTGATTGCGCTGCCGCATAATGGCATCCTTCTGGCCCCGGGCATGGAAGCGCGCATGAGCGCCACTGGCCTGGCACGACCCGATACGGACTGGCATATGGAGCGCGTTTATGACTTCGCCCCTGAACTGGGTATGGGCGTTATTGCAGCAAAATATTCGCGCTACGTCATTGACCTCAATCGTGGGCCCGATGATGCCACGCTGTATCCCGGTCGGCCGAAAACCGGGCTTGTGCCAGAATTCAGCTTTGACGGCGACGACCTCTATCGCCCCGGCGAAATCCCCGCAGAGGATGAGATCGCCCACCGTCTCGAGACATACTGGAAACCCTATCATGCAGCGTTGGAGGCGGAGCTCGAAAGACTGCGAGGTATATGGGGCTGGGCCGTACTCTGGGACGGACATTCCATACGCTCGGTCGTGCCCCGGCTTTTCGAGGGGCAACTGCCTGACCTCAACCTCGGGACCAATGACGGGGCATCCTGCGATGTCCGCCTGACAGATGCGCTGGGCAGGCTCCTTGCTGGCCAGAGCAGCCTGACCACCATCGTCAACGGGCGGTTCAAGGGCGGCTACACAACCCGTCATTACGGCCAGCCCTCACGCAACATCCATGCCATCCAGATGGAGATGGCCCAGAGCACCTATATGGCGCATGAGCAGGCGCCCTGGACGATCGATGAGAGCAGACTTGGAGAGACCCAGACCGTGCTTCTCAGCCTCATGCGTTATCTCACCACATGGCGCCCCTCTCCGGGCTGAAACGGCTCTCATGCGCTCAAGTCCGTGAGCGGGCTTTCTAACGTCCAGACGGCCTCCATCCTGCGGTCACCTTCTGGCCGCCGAAACCTTCCCCCCCTGTCACAGGACGGCCATCAGAGCCCTGTTCTGAGCGCGTGGTTTGTCGCGTGGTGTTTCCCAACCCCTTAACAGAAAGTTATGGCTTGCCTTTCGTTTCGAAATCGACACCTAGCGTTACCTGCTCCCATATTGGTTCGATAACGGAATGTAATGGTCATTACCGAGCGACCGAAGGGCAGGATCATGAGTGCAAGTCAGGCCGTACGCAAAACACTTCTGGCCTTCACGATCCTTTCCGGAGGCGGAAGTAGCGCCGCATGGGCCCAGACGACGCCGGATGCGCCGCAGGGTCAGGTGTCCCATGTGAAATCGGCCAAAGGCACCCCAACGCAGCGATCGCCGCAGATCAAGGCACCTTCCCGATCCCGCTCTGACAATGAGGCCTCAGGTCGTGAGGTTCTGACGGTCACGGGCACCCATATTGCCAATAGCCGTATTAAATCGCCCACGCCCGTAAGCTCGCTGAGTGCCCAGGAGATCCGCAACCAGTCTCCCACCAATAATCTGGCCGACCTCGTCAATCAGTTGCCGCAATTTGCAGGAAGCGTCACGCCGCAGAATTCCACTCTGGCCTTGAGCTCGGGCCTTGCAGGGATCAACGCCCTCAACCTGCGCAATCTGGGGCCTGTGCGCTCGCTGGTGCTTCTGGATGGGCGGCGCGTTCCGGCCTCCGCCATTACGGGCATTGTCGATATCAACACCCTGCCCCAGCAGCTTGTCAAACGCGTGGATGTCGTGACCGGGGGTGCATCGGCGCAATATGGCTCCGATGCGGTGGCCGGTGTCACCAACTTCATTCTCGACAAGACCTATACCGGGCTCAAGGTCGATGCAGATTCAGGCATCTCGAATCATGGTGACGGTCAGAACGAGCATGCCGCCATTGCGGGAGGGTTCGGCTTTGCAGGTGGCAAGGGCCATGTTCTGCTCAGTGGCGATTACGCTCATCAGGATGGCATTTTCAGCATCGATCGCGGCTGGAACCGCAATGGCGACCGCATCGTGGCCAACCCGGCCTACGCAGCAGGAAATGGCCAGCCCTATTATATCCGTGTGGGCGATGCGGGCACGAATAATGCCCTACCGGGAGGAATCATCAACGCCTCTACGGGTGGCGTGACGAATGCATTGCGTGGCCTCTATTTCGGCCAGGGTGGGAATGTGAACCGTTACAATTACGGAACTCTCTCGACCTCGAGTGTGTCCGTGGGGGGCGATCAGGCTCTGGCCAACAACAATGTCAATCTCGGGCTCCAGCCCGAAAGCGATCGCAAAAATCTGTATGGCCGCCTGAGTTACGACGTCGCCCCCTGGATGACGCTCTATGGGGAAGGCTCCTATAACCAGAGCGAATATATCTACAATGCGGGTCCGCAATATCTCAGCTCGATAGCGATCAAGGGCACCAACCCCTATCTTGTCGATGCGCTTGGCGCAGCCGCCCTTAAAAACGTCACCGGGGTGACGGTCGGCACCACCGCGCTCGACATGCCCTATCGACAGATCGACAATTACCGCACCGTTCAACGCTATACTTTCGGTGGCGAGGGCAATTTCACGATGTTCGGGCGGCGCGCCTCTTGGACGGCCTATGCGCAATACGGCGTCATGCATTCGCATGAGCAGATCAATAACGTGATGAACACCGCCAAGATCGCCAATGCGACGGATGCCGTGCGCAACTCTGCGGGCCAGATTGTCTGTCGTTCCAGCCTGACCGACCCGGGCAATGGCTGCGCGCCTATCGATTGGCTGGGCACAGGGGTCATGTCGCAGGCCGCTATCGGCTACGTTCTGGGCAATCCCTGGCGTGAGCAGCGTTTTCAGGAGATCGTGTCGGGGGTCAATCTCTCGACCACGCCTTTCGCCACCTGGGCGGGCGATGTGAACGTGGCCGTCGGTGGCGAATATCGCGACGAGCGCGCTTCGGGCTATGTCCCGACCGAGTATCAGAAAGGCTGGTCCGTCGGGAATTACCTGCCCACTTTCGGCAATTACAACGTGAAGGAAGCCTATCTGGAAACCGCCGTGCCGCTTGCGCGCGGGCTGGCCTTCAATGGTGCGGTACGCGCCACCGATTATTCCACCTCGGGCTACGTCACGACATGGAAGATTGGCGGCACCTGGCAGCCTGTGCGCGACATTCTCTTCAGGGCCACGCAGTCTCACGATATCCGCGCACCGAACATCAACGAGCTTTATAACGCAGGCACGTCGCAGACGACCACCGTCCTCGATCCTGCGACCGGCAAGACGAATACCGTGCTGTCCACCACCACGGGCAATCCGAACCTCAAGCCGGAAACAGCCAATACGACCGTGGTCGGTGCGGTCATCACGCCGCGCTATGTGCCGGGGCTCGCGCTCTCCATCGACTGGTTCCATACCAAGATCAAGCACGCCATCCAGCAATTCTATCCGCAATCCATCGTCGATGAATGTTATCAGGGCTACACCACGTTCTGTTCTGCCATACGCCCCGACCCCAGCGGCACACGCGATCTGCTGATCAGCGCCTCACCCTTCAATTTTGCGAAGCTGGAAACCAGCGGCATCGATATCGACGCCTCCTATACCTTCCCGCTGCGACGCATCCTGCGGGATGCGGGAGGGGCCTTCACCATTCATGGTCAGGCAAGCAATTATCTCAAATATGTCTCCGATTCCGGCATGGGTTATGTGGTCGATACTGCGGGCGATATCACCAACGGACCGCCGAAATGGATCTATCGCTTCTCGGCCACCTATAGCGCCGAGAGCTACAGCATCACGGCCGTGGCACGCGGCATCAGCGCCGGGAATTATTCCAACAGCTACGTGCAGTGCACCACGACCTGCGGGGCCTATAACGCAAATTATCCTTCGATCAATAATAACCGCGTGCCGGGCAATTTCTATTTCGACATGAATTTCACCTACAAGCTGCCCGTACGCAATGTTGGCGCCATGCAGCTCTTCCTTAACGTCACCAACCTGGGCAATGCGCCGCCAATTCTCCTGCCGACAAGTGGGCTGGAAGCGGACTCAACCTATTCCAATCTGCTCGGTCGCACCTATCGTGGTGGCGTGCGCATGGAATTCTGACCTCCATGCGTCTTGCTGCCCTTCTTCTGGCCTCGACAATCGGGCTTGCCGCCTGCGCACCCCGCCTCCCCCCGGACCTGCAGGCGGGGGATGCCCTGTCCAGCACTCTCGCGCCACTTCTGGCCCCGCTTGAGGCAACAGGCGCGCGCTGGGGCATTCTGGTGACCGACACGGCCAACCACACACTATACGCTCATAACGCGACTCAGCGTTTCATCCCTGCCTCGAACACCAAGCTATTCACCACGGCGGCCGCCCTTGCCGCACGCGCGATTCTTGAGAGCAACGCTTCAACCGCCGGAACGCGCCTGTATCTGATCCCGCACCGGGGAAAATCGCCCGACCTTGTGTTACTGGGTGCCGCCGATCCCGCTCTTTCAGACAGTTCTGAATGCCTGGAGCATTGTCTTGTCACCCTGGCCAGCGCCGTTTCTGCCGCGGGCATCCGATCCGTCCACAAGGTGATCGGCGATGACACTCTGTTCCCGGACATACGCTGGGGCGAAGGGTGGAGCTGGAACAATCTCGCATCGCCCTACGGTACGGCAGTTTCCGCCCTGACACTCGACAACAATATCGGCACCCTGACCCTTTCTCCCGCATTGAAAGCTGGCCTCCCGGCTCGCCTGACGGAGATCAGTCCACCCTATCGCTTCGCCAATCGCGTCGAGACAACAGCTACCGGTCCTGCATCTGTGCGGATGGCCCTGATGCCAGGGCAGGAGACGGGCACGCTGAATGGTACTTTCCCGCGTGATGCCTCTCCGATGCGGGTATCTTTCGGTCTGGTTGATCCTGCCTTGACGGCGGCAGAACATTTAAGGGCACGATTGGAAACACTGGGCATTCACACTGCCCATGTCATGGCGCGCCATCGCGCTGCCGACGAAACCCGGTTCGAACTCCCCGCCCGGGCGCTCCTGCTTGCCCAGCACCCGCAGATGTCGCTCGGCAACGATATCCGCGTCATTCTGAAGGACAGCCAGAATCTCCACGCAGAGCTTCTTCTGCGTCGTCTGGGTCTGATTGCAGGAGATGGCAGCGTCGAAGCCGGTCAACGCGAGCGTATGGCGCTGCTTGCGCAGAGCGGGGTGATTTTCAACCGCCTGACCCTGGCCGATGGCTCAGGTATGTCCAGCTATAACCGTGTGACACCGCGCGATATCGTCTCTCTTCTGCTCTGGGCGGATCGGCAGCCATGGGGGAAGGAATGGGAAGAGGACCTCCCCCTTGCCGGAGAGGACGGGACCCTCGCGAAGCGCTTCCAGGGCACGATGGTTGCCGGGCATTTCCATGCCAAGACAGGGACGCTGAACGGCACCCATGCGCTCTCTGGCGTGCTCACGGCGGCAAGCGGACGAAAACTCATGGTCTCCATCCTGCTCAATGACGTCCCGGAGGATCTGCCCGCCACTTCCCCCCAGGCCACAGAGGCCATGGACCGGATTGTCGAGCGCGTTGCGGCCATGAACTAAAAAGGATCCTGAGAGTACCGCTCTTCAGAGGCGCGCCATTTCGCGGGTGAATTCCTGCTTGAGAATCTGGATGAAACTGCGCGCCATGCGCCGCAGTGCATGATCCTCACGATACACGGCCGAGCAGGTGATGGTCATGGGTGGATCGAGGCGACGCGCTGTTGGGAGGGTGGGGTCGTGCAGGGCGGTAAAGGCATCGACAATCGCCCAACCTGCCCCCAGCCGGGCCAGTTCCGCCGCCATGTAATGGGTTCTCACCCTGATCGCCGGGGAGACCTCCCATCCCGCTTTCTTCCATGCACTGCTGAGCGCCCAGGAGGTCGGGTCATGATCCGCAAGGCCTATCCACCTTGCCGGATCGATGGTTTCGAGGCGGACTGTATCGCCCCTTGCCGTATTGTCGAGCAGAACGAGCGGTATTTCCGCCAGGCTCTCGCAGATCAGCCCCGGCTCTTCCGTCGAGCCAAAGAGGATGCCGAAATCCAGATCGCGCTTGCGCAACCCGGCAATGATTTCTGCGCCGTGGAGCGTGTCCACGCTCAGCATGTTCTCGCCCGACTTTTCGCGATAGCGATTGATCACACGCGGCACCACGCTCAGCCCGAGACTTGGCACACAGCCGATGGACAGTTCATGGCCGCCCCTGCCCGTCCGCAGATTCTCCGTCAGCCGCGAAAGATCGGCAAACTGGTCGAACAGGGCTGTGATACGCGGCAACATGATCTGCGCCTCGCGTGTTGGCACCAGCCTGCCCTTTATCCGGTCGAACAGGGCAAAGCCGAGCGATTGTTCCGCATAGCGCAACGCCTTGCTGGCGGCGGGCTGCGAGACGTTGAGCGCCTCTGCCGCCTGTCGCAGCGAGCCCGTGCGCATGACATAGTAAACCAGTTCGATGGAGCGCAGACGCAGCGCCATGATCAGCCCCTTGTGACAGACGTCGCGACGGGTCGTGGAGCATCGAGCCCCAGCGCGCGCGCCGCCTCCGTAGCAATGGCCTGACGCAGGGCGACCACGCTATGGCCGCCAGAGGGATGCACCCTGTTGGTCAGGATGATTACATAGCTATCGCTTGGCGGGTCGATCCAGAGCGACGTGCCGGTAAAGCCGGTATGCCCGAACGAGCGCGGCGAAAAATACGCCCCGCGAGGTGTCGAGTAATGCGTGGAGATATCCCAGCCGAGACCACGCAGATCGGTTTTTCCCGCTGGCTGCTGGGGGCTGGTCATCAGCGCAAGCGTGTCGCGTCGCAGCGGGAATGCGCTTGGTCGCCCTGCCAGACGATCCAGCAGCGACTGGGCATAAAGACACATGTCATGCGCGTTGGAGAAGAGACCGGCATGACCGGCCACGCCCCCCATACGGCGGGCGGTGGGGTCATGCACCACACCGCGCAGCATGAGTCCATGCTCATCGAACTGCGTTGGTGCGATGAGCGGCGTCAGGGAGCGGCCGGGACGATAACCGCTCTGCGTCATACCGAGCGGGTCGAGAATATTGTGCTGGACGTAGGTTTCCAGCGGCATCCCGCTCAGACGCTCCACCACCAGCCCCAGTGTGATGAAGTTGACGTCGCTATAGACGAAGCGATCGCCGGGTGGCGTGGCAGGGACACTCTGCATGGCACGCCTGACGGCCTCAGCCTTGCCCTGCCACGGGTCGGTCAGGGCGATATCGGGGGGCAGTCCCGAATAATGCGTCAGCAGGAGACGAATGGTGATGTCGCTTTTTCCGGCTGCAGCAAAATCCGGCAGAATGGTCGCCACTGGCTCGTCCAGGCTGAGCCTGTTCTGTTCGACGAGTTGCATCACTGCAAGCGCCGTCATGCTCGGCTTGGTGAGCGAGGCCATATCGAAACGGGTATCCCAGCTTTCAGGCTCCCGCACCGGCACGAGAGCCCGGGCGCCATAGACATATCGGTGGACGATCCCGCCGCCGTGACCGATCGCCAGCACCACGCCCGGGCATTGACCCGCCTGCACCGCATCCCGCGCCAGACGATCAACTGACGCGAACGGATCGGGAGTGGCACACCCGGCAAGGCCTGATGAAAGACCGCCAGCAGCGCCGAACACCGCCATGCCGCTCCGCAGAAAATGGCGTCGATCGAGTATCAAGGCAGGTATGTCGTGTCTGATCATAACGGTTCCGGCATGACAAAATGGAAAGGCAACACACCACACCATGCGTCCCGCGCCTAGTCCTCATGAGACGACGTTCTGATAGAGGATATCCCGATCTTCGCACGTTTTATCCTGCCAGATGAAAGGTTTGATACCCATCCGGTTCTTTTCGCCCATAACCTGAAGTTAAGAGAGGCGCCCATCTTCCCAATAGGTCGCCCATGCGTCTCCCCCTAGGCTCACCCTATCGATTACGGGAAAAAAGGCCTCGGCTTTGGCGCAGCGTCATTCAGTCACCATTATCGGCGGTGGAGTCATCGGTCTGACCACTTCCTTCGCCCTGTGGCGCGCAGGGCATGAGGTCACTCTGGTCGAAAAACAGGCGCGCATTGCTTCGGGTGCCAGCCGGGCCAATGGCGGGCAGCTCAGCTATCGTTATGTCGCCCCCCTCGCGAGCCCTTCTGCCCCATTCGAAGCGCTGTCATGGCTGGGTCGATCCGGCTCGCCAGTGGCGCTTCACCCCAATGCCGACCTCCATCAATGGGGATGGATGGCCCGGTTTCTGCGTTCCTGCACCGAGGCCCGTTTCAGGGCAGCCAGTTCTGCCTTGCTGACGCTGGCGCTCGAAAGCCAGCGGGAACTGGCAACATGGCGTGACCAGGGACTTTCGGGATTCGACTGGAGACAGCCGGGCAAGCTGATCCTGTATCGCCATCACGCGTCATTCGCGAAAGCGGCGAAGGGTCTGAGCGACAGGCAGTCGCAGCGCCTCCTCACGCCGGCAGAATGCGCCATGATCGAACCCGCTTTCGCTGCACTCGCCCCCGAGCTGGCAGGGGGACTGTTCACAGACAGCGAAGAGGTCGCCGATTGCCACGCTTTCTGCCTGAAACTGCGCGACGCGATGCAGGGCCATGAACGTTTTCGTCTGCTGCACGGAAGCGCTGCGCTTGAGCGCTCGGGAACCCGTTGTCTGGTCAGGCTCAATGGCGTTCCCCTGCCGTCAAACAGGGTCATCCTTGCTGCGGGGCTCGCCTCACGCGAACTCGCACGCCCGCTGGGCGTGGGTCTGCCCCTCTATCCCCTGCGCGGTTACAGCCTCACCGTGACTCCTCCCGCATCCAGCCTGCCGGAGGTCAGCGTGACCGATTATGACCGACGTGTCGTTTATGCGCGCCATGGTGCCAGGCTGCGCATTGCGGCAATGGTCGATATCGGCAAGTCGGGCGCCAGAGGCGACGAACGCCGTCTGGCCCAGTTGCGCCGCCTCGCCCAACAGACCCTTCCGGAGGCCGGGCCCTATGACCGGGCCGAGGCCTGGGCAGGCGAACGCCCGGCCACGCCAGACAGTGTGCCGATCATCGAGCGCGGCCCCTGTGACAATCTTCTGTTCAATGTCGGCCATGGAGCGCTTGGTTTCACCCTTGCCCCGGGCTCGGCCAGACGGATCCTCAGCCTTGTCGGAGAAACGATGTGAGCCAAGCCCGCCCCCTGCCCAATGGCCGGTTTTCCGCCGGACGCCGCTCGTTCCTGCACGGTGCTGGCTGCGCGGCCCTGCTTTCCTGCGTGCCCCGCGCGGCGAGATCGGAACCGCGACATCAGGGGCTGGATGGGCTGAAAGCCCCTGTGACGGTCGTGGAGGATCAATGGGGCGTACCCCATATCCGTGCTGACTCGATCGGGGACGCATTTTACGCCAATGGTTATCTGGTGGCGCGCGACAGGCTCTGGCAACTCGATTTCGGGTACAGGCAATCACTGGGTCGCCTGGCAGAAGTCTTTGGCCCCTCTTTCGTCCCGTCGGACAAGGCCAATCGCCTGTTCCTGTATCGGGGCAACGCGGCGGAAGAACTGTCACGCTATGAGCCGTCTGTGCGTGATGCCGCAAGCGCGTATGTGGCTGGCATCAACGCCTTCATCCGCTCACTCCCGACAGATCTTGACGATATCGCGCCGGAATTCGCCCTTTACGATTATCGTCCCCTCGAATGGCAGGTTGAAGACCTGATTCGTATGCGCGCCGAACCGACAGGCAATACGGCGCTGGAGATCCGACGGGCCCGTCTGGCCGCTCTGGGACCTGAAGCCCTGCTTTATGACGCCTATCTGACCCCACGCGAGCCCGACTGCCCTCTTGTTCCCCCGGCGGGGCTGGATGTGTCCAAGGTCACCGAGCATGATCTGGGCGCGTTGGGCGTTCTGCAAAAACGCCTGCCACTCGGAGCCATTCACGCCGCCACCCTTCATGGCGATATGGGACATCGCAAGGCCAATGAGGGAAGTAATGCATGGTGTATCGCGCCCTCACGCACGGTGACGGGTCGACCGATCCTTGCCAATGACCCTCATCTTTCCTTTGGCGCGCCCGGCCCGCGCCATGTGCTGCATATGACTGCACCCGGACTGGATGTGATCGGTGCCGGAACACCCGGCATGCCCGGGATCATGCAGGGTCATAATGCCGATATTGCCTTTGGGCGGACAAATTTTCATATCGACCAGGAAGACCTCTTCGTTCTGAAAACCAATTCCGATGATCCCTCCCAATACTGGCATGACGGGGGATGGCGGCGGATGGAGGAGAGCCGCGTCACCATCGACGTGCGTGGGGCAGAGAGCGTTGAGGCCGTTCTACGCTACGCGGTTCAGGGGCCTGTTATCTCGGCAAATCCCGATGAAACCCGGGCGATTGCGCTGGCCGCCACATGGCTGGCACCGGGAGCGAATGCCATGCTCGGCAATATCGGCATCAATCTTGCCACTGACTGGAACAGCTTTCGCGAAGCCTTGAGACACCATACGAGCCCGACCAATTTCACCTATGCTGATCGGCACGGCAATATCGGCTGGCAGGCTGCGGGAGGGCTCCCAAGACGGCGACCCGAGCATGATGGCCTCATGCCTGCCCCGGGGGACGGCAGATATGACTGGCTCGGCCTGCGCCCGCTTGAAGATCTGCCCCATCTCTTCAATCCGGCAAAAGGCTGGTTCAGCACCTCGAACGAAATGAACCTGCCCACCATACCGGCCTACACAATCAGCCATGAATGGAGCCCGCCCTACCGCCACGAACGCGTGGAGCAGGTTCTCGATGCGACACCGCGGGCCAGTCTCAGGGACAGCGTAGCCCTGCAACATGACACCCTCTCTTTGCTGGCCCTGCGTATGGTCGCCCTACTGCCCGATCTTGCCGCGCCCAACACTGCCTTGCAGATGATGAAATCATGGGATGGGCATGTGACCGCCCAGAGCGCAGCGGCGGCTCTTTATGAGGTCTGGTCGACCCGGCTTTCGACAGCGCTGCACCATCGATTCGTGCCCAAGGAGTCTGGCGCGCTTTTGTCCGGCACACTTAGCCCGGTGGTTCAACTCGGCCTTCTTGAAAATCACGAAGCCTTCGGAGCAGCAGACTCCAGGCAGAAGCGAGATGATTTTCTCCTCGAGGTGCTGGGAGAGGCCTGGCATGAATGTTCGGAACTCATGGGGCCACTGCCTGCGGCGTGGCAATGGGGGCGACTGCACACCCTTACCCTCCGCCATGCGCTGGACAATGATCCGGCGGTCGCCCGCGCCTTTCCGCCCCTAGGCGGCGCGACATACGGTTCGAGCGGGGACCATTACACGGTCATGGCACGCTGGTATGACCCCGGGCATATCAAGGAAAACCCTTACGCCGTCACAGGGGGGGCCAGCTATCTCATGGTATGCGATGTAGGCGCCTGGGATAACTCCCTTTTCCTCAATTTCCCCGGTCAGTCAGGGAACCCCGCCTCGCCTCACTACGGGGATTTCTTTGCTCCATGGTATGCCAGCGACATGCAGCCCCTCGCCTTTTCCCGACATAGAGTGGACGAACTGGGGCGACGCCGTTTCGTCCTGTCACCGTGATGCGCGGATTATCCGAGTGTCTGCATGTAGCAGTCATATCGTAGCTGATATGATTCCGTCGAAAAAAGGCAGCGCATTTTCGAGGTAACCAGGCACGCCGAACGAACCACCCGTTGGAAAACGATCACAACAGACTTTTGATCGAAGCCCCGCCCTTGAGGATGACGGGGACTGTAGCACCACTGATTTTTAAGGGCGGTCGACGTCCCACTCTCTATTTTCCTGCATGGAAGCCCTAGGGTCAGCATAGAACGATTGCAATGTTGACGAGACGGAGCCGGTCTAGAGATCAGACATGGTACCAGTTGATCATTCGAAGAATGAAAAAATCTCAACCAACTTTATCGAGAAAAATTTTGTCTATCGACATGTCGATGAAACCGCGAGACGTCATAACGATCTCGAAATTTTCTATCTCGTCTTCGTCATGTTCAAACTCGATCTCAAAAAACGTTTTCTCGTTTCGGTATCCAGGGGAATATATTAATGCGACTTCCTTGGCACACAATACGTCTTGCCCTTTATTATAGGAGGCCGCAATGATCAGGGAGCAATTTTCATCCCGTGGATAAAGGGCCGAAACCTCTATTCGCGCCGCAAATTTACCTCTTGGCAATCCGATATAAGGTCCGAAACACACGATCCCTTCCGGGGCATCATGGGGTATTATTATACTTTTCCCAAAACGAAAACCAACATTTGTTAATAAATGCTCGGATCCTATAGTTATTGGAAATAATTTAGGTGTATAATCGCGGAGTTTATCAACACTTTTGAACAAATATTCTGATACATCTATCGAACGGTCTCGCGACATAACTATCCAGTCTTCTTCCATAATCCGCGTATTATTGTCGGAATATGAATTGAAGCCGTCTATATATTTCGGATAATAGACACCAAGGTGGTAGATATCGCATATGATAAAATTATCCAGTAAAATCTCAATGGATTGCACTACTGATCGATCGTCATTTTGATGCGTAAGATAAATATTATCTATCGTCTTTGAAAAATGTTCGAAATGAATATATTGCTCTATCGCGAGTCTTGAATAGAAGTTTCGCTCCTTTTCTTTCGTACCAGGCAAGCTTGGGTTAGAGTTGTAAAATGTCATGAATTCCAGATCGACGAAAGGTACATCCCAGATTTTGCGGACATCTGATGTCCTGCCAAGGTGAAACCAGTCGCCATAGTGGAAAGGAAGGCGCCCCCCCGCGAAAGGATTTAAGGTGTAAAGCGAGGAAATCATCACTGGCATATCAAATACTGTATAAGTTCCTCTCTGATAATATTTTTCGTATAGATCATCGTACTTCAGCAATACGCCTGTGTCTTTGAATAGGAGGTCATTGCGAACCCTGAGCACGTATTTTCTAGACGCAAGCTTCAGGCCATTCTGGGCTGCCTCAATCATGTGATTTGCATGACAATTAGTTCCGCCGCGGAACACGGGCGGAAAAGGGTTCGCAAGCCTCGCATAAGCAATTTTATCTGCATACTCGTTCACAAGAGAGCAAAAATTGTCCATCGCTTTGTTATAAGAGGCGCAATATCTCTCGCTAGATTTGCTGAAATCTATGAAATCAGAACTTGATATACAAAATATGATCTCAGCATTACGGAATGCCTTTCGATAAGACATGAGAATATTGGCAACTTCGCCATGATTGCTCACAGAGCAATTACCTTGGATCACGAGGCTAAGATTACTACAATCCGTTCCGATAGTGCTCATATTTTTCTTCTCTGATTTCAGGCACAAACCGTCAAGAAGAGCCCTTATATCCTTAGGGTCAATAGATATAACCAATAATCGAAAAATTATCGTGATAAAATTACTGTGTTCTAAAAAATTTTATTCCAAAAATCAGGATTCGATCAATATTTTTTTATATTATAATCAAATCACGACTAAATTTTGCAAACTTTCATGATATAATACCCCCGTCCCGCCAATGAAACGTGGCAGGCCCTACAAGAAAGATGGTGCAGAATAAAGCTCTTGTATAGCTATAATGCTATGTGACGACCTAAGGCATGTCGCGCCTTGAAGCTGTTGTGGGTCTGCGTTGCTCTTTATGATGAGCATGAAGCAGTCTGTGATATCTGCCGATATATGGCGAGCTTGGGAGCCTTTGATCGAGGCAGTGTAGCCCAAAGGCAAACCACCCCCACGCAATCTGCACCTTGAGGTATCGGCGGCCTCCTGGCGTCATCAAAACGTAGAAAAATTGCGATCTCTTCCACCGGAGTTTGGCCCTTGGTGGACTGCGGCTCAACTTTTCATTTGTTGGCAATGCTAGGTGTGTAGGAGGCATTCATCGAGAGGGCGAAGAACCGGAATCCAGCCTCGGGCATGGGCATGGGCATGGGCATGGGCATGGGCATGGGCATGGGCATGGGCATGGGCATTCTCGACGGCATAAACTTTAGGGCGCATCACAACATGGCGAGAGCCACTGAAACGGAAGGTTTCGAAAAGACCGAAGCAATTGTCAAACACCTGGCCGCTAGCGCAAAGGCTTTGGCAGCAAGGCCTGCGTGGCGGTCGACGGGCGCGGAAGAGGCCAGCTATCCACCCTGACCCCGAGGCAGGCGTAGGAACTATCGTCTGCCATGATACTACCGGACACATCCCCGGCTGCGCCACGCTATATTGCCTGTGACCGGGGCTATGCCTCAAACCTGTTTCGTGAAGATTATCAAAGCAGAGGCTCGCAGCCGGTCATTCCGACCAAACGAAGTGAGCCGCCTCTTCCGTGCCCCAAATGAGCCTATGAACACCATCATCTGGTCGTACATATGCGGACTCGCCTCAAAGAGCGGAGAGCCATTGCCACCCAATACGAAAAAACCACCGCTTTCTTCTTCTCCGTGGCCTGCATCGCTGCCGCCGCAGACCACATCAAGACCTTAAAGCCTGTTTAGGAAGTTGGAGCAGATGTGATTCAAGCTCTGGATGTGGACACCAGAGCAGAG
>NZ_BAPV01000017.1 GCF_025995175.1 Asaia krungthepensis NRIC 0535
GACGGGGCTCACGACCGGCTCCAGCTGATGGACAAGGCGGCCTATCTGGACTTCGTCGTCGAGGTCATCCGACGCAGGGACGGAGCGAAGGGCTTCGAGATTCTGCCACATCGATGGGTCGTGGAGCGGACCTTTGGCTGGATGACCCGCTGGCGACGTCTCGTGCGTGACTATGAGCGTCGTATCGACGTCTCACAGGCCATGATCCTTGTCGCCATGGGCGCCAGTCTCACAGGCAGAAATGCCCATCCGTGAGTTTCCAAACAGGCTCTGAGCGGGCGAAACACTCAGGGCGCAAGCCCAGGCCTTTTACATATTGATTCGATGGAACGCTCTGGGGCCGCGCAGCGCCCGATCTCGAACCCGCAAGGATTTTATCGATGGGAGTGTCATCATAGGATCGCAGGGGGATCGTGCCAGCACGGACAGCACGAATAGCCTCTCGGGCCGAAGCGTTCTCGTCCCTTTCGATATCGTAGAGCACGACGATATCGTCAGTTTGAGATGTCGAACCCGGAAATTACTCGCCATCGGACCGGCAACTGTCTCGGTTATGATACCGACCATGAACGCGGGATACCATGATCCGACCGCAACGCGACAAGGCAGGTCCAGGTCTTCCGGTGACCGTTGCGGCGCTTGGTACTCAGCCTCACGCCTTTGGGCAGCGATCATAAGGCTGCGTCACGTTGGCCTTGACCCAGATCTGGCCAATGACGCCCTGTAGTCGGACCCGCATCATCTTTATATCGCGCCTAGAAGCGACGCTCATGCGCGTCATCAGATCTACTTTCTGACAAGGCGGAACGCATCTCTTTGACCCAACGTCGATGTGCAGGAGGCGTGATGGCGTTTTCGTATCAGTTTCATCGCCATGCTTATGGAACGGATGGCGGAACGGCTCCGTGAGAGTAACATCTACGCCCGGCAGGGATGATGGCCAGACGCCAGCCTCGTTCAGCCTCGGTTTTCGAGGAAAGAAACCCCGTACCTCAACACGACCGATCCCCGACGCGCCTTGCGCCCTGCACACATCTGATCGCCAAGGCCCTTTCAAGCAAAAGCGCCGCGGCGCTGCGTGCCAGCGCCCGCCCACCTCGCCTGCCGCATCATTCACGCGCCCTCCCCGATCCCGTAAGTGGTTTTCGGCAGGGGTGATGGCTTCGTTACAGAGCTGTCTTATTAAATCATGATCCAAGTACTTCAAAAATCAGAAAATAAGTTACAAAATCACTCGATTACGCCCAAAAAGACATAGGCGATATCTCGGAAATCAATAGTGACGAGGGAAAACCTTGCAGTACTTTACTCTCATGTTCAAACGCTGGAACGATTTTTCGGGCCGCTCATCCCGTGCAGAATTTTGGTGGGCATTCCTGATATGCATCTTGATCAATCTTGTTTGTACAATACCGAATTTCCTGATCGGTTTCGTCCCCGCCTTTCTCGATGCCTTTCACGAGGCGTCTCATACGGCGGACACGGATCCGACGAATATAGCCGGTTTCCTTGGCATCATGAGGACCGCGTCCACGGGTCTCTCTTTCTTCCTGCTGATCTTCTCGTTTGCAGCCTTCATTCCCTTCGTGTCGCTCGGGATACGTCGAATCCATGACACCGGTCACTCTGGATGGTGGATTCTCGTGCCGTATGCCAATTTGGTTTTCTTCTTGAAGAGGGGCGATCAAGCCTCGAATAGCTTTGGCGCTCCCGCTCTAGACACGGAAAGCGATTATCGCCTCGCCTAGGTCCCGCTGCATCGAAAGGCTAATTCGGTTTGAGCCTCTGCGAGGAGGCCAAGCATGCGCGAGGTGTATCGGCGGATGGATGCGTTGATGGCCGGTCTGGCCCCTTGTTGCCCTGAAAACCGTGGTACATCGCGTTTCGGAAATCGAGCTATGTTCAGTGGATAGTTGCCGTCAACCGCATTGGCCTGTGCTGACGGCATGCATGACCCAAGTGTGGTCCGCTCTGAGAGCATGCTCGACTCCTGTCGGTACCCAACAGGCTCTAATATCCAATTTCGCGCTGCACATGGGGCGGTATCACCCCCTGGTCATAAAAAGCCTGGATGTTCTGTGCTGCACGCTGAGACGCAGTTCCTGTCTGGGTCGGCGCCGTAATGTGGGGCAAAACCGTCACTTTCGGGTGCGACCAGAGCGGGTCATCCTTGGGCAGGGGTTCGCGCTCGAAAACATCCAGCACCGCATGCTTCAGATGCCCACGATCAAGCGCTCTGCTGAGCGCGCTTTGATCGATGATCGGTCCTCGGGCAAAATTGATAAGAGAGGCACCAGCCTGCATTTGTCCCAACCGCCAATCATCCAGCAGCCCACGTGTCTGAGGGGTGAGCGGAAGGAGGACGATCACAATAGCACTCTGTCGCAAGACTGCCTCAAGCCCGGATGGCCCATACTTCATTGGTATATCGGCATGCGCCCAGGGCGTCCGGCTCCACCCCATAACTGGGAACCCGTTTTCCTTGAGCCTGTGCGCTGCCGCACGGCCCAGATTACCCATCCCTAAAATTCCAATAGGCCGGTCTTGCGGCATGACAAGAGGGTGCTGATGCCAGCGCTTCTTCTCCTGTTGCTCGCGATAAGCAGGCATGTCCCGATGCAGATAGAGGGTCCACGCCAGAACGGCCTCTGACATGGTCAGGGCCAGTTGGGGGTCCGTCATGCGCACAATGCGCACACCACGCCGCGGCATCTCGTCCACCAGGCGCTCAACACCTGCCCACAGGCTCTGCACCCATTCCAGCATGGGCAGATCGGCCAGATCCGCCGGATCTGGATTGGCAACAACTGCCATACGTGCCGTCCGCCGCTCCCCATCCGTCAGATCCTCGAAGGGCATGAGACGGATATTGTTCAGAGCGGCATTGATCGCGTCCAGACTTTCCTGCCTCTCTTTCGGAGTGATCCTGCCACAGAACGGCACTACAATAGTCATGACGCACCCACCTTTTTGCGAGCCACTGGTGTGGCTTTCTTTTTCTTGACGGACGTCTCGACCGCTACCGGTCTGGAAGGGAGGAGCGGTTCGAGGAAACGCCCGGTATGACTCCCCTCAGTTGCAGCGATGACCTCAGGCGGGCCTTCAGCAACGATTCTTCCGCCACCATCGCCCCCTTCCGGCCCGATATCAATGAGCCAGTCCGCCGTCTTGATCACGTCCAGATTATGTTCGATCACAAGAACGGTATTCCCCTGATCGACCAGTGCGTGCAGCACGTCCAGTAGTTTGCGCACATCTTCTGTGTGCAGCCCTGTCGTTGGCTCATCGAGGATATAAAGTGTGCGCCCTGTCGCCCTACGCGCGAGCTCCTTCGACAGCTTCACACGCTGGGCTTCTCCTCCTGAGAGCGTCGTCGCCTGCTGGCCTAAGGTCACATAACCGAGTCCAACCTGTTGAAGGATCGCCAGCCTGTCACGAATGCGCGGGACCGCGTGAAAAAAGGGCAAAGCCTCATCTACGGTCATGGCCAGAACATCGGCAATCGACTTGCCGCGGAACTTCACATCGAGCGTCTCGCGATTATACCGCTGTCCCTTACAGGTATCGCAGGTCACGAACACGTCGGGGAGAAAGTGCATCTCGATCTTGAGAACGCCATCGCCCTGACACGCCTCGCAACGCCCCCCTTTGACGTTGAACGAAAAACGTCCCGGCTTGTAGCCACGCGCCTTGGCCTCAGGGAGTTCCGCAAACCAGTCACGTATCGGCGTGAAGAGATCCGTATAGGTCGCCGGGTTTGAACGCGGCGTCCGCCCGATCGGGGACTGATCGATGTCGATGATCTTGTCGAGATGCTCCAGCCCCTCCAATCCCCGATAGGGCAGAGGCGATTGATTTGCGCCCATCAGCTCACGAGACAGGGCCTTGTAAAGCGTATCCACAACAAGGGTCGACTTACCCCCTCCCGATACGCCGGTTACCGCGACGAAGCAGCCCAGCGGAAAGCGGGCAGTCACATCATGCAGATTATTGCCCGTTGCCCCCACCAGAGTGAGCATGCGCTTATCGTCGTAGGGCCGTCGTTTTTCCGGCACCGGGATCATGCGCCTGCCGGAGAGATAATCTCCCGTAATGCTGTTCTCGTTTTTCGCCACCTCTTCCGGACGACCGCTCGCAACCACCGTGCCACCCAGCGCCCCTGCCCCCGGCCCCATATCGATCAGCCAGTCCGCTGCACGAATGGCATCTTCATCATGCTCGACCACGATCACCGTATTTCCGAGCTTCTTCAGCCGGTCGAGCGTTCCGAGCAGTCGCTCGTTGTCGCGTTGATGAAGCCCGATCGAGGGCTCGTCGAGTACATAAAGCACACCCGTTAGCCCGGAGCCGATCTGACTGGCCAGACGAATGCGCTGGCTCTCCCCGCCTGAAAGCGTCGCAGAGCCGCGCGACAGGGTCAGATAATCGAGCCCCACATCATCCAGAAAGCGGAGGCGATCGAGAATCTCGCGCAGAATGCGCCGGGCAATTTCAGCGCGCTGCGGCGTCAGAGAGGCTTCTACCCCCCCAAACCAGTCAAGCGCGCGCCTGATCGTCAGATCTGAGGCCTGGGCGATATTAAGATGGTTGATGCGTACGCAGAGCGCTTCAGGTTTGAGACGCGCGCCGTGACAGGCATGACAGGGTACGTCAGACTGATAACGTGACATCTCCTCGCGCACCCACATGCTGTCCGTCTCGGCCAGACGGCGCTGCAGGTTCCGCATGACCCCTTCGAACGGCTTTGTCAGCTCGTAAGCGCGCTTGCCATCCTTGTAGGTAAACAGGATCGTGTCCTCGCTCCCTTCCAGCAGCGCCTTTCGAAAGCCCTCGCCCAGCTTTTTCCAGGGCGTCGTCATCTTCTCCCTGAAATGCTTCGCCATCGCCTCGAGCGTCTGGTCGTACCACGGGGTCTTGGCGTCCCGCCACGGCGCAAGAGCGCCCTCGGCAAGGGAGAGACTTTCATCGGGCACGATCAGGCGGCCGTCAAAATGCGTCTCGGTGCCAATACCGTCGCAGACCGGGCAGGCCCCCATCGGCGCATTGAACGAGAAAAGACGCGGCTCGATTTCCTCCAGTGTGAAACCGCTGACCGGGCAGGCGAACTTTGCCGAGAAGACGATGTGCTCGCTTTCGCCATCCTCTCCCGCACGGCGCACCTGCTCCGCATAGGCCACGCCATCGGCCAGGCCCAGCGCGGTTTCGAAGCTATCGGCCAGCCGGGTCTCGATACCCGGCTTGACCACGACACGATCGACCACAACTTCCACCGTATGGCGCAGCTTGCGATTCAGATGGGGTGCTTCGGCAATCTCATACGTTTCGCCATCGACCTTCACCCTCGTGAAGCCCTTACGCTGGAGCTCCGCCAGTTCCTTGCGGTACTCTCCCTTGCGATCACGGATGACAGGGGCCAGCAGCATCAGCCGCGTCCCTTCTTCCATTGCCATCACACGATCCACCATCTGACTCACCGTCTGCGCCTCGATGGGCAGGCCAGTAGCCGGCGAGTAGGGAACGCCCGCACGCGCCCAAAGCAGGCGCATATAGTCATGGATCTCGGTGATCGTCCCGACGGTCGAACGCGGGTTCTTCGACGTGGTCTTCTGCTCGATCGAAATGGCAGGTGACAGACCTTCGATGGAGTCCACATCAGGCTTGCCCATCAGTTCCAGAAACTGACGCGCATAGGCGGAGAGGCTCTCGACATACCGTCTCTGCCCCTCTGCATAGATCGTATCGAAAGCGAGAGACGACTTGCCGGAGCCCGACAGCCCTGTGATTACCGTCAGCTGGTCCCTGGGAATATCGGCGTCGATATTCTTCAGATTATGCACACGGGCACCGCGCACACGAATGGACTGGTTGTACGGCAGATCAGACATCAGCACCACGCGTCAGGAACAGGGACAGGAAAAGGGGATCAGCAAACGAGAACGTTTCGGGACCTATGTAAGATTGCCGGTCACAGGATTAAAGTCGAGCCTGACGAAGCCCCGGGCGTGACGGCGACGCGTTGCTGAGGTAGTATGGCGTGTTTTTCAGTATGTAAGGTCGGTCGCCATGGCAGGAAGTGTGAACAAGGTCATTCTGGTGGGAAATCTGGGCCGCGACCCGGAAACCCGGAATGCGCAGTCCGGCGCCAAGATCGTCAACCTCACCGTCGCTACCTCCGAAAGCTGGAACGACCGCGCCTCGGGCGAACGCAAGGAGCGCACCGAGTGGCACCGGGTCGTGATCTTCAATGAGCGTCTCGCCGATGTCGCCGAGCGTTTCCTGCGCAAGGGCCGCAAGGTCTATGTGGAAGGCCAGCTTCAGACACGGAAATGGACCGACCAGGGCGGACAGGAGCGCTATACGACCGAGATCGTTCTGGACCGTTTCCGTGGCGAGCTCACTCTGCTCGACAACAACCGTGACGGAGAATCCGGTGGGGGCATGGGCGGCGGCTATGAAAGTGGCCCGTCACGTTCCTATGGCGGCGGCAATGCCCCGGCCCGCAGCGGCGGCGGTGGCATGAACCAGCCCCCGGCCCGCAATACGGGCGGCAATTCTGGCGGCTGGGATGCACCGGGCGGCGATCTGGACGACGAAATTCCGTTCTGAGTTTTCCTGTCCGACTCTCTCCTCCCTGACCGACACAGCAACAAGACGGACCTGCCTTGACCGACCTGACGCCGCCCGCCGCCCCGACTGACCAGATCCCGGTGACCATCGAGGAGGAAATGCGCTCCTCCTATCTCGCCTATGCCATGTCGGTCATTGTGTCGCGTGCGCTCCCGGATGTGCGTGACGGCCTCAAACCGGTCCATCGCCGTATTCTCTACGCGATGCGTGAGAGCGGCTTCACTTCCGACAAGCCCTATCGCAAATCGGCCCGCGCGGTCGGTGACGTCATGGGTAAATACCATCCCCATGGCGACAGCTCGATCTACGACGCCATGGTGCGTATGGCCCAGTCCTGGTCCATGCGCGTCCGTCTCATCGATGGTCAGGGCAATTTCGGCTCTGTCGATGGCGATAGCCCAGCCGCCATGCGCTATACAGAAGCGCGCCTAGCCAAATCGGCGTCCTTCCTGCTCGACGATATCGACCGCGACACGGTCGATTTTCAGCCGAACTACGATGAAAGCGAGAGCGAACCCAAGGTTCTCCCCGCCGCCTTCCCCAATCTTCTGGTCAATGGCGCCTCCGGCATCGCCGTGGGCATGGCGACCAACATCCCAACGCACAACCCTGGCGAAGTCATCGACGCGACGCTCGCCCTGATCGAAAACCCCGAAGCCACGCTCGATGATCTGATGAAGATCATCCCCGGCCCGGATTTCCCGACGGGCGGCATCATCATGGGCCGACGCGGCATCCGCCAGGCCTTCGAGACAGGTCGCGGTTCCGTACCCATGCGCGCGCGCGCCGAGATCGAGGATATCCGCAAGGACCGTCAGGCGATCATCGTCACCGAAATTCCCTATCAGGTGAACAAGGCGACATTGCAGGAAAAGATCGCCGATCTCGTTCGCGCCAAGGAAATCGAGGGTATTTCCGACATACGCGATGAGAGCGATCGCTCCGGCATGCGTATCGTGATCGAGCTCAAGCGCGACGCAACCCCTGAAGTCGTGCTGAACCAGCTCTATCGCTTCACCCAGCTTCAGACCTCCTTCAGCGTCAACTGCCTTGCCCTTGATGACGGCAAGCCCCGCACCATGGGGCTTAAGGATGTTCTGGAAGCCTTCATCCGCTTCCGCGAAGACGTCATCCTGCGCCGGTCGCGTTTTGACCTGAACAAGGTTCGCGATCGCGGCCATCTTCTTGTCGGCCTCGTGATCGCGGTCGCCAATATCGATGAAGTCATCGCGCTTATCCGAAGCGCCCCCGATGCGGCCACAGCACGCGAATCCCTCATGGCCCGCGCCTGGAATGCCGCCGATGTGCAGCCCCTTATCGAGCTGATCCACGATGAGGGCAATGTCATCATTGATGGCAAGGTTCATCTGACTGAAGTCCAGGCCCGCGGCATTCTGGAACTGCGTCTGCAGCGCCTGACCGGTCTGGAACGTGACAAGATCCAGGGCGAGCTGAGCGAGGTCGCCACCAAGATCAACGAACTGCTTGAAATCATCGGCAGCCATGTTCGCCGCATGGAGGTCATGCGTCACGAGCTGCTTCTGGCCCGCGCCGAAATCGCCACCCCGCGCATGACCGAGATCTCGGACGCGCTGGGCGACCAGTCGGATGAAAGCCTTATCGAACCCGGCCAGATGGTCGTCACCATCACGCGTGACGGTTTCATCAAGCGTACCCCGCTTGAAATCTTCCGCGCCCAGAACCGGGGTGGTCGTGGCCGCACGGCAGCAGGGCGGCGTGGTGACGATGTCATCGTCAACAGCTTCAACGCCCATACCCATCAATGGGTCATGTTCTTCTCCTCTGGCGGCAAAGCCTATCGCGAGAAGGTCTGGCGCCTGCCGGAAGCCTCACCCACCGCCAAGGGACGCGCTCTGGTCAATCTCCTGCCCGACCTCGGCACGGACTCGATCACGGCCATTCTCGCTCTGCCGCAGGAAGAGGAGCAGTGGGAAGACCTGCACCTCGTCTTCGCGACGGCCAGCGGCAATGTCCGACGCAATCGCCTGAGCGACTTCAAGAACATTCGCGCCTCCGGCCTGATCGCCATGAAGCTCGATGAGGGCGACAGCCTCGTAGGTGTCGCCACCTGCCGCGAGGGTCAGGATGTGTTCCTTGCCACACGCAAGGCCCGTTCCATCCGCTTCCAGATCACCGATGATACGCTGCGCGTCTTCGCCGGGCGCGACAGCTCGGGCGTACGCGGTATCCGCCTCGCCACTGGCGATGAGGTTAATTCGCTCTGCATCCTCAACCATGTCGATGCCAGCGTTGAGGAACGCTCCGCTTATCTGCGTGCGGCCAACGCCAAACGCCGCGCCGAAGCTGCGGCCAATGCCTCAGGCACCGAGGAAGAGGTCGAGGAGATCGCCTCTGACGATGCCGATGAAGCCGTCGATGCCGGCGATCTGACGCAGGAGCGCTTCGACGAGCTCGCCGCGCAGGAAGAGATCCTGCTCACCGTCACCGATGCCGGCTTCGGCCGTCGCTCCTCGGCATACGAATATCGGGTCAGCGGCCGCGGTGGCCAGGGCATAGCCAACATGACCCTCACCAATCCCAAGCGCGGTCGCGAGGTCGTTGCGACCCTGCCTACGCTTGATGGGACCGACGTCATGATGGTGACCGATGTCGGACGTCTCATTCGCGTCCCCGTCTCGCAGGTGCGCGTCATGGCCCGTCAGGCCAGCGGCGTCACGCTGTTCCGTGTCGGCGCTGAAGAGCGCGTGACGAGCATCTTCCCGGTTGCGGAATCCGAAGGCACCGAGGCCGATGACGCCGAGACTTCGCTTGAGGAATCAGACGCCATCGCGACGGCCTCCCCCGAAGCCCCCGAGGTCCCTGAAAGCCCAGCCGCACCTGAAGACAGTGCAGGCTGAGTCCTCGCCCGGCGGCAAACGTGTCGGGTTCTATCCCGGCACGTTCGACCCTTTCACAATCGGTCATCGCGACATCACGCTCCGTGCGATGGCCCAGTTCGATGAACTGATCATCGGCGTTGCACTCAGCGCTGCCAAGCGCCCATTGCTCTCGCTCGACGAACGATGCAGCGCCATCGAACAGACGCTTCTGCCTCTGTGCCCTACGGGCAAGACCTTGCGGGTGGTCGGCTTCGACACGCTTATGATCGAGGCCGCGCGCAAGGAAGGCGCCCATTGCGTCATTCGCGGTCTGCGCTCATCGGTCGATTTCGAAACCGAGAGTCAGATGGCGGCCATCAATCGACAACTCGCTCCCGAGCTCGAAACGATGTTCCTGACTGCCCGCGAAGAACACCGGCTTGTCGCCTCGCGCATCGTACGCGAGCTCCTGGCCTTCGGCGGGGATATAAACCCCTACGTTCCCGCGAATATCGCCCGTCTTCTCTTGTCGAAAGCGGGAAAGAGGCCGACATAGGCCGCGTGGCCTTTCCAGGCTCCGCAAACACAAGGATAGAAGTCAATGTCCGAGACCAATAACCGCCTCGTCATGAAGCTCAAGACCGGCGATGTCGTGATCGAACTCCGTCCCGACCTCGCCCCCCTGGCTTCAGAGCGCCTGCGCACCCTTTCCGAGCAGGGCTTTTATGACGGCGTGAAGTTCCATCGCGTCATCGAGGGCTTCATGGCACAGGGCGGCGATCCGACCGGTACCGGTTCGGGCGGCAGCGACCTGCCCGACCTGAAGGCCGAATTCACCCGTGAAGCGAAGTTCGAGCGTGGTACGCTGGGTATGGCCCGCACGATGAACCCGAACTCGGCCAACAGCCAGTTCTTCATCATGTTCCAGCCCACCCCCTCTCTTGACGGCCAGTACACCATTGCCGGCCAGGTTGTGTCGGGCATGGAGCATATCGACCAGGTCAAGCGCGGTGCCGGTGCATCCGGCATGGTCAAGGACCCGGACACCATCATCTCCATGCGTCCTGAAGCCTAATTGGCACTGCCCGGCCATAAACCGGGCAATCACGCAGGGTCAGACCCTGTCGAAAACCGGCTGAACCCGATTCAGTCGGTTGACGGCCTCTGGCGCTTCCTGTAGCCAGTCGCCTCAAGTGAACCGGTAGCTCAGCCGGTAGAGCATTCGACTTTTAATCGAATGGTCGTGGGTTCGAGTCCCACCCGGTTCACCACTCCCCAAAAAACAGTATGATCGGCAGAACGCCCCATCGCGGCGGCTATGGATGCCTTGTGCCCCACGAGGCTGCGTTTCTTGCGCCTTAAGAGAGCCCAACGACGCGTGACAATTGCGTCACATCTTCACCGGCCTCATCGGATGATCCTATAATCTCAATACTCTGAGCGGCGCACTGGGTATATACTGTCGGAAAATCAACGAGAACTCCCTTATGGAGCCATTGTCGTGCGTTATCTCCCGCATATTATTCCGCTGTTGACTCTATTTCTTTGGAGCTCAGCTGATTACACAGCCGCTGCTACGCCTCTCCCTCAAGGGCCTGCTATTCTGGGTTTCGATCGAGATCTGATCTTCCGGGATAATCAGACGAACATCGCCCATATCAGCGTTCGAGACAGCTATGGAATCAACGATGCGATGGAAGCGGGCGACAGATCCCGCCTCGAAAGCCTTCGTGCGGTGGTGGCTTCAGCGGAAAATGCCCCTCCGCTACGCAAGATGATGATCGCGCTATGTGATGCCTCCATTGCGCGCGTAGACGGTGATTTCGCTCATTCATCGAATATCATTCTGCAGGCACTCCACGAGGGAGGGAAGTTCGGTGATCTTTCCCAGACGATCAATCCCATCCAGATCATGCTGCGTGCCATCCATATCGGCAACCTGATGTTGATGGGCCGCGTCCGTGACTGGGCAGAAGAAACAGAGCATCTTCAGTCCGGCTTCTATGCGCCAGTCAGAGCCTTCTACAACATACCCGACCTCGAATTCCGGAATATCGACTTCCTCAAGCTCTCCGTACCGGCTCGTGCGATTCCTGAGTCAAAACTCAACGGGCCGCCCTCGGATGTCATCGATCTGGATCCGTCCGAAACCCAGTTCGACGACCAAATCTCAATCTCTGCAAAGGCAACCGTGCTGATTGACAACGTGCCAGCGACAGCCACCTTCGGCACCGCGACCGTCATCGGTTCCATCCCGATCTCCTTGCAACGGGACCATCGCTGGCCTGTCATTGGCCGGTTGGCTGGAAGCAAGGATTCCTCGCCCGACCCGCGCACGGAAGCGGTCGTCCTCATCCCGTCCATCAAGATTGGTCAGACTGTCCTGACGAACCAGATCATGACAGTAACGCGTTCAGACACGGTTCTGATTGGCTTGCAACAACTGAGCCGTCTCCGTCATCTGACGATGACCAACCGTCGCCTCAGCTTCGGCGCCTCAGCGCCAATCTCATGCAATCTGCGGCCTGTTGTCAGCAGCTTCAGGTCCGGGGTCAGCATGTATCTCCTGTTCCCCGTGTCCTATTCACGAGGCGATACCCAGGCAATCATCGGAACAGAAGACAATGCTCCCGATCTTCTGACGGTCAATATCGCCAGCTTTTCCGGCAATATGGCGCATCGCAGCAGAACAGAATATCTCGGCACGGCCTATGGCCAGCGCGCCCACGAGACATTCACTCAAAGTGATACCATCGAGATCGCGGGGAAGAGTCTGCGCTCCAGCGTGAGATACCAGATCGGCAACCCATCCGACCTGCCTGTCATCTCGATGGCGGCGCTCAAGACACTGAGCTTTTCCTTCGACCTGCCTGAGAGCATGGCCTGCCTGCGCTGAGCAACCAGGGTGCCTCACCTGTCCCTCGTAGAGGCAGAAAGTCTCCTCCGGAAGACAGGTGGAGCCAGAAATACCGGGAGTGGCCGACATCCTGCTCTCCCGCACTGCGGTCCGCGTCACTTTTGAGTCAAAACGGGTTCCGAAACATGCGCTTGTCTCGACTGCTCCTTCTCGCAACCCTGGTCGCAGCAATTTTTCTCTCTGCGGCTTACCCCGCCCATGCTGACCACTCCTCATCAGAAACGCCAACAGGGACGGTCCATTTCTTCGAGACAGACCTGCTGAACATCGACAAACGAGGGAGAACGACGCTCGCCGCGAGCGATACCCGGGGCATTCTCTCCGCCCTCGAAGCGGGGGATACCAGCCGACTGGTCACGATAAGAAATTCCCTCGAAAGAGCCCCCGGTCCTGAACCAGCCTTCAATGTGATGCTGCTCGCCCTATGTGATGCCGCCATGGCCCGGACTCAGGGTGACCTCTTCCACGCCGATCACATCATTCAGGAAGCCCTGCGCCGCGCAGCCCCATGGAGTAACCCGGCCCAGAGCGTCAATCCGTTCAATTTCATGCTGGCCACGTTCCTGACCGGCGACCTTCTTCTCGAGAATCGCCTCCCCGAATGGGCAGGTGGAAAACACTTCATTGATCGCGCTTTTCGCGCGCCCCTCGTCGCCTTTTACGACAAACCCGACCTTGTCCTCACAGACCTCGATCAAGTCACCCTTACAGTTCCGGAATCAGGCGTGCTCCCGATCAACGTCAAAGGGCCACGCAGCGATGAGGTCTCCTTCAATCCGTTCCAGACGCTCGTCGGGGGTGTGACAACGGCGACGGCGGGCACTCTAATCGATCTGGACGGAAGCCAGGTGCATGCGGTCATCAATACAGGCAGTGTCCTGGGGGCAGTACCCCAGGCTTTGCAGCGCAGCCATCATTGGCCGGTGGTTGGCACTGTCTCATCACTGCGCGACGACACAATACAGGCCGAAAAGGCCGATCTTGTGCAGGTCCCGAGCCTGACGCTCGGTCATACGATCTTTCGCAATCAGCTCATGATCGTTGCTAAAACCAGCCATGTCGTCATTGGCCTTCAGTCCCTCGGCGTCCTGAACCATGTCGTCATGACGGATCACGGCATGAGTTTCGGCCCGGACGCTCCGTTTTCCTGCCATCGTCATGCTGCCCTGCAATCGGATATCGGGGGGCTCGATGCCGCGTTCCTCCTCCCTGTCTCCTATGACGGCCAGCGTCATATGGCTGCACTGATGACAGGCGATAATTCCCCTGAGCCGCTGGTAATCCAGCGCCCCACGCTCGCTGCTCAGGCCGGGATGAAGGCCAAACAGAAATTCGAAACCGGTACCGGTATGATCAGTGAAAACGCAGTTCTGCGTCGCACTACCCTGCGCCTGGACCATCACAATGTGCAGGCCCACATACGCTATAGGGTCGGGGATTCCACAAAGCCTCCCATCCTGACGATGTCCGCTCTCGAGGGCGCGAAGCTCTCTTTTGACCTGCATCAGGGCGTTGCGTGTCTGGACTGACGGCACTGCCCTCAAATCGGCAGTTCTAGATCTGCCTTTACCTCTTCCATAACCGTGTAGGTATGCGTCTGTCTCACGCCGGGCAGACGCGTCAGGGTTTTGCCCAAAAACGCCCGATAGGCGCTCATGTCCCGTACGCGCGCCTTGACCAGATAATCGAATCCGCCCGCCACCATGTAGCATTCGCTCACCTGAGGGATGGCACGCACTGCCTTGGCGAAGGAGTCGAAGATATCGGCGCTCGTCCGGTCCAGCGTCACCTGCACGAAAACGAGCAGACCAAGATTGACCGTCTCCGGCTCCAGCCGCGCCATATATCCTTGTATCACCGCGGCCTGCTCGAGTTTCCGCACTCTCTCGAGCGTTGCTGCAGGGCTCAGATGGATCATGCGAGACAGCTCGACATTCGTAATCCGCCCATCCTTCTGCAGGATTCTCAGTATCCTGCGGTCCATCTCATCCAGCATCATGGCATCACCAAACTCTAATTCGCCCGCTCACCGAAAGACAGAACAATAAACGGCGTAAGCATCAATCTTCCATAGCTCATTTGGCTGAAACCACCATAAGGGATCATAAACAACCAGCAACGATATGGCCTCGCATGACCGCTCCTTTTTCTGCCTTCCGCGTGATCGTCCCTGAACGCTCCCCCCTGCGTCAGGCCATCACCGACCATACGCGCGCGCCGGAAGACGCCCGCGTGGCGCAACTAGCGGGTGAGGCCACGCTCGCTCCCGCACAGGCAGAAACCGCCCGCGTGACGGCACGTGCCCTGGTCGAGACCCTTCGTCGCAACGGCACACCGGGCCTCGTTCAAGGCCTGATCCAGGAATATGATCTATCCTCGCAGGAGGGCGTGGCGTTGATGTGCCTCGCCGAAGCCCTTCTGCGCATTCCCGATATCGCCACACGCGATGCCCTCATCCGGGACAAGATCGCAACCGGCAACTGGCACGGCCATATCAGCCGCAGCACGCCGCTTTTCGTCAATGCGGCCACATGGGGTCTGATCGTTTCGGGCGGCTTCCTCTCCAGCACCCAAACAAGCCGCCTCCCGAAAACGCTCGATAACCTGCTCAAGCGATGCGGCGAGCCTGTCATTCGTCGTGGCGTAGACATGGCCATGCGTCTCATGGGCGAGCAATTCGTCACCGGCCAGACAATCGATGAGGCTTTGAAAAACGGCCGTAAGCTTGAGGAGAGAGGCTTCCGCTACTCCTACGATATGCTGGGTGAAGCCGCGATGACGGCTGAGGACGCCGAGCGCTATTACCGGGACTACGAAAACGCCATCCATGCGATTGGCAAGGCCGCAGGCCGGCAGGGCGTCTATCGCGGGCCAGGCATTTCCATCAAGCTCTCAGCCCTTCATCCCCGTTATGCCCGCCTGCAGCGCGAGCGCGTGCTGACCGAACTTCTGCCCCGCGTCACCCAGCTTGCCCATCTCGCCTGCTCCTATGATATCGGCTTCAATATCGATGCTGAAGAAGCGGATCGTCTCGAGCTCTCGCTGGATCTTCTTGAAGCCCTGTGTTTCGACGAATCGCTCAAAGACTGGAAAGGCATCGGGTTCGTGGTGCAGGCCTATCAGAAGCGGGCGCCCTTCGTGCTGGACTGGATCATCGATCTCGCCAGACGTAGCCAGCACCGCCTGATGGTCCGCCTCGTCAAAGGCGCCTACTGGGACAGCGAGATCAAGCGCGCCCAGAGTGACGGCCAGAGCGACTTCCCCGTCTACACCCGCAAGCTGCATACCGATATCGCCTATATTGCCTGTGCGAAAAAACTGTTGGACGCGCCGGACGCCATTTTTCCTCAATTTGCGACCCATAACGCCCAGACCCTGGCCAGCATTCACGCCTATGCAGGCTCCGAATTCTCCGTCGAGCGCTATGAGTTCCAGTGTCTGCACGGTATGGGCGAGGGGCTCTATAACGAGGTCGTCGGCCCGAAAAAACTCGACCGACCCGTACGCATTTACGCACCGGTCGGCACGCATGAAACGCTGCTGGCCTATCTGGTCCGCCGCCTTCTCGAAAACGGTGCGAATTCGTCGTTCATCAATCGCATCCAGGATGAAACAATCTCCGTGGATGAGTTGAGCACCGACCCGGTTACCCTCGCACGGGCAACGCCACCCGCCTATACCGTACCGCTCCCCCCCGCACTTTACGGCAACGAGCGGTTGAATTCGCGTGGTCTCGACCTCTCCGACGAAAACACGCTGCGCCGACTCGCGCAGGTCTTCCTGGCCCCCAACCCGCATCTGACGAGCACACAGGGAACGCCTGTCCGCAATCCCGCCAATCGAGACGATATCGTCGGGCATATAGGCTTTATGGGTACGGCCGACATCGAAAGCGCCATCCAGCAAGCGCAAGCCGCTTTCCCGCTGTGGCGCGATACACCGGCTACACAGCGCGCAGAGCATCTCGAGAGAACAGCAGAACTTCTGGAGGCCGATATGCCTCGCCTCATGGCGCTTATCATGCGCGAGGCGGGCAAGACACTCGCCAATGCCGTGGCCGAAATACGCGAGGCTGTCGATTTCCTTCGCTATTACGCGGCGCAGGCACGCGGCGCGCTGCAAGATGCAACGCCTCTCGGTCCGGTCGCCTGCATCAGCCCCTGGAATTTCCCCCTGGCTATTTTCCTCGGTCAGGTATCGGCCGCCCTTGCCGTGGGCAACACCGTGCTCGCCAAACCTGCGGAAGAAACGCCCCTCATTGCCCGCGAGGCCATCTGCCTCCTGCATGAGGCCGGCATTCCGCAAAACGCGGTTCATCTCATCCCGGGCGAAGGCGCAGCTGGCGCGCAGCTCGTCGGCGATTCACGCATCACCGCCGTGCTCTTTACCGGCTCCACCAACGTTGCTCGTTTGATTCAGAAACAGCTGGCGGGTCGTCTGAACAGCGATCTGACCCCTGTGCCGTTCATCGCTGAAACCGGCGGTCAGAATGCCCTCATCGTTGATAGCTCAGCCCTGACAGAGCAGGTCGTCGCCGACGTACTGGCTTCTGCCTTCGATAGTGCGGGCCAGCGCTGCAGCGCCCTGCGCCTGCTCTGCGTGCAGGAGGAAAGCGCGGATCGCGTGGTCACCATGCTCCAGGGAGCAATGCGAGAGTTGCGAACAGGCACGCCCGAACGCCCCGAAACCGATGTCGGACCGGTCATCAGCGCCGAGGCCCAGACCATGATTGCGGATCATATCGCAACGCTCGCCACTCAGGGTCATCGCGTCTATCAGACCTCCCTCGCGCCTGAGGCGCAGTCCGGCACCTTCATTCCCCCGACCCTGATCGAGATCAGCGCAATATCCGACCTCAAGAAGGAAGTGTTCGGTCCTGTCCTGCATGTTCTGCGCTACCGCCGCGAGGATATCTCGCAGGTTATGAAGGCCATCAATGCGACAGGCTACGCCCTCACCTTCGGCGTTCATTCGCGCATCGATGACACGATCGAAACCCTCAAGGCCCAGAGCCATGCGGGCAATATCTATATCAATCGCAATCTCGTGGGTGCGGTTGTCGGCGTACAGCCCTTCGGTGGCCACGGACTTTCCGGCACGGGTCCCAAGGCGGGCGGCCCACTCTATTTGCGTCGCCTGCTCGCCCAGCGCCCGGCTCTTCCTGCCGAGTACACAACCACCCTCCCGAGCAATGCCCTACTCTTCGCTGACTGGGTGGCAACAAGCCTTCCCGAGACCGTGCTTCCTGCTCCCGACGCCACCTTGCTTGGCCTTTTTCTCTCCCTGACCGGACCGGTAGGCGAGACAAATATCTATGATCTGGCTCCCAGAGGAACGGTGCTCTGCGCCGGCCCCACGACCCATGATCTCTGCGCACAGATCATGGCGGGACTCGCCACTGGCAATCGCTGTGCCGTACCGGATCAGCTCCTGTCCGGACTTCCCGAATTACCGCCCGGATTTGGCGCTCTGATCGTCAAAGCGGAGAGTGTCGAAACACTCGACGTCGCCCTGGCAAACGGAGATGAGGCATTCCGCCGTGCGCTCGGCGCTGAACTTGCCGCACGTCCCGGTCAGATCGTCTCCCTGCATGCACCCGACATGTCAGGCCACTACCCGCTGGAATGGCTTGTGCTGGAATATGCTTGCAGCACAAACACGACCGCCGCTGGCGGAAACGCCGCCCTGATGGCGCGCGTCTAATACCGATATCGCCGGAGCCAGGCGCTCCGGCGATGTTCAGACGGACTCAGCGATTAAATCGGCAACCTTTTCCGGGTACACGACCTCTGCATCATGCGGCACCGCCTCAGAGCGATAATGCCAATCGCTCCGGGACCGCGCATAGGCGCGGCTGGGTTCTATCGATGCCAAAGCCGGATTTTCATAAGCAATATAGGTCACCGGCAATCCATGACCCGGTCGATGGCTCAGCCGAGCCGGGGTCTCATAGGTCCCAACCGGGTGAGGCCGCAAATGGGCGTAGAACCAGCCCTTGCGTTCAGGATCAGGGAAGGAAATGGCAGATTCGGGCGGAACAGGAAATGCAACGTCAGCACCTTTCGTATGGGCTCGCTCGCGCCGTATGTCAGCCATGCCGGCAGGCAAGATATCGAAAGCCGTCTTCCCGTCCTGCGCCACCAAGGCATCGAGATAGATCAACCTGCTCACACGCTCTTTCAGCCTGTCGGCCACGCAGGTGACCACCATGCCGCCATAGGAATGCCCGACGAGCACGACATCCTCCAGGTCCAGCATGTCGATCGTGGCGATGACGTCCTGTATATGCGTCTCGAGCGTGATCTCATGGGAGAGGAGATGGGCCCGATCCCCCGTGCCGGTCAGTGTCGGAGTAATCACGTCGAACCCACTCGCTGTGAGCAATGGTGCGACGAAGCGCCAGACCCATCCGCCGCAATTCAATCCATGGACGAGCACGACCGGTCGGTGCATTGGTGTTCCTTCGGCGGCGGAAATTCCCCCGAGTGCGGCGGCTATAGGGAGTCCTGTCAGGATCTCACGACGCTGCATCCTACGACTCCCTGCTTCGACAGAGACGTCATCTTCTCATGACATATTCAGCTTGCTCAAGAGAGCGTCGTTACATCTGCCAGTCTTGTGATGCCTGCGCGCTCTTTCTAACCCTTTGTGAGTGGTTTGCGTCGAGGCCAACCTATGCGGCTCATGCCACGCCGCTATGCAGGTGTACCCCTGTGCGCGTTCCATGTGCAGGGTGAGCGCTGAGCACTACGCTGCTGCTGAGC
>NZ_BAPV01000018.1 GCF_025995175.1 Asaia krungthepensis NRIC 0535
CTGCCCGTCCGTCAGCCAATACAGGTCTCTCATCTTCAGTCTCCTTGAGGGAGCCTGAATCACATCATGCCGCTTAAATCAATGGGTCCTGAGCCTAGTGGAGCCTCCTGCATAGTCCTGAATATTACCTACGTATATATCAAAACCTCTGTCATGTTTATGACCTTTGACAATTATGACTTCGTCCGAGTCCTCGCCGTTCCCGCCCGATATCAAATCCAACTCGTCCATCATAAGTAAACGCATGCCGCTCATGTCGCCTGAAAAATGTCTCATGCTCACCTCCACTAATTATAAAAACGCACATTTTATTGCCATTTATAATTGTACATTGGAATGATAACTATTTGCATAAAAAATCAAATCTATGTCATTACATGTGGGCGAAAAGAATAATTGCATCTTTCCAGTTTTTTTATGATGAGAACTACTCGTTTCCTAAGAGCCTGTTTGGAAACTCACGGATGGGCATTTCTGCGTGTGAGATTGGCGCCCATGGCGAC
>NZ_BAPV01000019.1 GCF_025995175.1 Asaia krungthepensis NRIC 0535
GTGTTAAGCATGCCGCCAGCGTTCGCTCTGAGCCAGGATCAAACTCTCAGGTTCAATTCCAGCCAGCCCAAAAGCCAACCAAAACCAAACTATAGATCCCGAAACAAAAAAAACTGACGTCTGTAGTTCTTTCGAAAAA
>NZ_BAPV01000020.1 GCF_025995175.1 Asaia krungthepensis NRIC 0535
TCTTTCAGGCAGTGGCCGCGGCATCGTCCGCTGCGGTGAACGGGCTTTTAGACCCCACACCCACACCCGTCAACACCATTCTTCAAAAAAATGACATAACCCATCCGAAAAATGCATCAGGCCGAAAATGCAAAAGGGAGGCTTGCGCCTCCCTTTTGTTTGAAACCCCGCTATTCCAGTGCCTGGGTCGACTCACAATCGATCTCGTCGGACGTCTCGATTTTTTCGTAGTCACGGAACCATGCAACGAAACGTTTGACCCCTTCCTCGAGGCTGACCACGGGGCGCCATCCGGTCAGATTGGTCATCTTTTCGTGCGACGACCATGTGGCCTCGACATCGGACAAGGGACGACAGCGTGTTGTGATGACTGCCTTACGCCCTAGTTCCTGTTCAAGAAGTGCAACCAGACGGCTCACTGCCGTGGGAGAATCGCTTCCAAGATTCAGCACCCTGGAAACGCCTTTTTCAGGTTCATTGGCAAGGGCGGCCAGAACGCCAGAGACGATGTCATCGATATAAGTGAAGTCTCGCGCCAGGCCTTCACCTTCATAAAGCGTCAATGCCTTGCCTTCGGTGATCGCCCTCGCGAATTTATAATAAGCCATATCGGGGCGACCCCACGGGCCATAAGCCGTGAAGAAACGCAGTCCGGTCTGACGCAAACCGTAGAGATGCGCATAGGCATGAGCGGTCAGTTCACCCGCACGCTTGGTCACGGCATAAAACGAGCCCGGACGATCGACCGCATCGCTTTCACGAAAGGGCATTGTCTCGTTCAGCCCGTACACCGAGGATGAGGACGCGTAGACGATATGACGCAAGGTCGGCAGTTGTCTTGCCGCCTCCAGAAGCACGACATGCCCCATCATATTGGCGGTCACATAAGCGCAGGGATCGGCCAACGAATAGCGAACCCCTGCCTGTGCTGCCAGATGAACGATATGGCTGATGTCAGGATGGTCGGCCAAAATCGCCTCGACGTCGTCACGACGACTCAGATCACCCTGACAGAAGATGAAACCAGGCTTCGACGCGAGCTGGGCGAGGCGATCTCGCTTGAGCTGGACGCTGTAATACGCGTTGAGGGAATCGAACCCGACCACCTGATGGCCCTGGCTCAGAAGCTGTTCGGCGACGTGATAGCCTACAAAGCCAGCTGCGCCTGTCAGGAAGATCTTCATGACGCTCAGTGCGCCACGACCAGCGCTTTGGACGTCACCTGATCCCCCACAACGATACCAGCTTTTTCCATCGCTCCCGCCGCCGTTTCCAGCACAGCTACAGACTCACCCTGTCCCGTCAGGCGACGCTCGCTGAACGGAACTGCCCTTTCCGCAATGGCTTGGATACGCCCATCGGAACCAATGAAAACGATATCGAGTGAAACGGGCGTGTCATGCATCCACATGGCGGCGGCCTCGGGAGGGTTAAAAAGAAAGAGCATGCCTGCTCCGTCAGGCACGCTTGTACGCGCCATCTCACCGGCTTCCTTTTCCTTTTGCGTGCGGGCGATCTCGACTGTGAAATCATGCTTGGTGCCCTGACGATCGGTGATCGACAAAGGGGCTTTTTCAAGCACCACCTGAGCGGCGGCAGGCTTGGGCTCAGCGGCAAGGCTCGGGAGAATGGGCGCAGTAATAGCAAGGTTCGCCAGAAGCAGACCGCTTCGCAAAATCGTCTTCATGTCTGCACTCCCGCGTATCAGATGAGAAAAGGGTTATTCTGTCTTTCTTCGCCGATCATCGTCGGCAGTCCATGCCCGGGCAGAACGATGAAATCATCAGGCAGAGAGAGCAAGCTGCGTTTGATCCCGGTGATCAGGGCCTGATGGTCGCCATAAGCGAAATCGGAGCGACCAACAACGCCACGGAACAACGTATCGCCCACAATGGCGAGTTTGTCGTCACGACTGATAAAAACGACATGGCCCGGCGTATGTCCGGGGCAATGCGCGACCTCTAGCGTCAGACCGGGCAGCGCAATGGTCTCACCGTCTTCTACGAACCTGTCGGGATGCGCATCCTGCAGATCATAAAGTCCGAAAGCCTGCGCCTGCTCGACAATGGAACGCAGCAGGAAATCGTCCCGCTTGTCGGGACCGATCAAAGCAACGGGGGCATTCTGGCGTCTTGCAAGACCTTCACGGAGCGCATCGGCACCGCCAGCATGATCGAAATGCCCGTGCGTGAGCAGGATGGCATCGACCGTCAGCCCTTCGAGTACCTGCAGAAGCTCCGGCACATCGCCGCCCGGGTCAAAGACCACGGCGCGACCCGTCTCGGGATTTTCGAGCACCGTGCAGTTCTGGCGCAGGGGGGTCACCTTGACAGTGCGAGCGCGCAATCCGGCTACTCCTTTACTCTGGATGTCCTGTTATCGCAGGAAGGAAGTTTGAGGGCGCGATACCGCGACAGGGCTTCATATTCAAGCAATCATCCATCGTCACAGGATTGACCCCACGGACGCCCCGCATCAGAGTTCCGCCCATCCGAAGCAGGTAAGCCTGTGAGGAACCGTCAGGTTTTCAGGAGACGATCATGAGCCGCATCATCCGCACCGAACCCAATCCCGTCATGTCCAAAGCCGTGGAATATCACGGTTTCATCTTCACGCAGGGTGTGGTCGCCCGCAATCTCGACGCAGACTTCGACGCGCAGACCGCCGATGTCCTTGAACAGCTCGATATTCTGCTTGAGCAGCACGGCACCGATAATACCCGCATTCTGCAGGCCCAGATCTGGCTCAAGGATATCAGCGATCGTGACGCGCTGAATAAGCAGTGGACTGCCTGGCTGCCCAAGGAATCGGCTCCGGCGCGCGCGTGCGTTCAGGCAATTCTCGCCGATCCGCGCATGCTGGTCGAGATCATGCTGATCACGACCAAGTAAGGCCTCTTGATCTTTCCCCGGGGCGTCACAAATTTTTCTCGGGGAAAGTTCATAAATTCGCCATGACTCCGCCTTACACGGGTTGCCAATTCGAGGTGAACTTAGTTACCTAGAAGCAACACACAAAACGGGCGGATACGGAATCAATGAACGTGAGACAGAAAAGTTGCCTCAGACTCCTCCGCAGGCCGATTTTTTCGTCTCTGACTGTTCTGTCAGTTTTGGTTGGGTCCGCGGTTCTGCCTTCAAAGGCTGAAGCCCGCCAGAAGAGTTCTCACAAACCTGCTATGCATAGCGTGCATGCCACGCACCATGGTGTTGCCCGGCATAGCGTCGGCATTCACCAGACCCGCTTCACACCGCGCCGCCATCGCTCGGGCGGCCACGTGATCCAGTGTGTTGCCTATGCCAAAACCGCTTCCGATGTCGTGCTGAGCGGCAATGCCCGTGACTGGTGGGACAATTCCCGTGGTGTCTATGCGCGTGGTTCGGCCCCCGAACCGGGCTCGGTTCTGAACTTCCGTGCTATCCGGCGTATGCCCTACGGCCATGTCGCCGTGGTTCGCGCAGTTGAGGACAACCGGACGATCGTAATCGACCAGTCTCATTGGGCGCAGAACGGCATTGCGAAGAACGTGCGCGTCATCGACGTGTCCCCCAATAATGACTGGTCTGCCGTTCGCGTTGCGCTGAACAGCAAGACCGAAACATATGGCAGCATCTACCCCACTTATGGGTTCATCTATGGCCGTCCCGATGACGGTGTGATGATGGCCAATAATACGCCGGCGCCGGCCCATCGTTCCACACGGTCGCATTCTGTTGAAACAGCGAGCTTCGATGCTCTTCAACATCCGATGAACTCGACCGAGGTGGCGGAGGCCCCGGAAGACGCTTTCGGGCTGGAAGGCCCCAGCCGTAACCTCCGCTGAGCATCAGCGCAGCTTGTTGCCCCTGAGGCGGCCCGGAAACGGGTCGCCTTTTTTTGTTCCCTGAGGCTGATCTCGTGAGAAACCGAGGCTTGAGAATTTCAGGGGCGGGCGGCGCGATGATACGGATGGCCCGCACTGATGGCGCGCGCGCGGTAGATCTGTTCGGCCAGGAGTAGTCTGACAATCATATGCGGCCAGGTCATGCGCCCGAAAGACAGACGCGAATCGGCCCGATCAATCACGCTGGCCTCCAGCCCCTCGGCACCGCCAATGACAAAGGTCACTTGCTTGCCTGTCGCGAGCCAGGACTCGAGCATGGTGGAAAATTGTTGTGAGTCGGGTGACGCCCCGCCCTCGTCAAGGGCGACAACAATGCCTCCCTCCGGGCAGGCTGCCAGAATGGCGGCGGCATCCTTGCGACGGATCTCCAGCGCGCTCCCGCGCGATTCGGCGATCTCGATCAGATCGATTTTCGGGCGGGTGCGTTCGACATAGCGGTCGAACAGCTCCCGCTCCGGCCCTCTCTTCAGGCGACCTACAGCAACGATACGGATCATGCGGGATCAGAGATCCGTCGTATCCGCGTCGTCGGTTGCGCTGTCATCCAGATCCTTGCCCCACATGCGCTCAAGCGCGTAAAGCGCACGGCTTTCCGGCTTGAACAGGTGCACAACGATATCGCCGGTGTCGAGCAGCACCCAATCCGTGCCATTCGCGCCTTCGATGGTGATGCGCTTGATGCCGATCTCGTTCAGCTTGTCTTCGATGTGCGACGCCATGGCTGCAATCTGGCGATCGGCAATACCGGTTGCGACGACCATATGATCGGCAAAGCTGGCACGACCGCGCAGGTCGAGGGTCACGATATCCTCGGCCTTGTCTTCATCAAGACTCGTCGTGATGACGACCAGCGCCTTTTCGACCAGTTCGCGCTTTGCACCCTCACGCGGAGCGGTACGCGTCTTGCGCGGTCCGGCGGCGGCTGCCTTTTTGCGCGGCGTTCCGGCAGTTTTCAGGGTTGCAGTAGCCTCGCCCGTGGCGAGTGTGGTCTTGGTCTCACCAGCGGACGCGCGGCTGCGACGGGCTGGGGTGGTCGTCTCGTCGGACGGTTTTCTGGCGATGGCTCGACACTCCGGTCATGGCATTAGAGAGAGCGCGGCGGGATAGTTTCCAGAATCCCTCAACGCTGTCGCTGATATACCGTTTTGCGGCGCCGGAAGAAAAGCCCAGACACCACCTTTCGAGCGTGAGAGAATCGGTCCATGCCTTGCTGGCACGCGCAAATGGCTCAGTGCGTGGGTGGCTTTGCCCGAAAGCGCGGTTCGATTGCTGCCAGGGCGCGGCACCACCGCCATCGGCACATGCAGCGCCAGATCATGCCAGCGGCGCCAACGTGTCAACGTTGCCAGGCTGTCTGCTCCCATCAGCCAGACGAACCGTGCATTGGGGAATCGCAACCTGAGCAGGGCAATGGTCTCGACCGTATAGCGCTTGTTCAGACGCGCCTCGATATCGGTCGCGATGATACGACGTCCATCGGCCAGAGCGCGCGCCGAATCGAGCCGGTTCTCGAACGGTGCCATGCCGGCTTTCGGCTTGAGCGGATTTCCAGGCGAGACCATGAGCCAGACCTGGTCGAGTCGCAGATGGGTCAGGGCATAGCGTGCAAGCTGGAGATGGCCCGCATGGGCAGGGTTGAAGGACCCGCCCAACAAACCGATCGAAATCGCGCGCCCATCCCCGTATTTCGGAATTTGCGGCACGTCAGGGGCGCGTCTGCCCGGTGCCCCGCACCTCGTAACGGAAAGTCGTCAGCTGCTCCAACCCTACCGGACCCCGCGCGTGGATCTTTCCGGTTGCGATGCCGATCTCGGCCCCGAAACCGAATTCGCCCCCGTCACAGAACTGCGTCGAGGCATTCCACATCACCACCGCGCTATCGGTCCCGTTCAGGAAACGCTCAGCGACGGCTGCGTTTTCCGTGATGATCGCCTCGGTATGACCGCTCCCGTAGCGCGCAATATGGGCGAGTGCCGCATCCACGTCCGCAACCACGGCGACGGAAAGACGGGCATCGAGCCATTCCGTCGCGAAATCGTCGGAAGTCGCGGGCTCGAGGTCATGCACGATACTGCGGGCCGTTTCATCGCCCAAAATCGCACATCCGAGTGCGTGAAGGTCCTGTACCAGCACCGGCAGCAACGATTCGGCGATCGCGTCGTCGATCAGCAACGTCTCCGTCGCCCCGCAAATGCCGGTGCGGCGCATCTTGGCGTTAGCCAGGATTTCACGCGCCATGCCAATATCGGCATCGCGGTGGATATAGGTGTGGCACAGCCCATCCGCATGGGCGAGCACAGGCACGCGTGCCTCGCGCTGCACGCGCTCCACCAGGGATTTGCCGCCGCGCGGGATGATCATGTCGATCTCTCCTGCCGCGCCCAGCATCGAGGCGACATGGGCACGATCGGCGTCGGGTACGATCTGCACGCAATCGCGGGACAGCCCGGCTTGCTCCAGCCCCTGCTGGATACAGGACTGGATGCACCGCGCCGAATTGAGGCTCTCCGAGCCCCCACGCAGAATCACGGCGTTACCCGATTTGATGCAGAGCCCCGCAGCATCGGCTCCAACATTGGGTCGACTCTCATAAATCATGCCGATTACACCCAGGGGGGTGGCGACTCGGCGGATGTTCAGTCCGTTGGGGCGTGTCCATTCGGACAATACCCGCCCTACAGGGTCAGGCAGCATAGCGATGGATTCGAGACCTTTGGCCATGGATTCGATGCGCGCGGGGGTGAGCGTCAACCGATCAATGAAAGCGGCGCTCGCCTTGGAAGACGCCACATCGCGCGCATTGGCCACGAGAATATCGGCAGCATGATCGCGCAGCGCGGCCGCTGCTGCGCGCAGGGCTTCATTCCTCTGGCCGTCCGGCGCAATGGCAAGAAGGCGTGCCGCCGCGCGCGCTGGTCCGGTCAGGGCCTTGAAATCGGACGGGCTCGTTGCGGCTTCCATCATGCATTCTCCTGTGTGCGATGCATTTGCTGTGCCTTCCGGGACCAGGCCCGCGTAAGGACGATCAGCTATGTATCACTCCTGCACAGCTTGAAAAGATCGCCCCATGGCCAGGCTGGCCGCGACATTGCGTGCGCAGCGCTGAAGGGCAGGCGCAGCCTGACTGAAGGCCTCTTCCAATGTGCAGGGTCGATCGAGACTGCTGAACAGCGCTCCGAACCCGGTTTCAAAGAGGGTTTCATGCCCTTCACCCAGCGTTCCGGCAAACGCGATGACCGGCTTACCCGCGGCTCTGGCCAGACTGGCCACGGCCTGCGGTGCCTTGCCCTGCGACGTCTGACGATCCAGCCTTCCCTCTCCTGTGATGACAAGATCCATGGTGGGCATCATCTTTTCGAGACCGAGAAGCCGCGCCACCGCTTCCGAGCCTGGAACGAGCCTCGCACCGCACAGGCCAACTAACCCGAGTCCTGCACCGCCAGCCGCGCCAATTCCCTCAACATTGGAGAGATCGCGCCCGCACTCGGCCTGAACCAGGCTCGCCAATCGCGCCAACGCCCCGTTCAGGATAGGAATCATGGCTGCGGTCGCCCCTTTCTGGGGACCGAATACCGCGGCCGCGCCCTCGTCTCCCAATAGCGGGGCAGTCACATCGCAGAGAATCTCGATGCTGCATTCGGCAAGGCGCGGATCGAGACCTTCGGGATGAAGCGAAAAGACAGCGCCTAACGGCCCACCGCCTTGCGCGATTTCACGGCCCTGCAGATCGCGCAATGAAACGCCAAGCGCCTGAAGCATACCCGCGCCCCCATCGCAGGTTGCACTTCCCCCGAGTGCAAGGACGAGGCGACGACACCCCAGATCGAGGGCAGCGCGTATGATCTCGCCCACACCCTGAGTGGTGGTGAAAAGCGGTGTGCGTGACTCGGGAGGCACTTGTGCGAGACCGGCTGCTTCAGCCAGTTCGATCAGCGCCGTACGACCCTCATCGAGCACGGCAAACCGTGCTGCAACGGGCAGGCCGAGAGGGCCGCAGACCATTCGTGTTTCAAGATGACCGCCAAGAACCCGCGCCATGAGAGAGGCAGTGCCTTCTCCCCCATCCGCCATGGGATAGCCGTGATAGCGCGCTTCAGGGAAAATTGACGAAAACCCGGTGATGATCGCCTGCACCACAGCCTCGGCTGTCAGGCTTTCCTTGAACGAGTCACAGGCAACGAGAATATCCATGGGCGCCTCGGGTATAACGCCCCTATCTTCCACATGCCGCGCCGATCGGGTCAAGTCCCGGCGCGCGGCTGGGCAGACCGCTCAGACGTTGAAGCGGAACAGCAGGACATCACCGTCCTGCACCACATATTCCTTGCCTTCGATACGCAGCTTGCCTGCTTCCTTCGCGCCCGCTTCACCGCCGCAGGCGATGTAATCGTCATAGGCCACAGTCTCACAGGCAATGAAGCCGCGCTCGAAATCGTTATGAATGACCGCAGCCGCCTGAGGCGCCTTGGTCCCCTTGGTGATCGTCCAGGCGCGCGTCTCTTTCGGACCAACCGTGAAATAGGTGCTCAGACCCAGAAGCCCGTAACCGGCGGCGATCACGCGATCCAGACCGGAATTGCTCAGACCCAGCCCTTCGAGGAACTCGGCGCGCTCTTCCTGCGGCAACTGGCTGACTTCGGCCTCAATCGCCGCAGATACGACCACCATGGCAGCGCCTTCGGCCTCTGCGCGCTTGCGCACGGCTTCGGAATGACTGTTGCCGGTCGAAGCCGATCCCTCTTCAACGTTGCAGACATAGAGCACCGGCTTGGTGGTCATGAGTTGCAGGCGGCGCGCGGTCTCTTCCTCCCCCTTGGGGACGGCAGTACGGGCGGGCTTACCCTCGCGCAGTGCGGCCATGATGGGGTCCATGATCGCAAGCTGCTGCTGCGCCTCACGGTCATTGCCGCGCGCGCGCTTCTGCAAGGCAGTCTGACGCTTTTCGAGCGAATCCAGATCGGCCAGCATCAGCTCGGTCTCGATGATCTCGGCATCGCGCACCGGGTCGACGCCCCCCTCGACATGGGTAATGTCGTCATCCTCGAAACAGCGCAGCACGTGGATGATGGCGTCCACTTCACGAATATTGGCAAGAAACTGGTTACCCAGCCCTTCGCCACGAGACGCTCCGCGCACGAGACCGGCAATATCGACGAATTCGAGGCTGGTCGGCAGGATCTTCTGCGACTTGCCGATACGCGCGAGGTTGTCGAGACGCGAGTCAGGCACGGCCACGCGGCCCACATTGGGTTCGATCGTGCAGAAGGGGTAGTTCGCCGCCTGGGCCGCTGCCGTTTCCGTCAGCGCGTTGAACAGGGTGGATTTGCCCACATTGGGGAGCCCCACGATGCCACAATTAAAGCCCATCAGCGTTTCTCCCCGCACAGCATGGCGATCTTTGTCATTGTCGCTTCCGGTTCCCCTTTGGCCAGCAGGGGCGACGCCGCAGCCACGGCATCGAGAAGCGTTTCAAGTTCTGTCTGTTCGGCCTTGGCGAAATCGCCCAGCACATGGCCTGTCACACGGTCCTTGTGACCGGGATGCCCAATGCCCAGACGCACGCGCTGATAATTCTGGTCGCCCAGCATACGGTCCATGGAGCGCAGGCCATTATGGCCCGCCGCACCGCCACCGCGCTTCACTCTCACCTTGCAGAACGCAAGATCGAGCTCGTCATGAAACGCCGTGATATCGGAAACCGGAATCTTGAAGAACCGCGCAGCCTGCTGCACGCTCTCGCCGGACAGATTCATGTAGGTCATGGGCTTGAGCAGAAGGACTTTCTGTCCCTCGATGCTGCCCTCGGCCGTCTCTCCCTTGAAGCGCGCACGCCAGGGAGAAAACCGGTAGTATTCGGCAATACGCTCGACAGCCATGAAGCCAATATTATGGCGCTGCCTGCGCATGCCGGGCTCGGGATTACCGAGCCCGGTCCAGAGTAGCATTGCGGCCACCCTGAGCGGTCTTACTTCTTCTTCGCAGGAGCGGCGGCTTCAGCAGCGGCCTTCGCAGCGGCTTCGGCTTCCATCTCGGCATCGACCGTCGGCGGAGCGATGGTGGCGATAACGAAGTTCGGCAGCTGCAGAACCGGCGTCACGTTCTCGGTGCCGGTCAGGTCGTCCCAACGCACGTTGTCGTGGATGTCGAGCGCGCTCAGATCAACCGTGAAGCTGGACGGGATGTTGTCCACATCAGCCATGACGTCCACCGTGTGACGGACCAGGTTCAGCACGCCGCCGCGCTTGATGCCGGGCGCCTTGTCTTCACCGGTCACGTGGATGGCGACGGTCACATGGACCTTCTCGCCAGCAGCCAGGCGCTGGAAATCGACATGGATCGGGGCATCGGTCACGGGGTGCAGCTGCACTTCACGCAGCAGGGCGCGCACGGTGCCACCTTCGAGCGGCAGTTCATACAGGCGCGAGCGCCAGCCGCCACGAACCATTTCCTTGTGGATGATGCGCGGATCGATCTGGATCAGCGAGGGCTCCTGCTTGCCACCATACACAACACCCGGCACCAGACCGGCACGTCTCGTTGCGCGCGCTGCCCCCTTACCAGCCTTCGCGCGCGTAGAGACTTCGAGGGACGTCATATTTGTCACGGTATTCTCCCAAATTCATTGCACTCATGGCCTCCAGGGGTGCCTGAGTGAAGGCGCGCCTTAGCGGAAACAGGGGTGTAACGCAATGATCTTCGGGAGTCGGCGGGCGATTTACCCGGATGATGCCTGGATGCTGGGGGCTTCTCAGGGCTCTGCCCTGAAACCCGCAAAGGAGCGCAGCCCCTTTGATCCCAATCCAATAAAGCGGGGATGGAAGGGACTTGTCCCTCTCCGGGGTGCGGGGCAGAGCCCCGCTTCCCTTACTGGTTGCGCCGCCTCAGGGCTCCGCCCTGAAACCCGCAAAGGAGCGCGGCCCCTTTGATCCCAATCCAATAAAGCGGGGATGGAAGGGACTTGTCCCTCTCCGGGGCGCGGGGCAGCGCCCCGCTTCCCAAACTGGTTGCGCCGCCTCAGGCCTCCGCTCTGAAACCCGCGAAGAAGCACATCCCCTGCAATCCGAAGCATTCAAAGCCGGGATGAAAGGGACTTGTCCCTTTCCGGGGTGCGGGGCAGCGCCCCGCTTTCCTTATTCGTAAGCGGTCAGCACCCAGCCATTATCCGTCGGGTCGCAATAAAGCGGCACAGCGTTCGCGAGGCGGACATTGATCGGCAGACTCATGGCGGCGCGCAGGGCGCGGAACAGAGCGCCATGAGCGACGATCATGGGGATACCGTCCTGCTCGAGTGCGCGGTTGACGGCACCGGCAGCACGGGTTTTCAGGCCGTCGAAGGTTTCGCAGCCCTCGGGAGTGAATTCGCCGGCGATCCAGGGGTCGTACCAGTCACCCATCGGCTCGCCTTCCATCACCCCGAAACACACTTCCTCAAGGTCCCGATCCGTGCTGAGCGGAAGGGTGGTGCCGCTTGAGGCGGCGATAGCCCCCTGTGCGGCAAGAGCGGTGTCATAGGCACGCGTCAAGGGAGATGAAACGATGCGGGCGATGGGGGCAGCGCCATCGCGCCAGTGGCGCGAGAGGGAGTCGCCTGCCTTGACGGCCTGTTCGCGCCCTGTGGCGTTCAGCGGGATGTCCGTTCGGCCCTGGGAGAGGTTTTGGGCGTTCCAGTCGGTCTGACCGTGGCGCAGGTACCAGAAAGGGCGACGAAGCAGCATGAAAACCGGTCCTTAATCGAAAAGCGAGGAAACAGAGCTTTCATCTGCCACAGCACTCATGGCGCGCGCCAGCAGATTGGCCGTGCTGATCTGCCGGATATTGGGCGAGGCCTCCATGGCCTCTGTGGCGGGAATGCTGTCGGTCAGGGTCAGCATCCTGATGGGCGAGGCGGAAATCCGTTCGACGGCCTGACCGGTGAGAACACCATGGGTCACATAGGCCTCGACCCCGGCGGCACCGTGATTCATCAGGGCCTGGGCGGCATTGCACAGTGATCCGCCACTATCGACGATATCATCCACCAGGATACAGTAACGGCCGCTCACATCGCCGATCACATTCATGACCTCAGACACGCCCGCGCGCTCTCGACGCTTGTCGATGATGGCGAGATCGGTGGTGAGGCGCTGTGCGAGTTGTCGCGCGCGCACCACACCGCCCACGTCAGGGGAGACGATCATCAGGTCTTCATTGGGGTGGCGGGCGTTGATGTCGCGCTTGAAGAGTGGCGCGGCGTAAAGGTTGTCGACCGGGATATCGAAGAAACCCTGAATCTGCATGGCGTGCAGATCCATGGTCAGGATGCGGTTGGCACCGGCCTCGACCAGAAGATTAGCGACCAGCTTGGCGCTGATGGGTGTGCGCGGACCGGATTTGCGGTCCTGCCTTGCATAGCCGAAATAGGGCATCACTGCAGTGACACGACGGGCCGATCCGCGACGCAAAGCGTCGAGCATGATCAGCAATTCCATCAGATTGTCATTGGTGGGCGAGCAGGTGCTCTGGATCACGAACACGTCTTCGCCGCGCACGTTTTCCTGAATTTCGACGAAGACTTCGGCATCGGCAAAGCGCCGCACCGAGACCTTGCACAAGGGGAGACGCAATTCCTGTGCAACGGCACGCGCCAGAGGCAGGTTACTGTTACAGGCAACGATCTTCATCGGGAAACGACTCCGGTCCGGGGCGGCAGCATACGCGGCCTTCTAACAACGCGAACCCCCGCTGTCATTAACTCATCAGGATCGGAGATAACTGATAGAGCGTTTTTTACAGGCCTAGCGCACGCCTCTACCCATGTGCTGGGTATCAGCTTTCGAAATACGATCTGAAGTCTTCGTAGCCGCTGAACACATGAACACCGGTCTCCCTGCAATCGGGCCAAATTTGTTCGACATCCTCCAGACAGGCTTCTGAAAGAACGTAGAGCATTGGGTGATCTCCACCCCCGCTTGGATCGATCAGAGAAAAGCCGTGAGTTTCGATGAGATGCCACAGGGCGCGGACCGTACCTTCACGGCCGAGAGGCCGGTCCCAGTCGAGACCATAAATCATTCCGTTTTTGACGCTGAAAAGAAATGTGTCGGTGGACGACGCGAAATCGGTGCGGCCATCAGGCATCGTATAAGGTGTCTGCTCACCCGTTTCGATACCGCCACTCCATTCCTTGTAAAACGGATCGCCAATCCCCTTGAGCGCCGCACGTAGATCTTCAAGCGGAAAACAGCCCCTACCGTCTTCGGCTTCAGGATCGAATTTTTCTATCAGGATATTTCTGCTCATTGATGGCTCCCAATCTCGCGAAATTCGACAGGTTGTCGGGATAGACTGCATAATCGCCTCACCACTGTCGTCCGGTGGAAGCCATCTCCTCATGAATTGATCTCGCGAACGGACCTGCACTCTGCTCAGATGAAGGAGGTTGCAAGACATTTCGCCTAATACAGAAGAGATATCGTAAAATATTTTCCTAAATACCCAAGAAGAACATTAATTTGTTTTGCATATGCTTTTCCAAGTGGCCTGACTGGCAGAAGAACCTTGGAATCAAAGAGCTCTGATCATGACCTGGATCGACACGACGGACATATGCCCCAATACATTCGGCAGGGCTCGCGTGCTCGAAACCGTGCCCTTCATGACGCGCCATGACGCCGCGCTTCTCCGCCATAATTCGCTCTATACGCCGGGAGGGGTTCTGCTGACCGAATCCACCTATTCCGCAGGGGTGAATGTCGAGGGAGTATTCGATTATCAGGTTTATGCCCCGATGTTCATCGCTGCGGACATGCCCGGCACGGCTCCAGAGATGGACATGCCGGGCGAGAGTTTCTGGATCGGCTATTTCCACACGCATTTCGGCCATTTCCTGACCAGCACGCTTCAGCGCCTCTGGGCGCTCGACAGGCTCGGCCAGCGGCCACAATGGTATATTGCCCCCACCTACGCGGGCACACAGCGCGCAGGCGGCTTCATCGATGTGATCATGAGCAGCCTCGGAATCGACCGGGACAAAATCCTCTCCCCGCCCGAGAACACGATGATACGCCAGGTGACGGTTGCGGAATCTGGTTTTGTCGAAAACGCTCATTGCTACACGCTCTGGGGCCACTTCATGAGAGAGATCGGCCAGCGGCTTCTCGGGGATCACAGGCAGCAGCCCTCGACGCGGCCAGTCTTTCTGTCACGGAGCGACGCGCATGACGCCACACGCTCTTATGAAGGGGAAGCGCTGCTCTGCAGCCTTCTGGAAGAAATTGGCGTCGAGATCTGCCATCCGCAGAACCTGTCGATACGCGACCAGTTGGCTCTATGGGAGAGCCATACGGTGTTTATCGGCTTCTCAGGATCGGCCTTCCTCAATGCTGCCTTCTTCCGAGACAAATCGGTTCTGATCCTCAATCATGACGGCTATATTTTCGGCACACAGCGCATGATCGACGAGCTTTGCGGCAACAAGGCGCTTTATCTCGATGTCAGCCCTTTTCTTAACAGGGATGAAAGCAATCCCCATCGCTACCGCATCACGGATCACGGGTCTTTGACCCACACCATCATCGCGACATTACGCACGATGCTCTGACGGCCGGTTTTCGGGCTCCGCCTCTGCGGCACAACGTCGTGCCGGGGCCAAAGACGCCTGCGCCAGGGGGCCTACGCCAGAGGGACGGTCCGATAGAGATGGCGCGAGAGGGGCGCCAGCCCGACGCCTCCAGGCGAAGTGCGATCACGGCCCATGATCAGGGCACGTAATCAGGGGGCAGGATTGGGGGCCAAGATCAGGGAGTGCCTTGCCCTCCCGAGGGGGTCAGCTCCAGCGTCATAACCTCGAACGGGGCAAGAGCGATCAGTTCGGGGTGGGCCGCATCCATCGTGGTGGGTGCGGCCGAGCGCCCCCAGAGACGATGCACGGTAAAGTGCGACGCAGCGCCATCGGGCAGTTCCAGAACATGCCCGGGCTCGATCAGGATCTGGCGCGGCATCCTGTCAGGGTTACGCAGCGTCAGGATAGCCTTCTCAGGAGCCCAGGCGGCCCAGCCATAGGGTTCGAGCCGCCCCGGGTCGCCACCCACCCAATGGGTGTCACGCAATATCCCCGCATTCTTTCGCGCCCATTGCGCGCTCTCGGCAATGACCTGCCAGTCCTCGGGCTTGAGCAGATCGGGCGTGACATAAAGCTCCTGCTCGTCCGTCCCGGTTGCAAAGAAACTGTGCACCTCATCGGGAAAATCATGACCCGGATCGTCATTCAGACGCTGGTTCTTCTGCGCGTAGATGATGCCGTGCAGCATGAGCGAGTTGAGCGGAAAGAAGGGCGAGCGCACCACGATGTTCTCGTAGGTTTCGGAATCGCGATAGGTAATCCATTGCTGCCGCCGCGTGCCCACACCGCGCAGCATGTCATCCTCTCCCCCGCGCCATATCGAATCTGCGTGGCGCAGCCAGAAGGGCGAGGGATAGGTGCCCGTGGTCAGATTGATGAACATATCGGGCCGCACGGCATAGATATCGTCGATCAGGTGGATGGCCGCATCGAAATCGCTGTTGAACACGCTGCCCGGCGCCACATGATCCGCATTCCCCGTACCATCGAACTTGAACTGGTTGATGCCGTCCTGCTTCACCAACGCCAGAACGGCTTCATGGAAGGCCCGGTAATAGCGGGGTGCTGAGAGATCGAACCCGCCATCGCGTGTTTCCAGACCGGCCTTCGCCCCGTTGGTCACGCGTTCCTTCTTCGGCGTGGAATAGCCCCCCCAAGGTGACAGCCACACACCCGGTGCTGCGCCATAAGCCCCGGCCAGAGACATGAGCGGCTTGAATCCCTGAGGGAAATCCTTGCTGAAGCGCCAGAAACCGCTTCGATCGTCCCAGCCATCGTCGAACAGGAAGGAGTCGAGCTTCACGCCATGAGCACGCACAAGGGAGTCGCCAATCTGGCGGATGCGCGTTTCGGCATCCTTTTGCGTGTAGGGGGTGAAATACCCGATATCGTACCAGGAATTGTAATTGAGGAATGGTCGGTAGGGATGGCTGCGCTCATGCTCCAGATAGATCTGGAAGTCGCGTCGCCCCTGACCGTGACGGACCACCCCCGCCGCCGCAGAGACCACGAGCGTATGGTCTGGCTGTACCGGCAGGGCCTGGGCCAGCGTCATGCGTGAGCGCCCGTTGAAGACAAGCGTTTCGGCGAGAGGACTTTCGATACCGAAATAGGCGTCCTGAATCAGGATGGGCGCGCCGGTCACGTCGCCGACGACTTCACCCTCACGCGTATTCACCTCGAGCATGGCTACATGATCGAGCGCCAGCGGAGCCTTGGCGGGGGTGATGGCAATACTTTCGCGCAGATAGGGCATGGCCGATCGCTGCTCCACCCGCCAGACCAGGGTGAAGCGCCCTTTCGGATCGGCAAGTGTCGCGACAAGGGCCATACCCGCCAGCCTGTCTGCCCCACGCGCTGCCTGGGGCCGACCCGGCACCCATTCAACGCCGGGAGGCTTGACGATTTTCAGATCCTGACTGCCGATCTGGCTGCCATCCTTGAGAACGAGGGTGAAGAGATCGCGCAGGCCAAGTGTTCTGCCATGGGCGGCATCCTCGATGCTCACCCCATTCAGATGGCCATTCTGCGCCGACCAGACGAGACTGATAGCGTCATTGCCGAAGCGCCGCCCTTCTCCCGAGGGAACCTCCTGCGTGGCTGAGGGTGCCAGGACCGCTCGCTCATCGGCTCTGGCCACAGGAGATAGACAGCTCGCCCCCAAAACCAGACCGAACCAGGCCATCATACGAGGCGTGCAGGATGAAAAGACCATCGATCAGAATCCCGAGGTAAGAGAGAAGACCAGCCCGAATCCGCCACCGACGATATAGGTCGGGGCGCGTCCTGCAATGGTCGAGCCGAAAACGCCCGTCGTCGATTTGGCATTGAGCCCGCCATTACCGGCCGAGAGATATTTGCGATCGGACACATTCATCGCATTGACCTGGATCTGCGGGTATTTGGCCAGCCAGAAGCTTTTGAAGCGATAGCCGGCGGTGACGTTGCCCAGGGCGTAACCCGGCATTTTCTCGTCATCCATATAAGTCGAATACTGCGAACTCACGTAACTCATATAGCCGTTCGCGAAGAAATGGCCGTTATCGTACGACACCCCGACATTGACCGTATATTTCGGGCTATAGGGCGCGATCTTGCCGGCGCTGCGTATGTAATCCGTGCCGCGCGGCAGGTTATTATCCGTAGTCACGTGCAGATACTGGAATGAGACATAAGGGCTGAAACCGTGCCAGGGGCGCAGCCCGAGCGCACTCTGGAAGCCACGCGATGTCTGGCCGCCTGCATTGATGTAGTTGGCCAGAAGCCGCCCGCCGACATAGGTCGAGATCGAGCTCTGACGGTTGGTGGAATTATAATTGAAGAACGACGCCGACAGCGTGACGAGCCCCTTGTGCCGGTAGCCGATCTCCTCGGAGATCGAATATTGAGCCTTGAGATTGGTCGATCCGGCCTGGGCAGGATAGGGCGCGGAGCCATCCCAGTACGTGGCATAAACCAGAACGCCCTGCGGCTCCTTGAAGGCCGTGGCCGCGTCCAGATAGATCTGGTCATTGGGCGTGACCTGCCATGAGGCGGAAACCTGCGGCAGAGGCTGCGTGTCGCTCCGTCCGTAATGATACTGGTCGCCCGGGATCAGATTGGTCGAGCTGTAGGACAGCATGACATATTTGAACCCGGCATTGAGCGTCACCCTGTCCTGAAACAGCTTGTAAGTATCGGACACGAAAAGCGCGTTGAGCTGCTGGATCAGATGAATATTGAACTGCATCAGCGCTGTGCCGTCCGCGCCGCGTATGGGGTATTTTCCCCAGAAATTCTCCCCCTCTCCATTGGCCCCGATCTGGGTCAGAGGCGCAATTTCGGTCTGGTCGTAATAATTGTACCAGTACCCGGCCTGAAGCTCGTTATGCCCCGATTTCCAGCTCAGTACCGTATTGAGGCCACCAGCCTGCTGGTTCGAATAATCAACGGCCATGACCGGCGCGTCGCCATCGACAGCTCCGGGAATGTTGAGATTTCCCGTGGGCTGGGTGCCATTATAGCCGTATTCCGACTGGGTCTGCCCGTTATTGAAGGCCCCCTGAATATGGACGTAATAGGGTGAGGTGGTGAGTGTCAGCCTGTGCCCCAGATTGAACACGAGCGGTGCCCCCAGGATCAGCGAGTGGGTCTGCTGCGCGTTGAGCCGGTAATAATTGTAATCGCCCGGCGTATAGGTGGGGTCGTAATAGGCCGCAGAGCGTCCGTACTGCTTCCAATCCTTCATGCTGATGCTCAGGAGATAGGGCTCGCTGGCCTGATTATAGGTCAGGAAGAAGCGCGCCGAATTGCCCTTGCCCCATTCCTTGAGCAGCATCGAATCCACATGCGAGCGTCGTGCGCGCCCCGGACCAAGCCACATGGCATGGGTACCATAGGAATAGGAGGCAAAAGCCTTCACTCCGCTATGGCCGATTTCGCCACTATCGAGCCTGACGAATTCGCGCGACGCCTGATGATTGCCGTAGCTCAGCGTCGTCAGACCGCCTGCATGATCGGCAGGGTCGAGCATGGTCTGGCGTATGGACCCGGCCACCGCATTATAAACCGGCAGGGTGATATCGGCGACGCCCTGCTCGACGGAGAGCTTCTGGATATTCTCGGTATCGGCAACCTGCGACGTGTAGGGCACGTAGTTCGAGGTATCGGCCGCAGGGATGCCGTTGATGGTGTAGCCCACCGATGTCTGCGTCATGCCGCGCATATAGAAGCTGCTCTGGTTCGACTGGCCGAAAGCATCGGCATTCGAAAGGGTCACGCCTGGCACATACTGAATAAGACTCAGCGGGTTGCTGGTCGGCGATTGCTTGGCGATGAAATCGCGCGTGACCGTCTGGATTGCCTGAGGCGCATGTTCCACGGCCAGGAGCCCGCCACCCGGCGTGGTGTTGGTCACGCCTGTCGCACTCCCTGTACCGCCCTTCACCTGGATGCTCTCCGTGCCCGGGGATAGCGTGCGAGCGCGTGCGGGATTTGCAGCCGGACGAACTGCAACAGGAGCTGGGGCTGGGGCCGCTTTCGAAGCAGAATAAGCATGCGCCTTTCCGACGACTGCGCCTCGTGCAAGTGCTGCGGGACAGAAAGCACTGACCTGGATCAGCATGGTACCGGTCATGAGGGCTGCGCAATGCGTCCGGCGCATTGCGAGCGGAGGGAGACGGAAACGCGCTTCGACCTTGATCATGGGATTCGTCCGGCTGGGTGTGGCCTGACGATCTAGTCACATTCCGCAATACCATTGCAATCACAAAACGATCATAAACGATCAATATAATGATCTGATTTTTTAGTCAGATTTTCCTCGCTCTAAACCGGAATTCGCAACCCTATACGCAACGACAGCGCATAAAGATCAGTGTTGCGGGTGTGATATGCGCATCTCTCATACACAAGCCATCCTCAACATGCTTGCCTGCTGATCGTTTTTGATCGTATTGAGGAAAGAGTGAAACGGTGCCACGCTGGGGCATTCGTCGCGGAGCGCTCATGCAGCCTGATCGTCTGACCCAGATTCGCCACCATCTTTACCGTCACGGGATGACGGGCGTGAACGAACTCGCGCAGCTGGTGGATGCCTCTGTCGTGACCATACGTCGGGACCTTCAGCGCCTCGAAGAGATGGGCTTCGTGCGCCGCACCCATGGCGGGGCGGAAATTGCCAATTCCGGCGCGCTGGAAATTGGCTTCGACACACGTGAAAGCCAGAATCTCGCGATCAAACGCGCCATCGCCGAACAGGCCTATGACTCACTGAGGCCGCATGGATCGGTGTTTCTCGATTCCGGCACCACGGTGCTGCAACTGGCACTGAAACTGCGCATGGACCCGATACCGCTGACATTGTTCACGAACAGCATCGCCATCGTCCAGGCCCTGATCGAGACACCGCAGCTCAGTCTGACGCTGATTGCCGGCAAGGTACGGCCCGAAAACCGGAGCGTGGTCGGTCCTCTCGCCGAGCGTTGTATCGAAGGGCTCTGGTTCGATCAGCTTTTCCTGGGCACGACCGCCATCCAGCCCGACGGCGGGATCGCCACGCAGGATTGCGAGGAAGCAAGCCTGAATGCCGCGATGATACGCCATGCCGGGGAGCGTCATCTGCTTGCCGATCACAGCAAATTCGACCGCCATGCCACATTCAGGGTGGGGATGCTGCGCGATCTGACCCATCTGGTCACCGACGACGCTCTCGCCGCAAGCTGGCAATCGCGTCTGCATGAGGCCGGGCTGGTCGTCTCTACCGTCCCTGCCCCCCTTTCCCACGACGATTCATAACGCCCTGCCCCGTTTCCCGGAACGGATAGCGGCTCCGCCCAGCAAAGAAGGACGTCCATCATGAATGCAACCGAACGCGGCATCAGAGAGCAGTTTCCCCTCTGGGCGAAAGCCGATCTGGGTGGCGCAGCGCCCTCGCCCGGCCATATTCAGGTCGTGGTGGGGTGCGGCACCTCCGTGCATATCGCCGATTCCATTGCCGTGTGCCTCAATGCGCATGGGCATCAGAGCCGTGCCGTGCCGGGCAATGAGTGGACTCGCCGCCCGCATGATTATGTGCCCGCATCCGTGAAGGTCGAGACCATCGCGCTGTCGCGTAGCGGCGAATCGACCGAAACCGTCGCCGCTGCCAGGGCAAGCCAGTCGGTCGGTCAGCGCGTGACTGCCATCACCTGTGCGGAGGGCAGCGCGCTCTGCTCCCATGCCGATATTGTGGTCGCTGCCGAAACCCATGCGGAAGAAGGCATTGTCATGACCGCGTCGGCCAGCCTGATGCTACTTCTGGGGATGCGCTATGCAGGGATGACGCTTGGCACCCCCACGATCGAAGCCGCGCGCCACCTTCTCGATGCAGCTGACGGCGCCTTGCCCGGGCTCATCGACGGGCGTTCGCATTTCGTCTTTCTCGGAGGTGGCGCCTTTTATGGCGTCGCGCGCGAAGGCGCCCTGAAGATGCAGGAGATGAGCCTGAGCCAGAGCGAGGCGCATCACCCTCTGGAATATCGCCACGGGCCGATCAGCCTGATCGACGAACGCTCTCTGGTGATCATGATGTATCACCCTGACACGCTGGAGGAAGAAAGTTTGCTGGCGCATGATCTGCTCGCCAAGGGCGCGAAAGTGCTGGGTCTGGGAGGCCCCGGCACAATCAGCCTCCCTGTCGGGGGTGAACCCGGTACCGGTCCGCTAGTCTGCCTGCCCGTGCTTCAGTTGCTTGGCGAATATGTAGCGCGCAGCAAGAATCTCGACACTTTGGCCCCGCGTCACCTGACCAAGGTCGTGACTATCGGCTGACCGGAACGGCGGGCATCCTGGATTCGAGCGACGCCCGCCGCACTGATTCCTGTCAGACGGGAGTTTTGTTTTTCCCGCTGGTGGCGCCCTGCTCTGGCGGCAAGGGCTTGTGGTCTCGCCCGGAGTAATTGGTGATGATCTGATGCACGCCACCCGCCGCCTCGGATGCCGCGACCATGGCGACATCGCCCCAGGGACCATCCAGGGAATGGGCGTCGATATCATGGAGCTGGGTTGCTGCTCCAGCCTCCTTGCCATCGGCGGCCACGGTGCGCCAGACGATCTCGATATGCTGCAAGGGATGCCCCGTATTGCCTGCGGGGCCATCGCTTAACGTCACAACGCCTTCGACGCTATAATCGGCCGCCTTCGGATCATGCTCGAGCTTGTCATGCTGATCTGGAAAACTGGCCACGAAAGCGCGTGCCAGCGTGACATTGCCATCGCCCGGTGCGCCACGCACACCCTTGAAGAAAACCTTGGCAGGACGACGCTTCAGACTATGTGGATCAGCCTGCATCATGGCGGCCTGAATACCGGTCAATACGGAGCTGATCTGCGGGGCTGAGGAGGAGGCCAGAGACATCAGGAATTTTGGCTCACCCTGTGCCCAGACCGATGCCGGAACGGACGCAGCATCCCAGTGCCCTCGCGCTTCGCCCGTTGGCATCATGACATCGTAATGCGGCGTGACCTGATCGCCTTCCATGGTGGCGGTGAGGCGCAGCCACCAATCGCCCGGCTTCGCGGGCTGAGCCACGGCGGGCAGCGACTGGTCAACGAGTTGAGACGCCACATCCTTCGCCCATAACGCCGAGGCCGTATTATCCAGCAATGAGGCGGAGGGGGTCGGTACGGCAAGGCGAGGCGGCGGGGTGGTCAACGCCAGACGACGCCCCTCCGGCCCTGGATCACCGAAGGGATGAGGCATGTCGACGCAACCGCCAAGCAGCGTCAGAGCCCCCAGAACACCCAATCCGTTACGCCAGAACTGCCGAGGAAAAAGTGAGATCATCCGCCAAGACTCCCTGCCCGTATGGCCGAGATCTGATGCCCGATCGCCCCACCTCCGGCGAGAGTACGCCGCCTGTGGCTGAAGAAGCGCGCCACATCAGGCAACGTATCCAGACCGAGGCGTGAAACCCGGCGCAAACCCGCACGGCGCAACCTGTGCAGGCAGTAACCGGACAGGTCGAACTGATAATGCCCGGGCCGTAAACCCGCAGCGAAGAAATCTCCTGCTTCGGGGGAGACCGCCAGCACGGAGTCACGCATTTCTGCACCGACCTCGTAACTATTCTGGGCAATGCAGGGGCCGACACTGGCGATGATCTCTCCTGCGCCCAGACGGGCCATCGCCTCGATCGTGGCTTCAAGCACACCGCCCACCGCGCCGCGCCATCCGGCATGGGCCGCGCCCACCACGCGCCCATCCGTGCTCGCGAAGAGAACCGGGCCACAATCAGCAGTGATCACGCCCAGTGCCAGATCCTCGCGATCGCTCACCAGCGCATCGGCTTTCGGCCCGCGCCCGGTCTGCCAGACCGGCGTATCGCGGGTCATCACCACCACGTCAGCGGAGTGGGTCTGTGTCAGGCCCAGAAGCGCCCCGGAACCGACCCCAAGGAACCCGGCCACCCTGCCGCGATTCTGGGCAATATTTCCTGCATCATCGGCCGAAGCGAGCGAGCAGTTCAGCGTATCGTACGGTGCAGGGGATACCCCGCCTCTGCGCGTGAAAAATCCATGGCGCAAAAAGGCGAGAGGGTCCGACTGCAAGACCCAGCCACGGGGTGCCTGATCAGCCATGCAACCTGTCTCCCTGAAGGCTGTGCGGATGGCGCATGCCGAAAGCCATGAGCCAGAGCCCCGCCAGCGCCATCGGAATGCACAACACCTGCCCCATGGTCACACCGAAAGGCAGGAAACCGATGAATGCGTCTGGCTCGCGGAACAACTCGCAGAAGCTGCGCGCCATCGCGTAGCCGAAAAGAAAGAGACCCGACAAAAAGCCGTAGCGCACGCGCACCCAGGGACGACTTGCCGCCACCAGCATGACGCTGAGCAGCAGCAGACCCTCGGTCAGGGCCTCGTAGAGCTGGGAGGGATGCCGGGCTATCGGGCCGCCCGTGGGAAAAACCATGGCCCAGGGTAGCCAGTCCGGCGCCGGGCGCCCCCAGAGTTCCCCGTTGATAAAGTTGGCACAGCGCCCAAGACCGAGGCCAAGCGGCACGACGATGGTGATGCGATCAGAGAAGGCGAGAAAACTGAGCCCGTTCCGCCAGGTGAACCAGGCCAGCGCCAGTATCACGCCAAGTGCCCCGCCATGGAAGGACATGCCCCCCTGCCAGACCTGCAGGATGGAAAGCGGGTGCGTCAGGTAAAAGCCGGGTTTGTAGAACAGGATATAGCCCAGCCGCCCCCCCAGCACGACGCCAAGCATGGCCCAAAAGGCGAAATCATCCACCTGCTCTCGCGTGGCGGCCTGCGGCGCAAGTGCGCAAAGCCGAACGGCGATTTTCCACCCGATGAGGATCGAGAGAATATAGGCGAGCGCGTACCAGTGGATGGCCAGCGGCCCGAGATGAAGCGCGATCGGGTCGAATTGCGGCAGGATGATCGGATGGGCGGCCATGCGGGTCTTTACAGATAGGGGTCGGGCGTCGCGAGGAAGTCGCGCACATAGCGGGTGATACCCGCCTCGAGGGTTGTGAAGGGCTTGTCATACCCTGCTTCGCGCAGGCGCGTCATATCGGCACAGGTATAGGACTGGTACTGGCCCTGAAGAGCCTCGGGCATGTCGATGAATTCGATACGGCGCGGCACACCGGCCGCATCGCATACGGCATTGGCCAGATCGACATAGCTGCGTGCCGTGCCGGTACCGCAATTGAACAACCCGCTGACCTGCTTGTGGTCATAAAGCCAGAGCATGATATCGATCAGATCGCCCACCCAGATGAAATCGCGCGCCTGCGCGCCATCGTCGAGATCGGGGCGGTCGGAGCGGAACAGCCTTGCCGGGCTGCCACGCATCACCTCGTCATACTTGACCTTCACGACCGAGATCATCGAGCCCTTATGGTACTCGTTCGGCCCGTAGACATTAAAGAACTTGAGCCCCGCCCATTGCCGGGGCATCGGATCCCCGGACTCGAGGCGTTTGAAAAGATGCTGGTCGAAGACGTGCTTGGACCAGCCATACAGGTTCATCGGCTTCAGCGTCGCAAGAGAGTCGGGCGCGTCCGAAAACAGTTCGGGCCTGTCCGCCGCCCCATAGGTCGCCGCCGATGAGGCATAAAAGAATGGCACGTCACGCAAGGCGCACCAGTCGAGCAGGACCTCGGACAATGCGACATTGGTCTGCCATACCAGATCGCCATCGCGCGCGGTCGTGCTGCTGATCGCGCCCATATGGAACACGGCCTTGATGTCCGTACTATTCGCCAGATAGGAGTCGAGCGCATCCGGGCTGATCAGAAGATCGGGCGCGTGCTTGGCAAGATTGCGCCATTTTCCCTGGTCGCGAAGGCGGTCCACAACCGCGACAGCCTCACCGCGCGCCTTGAGCGCAGCGACCAGGCACGAACCAATAAATCCGGCGCCGCCGGTGACGATCATCATGGAACCTGTATAAGACGCCGCAACGCAACCTCCAAGCCACACCAGCCGGAGAAAAACGCGGCCCCGGCATCCCGATTGACCAGAGCCGCGTTGCACCCGACAGGTGTGAGAGCCAGTCTGGGGCGACCCTACGCTCCTCTGGCCGCGCCGGGGGCATTATCACCGACCGCCACCTAGTGGGCGACAGGACAGACAAGGATACCACCATGGCAGACCGGCCCCGTTTTTTCGATGACCTCGCAGGCGTTGCCGGGGGCGCGTTCTCGGCCCTGACCGGTCTGCGCGAAGAGCTTCATGCCATGGTGCGCGCGCGCATCGATGAGGCCCTTTCCTCGCTCGATCTCGTCCGTCGTGACGAGCTGGATGTTGCACGCGAACTCGCGACACGTGCGCGTATGGCGCAGGAAGATGCCGATGCCCGTCTGGCCCGTATCGAGGAGCGTCTGGCCGATCTGGAAAAGGCCGTGACCGCTCCCACACCGCAAGCCTGATCATGACGGATGCCAGCATCCTTGCAACGGAGGCCGGGCATCCGTAACGTGACCTGATATGACGATTCGCGGGGCCGATAACCGCGGATTTTCATATCGTTGCAGACATCCTGATACGCGTCGCCAAGCCACGCGCATCACCGGCCCAGGGAGTCCCGAATGCCTGCTCTATCCTCCTTCTCCTCCTCGCATCAGGATACCAACCCGCTCGACGTCATGGAGCAGATCGTCTGCGGTCATGACTGGGCGTTCGACCGCCGGACCGATTCGGAAATGGCGGCCGAAGCACCGGGCAAATGGTGCGATTACGGACTCTATTTTTCGTGGTCGCGCGAGATTGCCGCCATGAACTTCACCTGCACCTTCGACCTGCGGGCTCCCGCCAATCGCCGCAAGGCCCTGTACGAACTCATTGCGCTTGCGAATGAACGCCTCTGGATCGGGCATTTCAGCCTCGACCTCGAGACGGGAACACCGGTCTTTCGGCATTCCGTCCTGCTGCGCGGCGCAACGAGCCTTGCCGCAGAAAGCATGGAAGACATGATCGATATCGCCATTACGGAATGCGAGCGGTTCTACCCTGCGTTCCAGTTCACCCTCTGGAGCGGCAAATCCCCCGCTGAAGCGCTGGAAGCCGCCATGCTCGATTGTGCGGGTGAAGCGTGAGCCTGCCCTCTCTTCTTCTGGTTGGCTGTGGCAAGATGGGCGGCGCCTTGTGGCAGGGATGGCTGAAGCAGGGGCTTGCCCCCTCCATCATCCTTGACCGCCGGTGCGATGCCCCTCCTGCCCCACATCGTGTCGTGCGTACCGCCGGTGAAATTCCGGGCGATTTCAAACCAGATATCATCATTCTGGCCGTCAAGCCGACGGGTATGGAAGAAGCCCTCGCGTCGCTCCGCCCCTTTCTGGACGGTGCTATCGTGATTTCGATGCTGGCGGCGCGAACGGTCGAAAGCCTTCGTGCCGCTTGTGGGGAGGCCACGAGCCGCATCGTACGCGCCATGCCCAACACCCCGGCCGCGATTGGCAAGGGCGTCACCGGCGTTTGCAGCTCTGATCTGGATGACGCCCAGCGCGCCCTGTGTACCAGCCTGCTTTCCGCCGTGGGCGATGTCGCCTGGGTGGACAACGAGGAGCAGCTCGAGGCGCTCACACCGATCTCGGGTTGTGGGCCAGCCTATGTGTTCCTGCTGGCTGAATTGCTGGAGAAAGAAGCGCTGCGCGTCGGGCTCCCCCCCGAGACAGCGCGGCTGATTGCGCGCGGCACCGTCTCGGGCGCGGGAGCGCTTCTTGCCGCCTCCGACGAGGAAAGCGAGACCCTGCGCAAGAATGTGACGAGCCCCAATGGCGTCACAGCCAAGGCGCTCGAAGTTCTCATGGCGCCCGATGCCTGGCCAGCCACCATGAGTGAGGCCATCGACAATGCCATGAAGCGGGCACGGGAAATGGCCTCCTGAGCCGAAAACCCTGCCATATTCCTGTCATTCGATTGTCACGACACGCCCATAGGGTATTATCGCGCCCAGAATGACAGGAACGGCTTTATGACGGATATTGATCGCGAGGAATTTGATCTGGCTCTGCTGGAGGCGGGCTTCGGCCTCGCCGCAGAAAAGGGCTGGCAGCGTTTCTCTCTGGTCGAGGCCGCCCAGCGCGCCGGTCTGCCCATTGATGAAGTCCGCGCCCGCTTTCCCTTCCGCCACAGCTTTCTTTTCCGCCTTGGCCGACTGGCCGATGAATCGGCCTTTCGCGACGACGGGCTGAGCGGCTCGGTCCGCGAACGCGTCTTCGATCTTTTCATGCGGCGCTTCGATGTTTTCCAGCAATATCGCGAAGGGATCCGGGCTGTCTTGCAGGCTCTGCCGACGGACCCGGCCCTGACGCTACTCCTGAGCGCTGCCACGATGGACACCATGCGCTGGATGGCAGAGGTCGCGGGCGTGGAATGCAGCGGCTTCGGCGGCATGATCAGACTGAACGCCCTGGCCGGGGTGTGGGGATTTGCCCTGCGCGCCTGGGAAAAGGATGAAAGCGCCGATCTCTCCCAGACCATGGCGGCGCTCGATCAGGCTCTGGACAAGGCAGAACGCTACGGCGCGCTCAAGCCCTCGTCGGGCCGCCTGATGGAAGAGGCCGAGAGCCGCACGGGCATTGCGGATCATCCGCTCGAACTCGAAACATAATGGCTTTACGTCTGCCAGCTTGCAGACTAAAAAGCCCCTCAGCGCGATGGGATGTAGCCAAGCGGTAAGGCAGCGGATTTTGATTCCGCCATTCGGAGGTTCGATCCCTCCCATCCCAGCCAGCGCATCATTTTCCTGAAAATCAGACGACCTTCGCTCCCCTGTACGGCCTTGTCCCGTTTGCCGCGGGCTTTTGCGTGGCTTGGCCCCATACTGGCCGTGAAAGGTCTAGGCTGCGCGCCAGAGCGTCAGAGCGTCAGAGCGTCAGAGCGTCAGAGCGTCAGAGCGTCAGAGCGTCAGAGCGCATCGTTGAGCACCCGGCGACGGTCAAGTCTACCTCTCATAAAGGGAGGATAACAAACAGCGTTCGCGCCCTCGCATATCGGCGGAGAAAAGCACCACAGGAAGCCTGCCGACAAGCCTTCCCATCGACGCGTTGCACGCGCGCGATACAAGGACGACCGCAAACACAGGATTTGCGAAGGACATGGCGCGAGAGGCGCGCATAATGTCATTCAGATTTTCGGGAAAGTACCGGCGGGGCAATGGTGGGCACACAAGGGCTCGAACCTTGGACCCGCTGATTAAGAGTCAGCTGCTCTACCAACTGAGCTATGTGCCCATAGCCCCGCTCCGGTGAGAGGGCTTCTAACAAGAGGCGGAACAGGCATCAAGAGGAAAAATGCACTATTCCGCATACGTAACCAAATCCTCTATTTCTCGGGCGAAAGCAGACGCATAAGCGTATCGAACTGATCGAGACTGCGATAATCCAGACGCAGCGAACCGCCCTTGCCGTTGAACTCGATCTTCACCTTGAGACCCAGCTTCGTCGCCAGATCGCGCTCCAGGCGCACGAGTTCGTTGTCTCGCGGCGGCTTGGCCTCTTCCTGTTCCGTCTTGGGCGTCTGACGGGCCAAGGCTTCCGTCTGACGCACGTTGAGCCCCCGGGCGATCACGATATCCGCGGCCGCGCAGGGGTCAGGATGGGCCAAAAGGGCGCGTGCATGACCGGCACTCAGCAACCCGTCACGCACTTTCTGGCGCACGGCCTCCGGCAGGTTGAGAAGACGCAGGATATTGCCGATATGGGGACGCGACTTGCCCACTGCCCCGGCAAGCTCTTCCTGCGTCAGAGCATAATCGGTCAGAAGCCGCTGAAGTCCCTCTGCTTCTTCGATCGCGTTCAGATCGGCGCGCTGCAAATTCTCGACAAGGGCGGCGGCCATGGCATCGGCGTCATCGAGCAAACGCACATGGACAGGGACTTCATGCAGCCCGGCGCGCTGCGAAGCGCGCCAGCGCCGCTCGCCTGCGATGATCTGATAGCGTCCCTTCTGCTCCGGATCCGGACGCACAAGGATAGGCTGCAACACGCCACGGCTGCGGATCGAGTCTGCAAGCTCGTTCAGCCGCCCCTCATCCATATCCACGCGGGGCTGGAACGGGCCAGGTGCCAGAAGATCGACCCCGAGCAGGGATGGATTAGGCGCAGCTTCCTGAGACGGGCCGGGGGTACGCGGCAGTTCGATGGCCTGATCCCCCAGAAGGGCGGCGAGACCACGGCCCAGGCGAGGCGCCGGTTTCTTGCTCATGATGAGATCCCTTCCAGATGGGCGATGCCCAGGCGGGCTGCCACTTCCTGCGCAAGAGCCAGATAGGCCTGCGCCCCGCTGCTGCGACGGTCATACTCGAGAACCGAGTACCCATGGCTCTGCGCCTCGGAAATCTTGATATTGCGTGGGATCAGCGTCTCGAGCACCTGCTCGCCAAAGAAATTGCGTGCGTCTGCCGCAACCAGTTCGGACAAATTGTTGCGTCGGTCGTACATGGTCAGGATAATCCCCGCGACATGCAGATCCGCATTGAAGGCGCGACGCACGCGATCGACCGTACGGACAATCTGGCTGATCCCCTCAAGCGCAAAGAACTCGCATTGCAGCGGAATCAGTACCGCATCTGAGGCAACCAGTGCGTTCAGCGTCAGCAGACCAAGGCTGGGCGGACAATCGATCAGGATGACGTCATACCGATCCGAGAGTGCCTCGAGCGCGTCACGGATACGGAATTCGCGCCGGTCGCTGCCGATCAGTTCGAGTTCCGCCCCGGCGAGATCGGTATTCGCCACGATGATGTCGAGATTCGCCGTCCCGGTCGGGCGCGGCAGTTTCTCGGGCGGCGCCTCCTGCATCAGGGCAGCATAGCTGCCAATCTGACGGGCATTGTAATCGACCCCCAGACCGGTCGACGCATTGCCCTGCGGGTCGATATCGACCAGCAGGACGCGCTGCGAGCTGGCGAGCGCTGCGGCCAGATTGATTGCTGTTGTGGTCTTGCCCACACCCCCCTTCTGGTTGGTGACGGCGAGAATACGGGCCTTCTTGCCCGTGTCGTTATTCGACACGTTTGATATCGCTTATCTCGATGATGGCGCCCCCAGAGGCGGCGCGATTGTCCAGAATTCTGTGCTGCATGTGCCAGCACCGCTCGGCTACGGTCAACTCGTCGGGCAGATTTTTTCCCTTGAGAAACAGGGCTTTCCCCTCCGGGAGCAGAAAGGGCGTGCTCCATTCCAGCAATTGTGAGAGCGAGGCCAGAGCACGCGCGGTCACATAGGCGGCGGGCGGCACCTCGGCCTGCTCGATGCGTTTGGGCACCACCTGCGCCCTCACGCCACAGGCGCGTGCCGCCTCGCGTAGAAATGCACATTTGCGCTGGTCGGATTCAACCATCACCATCTCGGCATCGCAGGCGATACCGATCATGAGCGCCGGGAATCCGCCACCCGATCCAAGATCGATCACCCGCGCCCCCCGGGCGATGAACGGGACAAGGCGTAGCGAATCCTCGATATGCCGCTCCCAGAGGTAGGGCATGTCGCGGGGACTGACCAGATTGATGCGGGCGTTCCATTTCTCCAGAAGCGCTGCAAAAACCTCAAGCCGCTCTCTTGTTTCACGTGAAACCGCACTCATGCCGCAGCCCTCACATGCGCCAGCAAGGCAATCATTGCGGCAGGCGTCACACCCGGCACACGCTGAGCCGCCGCGAAGTTCTCCGGCCTTGCGAGAGACAGACGTTCTTTCATCTCGCTGCTCAGTCCCCCGATCCGGGCATAATCGAGGTCGGCAGGAAGGGCAATCTGCGCCTCATTGGCCAGTTGCCTGATCTCGCGCTCCTGACGCTGAAGATAGCCGCCATACCGTGCCTCTGTCTCGACATGGCGGCGGATGCGCAATGGCAGCACGCCAAACCAGGGCGCCAGCCTGCACGCCGCCGACTCATCGGCCTGACCAGCCAGCACATCCAGAAGCGAGCGACGTCGCCCGTCCTGCGACACCGTGATACCCTGTGCCGCGAGATCCTGCGGCGCGTGAAGCGCCTCGCGTGCCTGATCCATGGCGAGCTCGATCGCCGCCTGATCCTGATCGAGCTTTGCCGCACGTTCGGCACCGACACAGCCCATCGCCACACCGATCCCGGTAAGGCGCAAATCGGCATTATCGGCCCGCAGGCTCAGGCGATACTCGGCGCGCGAGGTAAACATGCGATAAGGCTCGGAAACACCTTGAAGCGTCAGGTCATCCAGCATCACGCCGAGATAGGCCTGATCGCGCCCAAGCACGAGCGGGGCACTCCCCGCTGTAAAGCGCGCGGCATTCAATCCTGCCAGCAAGCCTTGGGCGGCTGCCTCCTCATAACCAGTGGTACCATTGATCTGACCGGCCAGATACAGCCCGGCAAGCGCATTCAGCGCCAGGCTGGGCGAGAGTTCACGTGGATCGACATAGTCATATTCCACCGCATAACCGGGCGTCACGATTTGCGCTTTCTCGAGCCCCGGGATCGAGGCGATCATCAGGGCCTGAATATCGGCGGGAAGACTCGTCGATATCCCATTCGGATAGACCAGATCCCCACCGGGATTACCTGCCAGACCCTCGGGTTCCAGGAAGATCTGATGCCCTTCCTTCTCGCCGAAACGCACGATCTTGTCCTCGATCGACGGACAGTAGCGCGGTCCTTTTCCGGCAATGGCGCCGCCATAAAGCGCCGAGAGCGCCAGATTGTCGCGGATGATCCGATGCGTCTCAGGCGTCGTGCTCGTGATACGGCACGAGACCTGCTCGGTGGTGATGCCCTGAGTGAGGCGACTGAACGGCTCGGGCAGCGCATCTCCCTTGTCCTCTGCCAGCGACTCCCAGTCTATGCTCGCACGCGCCAGTCGGGCCGGTGTCCCTGTTTTGAGACGCCCCATACGCAATCCGAGCGCTTCCAGACGCTCGCCCAGAAGCGCTGCCGGTCGCTCACCGATACGCCCGGCCTGTTCCTGCGTGTGCCCGATATGAATCACGCCCCGCAGGAACGTCCCGCTCGTGACCACCACGGCCCCGCAACGGATGACACGCCCATCGGCACACACCACGCCAGAGACGCGCTTGTCCTCCACCACGAGATCGGCCACTTCACCCGCCTCAATGGCAAGGTTCGGCGTTTCGGCCAGAAGCGCCTGGATGGCATTGCGATAGAGATATCGGTCTGCCTGGGCCCGAGGCCCATGGACCGCAGGCCCTTTCGAGCGGTTCAGGAGCTTGAAGTGGATCCCGGCGCGATCGGCGGCGCGTCCCATCAACCCATCTAGCGCGTCGATTTCACGTACCAGATGCCCCTTGCCTATGCCCCCGATGGCCGGGTTGCACGACATGGCACCGATCATTTCCGGCTTCTGGGTCAGCAGGAGCGTCCGTGCGCCAAAACGTGCCGAGGCGGCTGCCGCCTCGCTTCCAGCATGCCCCCCACCGATGACGACAACATCAAACTCGCTCACACACGCCTCATTTTCCAATACAGAATTGTCCGAATATCACATCCAGCAGGGACTCGACATCAACTTGTCCCGTCAGGCGGCCCAGCGCCCGCATCGCCAGACGCAACGCCTCTCCCCGCACTTCTGGCCAGGGTGCCTGACGCGCCTGGTCAAGATGAAACAGGGCCTCCTCGATACCCGCGCGATGGCGTGCGCGCGTGAGCGGCGCACCTACGCCAGAGACGAGTGCCTTGATGCGCCCGGCGAGCGCCACCTCGAAGGCGGGCATCCCCTCGCCCGTCTGAACGCTGAGTCCCAGCGTGCCCTCCGGCGCCGGGCTCACATCGATCTTGTTACCGATCAGCAGAGCGTCGGTCCTGAGGGGGGCTTCCCCCTCACCTGCCATGACATGCACCACGAGGTCGGCATGTTCCACGTGAAACATCGCGCGCTTGATGCCTTCGGCTTCGATCTCATCCTCGGTCTCACGCAGCCCCGCCGTGTCGACCAGTCGCAGACGCACCCCGTGAAACAGCCAGTCAATGGCAATCACGTCGCGCGTGGTCCCGGCACGATGCGTGACGATCGCCGCGTCATACCCAGCAAGATGGTTCAGCAGGCTCGACTTCCCTACATTGGGCGCGCCCGCGATCACCACCGTCAGGCCTCGACGCACAATCTCGCCGCGTTTGTCAGACAGATGTACCTGCAAGGCGTTGCGCAACGCATCGAGCCGATGCGTCAGGGCCTGCTCGACCTCTTCCGGCAAATCCTCATCCGGAAAATCGATCAGCGCCTCCTGATGGGCGAGCAAGGTTTTGAGCGAGTCACTCCACCCCTCATAAACGCGGCTCAACGCGCCATCCGCCTGGGCCAGCGCCTGCTGACGCTGGCTGTCGCTCTCGGCCTCCACAAGATCGGCAATCGCCTCAGCCTGAAGCAGGTCGAGCCTTCCGGCCTGAACCGCACGCCGCGTGAACTCACCTGCCTCGGCCGGACGCGCACCTAGTGAGGTCAGCGCCAAAGCCACACGATCGATCACCGCAGGCCCCGCATGAAGATGCAGCTCAAACCCATCCTCCCCGGTATAGGAGCGGGGTCCAGGCAGCCACAGCACCATTGCATCGTCCAGATGCTCACCCTCGTGATGCAGGGCGCGAAGCCCCGCATGACGCGGTGGTGGCAGGCGCCCAGAGCACAGGGATGCGAGCACCTCTTGAGCGCCGGGGCCACTTGCGCGCATGATGGCGATCGCCGCCCGCCCGGCACCCGTCGCCAGAGCGAAGATTACCTCACCCTTGCGTCCCGCCCGGCTTTCCGTCGCGTCAACCATGTGAATTCCTTCTATGCCCCAGCTCTCTTTTCACTCTCCCCTCGGCCCCCTGACCCTCAGTGAAGACGAGGGCGCTATTGTCGCCCTCGACTGGGGATGGGGCCGCGATCAGGAAAAGACGCCCCTTCTTACCCGCGCCCACACCATGCTGGAACGCTATTTCGACGGCGAAGCGGAAAGTTTCGATCTGCCTCTCGCCCCCTGGGGCACCCCCTATCGCAAGGCCGTCTGGGCCGCCCTGCGCGATGTGCCCTACGGCCAGACGATCAGCTATGCCGACCTCGCCGCCAAGGCCGGAGGCTCAGCCCGCTCTATTGGCGGAGCCATGGCTCATAATCCCATCCCCATCCTAATCCCCTGCCACCGCGTTCTCGGCAAGACTCATCTGGGCGGCTATTCAGGCGAAGGCGGTCTGGACGACAAGCGCTATCTCCTGAAACTGGAAGGCGTCACCCTCTAGCAAACCGGTCAGGTCTCCCTTAACGCTTCCCGCTTCGCGGGGGAGCGAGGGCGCCTTTCATTTTGGTTTGGCTGAACAGGTTTTTAAAAAACGACCATCCTTCGGCCAGGCAGGTGGGGCAGAGTCCTACGAAAAGGCGTTCTTGCAGCGGGAGGCCTCTGCGGGGCGCTGCCCCGCCCCCGGAAAGGGGCGTGCCCCTTTCATCCCGATTTGATCGAAGAGGTTTCCAGAGGACGACCGTCCTTTGGCGGGGGATGGGGCAGAGCCTCATGAAGGGAGGTTCTTGCACCGGGAAGCCTTCACGGGGCGCTGCCCCGCTCCCCGGAAAGAGGCGCGCCCCTTGCGTCCCGGTTAAATCGAACAGGTTTCCAAAGGACGACTGTCCTTTGGCGGGGGATGGGGCGGAGCCCCATGATGACAACATCCATCATCGAAACAGATTCATAAAAAAACCGCCGGAAGCGTAAGCCTCCGGCGGTTTTTCATGACCCGGGGGACGGATCAGTTGTTCATGGCGTCGAAGAAATCCTGGTTCGTCTTGCTGTATTTCAGCTTGTCGAGCAGGAAGTCCATCGCGTCCATGGTTCCCATGGGCGAGAGGATACGACGCAGCACCCACATCTTCGAAAGCGAGGCGCGATCAACAAGAAGCTCTTCCTTACGCGTACCCGACTTGGTGATGTCGATGGCGGGGAAGGTACGCTTGTCAGCCAGCTTGCGATCAAGGATGAGTTCGGAGTTACCCGTGCCCTTGAATTCTTCGAAGATAACTTCGTCCATACGGCTGCCCGTATCGATCAGCGCGGTGGCGATGATGGTGAGCGACCCGCCCTCCTCGATATTACGTGCCGCACCGAAGAAGCGCTTGGGGCGCTGCAGGGCATTGGCATCCACACCGCCGGTCAGCACCTTGCCCGATGAAGGCACAACGGTGTTGTAGGCGCGCGCCAGACGGGTGATCGAGTCGAGCAGGATCACGACGTCACGCTTGTGTTCGACCAGACGCTTGGCCTTTTCGAGCACCATTTCGGTCACCTGCACGTGGCGGGTTGCGGGCTCATCGAAGGTGGAGGACACGACTTCACCGCGCACCGAGCGGGCCATGTCGGTCACTTCCTCAGGGCGCTCATCGATCAGCAAAACGATCAGGAACACATCGGGATGGTTGGCGGAGATCGATGAAGCGATGCTTTGCAGCATCACGGTCTTGCCGGTACGTGGGGGGGCCACGATCAGGGCGCGCTGGCCCATGCCGATGGGGGCCACAAGATCGATCACGCGTGGCGTGTAATCGCGCTGATCCTTCTTGCCCTTGCCAGTCGGCTGGGGCTCGGGTGCACCCACCTGCTCGACTTCCATACGCAGGCGACGCTCGGGATAGAGCGGCGTGAGGTTATCGAAGTTGATGCGCTGACGAACCGAGTCCGGCTCTTCGAAGTTAATCGAGTTGACCTTGAGCAGCGAGAAGTAGCGCTCGCCATCGCGCGGGGCGCGAATCTGCCCTTCAACCGTGTCACCTGGGCGCAGCCCGAAACGACGCACCTGAGCGGGGGAGATATAGATGTCGTCGGGGCCGGGAAGGTAATTGGCTTCAGGCGAACGAAGAAAGCCGAAACCGTCTGGCAGGATCTCCAGAGTGCCTTCGCCATAAATGGCCTGCTCATTATCCGCCAGGGTCTTGAGAATGGCGAACATGATGTCCTGCTTGCGCATCGACGATGCGTTTTCGATCTGCAGCTCTTCAGCATAGGCCAGCAGATCGGCAGGGGTTTTTTTCTTGAGTTCAGCAAGATGCATGAAAAGCGCCTTAGATGGGCTATAGTCTACTGTCGGGGAGACGGAAGCCGTATCCGTGACAGATGATTGGTCGCGAAAGAATGCCCCGTCAGATGGGCCGCAGAACGGGCCCGACGATGAGCGAAGACGATAGGTCTTGAGAAAGGCCGCAGCGTACGGAAAACGTACGGCTCTTGCGGCACAATCTAATGAGAAATAACGGTTTCTGTCAATAGTCCCGTTCTATACGGCCCTGACGCAGTCTCAGCCGCGCCAGGGCTTCATCATATATTGCCCTGTGGTGGCGCCCGTCTCGTCCAGACCCGGGATCAGGAACAGGAGCGGCGATGCAGGCACTCGCTCCACATAGGCACCGGAAATCAGGTCAGGGGCGCAATGTCCCTCGAGCTGAAGAGGAGTTTGCAGGGCGATATCGATATGACAGGGAGCAGCCCCGGCGCCCTGCGATACTGGCGTGAGCAGCCCTGACAGAGGGGCCGCCTGTAACGCACGGTTATCGGCGTCAAGCGCTACGAACTCGCCCCGCAGCGCCGAACCTTCCATGTGGTAGCCAATCAGCACTCTTGTGGGCTGCTTGCCTTCATAACCCGGCGCCTGCCGGAACCCGAGCGGGAAGGAACTGCCCCCCTCAAAACGCAACGGTTCCTGCACAAGACGATCCAGAATGACCTGCGCGGGAGGCGCATCAGACTGGACTACAGGACGAGCGAGGACCTGCGGCGCAATAGAAGAGAAGGCGACAAGGGAGAGGGAAAGAGCGAGCCGGTTCACTTTGAACGATCTCCAAACCATCCACGGCGCCAGAAAATGAACAGAGGCAGGAGCACCGAGGCAAGCATCAGGCATAACGCATAGTAATAGCCGTAATGCCATTCGAGTTCCGGCATGATCTTGAAATTCATACCATAAATACCGGCGAGCAGCGTGGGCGTGATCCCGACGAAACTGACCACCGTCAGCAGCTTCATACCGTCATTCTGGTCGATACTGATGAAGCCGAGTGTAGCGTCGAGCAGGAACTGCACCTTGACGGTCATCTGCGCCACATAGTCGTTCAGCGAGGCAACGTCGCGACCCAGAATGCGCAGACGTGCCTGAAGCGTATCGCGGAACTCGAAATATCGTGCATCGCCCAGATACATGCCGATGCGATCCACCCCGAGCAGACTTTCTCGAATGGATGAGGTGAGATCACCACTCGCCCCCAGCTCGCGCAGGGTCTGGCGCAGCACGTCGGCATTACGCACATGCCGTCTGGGTCGGGTGCTGGTGAAAACGGTGCGTGAAATCGTGGCCAGGCTGTGACCTGCGTTTTCAAGAATATCGGCCAGCCTGTTCACAACGGTTTCGAGCAGATGGATGAGCAATTCAGGCACGTCTGACAGCGCAAAATCGACGTCATTGGCCGCAAGATCCCGGCTCATGGTCTCGAATGCCGTATAATTGGCGTAGCGCAGAGTAATGAACCAGCGCTCCGACACGATGATACCAACGGGATAAGCGGTCAGGGCCTCGTTGATCATCCGCACCAGAGGGGTGGAAAGATAGATTACGTCACCCTTGCGGTAGTGGCGGGACGAACTCTCGATTTCCTCGAGCGCTTCACGACGCGGAAGTGCGATTCCACTTACGGCTTCGGCGAGGCGTATCTCGTCCTCCGTCGGGTCAACCAGATCCAGCCAGGCGACATCCTGCGCATCATCGGCGGCCAGAATTTCATGGACGGGGCGCCCCACCGGATGCGCAAGAAACATCGTGATTTCCTTCCCCTTGCGGGGTGCTTCTCCCCTGCGGGTCGGGAATGGACGTCATGCCGCCCCTCTGGTATCGCAGAAACCCGCTCGCCATGTCGATCCATGCCCCGGACAGGAGATGCCCCATGAGTTCTGAAGTTCCGCCCCGTCTCAACAGCCTGCGCAATGGCCCCGACCAGCGTGGCCGCTTCGGCAGCTTCGGCGGCCAGTTCGTGGCGGAAACGCTCATGCCGCTGGTGCAGGATCTGGCAGAGGCCTATCAGGCCGCCAAGGCCGACCCCGAATTCCGGCGCGAGCTCGATTACTACTTCCGGGACTATGTGGGACGTCCCAGCCCGCTCTGGCATGCAAAGCGTCTGAGCGAGGAACTGGGCGGCGCGAAGATCTACCTCAAGCGTGAAGAGCTCAACCACACCGGCTCGCACAAGCTCAATAACGTGATGGGCCAGATTCTACTGGCGCGCCGCATGGGCAAGACGCGCATCGTGGCGGAAACCGGGGCAGGCCAGCATGGCGTGGCGACGGCTACGGTCTGCGCCCTGTTCGGCATGAAGTGCACCATCTATATGGGTGCGGTCGATGTCGAACGGCAGAAGCCCAATGTGTTTCGCATGCATCTGCTCGGTGCTGAAGTGCACCCCGTCACGGCAGGCTCCGGCACGCTCAAGGACGCCATGAACGAGGCCATGCGCGACTGGGTAGCCAATGTGCATGACACCTATTTCCTCGTGGGCACCGTCGCGGGTCCGCATCCCTATCCGGAGATGGTGCGGGACTTCCAGTCGATTATCGGCATCGAGACGCGCGAGCAGATGATGGCGGTCGAAAATCGCCTCCCGGACGTGCTGGTGGCCGCTATCGGCGGCGGCTCCAATGCCATGGGCCTGTTCCACCCCTTTCTCGACGATGAGTCAGTGCGCATGATCGGCGTCGAGGCGGCAGGTCATGGGCTCGATAGTGGCTTTACGGCGGCCTCGATCTCCCGCGGACGTTCGGGCGTGCTTCATGGCAACCGAACCTATCTTCTGCAGGATGAGTTCGGCCAGATTGCCGAGGCGCACTCCATCAGCGCAGGGCTTGATTATCCGGGCATCGGACCCGAGCATTCCTGGCTGAACGATATCGGCCGCGTGGAATATGTGGGTGTGACAGACAAGGAGGCGCTCGACGCCTTCCAGCTCCTGACCCGCACCGAAGGCATCATTCCCGCTCTCGAATGCGCCCATGGTCTTGCGCATGTGATGAAGATCGCGCCGGACATGGCGGCGGACCAGATCATCGTGCTCAACCTGTCGGGCCGCGGAGACAAGGATATCTTCACCGTCGCCGAGCATCTGGGAGTATCGCTGTGAGTCGTATCAAGGCCCGTTTCGAAGCGCTCAAGGCCCAGTCGCGGGGTGCGCTCATTCCTTATCTGCAAGCCTTCGACCCCGACCTCGGAACCTCGCTCGCCCTGCTGAAAGGCATGCCCGCGGCGGGGGCCGATCTGATCGAGATCGGCGTCCCCTTCTCCGACCCCTCAGCCGATGGCCCCACCATCCAGCAGGCCGCCCTGCGCGGCCTGAAGGCTGGCGCCACTCTGGCTGGCGTTCTCGAGATGGTACGCGCCTTTCGTGAGGACGATAACGAGACTCCCATCATTCTCATGGGCTATCTCAACCCGATCGACAGCTATGGTCCTGCCCGTTTCTGCACCGATGCTGCCGAGGCCGGTGTGGACGGGCTGATCATCGTTGACCTCCCCAAGGAAGAAAGCGATCTGCTGGCCGAGGATGCGAAGCGCTGCGGGCTCGACATCATCCAGCTCGTGGCACCCAATACCCCGGATGCGCGCCTTCCCCTGCTGCTCGATGATGCCTCCGGCTTTATCTATTACGTGAGCATCACCGGTATTACTGGCACACGAACGGCCAGCGCCGATGAACTGGCTGCGGCCCTGCCGCGCCTGCGCGCCGTCAGCCCCCTGCCGGTCGCAATCGGTTTTGGCATTCGCACTCCGGAACAGGCAGCGCAGGCCGCCTCGGTTGGCGATGCCGCCGTCGTGGCGTCAGCTCTGATCGCCACACTGGCGACCACACTGGAAGATGGCAAGGCGACCGCCACGACCGTTCCAAAGGTCCTCGGCCAACTGGCTGAGATCGCTCACGCCGTGCGGGCACGATAAACAGCCTTCCAGGATCGCACATTTGAAAAAGGGCCGCCCGGAGATCATCCGGTGCGGCCCTTTTTATTGGCTCCAGAGCCTGACGCCACGGCCTTCTCAGCGCTCGTTACGTTTGAGCGCCAGCCCGAATGAGAGAGCCGAGATACCGCCGAAGATCAGTTCGATGGCAATGAACGTACCGATCAGCCACAGCCCCGACCAGGGCAGGGTCACGAAAATGAAGATGCCGGTCAGCAATGCGACAACGGCGCTCAGAACCATGGTCCACCAGTTGGCCACATGGCGATGCCCTGCCGCCCAGAGCCCGCGCATGACACCTGAAGCCATAAGACAGCCAGCGAGAAAAGCAGTCAGAAATACCGAGCCTGTCTCCGGTTCCTGAATCAGGAGAATACCACCGAGGATATAAAGGAACCCCATGAGCGCCGTGATCCAGAAGCGTGATCCCGGCACATCGCGATGGGCGAAACTCTGCGCCAGATAGGCGACCCCCGAGAAAATGAGCAGCATACCGATGATGACGATACTCGCGAGTGTCGTCACCACAGTGTCGAGGAACGCGAGGACGCCCAGCACGATCAGCACGACGCCAATTCCGATAAACCAGTTGGGCTTGAGTTGTGGATTGATGGGCGGCAGACCGGGGATATTGCCAAAACCAGACATGTTCTTGGATTCCTCTCTTTGTTCGTTCTTACGCTTCATGCTGGCATCAGGGCGCATACGGGACTTGTGAACATTATGTTATCCCGCCCCGCCCGCCCCTTTGCGCCACCCCGCGCGGGTCACTGTTTCACGTGAAACACCAAACAGCACTGCCCCCGGCCTGTCTGGTGCTGTTGATTTGCTTAATCCTGCTGCCAACAAAGCCGGTGCTGATCGACCCACCCCACAACAGATTATCGCGGGCGATTGTCACAATTGATCCATGACAGTATTGAACGGGCATGAGCGCAGATCATGTTCACGCCCGGCGCACCGGAATTCTGTCACGGTGGAGTATCACTCCCTCTTTGACCCCGGACGTGCGACCTCGTGCCGAACAGCCCGACCCCGCCCGTCAGTTTGATGGCAAACCCGGATATTGGGGTCGCAAGATCGACGTCCTCAACGCGGCGTCGCGTCTGGCCGGCGTCATCATCTGGGTGCCGCTCTCGGTCGGGTTCGAAGCCCTGCTTCTGCCGATCCCCGGCGTCCTCAAGATACGTTGGACACGCGTCATCTGGGGCGTACTCTGCAAACTGCTCGATCTCGACATCAGGATCATTGGTCGCCCCGTTGGCACCGTCGGCGGCCAAAAGGGCCGCGACCGTGGGGAGCGCCCCGTGATCTATGTTGCCAACCATTCATCCTGGCTCGACATCCCGGTTCTCGGCACCAAGATCTACTCGGTCTTCGTCGCAAAGGGCGATATCGAGCGCTGGCCCATCATGGGGCTCGTTTCCAAGATCGGGCGCACGATCTTCGTCAGTCGCAATCGCAGCACCACCGGTCGGGAAAGAGATCAGATGATCACCCGCCTCGCCACGGGCGATAATCTCATTCTTTTCCCCGAGGGCACCTCATCTGACGGGTCGCGGGTACTTCCCTTCATGTCGACCTTTTTCGCCATCGCCAAACTGCCACGATTGCCCAAAAATGCACCCCCCATCGACATGCCAAGCTATCCGCCCGGGTTGACGCCACTCATACAACCCATCTCGCTCGTTTATGACCAGCTTGAAGGTCTGCCCGTCAATCGCACGAAACGCGCCGTGTTCGCGTGGTACGGTGACATGGATCTCGGACCACATGTCTGGCAGTTCCTCAAGAGACGCAGCAAACGGGCAACCATCCTGCTCCATGCGCCGCTCGCTCCTGAGGATTTCCCCAGCCGCAAGGCCCTGGCCAATGCAGCCTGGGCCGCCGTCGCTCATGGCGCCGCCGCCCTGCGCCAGAATGACCACGCCGTAGCGGGCTGGGAGCCTTGCCGCAACAAGGGCGGCGCTTCAGGAACGGATCAGAAATCGATCTCTGTCGTTGCGTGATAGGTCCGGGGCAGTCCGGCAACGGCTGAGTTCGTAGCCCCCGTTCCGCCATCGGTCGAACTCGGATAGACCGAGGCCCAGTAGCGGGCATCCGTAACGTTACTCACCCCAAAGCGTATGACCATGGGGGTGTTATACACGTGAAACCCGTATCGTGCCCCCAGATCCAGGGTAGCGAAACTCCCTACAAACTGGCGATTCTCGTTATCGGCAGCGCGCCTGCCGACGTAGTGTACGCTTGCATTCACGGCCCCACCCCGCATCCAGTCCGGGTGGTAATCCAGAAGCATACTGGCCTGCACAGGGGCCACCCCAACCACCTGCTTGTGAGAGGTCAGTGACGACCCTGTTGCCCCCACCTGTGCATCAAGCCAGGTCACCCCGCCAATCGCGCTGAGCGACTTCGAAACCCGCCCGGCAATCTGTCCCTCGACCCCGTAATTGCGCTGCTGTCCTGCCTCGCGATACAGCCCGCTCACAGGGTCTGTGAACGCATAGCCGCGCGTCATGCGAAACCCTGCCGCGCTCAGCATCAGGCCAGCGAAGGGTCTGTACTTGGCACCCAGCTCATATTCTTCCGAGCGTAGCGGGGCGAGCACGTTATTGGCGTTGGCGCTCGAGGCAGGGGCTACCGGACCAGCCTGCACAGACCGCCCCCACGTGCCATAAAAACTCGTTTTCTCGTTGAGCCTGTAGATCAGGCTCGTCATGGGCGTGAATACTGCAGAAGCGTCATAGGAAGCGGTTCTCACCCCAGCCTTGTTCGAGCTCGTCGTATCCAGCCAGCTCCAGGCCAGCGTTCCCATGACAGAGAGATGCCTGGTAAGAGCGATCGTATCGCCCGCCATCAGCGACTGGGTTTGAATGAAGGCTGATTGATAACGCCCGGAGAAATAAGGCTGGCTTCCCGCGAACACGACAGGGGATCCGATTTGCGCCGTGCCCAGAACCTGACTGGCGCCGAGGGTCGGGTTGTAGTTCCCCATGCTGTAGCCGTTCGAGCCCAGCACAATCTTGTGCGCGAATGGCCCTGTTCTGAACGCTCCGTTCAGATAGGCCATGTTCGACCATACCCGGAAATCATTAGCCGTCGTCGCAGCCGAAATCGTGCTGCGATAATGGCCGTGCGAGTCCGTCAGCTGATTTGTCACACCAAAGACGTTGCGCCACGCATCTTGATACAGCCCACCCAAGGTCAGCGACCAGTCCGCACTGAACTTACGAATGACCTTCGCCAATGCCGTATTGGTAGACGCATTATATCCCGCAAAGTCCTGCCCATAGCCCGGTCTCGAAAGATCCGGGGCAGAGGGCAGCGCGATGCCCGTGGCAAAGGAGAACCCACCCGCATAGCCGCGCTGGGCGTAGCTGTACTGGCTTGCATCGATCTGGATCTGCGTCTTCGCGTCCAGTCGCAGATCGAACGCCCCCGCAATCAGCCCGCGCCGCAGATGAGTTCCAGACGCGTAGGTCGAGCCCGACTGGTTGAGCATCGTGACGCGATAGCCGAACCACTTTCCATGCCCTGCGCGCCCTGATGCATCGAGAGATTCGAGCGGTGCTCCCGTGGAATCCACCCCAAAGACCAGGTGCTCTCGCCTCTGATCGGTTGGCCGATTGAGCGTGTAATCGAACGTCCCCGCAGGGTTCTGCGGCCCATAAAGTGCGCCCGAGAGCCCGTTAAGCACTTGAAGCGAGTCGAACATCTCAGCCGCGTACGGCGTGGTGATCACCATGTTAAGCCCGTCCATGCGCGAATTCGCAATGACATCGGCCTCGAACCCGCGCGACTGCGGGCGGCTGGTATTAGGGTCTCCGCGCATTTCGAGCTGGACTGAGGGTAAATATTGGGCAAGGTCATTCGCATTGCGCGACTGCTGGTTCACGATCACATCGCGCGGCACCGCCATGATCGAGAACGGCGTTTCGAGCAGTGAGCGCGTTCCCAACGGACCCAGAGCAGCATCCCGCTTGCCATATTCCGCTGCCATCCCCGCAGCCTGACGACCTTGCACCGCCACTTCTTCAACAGGAGGCGCAGTGGGGCGCACGGTCTCCACAGCAGCCTCTGCCCCTGCTGCAGGCACAAGAAGCACGACAAGCCCAGTAACGGCACGAAACCGTCGACAATCGACACGCTCAGTTTTCATGGGTCGTTTCCACAACAAAATGAGACCGCTGTCACCAAGGAAAAAGATGACGCTAGGCTTCACAGGATCCGGCCCGGGCCTGATGACGAAGCCGACCTGCCGAGCCCTCGGGAGAATGCATGGCACATGTCAGAGGTCACCGGGCGCCCCCCTTTTCTTTGGGGAGAACATAGGGCAGCCTCACAAGGTCTATCTCTTTTGCCACAGAGATGGATCAGCCCGACATTCTGGCCAGGCTGACACCCAAGAAGGACAAGAACGCTCCCATGGTATCGAGGACAACGCGCATGACCCGTCGTTTGCTGCGCCCCGCATTGACTGCCCTTCTGTTGACGGCGCCAGCTTTCACCCTTCCTGCCGCCCCGGCTTCAGCCCAGGCGGTGATCACCGGCAACCAGAGCATGACCGCCACGGTCGAGAGCGTCGATCCCGAGGCCCGCTCGGTTCTGCTCCGCGACAAAAAGGGCAGCCTCCTCACAATCACCATTCCGAAAGGCGCCAAGGATCTCCCGCATCTCGACGCCGGTGATCAGGTCTCGATGCGGTTCTTCCAGACCATGGCAGCCACGATCGCCAAGCCGGATTCGCCCCTGCCGGAATCGACAGTCTCCTCCGCCAAGGGGTACGCGAAGCGCCACCCCCATGGCACGCTGATCTCGTTCCAGCGCCAGCGGGTCCGCATCGTCGCCGTCGATGCTGCTTCTCACAAGGTGACCTTCATCGACCATTCCGACATCACACGCACCGTGACCATCACGCAAAAGGTGCTCTTCCCCCTGCTCGGTTCGCTGAAAATGGGTGACGAAGTCGATGTGACCACAATGGACGCCGTCTCGTTCTCGGTTCTGAACCGTACCGTCAATGGTGCCGTATCGGTAACAGAAAACCAGGGCACGCAACCCGCGAGTCACTGAGAGCAAAGCGCAGGGCTCTGCCCTGCACCTGTGGGGCTCCGACCCCCGCTTCATCCAATCAGGTGTCCAGAGGACGACTGTCCTCTGGCGAGGCGTGGGGCAGGGCCCTGCGCATGGCCTTTCCTGCAGGGCGCTGCCCTGCACCCGCGAAGGGACAGGCCCCTTCGATCCCTGCTTACCTCAATCAGGTTCTCAAGGGACGACTGCCCTCCAGCGAGGTACAGGGCAAAGCCCCGCAAACCTGCCAGCTATTTTGTCGTAGCAGCAGGCTGCCAGAGCGTATCCGGCGGAGGGAGGTGAGGCGAGTTGTCGATCACCCCGTATCCGTCTGCCGCATAACCATGATGAGTCACCTTGCGCGGACCACACCCGGTCAGGGCGATACTCAGCGCAAGAGCGGCGAGAAGCGGGAATTTCATGCTCCCGGCTCCAGACGCAGACTATCCGCCACGGCGCGGGCAAGACGCGTATAGGCCTGCGCGGCTTCGCTTTCGGGGGCGGACAGAATGATGGGCGTCCCGGCATCGGCGCTCATGCGAATATCGGCCAGAAGCGGGATTTCACCAAGGAAGGGCACATCGGCCTTTTCAGCCTCAGCACGCGCGCCACCGTGACCGAAAAGTTCGGTTCGGTGGTTACAATTGGGGCAGCAGAAATAGGACATGTTCTCGACCACGCCCAGAAGCGGCACGTTCATGCGTTCGAACATGGTGAGACCACGTCGTGCATCCAGCAGAGCGATATCCTGAGGGGTGGAGACGATCACCGCGCCGCGCAGGCTGAGTTTCTGGGCGATGGTCAGCTGGGCGTCACCCGTGCCCGGAGGCATGTCGATCACGAGCACATCGAGAGCGGGCCAGGCGACATCGGCCAGAAACTGGCCGATAGCGCCCATCACCATGGGACCACGCCAGATCATGGCCTGCTGCTCATCCACAAGAAAGCCGATGGACATGGCATGCATGCCCCAGGCCTCGACGGGGATGATCTTGCCGTTCTCGAGCGCGGGTTTGGCGGAATGACCGAGCATGCGCGGGAGGGACGGACCATAGATATCGGCGTCGAGCATGCCCGTGCGCAGGCCGAGCTTGGCCAGACCGGCCGCGAGATTCACGGCCGTGGTCGACTTGCCCACACCGCCCTTGCCCGAGGCCACGGCGATGATGGCGCGCACCTGAGGAAGCGCCTTGCCATCGGGGCGTGTCGGTTGTGGATGGCCGGGGCTGTTGGCGGGCTGCTCCAGATGGAAGGGACGATGGCCCTGGGGCTGAGGTGCAGCCTTGCCGGGAGCGCGATGGGCTGTGAGGATGATCGTCGCGCGTGAAATGCCCGGCAGGCTGGCAAGTGCGGCCTCGGCGCGGGGGCGAAGCGGCTCGATGCGAGCGGCGTCCTCACGGGAAGTCGCAAGGGACACATGAGCGTGACCATCACGCACGGCAACGCCCTCGAGCGAGGCAAAGCTCAGGACGTTCGAGGTGCCTGCCTCGTCCTTGACCAGACGCAGGGTCTCGAGAATCCTGCGCTGGTCTTCTTCATTGGCGGGTTTTTCAAAATCGGTCATGGTTGTCCTCTGGCGGCGGAGCCGGTCCTGGTTTCTGTCGTTTAACATGGCAGGAAGTGGATCGCGCAAGCGTCTGCGCGTATGAGCAGGGCGATGCCGGGGCGCTGAACCCGGCCCATCTGGGCAGGAAAGCAGGACAGGAATGAGCGAGGCCGCAACCGACGCCGCCCCCAAACGCAAGAAACGCGACCATCGTATCGACGCCCTGCGCGGAATCGCGCTGCTGATGATGCTGGCCGATCATGCCCCGCAGGATGTGCTCAACCGCTTCACCCTGCGCAATTTCGGCTTTGCCGATGCAGCAGAAATCTTCGTGCTGCTGGCCGGTTATGCTTCCTGGCTGGCCTATGGAAGGCTCATTCTGCGCGGACCGCCTACCGGGGGATGGGCCCTGGGGGTAGAGCGTATCGTCCGACGATGCTGGCGCCTCTATCTGTTCCAGATGGTCATGCTGCTGGTATCGGTCCTGACCATTCGCCAGTGGCGTCATTACTCACCCGTGCCGGTCGATTTTCTCGAGCCGGAACTGGCCCATGGCCATGAGTGGATCTGGCGCGTCCTGAGCCTTCAGGCATTACCCAACAACCTCAATATCCTGCCGCTCTATATCGTCCTGCTTCTCGCTTTTCCGGTTCTGGTCTTTTTATGGAAGCTTTCGCCCTGGCTGCTGGCGGGGGCCAGCCTTGCGCTGTGGGGGCTGGTCAACAGCGATCCCACGCTGAACCTGCCCAACTGGCTCGACCCGGATGGCTGGTACTTCAACCCTTTCGCCTGGCAGTTCATCTTCACCCTCGGCATGCTCGCCGCCATCATGGCAGGCAAGCGCGAAGGCAATCTGCCGGGACCGCTCTGGGCGCGTCTCATCGCAGGGGCATATCTGGTATTCGCTGCGCTGCAATGCTTTCCCTATGAAAGCTGGAATCTGCCCAGTCTGCGGCCTCTGGGGGACATGCCCCCGGCAGACAAATCCGATCTGGCCATCTGGCGCTGGACCGATGCGCTGGCCATTCTGCTTCTGGTCCAGTCTTCGGTCACTGCCACGCGGCTTTCCGAAACGCGGGTCGGGCAGGCGCTTGCCCTGCTCGGACGCCACTCGCTTGAGGTATTCAGCTTCGGCACGATCCTAGACCTGTTCGCGCGTCTGGTCATGAACAGTTTCGGCGATGGCTGGATCATCCAGATCCTGGTCAATGTCCTGGGCTTTGCCGGGGTGTATGGCGTGGCCGTATGGCTCGACCGCCATCGCCGTCAGGCCGCGCTGATGGCAGGCGAGACGCGCAAGGAAGCCCGTGAAGAAGCAAAGAAAGATCGTAGCGCGGAGATAGGTGACGCAAACCCCTGATTTGCGTTAGCGTAAGCGCATGAAACATCGCCTCGTTCTCGCCGCCCTGATGGGCGGCTGGGTTTCCGCCACCGCCTCCGCTTTTGCCCAGCCTGCCCCGGCCCCCGCACCGGCTTCGCCGTCCGCAGGAGTTGTGGCAAGCGCGCGCAGCGTCCACGCCGCCCCTGACTCGCTGGCGGATCTTGCTGCCAGCCTGCTGCCCGCCGTGGTGAACATCTCGATCTCGGCCACGCTGAAGCCGGGCGAGGATGAGGATGACGACGACGGCCCGGATGCAAGCCCCGATGACGGGCCGCAAGTGCCGCAGTTTCCCCCCGGCTCACCCATGGAAAAGTTCTTCCATGACTACATGAACCGCCAGCCCTCTTCCTCTGAGCCCCCGCGCAAGATGCAGGCTCTGGGTTCGGGATTCATCATCTCACCCGACGGGTACATCGTCACGAACAACCACGTCATCAAGGATGCCGACAAGGTCTCGGTCACGCTGCAGGATGGCACGGTGCTGCCCGCGAAGATCGTAGGGCGTGACAGCCGGACCGATCTGGCCGTCATCAAGATCGAGAGCAAGTCGGCCTTCCCGACGGTGCCGTTCGGCGATAGCGACAAGGCACGCGTGGGCGATCGCGTGCTGGCCATCGGCAATCCGTTCGGCCTGTCGGGCACGGTCACGAGCGGTATCGTCTCATCGCGCGGCCGCGATATCAATCACGGCCTGTACGACGACTATATCCAGACCGATGCCTCCATCAATCGAGGCAATTCCGGCGGCCCGCTCTTCAATCTCGATGGACAGGTCATTGGCATCAACACCGCCATCTACAGTTCGAGTGGCGGCTCCATCGGCATTGGCTTCGCCATACCGGCCAATGATGCGCGCGGTGTGATCGATCAGCTGCGTCGCGACGGCCATGTGTCGCGCGGCTGGATCGGTGTGCGCGTCCAGAACGTGACCCATGAGATCGCCGACAGCATCGGGCTCAAGCCCGAGAAAGGCGCAATGATCGCCGGGATCGACCCCAAGGGCCCCGCCGCCAGCGCCAAGCTTCAGACGGGCGATGTCATCGTCGCGCTCGACGGCAAGCCGATCGATGGTCACGCACTTCCACGCCTGGTCGCTGAAATCACACCGGGCACGAAGACGGTTTTCGGGATCTGGCGCAAGGGCAAGACGCTCGACGTCACGCTGGTGGTCAAGCCCTCACCCGAGGCGCCGGACATGCCCCCGACCGATGCCAAGCCGAAAGGCCCCAGCAAGCTGGCCCTGGCCGATCTGGGGGTGACCTTCTCGGCCATTGATGACGACACACGCAGCAAATACAGCCTGTCTGACTCGCAGCGTGGCGTGGTGGTGACCGATGTGACCCGTGACGGACCGGCCGATACGCGCGGGCTGCAGCCCGGCGATGTCGTGACCGAAGTCCAGCAGGTGGGCGTCAACTCCCCCGATGCGCTGTCCAAGGAACTGGCGCGCGCGCGCCAGCAGAAGAAACATACCGTTCTCCTGCTCGTTCAGGGTCAGGACGGTCTGCGCTGGGTGCCGCTGCCGTTGTCAGGGGAGTAAGCCATGCCGTTTGCCTCACTACTTCAGGCGAGGGCCGATGGTGAGGCGCCCTGGCGACAAATGGTCCGCACCCTCGTTGCCGTGGCCCTGTGCTGGATCATCGGCGAGGCAACAGGTCTCGATGAAACGATCTGGGCGCTCATCACGGCCCTGATCGTCACCCAGTCGAGCATCGATCAGACATTCGCAACAGCACGGGACCAGATCATCGGCACGCTTGTCGGCGCCGTAGTGGGGACGCTGGCCATTACCGCGCGTCTGGTACTCGGATTTTACTGGCCTATCTTCTGCATTGCGTTGCTGCCACTCGCCTATATGGCCGCCGTGCGTCCCTCGCTCCGCTTCGCCGGGGTGACGCTCATGATCGTCTATCTGCTGCCCTCGCATGGCAGCAATCCGTACTGGCCCCTTACCGAGAGACTGACCGCCATCTTCCTGGGTGTGATCGTCTCTCTGGTCGTCTCCTTCGTGGTGCTGCACGCCAGCGCCAGACGCCGCGGTTTTCTCACCGCCGGGCGCATGTTCCGTGAAATGGACGAGCTGCTCCAGGCGGCTCTGGGGCGACAGGAAATGTGGAGCGAGCTCGAAGCGCGCAACGATCACTGTGCGCGCAATCTGCTCGTGATCAATGAATGCGTGGCGGAGGCCTATCGCGAAAACTGGGGCCTTCTCGAAAAGCGCCACCCTATCCTGACCGTATTACCTGCCCTGATGCGCCGCATGCTGAGCGACACCATGCTCGTGGCGCGCGCCATCAATGCAGGCAAGGACCGCGGCGGATTTTCCGGTGTTGCGGGGCTCCATACCGGGCTGAGCCATGCGTATCGCTCTCTGGCGCGACGCTGCGAGATTCATGCTGCAGGCAAGGCCCATGACAAGCCTTATCGCCCGGGACGCGAGGACGTACTCAGCGCGCTGCCAACCCTGGGGCAGGATGCACTTCCCGAGATGCACTTCGTCATCGCGCTCCTGAGGCAGGATTTGAGACGCGCCACCGATGTGCTGATGAGCACGCCGGAGAGCCGGGCGAAAGACCTGCGTGATATGATCGGGAAATAGCGACAACACGGGCTCAGGATGAACTTGTGATCGTCCCGGCACGTTGAGAGGTGTGAGATGATTTTGACGCGGGGCCGCCAATCTGGTCTTTCTGCCCCGCCCGCAAACGGCGCTCCGAACGTAACGAAGAGGGATTTAAGCCTATGATCACCCGTGAGACCCTGCAGCATCTGCCAGAAGGCGTGGCCGCTCCGTCTTATGATCTCAAGGACATCAAGCCTGGAATCCTGCATTTTGGCGTCGGTAACTTCTTCCGTGCCCATGAAGCCTATTACATCAACAAGGTTCTCGGACTGGCGGGCCAGCATCACTGGGGTATCGTCGGCGTCGGCCTCACCTCGGGTGAGCGCTCGAAGCAGAAAGCCGACGATTTCAAGCGTCAGGACTGCCTCTTCTCCCTGACCGAAACCGCCCCTTCGGGTGAGAGCAAGCGCAACGTGATCGGCGCTCTGCGTGACTATCTGCTGGCTCCTGAAAAACCCGAAGCCGTGCTCAATTATCTCTCCGACCCGGCCATCAAGATCGTCTCGATGACGATCACCGAGGGCGGCTACAATATCGACGAGCATTCGGGTGAATTCGACGTCGAAAACGATGCCGTCCAGCGCGATCTGGCCAATCCGGAATCTCCCAGCACCATTTTCGGTTATGTGGTGGAAGGTCTGCGCCGCCGCCGCGATGCCGGCAACCGCGCCTTCACCATCATGTCCTGCGACAATCTGCGCCATAACGGCAACGTGGCGCGCAAGGCCTTCCTCGGTTATGCCCAGGCGCGCGATCCCGAGCTGGCGAGCTGGATTGAAGCCAATGCGACCTTCCCGAATGCCATGGTCGATCGCATCACACCGACCGTTTCTTCTGCCATTGCGGAGCGCCTGAACCGTGAGAGCGGGCTGGACGACCTGCTGCCGCTCGTGGCCGAAGACTTTACCCAGTGGGTGGTCGAAGACGGGTTCGCCGATGGCCGCCCCGCGCTGGAAGAAGTGGGCGTTCAGATGGTCGATGACGTGACCGATTACGAGTTCATGAAGATCCGTATGCTCAACGCATCGCATATCTTCCTGGCTTTTTCGGGTCTGCTGCTCGGCTATGATCATATCGATGAGTCGATCAACGATCCCGATCTGCGCAAGCTGGTGGAGTCCTATCTCGACACCGACGTGATCCCGACGCTCAAGGCCGCTCCCGGCGAAGACCTCGAAAAGTACAAGGAGTCCGTGATTTCACGCTTCTCCAACCCGGCCATGGCTGACCAGAACCTGCGTATCGGCAGCGATGGGGCTTCCAAGGTTCAGGTTTTCTGGACAGCGACCATCCAGAACCTGATCAATGAAAAGCTTCCGCTGGATCGCGTTGCCTATGGGCTGGCGGCGTATCTCGAGATGCTGCGCGGCAAGAACGAGCAGGGAGGCACATTCGACCCGATCGAGCCGACATTCACAGCCGATACCTGGGCTCTTGCGAAGAGTGATGATTTCGCCGAGGCGCTCAAGCTTCCCGCATTCGATGGCTGGCGCAAGTTGAACCACGAAGCGCTTGACGAAAAAGTGAATGAACTCCGCAAGATTATCCGGGAAAAAGGGGTGAAAGCCGCTCTTCCCAACTGAAATGGATGCGCGAAAGCCGCACTCATGACAGATTTCTAAGGCAGGCGAGTTTTCCTGTGTCCCAAAGTAACTTATGGGCGTTAGGAAAATCAGACACCGCCCGGCATTTGGCCGGGTCTGCTGGAGATAGTCATAGTGCTGCGTCGCGATCTCGTTAAATTCGGTGCTGGCCTCTCTGTACTGGGGGCCAGCAAAATAGCCCGGGCAGCCCCAGCGGCCGCGCCCAAGCCCACGCCGTTCGACAACAACACCGTGCGGCAGATCGCGCAGAATATGTCGAAATCGGCCTATAAAGCGCCGCAGCAGACCCTTCCCAGCGCCATCGACAATCTGAATTTCGATCAGTTCCGCGGTATCGCCTATAAGGAAGACCGGGCGCTCTGGCACGGCCAGAATCTTGCATTCGATGTCGAGTTCTTCCCTCGCGGGTTCCTGTATCGCCCACGTATCAACATGAATGAGGTTATTGACGGGCAGTCCAGCCCGATCGTGTACGACCCCGACATGTTCACCTATCCAGACGCAATGCTGCGCGTAACCGACGATCTCGGCTTTTCGGGTCTGCGCCTGCGCAATGCCATCAACACGCCCAATGTAATGGAAGAATGCGCCGTATTCCTTGGCGCCTCCTATTTCCGCGCTGTGGCCAAGGGCCAGAATTACGGCCTTTCCGCCCGCGGCTTCGCCAATGGCACCGGCGACCCGAAGGGAGAAGAATTTGCCCTGTTCCGCGAATTCTGGCTCGAGAAGCCCAAGCCCGGTGTCGACTCCGTCGTTATCCACGCCCTGATGGACAGTCCTTCGGTTGTGGGCGCTTTCCGCTTTACCATCCGCCCGGGCGCCACCACGGTATTCGACGTGCAGTCGAGCTTCTATCCGCGTACCGATATCACCGAAGGCGGCGTGGCGGCTCTCACCGGGATGTTCTATTTCGACGCCAATAACCGCAATCATGTCGATGACTGGCGCCCCGGCGCGCATGACAGCGAAGCGCTCCAGATGTGGACCGGTACAGGCGCCCAGCTCTACCGCCCGCTGAACAACCCGGTCGATCTTCAGTTCTCGGCCTTCCAGGACGCGAGCCCGCATGGTTTTGGCCTGATGCAGCGCCGTCGTGCCTTCCATGATTTCGAGGATCTGGCGCTGAATTACGAAAAGCGTCCCTCGCTCTGGATCGAGCCTATCGGGGACTGGGGTGAAGGTGCGGTCGATCTCGTCGAGATCCCGACCCCGAATGAGGTGAACGATAATATCGTCTCGTTCTGGCGCCCCAAGCAGATCATGCAGGCCGGGCATGAATATGCCTACACCTACCGCATGTACTGGGGTTGGGACACGCCTTGGCCGACCGATCTGGCACGTATCGGTGCAACCCGCGTAGGTGGAGTGACCGACCATGCCGATGGCCGCATGTTCGTGATCGACTTTACGGGCAAGCCCTTCGAAAACCTTCCGCCCAATGCGGCCTTCCACCTCGTGCCCCAGGCCTCCACGGGCACGATCAAGAATGTAGTGGTCGAGCCCAACCCTAATATCAAGGGCTGGCGCACCACTTTCGAATTCTATCCGGGGAGCGCCAAGCTGGCCGAGCTGACCTGTCAGCTCGCCACTGATCAGGGCCCGATTTCCGAAAAATGGATGTATCGTTGGACGCCGTGAGCAGCCTTTCCCGCAAATTCGCCCCCTTTGACGTCCTTCCGGCGGAATCGCCCCTTGCGATGCCGACGCAGAACCTGCGTCAGCGTCCCGAAACCTTCGGGCGTGACCGCCATCCCCCTACGACACCAGCCTTTCTCTGGCTGCGTCGCCTGCTCGTCATTGGCGGTGCCGTGCTTCTGACGGGTTGGGGGGCGTTCGAGATGAACCGCGTGCTCAACTCGATGGGTGTCTCGACGCTCGGCATCATCGTGCTGGCGCTTTTCATCATCCTGGGCGCCTGGATCTCGCTGTCTTTCACCTCGTCGCTGGCAGGGTTTGTTTCCGTGCTGCGCCATGGCGGTTTGGGCCTCGGTATTTCACGCGATACCCCCCTCCCCGCGCTCATGAGCCGCACCGCCGTGCTCATGCCCACCTATAACGAAGACCCTGACCGTGTCCTCGTCGGGCTGCGCGCCATTCATGACTCCCTCGCGGCGACGGGACGTATCGACGCATTCGACTTCTTCATGCTGTCCGACACGACCGATCCGGATGTCTGGGTGCGCGAAGAGCGCGCCTATCTTTCTTTCGTCGAGGCCGTGAACGGGCAGGGACGTATTTTCTATCGTCGTCGCCCGAAGAACATCGATCGCAAATCCGGCAATCTGGAAGAATGGGTCAAGCGCTTTGGTGGCGCCTATCAGCAGATGCTGACCCTCGACGCCGATTCAGTCATGGATGGTGGGCTGATCGTGCGGACTGTCTCGGCCATGGAGCGTCACGAGAACGTTGCGCTCATCCAGACTCTACCTGTGATCATCGGCGGCAAGACGCTCTTTGCCCGCATGCAGCAATTTGCCGGCCGTGTTTATGGACCGCTCATTGCACACGGTATTGCCTGGTGGCACGGCTCGGAAGGCAATTACTGGGGTCATAACGCGGTCATTCGCACGCGCGCTTTTGCTGAACAGGCCGGACTGCCCCATCTGCCGGGGCGCAAACCCTTCGGCGGCGGTATTCTCAGCCATGATTTCGTCGAGGCCGCCCTTATGCGTCGCGGCGGCTGGGCCATCCACATGATTCCGGGCCTGTTCGGCTCCTATGAGGAAAGCCCGCCCTCGCTCACAGACGTCGCCATTCGCGACCGTCGCTGGTGTCAGGGCAATCTGCAACACGGCAAGATCGTGCTGTCGCGCGGGCTGCACTGGGTCAGCCGCATGCATATGATGGTCGGGATCGGCGCCTATATCACCTCGCCGCTCTGGCTGCTTTTCCTGATGTTCGGCATCCTGATCTCGCTTCAGGCCCATTTCGACCGGCCTGAGTATTTCGGTGACACCAAGACACTCTATCCGCACTGGCCCCAGGTTGATCCGGTGCAGGCCAAATACGTGTTCATCGGCACCATGGCCGTGCTTCTCGCACCCAAGGGCCTGGCGCTTATCGCCACGCTGTTCGACCGAGCCATGCTGCGCAGCTGTGGCGGGTTTCTGCGCCTGGTTGCCTCGATCGCGCTTGAGACACTCATTGGCGGCCTGATCGCCCCGATCGCCATGCTGATTCATACCTCTGGCGTCATCTCGATCCTGCGCGGTCGCGATTCCGGCTGGAATGCCCAGAACCGCGATGACGGGCGCGTCTCTCTCAAGGAGATCGCGCATGGGTACTGGATTTATACCGCTTTCGGTCTGGTGTTGGCTGCCGCTGCCTGGTCCGTGTCATTCTCCCTGTTCCTGTGGATGACACCGGTCCTGATCGGTCTCGCCCTTGCGATTCCTCTGGCCGCCATGACAGCCAGCCGCGATGTCGGTCTCTGGCTGAAAAGCTGGGGACTCCTGCTCATTCCCGAGGAGACAGCGCTGCCACCCATCCTGCAACTCGCGACGGAAAACGATCTGCGTCGCACACAGACTGAAGCCATGCCCAATCGGCCACCCGCAGAAGCCTTTGCCGCCCTGCGCAGCAACGCCGATCTTGCCACAGAGCACCGTCGGGCACTCCCCGCGCCCCGTCAGCCCGGCAGCACGATCGACCCCAACCTTCTCGTGGGGCTTCTCAAGCTTCGTGAGGCGGGTTCTGTTGCCGAGGCCCTAGGAACCCTGACCCGTCAGGAAAAGGCGGCCGTTCTATGCAGCGCCGAAGGTCTTGATCTGGTTCTTGGGCTGCCTTTCTGAGGTAACCTGATCCGGGGCGGCGCTCTGGTTCGCGTGTCGTTCCTGAGGACGAAGGTCCTCTGCCGGGGGCGAGGGAACGCTCCTGGTCGAACCGTTCCGCGGGGCGCTGCCCCGCACCCGCGAAGGGGCTAGCCCCTTCGATCCCCTCCTGAACATGAATTCCTGTTTGAGAGCGTCGCTTATCTCGCAGGAGGGACAGGCTCTCTTATTGAGTCCGACAGCAGGACACCCCTTGCGCTGGCGAGGGAGCAAGCCTTGGCGCCTCCCTCCCCTGGTCGGACAGATATCCAGAAGATGAACGTCCTCTAGCGGGAGGGACAGAGTCCAGTATCGGATCGTTATTGCACCACGGCGCACATCATAAAGAGGGCAGGATATAAAAAAGGCCGACTCTTTCGAGCCGGCCTCTCAAGGCACCACGAGGAAGGGTTTTACTTGAAATCCTGACCGCGCTGCCCGACTTGTGCGCAAAGCTGCGTACGGTGGCTCAGATCGAGAGAAGACACGTCGAAGGGTACGTTCGTGCTGGTCTGAATCAGACCCTGACCGCCCAGTGAATAATACTGGTCATTCTTCACATCCGGACGCTTGGCCAGCTTGCGCCCCACGACGCGCAGTGTCGTCCCATGCACAAGATGATTGCGTACGCAGTAGCTGGCCAGACCGGCGAGGTTGCCAGCCCGTGCTGAGTCGAGGGAGGGAAGACCATAGGTATCGAGCACGCCAGGGGTCTTGGCGGTTGCTACAGTATTGCTCACTTCCGGCCCGCCAACAGCCTGCATCATGCCGTTATTGGCGGTCGGTGCGCCATCACGGTGCACGGGAATGGAGCCTGCAGGCATGACGGTGGATTGTGTGCCCGGGGGGACGGCAGGCATGGGGGCCTGCTGGGCATGAGCCGTGGCACCGGCATAAGCCAGGCTGCACAGGGCCGTCAGGCCAAGACAAAAACGAGACACCATTGGATCGATCCTCTTTATGCTCTTTCTCGGGCGCATCACCTCTGACGCTTCCCGTTAAAACGCGCTCTCCCGACCAGAAAGTCAGGATGAAGGACGTGTGCATTTGTAACATGTGAGTATGGCGACGGTTTATTGCCCCATCGAAACTTCGCAGAAACCGATCCATGAAACGTTGAGGCTCAGCCCGTTCTGCCGCAGTCTGGAATGATTGTTTTTCCTGTATGATGAGGCCCTGCCATGATCCCTCCCTCGCCACGGCGTGTCCCCCATATGATCACGCAGCTCGAACGTGTTCGGCATGACGATTATGCCTGGATGAAGGACGAAAACTGGCAAAAGGTGCTGCGCGATCCGAGCCTGTTGCGCACCGATATTGCCGAGGCCCTGCGTGAGGAAAATACCTATACGGAAGAATGCCTTAGTGGCATGGCAAGCGCGCGCGAAACCTTGTTGAAGGAAATGATCGGACGTATTCCCCCGGCCGAGGATTCCGTGCCATGGCCTGATGGCGCGTGGCTGTATTTCTCGCGCTTTGCCAAGGATGCCCAGCACCCGGTCTATCTGCGCCGCCCCCGCCAGGGCGGGGACGAACAGATGCTGCTCGATGTCGATGCCCTGGCGAAGTCTCACGCCTATTTCGCCCTGGCAGGGACGTGTCATTCCGATGATCACCGCGTCTTCGTCTACGCCGCCGACACGCAGGGATCGGAAGTCTATCGGCTGCACAGCCTCGATCTTGAAACCGGTGCGGCCTTTGCCCCGGATGTCGAAAGCGCCTCGGGCAGCTTCATCATCTCGCCAGACAGTGCCTGGCTGTTCTGGATCTACCGTGACGATCATGGGCGTCCTTCGCGTGTCTATCGTCGTCCTCTGGCGGGCGGCGAGGATGTGCTGGTTTTCGATGAGCCGGATTCCGGATTCTTCCTGAGCCTCTCGGTCACGGCCTCACGACAATGGATCCTGATCGAGCGTGGCGACCACGATACCAACGAGACCCTGCTGATCCCCGCCAACGATCCGACACAGCCCCCCCGCAGTGCCTCACCGCTTGTCCGCGGAGAGCGTTATACCCTCACGCACTGGAATGACCGGTTCATCATCCTCACCAACGCCGAGGGAGCGATCGATTTCCAGTTCAAGCAGGCGCCAGATACCGCCCCGTCGCGCGAAAACTGGTCGGATTTCCTGCCTCATACGCCAGGGCGTTTCCTTCTGGGCGCTGCCGCAAGTCGCACCCATCTGGCCTGGGCGGAACGCGTGAACGGCAATATCGAGATCCATGTTGTCGCAGAAAATGCGACAGGCGATATCCGCACCCAGACGCGCACCATCGGCATGGAAGAAGAGGCCTTCGACCTCACCCTGCTCGGCTTTCTAGAATATGACGCGGCCGTCCTGCGCTACATCTATGAGTCACCGACCACACCGGCCCATTGGTACGATCTCGACATGGTATCGGGCGAGCAGGTTCTCCAGAAAATCCGGGAGATCCCTTCCGGGCATGATCCTGCTCTCTACGAAACGCATCGCATCTTCGCCACGGCCTCGGACGGGGCTGAGGTACCGGTCACCATTCTCAAGAGGCGCGATACGCCTTGCGACGGCACGGCACCGCTCCTGCTCTACGGCTATGGCTCTTATGGCATTTCGATGGATTCGGGGTTCAGCACCTCGATATTCAGCCTGGTCGATCGGGGATGGGTCTATGCCGTGGCCCATATCCGTGGCGGTTCCGAAAAGGGATGGGACTGGTTCCTGAAGGGGCGGGGCAAACACAAGCCCAACAGCTTCACCGATTTCGTGACCTGTGCCCGTAGCCTCGTTCAGCTCGGATATGGGCAGGAAGGACGTATTGTCGCCCATGGAGGGTCGGCAGGCGGGTTGCTGATGGGCGCCGTGGTCAACCTTGCGCCCGAATTATTCGCCGGGATTGCCGCGCAGGTGCCCTTCGTCGATGTGCTGAACACAATGTCCGACGATACGTTGCCGCTCACCCCGCCCGAATGGCCGGAATGGGGTAACCCGCTGGAAGATCGCGACGCCTACGACCTGATCGCCAGCTATTCGCCCTATGACAATATCAGAGCCGTTCCCTACCCGCCGGTTCTGGCCATGGGGGGGCTGTCCGACCCACGGGTGACCTATTGGGAGCCTGCAAAATGGATCGCGAAGCTGCGCGAGGTCGCATCGGGCGGGCCATTCCTGTGCCGGATCAACATGGATGCCGGGCATGGGGGCTCGTCCGGCCGTTTCAAGCGTCTGGAAGAAGTCGCTTATGTCTATGGATTCGCCCTGTGGGCCATGGCACAGCGACCTCTCGCCTGAAGAAACACGGCCCTGAGCTTCTGAGAAGGCTCAGGGTTTCAGGCGAAGGCGCGCAGGGAGGAGTTCAGTCCTCGCCATCGGCCTGAGGGCGGGGGCGTATGGCGGCGCAGAGTGGCGGCAGCTTGGGGTTCGTCTCGGCGCGGGTGCGGCACATGGTGCGCGCATCGGCGCCGCAAACTTCGATCGTTTCCTCGAAATCGGATTCGAGCACATCGCGTGCTACAGCGGCATCCTGATTGGTGCTGTCAGTATCCTGGTCCGCGACGATCTTCTGGGTCTTGTGCAACTCCTTGAGGGCCTCGACGCAGCTGTCACTGGCCGAATCCGGATCGGTTTGCAGCACGGCCAGAATCCGGTTGAGCACCGAGGCCGGGTCGTTTTTCGGGTGGGGCGCCGCTTGCGCCGAGAGGGGCAGACCAGCCAGAAGGACGGCGAGAACAGGCAGAGCTTTCTTCATGGAATCAGGATAATTGGCTTTTCATCCTTTGAAAACGCCCAAATGTCAGGGTTTCCGGGGCAGGAAGCCCAGCTTGGAGTTGACTCCCGGCATGGCGATGAGTATTCCGACGACCACTCACGGGCGCGACGCCCGTTCGTCTTGCATGGCCCGGGAAGCAAATTATCATGAAGATTCGTAACAGCCTCAAATCCGCCAAGATCCGCGACAAGGACTGCCGCGTCGTTCGCCGTCGTGGCCGCGTCTATGTCATCAACAAGAAGAACCCGCGCATGAAGGCTCGCCAGGGCTAATTCCCTGTTGATGCCAAAACGGAGCCTCAGCCCCGTTTTGATGCGTTACACGGCCCGTTTGCGGGCCGTCGTCAGGCCGTGTCTGCTTTTCAGCAGCGCGGCTTTTGTCGTTCTGGCGCCCCTCCCAGCCTTCCCGGCCCCTCCGCCCCATACGACATCGCTGCCCACGCCTCAGCCTCCGGCGGACACACCGCCGCAGGTCGCACCCCCGACCAAGTCGAAGCCCGACCCCCTGATTGAGGCCAGCAAGGCCTTGCGCACCGCCACCAAACCAGCCGAAGCCCGCGCCCTTGAGCGTCAGGTCGAGACGCTGCGCCAGAGGGGCCTGACCGCCAGCACACGTCTGCTGCTCGAGAATGCCGATTCGAGCCTCAAGGACCATGACTACCGCAAGGCGGAGGGCGCGCTTGACAACGCTCTGGTGCTGCAGCCTGACAAGGCGTTCATCCGGCGCGGTCGCGCCCGTGTGCGCTATGCTGCAGGCGATTTCGAGGGGGCCATCAGCGATCTGGGGGTGGCCCTGCATCTGGATCCGGATGATCCCCTCTCCTGGCAGCTTCTGTCGCAGATAGAGGAGGAGCGTCACAACATTCGCGTGGCCCTTCAGGCGGCTCAGCAAGTGCTCGTTGTCGATCCTCTGGCCAGCGGCGCTGCCAAACGTGTGAAGACGCTGCAGGCTTCTCTGGATGGACGCGCGATTTAAAGCGCGTCACGATCTCAACTCTGCCTTGATTGCGCAGTTTGATGAGATGTCGAAGTCAAAGGAGAACATCATGTTCAAGAAGAACAAGGCCAAGGTCACTGAACTGACCGCCCCGGATGCCCCGAAAAAAGGGTGTTGCCTCAGCAAGATGTGCTGCTCGGCCAAGCCGCAGACCAAGGAAGCGATCATGGGCGGCCTGACCTTCCTCAGCATGTTCGGCCCCAGGAAACTGCGCCCACATCTTCAGCATCTGCTCGCCGTGATTGCGATCGTCACCTTCGTGGTCAAGGCCATCAAGCCGAAGCGCGAAGAAAAGACGAACTGAACTTTCCCCTCGGGGCTCTGCTCCAAACCCCGTCAGAGGGCCATCTCCCTCTGAGAACCCCGTTGAGGGGATGAAAGGGGCAAGCCCCTTTCCGGGGCGCGGGGCAGCGCCCCGCACCTTTCTGCCACCGGAAGACCCAACCTCAGAGAAACGAGATCGGATCGATATCGATGTCGATGCGCTCATGAGTCGAAAGCTTCACCCCCTCAAGCCACTGCCGGATGATGGGTTGAACGGCCACGTTGCGCCTTGTGCGCAATAGCAGCCGACGACGATGACGCCCGCGTAGAATGGCCAGCGGGGCTGGCGCAGGGCCAAGCACCTGCACACCGGGCAGATCGGGTGCCCGTGCGCCAAGGAGTCCGGCCACACGATCCGCCGCTTCGGCGGAATCGGCACTGACGATCAGAGCCGCCAGACGGCCGTAAGGCGGCCAGAAGCCGGGTTTCCTCTGAGCCGATTCCTGTTCCATGAAGGCAAGATAATCGTTCGAGACGAGGGCTTTCATCACTGGGTGATCGCCGAGATAGCTTTGCAGCAGGACTGTGCCGGGTTTTTCCGCACGTCCTGCACGACCGGCTACCTGATGCAGCAATTGCACCGTACGTTCGGCAGCACGCAAATCACCACCGCCCAGGCCGAGATCGGCGTCGACCACCCCCACAAGGGTCAGGTCCGGAAAGTGCCAGCCCTTGGCGACGATCTGTGTGCCAATGACCAGATCGATCTCACGCGCGCTGATACGACGCACGGCTTCTGCCGTGGCGGAGGGCGAGCCGAGAGTGTCCGAGGCCATGACCAGAATCCGGGCTTCGGGGAAATGCAGCCGGGCTTCCTCATGAACACGCTCAATACCCGGACCGACTGCGACGAGGCTGGATTCGGCCGCGCAGGAGGGGCAGGTTTCGGGCAGTCCCTCGACATGGCCACAATGATGGCACGTCAGGATCTGGCGCGCGCGATGTTCGACAAGCCAGGACGAGCAATTGGGGCATTCCATGCGATGGCCACAGCTGCGGCACAGGGTCAGGGGAGCGTAGCCACGCCGATTGAGAAACAGCATGGCCTGTTCCTCGCGCTCGAAACTGGCGCGGATGGCGTCCACGAGGACCGGTGACAGAAACTGCCCACGCTCCGGCGGCGCACGGCGCATGTCGATCAGGCGTACATCCGGCAGAGTGGCATTGCCGTGTCGGGCATGGAGCACGACGTGGCGATATCGCCCGTTCTCGACATTGGTCAGGGTTTCAAGACTCGGCGTCGCGGAAACAAGAATGGCTGGCACGTTCGTGAGCCTCGCCCGCACGATGGCCATGTCACGCCCGTGATAGGTCACGCCTTCCTCCTGCTTGAAGGCGCTTTCATGCTCCTCATCCACGATGATCAGACCCAGATCGGGAAAAGGCAGAAACAGAGCTGAGCGTGCCCCGACCACAACCGCTGCCTGACCCTGGGCGATGGCATGCCATGTCTCGCGTCTTTTCTTTCCCCCCAATTCGGAATGCCAGAGCGCAGGCTGAACACCGAATCGCCGGGCAAAACGATCCGTCCATTGGGTGGAGAGAGCGATTTCAGGCAGGAGCACAAGACATTGCCTGCCCTCTGCCAGACAGGCCGCGACGGCCTCGAAATAGACCTCCGTCTTGCCGGAACCGGTCACACCCTCGAGCAGGGTTACGTTGAACGCGCGTGCCCGCACACTATCGGTCAGGGCTTGAGCCGCTTCCTGCTGATCATCGGAAAGACGGGGCGGATGAAAAATGGGATCGGGCAAGGCAAAAAGCGGAGGCGCCAGAAGCGGCGCCTCGCGCAGAAGACCGGCAGCGGCCAATCCACGCACCACACCGGCAGAAACCCCGGTTCTTTCGGTGATCGTGGCTGTGGAGAGAGCGTCCTCTCCCACTGCGTCGAGCACACGCTGACGCGCCTCGGTCATGCGCAACGCTGTCGGATCGCCCCCGCCCCTGACCCAACCGAGCTGGACTCTGGTCGGCTGCGTATGGCGCGCACGAATGGCCATGGCCAGGACCAGACCCGGCGGCGTGAGCGTATAGGCTGCCAGCCAGTCGATGAAGCGCCTGAGGTCACGAGGCAGGGAGGGCATGTCCAGCCGCCCCAGCAGGGGTTTGAGCCGTGCCAGAGGAACAATACGCGCTTCGGCCGGAGCAAAATCGGCAGGAACGTCACTGTCTATGTCCCAGACACAACCGGTTTCCTCGCGTCGCCCCAGAGGCACGCTCACCAGATCGCCGGGGGAGACGCTGTTTTCGGGGGCAAGATAATCGAGCGGCGTGGCGAAGGGCAGAGGCAGCAGAACGCTGACGCGCACCGTTCTCTCGCCATCCGCCGCAAGCTTCAGTAAGCTCGGTTCCGTCATGCTGCCCAAGCGCCCCCTTTTGTCCTGCCCTCTTAAACGAGACGAGGCCCGCCGTCATGCTGATGCATGACCATCTCGAAAACTGGCTGGACTGGCTGGCGCATGAAAAGCGCTCACGCCCCAACACGGTCCTTGCCTATCGCAATGACGTGGCCTGCGCTCTTGCCTTCCTGACAGAGCATCTGGGGCAGGAGCCGGATCTCGATGCCTTCGCAAGACTACGCACGAGCGATTTCCGGGCCTGGCTCGCTTTCGACACCGCCAGATCGGAGAATGGCCGGGGCACGGCCGATGGTCGGGCCCGATCACGCGCAAGACGCGTTTCGGCGCTACGCTCGTTCTCCCACTATCTGGCGACGCGCCATGGTCTGAGCACGAGCACTCTGCGTCAGATGAAGGCCCCGAAGGTACGCAAGCGCCTGCCACGCCCCCTTTCCCGCGACATGGCAATCAGCGCTCCCGCCGAGATCGCGTCTCTGGCCGAACATCCGCTCTGCGCCGCACGGGATGAGGCACTCTTCACTCTGCTCTACGGTGCCGGTCTGCGTATCGGCGAGGCTCTGGCCGTTGATATTCGCGATTGCGATCGCGCCGCCGAGGCCGGATTGCGCGTGACAGGCAAGGGCGGCAAGGAGCGGATCGTGCCTCTCCTGCCCAATGTGCTCAAAGCGCTCATGTTATGGCGCAATCAGCACCCCTGCCCGACCCCGGACGCACCGCTTTTTGTCGGGCTGCGCGGCAAGAGGTTGCAGGCGGCAGTGGCACGCCGGGTCATGCAGGTCTGGCGCGAACAGAGCGGGCTGGATGCCAGTGCGACGCCCCATGCGCTGCGCCATTCCTTTGCAACGCATCTGCTGGAGGGCGGGGCCGATCTGCGTGCGATCCAGGAACTCCTCGGCCATGCCAGCCTTTCTACCACCCAGGCTTACACCCTGGCCGATGAACGCCATCTCCTTGCCGTATGGCAGGCCCATCCACGCGCAAGGAAATAAGAATGCTGCGCCCTGCTCTCGCGGTTTTCGTGGCGCTCGCCACGCTGCTGGCCCCTGCCAGCGTCCGGGCCGTACCCTGTGCTCCCCGGCATATCGCCGACATACCGCTGCATAATGACGGGTTGTTCCTCAATGCCCCGGTCATTCTCGACGGGAGACAGGCCCGGTTCATTCTCGATACCGGGTCGGAGGGCAGTCTCATCACGCCCGAGGCCGCTGGCGCGCTCAGGCTCAGCCCCGACCCGGCACATGCCACCATGATTCAGGGCCCTAATGGAAGGGGACAGCTTGCGCCCAATCTTCTGATACGCGCCCTGTCACTGGGGCTCATCCCTTTCGGCCAAAGATCGATCCCGCTCGGGGCGTTGCCGGGGGTGCCGATGCTGTCACCGCCCATCGCGGGGCTCATGGGTGTCGATCTGCTAGGCTCTTACGATATCGAATTCGATGTCAGGCAGCAGCGCCTGTCACTCTGGCTTCCTTCCCCTGGCTCTCTGGCCAATGGGCATTCCTCTCCCGGGCGTGTTCCGGCGGGAAGCGTCGCCTGTATGCCCGGACCCGCATGGCCGCAAGGTTATACGACCCTGCGTACAAGGCGGGAGGGCGCGAGGCTCGCCGTGTCCTTTTCTCTCGATGGCCATGAGGGAACGGCACTGATCGATAGCGGCGCACGCTCTCACATCCTGTCGCGGCGCTTTGCTCATTCCATGGGCATTACCGACGATATCCTGCGCAGGGATCAGGGGGGCGTGACAAGCGGTGTCGATCTCAATGCGCGCTGGTATCACTGGCATCACTTCCACGCGCTTCATCTGCTGGAAGAGAAACCGGGCACCGGGAATCCGATCTGGAAAGATCCGGTCCTGACTGTTTCGGACATGCGCGATGGAGCTGACATGCTGCTTGGAGCGGACTGGTTCGCCCAGCATAGCATCTGGATTTCGTTCAGCGCCGGCCAGGTATGGGTGCGCTGAATATCGGGCCTTAAAGGAGATCCGTGGTGGAGCTGAGGGGAATCGAACCCCTGACCTCCTCATTGCGAACGAGGCGCTCTCCCATCTGAGCTACAGCCCCACGGAACGGCTCGGAAGCTACACGGTTACGCCGCAAAGTCAAGAATATCACAATGCGCTCTGGCGGGCCGAGTTGTGCGATACCCCGCCCAGGCGCTACAAGAGGCGTCCCGTTTTCATGATGCGAGACGCGACTTGCTGATCATCACCCTCTACAACATCGCCATGATGCTGATACAGCTCTTCACCTGGGCGCTGCTGCTCTATTGCGTGATGAGCATGCTGGTCGGGTTCCGGGTGCTCGATCCCAGCAACCGCTTCGTCTATAATGTCCTGATCTTCCTTGGAAAGATCGTCGAGCCGGTCTTGAACCCGGTCCGTTCCATCCTGCCCCAGTTCGGCGCCATGGATCTCAGCCCGCTGGCTGTTCTGCTGGGCCTCCAGTATCTGGTTGTGCCCGTGCTCAACCGTCTTGTCTCGGCTTCGCTGCACGCAGGTTTTTGACCCAGTTCATCCGACCGCCTCCGGGCCTGTTCTCTGCTCGCGCATGACAAGGGATATGCCCTCATCCTTCGGGGCTGAGGGTCTCCTGACCAGAAAAAACCCTCAGGCCATGCCCGACCCGGTCGAAGAAGGACGTCCCTAGTCGGCGACGTCGCTCAATTCGTGCCAGCCCAGCTTCGCAGACAGCAGCGAGGCCGTCTGACGTACCTGGGGGGCAAGAGCTTTCATGCGTAGAAGCGGCATATCGCTGGCGCGCCCTGTAACACTGATGGAGGCGACGATGCACCCTGTAGCGTCACGGACAGGCGACGCCACACAGTGGATGCCGATCTCGTCATCTTCCAGATCGAACACGCAATCCGTCGAGCGATAGAAGCGCATCCTGTTGATCCAGCTCGACAGGCCGGCGGGCATATGGCGATAGCTGGTCCGGTAGAGGCGGGCCCAGTCGGACTCCGTCTCGTCAAGGATCAGGGCGCGACCGGCACCGGTACGGGCAAGCGGTAAGTGCTGACCGGTACGGTTGCGTATGGTGAGCGGGGCACGCCCATCGAGTCTCATTAGATAGATGACCGCACTGTCCGAACGCACACCGAGATGCACCATCCTGCCCGTGGTGTCGTTCAGGTTCTGCAGGAGCGGCGCGGCAAGCCCCAGAAGCGGCGTTGCTGCCTGGGCCTGCGTGGTGAGGGTGGTCAGCTTTTCGCCGAGGCCATAACGGCCCATGGATTTCAGACGCAGCCAGCCTTGCTGAAGCAGCGCTGCTGTCAGGCGTTGCGTCGTGCTGCGAGTACACCCGATTTCCAGCGCCAATTCGGAAAGCGTATCAACGCCGGCCTTGACGGCCAGAATAATCGACAGGCCACGACCAAGGGTCTGTGTGCCCTGGGGCCAGTCTTTATCCGAATATGCCACATGCCGCTCCATGCTGTTTGAACGGTGCCTTGGACTTCTGAAGGGCTTCTCGTTCGCTGTGAGGTTGTTCTTTGCTCCACTGTGGGTGCGAGAGCATCTCATAGCGTTATTCTCGTGCCGATAAACCATTATCTTCGTTTTACGGTCACATCTATGTAATCAAGACTTTAATAGTTCCGATTTAGTCAAAAATTAGTGCTTATAGTCAGGAATTGTGATCTGGTAAACGATTGGCCAATATTTTCCCGTCACAAATAATCTGTCCCCGACGCTGTCATAGGCAATGCCATTCGGGACGGCATCCGGATCGCTCAGATTGACCTCTTCTTCGAGCGCGGTCAGATCGACCCAGGATTTGACTTGACCCGTTACGGGATCGATTCTGGCGATTTCTGGTGTCATCCAGATATTGGCCCAGATCTCACCATGAATATATTCGAGTTCGTTCAGTCTGTTTACCGGCGTTCCGTCAGCGCTCACACATACTTTGCCAACGACAAAGAGTGTCTCGGGATCGAGACGCTTCAGGCAGGCCGTGCCATCAGACAGAATGAGTGAGTGCGCATCACGGGTGAGCCCCCATCCCTCTCCGTCGTAATGGAAATGGCTCCTGAGTTTGAGGCCGGGCAGACTCCAGACATATCCATTGCCGCTTCGCCACGTGACGCTGATCAGCCTGTCATGCCAGTCGACGATACCTTCGCCGAAATGTCTGTCCGGAATTTCCGACTGCCCCAGCGTCCGGCCTGTTTCGGGTGACACCTTGCGTATGAAGGAATGACCGGACAGGCCGGTGCTTTCATAGAAAACCCCGTCCCTGAACAACAGACCTTCAGTGAACGCCGTCGGATCATGGGGAAGACGCCTGATGACCTGCACCGGAAAAACGGGAATCCCGGTCCCAGGATCAGCTCCGGGTCCCGCGTGTGTACCCCCGGCCTCATTCGCCTGAGCCGGTACAGGAACGCCCCATATTACGGCCATGGTCATAACGGCTTGAAGACGGCGAAGGGGCGTGGACATGGGTTTCTGGCTCGGCGATGCAAACATCGTCAGCCTATACCGGGTCCGCACTGTTTCGGATAATCACCCTCGCTCGACTGATCCCATCAGGACGCCACGCATTCAGCCTTCCGCTGTCTGGGAGCCGGGCTTGTAGATGGCCATGAAGGCATGGCCGATACGACGAGCGACCCAACGTACATGCTCGGGGCTTGAGTCGACAGGAAGTTCGAAGCGTTTGCGCTGTACAATCCTGGTCTGACAGAGCGCCATGAACTGCTCGGCCGCAAATACAGGGTCATCGGTCTCGATGGCGCCCTGCTCGATCCAGTGTTCAATCCATTTTGCGAGCGTGTTGACCGTACGGCCAAAACCATGACGCCAGAATGTGTCCGCCAGATCGGGGAAATGTGGTGCCTCGGACACGACAATACGGTACAGGCGCTGCGGCCCCGGCTGAACCAGAGTTGTGATGAACCGCTCGGCAAGCTGCACAAAGGCCTCTTCGCAGGTGATGGCTGTCACCTGACTCTGGCAAATGAACGGAGCCAGCTTGCCGCGGCTCAGATCCTCGATCACGGCTCCGAATAGCGCGGCCTTGTTTTCGAAGTGGTTATAGAGCGTCCCTTTGGAGACGCCTGCCCGGCAGGCAATCTGGGACATTGAAGCCCCTTCGTAACCGGATTCGAGGAAGATCGCTTCGGCTCCATCAAGGATCTGGCGCCTTTTCGCATTGCTCGCGGCGCTCTCAGGCAGCGAGGCTTCCGTTTCAGTCGGGACGCTTATGTCGTTCTTGTTCAACCGGCTCATCCGTGTGACGCATGGGGCCTCGCTCCTGTCCTGCAGGCCGAGCCCATGTCACCATGGGCTCTCGAGGCGGCTTCCAAAACTGACCGAACGGGTCGATCAGCGCAAGGGCAATCTGGCAGGCATGGCCCAATCCTTCAGTCCTGCAATGAGAATGACTTCAATGTGTCCATGAAAGGTCTAGGCATTCCAGACGTGGATCGCGATAAATTGGACTTGACGACCCGTTATCAGAGACATGAGATCCTTATGACCCCTACAAACCCGAATGCGTCGCGCCCCAGCCGAGCCCTGCCCCCGGGAGTTGTCACAGGTGATGACTATCTCACCCTGATCGAGGCCTGCAAGGAAGGCGGCTATGCGCTCCCCGCCGTCAATGTTGTCGGCACAGACAGCGTCAATGCGGTGCTCGAAGCCGCGGCAAAGAACAATTCAGATGTGATCATCCAGTGCTCCAATGGCGGGGCGCGCTTTTATGCCGGTGAAGGCCTGGCCGACCAGCACCGGGCCCGCGTGCTCGGTGCCGCCGCCATGGCCCGCCATGTGCATCTGCTTGCCAGGGAATACGGCGTTTGCGTCATCCTTCATACCGATCACGCCGATCGCAAGCTTGTGCCCTGGGTCGAGGGTCTGCTTGAGCTGAGCGAGGCAGAAGTCGCGGCAGGTCGTCCGCCGCTCTTCTCGTCGCATATGCTCGATCTCTCGGCTGAACCTCTCGAGGATAATCTGTCTGAGTGCGCGCGCCTGCTGCCCCGCATGGCCAAACTCGGCATCAGCCTCGAGATCGAACTCGGCGTGACCGGCGGCGAGGAAGACGGGATCGGCCATGATCTCGAAGATCACGAGGACAATGCACATCTGTACACCCAGCCCGAGGACGTCCTGACGGCCTGGAACCGTCTCTCGCCGCTCGGTCACGTGACCGTCGCCGCATCGTTCGGCAATGTGCACGGCGTCTACAAGCCAGGGAACGTTCAGCTTCGCCCGGAAATCCTGCTTCATTCGCAGGAGCACGTGGCCGAGAAACTGGGACTCGGGCCCAAGCCTCTTGCCCTCGTGTTCCATGGTGGCTCAGGCTCCGAGAAGGACAAGATCACGGCAGCCGTGTCTTATGGCGTGTTCAAGATGAACATCGATACGGATGTGCAATTCGCCTTCGCCAACGGCGTGGGCCAGTACGTGCTGGAACACCCCAAGGCCTTCCTGCACCAGATCGATCCCGAGACCGACACGCCCTACAAGAAGTTCTACGACCCGCGCAAATGGCTGCGCGTAGGCGAAAAGAGCATCGTGGACCGCATGGAGGAGGCGTTTGCCGATCTCGGCTCCAAGGGCAGATCGATCGCTTCGAAGGGGTGACATTCGTGACCTGCGAGATCGTCCGGGCGTTCAGTGTCATCCCGAGCCAGATCGAGATATTCGAAGCCACCTATGGGCCGGAAGGCCCATGGGCGCGGCTCTACCGCAATGTCCGTGCCTATCTTGGCACACGCCTGATCGCCGATCTCGACAAGCATGGCGACTATATCGCCATCGACGAGTGGAACTCGCATCAGGCCTGGCTGGACTTTCAGAAAGACCATCCAGACGCACTCGCCGCACTAGACGCTGCCTGCTCTCCGCTCTTGCAGGCCACGCATTATATCGGAGCCTTCCGGGTGGTTCTGCCCGCCCGCGCCTGATCCCTGCGTGAGGGGGCGCACAGAGACAGGCCGAAGCCTAGTAACGTTATGAAGAAAATACGATGAATCGGCCAGAAAGTCCTTGCATCCGGGGGGCATGACCTTTAATCGGGCGGCCTTGGCCCAAGGGGGCATGTTGCCCAACAGGCTGTCTACTGGTTTAGAGGTACGTGATGAACGCACTTGCTCAACTGGGGATGGTATCGGGACTCCCGAGAGATAACCAGACTGTCGCATCGAACACATCTCATGAAGAGGTGTGCAAGGATTATTTCATTGAGCGTGATGGTGAACGCTTCGCCGGTCATCACCTGCTGATCGATTTCTGGGACGCCACGAATCTGGACGATCCCGCAGCAATCGACGCCACGCTTTGCGAGGCCGCGGTTACCGCAGGGGCAACGATCCTGCACAGCCACTTCCATCACTTCACGCCCAATGGCGGCGTGTCGGGCGTGATCGTGCTGGCCGAAAGCCATATTTCCATCCACACATGGCCCGAGCGCAATTTTGCCGCCGTTGACGTGTTCATGTGCGGCGCCTGCGACCCGAATCTGACGATTCCGGTCATGCAGCGTCTTTTCCAGGCCGGTCGTGTCGTCTCTGACGAAGTGCGTCGCGGTCGTGAAAAGATCTCGCCTGCAGGCTGAGCGCGTTACGCTGCGCTCAAAAGCAGACAAGGCCGGGCCCGTTGCCCGGCCTTTTTTTTGATAAAATTGGGAGAGACCGCCTCATGTCTGAATCCTGGATCAACGAAACCCTCTACCCCGATTGGGGCCAGCGTTTTCGCGTCACGCGCGAGCTCGCACGCGTCAAGAGCGACTTTCAGGACATTGTCGTCTTCGAAAGCGACTTCCACGGCCGCGTGCTCGTTCTCGATGGCGTCATCCAGATCACCGAGCGCGATGAATTCGTCTATCAGGAAATGCTCACGCATGTCCCACTCCTGACCCATCCCGACGCCAAGCGCGTGCTCATCATCGGCGCTGGCGATGGTGGCGTGCTCCGCCGGGTGCTTCAGCATAAGACCGTTGAAAAGGCCGTCATGGTCGAGATCGACGGCGCGGTGATCGAGCTTTCCAAGCAGCATCTCCCCAACATCGCTGGCGACGCCTGGAATGACCCGCGCGCCGATGTCATCGTCGGCGATGGTATCGACTATGTCGCCAAGGCTGCAGACGGCTCGTTCGATGTCATCATCGTCGACTCGACCGATCCGATCGGCGTGGGCGAAGTGCTCTTCACCGACGCCTTCTACAAGGATTGCGCCCGCATCCTTTCCGCCCAGGGACTAATCGTGAATCAGTGCGGCGTGCCCTTCATGCAGGCGGATGAACTGCGTGAAACCAGTGCTCGCCGCGCCAATTTCTTCCCGCATGTATCTGCTTACGTCGCAGCCGTTCCGACCTATGTCGGTGGTTTCATGACGCTCGGCGTTGCAGCAAAGGGTGTGAACCCCACGAAGCAGACGGTCGAAGACGTCCGTGCGCGCGCCGAGGCCGCCGGTATTCTGGGCACCACACGCTACTGGACGCCGGAAATCCACGTTGGCAGCTTTAACCTGCCGCCTTACATCGCCGAGAACCTGCCTACGGAGGGCTGACCCCTCTCTTCCGTCCAGGGCTCTACCCTGAACCCGCGAAGGGGTTCGCCCCTTCGATCCCCGCCTTGACTCAAACGGGTGTCCAGAGGGCGGCCGTCCTCTGGCAGGGCGGGGGGCGAAGCCCCGCATAAGGCCGACCGTGCAGGGCGCCGCCCTGCACCCGCGAAGGGACAGGCCCCTTCGATCCCCGCTTCACTCAAACAGATATTCAGAAGACGACTGTCCTGTGGCGGAGTGGGGAGCGGATTCCCTAAGACCTAGTACCCTGATCCACTTAGCAGACGAATCACAAGGGTCTGCCACTCCTCCATGATATCGCCATGGCCCATGGCATGCCCGGCACGGCGGTACCAGTACCGGGCGTTATCCTGATCGCCTTCCTTGCGGTGGAGCCAGGCATGAACCCAGTTGCATTCGGCATCACGTTCATTGCTTTGCACGATTTCATGGGCTGCGGCCCAATCGGCGCGGCCGGCCCACCAAAGGGCGAGGAGGGCCGGAGAAAGGCCCTGAGGAGGGATAGTGTCTTCGAGGCTTTCCTTGAAAACAGAGAGGGTCATGCTCATGCGAGAGTCTCCCAATCAAACCGTACACCGGTCATGTTCTCAGAAGCCTGCCAGAGGTTTTGAGAGAGGGAAAGCCCCATGGCGACCGGAGGGAGGATCGCCGGGCCAGGGGGGCCACGCCGTTCCCCCGATCCCTGGGGACCGTAATAACCGCCATCCTGCGCCTGAGGCGACAGCGCCGCATGGAGCAGGGGCTCTGCACCAGCGGTAACGTCCTGCCCCATCAGTCGGAACAACCCGTTTCCGAGACGATCCTGAACGAGTGAAAGGACGCGACCGACGGGTGAACGCGAAAGACCGAGCGCGGCGCTGTTGGTGATGATCGCGCTGGTCGACCACCCGGGATGCGCAGCGCGCACATGCAGAGGGGCGTTCATGGCACGGGCACGGCGGTGCAGCTCAAGGCTGAAAAGCAGATTGGCAAGTTTGCTCTGCCGATAACGGGCAAAGCGTTTATAGCTTTCGGTGGAATTCAGGTCGTCAAGCGGGATCTCACCCTTCCACGCCGCCAGAGACGCCACAGTCACGATATGCGCCTGTCCGGCGATGAGCGAAGGCAGGAGGCGCCCCGTCAGGGCAAAGTGACCAAGATGGTTGGTGCCGAACTGAAGCTCGAATCCATCCTGGGTCGAGCGGCGCTGGGGAGGCGCCATGACCCCGGCATTATTGACCAGAATATGGATGGGCTGCCCCTCCATACGCTCTGTAAAGCGCGCAATCGAGGCGAGAGAAGCCAGATCGAGGCCCTCGAAGCGCAGCCGCGCCTGAGGAACGGCGCGCTCTATGGTGGCAAGAGCCTCACGGCCTTTTTCAGCATTGCGACCCGTCACGATCACCTCGGCGCCATGGCGCGCCAGCCCGAGCGCCGTGGCAAGACCGAGCCCACCGGTGGCGCCCGTGACGACGGCGGTGCGACCTGCGCAGGAAGGATAGCGTATGTCGCTCATGCCTTGTTCTTCCCCGAATGCTCTTCGGACTTGGCCTCCTTCATGGCCTCGTCGGTCAGGCGTTTCTCGTTCTTCTTGAGAAAATAGAGACATACCCCGAGGAAAATCACCACCAGAGAGCCGATGCCTATGGCGAGGGGCCCCGAGAGGCTGAAAATCTCCTTGCCCAGGAAATAGGTGGCCACCGCATAGCCGCCCGCCCAGACCACGCCCCCAAGCGCATTATGCCAGAGGAAGGATTTCCAGGGCATGTGGTTCGCCCCGGCCAGCAAGGCCACGAATACGCGCAGGATGGCAACGAAACGTCCGACAAAGACCACCGTCCCGCCATGACGCTTGAAGAGATAGCGCCCCAGAAGCAGGCGCTCATGAGTCAGCCCCACCTTGCCACCGTGTTTCTGCAGCAGCCTGAACCCTATGGACCGACCGATCAGATAGCCGAAATTATCGCCCATGATGGCGCCGGTCACGGCTGCGACGACCACCCAGCGTATCTCGAGATGATGGGTCGTGGCTGCATAAAGCGCGGCACCGATGATCAGGCTCTCGGCAGGCAGGGGCAGGCCCATGCTTTCGAGCATCACAACCACGCCGACAATGCCGTAGCCATACTCCTTCAGCAGATGTTCCAGAAAATGCAGCAGGGCTCTCATCCTTGGCGAGCTTGGCGATAAAGAGTCCGACTTGATGCCTGAAAGCGCCGCCCAGGAAAACTCGTCAGATGGTTTCAGTCCGATTATCCTGATTCCTATGACGAATCCATCATCGATCCCTTCCGGTTCCTGGCCTTCCTGGGTTTCACCCGAGCTTGTGGCCGGTCGTTCGATCTCCCTTTCCGAGCTGAAGGCTCAGGCAGATCGACTGTACTGGCTCGAAACACGCCCGCAGGAAGGCGGGCGTACCACGCTGGTCAGCATGAAACGCGGCGAAACGCCGGAGGATTTGCTGCCGTCGACAGTCGGTGTCGGCACCCGTGTGCATGAATATGGCGGCGGTGCCTATGACGTATCGTCCTGTCAGCGCGTGGTATTCAGCGATCGTAAATCCGGCGCGGTCCAGTTGCGTGAAAATGACGGCACACTCGTCAGCCTCGCCAGTTCCACGGACTGCGCCTATGCGGATTTCAGCTTTGATGCGACCGGAACTGGCGTCTTTTGTGTCCGGGAAGATCATCGCAGCGGCGGTGAGCCCAGAGCAGCCATCGTCTGGCTCGATCGCGAGCGCGAATGCGTGCTGGTCGAGGGCGACGATTTCTATGCGGCGCCACGTCCCGCTCCCGGCAACGGGCATCTCGCCTGGATCAGCTGGAACCACCCCGACATGCCCTGGGATGCGACGCAACTCACGGTTGCCCCTCTGACATGGGAGGATTTTCGCCCCCGGACCGGAGCATCGCGTATCCTCGCTGGTGAAGCGTCACGATGCAGCAGCGTCGATCCCGTGTGGGAGAGCGCGGACACGCTTCTGGTCAGCCTCGATACGCCGGGTGCCTGGCATCCCTGTCGCTTCACGGTGACGGGAGAGGCCGGGCCTGAATTCCTCCCCGACCCTGAAGGCGAAACCGGATTTCCCCATTGGGTCTTCGGACAGAGCAGTCTGCGTGTCCTGCCCGACGGCCGTATTCTCGCGCAGATCGTGCGTGACGGGCTCAGCCATACCGCCTTGCTGGCGGGCAGGCACTGGCAGATCTGCCCGCAAATCGAAACGGCCCAGGCCCCCGTGCTTTTTGGTGACGCGCTCGCCTGGATCACGGCGGCACCCGATGCCCCGCCTGCCGTCGTCATCGGCAAGAATTCGCGGATCATCCGACAGGCCTTCGATTTCCCCGAAGGAATCACCTCGGAAGATTGCGCCCACCCCGAACCGTTTGCCTATCCCAGTACGGGAGGGGCGATCGCCCATGCGCTCTATTATGCGCCGGTGAATCGCCATCGTACCCTTGGCCCGACCGAAAAGCCCCCTCTGGTGGTCATGGCCCATGGTGGCCCGACCGGTCGTGCCAGCTCGGCATTCTCGTTCAAGGTCCAGTGGTGGACGAGCCGTGGCTTTGCGGTGCTCGACGTGAATTACAGGGGCTCTACCGGATTTGGCCGACGCTATCGCGAGGCCCTGAACGGCGAATGGGGTGTCACAGATGTGGAGGACTGCGTTGCAGGGGTGCATCATGCCGTGGCGCATGGTCTGGCAGATCCGGCGCGTTGCGTCATACGCGGCAGCAGTGCTGGCGGGCTGACAGTCCTGATGGCCCTGGCCACCTCCGACGTCTTCGCCGCCGGATGCTCACTTTACGGCGTGACGGATCTGCGCGCACTGGCCGAGGAGACGCATAAATTCGAATCCCGCTATCTCGACCGCCTGATCGGCCCCTATCCAGAGCAGGAGGCGCTCTATCTCGAACGCTCCCCCCTGACCCATGTGGCCAGGATCACGGCGCCGCTTCTGTTCCTGCATGGCGACCTCGACAAAGTGGTGCCACTCGATCAGGCCAAGGCCATGCATCACGCGCTGCAGGAGCTGGGCCGCGCATCGGCGCTGCATGTCTATGAGGGGGAAAGCCACGGGTTCCGTCAGGAACAGACGCTGCGCGACAGCTTCACGCGTGAACTGGCCTTCTATCAGCAGGTCTTCGGGCAGAACCAGGTCTGAAATCCCGACGCGCGTCCTTCTGGAGGCGCGCCGGATAATGCGTCAGGGCGTTGCAGGCGCCGTGACAGGCGTGGACAGGGCTACATTGAGCACGTCTGCCAGACGCACCCCAGCCTGTTGCAGGCGCGTCTCGATGACCGGGAAGGCGATCGCGGTATAGGCCTCGCCCATATCCTTGCGTTCCTTCCCTGCGGGCAGGGCGCCATAGGCAATCGAGCGCGCCAGACCATGGCTCTCATCGGTCCAGGCCACGACGTGATCATGCATCGTGTCGCCTGAGAGAGCCGCCGACCAGTAGGCAGCCTGTCCGGGGGTGATCTGGGCGTTCAGGCGATCGGCCTCCTCATGGGCCTTGGCGAAGTCGATGGTGTAGTGAGGACCGACAACGAGATGACGTTCGTGATCCATGATGCCCTCATCCCACAGGGAATGCAGGTTTTCGTGCCCGTTCCGATCCTGACCGAAATACGAAACCTTGACCATGTTTCCGCCCTTGTCATGGTCGCGCTCAGCCGCGTGAAGCGGCTGGTGCAGGTCACCTACGAGATGCACCACCCATTTGAGCGCGGCCAGACGGGCCTCAGGCGTGGCTTTCGGATCAGCCAGAATCTTTTCCATTTCCGGCAGCTTCTCGGTCACGCAGATATCGTTGCCGCAATCGCGCGCCTTTTCATAAGTGGGAAAAGCGGCATCGGTATCGACGTAGTGCCAGGGCAGGGTCTGGGGCAGGCCGCCCTTGTCGGCAGGGACATGACCAATCGTATCGGGCCAGGATGCCACCTGATCCAGGGTCTGATGATGTTCAAGCGCCAGAAGTTGCGTGACCGCACTGGCCGCCTCAGGTGTCAGACGGCTCTGGGCAATATCGGCCACGATGGCGTGACCATATGGTCCCCAGGCCTGAGCAGGCTTTGCAGGCATGGCAAGGGCAGCAGCAGAGAGCAGAACAGAAAAGGCGAGAAGCGAGCGACGGGTCATGGAGCCTCGGAAACGGAAACGGGGATCAGTACCGCCACCGTTTCATTCCGCAGGCAGGGATGCAAGGGATGTTATGATGACAGACACCCTCTGTTCTCCCATCCAATGACAACCCGACCATGCAAGAAAGCACTCAGGGGGCAAGCCGTACCGACCAGCCCGCCTCCCAGCATTCACCGGGGTCCAGATGCAAAAGCCCGGGCTTCTGCTCGAATGGGCCTTCGAACGAGGCCGGGCTGGCATATCCCATCCAGGGTTCCAGACAGAGAAAATCCGAGCCCGGCTTCATCCAGATTCCGAGTTGCTCGAAGCCGTACCACGAGAACACCAGTGCCTCGCCGCCTTGCGCATGAAAGCGCAGGGACCGGCTGACAGGATGCATGAAGATGAGGGCATCATGATCGAACAGGCTGTCATCGAGGGCCAGAATACGGCCCTCAACGGGACTCGGTCGGTCGCCATCGACAATCAGCCCTTCCTCGAGCAGGGCCAGATGCCCGGGCTCAGGTGCCTCGAATTCGACGACATGCCCTGCCTTCGGCGCGTCGGGCACCAGCGGCCAGATAAAGGCCGGATGGGCGCCCAGAGACGCATGCAAAACGCTCAGACTATCGGGATTGCCCAGCGTGTAATGAAGATGCAGCCCATCCTCATCGAGACGGTAATGTAGCGCCAGCCTGAACGCGAAAGGGAAGATGGCGCGGCTCGACGGGTCATCTTCCATAACGAGAATGCACCCTGTCTCGCTTCGTTCCACCCAGCGGAAAAGCCGGTCACGTGCGAAGCCGTGCTGGGTGAGTGTATAATCGAGCCCGTCGATAAGGGCATGATTATCGCGCAACCTGCCTATGATCGGGAAGAGTACCGGCGAGTGACGCGGCCATGCCGCTCCGTTCCAGACCAGATCACGGCCCGTCTCGTCGCATAAGGAGCAGAGCTCGGCCCCATGAGCTGCAACACGCGCCGTATACCGCCCGTTGCTGAAGACATGGCTGTCAGACATCACCCATCATGCTCCTCTTGCTGGGCCGACCGGATCAGGCACCTTCAGAAAAGGCGTAAGCCGGAGGGCATACCGACCTTCCCGAAATTTCGTCCCAGATCAAGAGACTGTTTCGTGAGGGCCGGATTGGGTGACAGGTATCGCGCCCTGGCCGCATTCAAGTCCGGCCAGACGTTCCTCGACAGACGATACGAGCGCAGCGTCGGCCGGCGGGTCGAGAAGAGCCAAGCGCGAACGCATGGCCAGGAGAATATCCGATGTCGCTTCCCCAACGGCCTTGCGCCACCATTCCAGTGCCTGCTCCCGCTTGCCCTGGTCACATAAAAGCGTCGCGTAATTGTGTTGCCCACGATAATCGCCTGCCTCAGCCGAGCGACGATACCATTGCGCCGCTTCTTCCCGGTTCTGGGCAATCTCCCATCCCTCTTCCAGAAACCGGGCGTAAAGATTCATCGATTTGGCATGACCGGCTTCGGCTCCAGCCTTGAAAAGGGTCCGGGCGCGCGCAAGGTCCTTTGCCACCCCGATGCCGCGCATGGTGACGATAGCCAGATTATAGCAACCCCAGGCATCCCCCCGCAGCGCGGCCTGTTCGTAACAGGCTGCAGCGCGCGGCAGATCACGGGAACACCCCCAGCCGAACTGATAACACCGCCCCAGCATGTTCAGCCCCGGGCCGTACCCGGCATTGGCTGCCCCTTCAAACCAGCGAAACGCCAGATCGGGGCGGGAAGGCACATAGACACTGTCACGCAGGATCTGCCCCCAGAGCACCTGTTCCAGCACATGGCCCGCGAGTGCCTTGAGCCGGATGGCTTCGATGGCTTCCGGCAATCGGCCATACCGCATGGCAGGCTCCAGACTGGCGATAGCGGCACTCCCGGATCGACGCCGAAAACGGCGGCGCAGGCCTCGGATGACGCTTTTCGCCCAGGTAACGGGTGAAGAGAGGTTCAACATTTCGCAAAAAACTACACATGTTTCGCAACAAATCAATTGAGACTCAGTCGCGCTTTCATTATGGAGTTGCGAAATCCTCGCAACTGAATGGAGCGCCGCGCCTCATGCGTCCCCCCTCGCGCAAATCGCTGTCCCTGCTACCGATGCTTACCGGGATCATTCTCGGAGCGACTCAAACCCATGCGGCAACAGATGCGCCCCTGGATCGCAAGGACAGGAAACCTCAGCGCAAAGTGGAGAAACGTCCAGAGGGCAAGAATACGATCGGTAAAAACGGCACAGAAGCCCATCCGGATGAGCATATCACAGTGCTCGGCAACGGGTTCAACACGCTGAAAGACCCGATCGGCCTGTCGCGCATGCCGCAGGATGCGCTGCATACGCCACAGCAGATCAATATCGTGCCCCAGATGCTGATGAAGCAGCAGAACGTGAAATCGGTGGACGAGGCTCTGCGTAACGTGCCGGGCGTGACTTCTTCCATCGGCGAAGGCGCGGGCGGCATGAATGGCGACCAGTTCCTGATCCGCGGCTTCCAGGCCCAGAACGATATCTACCAGGACGGTTTGCGCGATTTCGGTGTCTACAGCCGCGATGCGTTCAATCTCGAGACGATCTCCGTCATCAAGGGGCCGTCATCCGAAGTGTTCGGCAATGGCACGACGGGGGGCGCCATCAATATGGTGACCAAGAGGCCGACCCTGCGCGATCATTATGCCGCCGAGTTCAATGGCGGGTCGGGCTCCTATTATCGAGGTGTGCTCGACGTGAACAAGAAGCTCGACGATCACACGGCCCTGCGCATTACCGGCATGGGCAACGAGAACAACATCGTCGGGCGCGATTACCTTTATTCGCATCGCTGGGGCATTGCACCCTCCATCGCCTTCGGGCTTGGCAGCAAGGCCACGCTGGTGCTGCAGTACATGCATCAGCAGGAGAATTCGGTCCCCGATTTCGGCGTGCCTGTTGTCACGCCGCCCGGCGCGAAAACTGGCGGCCCGATCACCGAATACGGCATTCGCCGGACGAATTTCTACGGTACGACCAGCGACCAGAACGCCACAAACGACAATATGGAAACGGCGCGCTTCTCGTATAAACTCAACGATCACATCAAGTTCTATGACGATCTGCGCGGCGGCCAGTTCTACCGGACATTCGCGGCCTCCAAGGCCACCTGTGACGCCACCTGCGTGAATAACTACTCCCTCGGACATGCCAGCTCGGCACTTGTCGCGCGCTCGGGACCGAATGGCGCCGGAAACGGCAAGGGGCCAGGCACCACCATGGCACCCCTGCCCTATCAGCAAACAAGCTGGTCGGTGCAGAATGTCGGCTCAATGGTCGCCGATTTCCATACGGGCTTTCTCAGGCATCAGGTCGTGACAGGCTTCGATCTCGAACGCGTCAACGACGTCCGCTCGCAATCGACCTATCTCAAACCCAAGCCCTATGCCTCGCTGGTCAACCCCAATCCCAATGTCGGCAATCTGCTTCTGGTACCCGGCGACCTGAATCCGGCAGGGCTGGTCAGCCTCGGCGCGCTGGGCGCCAAGTCGCACTCGAACGGTTACGGCTTCGATACCGGTTTGTTCTTCTATGATCAGATCTGGTTCACGAACTGGCTGTCAATCAAGGGTGGATTCCGCTGGGATCGCTGGCAGACCAGCTACAACCTCACGGGCGGTAATGTCGCCGCCAATCCTGATATCCACTACCATCAGGTCAGCAGCGTCTTTAATCCGAATGTCAGCCTGGTTGCGACGCCGGATGCCCATCAAACCTATTATTTCACCTGGGCGACGTCGACCACGCCAAGCGGCATGTATGTGACGAATGGCTCCGTGCCCATCCGTCCTGGTACGAACAGCTTTGCCAGCCCCGAAAAGGCCAATCTGTACGAGATCGGCGCGAAGTACAGCGCCTTCCATGACCGCATGGGCTTTACAGCCTCGCTGTTCCGTCTGGAAAAGAACAACGCCATCAACGCCGACCCGGTCACGGGGCAAGTTGAGGGATCGAGCGACAGGCAGCGTAATCAGGGGCTTGAGCTCTCTGTGGGCGGCATGATTACACGCCACTGGAACATCTCTGCCACCTACGCCCTGTATGACAGTGAAACCCTGGCCTCCGATACGGCAGCCTCGGTGGGTAAGCAGGTGCAGTATGTGCCTCACAACCAGGCCACGCTCTGGTCGGTCTATGACGCGTTTTCCAACACGCCCTATAATGTCTCTTTCGGCGGTGGCGTGACCTGGCGCCAGCATGTGTGGCTCAACACCACCAACACGCTCAAGGTCCCGGATAATCTGGATTTCGACGCGGTGATCTCGCATCGCCTCGGTCAGCACTGGAAGATTGCGCTCAATGGCTACAATCTGGCCAATCGCCTGAACTATCAGAGCCTGTTTTCCAACCGTGCCACCCCATCTTCGGGGCGCACCTTCCTCGGGCAGATCAGCCTGAACTATTAGGTCTCCAGACAGACCCGCGCTCAGGGCAGGGATGTTGCCTGGCCCCAAGCGCAGGGTCAGGCAAGCAGCCTGGGAAGTTCTACCGGGCCATCATCACTCCAGAAGGCACCGGGCTCCTCGTTGGAACACACGTGATAGGGCCCTGCAGCTTCCACCTTGACGGCCAGCAGGGCGAGCCCACCGGGGCAACGCTCGGGCAGGTCGAGCTTTGCCCTTCCGCTGGTCCAGCGCCAGCCACCGGGCTCAATGTCGTTCCAGCCCTCCATGGTCTCACGGCCGAGGGCCGCACTCATGTCGAGCGTGCCATAGCTGTCATAAAGAGCGATCTCTCCAACCAGCACGCCAAGCTCGCGGCGATCATCCACAAAGGGTCCGATCACCTCGTTCGGTCGACATGTGTTCGACACGATGAACACAGTCTGAGCATTCGCCGGAACAGGAAAGATGAACTGGCCGTTCTGGACCCTGCGGCTCATCACCCATTCTCCTTCATCGGTGAGAAGTCGCAATGCAGGGTCGTTGCCGATTTCCGGCTCAGGCATTTTATGCCGTGCGAGTGGCAGAAGCGCAGCGCGGTCATCCAGATCCCTGAACAGTTTTTCGACATGGGCACGGTGCGTCATGAGGGGCGCTGCTGCATCCGCCCAGCTCAGTGTTCTTCCGCCAAGCACATGAACACCGCCTGTCTGGCGAAAGCTGCGCCTCTTGCCGGTATCCAGGTAACTCTCGCTCAGCACACCATCTGCCATGATGATGGAATGGCTCGCCGTCTCGATATGATAGTAACGATACGATCCAAGGCTTTTATCGTAGAAAATGCTCCGTCCATTGACGAGCATGCGCACCGGTACAAACCCGCCATCGAGCAGGAAACAATGCTCCGAGGTGACGAGCAGATCCTTGAAAGGCCTGTTCTCGCCAAAGGCATCCCTGAGAATGCGTACGGGATAATTCGACAGATCATCGGGGGCCGATGGATCGGCCTTTATATCTATGCACCCGGCCCAGATGACCTCGCGCGGACCCGGTTCGGAACCATAGGTCATGACGTGATCGCCGATACGGATCTGCTCGACAGGAAGACGCCCCTCGTCTGTTTCCAGAAGCGTTCCGGCCAGAAAGCAGGCTCCTGGGTCAGGGGTCGTCACACTGCCGCCCGACACGACGAGTTGGCCTCCGTTTCTGACCAGTGTGGGATCGCTGATCGAGGCGCCGGACGACACCCACACCGTATAGCCCCCACCGGCGGCAGAGCCGATATAGGGCGTGCTGATGCTTGCCCCGCTATACACATACACATCTGCCAGACCGTCTGTTCCGGCACCGCTATTGATGTAGGTGTCATGAATCGAGCGTGCGCCCGAATACAGATAGACGATATCCGAGTTCAGTACATTCGCCGATAATGTGGCGCCTCCCGCCGCGGAGACATAGCCATTCAGGACCAGCGAATTTTCCATCGTTCCGCCACTCATGACAGACACGGTGGCCACACTGCCGCTTATGATTGCACCCGACACGACAGCGCCGCTGGAAACCGTCAGGGTGGCAATACCCGACAGGATCACAGCTCCCGTCGCAGAGACACTGCCGCTCACATAATAGGTTTTGGTGCCGATCAGCTTCGCCGTCCAGGTTCCCCCTGTCAGGACAACAGGCGATGCAGGCGGCAGGACGATATTGGCACTCCCGCTTCCATAGGCCGTCGCCATGGACAGGTAGCTGCCAGCCCCGCCATTGATGTCGGCCGCTACCGACCCGGATGCCACATAGGCGGCTGCCCCCGAACTGAGGGTCAGACCCGACACGGTGGCTCCCGACGAGACATAGGCACTCAGCCCGGCAGTCGCGCCGCTCGTCATCGTGGCTCCCAGCAAGGAGGCTCCCGACGAAACATACAGAAAGGCGTTGCCATCCGCCGAGGGGCCGTAATTCATGAACACGTCGTTGACCGAGCTCGCCCCGGCTGAAAGCGTGACCTCATCCGAATTGAGCGTATTGCCTGAGACGACCCCGCCACTGGCGACGCGCAGATAACCGTTGATCTCGGTCGAGGAGACCATGGCACCGCCATTGAGCACCGAAACCGTTGGAATGCCCCCAGACAGCGTTGCCCCTGAAACGACCGCACCCTTGGAAATTGTGAGCGTGCCAATGTTCGACAACACCACGGCACCTGTCGCCGAGACAGACCCGCTCACATACCAGGTCACTCCGCCTCTATCGACAGCAGACCAGTCGCCTCCCGTGAAGACCGTCGCCGAACTTGTCGCCATTTACTGAAGTCTCCGCACGATCATCCGGCCCTCTGTTCGGCTGGCGATCACCACGCCGCTTTGATGCCTGTTCAGGACCGCGTGCAAGGAAAAAATCATGCTTCAACATAATTCCTCGCAGCGCCCTGTCGGGCCCATCAATTTCTGGTCAATCATCATCAAGGGCACGTCATGATGTGTTATTTCTCGTCATAGACCCCGTTTCACCTTGTCTGACTGGGGGCCACTCGCCTGTTCGCGATGGCCAGCGGCAGCGCTCCTGCGCTATGGAACCCGAAAACCGGTCAGACTCTGGGAATAGTCACCATGTCGCAGCTCCCCATCTGCATTGCCGCCCTGTATCGCTTCACCCCTTTTGCCGATCCTGACGCCATTCGCGCGCCTTTGCTCGATACCTGTCAGACTCTGGGGATCAGGGGCACGCTGCTTCTGGCACGCGAGGGAATCAATGGCACGATCGCGGGCAGCGACGAGGCCATTACCGCCATCATCGCCCATATCCGCGCCCTGCCCGGCTGCGACGCGCTCGAATGGAAACTCTCCCGTGCGGAGGCCATGCCGTTCAACCGTATGAAGGTTCGCCTCAAGCGGGAGATCGTGACCATGGGCCAGCCGGATATCGACCCCCTTGCCGGTGTCGGGCGCTATGTCTCGGCCATGGACTGGAACGCCCTGATTGCCGACCCGGATACGATCCTGATCGACACGCGCAATGATTACGAAGTCGCTGTCGGCACCTTCAAAGGCGCTATCGACCCCGATATCCAGAGCTTTCGCGAATTTCCCGACTGGTTCCGCGCCCGCCGCGCTGAACTGGAGGCGGAAGGACGCACGCCCAGGATCGCCATGTTTTGCACTGGCGGCATACGCTGCGAAAAATCCACGGCTTTCGCGCTCTCGGAAGGCGTACAGGATGTCTATCACCTCAAGGGTGGAATCCTGAAATATCTGGAAGAGGTTCCAGAGGCGGAAAGCCTGTGGGAGGGCGAATGCTTCGTGTTCGATCAGCGCGTGACCGTGCGCCATGGGCTTGAACCCGGAGCCTATGATCTGTGCCATGCCTGCCGCCGCCCCGTTTCGGTGGAAGACAAGCATTCTCCCCTCTACGTAGAGGGCGTCCAGTGCCCTGCCTGTGCCACTGAACGTACCGACACCCAGCGCGCACGCTACGCCGCCCGTCAGCAACAGGAAGACCTGGCCCGCGCCCGTGGCACACATCATATCGGCGGGGGCGACTGAGCATAAGGTCGCGTGTCATCCCCGGTCAGGAAGCAGCGCGATGACCAGCGAGACCGCAGACGATCACCGGGCTTCGGTCCTATGGTTCACCAGTGCCCTCGATCGTTTGAATGAAGCGCGAGAGGAGGGTGTGACACCCCCTCACCCTCGATCTCGCGGCCATCGAAGCCACGATCTTCAATGGTGACAGCGCCGCCCATCGCCTCATGGCACCCATGGAACGCATCCTGCGCGAAGAAAGCCATGACGGCTTACGGGGCGCTCCGCAGGTTCCGTTGGCCACTCTGTAGCGCCTGAGCGAAATCCGACGTAGCAACGTCTGATCGCTAGAAAGACGGGGCGTCACTTTGCCAAAAACCGCTTCATCGTATCCTGTCTCGCGTCCCGCCACGGGATGGCATGCCCTTGCAAATGCTTATCAAAAACCGGGATGAAAGGGGCTTGCCCCTTTCCGGGGGGCGGGGCAGCGCCCCGCAATGTCGCGTCACAGCAGGAAGAGAATCCGATCAGCAGAGACAAGGCTTGACCTGGCCTGCGCTCTGGCCCCCTTTATCGGATCATCATGAAAAGACGCCTCCCCGATCTGGAAGCCTGGGCCATTTTCGCGCGTGTGGCGCAGTTGGGATCGTTCTCGCGTGCTGCGCGTGAACTCGGACTGTCTGATCCCACGATTTCAAAAGCGATCACCCGGCTTGAGGCGCGGCTGGGGCTGACGCTCATTGCGCGTACATCGCGGCGGATTGCCCTGACCGATGCCGGACATGTCGCGCTCGAGCGGGCCATACGCATTCTGGATGAGGGTGAGGCCGTTGAGGAAGAAGCCGTGGAGCAGGCCTCCACGCCGCGTGGGCGCGTACGGGTCAGCGCGCCTCTCTCTTTCGGTGTGGGGTATCTGGGACCAATCCTGCCGCGCTTTTTCGAAACCTATCCCGAGATCGTTGTCGATCTGGCGCTCAGCGACCGAAAAGTCGATCTCGTGGCTGAGGGGTTCGATCTGGCTCTTCGTATCGCCAGTCTGGACGATTCCTCCATGCTGTCACGTCGGCTCTGCACCATGAGGCTGTTCCTCGTAGCGGCCCCGTCTTATCTCGAACGGCATGGAACGCCGTCTCATCCGGCCGAACTCGTCCGCCATCAGGCGCTGATCTATACTGGCGGGAGCTTGCGGGATACGTGGCGTTTTGCGCATCCCTTCCTTGGCGAAAACACTGTGCAGCCCGCTATCAGAATGTGGAGCGACAATGCCGAGGTCCATAATCCTGCGCTTATTGCCGGGCAGGGTTTGGCCATACAGCCGGAATTCATGATCTGGCGTGAGGTGCAGGCGGGCAAGCTGACTATCGTCCTGCCGGAGTGGAGCATCACACCGCTCAGCCTGCATCTCGTCATGCCTCCCAGCCCGCTGCGCCCGAAACGGGTACAGGTCCTGATCGATTATCTGGCCGCCGAACTCGCCAAGGCCCCCTGGGCCATGGAAAACTGACCCTGGACGGCACAGTTCACGACAAGGGACCGATCACAGCCTGAGAAAATCCAGCAGATCGGCTGTCAGCTGCGCCTGATGAGTTACCGTGAAACCATGCGGTGCCCCGGGGTAGATCCTGAGCCGTGCATCGGGCAGCATCTCTGCCGCAAGCCTGCCAGTTCCCTCAAACGGCACAACCTGATCGTCATCCCCATGAATGACCAGGGCGGGCACGGTGATGGCAGCCATGTCAGGCCGGAAATCGGTTTCCGCAAATGCGGTCGCACTTTCGATCTCGGCCCGCACGCTTCCCATCAGCCCGAGCTGCAGAAACTGCGCCAGCGCGCCATCGGATACGGCCTGACCATGGTTTCTGCCGAAAAAGACCGGGGCGAAATCAACCAGCACCTGCGCCCGGTCTGCCAGAAGCGCCGCCCGCAGCCCGTCGAAAAATGCCTTGTCCGGTCCGAAAGGATGGTCCTCCCGCTGCATGAAAACCGGCGTGACCGCCCCGAGCAAGGCAAGGCTTCGCACCCGCGTGGTTCCATGGCGCGCCACGTAGCGGCTGATATCGCCACCCCCCATCGAAAATCCGACGAGCGTGATATCGCTCAGATCGAGATGGGCGATCAGTTCGGCGATATCATCGGCAAACCGGTCATATGTGTACCCTTCCCAGGGCTGGGACGACCGGCCGAACCCCCGGCGATCGAAGGCGATCACCCGGTACCCCGCCTCGGCCAGCGCAATCATCTGCTCGTCCCACATATCGGCACTGAGCGGCCAGCCATGGCTCATGAGTACAGGGCGACCCTTACCCCAATCCTTATAATAGATTTCGACGTGATCCGACGTGGTGAAGACGGACATCTGAATAACTCCTGTTCTTTGATGGCAGGGAGAATTTGAGGAAAATCAGCGAAGGATGCGTCTGACCGGAACGGCGTAGCGCCCCGCACCGGCTGCGGCCAAAGCCAGCAATCCACCGGCAATCGACAGATTTTTGTAGAAATGGATCGTCATGTCGTATCGCACCGTACCCGGTGCATAGGTCCAGAAATGATGACCGATCAGCCCCGTGACGACCGTATAGGCGGCCAGAAAAAGCGCCACTGGCACCGTCATGACACCAAGCACCAGGGCCAGCCCCGCCCCAAGTTCGATGATCGTGGCTGCCAGAGCTGACAGTGCCGGGAAAGGCGCGCCTGACTGGACCATATAGGCGACGGCTCCGGCAAAATCGGAAACCTTGCCCCAGCCCATGACGAGAAACAGAAGCGAGAGGCCAAAGCGTGCGCCGAACAAGGCCGCATCGCGCAGGAAAAGAGCATTCATGGTGAGTTTCCTTCAGCGTGGTGCGGCACCGAAGTGGCTCGCCGCTGAAAGACCATTACGGTTCTTTATCGTTCACAAAAACAGAAATGAAAGAAAGGTATTCTTTCTTTTTTATAGGGAATGACGAGCGAAGTCTCGCGTGCGAGCGTTACCAAGTCGAACCTTTCCTAATGGGGCTTTGCCCCATTCCCCACCAAAGGACGGTCGTCCTTTGGAAACCTGCTTAATAGAAGCGGGATGAAAGGGGCTTGCTCCTTTCCGGGGGGCGGGGCAGAGCCCCGCAACAAAGGCTCCACGTCGTCAAAGCCTTCTTCTACGAAGCTCCGCTCCATCTCTCACCCAGGAACAGTCGCCCTTCGGAAATCGGTTTGTGTAAAAGGAATGAACGGGGCGCGCCCCTTTCCGGGGATCGGGGCAGAGCCCCGTATACCTCTCAGAGCAAGCGGGCGAGTTTCAGAAATACCCAGGTCAGGATCATGGCGATAAAGCACACTGCGCCGGCTTCAAGCGTACCGTAGGCGCCGCTCGCCAGATACATCCCGCCCGTGTTCATGCCGAAGAACCCGGTCACCAGAGTGGCCGGGAACATGAGAATGGTGGCAGCCGTCAGGATGTAGAGGCGTCGGTTGGTTTCTTCGGCCTGAGACGAGCCGAGCTCGTCCTGAAGGGAGCGGGCGCGATCCAGAAGAGCGATCATGTCGTCGAGCGCAGCATGGACCTGTCGCTCGGTGCGGTCGCGCAACTCGTCCTCGGCCCATTCTGGCAATTCCAGATCCTCGTCGCGCAAAACACGGTCGATAGGGGTCACCACGCGACGCAATTCGGTCGCACGACGTCGGCCCTTGCCCACGATACCGCCAAGATGCCCCAGATCAGTGCGTCGCTCGATCAGCAAAAGGGCATCTTCCGCACGGTCGAGCTCGTCGTCGAGCTTGCCAATCTGGCGGCGCACACTGCCGGTAAATTCGCGCAGGGCACGGTCGATCACCCCGGCGGGGCTGCGGGGAATGGAATCAGCGCGCAGGGTGCGAAACGCAGCGCCCAGAACGGGAATGGGGTTACGGCGCGTCGTGATAAGCAGATCGGGCCGCATGGCGAAACGCCAAGCGCAGATATCGCGATCTTCTTCAGACACGGCATCGTCAAAAGCGGGGAGCGCCCCCCAGACCAGACCCGGCAGGGCCTCCAGCATCACGCCATATTCGGTTTCGGCCAGCATGGCGCTGACATCCTCGGGCAGGCAGGGCAGGGTGGCGACGTGCTGGCGCGCCGAGCTATGCACCGTGTCGAAATGCAGCCAGGCCCAGCTTTCCGAAGGCTTGGGATAATTCGAAGGAGGCGTGCGGTCGTTGAGCAGGCTCTCGATCTCATGCGGTTCGAGCGGTGAGGGGTCTTCACCCGGCCGCGCCCGGATGGCCCAGACCAGCCCGTTGGCAATACCGTGGGGCAGGGCACCGGAAGGCTTCATATCCTGACCGGCAACGACGGAGAACGGCATCTGTGAGCGTGTATTGGACATGCCATCCTCCATCCTGAGGAAATCTCTGTTCTGAGCGAACGCTGCTCGCTGTCTCGCATGGGTGACGGGCCCAGGCAACCGGTTTCAAAGCTTAATATAGCGGCAAGGAAACCGGAACGCCGCCGGTTTGTTACCAGTTCATCAAGATGTCCCGCAAAACGAAAAACCAAGCCTGACATCGTTACCCCGTTTTTCGACAGGAGCCTGTCATGAAACACGCATTCAAAGCCGTTCTGACCGCATCCGCCCTTCTGGCCGCCCCCGCTCTGGTCTCGGGCCCCGCTTTCGCGCAGGCGACGACCGCCACCGATAGCGAGCAGGCCCCCTCCGCCCAGAAGGCAGAGACGCTCAAGAACCAGTCGACCCAGATCCATAACCCCACCGAGCAGAACAAGACGTTCAAGAACCAGATGAACGAACAGCCCGACCCCAAGACGCCGAGTGCGCCCACAGGCACAGCAACGCCCACCGGTCAGACCTCTGAAAAAATGCCGATCTCCTCGCCGCAGCACGAGAAAGCATCGAAGCACAAGCACAGCATGAAGGGCATGAAGATGTCCGACAAATCGGCTCAGCAGTAACAGTCTGATCCCTGAAGCCCCGCTCTCAGGGGCACAGAGAGGCGTCCACCCCGATTGGGGTCGGGCGCCTTTTTCATGCGCGCTGGCCCAAAGCCGGAACTCGCTCTATACAAATGCCCCTCACCAGAGAAACAAGGGTTTCAGAATGACCGATTACAAGGTGCGCGACATCGCCCTGGCCGAATGGGGCCGCAAGGAAATCTCCATTGCCGAGGGCGAAATGCCCGGCCTGATGGCGCTCCGCGAGGAATATGGCGCCAGCCAGCCGCTCAAGGGCGCGCGCATTGCGGGCTGTCTACACATGACCATCCAGACCGCCGTGCTGATCGAGACGCTGACGGCTCTGGGCGCGACCGTGCGCTGGTCGTCCTGCAACATCTTCTCGACCCAGGACCAGGCCGCTGCCGCCATCGCCGCGACCGGCGTGCCGGTTTTCGCCTGGAAGGGTCTGAGCGAGGAAGAATTCTGGTGGTGCATCGAGCAGACCATCAAGGGTCCCGATGGCTGGACACCGAACATGATCCTCGATGACGGCGGCGACCTGACCGTGCTCATGCACGACAAGTACCCCGAGATGCTGAACGACGTACGCGGCCTGTCCGAAGAGACGACCACGGGCGTGCATCGTCTGTGGGAAATGGCAAAGAAGGGCACGCTGAGGGTTCCGGCCATCAACGTGAATGACAGCGTCACCAAGTCGAAATTCGACAATCTCTATGGCTGCCGTGAGAGCCTGGTGGACGCCATCCGCCGTGGCACCGACGTCATGATGGCTGGCAAGGTTGCCGTGGTCGCCGGTTATGGCGACGTGGGCAAGGGCTCTGCCGCCTCGCTGCGCAATGCAGGCTGCCGCGTGCTCGTGACCGAAGTCGATCCGATCTGCGCCCTGCAGGCCGCAATGGAAGGCTATGAGGTCGTGACGATGGAAGCCGCTGCACCGCGTGGCGATATCTTCGTGACCTGCACGGGCAATGTCGACATCATCACCGTCGAGCATATGCGCGAGATGAAGCACCGCGCCATCGTGTGCAATATCGGGCATTTCGACAGCGAAATTCAGGTCGAGGCGCTGCGTAACTACAAGTGGGACAACGTCAAGCCGCAGGTGGACGAGATCGAGTTCCCCGACGGCAAGCGCATCATCCTGCTGTCTGAAGGCCGCCTCGTGAATCTTGGCAACGCGACGGGTCACCCCTCCTTCGTGATGTCGGCGTCCTTCACCAATCAGACCCTGGCGCAGATCGAACTCTGGACGGCCAAGCCGGGCCAGTATGAAACCAAGGTTTACACCCTGCCGAAGAAGCTGGACGAGAAGGTTGCTGCGCTGCATCTCGCCAAGGTCGGCGCCGAGCTGAGCAAGATGAGCACGAAGCAGGCCGATTATATCGGTGTGCCGGTTGCCGGTCCGTTCAAGCACGAAGAATACCGCTACTAAATCCCAGGGGGCGCAGGGTTCATCCCTGCAAACCGCCAGAGGGGCATACTCCTCTGGAAACCCTCTTGCAGGGATGAAAGGGGCTTGCCCCTTTCCGGGGAGCGGGGCAGAGCCCCGCCTCCTCCACGAGGGAGACGCGTATGGCCCGAAACCGCTCCGCCGCCAGACCCACCCGATCGAGACAATCAACATCGCGACGCGCTGCGTTCCGCCTCTGGGCTGTGCCAACGCTTGTCATTGCCAGCCTGTTCGCGGGCGCTGTCGGGTTGCAGACACTACTGGCCCATCGGCATCAGACACCGGTCGGCGGCCCCTACGCCCTGATCGACAGCACGAGCCACCCGACGACCCAGACGCGCTTCGCGGGTCGGCAGACGCTCATCTATTTCGGCTACACCCATTGCCTTGATGTCTGCCCGCTGACGCTCGCAACAGTGGCTCAGGCCTACACCTTGCTTCCCCCCGGGATGCAGCGTCCCGTCCCGCTTTTCATCACGCTCGACCCGGAACGGGATCGGCCTGAGGATGTCGGTCTGTACACGCGACGCTTTTCTCCCGAGATCATCGGCCTGACCGGTACGGTCGCACAGATCGACGCCGTTGCACGGGCATTTCATGTGACGTCCCATGTGACCATGGACGCGATGGCAAACCATGATATGGGTGATGGAAGGAAAGGCGATTACCGGATCGACCATTCCTCCGTACTCTATCTGATGGATGGCCAGAACCACCTTCAGGCCATTCTTCCAGCCGATTCCAGCCCCGCCGCCGTGGCGCGCGCGCTCACCCCCTATCTAGCGAAGCGCTGAAAACCGCCCGCTGAGAAACCGGTTCGCCAGCGCGAGGAGGAGAAGCGACACCCCAAGCTCCGGCAGAAGCACGCCCATAAGGCCCATGACGGCCAGCGCGCCCCAGCCAATACGGCGTGGCGAGGCGCGGGGGGCATCGAGATGTCCGGGCCGACGACGCCTGAGCCACAGGATGAGTGCCGCTATCGAGGCAAGGGTCAATAAGAGCGCGACAATCAGGTTCAGGAGGAGATTCAGAACCCCGAACAGATGCCCCTCATGAAAGGCGACACCATAGCCGATCAACCGGTCGGACAGACCCTTATCGGCAAAACGGGTGATGTGGGTGACCTGTCCCTGCGCCGTCACGCTGGCCTCGATCCGCTTCGGACGGTTCTGGGCATCGGAGCGTAGGCGCCATGGGGCACCGGCCGTTGCGGGCGGCGTGATGAGCGCAGGCGCGGGGAAAGCAAGCCGGCGCGCTGTTTCATAGACAGCGTCCAGTCCCTCGGGAGGGATCGCTGGTTGAGCCGTTGTCGCCTCAGACCTGCTGTCCATGCTCATGCCCGCCATCTCGGAGTCTGACATGCCGGGCATTGTGGCATGGCCCGAAATCGTTGCGGCGATAGGAACCGCCCCGATCTCCCAGTCCTGAACGGATACCAGCCTGCCTATGCGGCTTTCGACCGCTGAGAAGGCCGAACCCCAGACGAAGGACCAGGGCAGACCTGACACCAGAAACAGCACAAGAACGAGCGAGATCCATACTCCCCCTACAGCATGGAGATCGCGCCAGAACACACGACCTTTTGCGCCGAGCCTTGGCAGGACTGTGCCCCCAATACCCGTGCGTCGCGGCCACCAGAGCAGCAGCCCGGTCACGATCAGCACCAGGGTCCACGAGGCCACCATTTCCATGATCACAGAGCCCCAGTTGCCGATCAGCAATTGCCCGTGCAGCCGGAACACCAGCCGTTCGAAACGTGTCTGCTCGTCGCGCTGGGCCAGAACCCTGAGCGAGACGGGGTCGATATACACTCGTGCGACATCTGCCCCATGCTCCACCAGGACACGCGTGGCCTGTCGCGCCCTAGTGGGCATTTCCAGCGCAAGAAAATGCCCGCCGGGTACAGCGGCAAGCGCTGCATCGCGCTGGGCGCTCACACTGCGTGGTGTCCCCTCCGCAACAGCGCGATCGATGTCGCGGTCGAGCCATGTCTCGATCTGCGGTTTGAACAGATAGAGCGAACCGGTCACGCAAAGCATGATGACGAAAGGAAGGCAGAAGAGCCCGGCGAAGAAATGCCAGCGCCACAGCATGGCCCGATCGGGCCAGACCGGACGAGAAAGGGCGGAGCGAGGAGAGCGCGAATTCTGTGTCATGGCCATCCCTCAGAACTTCACCCGCACGCCACCGAAAAAGGCACGTGGGCTGCCCGCGTAGATCGAGCCCGTCTTTGCGGCCAATACCGAGGCGCCTGCCTGCTGACCATTGGCCAGAAGGGTGTCGCTGATGGTTGTCGCCCCTGCGGCATAGACGCTGTCTGCGACATTCTGCACCTCGATATAGCTGTGCAGGCGATGCACCCAACCCAGCCTTGCGGGCGGGTCGTAATGTACCTCCAGATTAAGCAGACCGTATCCGGGGATCTTGAGCAGATTGGCGTTGTCGATGAAGAAGGCGCTGCGCCATGTGACCTCGGCAAATCCGCCCAGTCCCTCGAATAGCCCTGAGGGTTGGTCATAAAGCACGCGCGCATTCAGAAAATGCGGCATGACCCCGGGGATCAGATTGCCCTTGCGCGAGAAGCTGCGAGACATCGTGCTGTTCGACAGGATCTCGGTGTACGTCGTGTAGATCTGGTTGTCATAGGTATAGGACAGACGCAGCTTCGCCCCGGGCAAGGTTCGCGGGAGGGCTTGCCATGTGGCGGCGAGTTCCACGCCACGATGCTGCGAGGCGGGCGCGTTGAAGGTGTAGCTGCCCGCCTGGGTATTCACCCCAGCCGACTGGCTGACCAGCTCGTTTCTGTAGAATTCGTAAAATCCGGTGGCCTGCACATTGACTGACGCCGAAGGGTGCCATTCTGTTCCAAGATCGACGCCAAGACTGCTCTGGCTCTTGAGTTGGGTGTTATTGCCGTAATTACCCTGGGGCGTGACGAAGAAACTGGAATAGCCCGGCGTGGCATAGGCCGTGCCCAGCCGCGCATGCCAGGTCCAGGCCTTGTCGGGCGTGAAGACGACAGAAGCCTCAGGGGCGAGATTGAAAAAGCGCCGATTGGCCGTGATATCCTGCGCTCGCGTGACGGCGGCGCTCCGGCTGTAGACCGTCTGAACCGCCCCGATATCGGATTGCGTGCCGCCCAGCCCGATCACCGCGTGCCATCGCGGCGCAAACTGCCAGTCCTCTTCGAAGCGCAGGCCGATATTCCACTGATGGCCATAAGAGGTCGATGTCTCACTCCCCCGTGTGGCCCCCGCCTGCGGCAGCAGGGCGTAAACCTGATAGCCGTAATCCATGTAGTCAAAATTGGCCCCGACGAAGCTGGTGAGGGGCGTTGTGCCCAACGCGTCATGGCGCGTCAGGTCGGTCTGGACATTATAGGAGTTGAATGGCCCGACGAAGGCCGTCGTCGAGGTTGGCTGCTCGACATGGCGCTGATCATAGGTGAACTGGGTACGCCAGACCATGCGCGGCGTGAAATCGTGCTCCCAGCGCAGCCCGACAATACTGCGCCGGTCGAAGCGGCCCAGATTGGCCTGCTGGGGTGTCACGGCGGTCTGCGCACCATAGGCCCCGTTGCGAAAGAGCGATACCGTACCGCATCCGGCGGCAGCACCGGCAGCTGTGGCACAGCCTTGCTGATAGGGGTTGAGGCGATACTGGTTGAGCGACAGCCTCAGCGGAAGAAAGGCATCGGTCACGTTATTGATGAACTTCAGAACGAGACGGTCCTTGGGCGAAAGAGACACACGCAGGCGCATGTTCTCGGTCGAGGTCGCATACTGGCTGTTGGCGATAAATCCATCGCTGCGTACATCGCTGGCGAAGAGCATGAAATCATAGGCGCGATTGCCTGCACCCAGCGTCATGTAATTGTTGAACATGCCGAAGCTGCCGAAATCCGAGCCGAGTTCCAGCCCGTGAATCGACGCGCCGCTGCGTGTCCGGAAGTTGATCGCACCATTGATGGCGTAATTGCCATAGAGCGTGGACGCCGGGCCCTGAAACACATCGACCCCTTCATAGGCATGAGGGTCGATCAGATCGGCGCGCGCCGTGCCATCGGGCTGGGTGACGGGAAAGCCGTCCTCGGACACCTGCAAATTGCGCAATCCGTAGGATTGACGCGCTCCTGATCCCCGTATCGAAACAACGGTATCGCGCGGACCGTTTCCCTGAAGGAAACTCGCTCCCGGCACGGTAACCAGCATGTCAGCCACGCTCTGGGCGACATGGTTGGCAAAATCCTTGCGCTCGGCGCTGTACGTGGTCTGGCCCACGGGCGAGAGAGTCACGGGGCCGCGTGCCTGGCCCTTCACCAGAATGGACTCGACAGGATGCGCCTTGCGCTTGGGACGTGACGGCGAGGCATGGGATGCACGCGCCGGGTGAGGAAAAGCTGGGGCCGGGGCTTCGGCGGCAACAGCTTGCAGACTGCCCATACTGACAAGGGCAGGAAGCGCGCGACCGCAGAGCCGCGCGATGCAGAAAAAGGATGTCATGAGAAATCGACCTGACGGGGAACAGGGCCATGAATCCGCTGTCACGCTCTGGTGACGCAGGAACTCATGGAGCGAGACGGGTCAGGCGATGAAGGGGGGTCCCCGGGGGGCGTTGCTGTCACGGGCAGAGGCGGGAGGCCCCCGCACGGGCGGGAAACACCAGAAACAGGCCCGCAACGGATGCTGCGTGACTCCGGTTGGCAGAGGGGGGCGGATCAGGAAAAGATTCTGCATGTCCGAGGCCGCGGCCAGCACAATGCCACTATCGGTGAGACCCGTTCCATGATGCCGGTCATCCGGCGCAGAGGGAGAGGATGTCTCGCAGAGGATTGACAGGGCAGCGAGGCTGTCCAGCGCCTCGTCGGAAGAGAGGCCAGTGATGGGCGCCGAACCGCCAAGACGGACCATGAGGGCAAGCACGGTCATCAGCCAGAAGGCCAGACCAAACCCGTGTCGTTGCCGCAAAGAGATCATGTCCCTGACAATTACGCGATCCGGACAGACTTGCCCATAGGGCCGATCCCGATCGGGGCTGCCCCATATGCCTCGACCATCCTCTGTCATGGGGAACTGCAAACCTATCCAGACTGCAGTCGAAAGGAGATCGCTCGCCGGTTTTTTCTTGGCCGATATCCACAATATGTAGAATCGCCAAGCTGTTCGACTGCGAAACCGACGGAAAGGTGACTATTTGCTACAGTATCCCGATATCGTCGACCACCTGTCGCAATCAGTGGCTTTATCTATTTCCAAATATTTCCTCAAGATCTATAAACACATATATTATGAAAGCAGAAATAAAATGATAATATATCCCTTTACTAACCGCTATCTATGAATGGACATGTGGATACAGATGTGAGATAGGTTGCCAAAGCAGTTGTCACAGAAGCGGGAATTCAAGGGCCATGGACAGCAATAATCCTGGATCAGACCCTGCATCGGCAGATATCGACGCATGGGATGAACTCAGGTCCGACGAGACACCTCGTCAGGATGAGGCTGCTCCGTCGCCTGCCGCTGCAGATACGCTCTCCGGACTCGACACGCTCACCGAGCAGGATTTCGCCCATGACGGGCAGGCAATCGAGTTCTATCGCCAGAATGGCTGCAAGACGGTCATGCATGCCTTCACCCTGGCGAACATCATGCATACGAGCTTTCGCGTTCAGGAGGCCTCGCGCTTCTATCGCGTCGCCTTCGATCTGCATTCCAAGAGCCATGGCGAATATCCACTGGCTCAGTCCCTGTTGCAGGCACGCCTTCTCTGTCTGATGAAGGCCGGTCAGGAACTGCCCGCGCATGAAGTCGACGAGCTGCGCGCCCTGTGCATTCCTCATGCCAATTTCATCGAGAGCGTTCACAAGGCCTGGCGTCAGGGCGACCCCACAGGGGCGATGCGTCTGACGGCGAATGCTTTCGAGGAATTCCACACAGGCGAGGAAATCGACTCCCTGTATCTCGGCTTCGCTCTGCAGGCCCATTTCCCGTTCACCAAGGGGTCGGCCGATCATCGGGTGATTCCGAACAAGCTGTTCCTTTACTGGGACAAGAATCCCCCCGAGGAGATCCGCCGGAACTTCGATTATCACCGCCAGATCTCGGGTCTGGACGTCAAGATTTTCGATAAGCCTGAGGCTGAGCAGTGGCTTTATGATGTTTACGGTGTCGAGGCGCGCTCGCTCTTCCTCGGTGCCCGTCATCCCGCCGAAGCCGCCGATATTCTGCGTGTACATGTGATCCAGGCGCTCGGCGGCTGGTGGCTCGATGCCGATATCCAGATCCGTGACCAGCAGGCGATTGACTTCATTCTGGACCGTCATGAACAGAATGTCCTGTTCCTGACCCATAATAACGTGGTCCATAACGATTTCTTCGGATCGGTGCCACAGAGCCCGCTGCTGAGCGAATGCCTGCTCAATATCTATCGCAACTGCTATATCCATCCCGGTCTTTTCATCGCCTACAAGACCGGACCGGGCGTGTTCAATCGTGCGCTCAATCGTCTGATCCATCGCGATGTCTCGGGAATTTCTCCCCTGGCCCCGACCAGCATTCACGATCATCATGTGTTCAGCCGACTGATCGAGGAATTCGATACCCCCTACAAGCATCAGACGCCGCACTGGCAAGCCGTCTGACTGAGCCCCCGTTTCGCCAATGCGAAACGGGCCTCCCATCGCCCAGAGATAGTCGGGCCAAGACCTTTTCCCGTTATGGTCTACCTTGTGATTCCGGAACCGATGCATGGTTCGGGATCGCACCCCAACATCGCCCTTTTCTCTCTCCCGCCTTGGCGTGCTCTTCCTGCGCATGAATCAAGATGTGAGCCTCGTGTTCATGCTGTGGACGCCTGGCAGCGGAAAAGCGGCTTGTGTAATGGGATCGAAAATGAAACGATTGACAGAAGTATTTTTTCCTTCTGTCTCTGAGGCCGCCTGCCCATGCGTTCGTTTTTCCCTTTTCTCGGCCTGGCGTTATGTCTGACGCCGGCTTTTGCAGCGCGACCGGCACCCAGCCAGTCGATGCCCCTTGCCATGAGACCCGTTTTCGACACGCTTGTTCTGCCTGACGCCGCCAATATCTGGCGCAGCGGTTCGGGTCGCCCCGGCCCCGCCTATTGGCAGAATCGCGCTGATTACCGCATCGAGTCCCGCATCGACCCGGACAAGGCGGTACTGAGCGGCACCGAAACCATCACCTATACGAATAACAGCCCCGATGCGCTGGATGTGCTCTGGCTCCAGCTCGACCAGAACATGTACCGCAAGGATTCCCGCTCCTGGATCGCCTATCCCGACTGGCACCCGGCCAGTTCGGAGGGCTTCGTAATCGAGCGCGTGACCCTCGAAGAAGGCGGCAAGGAGCATCCTGTGCCCTTCCGTATCGACGATACCCGTATGCAGGTCAGTCTTCCTTCCCCCCTTGCCGGATCCGGCCATGGGCTGAAACTGCATGTCACCTGGCATCATCAGATCCCGGGGCTATGGGGAGGCCGTACGGCGGTAACGCCGGTCAAGGACGGCAAGATCTACGAGATTGCCCAATGGTATCCGCGCATGAGCGTTTATGACGATCTGCGCGGCTGGGACACGCTGCCGTATCTGGGCCAGGAATTCTATCTGGAATACGGTACGACCGATTACGCCGTGACCGTCCCCTGGAATTTCACGGTCGTGGGCTCAGGCGCTCTCGTCAACCCTCAGGATGTGCTGAGTGCGACAGAACGTGCTCGCCTTGCCGAGGCCTCCAGAAGCGACAAGCGTGTTCTCATCCGGACCCCTGAAGACGTGCTCGATCCGGCCAGCCATCTGGCGCGCTCGGGTGAAAAGACATGGCGCTTTCATATGGAAAACACGCGCGATGTCGCTTTTGCGGCCTCGCCGGTTTTCGTCTGGGATGCGGCCAGGCTCGATCTGCCTGCTCTGCCCGCCGCCAAGGGCCAAAAGCCCCAGCCACGTCTGGCCATGTCGGTCTATCCGCGTGAGGGTGCTGGCCCGCAGGCCTGGGACCGCTCCACCGAGTATGTGAAACACGCCATCGAGTATTTCTCGTCGCAATGGTACCCTTATCCTTGGCCGAACGCCGTCAATCTCGGCGGCCATGGGGCGGGCATGGAATATCCTGGCATTGTCTTCGACGGATGGCAGGACAAGAACGACATGCTGTTCTGGATCACTACCCACGAACTCGGTCATGGGTGGTTCCCCATGATCGTGGGGAGCAATGAGCGTCGTCACGCCTTCATGGATGAGGGGTTCAATACCTTCATCGACGCCTACGCCTCGCAGCATTTCAACCACGGGGAATATGCCCCCAAGAAGGACGCCGAATTCGCCCCCGAGACCGGTGACCCGGCAAAGGATATCGTCCCGGTGCTCACCGCCGCCGATGCCCCGAGCCTGATGATGCCCTCGGAACTCGTACCCGAGAAATATCGTCACAAGGTGACCTATTTCAAAGGCGCCTACGGGCTCATGCTGCTTCGGGAAAAAATTCTCGGGCCTGATCGCTTCGACGCGGCCTTTCGCGCCTATATCCGGGCCTGGGCCTTCAAGCATCCTACCCCGTCCGATTTCTTCCGCTTCATGTCCAGCGAGGCAGGCGAGGATCTGACATGGTTCTGGCGCGGCTGGTATTTCGAGAACTGGTGGCCCCAATACCGTCTGGACGGCATGACCCATAGCGCCCCAAAGCCTGAACAGGGTCAGCCAGCTTCAACGGCCGCCGGGACAGGCGCAGGCAATACCATCGCGATCGGAGTACGCAATGAAGGCAAGCTGCTCCTGCCTGTTGTGCTGCGTGTGACATGGCAGGACGGCACCAAGGCGGAGCGCGTCATTCCAACTGAAGCCTGGGCGCTCCATGATCGTCTGAGCCTGAGCTTTCCTGAGCATGGACCCGTCAAATCGGTCGTGCTCGACCCCGATCAGGGTCTGCCGGTTCCCGATCGCAGTGCGATGACGCTGACTCCACCAGAGCCTGCCCACCCCTGATCGGCGAGACCCTTCATACCCTGCACGGGCGCGTTTTTCGGGCGCCTTGCCCGTGCGCAAACATGGCCGGGAAGAATGGCGCGTCTAGCGCGCCATCCCCTCGCCCGTCTCGCCCCACAGGGCAGTCGATGCAAGAGCCTGGGCCTCGGGACGTTCGGACGTGTCGAACCCGAAAAAGCTTTGTGCCTCGGCCCAGATGGGCGACGGCTGGGTCGCATGGCTTTGGGCAAGAAGGCGAGCGAGATCGGCAGCGCCGGTCGACAGATATCTGATCATGTGGTCTGACCCCTCACGATGGCGCCCTCTGCCACCAGGAGGGGCAGGATCGGGCACCTGAAAACAGCGATCCGGGATCCGACAGGCCCCCCGGAGAGACGCGTCAGCCTACAGGGCAAGCCCCGCACGATGACGACAGGGTCAGCCTATATGATAGTGAGAGTCGTTCTCAACAACTATTTTCATGACGATAGGGCGAGAGTTCTGCCAGCGCGTCCTTCTCTTCGAGAATGGCCGTGCGCTCATGGACGAGATAGGGCTCCACTGCCCTTGCAAGGGCAGGATCACGGATGAAATGCGCCGAATAGGTGAGGCTCGGCAGATAGCCGCGCTGGATCTTGTGCTCCCCCTGCGCCCCAGCCTCCACACGCGACAACCCCTGGGCGATGGCAAAGTCAATGGCCTGATAATAGCAAAGCTCGAAATGCAGGAATGGCCAGTCCCCCTCGCAGCCCCAGTTGCGCCCATAGAGCGTTTCGCGCCCCATCAGATTGAGCGCCGCCGCGACAGGTGCGCCCTCATGGAGCGCCTGCATCAGCACTACGCGATCACCCAGCCTCGTCGAAAGCCCGGTGAAAAAGGCGCGTGTCAGATAAGCCTGCCCCCATTTCCGGTCGATCGTCGCCTGATAGAAATCGTAGAAGCGGTCCCAGTCAAACGTGCTGATTTCGGCCCCGCGCAGCACCCTGAATTCCAGACCGCAGCCCTGAGCGTCACGCCTTTCCCGCCGTATGGCCTTGCGCTTGCGTGACGCCAGCGTGTCGAGAAACTGCTCGAAATTCGCGTAGCCCTGATTATGCCAGTGATATTGCAGCCCGATACGCGGCATCCAGCCATGTCCGGCGAGCGCTTCCTGCTCCTCCCGGGTACAGAAACTCATGTGGATGGAAGACAGGCCGAGTTCATCGCAGGCCTGGCGCAGCGCATCTCCGAAAACACTTCTGAGCCTGTCGGTATCGCCTCGCTCCGGATCGATAAGCAATCGCGACCCGCTGACCGGCGAGAAAGGCACGGCTATCTGGAGCTTCGGATAGTATTGCCCTCCAGCCTGCTCATAGGCGCGTGCCCAGCTCTGGTCGAACACATATTCGCCGTAGGAATGGCCCTTGAGAAAGAGGGGTGCTACAGCCACCAGCGCCTGACCGTCATGAAGCGCGGCATAGCGTGGCAGCCAGCCCGTACGGGCCCCGACCGAGCCACTCTCCTCAAGCACAAGAAAGAAGTCGTGGCTGAGGAACGGATTGTCATCGCCTGCGCAGCGATCCCAGGCGGGGGCGCCAATTTCGGTAATGGAAGCATGAAGCGTCAGGGACCAATCCGTCATGCGCAGCATGTGGTTCGTCCCTGCACCCGGATCAACCGCCTGATCTGCACGGACGGATAAAATAGTCCCAGACCACTCACCAGACTGCGCCATGCTGGGGACTGGAAATCCCGTGGAGCAGAGCGGTCGATAACACCCGGCTTGACCATGCGCTCACCGGGTGTGGAATGATGCTCGTCAGGCGATCTCGACCAGAGCCTCGACCTCGACCGGCGCATCGAGAGGCAGGGAAGGCACGCCGATGGTCGAGCGGGCATGACGACCGGCATCGCCGAAGATCGCCACAGCCAGATCGGAAGCGCCATTCATCACTGTGGCATGCTGCGTGAAATCGGGCACGCAGGCAATAAAGCCGCCCAGCCGGACGATGCGCTTGACCCTGCCCAGATCACCCAGCTCAGCCTGAAGCTGCGCCACCACGTTCAGGAAACACAGCTCGGCGCATTCACGCCCCAGCTCCGGCGTGACATCCTCACCCAGCTTGCCTGTGGCCTTGAGAGTCCCGCCGGAGAGCGGCAACTGCCCGGAAACGACCAGGAGCGAGCCCGTGCGGGCAACCGCCACGTAAGTCGCCACGGGCGCGGCGGCCTTTGGCAGGAAAAGGCCGAGGGCGGCCAGGCGGTCTGTCGGTGTTTCTGACATGGCAGGTTTCCTCCTTGCTGAAGGGCGATCCCCTTCAGCTGACGAGGCGCAGCTTTCCGCGCTCGCGAGGAGGGAGATCACCGGGAATGTCCAGCGGCAGCATCGGATCCTCTTCGATCACGTGAGGATCTTCCGGAGCGCTATCGGGCAGTCTCTTGCCCAGATAGCTATCAGACAGCGCCCTGAAGGCATAATCAAGCAGGGACGAGGCATAAGCCGCTACCGGATCTCCCTCGACCGTACCCGCGGGCCCGAAACGCGTATGGGCAAACTGCTCCACATAGGCAGTCAGGGGCGCACCATGCTGCAAACCGATGGTCACCGCCTGGCCCACACTTTCGAGCAGCCCCCGCACCATGGCGCTCTCGCGCCCCGGCGTGAGCGAGACCTCACCCAGCGAGCCGTCTTCGTACTCGCCGGTCCTCAGATAGAGCCGGTGTCCACCAATCGAGCTGCGCTGCGTGAAACCGCCGTGGCGGGCGGGGAGTGGACGACGCACCCCACGCTCGAGCCGCGCACGCAGTGGCAGGGGCGAGGCCGGATCGGGGCGTGCCGGCATACGGTCCACAAATCCGGTCAGGGCGCGATGCATGAGCAGATGCGCGTCCGGTCCGGGTTGGGGCAGGGGATTTTCGCCCAGAACGGCAGAGGCCAGGGCTGCTTCCAGGCTCAGACCGCGATGCGCCAGTCGCGCCAGAGCACTGGCACGCAGGGTTCCATCGGCCTGGAGAGGCGAGAAGATCGGCGCAAGACCGCAGGCTTCGACGCCCAGCAGCGCATCGACGGGACCGGGAAGGGAAAAACCGGTCTCGACCAGCGCCCTGTTGGGCAGATCGGGAAGAGTGTCTTCCATCTCGTCGCGTATCTGCCGCCCCGTCACTTCCAGCCCGGCAATGGGGCAGGAAACGGGAGGCAATGGCACAGGTCCTGCACCTTGCCGGGCAAGAGAGGTTACGAGCCAGCTGAGATAGCAGGCGGCGTCGCGCCCTGTCTCGCTGTCGTAATCCAGCCCCATCTGCGCCAGACAGCTATCGAGATTGGTCAGGAGAAGCGTGCCCGCCGGACCGCCCTGGTTTTCCTGCTCCTGCGTTGTCGCTGCCGGAGCATCGAAAAGCGGCAACTCGCCATTGAGCATGGGACCATTGATGGCATGAAGACGGCGCAGCGCCGCGCAGGCCAGCCTGACCAGCGCAACGAAGGCCTCGGCATCGAAATCGCCTTCCTGCACAAAGGCCGCCAGATTGAGCACGAACCCGGCCCGGCGATCGACCTGCCCTTGCCAAAGCGCCGCCATGGGAGCGATCCGGCGCGCAAGCAGGGCATCTGCCAGCGCCGGGACCAGAACGGGCTTGCTCCCCCCCTTGCCACTTTCACCCGGCAGAGCCGGAAGATTACCCAGCCGATCGAGCCACCGTGCCGCCTCGGTCGACAGGCGCAGCGCACCGGTCGCCCCCGAGAGCTGCAGGAGCGCAATCGCCGCCTCGTCTTCCCAGCTTGCAGGAAGGGTTACGGTGCGCAGGGCGAGATCGTCCGGATCGGCAGCGACATGCGCAATGCGCATACGCACCCCGTTCCACTGGAGAAGCGTTGTCATACCCTGAATCTAGGCATCGACTCGACGCGCGCAAAGGGTGTTTCCGACCGTCTCACGGGGGATAATGGTCCGCATAATGGGGATATGGTGGATAACATTCCCACACCCGTTTCAGGCGGGGTGATGGACGATGGAAGACGAAGCCTGTAGGACGGAAAACTGAGTATGTGTTCTGGTTCATCCTGTCCGGGGCCAAAGCCTGTGAGTACCCAAAACCCATGACTGCGCTGTCTGGCACGCGACCCCGTCGCGACATTCTCGAGCTGACGACCGGTTTTCTGGTTCTCGCGGCGCTCGCCGCCCTCCTTGCGCTTGCTGTTCTGGGGCGCAGTCATGGCGGTGCCGAGGGCTATACCCTGCGCGCCGTGTTCAGTCAGATCGACGGGCTCTCCGTCGGGTCCGATGTCCGTCTTGCAGGCATCACGGTCGGTCATGTCACTTCCGAAAAAGTGGACCCGAAGAATTTCCGGGCAGAGGTCACGTTCACCGTACGTGACGGGATCGCGCTCCCTACGGACAGCGCTGCCATCGTGACCTCCGACAGCCTTTTGGGCGGCAAGTATATTGCCCTGTCACCGGGCGGCGACGAAAAGAACCTGACCCCCGGTGCAGTCGTAGCGCAGACCCAGGGTGCGATCAGTCTTGAGCAGCTTCTGAGCAAGTTCATCTTCTCGGTCACGGACTCGCTGGACAAGAGCCGCAAGGCCGCCACCCCATGAGCGACCTGACGCGCTGGACCGATCGCAATGGCGAGCCCATCGCCTGTGTCGAGAAGCTCAAAGTGCTTCGCGAAAACGAGGCCGAGCTGCGCCAGACGCTTCAGGACATGTTCGAAGACGCCCTGCTGATGGGCGTGGCCCCTGACTCCATGCGCCATCATCTTGTCGAAATGATCGGCTCGCTGCAGGAGCTGACACCATGATGCGCGCTTTTTCCATTCCCTGCGCGCTGGGCGCCCTGCTGCTCGGCCTCTCCCCTCTTTCCTGTGCCGTTGCGGCAGAGGCGATCGCGCCGCCTGTGATGTATCCGGCCGATCTGTGGCAGGGCCGGGGTGAAGCCGTGATCCGCGTCCTGAACCGCACCGACTCCCATGTCGAGACCATGACCGTGCCGGTCGGCGGGCAGGCCCAGTATCGCAGCCTGCATCTTGGCGTAGCCCGCTGTGTCGAGCGGCCTGAAACCCTGCCTCGCGACGCCGCAGCCCTCATCTCTACGAGCGACGACACCGACCCCGGCGCGCATTATCAGGGATGGATCCTGGCTGAAGAGCCCTCTCTCTCCACCTACAAGAGCGCGCTTTACGATATCGCCATCGTTTCATGCTCTGGACCAAAAGCCGACCCCGCTCTGGCTCCTCTGCCACAGGCGGTCGTGCCGGTTCTCAGCAATGCAACGCCCGAAGGGGCCGATAACCAGCCCGGGGATCTGGATGATCCCTCTCATACGCCTGCATCACCCGGCCGCACCGAGAGCCAATCCGGCACGCTTCCCGCTGTTCCTCCCGGCGCAGGAGCCGCTGCCGGAGGCCCCACGCGTCTGACGCCGCTCGGCGATCCCGGCTATCCGACCCAACCATCCGGCACTGCATCGAGCCAGACCCGGCCCGTCACCCCGTCTTACGGCACACGCTCGACGGCACAGCCCCCGATTGGACAGACCCCGACGGGACAGCCCGCATCTGGCAGCCCCGCAGACACAGGCGGCCCCATGCAACTCGCCCCCCTTTCCGGCGGCGACCCTTCTCAGGCACTGCCCCCGCCGCAGCCCTATAATCACTGAGAAATCACGCAACAGGCATTCCGACCATATTCTGATCAGATTTCCATCCGATAACACGACTGTGCCTGTATTTCGGTGCAACCGCGTATCAATGAGGAAGTTATCAGAACCATGACAACCCCCTCTCCCACGGCTTCGCTGTCATCCGGCCCTGTTGCGCCCCCTGTGGAGCGCGCTGCATTCCTGCTCGATTTCGACGGGACTTTGGTCGATATTGCGCCGACACCTGCCTCCGTCAAACTCGAACCCGGCCTGACCGACACGCTTCTGCGTTTGCGGGACCTTTGTGGCGGGGCGCTGGCCATCGTGACCGGGCGCCCCATCGAGCAGATCGATCATTTCCTGCCAGGCATTCCCACCGCGGTCGCCGGCGAACACGGCCTGACCCTGAGGCGCAGCCTGGATGGCGCGGAAGAGCCCGTGACCGCCGCGCCCCTTCCCCGCGACTGGATCGATGAGGCTCATACCCTGATAGGGCGTCACCCCGACACCTCCGTCGAACACAAGAAAGCCGGTCTGGTGCTGCATTATCGCGCCTGCCCGGAGGCGGAAGAGCCATTCCGGCATGCCATCGAGACCTGGCTCTCAGGACAGGATGTGTTCGAAATCCATCCCTCCAAGATGGCGTGGGAAATCCGTCTGGCGGGTATTCACAAGGGCAAGGCCGTTGAGGCTCTCATGGCTCAGCCTCCTTTTGCCGGTCGTGTGCCCTTTTTTGTCGGTGACGATGTGACCGACCGGGACGGCATCAGCGCTGCCAGGGCGCTTGGCGGAATGGGCTATCTCATCCCCGACGATTTTCCGACTGCTCACGCGTTCCGTTCATGGCTCGCTCATTATGTGGAGACTGCCTGATGGGTCGCCTCGTTGTCGTTTCCAACCGTGTTCCTGCCCCTCGAGAGCGCAGCCAGCCTGCCGGGGGGCTCGCCGTTGGCGTACGAGACGCCGTACGTGGCACAGAGAGCCTGTGGTTCGGCTGGTCCGGCCGCCATACGAGCCAGTCCAAGGAACAGACGCCCAAGCTCGATACGCATGAGAGCTGCACTTACGCCACCATCGACCTGACGCGCAGCGAGTACGAGCATTTCTACGAGAAATTCTCCAATGGCCTGCTGTGGCCGCTCTGCCATTATCGTATCGGGATCATCGATTACAAACGGATCGATTATCAGGTCTATCGCGAGGTCAACGCACTTTTCGCCGACCAGCTTGTTCCACTTCTGCGCGATGATGACACGATCTGGATCCATGATTACCACCTCTTCCCGCTGGGCGCGAAACTGCGCCGCCGGGGGGTGAAGGCCAAGATCGGTTTCTTTCTGCATATTCCCTTTCCGCCCTGGAGCGTCACGCGCGTTCTGCCCTGCGCCGAGGAAATGCTGCGCGAGATGGCAGCCTATGACCTGATTGGCGTCCAGACCGAGGAAGACGCCCGCAACATGGATGGCTGCTTCGAGGCGAATAACCTGCCCAACCGCGCCACCCATTTCCCCATCGGTATCGATCCGGTCGAGTTCGGCGAACAGGCCGTTCGTAACGTCATGGCAGAAGAGGTGCAGCGTCTTCATGCCTCACTTCGCGGACGCAAGCTCATTCTGGGTGTGGATCGTCTCGATTACTCCAAGGGTATTCCAGAGCGTATCCACGGCTACGAAACCTTCCTGAACCGCTATCCCGAGCACAAGGGCGAGACGGTTCTGCTTCAGATCACCCCTGTCTCGCGCGCCGGTGTTGCCAGTTATCGTGCCCTGCGTCGCGAACTCGATGAAATGGCCGGGCACATCAACGCCATGCATGGCAATTTCGACTGGTCGCCCATCCGCTATCTCACGCAGTCCGTCCCACGTGAGGTTCTCGCCGGGTTCCATCGCATCGCCGATGTCGCCCTCGTTACGCCGCTTCGTGACGGGATGAACCTTGTCGCGAAAGAATTCGTCGCGGCCCAGAATGCGGATGATCCCGGGGCTCTGATCCTCTCCTCGCTCGCAGGCGCGGCCCCCGAAATGGAGCAGGCTCTCATGGTCAATCCCTATGACCATGAAGGCATTGCCGATGCGATCCATGCCGGTATCACAATGAGTCTTGAAGAGCGGCAGAGACGCTGGCAGGCTCTGTATCGCGATGTGACCCAGAATACCGCTGCCAACTGGGCCGATCGCTTCTTGGATATGCTCAGAGAGACCGAAAGACAGGGATGATCGCGCGACTGACCGGTGGATTGATGTTTCTTGCCGGTATGGCCGCCATCGGCATCGCCTGGTGGGCGGAACACGTTCTGGGATACGCCCCCTGCGAACTCTGCCTGATCGAGCGCGCGCCCTGGCGGTTCATTGCGTTTCTGGGTGTTCTCGCGCTGCTTATCCCCGGTACAGTGGGCTTCTGGGCTACGGTACTGGCCCTGCCCGCTCTCGCTGCCGCCGTCATGCTGGCGGGCGTGCATAATGGCGTGGAACAGAAATGGTGGGAGAGCCCTCTCCCCGCCTGCCATGCTCCCGTCTTTCGCGCCGGAGCGAGCTTTCATGATCGCATGGCCAGCATGCCTCTTCGTCCCGCAAAACCCTGCGATGACCCGACCTATATTTTCAATCTGCCAGTCTCGATGACTGTGCTCGGTGGCATTGCAGCGGCCATCCTCTTCATCATCGTCAGCTACAGCGTGGTGCTTCAAGCCCGCCAATGGCGCGCTGCCCGCTAAGCGCCCCTGCAGACAGAGTGCATCGGATAGAGAAGGCGCGTCAGAAGCGCTCTTGATACGATGTCTCGCGCTGCGATGCTCGCATTTTTGCGCCAGCTTTCGCCAGCGGACGCATTCATGGGCGCGCCCATAGATTCTCACGTCGCAAACTAACGCCCTGACGTCACGAAAAAGCCGGATCCAGCTTCTTCGCGAGTGAACCTCGCTGCCGATAAATGATCGACATACCCCTGCGTCTGCTGTCGCATGTGAGAGATTTCGCCACATGCGGTGAATTGTCGCCACTTAATGAATTTCATCGCCCATAATTTCTTCGTTGATCAGGAAAAATACGCGAGAAAGCACGCCATTCAGAGTTTGGCACGGCATTTGCAAGAGCATGATCAAGCCACCGGGCAGAGGGTTCGGAGGCAGACAAGGATCTCGATCATGTTCACTTTCGCCAAGTCCATCGCCGCCGCTACCACCGTTATCGCTCTTGCCGCCCAGCCGGCTCTTGCACAGGATCAGGTTGTCGCGACGGCAAGCCCGAACCAGAGCGCCCAGATCGATGTCTCTCACGTCAATCTGAAATCAGACCGCGACTGGAACCGCGTTGCTGACGCCATCCATGCCAAGGCCGCCGATATCTGCGAGCGTGACACGGCTGCAAGCGATCGTCGCGAGGCCGATGTCGAGGATTGCACCCAGGCTGCCTATGAAAACGGCGTCCAGCAGATGCGCAACATCTATGCCCGCCGCATGGTGGCAGACCAGACCCGTCTGGCCCGTTCGTGAGACGATCGGCGCTAGAGCGCGCGAGGCAACAGGACCACGAAGCGGGCGCCAATGATACGACCCGCTTCATCATACCGGTTTTCGGCATGAAGCGTGCCATGAAGGGCCTCGATGATCTGACGGCTTATGGCGAGGCCCAGACCTGAATGCTGACCGAAGTTCTCGGTCTGGGGACGCTCCGAATAGAAGCGGTCGAAAATATCCTCAAGCTTGAGTGGCGGAATACCCGGCCCCTCATCACTCACCGTGATCCGTATCTGACGCTCTTCAGGGCGCATGAACAAGGTAATATGCCCGCGTGGGGGCGAGAACGAAATGGCATTGCCAATCAGGTTGCGCAGCACCTGAACCAGACGGTCTTCCACGGCCAGAACCCGCAGCGGATGCGCTGCATCGTCATGGGAATCGTCGAGGATGAGGATCGCGTCTTCAGGCTTGCGCGTGGTCTGATGCATCTCCGTCAGGATCGAAAGAAGCATACCCACCGCGACCGGCTCTGAACGGGTACGCGAGAGTTCCGCATCGATTCGGCTCGCATCGGCAATGTCGGTGATCAGCCTGTCCAGACGACGCACGTCATTATTGATGATGGCCAGCAGCCGCGTCTGACGTTCACGGTTCTCGATACGCGGCAAGGTCTCGATGGCCGACCGTATGGAGGAAAGCGGATTCTTGATTTCATGGCTGACATCGGCGGCAAAACGCTCGATCGCATCCATGCGCGCCCAGAGTGCCAGCACCGATCCGCGCAGCGCCCGGGCCAGCACGCCGATTTCATCGCGACGCACCAGCAGGGATTCCGGCACGGTATCGGCACGCCCGGCAACATCACGCATGTCATGCGAGGCGACGGCCAGACGCAGCAGCGGACGGGCAATGGTGATCGACAGATACCAGGAGAGCAGAACCGTCACGGCCATGGCCGCCAGAAACAGCGACAGGATGGAAGACCGCACGGCAAAAAGGGAACGATCTACCTCCTGAGCCTGACGGGTGAGCTGGATGACGCCAACAGTCTGCCCGTCATGAATGACCGGCTCGGCCACGGTGATCACCAGCTCATGATCCTGCGTGCGGCGGATATAGGGAGCAGCCTCGGCACCGCGATACTCCCCCGCAGAGCGCAGCGGGGGCGGACTGTCCTGCGCCTCGAGCGTGACGATCCCCTCACGGGAAGAGAGTGGCAGCAGGGAAAGCAGCCACTCATAGGCAATTTCGATTCCGTTATTGCGCGGCGGTTGCCAGCGCGGCGGTGGGGCAGGCTCGCCTGCACCGGATTGTCCCTTGCGGTCGCGGCGCACCAGAGCCGCCTCGTTCAAACTGTCGGCCACGAGTGTCCCGTCCGGCCCCACCAGACGCGCACGCACATTCGGACTCGGCTCGGTCAGACGCAGGAGCAGCGGTCGGGCCTGCACCCCGTCGAGCATGAATTCGGCCCCGGGGAAAGGATGACGGGCCGGATCGCGCACAACGGCAATCTGCCCCATGGCCGCAGCGTAGATATGGGCCTGCTCACGCAGGGCATTCACATCGGTTTCGAGCAGGCTGTTCTGGAAATCGTTCAGAAAAAGCAGCGTGACGGCGAGAATGGCCAGGGGCAGCGTATTGAGCAAGAAGATCCGCCGCATGAGCGGCGAGGCAAAGCGCGGCAGCCTGAACCGGCGTGCCGTTTTCCTGCCGTCGCGTTCGGCCTCGAGCGCCAGCGTATCCCCATGCCGCAGGGAGCGACGGCGCAGACGGCGCATCGCCTGCGTCATCAAGCCGGGAGAGCCGCGTCTCGTCCGACGCCCGAGAGATTCACGCTCCGGCATGACCGATCAGTCTTCCTTGTAGCGATAGCCTATGCCGTACAGCGTTTCGATCTGGTTGAAGTTATCGTCGATCTGCCTGAACTTCTTGCGCACGCGCTTGATATGGCTGTCGATGGTGCGGTCATCGACATAGATGTTTTCGCCATAGGCGGCATCGATCAACTGGTCGCGTGACTTCACCATGCCGGGACGCAGCGCCAGCGCCTTGACCAGAAGGAACTCGGTGACGGTCAGCATGATGTCCTGACCGGCCCACAGGCACTGATGACGCGTCTCATCCAGCGTCAGACTGCCACGAACGATGGCCGCTCCCGCACCCGATGTCCCGCTTCCCTCGGCGCGGCTGGCGTCCTGACGGCGCAGCAGGGCCCGGATACGCTCCAGTAGCAGGCGCTGTGAAAAGGGTTTGGTGATGTAGTCATCGGCTCCGAGGCGCAGCCCCATGAGCTGGTCGAGCTCCTCGTCCTTGGAAGAGAGGAAAATGACGGGCAGGGAAGAGCGGGCGCGCAGGCGCTGCAGCAGCTCCATCCCGTCCATGCGCGGCATCTTGATATCGAGCACCGCAAGACTGACAGGGCGCGCCAGAATACCCTGAAGAGCGGCCTCGCCATCGGTATAGGTGTGCACGACAAACCCTTCGGCTTCGAGAGTCATCTGGACCGAAGTCAGGATATTGCGATCATCATCCACCAGGGCGATCGTGTGCTTTGTCGTCTCCATGCGCGATGCATCCGCCTTCAATTTCTGCCTGTTGCCAATACGAGGGGGGTTGGCATATGGCTTGTCACAGCCACCTATATCTTACCACGCGGCTGCGCCCAAGACGGGGCAGTCGAAAACGGTCGGACATCCCGGGATGGCCGATCGGTGTCTTTCGTGGCTTCCAGCGGTCACGCTCGCCCCGCCAAGGGGGAGTACGCGGGAGCCGACCCTTTGCCGCCCGGTTCGACCGGGCCCGATTTTTCGAGGTTGCGACCACGATGACGACTGAAAACGCGCAGCACGACGCCCAGAACAGCGCGCAAACCGAAACGCCCGACGCGGCAGCGACAGAAGCCGCAACCGGGACCACGACCGAGACCGGTGCCCAGACACCCGAAGCCCGCATTGCCGAGCTCGAGGCCCAGGTCGAGGAATTCCGCGACAAATGGATGCGTTCTGAAGCCGAGATGCAGAACTACCGCACACGCGCCAAGCGTGAGGTGGAAGATGCCCGCCAGTATGCCGTCCAGAAATTCGCCCGTGACGTGGTTGAAGCCGCCGAGAACCTGCAGCGCGGTCTCGCTTCACTGCCGGCAAAGGTTGACGGGGAAGAAGGGCTTGTGGCCAAGCTGCGTGAAGGTTTCGAGAGCACGGAGCGCTCCTTCCTCGGCATCCTCGAGCGTAACGGCATTACCTGCCAGCACCCGGTAGGTGAGGTCTTCGATGCCAACCTGCATCAGGCCATGGCAGAACAGCCGAGCGACGAACATCAGGACGGTACGGTCATGCAGGCCTGGACCCCGACCTGGACCCTTCATGGCCGTCTACTCAAGCCGGCTATGGTCGTCGTCGCCAAGGGCGGCAACAAAGCAGCAGAATGAGGGTTGAAACGCTCGCTGCACGCTCCTAGATTTTATGGGTAACCCGCCCCTGCCGAGGCAGGGAGACGAAAACAAGGGCGTTGCCCGGTGCCTGAATGGGCCGGACGACGCCGCTGAAAGGACTGAGTATGAGCAAAGTCATTGGTATTGACCTTGGCACCACGAACTCTTGCGTCGCGATCCGCGAAGGCGATGAGACCAAGGTTATCGAAAACAGCGAAGGCGCCCGCACCACGCCGTCCATGGTCGCTTTCACCAATAATGGTGAGCGTCTCGTGGGCCAGGCCGCCAAGCGTCAGGCCGTCACCAACCCTTCCGACACGCTTTATGCCGTCAAGCGCCTGATCGGCCGTCGTTTCGACGACCCGACCGTGGCCAAGGACAAGGAAATGGTCCCGTACGAGATCGTACGTGGCGATAACGGCGATGCCTGGGTGCGCGCTCGTGGCGAAAACTACGCCCCGTCGCAGATCTCCGCTTTCGTTCTGGGCAAGATGAAGGAAACCGCCGAGGCCTATCTCGGTGAGACCGTCTCCCAGGCCGTCATCACGGTTCCGGCCTACTTCAATGACGCCCAGCGTCAGGCAACGCGCGATGCAGGTCGTATCGCCGGTCTTGAGGTGCTGCGTATCATCAACGAGCCGACGGCAGCCGCTCTGGCCTATGGCCTTGGCAAGCGCGATTCCGGCACGGTTGCCGTTTACGATCTGGGTGGCGGCACGTTCGACGTGTCGATCCTCGAGATCTCTGACGGCGTGATCGAAGTGAAGTCCACCAATGGTGACACCTTCCTCGGTGGTGAAGACTTCGATAACCGCATCATCGGGTACCTGGCAGACGAGTTCAAGCGCGACCAGGGTATCGACCTGCGTGGCGACAAGCTTGCCCTGCAGCGTCTGAAGGAAGCCGCCGAGAAGGCCAAGATCGAGCTTTCCTCTTCCAAGGAAACCGAAATCAACCTGCCCTTCATCACGGCCGATGCCTCGGGTCCGAAGCATCTCGTGGTCAAGCTGAGCCGTGCCAAGCTGGAAAGCCTGGTGGATGATCTGGTCCAGCGTACGCTTGGCCCGTGCCGTGCGGCTCTCAAGGACGCCTCGGTTACCCCGGCTGAAATCGACGAAGTCATTCTCGTCGGTGGCATGACGCGTATGCCGAAGGTCATCGAGACGGTTAAGCAGTTCTTCGGCAAGGAACCCGCCCGCAACGTCAACCCTGACGAAGTCGTGGCCATTGGTGCCGCTGTTCAGGGCGCCGTGCTCAAGGGCGACGTCAAGGACGTTCTGCTGCTCGACGTGACCCCGCTCTCGCTGGGTATCGAGACGCTGGGCGGTGTCTTCACCCGTCTGATCGATCGCAACACGACGATCCCGACCAAGAAGAGCCAGACCTTCTCGACCGCGGAAGACAACCAGAACGCCGTGACCATCAAGGTTTATCAGGGCGAGCGCGAAATGGCGGCAGACAACAAGCTGCTCGGCAATTTCGACCTCACCGGGATTGCCCCGGCCCCGCGTGGCGTGCCGCAGATCGAGGTCACCTTCGACATCGACGCCAACGGCATCGTCAATGTGTCGGCCAAGGATAAGGCGACCAACAAGGAACAGCAGATCAAGATCCAGGCTTCTGGTGGTCTGAACGATGCCGATATCGACCGCATGGTGAAGGAAGCCGAGGCCAATGCCACGGCGGACAAGGTCAAGCGCGAGCTGGTCGAGCAGCGTAACAACGCCGAGGCCCTGATCCATCAGACCGAGAAGTCGCTGACGGAAGCCGGTGACAAGGTGCCTGCCGCAGACAAGGCCGAAGCCGAGTCCGCTGTGGCTGCCGTGCGCGAGGCCATGAACGGCACGGACGTCGAGGCGCTGAAATCCGCTACCGAGCGTCTGACGCAGTCGGCCATGAAGATCGGTCAGGCTGTCTACGCCGCCGGCCAGGCAGAAGAGGGCGCCGCTGGTGGCGAGGCTCATGCTGCCAAGGATGAAAACGTCGTCGATGCCGATTTCGAGGACGTGGACGACAACAAGAAGCACTGATCACCCGAATGGGAGAGGTAGCACCCTCTCCCTGAAGGCATGTTTCTCGCAGCGCCCGTCCTTCCCTCGGGAGGGCGGGCGTTTCGGCATTCGGGTCATCTTTCGATCCGGATAGCGCGCCCCCCCCGCCTAGATCGCCCCTCTGCCTTGCAGAGCCCTGATCCGCTGCCTCTCGACACCAGGATGGACTCCCATGGCCACCAAGATCGATTTCTACGCCGTTCTCGAAGTCTCCCGCACGGCCTCTGCCGATGAGCTGAAAAAAGCCTATCGCAAGCAGGCCATGCGTTTTCATCCCGATCGTAATCCGGGCGATGAAACCGCCGAGCACAAGTTCAAGGAAATCAACGAAGCCTATGATGTTCTGAAAGACGAACAGAAACGCGCTGCCTATGACCGCTTCGGTCATGCCGCCTTCGAAAACGGGGGCATGGGCGGTATGGGCGGCGGCTTCGGTGGCTTTGGCGGCGGAGGTCTCGACGATATCTTCGAGATGTTCGGCGACATGATGGGCGGTCGTCGCGGCGGGGGCGGTCGCCGCCGCACGGGCAACGACATCCAGGTTCAGGTCGAGATCTCGCTGAGCGAGGCCTATGCGGGGGTCAAGAAGCCAGTTGAAATCCGTACACGCGTGACCTGCGAGAGCTGTCATGGCACGGGTTCGGCCGACAGCAATCCTTCCGACGCCACCTGCCCCACCTGTCACGGCGCAGGCGCTGTGCGGGCACAGCAGGGCTTCTTTCTGGTCGAGCGTCCCTGCCCCACCTGCAAGGGCTCGGGTAAGGTCGTGCGCAATCCATGCCAGAGCTGCAAGGGCGCTGGCACGACAGAGCAGACCCGCTCTCTCGATATCGCCATTCCCGCCGGCGTCGAGGATGGTACGCGCATTCGCCTGACGGGCGAGGGCGAGGCCGGTGGCAGCGGCGTGCAGCCCGGCGATCTCTACGTGCATGTTGCCGTGGGCGTCAGCGACATCTTCCAGCGCGACGGGGCCAATATCTATTGCCGCGTGCCGCTGCGCATGACGCAGGCTGCGCTCGGGACCGAGATCGAGGTCCCTGTCATCGATGGGAGCCGCGCCAAGGTGAAAATCCCTGCCGGGACGCAATCGGGCGAGAATTTCCGACTGCGCGGCAAGGGCTTCTCCGTCCTGCGTTCGAGCGCGCGTGGTGACATGTATATTCAGGTCGCCGTCGAAACCCCGCATCATCTGAGCCCACGCCAGCGCGAATTGCTGGAAGAGTTCGAGGCCGAGGCAGGCGAGACACAGGATCAGGAAAAGGCCAATCCGGAACATACCGGGTTCTTCGCCAAGGTCCGGGACTTCTTCGAAGGAAAGTAACACCCATGCGTATCGGCATCGCGGGCATAACAGGCCGTCTGGGCGCACTCTGCGCCGAGGAAGTCGTGGCTTCCCGCCTCGATCTGGCAGGAGGGTTGTCGCGCCAGGCGGATCCTGCCCGTCATATCGTCACGGATCCCGCGATACTGGCGGATCGATGCGATGTGGTGATCGATGTCAGCAGCCCGGAGGCCACCTGCGCCCATGCCGAGGCCTTTGCCAGAGCGGGATGCGCCTGGGTGATCGGAACAACCGGGTTCGATGCCGCGCAGGAAGCGGCAATCACGCAGGCCGCCCTGACCATTCCGGTGCTCAAGGCCGCCAATTTCGCTCCTGGCCTGACGCTCCTGCTCGATCTGGCGCGTCAGCTGGGCGCCAGGCTGCCTGCCGATGAATATGATGCGGAAATCCTTGAGACCCACCATCGTCAGAAACGCGATGCCCCCTCAGGTACGGCTCTGGCCATTGGCGAGCGTTTTGCAGAGGGGCGCAATGTCGCTCTGGCCAATGTGACCGAGATCGATCGCTCCGGACTGCGCGGCGAAGGGGCAATCGGTTTCGCCTCACTGCGTGCCGGGCAGATCGTGGGGGAGCACAGCCTGATCCTGACGTCGGGCACGGAACAGATCACCCTGTCGCATCGCGCTTTCGACCGTCGCGTGTTTGCACAGGGTGCGGTCAAGGCGGCGCGATGGCTGGCTGGTAAACCGGCAGGGCTCTACACCATGACGGAAATATTCGAAGCCTGATCAGGCTTCACTTCCCGTACTGCAACATAACAAACGCTTGACCCCTGTGGCTCAATGCCTCTAAGGACAGCCCTCTCTTGCGGGTCGAGCGCAGGTTATCGCGCGTCCGCTCTCCTTTCTTTCACTCATTCCCTGCGAGGTCCCTGAGTGCGTAACTACGGCGAATTTCTCTTCACATCGGAATCCGTTTCTGAAGGTCATCCGGACAAGGTCTCCGACCGGATCAGCGACACCGTTCTGGACGCTTATCTCGAGGCCGACCCGGAAGCCCGTGTTGCGTGCGAAACCCTCTGCACGACCAACCGCGTCGTTCTGGCCGGTGAAGTCCGTGGCCCGGCGTCGATCACCAGCGAGCTGCTGATCGAGCGCGCCCGTCACGCCATCAAGGATATTGGCTACGACCAGGAAGGTTTCTCCTGGAAGAACGCTGAAATCACCTCCCTGCTGCACGCGCAGTCCGCCGACATCGCAGTTGGCGTCGATAGCGCCGGCGAGAAGGATGAAGGCGCTGGTGACCAGGGCATCATGTTCGGCTTCGCTACCCGCGAGACCGAGCACCTGATGCCGGCCCCGCTCTATTACGCGCAGTCGATCCTCGAGAAGGTTCGTGACTACCGCAAGAGCGGCCATGCTCTGGGCGTCGGCCTGCTGCCGGATGCCAAGAGCCAGGTCACGCTGCGTTATGTCGATGGCAAGCCCGTTGGCGCGACGTCGGTCGTGATCTCGACGCAGCATATCGAGGGCATGCGCCAGAACACCATTCGCGAAATGCTGCGCGAAGTGGTTCGTGAAGTCCTGCCGGAAGGCTGGATGTGCCCGGAAGAAGAATTCTACGTCAATCCGACGGGTAACTTCGTGATCGGTGGTCCCGATGGCGATGCCGGCCTGACGGGTCGCAAGATCATTGTCGACACCTATGGTGGTGCAGCCCCCCATGGCGGCGGCGCCTTCTCGGGCAAGGACCCCACCAAGGTTGACCGTTCGGCTGCCTATGCCGCGCGCTACCTGGCCAAGAACGTGGTTGCTGCCGGTCTGTCCGATCGCTGCACCATCCAGCTCAGCTACGCCATTGGCGTGTCCAAGCCGCTCTCGGTCTATGTGGATCTCGATGGCACGGGCAAGGATATCGACGAAGCCCGTCTCGGCAAGCTGCTGAACGAAATGGTCGATCTCTCGCCGCGCGGCATCCGCAAGCATCTGCGCCTGAACCGTCCGATCTATGTGCCGACCTCGGCCTATGGCCATTTCGGTCGCGTGCCCGATCCGGTGCTGGACAACTTCACGTGGGAGCAGACCGATCTGGTCAGCTCGCTGCGCGGTGCCCTCAACCGCTGAGGTCCCCAACTGTCTGACACCTCTCTCAAGTCCCAGCCTGAGCGGCTTTATGGCCGCCAGCGCGGGCACCCGCTCCGTGCTCGCCAGCAGCGCCTTCTCGACGAGGCACTGCCCAGGCTCCGTCTGAATCCCGATCAGGCCGCCAACCCGCAGGCGGCCTTCACCGGCGCTCCTGTTCAGGGCGTCTGGCTTGAAATCGGGTTCGGCGGCGGCGAGCACGCGCTCGACCAGGCGCAGCACAACCCGGATGTCGGCTATATTGCCTCCGAGGTTTTCGAGAACGGGCTGTGCTCGCTCATGTCCCGCATCGTGCCGGAAGGCGAAGAGGACACGATCACCCCGCCGGATCATTTCCGTATCTGGCCCGATGATGCGCGTCAGCTTCTGAAATCCCTGCCCGATGGCTGTCTCGACCGCGCCTATCTGATGTTCCCCGATCCGTGGCCCAAGGCACGCCATGCCAAGCGTCGCTTCATCCACCCGGAGAATATTCGCGAACTGGCCCGCCTGTTGAAGCCCGGCGCCGTCTGGCGCGTTGCAAGCGATCATCCCGTCTATCAGGACTGGGTGTTCGAGATCATGGGCGCGCAGGATCTGTTCGATGCGCCCCCGCCTGCCAAAGGCGAGCGCCCCGAAGACTGGTCACCCACACGCTATGAAGCCAAGGCCTACCGCGAAGGCCGCGTGCCGTTCTACTGGACGTTCACGCGCCGCGGTGCCTGATACCGAGTTGGATCGGAACACCGCATGAGCACGCAAATCGAACGCGAGGAAATGGAATTCGACGTGGTGATCGTCGGCGGGGGGCCCGCCGGGCTTTCCGCCGCCATCCGACTGCGTCAGCTCATGCCGGAAGCCACGATCTGCCTCGTTGAAAAAGGCAGCGAAATCGGAGCGCATATCGTCTCCGGTGCGGTGATCGAACCCCGCGCCCTGTCCGAGCTCTTCCCCGACTGGCAGGAACGCGGCGCACCGCTGAAAACCCCGGTGACGGAAGAAAAAGTGCTTTTCCTGACCGAAAAGCGTGGCTTCGCCATACCCTTCATCGACAAGCTCATGCCTGCCATGGCCAATCACGGCAATTATGTCGTGTCCCTGGGCGAGGTCTGCCGCTGGCTCGGCGCACAGGCCGAAGAAATGGGTGTCGAGATCTACCCCGGCTTTGCCGCCGCCGAGCCCTATATCGAGGATGGCCGCCTGTGCGGTGTCATCACCGGCGATATGGGCGTCACGCGTGAAGGCGAGCAGGGGCCGAACTTCGCACCCGGCATGATCCTGCGGGCTAAACAGACCATCCTGACCGAGGGCGTGCGCGGCTCGATCAGCCAGCGCGTGATGAAGCAGTTCAATCTGCGTCAGGGTGTGGACCCTCAGACCTATGGGCTGGGGATCAAGGAAGTCTGGGAAATCCCGGCCGAGAAGCACAAGCCCGGCTTCGTGCAGCACAGCTTCGGCTGGCCGATGGATGACGGCACCTATGGCGGCGCCTGGCTCTATCATTTTGGTGAGAACCTCGTCTCCTATGGTTTTGTCACCGGGCTGGATTACAGCAATACCTGGCTCTCTCCCTTTCAGGAGATGCAGCGCCTCAAGACCCATCCTGAATTTGCGAAGCATCTCGAAGGCGGTCGCCGTCTGATCTATGGCGCGCGCGCGCTGTCAGAGGGTGGCTTCCAGTCTCTGCCGCGTCTGTCTTTTCCGGGTGGCGTTCTGGCGGGTGATTCCGCAGGCTTCCTGAACATGCCCAAGATCAAGGGCACGCATACGGCCATGAAATCCGGCACGCTGGCTGCCGAAGCCGTGGCCGAGGCGCTGGGGGGCGAGGGCCCTTGCGAGGCCACGAGCTATACGCGTCGCTTCAAGAGTTCCTGGCTGTTCAAGGAGCTGTTCGAGGCCCGCAATGTGCGCCCCGCCTTTGCCCGCTGGGGCAATCGCCTTGGCGCGCTCTATGCCGGGATCGACAGCCTGATTTTCCGTGGCCGCGCGCCCTGGACGCTGCATTTCCGTCATACGGATCATGAAGCGCTCAAGCCTGCCGAGCAGTGCAAACCCATTACCTATCCGAAGCCGGATGGCACGCTGACCTTCGATCTCACCTCATCGGTGTTCCTGTCGGGCACCAATCATGAGGAGGACCAGCCGGTCCACCTGAAACTGCGTGACCCGTCGACATGGCTGCCGGTCAACTGGGGCATTTTCCGCTCACCTGAAAGCCGCTACTGCCCGGCCGGTGTGTATGAGGCGCTGGAGGAAAACAGCACCATGCGCCTGCAAATCAACGCGCAGAACTGCGTGCACTGCAAGACCTGCGACATCAAGGATCCGACGCAGAATATCGACTGGTGTGTGCCCGAAGGGGCCGGTGGACCGAATTATCCTGTCGGTATGTGATTTTGAGTCGCAATAAGGTATGAACCCTGACGACAAATTCCAGGATCGGCGAGAAACAGATGAAGATAGTGGTCCCGGTCAAGCGGGTGGTGGATTACAACATCAAGCCCCGCGTCAAGGCCGATAACAGCGGCGTCGACACGCAAGGCGTGAAGATGTCGATGAATCCCTTCGATGAAATTGCTGTCGAAGAAGCCGTCAGGCTTCGCGAAAAAGGCGCTGCCTCCGAAATCGTGGTGGTGACCATCGGCGTGGCCGAGGCCCAGCCCGTTCTGCGTACGGCCATGGCCATGGGTGCCGATCGTGCCATTCTGGTGCAGACCGATGCCGAACTGGAGCCGCTAGCTGTCGCCAAGCTGCTCAAGGCCATTGTAGATCGCGAAAATCCCGGTCTGGTCATCATGGGCAAGCAGGCCATTGATGACGACATGAATGCGACCGGCCAGATCCTGGCGGCACGTCTCAACTGGCCGCAGGGCACGTTTGCCAGCTCGGTTGCCGTCGAAGACGGGCGCATCACCGTGGTCCGTGAAGCCGATGGCGGACTCGAGACCGTGCGTCTGGCACTCCCGGCCGTGGTCACCACCGATCTGCGCCTCAACGAGCCGCGCTATGCCACCATGCCCAACATCATGAAGGCCAAGAAAAAGCCGCTCGAGACCATCGCTGCCGATACGCTGGGCGTGGATATCACGCCGCGTCTGGAGACGATCAAGGTGGTTGAGCCGCCCGTGCGCCAGGCGGGTATCAAGGTGTCGAGCGTTGCCGAACTGGTCGGCAAGCTGCGTGACGAAGCGAAGGTGATCTGATCATGACAACTCTGGCTCTGATCGAAGCCGAAGGCGCCGCCATCAAGAAGGCAAGCCTTTCCGCCGTTGCCGCCGCCCGCCATTTCGGTGCTGTCGATGTGCTGCTGATCGGTGCTGAAGGCGCGCAGGAAGCCGCGAAGATCGAGGGGATCACCCGCGTTCTTCATGCGGACTCCACACCGCATCTGGCCGAGTGCATTGCCGCCCTGATTGCAGATCGCGCCAAGGATTACGATCACATCGTTTCCGCCGCGACCGCCTATGGCAAGAACACCCTGCCCCGCGTGGCTGGTCTGCTGGATGTGCAGCCGATCACCGAGGTGGTCGAGATCATCGATGCCGATACCTTCGTGCGTCCGATCTATGCAGGTAGCGCGCTTTCTACCGTGCGGTCGCGCGATGCAATCAAGGTACTGACCGTGCGTAACGCCAATTTCGAGGCCGCCACGCTGGGCGACGCCTCGGCGCCGATCGAAGCCGTTTCGGCGGCTGTCGAGGTGCCTGACGCCGCGTATGTCGGGATTGAGCTGACCCATTCCGACCGCCCCGAACTGGAATCCGCCCGTGTGGTGATCTCGGGTGGGCGTGGTCTGAAGGACGCGGCCAATTTCAAGCTGCTCGAGCCTGTGGCCGACAAGCTGGGCGCTGCCATCGGCGCGTCGCGCGCAGCGGTGGATGCCGGATTTGCCCCGAACGAGATGCAGGTCGGTCAGACCGGCAAGATCGTGGCACCGGATCTCTATATCGCTGTCGGACTCTCCGGAGCCATCCAGCATCTGGCAGGGATGAAGGACAGCCGCGTGATCGTGGCGATCAACATGGACCCCGAAGCCCCGATCTTCAGCGTGGCCGATTATGGTCTCGTGGGCGATCTGTTCGAAGTTCTGCCGCAACTCAAGGCTGAACTGGGCGCCTGATCGGCCCCCGGAACCTGCCTCACGTTCAACGAGGCAGGTTCGCGTCTCTACGGCCAGATCATCCTGGCAAGCCACCATGCCGAGGCACCACACTTTCCCCTGTCCGCTCGGATGCACCACGCATGAAGAGGGCTTCCCCCCAGTCTCGCCAATTACCAGCCCAGCCACCGCGCCAAGCGGCGACGATTCTTGCCCGCGTCAGCCCTGCCCGGGGATTGGCCGGTCATACCGACGATACGCGGCTTGACGTCGCTTTCCCATGAGACAGTACCGAGCCGATCTGTTTGTGGGCCACCACAATCCATATCGCGAGCAAGCGCACTCATGGCCTCACCATAATCGCCGCGACACCGCATCGCCTTACAAACCCAATCGGCTCTGACAGAACCGAATCTTTCCTGCGGGACAGCTTTCGATTGTTTTTCCGCGCTGCATGGGACATGCTTGTATACATGACCCAGATGATGGACATTCAGGCAGGTGGCGCGCGGGCCCGGGGCCGTTGCGACGAACTCGGCGTTGCTCCCTATAGCGACCAGAGCGACGGGCTTTTCCGCCCCTATCTCGGCCCGGCTCACAGGGCAACGCTCGGTCGTCTGGCCCAGTGGATGGATGAGGCCGGGATGAGCGTCGAGACCGATGCCGCCGGGAACATCATCGGCCATTATGCCGGGGCGCATCCGGATGCGCCTGTGCTGCTGATCGGCTCTCACGTCGACAGCGTGCGCGATGGCGGGCGCTATGACGGCATGCTTGGCGTGACGCTGGGTATCGAGACCGTCGCCTATTTCCATAGTCGGGGGCTGAGGCTTCCCTTTGCGCTCGAGATCATCGGCTTCGGGGATGAGGAGGGCTCGCGCTTTCCCACTTACATGATGGGCTCACGCTCGGCGGCCGGACTGGCTCAGTCTATCGATGACAGCGTGGTTGATCGCGATGGTACGACACTGCGTGCAGCCTTGTCGGACTGGGGTCTCGCCACTTCCCGTTTCGGCACAGCAAAACGAAACAATGTGCTGGCCTATCTGGAAGCCCATATCGAACAGGCCCCGCACCTTGAGCGCGCCGACCTGCCTCTGGGCCTCGTACGTGGCATCGCCTCTCAGTATCGCTATCGCGTCACCCTGACCGGGCAGGCCGATCACGCCGGTACCGCCATGCATGAACGTCGTGACGCCCTTGCCGCCGCGGCCGAGGCCATTGCCGCCATCGAGGCCATCGGCCAGCGGGACCCGGTCGATCTGGTCACCACGGTCGGGTGGCTGAGTGTCGAGAATGGCGCACCCAATATCGTGCCGGGGAGCGTGGGTTTCACTATCGATATCCGTGCCGTCACGCCGGGCGTAAGAGAAAATGCAGCCCAGCAGATCAGCGACATGCTGCAGGCTCTGTCCGTCAGGCGTCAGGTCCGTCTGGACATCGAACGCATCCAGGACCTGACCGGCGCGCTTTGCGATGAGCGCCTGACCGGATTGCTCTGCAAAGCGGTCGAGGAAAGGCTGGGCGTCACTCCGCCCATGTTGCTCAGCCAGGCCGGTCATGACGCGATGATCATGGCTCACCTTGCCCCCATGACCATGCTGTTCATCCGCTGCAAGGGCGGGATCAGTCACAACCCTGCGGAATCCGTCGAAAATGACGATGTCGAGGCCGCTTTTCAGACCATGGTAACTTTCGTGACGCGACTGGGAGACACGATGTGAGCAGTTTTTTCGGTGAAATCGATCCGCCCCAGCGCCTGTTGATGGGGCCTGGCCCCATCAATGTGCATCCGCGCGTATTGCGCGCCATGGGTGCCGATATGCTCGGGCAGTTCGACCCTGAGATGACCGACTACATGAACCAGACGATGGCGCTTTATCGCCAGGTCTTCATGACAGAAAACCGCTGGACCTTCCTGATCGACGGCTCTGCCCGCGCCGGTATCGAGGCCGCCCTGACGTCGCTGATCGAACCGGGAGCCAAGGTGCTGCTCATCCGCTCGGGCCGGTTCGGCATGTTGCTGGGCGAGATTGCAGAGCGTCTGGGCGCCGAGATTGCCACGATCAATCTCGAATGGGGCCAGGTCGCGACCCTGGATCAGATCGAAGCCGCCCTGGCGGAACATCGTCCCGCCGTCTTCGCGGCCATTCACGGCGATACCTCCACCACCACAGCCCAGCCGCTCGAAGGCGTAGGAGCGCTATGCCGTCGATATGGAGCGCTTTCCTATGTCGATGCCACGGCGACCCTTGGCGGTATGCCCGTCCGCACCGATGAATGGCAGATCGATGTGATATCGGCCGGGCTCCAGAAATGCATGGGCGGGCCGCCGGGCAGCGCGCCCATCACCATTTCCGACCGCGCTGCCGAATTCATCTTCTCGCGTCGCAAGGTCGAAAGCGGCATTCGCCGTGACGATATCAGCGACGGCACGCGTCCCTTCATTCGCTCCAACTATTTCGATCTGGCCATGATCATGGATTACTGGTCCGAAAAGCGGCTGAACCATCATACCGAAGCCACCTCCATGCTCTACGCTGCGCGGGAATGCGCCCGTCTGGCGCTGGAAGAGGGGCTGGATAACCGCTTTGCCCGTCATGTTGCGGCAGGCAAGGCCATGGCTGAGGGGCTGCGCGGCCTCGGCCTCACCCTTTACGGGCAGGACGCCTATCGCATGAGCAATGTCACGGGGGTGTATATCCCCAAGGGCGTCGATGGGGAGCGGGTGCGCACCCGTATGCGCGACGAGTATCAGATCGAGATCGGTACCGCCTTCGGCCCCCTCATGGGCAAGATCTGGCGTCTTGGCGCAATGGGATACAACGCCGAGCAGCACAAGGTACGCCTCACCCTCGCCGCTCTCAAAGCCGTTCTGGAAAGCGAGTCCTGACAGGAAATCTGGTCTTTTTGAGAACATGACGAAAGGCCGGTCCCTTCTCAGACCGGCCACCATGTCTCGAGCTCTCTCTGGATGATCCCTCTCATCCACACCACCGCGGTATCGGCGGCAGAGAGGGAAGGAACGAGCAGTCTTATCGTCATCGTCTCCATGATCTCCGGGAGCGGCGCCCTTTGCAGAGCGGACAGGCCGCAAAATACCTGAGCGATATAATGGGGAACGATCGCCACAATACCTGGCTGGTACAGGAAAGGCGGTATGTGACCGAAGCTCGGTACCGTCACGCTTACCCTCCTTTCATGGCCTAGTCCCCTGAGCGCATGATCGAAGCGGCTGAATCGTCGCGCATGTTCGATCAGCACATGATCGAAACTGCATAGTTCGGCGATGCTCATCGTCTTGTCGGATAATCCCGCCAGATCCGAGCCTACACATTCCATGACAAGCGGACCGACCGAAGACGCAATGCAGTCCGGATGTGTACCCTGATGAGCCGTCACGCCCAGATCGATTTCACGTTTATGAAACGCTGTCTCCAGCCCGTCCGGCGGGATTGCGCGGAAACTCAGTGACAGACCAGGCGCCATCTGCCGAAGCTTTTGCGTCAAGGCGGGCGCCAGCCGATAATCGAGCCCGCTGTCGCAGCCGATCACAAAGTGACGCCGAGACAAGGACGGATCGAAGGGATCCGCCTGACCCAGGGCCTCGCGCAGGCGTCTCAGGCTCTCCTCTATGATAGGCGCCATGGCTACAGCGCGTATCGTCGGCTGCATCCCCTGCGGTGTCCTGATGAAAAGCGGGTCATCAGACAGGGCACGGAGCCGTCTCAGGGCCGCACTCACAGCGGGTTGCGTGAGAGACAGACGCAACGCCGCCTTGCTCACACTGCGTTCATGCCACAGGGCGAGAAAGGACTGCGCCAGATTGAAGTCCATGCGAGGCATATTCATGAGAATTATAAGTAAACAAAAATAAGCAAATTTGACAATGCGTTTCCAAACCGAAACGATCATCGGGAAATAAGGCGCCTGAAACCCTGTCCGATGAGGTTCGTCATGATGCCACGCTCAACTGCATTTGCGGGGCTTGCCCTGCTCACGCTCGCGGTAATCCCGGCCATCGCCCATGCTGCACCCGCGAAAGATCATGAGAAGCCCCGCCACAGAAATTCCATCCCGCCTAAGACCATCGCCCCGGTAACGGGACCGGGCGAACCGGAGGAGGTCTCGGTGCGTGGCGGCATACGCAGCGCCAATGGCGTGACCAATACGACACCGGGAGGCGGGCTTATGGCCCGTCAGACGAAAGCTGGAGCGCAAAGTGCCATCACACGCGATTTCATCGCCAAACAGGCGCCCACAAGCAACGCCATCGCTATGATTTCCGCCCTTCCCGGCGTGATCTCCGCAAGCACGGATCCGCTCGGCCAATCGAGCACAGCCATGTCCATACGGGGATTGCAGCAGGCAGAAATCGGCTTCGTGTATGAGGGCATACCGATCAATGACTCGATCAATTATACGCCCTATGTGCAGGCGATGGTGGATACCGACAATATCCAGTCCGTGACCGTGGCGCAGGGAGCACCCGATATTGGCGCACCGGTCTATAACGATGTCGGCGGTCTGGTCACGATCGGCCTGCGTGGCCCGCTGGACAGGAGAGGTGGCACGGCCAGCCTGAGCTACGGCTCCAAATCGCTCGAACGCGAATTCATCCGCTACGATACGGGCGAGATCGGCCATAGCGGTATCAAGGGCTTTGCCTCGTTCTCATCCACGACAAATGACCAGTGGCGCGGATCAGGTGATTTCCGCAAATTCCATGTGGACTCCAAGCTTATCAGGAACTGGGGGGAAGGCAGCAGCGCCGGGCTGACCTTCTCCTACGATAACTGGCAACAGGCCAATTATCGGCCCATGACGCTGGCGCAATGGAAGCAGTACGGCAATTCCTTCAACTACGACAAAACCTACAGCCCTGGAAATACGAACTGGGTTGGGCTGAGGCAGTATCAGCGCCGCTCAACCGTGCTTATTGCGCCAGTGAAGCTCAGGCTCAGTCATGAGCTCACCTTGGATGTGACACCCGCTTACATGAACTACTCGGAGTTCTATTTCGGTGGCGTTTCGATCGCGAACAAGGGCTCCTATTTCGGCAATCAGCCCATCACGAATTTCAATCTGCCCGACCAGATCAATGGACGCACGACTGCGCTCAGCATCAACCCCGTTCCCCAGAAGACGGGATTCCTCAATACCGCACTGAGCTGGCATCGCGGCCATAACACAGCACGTCTGGGCTATATCTATAATTATATAGCCCTAGAGGAACCGATCTATTATGCCCCCGTCGACAGGCAGGGCAATATCGCGAACTACTATAACAAATATACGATCTCTCTGCCTGGCGGCCGGCAATATAGAACCCTCGACATGAATTTCGTTCATCAGATGAACGAGATATTCATCGAGGACACACTCAATCTGCTTGACGACAAACTGGTTCTCGAAGCCGGGCTGCGCTACCTGATGATCACCCGCGCCGCCACAAATCTTATCCCCGGCGTCACGCGCTACCGGGTGGGTGCCAGCTACGCCCAGCCTCTCCCCCAGGTCTCGGCGAGCTATCAGATCACGCCGCATGACCAGATCTATATCGATGGCACGACGGCGTATCGCGCACCGGCTTCCGTGCAGGTCTATGGCGAAGTCTTCTCGACCTCAAGCCCGATCCCGGCATCGCAGCAGCGTTCTCTCAAGGGTGAGTACTCAATTGGTGAGGAGATCGGCTACCGTCACTATAGTCTTGTGAATATCTCGGTTTCCCTGTTCAATTACAACATTACCAATAACCAGATCACCTCGTCACAGTATATCAACGGCATCCCGCTTCCCTCACCCATCGAGGCCGGAGGCAAGACCTCTCGCGGAATACAGGGTGAGATCGGCCTCCGCCCCTGGCATCACTGGAGCCCCTATGTCTCGGCGCAATATCTCCATGCCACGACAGACAACAACATCGCCGTGGCAGGTGATCTTCTACCGACACGCGGCAAGCGTGCTGTTCAAAGTCCGGCATTTTCGGCAGCTCTCGGGCTTTCCTACGATGACGGCACGATATTCGGCAATTTTCTCTTCTCCTATGTCGGCTCCCAATACGCGACGATCATGAATGACGAGAAAATCCCGGCTTACGAAACGGCAAATATCACGCTGGGCTACCGCCTGCGTCAGCTCTGGTTCGCGAATCATCCGCAGCTACAGCTCAATGTCGTGAATCTGGGGGCCAAGAACTATCTCTCCGGATTCCAGAGCATCTCGAACAATGCGAAGCCGACAAAAGGCATCTACGGCACCACGATTGCGGGCTCCTCCCCGCTGTATCTCAGTGCGGGCGGTATTGCCGCTATCGCATCCCTGACCACCGGTTTCTGATTTCAGCCTTTCAGGAGTTTACCTTCCCATGGCCAGACCGTTTTTCGCCCGGCTTGCTGTATCCACCATCCTGTTTCCTGCCATCGTCATCAGCGTGTCGCAGGCTCATGCCGCCTCCTGGCCGAGCGGTCAGGGGAGCGGTCAATGCAAGGTGACCAAACGTAGCGATGTCGCGGCAAAAATGCGCGACGGCACGATCCTGCGCGCCGATATCTACACACCGATGACTGACAAGAAGGTACCGGTCCTCCTCATGCGCACACAATACGGCAAGGAGGCAGCGCAGGTTCAGCCCTCACGATATGAAAGCCCTCAATGGTTCGCCTCTCACTGCTATATCGTGGCTATCCAGGACATACGCGGCCAGGGAAAATCTTCCGGCGTTTTCTATGAATATCGTTACGACCGCGATGACGGCTACGACACCGTGCAATGGGCCTCCACCTTGCCCGGTGCCGATGGCCAGGTCGCGATGTATGGGTCCTCTTATGTAGGGGCCACGCAATGGCTCGCAGCAACCGCAAGCCCTCCGGCACTGAAAGCCATCATCCCGTCCAACACGGGCGATGATTACTATGACGGGTGGAGCTATGAGGACGGTGCTTTCCGTCTCGCCTTCATAGAACCATGGATGCTGGATACGATCGCTTCATCGGCTGCTGCAAACCGGGGTGACATCGCCTTGTCCAAGGCCCTCTACGCCGATGGCAAGAACCCTTCGACCTGGATGACTTTTCTGCCTTATGGACGTTTTCCTCCCCTGCATCCCGACGATCCGAAGGTCGCACCCTATTTTTTCGACACGGTCGCCCATCCTACGCGCGATGCCTACTGGAAGGCATTCGAGATCAGAACCCATTACGACAAGGTCAAGATACCGGTACTCGCGTTCGACGGGTGGTATGACTCGTTCCTGACCGGGGCGATCAACAACTTCAATGGCATGCAGCAATCCGGTGGCTCAGAGCAGGCCCGCCATAACCAGAGGCTTGTGATCGGCCCCTGGGAACACATCGCCTGGGGACGTCCCGAAGCGATCGTGAGCCCGCGGCTCAAGGATATCGGTCCGGTAGCCAATAGTCCCGTCAATGAGCTGACCGTGCAGTTTCTGGACCACGTGCTCAAGGGTCAGGCAAATGGGTATATCGACGGCCCCCATGTCGATTACTTCACCATGGGGGAAAATCGCTGGCATGAGGCTGACAGTTTTCCCGTCAAGGGAACAGCCTACACGACCTGGTATCTGGGAAGTAAGGGGCGCGCCAATGCCTCGATGGGTGATGGAACGCTGACCCTCCAGAAGGAGAGCAAAGCCCCGAACGATCACTTCCTCTATAACCCGGCCAACCCGGTGCCGAGCCTCGGTGGCCATTCCTGCTGCTCGTGGACAGGCGGACCGCAAGGCCAGTTCGACCAGTCTGCAATCGAGCAGAGGCCCGACATCCTTGTCTACACAAGCGCACCTCTGACCGAACCTCTGAATGTCACCGGTCCGATCACTGTCACCCTGTTCGCCGCAACAGACGCCAAGGATACCGATTTCACCGCGAAACTCGTCGATGTGTTCCCGGATGGGCGGGCCATCAATCTGAATAACGGCATTATCAGAGCCGCCTATCGCGTGTCGCTCGAGCATCCAACGCCCATCACGCCTGACGAGATCACTGAATATCACATCAAGATCTGGCCCACTTCCAACCTCTTCAAACCCGGCCACCGTATCCGGCTGGAGATATCGTCCAGCGACTATCCTCAGTTCGCACCTAATCTGAACACGGGTGAACCACTGGCAACTGCCGCCAAAGGCGTGATTGCCAATCAGATCATCTGGCACGACCCGAAACATCTCTCGTCAATCACCCTGCCTGTTCTCCCCACCGCCCTTGCAGGGCCGGGCCTGGATCACGCCCCTCTTCATTAAGATCCTCACAGGACATTTTCGGCAGGCGACGTGCTCGAGTGGCTCGTCGCATCGCAGCCAGGCTGGACCGTGACCTGACAGGTCAGGTCAGGTCAGTCAGCTGGCCGGATCATGCACAACGTTCAGACGAGCAAGGATCTGGGCAATCACGCGTCGGGAAGTCGCGAGATCCTCCTCGGAGATGCCATGCGTGGCATCTTCCTCAATCCCGCGCGACAGACGCAGCACCTCGTCGAGGCGTGCGAGGCCAAGATCGGTGATCTTCACGTAGAAAGCCCGACGGTCCTCCTCATCGGGCTCACGGGTGATGAAAGCCTTCTCCTCCAGCATACGCAGGATACGCACCATCGAGGATTTATCGAGCAGCAGCGCTTCGGCAATCTCCTTGGGATGCATGGGGCGACCATGACGCTGTAATTCGAGCAAAGGCTGCCAGGTCGCATCGGTCAGATCATGGGGCCTCAGCCCGGTATCGAGGATCTGGCGCCAGCGCCTGGCAATCAGCGCCATGAGGCGCCCCATCGTCATGCTCTCGATCTGGTCTGTCATCAGGGAGCCGCCTCCGACAGATCGTCGGGGGCGTCATGGGTCAGATCGAGCTGCCCCGTGGCATGTGCCAGCGCCGCCGCCTTGGTGAAGGCCTGGGCGATGCTGACAGCCAGTGCTGCCTGAGCCTCGAAAAGGGCCGCGGCGGCAGTCGACGCATCGGTCATGGTCCCCACGCCATGGCCGTAGGCCTGGCTCGCCCCCTCATTGGCCGTGCGCGCCGCGTCATTAAGCACCTGCGCCGATTTGACCTGGGCCAGGGCGGTCTCGAGCGCATCCTGGCTATCGGCAACCTGACGCTCGACGCTCAGCCGATCCTTCAGAAGTGTGGCCTTCGCTGCCTCGCGCTGGGATTCGGCCATATGAATGGCATTGGCCCGCAATCCGCCCTGATAGATCGGCCAGCTCACCTGCAGGAAAGCACCCGCCTCAGGCTGGGCGATGGCAGAAGCCGGGGCGGCGCGTCCCGTACCATAGGTCTTGAGCGCCCCCAGATAGCCCGACATCGTCCCGGCGAAGGAAACGCGCGGCATCAGCGCGGCCTTTGAGGCCAGAAGCGCCTCATCGGAAGCCCGCAATCTGGCAATATCGGCCAGCAGATCGGGACGCGAGGCCAGAGCCTGATCGACCAGATGCCTGATCTGCTCCGGTGCGCTATGAGGCAGGCTCTGCGCGGGCATCGGGGCCACGCCAAGCGCCAGCGTGGCGGGCAGGCCTGTCACCTCCAGCAGGGCGTGACGCGCGCCATGCTCTGCATCGATTGCCTTGTCGAGGTCGAAACGCGCCTGGGCCAGGTTACGCTGGGCCGTCGCCACATCCACAATCGTGGCCTCGCCATGGGCGTGACGCGATTGCGCGGCATTCAGGAGCAGCGTCATGTTGTCCACTGCGTGATGCGAAGCCACGACAATGGCCTGTGCGGCCTGCTGGCTGTGATAGGCGCTGATCACATCAAGGATGAGTTGCTGGTGAACGGCCGAGAAACCGAAATTGGCTGCCAGATTCTGGTATTTCGCCTCATCGATCCGGGCGCGTGTCCTGCCGAAATCGAGCAGCAGGTAATCGAGCTCGAGTTTGGGAAAGGCCGCAGCCCCATTCGAGGTCAGGTAACCGCGCTCGGAAAGGTAGTTGGGCAAGGGCAGCGCCATACGCTGGAATCCCCCCATGGCGGAAAAGGTAAGCTGCGGCAGCATGGCCGCGCGTGACATGCCGACCGAGATGGCCGCCTGGCGCGCGGATTCCCAGGCGATGCGTGTGCGCGGGTTGTTGCGCTCCGCCAGATCGATCAGCAAGGGGAGCGACAGCGCGTGATCCTGTGTCTCGGGCAACGCAATACCGACACGACCCGGGGGCGAAGCCGTCCCCTGGGCCTCGGTCCGGGCACCGGCTTCCATCATGGGGTCGCGTATATCGGGGGGCAGGCTCAGCCCCGTCGTGCTGTGTGGATGCCAGGCGCGATCGGCCCGCTCTGGCGCCAGATCACGTGTGTCATTGCACCCTGACAGAATGGCCGCGACCAGAAAGAGAGGGAGAACATGTCGGGTCATCGGAAAGCGCAATCCTGCATATCGGGTCATCATCCCTGCCTCGCAGACAGGGTGGAATCGGGGTCGTAGCTCCGGACAATCTGCCTCAGCCGCTCATCGAGCAGACCGAACCAGACCATGCGCTGCGGATCATGGGCCATCAGGGGCAGGGCAGGCAGGCGCAGTTGCAGATCGAGCCCGTCACGACCGTCTTCGAGCCATTGCGCCAGTTCGTCGAGCCAGAGCCTCAGAGTTTCCATATGGGCGCGCGCTGTCTCATCCGGGTCACGCCGCACATCGGAGATCACCGCAACCGGGATCGACAGGAGCTGGATATCGCCCACCAGAGGCAGGGTGATATCCGGAATGAAGGCATTGCCCTTCAGGCGCTCTTCCTCGAAGGGTGCGTTACGCAGGGCGGTACGCGTCGCGGCGATGGCGCGTCCGAACTTCTCGCGCTCCATCTCCTGAGCAATATCGACCGCCCCGTCGGGATGCGCGCGGCGCAGCACGATCAATTGCCCCAGTTGACGCACTGCCCCAACAAGATGGGCGCGCGCCACATGGGTTGCGCTCACTGGCCACAGGGCGGCTGCCATCAGATAGACAACCACATTACCGATCAGGATGCCCACCACGCGGTTGCGCGCCGTCTCCATATCGAGCGTCGGGCCATATCCCTGCAGAACGGTCATGAAATAGGCCATGGCAATCTGCACCCCGGCATAGGAGATGCGCTCACTGCCGCTCTTGATCCAGCCGGCAAAGGCCGCCACCGGAATCACGACCAGGATCAGATCCAGACAATCGGTCAAGGCAGGCATGAGCAGCAGGATTGTCCCGATGCCGAACACGGCACCGATCATGGCCCCCACAACGCGCAGGAGCATCTTGTGCACGGAGTCACCGACTGTGCCGAGCGAAACGAGAAAGCACGTGACCACGCAGGTCTGTATACCCGGCCAGGACGTGAAGCGGGTGATGGCGTAACAAAGCACCACCGACAAGGCGATGCGAATAGCAGCCTGAGGATAGGCCGGGTTGGTAAAGGCATCAGGTTTAAAGAAGCTGCGCGCCGCCGCCTTCATTTCAGGGGCAAAGCTTGCCGCTGTGGTTTCGGGACGGATCAGCAGGCCATGAATGATGGTGACACTGCGTATGAACTCCTGGGCCAGTGGGTAGAGGCGCGGATTATCGCCAAACTCCAAGGCCAGGGCTTCAAGTTCATTCGGATCGAAATCGATGGCGGGAGCGCGCTCGCGCCCGTGGCGATAGACGAGCCCGCACTGCGCCACGATCTGCCCCATACGATGCAGGAAACGCGCTCCGCCAGCTTCGTCCAGCCCGCTCCAGGCCACGACGATCATGACCAGACGCGCCGTATTGCGGATCATCGCAAGACCCACATGGCGGCTGGTGATCTCGGGATGCAGCTTCACGCCCAGATCATGATACTGACGCAAAAGCGCCACGCCCTGAGCCGCCAGCGCCAGAATGGTCTGCATCGTGGCGCTGCCAGGCAGCGCACCAGCCTCGCAGGCTTCGGAAACCGCATCGAACCGTCTGGCCAGACCCTCACGCAGCATGGTGAGCGGATCATAGCCGGCCAGACGATTGGCCACCACGATGATTCCCAGTGCGATGACAAAGACCGATCCTACCCAGAGCAGCGTATGAAGCATCGCCTCTTCAGGTGGCATGAAGGCGGAATCCGGCACGGCGCTATCAGTCGTATTGCCGATGAACCCGTCGAGCGAGCCGCCGATCGTCTGCAACATATCGGCACTCATGCCCATATAGACGATCCAGAAAAGCAGGATATTGGCGAGTTGCCCCATGGTCATGGCCTGGGACAGAAACCCGGCGGCCAGTGTCATGAGCAGCATGAGCGGCAGGCGTAGCCCCGGCTCCGAGAGACTCAGCATCATCAGGATGATCGTGAGCGCAGTGCCTGCCACGATCATCGCGCCACCCATCAATGCCGTGCTGGTATTAGAGGCCGCGTCGTTGCCCGACAGGAAGAAGCAGATGAAGACGAGCACTGGCAGATCGGGCACGCGAAACGTCTCACCGATCAGAATGGTTACGATCACCTGCGCCACGAGAAGCGCCGTATTACGGGCACGCCCGGGGACAGGGGCCATTTCCTTTTTCAGAAATGCGTAAGTCGAGGGCGGCTGCGTGTGCCATGAGCGCCGCAGCGCGACAACACCCCCCTGTCCGGAGGGGGTCATCGCATCACGACCACAACGACGGTCGCTCCGATACGCATCAGATCGGTTGGCGGGTTGTCCAGACGGATACGTACCGGAAAACGCTGCGCAATCCGCACCCAGTTCAGCGTTCTGGGCACTTTGGGCAGACCATTCGCGCTTGTGCCCTCATCAGGCACCACCCCGGCATTCAGACTTTCAAGCGTGCCCGTAATCGGTGTGCCAGGCTGGCTCATGGCATAGACCCTGACCTTCTGCCCCGCAGCCAGACCCGCCAGCTGTGTTTCGCGAAAATTCGCGATCGCCCACCAGATCTCGGTATCGACCAGGGTAAAGACAGGCTTGCCCGTTGTGGCGTATTCGCCCGCAGCGATATTGAGATCGGTCACGATCCCGTCACAGGGGGCCCGCACCGTGGTCAGACGCAAATCACGTTCGGCTTCGCGCAGTTGCGCCTGGGCTGCCGCCAGATCGGCGCGCAGAGGCGCGACGCTGCGCACGGCCTGCTTCGCAGCCAGAGCCGATTGAAGGGATTGCTGCAAGCTGGCCTCGGCGCTGCGTGTCTCGGTACGCGCCTGGTCGAGGGCTTCACGAGTCACGAAACCCTGTCGCGCCAGAGGGGTGAGCCGTCCTTCAGTAGCCTGGGCGAGGGTGAGGCGCGCGCGCGCGCTCGTGACACCGCTCGCCTCGGCCCCTGCATGGGAGACCTGCGAACTGACTTGGCTGGTCTGTACTTCGATCTGGGCCTGAAGGCCCTCAACCTGCGCCCGGGCGGCCTGAACGCGGTAGGTGTAAGGCTCGGGATCGATCACATACAGGATCTGTCCGCGCCTCACCTTTTCGTTGTCATGGACCGGGAGAAAGACGATACGCCCACTGACCTCTGGCGCCAGATGCACGATATTGGCCGCAACATAGGCATCTTCCGTTCGCGGGCGGCTATGCAAACGATCCAGCACGAGAAAACCCGTGATCACACAGGCTGCGAGCGACAGGATCAGCAGCGCGATTCCGCCGATACGGGAGGGGAGAGAGTTCATGTCAGCGTCGCCTAATGACCGAAAAACAGAAGCCAGACCACGAAGGTGATGGCGACCATGAAGGCAAGATAGGTCAGCATCGGCGCTGGAATGGCCTGCTGCATACCTAAGGCTCCCACCACTGCACGCAGCAGCGCCGCGGCCACCGCGCCGAGTGCGACGCAAAGCATCCAGGATGGAAAGAAGGAGCCCAGTACATCCTGCAAGGGTGCTCTTGTACAACCGCTCAGCCCGATGGCCGGGAGCAGCAATACCCCGCGCATAAGCGGCGGAGTTCGGGAGGCGACAGGGTCGGTCATGGTTCTTCTATCGGGCTTCAGAGAACGGAACTCCACCGAAGCACGGATATGGTTTACATATCAACCATATAATCAGCCAAAATGCTGGTATCTTCTGGCTTGTGATGAAGAACGACGGTTTTTTGCAAGGCTGAGGGGCCGATCGCTCATCGGGCGGACGATATCCAGGGATAGTCACAGCCTGAGAGCAAAGCACTCAGTCGCCCGAAATGTATCGCAGACGGAGCGCGATGCATTTATGGCCTTCAAGGCTCTGACAAACAGGTGTCAGAAGCAACAGACGAGGCGAAAATTTTGAGGATGATGGTGGAGCCAATCGGAATCGAACCGACGACCTCCTGAATGCCATTCAGGCGCTCTCCCAACTGAGCTATGGCCCCGCCGTATCAGAACCGGCCTCTTGGGTCAGGCCAGTGGCGCGGGTATAGCGGGGGGCTTGAACGCTGACAAGCCCCTAAAACAAGATTTTCTTGCTATCCCTCAATCGCACCCAGATCGCGCAGTACTGCCAGAAGAGGGAGCCGTGGCAGACCCAGAATGGCGTCATGATCACCGTCTATCTTCTCGAAAAGCTGTACACCCCGCCCCTCCAGACGATATGCGCCGACGCAGGATAAGAGTGCCTCGCCTTCTTCCTTCAGGTACCGCTCCAGGAATGCGTCGCTGAAGTCGCGCATGGTCAGACGCGGCGCTACAAGATGCTGCCAGAGCTTTTTGCCATCACGGTACAGCACTGTCGCCGTATGGAGATGATGCGTACGCCCTTTCAGCTGCCGGAGTTGACGCCGCGCCTCTTCAGGGTTTTCCGGCTTGTCGAAACCGACGCCATCGCACTCCAGAATCTGATCTGCCGCAATCACGAAATCGGCGCTCATAAATTGCGGATTCCTTGAAAATTCTAGAGACTTGGCATTTGCGAGCGCCAGAGCGATGGTGCCGTGAGCCTCGTTTTTCGCCCTCAATGCGTCACGCAGTACGGCCTCATCAAATCCCACCGGACAGGACAGGACATCGAGCCCTGCTCCACGCAGCAAACCAAGCCGGGCCGTCGATCCGCTGGCCAGTACAAGCCGCGATTGGCCGGGATTCCTGCGTTGCGACTCCATAGGAGACTCCTTCTTTCAGGTCGGTGAATGAGTACCGTCAGTACTGGGGTACATGGGGATTGTACGCGGTTCGTCGGAGAGGCGTACCGAGTACCGTGGATTGTACTTTCTTCCGCAGAACCAGTGGGTTGTACACAACCCTTCTGTGGGTATTTCGGGATAAGCCTCGCAACCGCCTCAAACCAAAGGCTTTATCGTTTGTACACAGTGTTGGTAACTCGGGGTACGTTTTCGGAAAGATGGGTACCCCGTCATCCACAGGGATCAACCTATCCGACAGGATATCTATCTTTTTTCTTTTATGGTTATTGGTCGGTATGGATCGCGAAATCACCCCTCAGCCCAAGCCTGCAAAACCGCTCCTGCGTGTCCTCCAGGGAGAGGCTGTCTGGCCCCCTCCGGTCTGGCTCATGCGCCAGGCCGGACGTTATCTGCCTGAGTTCCGCGCCGAACGTGCCAAGGCCGATTTCCTCACCCGGTGTACCACGCCAGACATCGCGGCCGAGCTGACTCTTCAGCCGATCCGTCGCTATGCGATGGATGGCGCCATCCTGTTCTCCGATATCCTCGTCTTGCCATGGGCCATGGGACAGGATCTGAAATTCATCGAAGGGCGCGGCCCCTTGATGGAACCGATCCGCAACCGGGCGGCGCTTGAGGCCCTGTCTCCCGCCCGCGTAGCCGAAACCGTTGCGCCGATCCAGGAAACATTGCGGATTCTGGCCCGTGAACTGCCTCAGCCCACCACGCTTCTGGGTTTTGCCGGCAGCCCGTTCACTGTTTCCTGCTACATGGTCGATGGTGGTTCCTCGCGGGAATTCGGTGTCACCCGCGCCATGGCGCTTCAGGACCCGGATCTCTATGGCGATCTGATCGCCCTGCTGACCGAGGCCACCACCACGATGCTGATCGGCCAGATCGATGCCGGCGCCGAAGCCGTCATGCTGTTCGACAGCTGGGCCGGTCTGTTGCCCCCCTCTCAGTTCCGCAAGCACGTTATCGCCCCGACCCGTGCCATCGTGCAGGGCATTCGTGCAGCCCGCCCGGGTGTGAAGATCATCGGCTTTCCCCGTCTCGCCGGGCTGATGGCGCTGGAATACGCCCGCGAAACCGGCGTGGATGCCCTGGCCTGCGACACTTCGGTCGATATGGCCCGAATGGCAGCTCTCTGCCCTGACACACTGGCCCTTCAGGGCAATCTCGATCCCATCATTCTGCGCAACGGTGGACAGAGCCTGATCGACGAAGCTCATGCTGTCCGCGATGCGCTGAAGGGACGGCCTCATGTGTTCAATCTCGGTCATGGCGTCATGCCAGACACCCCACCCGAGCATGTCGGGGCGCTGGTCGACGCCGTGCGCGATATCGGCTGATCGGCCATGAGCGCTTTGCCCCCCCACGCCCTCTCTGCCGCGGGCCAGCTGCGTCTCGTGATCTTCGATTGCGATGGCGTGCTGATCGACAGCGAACTGCCTTCATGCTGCCTCGTAGCCCGAGAGGCGCGCGCACGCGGCATCGAACTGAGCGATGAGGACGCACTGGAGCGTTTCGCGGGCAAGGCGCTCGGTCAGGTGAAGCGTGAGTTGGAAGCAGAAACCGGGTGCGATCTGGGTGCCGATTACGTTCAGATCATGCAGGACAAGCTGGTCGATCTGATGCGCGACGAGGCCGCGACGATCGACGGTTCGGAAACCATGCTCACCGGCGTGCAGGCCTTGGGCGTGCCGTTCCGTGTGGGATCGAATTCCTCCTGGCCCGAGATGGAGGTCAAGTTCGCCCGCGTCGGTTTCACCCGCTTTTTTCCACGCGAGCGGATCCATTCGGCGCGCGACATGATGCGGCCTAAACCCGATCCTTACGTCTTTCTTCATGCTGCTGAGCAGGAAGGCGTCGAACCGAACCAGTGCGTCGTGATCGAGGATTCGGACACGGGCGTTCAGGCCGCGCATGATGCGGGGATGGCCTGTATCCTGTTCCGTCCCGAAGGCCCTGCCCCGGCTCTCGACTGGCCGGGACTGGAGCGCATCACGCATCTTGACGCGCTGGTGCCCCGTCTCGCCCGGGCCTTGCAGGAGCAGGCACGATGAACGCTTTCCTGCCCTGGTTTCCGTGGCTGAAAGTCCTGCACATCCTGGCATTCACCTCCTGGATGGCCGGGAATTTCTACCTGCCCCGGTTGTTCGTCTATCACACCCAGGTAGCGCCCGGCTCGCCCGAGAGCGCGCGGTTCCAGATCATGGAGCGCCGCTTGCTGCGCGCCATCATGACGCCCGCCATGATCGTCACCCTGCTTTCGGGCGCGGTACTGGCCTCTCTACCCGGCATGATCGACTGGTCCGCACCCTGGTGGTGGATCAAGCTCTTCACCGTGCTGCTCCTTTGCGGCTTTCACGGCTTCTGCGCCCTCTGGCGTCGCGACTTCGCTGAGGATCGCCGCCCGCATCCGGAACGGTTCTATCGCATCGCCAATGAAGTCCCGACCCTCCTGATGATCGTGATCGTCATCATGATCGTCGCTCGGCCTTTCTCCGGGTGAGATGCAGGGCGCTGCCCTGCACCCGCGAAGGGGCAAGCCCCTTCGATCCCCGCTTTGATCAAATAGGTGTCCAGAGGACGACTATCCTCTGGCGGAGTGGGGGGCATAGCCCCGCATCGAGCCGTTCCCGCAGGGCGCTGCCCTGCACCCGCGAAGGGGCAAGCCCCTTCGATCCCCGCTTTGATCAAACAGGTGTCCAGAGGACGACTATCCTTTGACGGGGTGGGGGGCAGAGCCCCGCATAGGTCCGTTCCCGCAGGGCGCTGCCCTGCACCCGCGAAGGGGCAAGCCCCTTCGATCCCCGCTTGATCAAACAGGTGTCCAGAGGACGACTGTCCTCTGGCGGGGCGGGGGGCAGAGCCCCGCATCGCTCACGCCCTGGCGAACCGCCGGTAAATGAAATCCCCATCATGACCAGCCCGAGCGGCTTCCACCACCAGAACGTGTTGATCCGAGCGGGCGCAGACAGGATCGGTGGCAGCGGCGTCGCCGGTCAAAGCGAGGGCCTGACAGCGGCAACCACCCCAATCCACTTCCTTGAGGCTGCAATTGCGACAGGGTTCGGGCATCCAGTCCGTGCCGCGAAACAGGTTGAAGAGGGGGGAATCCTGCCAGATTGTGCCCAAGGCTTCTGTCGCGACGCTGGGGAAGGTGATGTTTGGGATGGTCTCTGCGGCATGGCAGGGCAACACCTTCCCGGAGGGCGTGATGTTCACGAAGCGCTGGCCCCAGCCGCCCATGCAGGGCTTGGGCTGATCGGCGTGATAATCGGGTGTGACGTAATCAATGGCGAGGCTGTTGCCGAAACGGGCGCGCGCCTTGACGACGGCCTCGGTCGAGGCTTCGAGCTGAGCGGCCGAGGGCATGAGCAGATCGCGGTTCTTCAGGCCCCAGCCATAATACTGGGTATGAGCAATCTCCACGCGACCGGCGCCGAGGTCATGGGCGAGGTCGAGCATGGCAGGCACGCGCGCCACGTTCTCACGATGAACGACGAAATTCAGCGTGAGCGGGATGCCGCGCGCCTTGATAAGTCGGGCGGCGGCAAGTTTCTTTTCCTGAGCGCCGCGCAGACCGCCGATACGTTCCGCGCCTGTCTCGTCGACATCCTGGAAGGAAAGCTGGACATGATCGAGTCCGGCCTCATCGAGGGCGGTAAGCGTGGCCTCGGTGATGAGGACGCCGGAGGTGATGAGATTGGTATAGAGATTGAGCGAACTGGCATGGCGCACCAGCTCTGGCAGATCGTGGCGTGCCATGGGCTCGCCGCCTGAAAAATGCACCTGCAGAACGCCCAGAGCGGCGGCCTCGTCCAGAACACGCAGCCAGTCGCCGGTTTCGAGCTCGGCAGCGCGCCGTTCGAGATCGACGGGGTTGGAACAATAGGGGCAGGCAAGCGGGCAGCGATGGGTCAGTTCGGCCAGCAGACTCATGGGCGGTGGCGCAAAATTCATGCACCCAGCACTTTCTGGTCGAGCAGAGAGGCGAGAAGGGCCTGCACGTCGGTGGCGATAAGGTCACGCGGGGCCTGATAGCTCGCAGCGAGATCGTCGATGATTGCGCTCAGGGGGCACGTGCCATCGACGAGCCGCAGAATGGCGGCTGCGACAGGGTCGGCAATGAAGGCTTTTTCCGGTGCCTGGATCAGCCATACATCGCGGACGCGGTCATGCTGAAGGCGATGACCGCGGGTAAATTTCAGAACGCTGGTTTCGGAAACGCTCACGCGGCGAAGGCCTCTGGGGTATGGGCTCCGGCAAAGGCGCCGGGGGCGGGATGGCCTTCCATATACACATGCTGAAGGGCATCGAGCATGGTCCAGAGCACGTTGCATTTGAAAATCAGCGCATCGACGACTTCCTTCTGCTGTTCGGCAGTGCGGGCATGCTCCTTCACATAGGCAAGGGCGAAATCGGAATCGCGCGGGGCCTGGGTCAGGCGCGGGGCGAAATAGGCCAGGGTCTCTTCGGAAATGAAATCGTAGTGACGCAGCATGCCGGAGACGCGCTCGCTGATGATGGTGGGCGAGAAAAGCTCGGTCAGCGATGAGGCAATGGCGGCCAGAACGGAGCGGTCACGCACGTAATGCACATAGGCTTCGACGGCGAAGCCTGTTGCGGGCAACATGCCTTGCAGGCTCTCGACGTACTCGCGCGACAGACCCAGACCGTCGGTCAGCTTCAGCCAGCGCGCGATGCCACCTGTGCCGGGCTCGTTGCCGTCATGGTCTTCCAGACGGCGGCGCCATTCGCGGCGCAGTTCGGCCGTGGGCAGGCGGGCAAGCAGGGTCGCATCCTTCACGGGGATGGAGGCCTGATAATAGTAGCGATTGAGCGCCCAGGCCTGAACCTGGGTGCGGCTGAGCTTGCCGTCATGCAGGGCGCGATGGAATTCGTGGCGGTTGTGATAACGCGCGGCGCCGATGTCGCGCAGGCGGGTTTCGAGGGCGTCAGGGGTCAGAACCGTCATGAATGTGCTCCCAATGTCAGGTGCAGGCCATCTTCACCGATGGTCCAGCCTGCGTCTTCCGCCATGCGCCGTTCCGGTGAGTCCGGAAGGAGGACGGGGTTCGAGTTGTTGATGTGAATGAAGACGCGATGAGACGGCGCGTCGTGAAGCTGAGCAATGATGCCATCGGGGCCGGACATCGAGATATGCCCCATACGCAGCCCGGTCTTGGGGCTCAGCCCGGCACGGATCATCTCGTCATCGCGCCAGAGCGTGCCTTCCATAAACAGCGCATCGGCCTGACGGATGCGCGCACGGATATCAGGGGTAAGATCGGCGCAGGCAGGCAGAAAGACCATGCTGTGCCGCCCATCGCTGAGCGTGAGGCCGATCGTCTCGCCTTTCTGGCTTGGCAAGTGTTCGGCATAGAGCGGCGCCTTGCCGGGCACGTCGAACGCCGTGAGCGTGAGCCCCGATGGGGTTCCGTCCTTGTTGGGAAGCGCAATAGGGACATCTTCGTCGATCGGCAGACGTGGCACGATTTCCCGGTTCACGGCTTCGAAAATCGGGTTGGCGTCAAGCTGGGAGAGTGTCGCGGGAGTGGCATAAAGCCGGAAGGGCTCGCGCTCGCGCAATGTCAGTAGGCCAGTGATGGAGTCGATTTCACCGTTGGTCAGGACCACGCCTTGTATGGGCGTGGAGCGTACGCCCTCCTGCGCCTGCAACTCGGGTGTCGCAAGGATCTGCGCGCGCAGGTCGGGCGAGGCATTGAGCACGAACCAGCGGCGGCCATCGGCGCTGATCGCGAGAGAGGCCTGGCTGCGCGACGGGATCTTGCCCGCGCGGGCAGCGCGGCAGGCGGGTGCATTGGAATTCCATTGAGGAAAGCCGCCGCCTGCGCCGCTCCCCAGAACGATGATGTGAAGCATGGTCGGACTCAGTCAGATCAGAACAGGCGCAAGCGCTCCGGTTCGGGACGGGTCAGCCTGAAAACAGAGGCCCCAATGGGGCAGGCCAGAAACGACAACAGCCGCACGAGGGGTGCGGCTGTTGCTGATATGCATAGCGGTAAGAAGAACTTACTTCTTCTGGCCGCACACATAGGAGTTGATTTCGGCGCCGAGCGGAATTTCGGTAACCTTCGGGGTGTTCCAGGCCATGACGAGATCCTTGTGACAATCTTGAAAGTGCTTGATCAGCTATACGATAGAACCCGAAAATGGGTTGCAAGCCAAATTGATTCAACCCAATAAAATGTAACATGCTTCACGTTGACGGCAACGTTTGTGATCCCGGGCGGTTGTGCGTCGTTCATCACGGCGCCCTTCTCGTGCTGCAACCCGCCTTTCAGGAAAGAAACGCCCGCCATGTCAGGCCCGTCTCTGGCTTCGGATACGCCCACGCCTGAAGACAGGCAGATGAATGACACAAACGCCGCGTCGCCTCTTATTCCGGCCATGCCCTCAAAGGAGGAAACGGCGGAGAGCGACGCCTATCAGGCAGGGGTCATCCGCAAGGCGATGCTGCGTCACAGCCTGGGGCTGCGGGATGTCGGAATTCTCATCCTGTCGCTGCTCGCCGTGTTCTACACGCTGTATTTTGCCGCCGATATCGTGCTGCCCTTCGTCTTCGCCATGGTCGTCAATCTGCTGATGATCGGGCCTATGCGGTTTCTGCATGGTCGGCTGCGCATCCCAAAGCCGATCTCGGCGCTGCTGCTGATCATCGCGATGTTCCTGCTGGTGGTCTGTATCGGCACGGCCATCTCGGTCCCTGCCGCAGCATGGCTGACCAAGGTCCCACAGAGCCTGCCCGCGCTTCAGCAGAAGCTCGCCTTCCTGCAAGGGCCGATCGACTCCCTGCAACGCGGCTATCTGCGCGTCGTCGCGCTGATGTCGAACGGGGGACATCACCATGTGAATGCCGCAACGGCGGCGGCTCAATCGGCCTCGAACGGTGCCGAAACGCTTCGGGTCTGGGGGTCATCCTTCCTGATCGGCACGCGCGCCTTCATGGGCGAGTTCTTCACGATGCTGCTGATGCTTTTCTTCCTCATGACGGAGGGAGACAGCCTGTTGCGCCGTATCGTCGAAATCATGCCGACCTATTCGGACAAGCGTCGTCTTGTGCAGATTACCACCCAGATCGAGCGCAATGTCTCGCTCTATCTGGCGACCATCACCATCATGAATATCCTGGTAGGCCTGCTCAACCTGCTGCAATGCTGGCTGACGGGCATGCCTAACCCCCTGCTCTGGGGCGTTCTGGCTTTCCTGCTCAATTACGTGCCGATCATCGGCCCTTTGACCGGGGTGGTCGTCTATTTTTGCGTGGCACTTATCAGCTTCCCGTCCTTCCTGATGGCGTTGCTGCCGCCCGCTATCTATCTCTGCATTCATATCCTGGAGGGGGAGACGATTACCCCCATGCTGCTGGCCAAGCGCTTCACGCTTAATCCGGTGCTGGTCATGGCCTCGCTGCTTTTCTGGGACTGGATGTGGGGGATCGGCGGGGCTTTTCTCTCAGTCCCCATGCTCGCCGTGTTCAAGATCTTCTGCGATCATATCGAAGGGCTTTCGCCCATCGGCCATGTGCTCGGCGGGCCGGTGCGGCCGCGCTCCCTGCGCACCCTGGGCCCTGAAGTTACCCCCGGCTCGCCCCCCTGAACGGGGGGCTGGCCCAAGCCTCGGCCACGGCACACATCACATTCTGATCCGGCAACGGGCATGTGACATGAAATTATCATGCGCAATCTGCAGTCATAATCTATTAGAAGGCGGGTTCGGGGCTGAAGGTCGCTTGGCGCGATAGGTCGGACCGGCTATCAACTGCAACAAATCATGTCAAAAATCCTGAGCCGAGGTTTCTATGCGCTCCCTTGACGGCCTTGCCTGACAATGCAGGCACCTTTTATCCGCCGCCTTGGTCTGGCAGCGCTTATCGCCATTATCCTCCTCGGGATTGTCATCACGATCATTCATGAGCATGGAGGCCCCCGTTCGGATGGCCCCCATCCGCAGCTGACGCGCGAGAACGGTCTGGTCATCGTTGCCGATGACTCACCGCTCATGAAGCGTCTTCATGTCGCCTCTGTGAAAACGAGCATTCTCGATCATGGGCTGCGTGTGCCGGGCATGGTGCAAGCCGAGCCCCGGCGCAGCATCAATATCCTGACTCCCGTCACCGGTCATGTGATCAGCACCGATCTTCAGCCCGGACAGATGGTCCATAAGGGCGATGTGCTGGCTGTGCTGGCCTCGGGCGATCTCGATCAGGCTTATGCCGATCTGCTCAAGGCGCGTGCTCAGGAGACCTATCAGGAGCGCGTGGTCAAACGTGCGCAGGACGTGCTGGCCATCGGAGGCAATGCCCGCAAGGATCTGGACTCCGCGAGCAATGATCTCGCCCAGGCCCGTGCCGAGCGCCAGCGTGCCGAGCGTCGTCTGGAATCCCTGAACAGCCGCACCGATCAGGATGGCGAGGGGCTGGTGAGGCTTGTCGCGCCCGTCGATGGGCTGATTGCCAGCACAAACCTCGCTCCGGGGGTGAACATCACCGATGCGACAGCCGTTCAGGCGGTTCTGCTGGATATTGCGCAGCTTCAGATCGATGCTGAAATTCCCGAAGACTCCGTCGGGATCGTGTCGCTGGGACAGCAGGCCGTTGCCCGTATCACGGCCCTGCCCGGACGCCATTGCGATGCGCCCATCCTGTCGATCGACCCGGCCCTGCACAGCGACACGCGCCGCGTGATCGCGCATTTCCTGTGCGACAATCCCGATGGCATGCTTCGCCCCAATATGTTTGCCGATGTCGAGATTGCGGTAAAACAGCCCGAGATGATCATCGTGCCGAAGACTGCCCTTCTCATGAACAACGACCGTCTCACGGTCTTTGTGCAAGACGGCGCTCCCATGCATTTCCGTCGTCGCGCCGTGACGGTGAGCTATGACGAGGGCGAGAACGTGCGCGTTCTGACCGGTCTGCAGGGCGGCGAGACCATCGTCACCCGTGGCGCCATTCTTCTCAATGATAATGACTGAGCGATCAGCGCCGCAGATGAGAGTCTCCTGATCCGTGATTGCGACCCTGATTTCATGGTGCTTTGCGCGCCGTCATATCGTTTTCATATGCGCCGTATTTCTGGCGCTTGCCGGCGGCTATGCCTGGCGCGTTCTGCCTGTCGAGGCCTATCCCGATCTGGGAGCGGTCAACGTCCAGGTCACGACCCAGGTTTCCGGCCTGGCTGCCGAAGAGATGGAACAGCAGATCACGGTGCCGCTCGAGCGCGCCCTTTCTGCCGTGCCCGGTGTGACCGAGAGCCGGTCGAGCAGCACCTTCGGCCTCTCGCTCATCACGCTGATTTTCCATGACGGCGTCGATGTGTTCACCGCCCGACAGCTCGTGCTCGAACTGCTCGGCACGGCCAGCATGCCCGATGGCGTGACCCCTCAGCTCGGCCCCATCACCGGCCCGGCAGGCGAGATTTTCCGCTACACGCTTGAGTCGGATTCGATGGATCTGATGCAGCTTTCGGATGTGCAGCGCTGGATTGTCATCCCCACGCTTCAGCGCGTGCCGGGTATCGTCAACGTCAATAATTTCGGTGGGCTGACGCGTGAGTACCAGCTCGTGCTCAAGCCCGACGCGCTGCTGCGCTACGGGCTGAGCACCGATGACGTTGTGAATGCCATCAAGAACAATAACGCCAATGCCGCAGGCGGGCGCATCACGCGTGGTGAGCAATCCTACATCGTGCGTGGCGTGGGCATGATCCATACGCTGGACGACATGAAGCGCATCGTCGTGGCGCAGCATAACGGCACGCCTGTTCTGCTGAGCGATCTGGGGCAGGTGCAGTTCGGCCATCAGATCCGCGAAGGTATTCTGGGCAAGGACAACAACCCCGATACCATTGAGGGGATCGTGACCATGCTCTCTGGCGCCAATCCCTCTCTGGTTCTGGATAACGTGCATAACGTGGTCGACCAGTTGCAGGAGCGCCTGAAGCCGCTCGATGTGCGGCTGGTGCCCTATATCGACCGCGATAATCTGGTGAAGGCCACCACCCATAAGGTCGGCGAGACCATGGTCGAGGGTATTGGCCTCGTATTGGTCATCCTCACCCTGTTTCTCGGCAGTCCGCGCAGTGCGGTGGTCACGGCCGTGACCATTCCGCTCGCGCTCTCTACCGTCTTCGTGCTCATGCATTTCTTCGGCATGGCGGCCAATCTGTTCTCGCTGGGCGCCATCGATTTCGGCGTGATCGTGGACGGGGCCATCGTCATCACCGAGGCGATCCTGCGCCTGCGCGAGGAATCCCCCAAGGCCACGCTGACCAGCACCGAGGTGCTGAGTGTCGCGCGTATCGCGGGGCGCTCTATCTTTTCCTCCACGCTCATCATCATCGTGGCCTATTCGCCGCTCTTCGCCTTTGAAGGAAGCGAGGGGAAGCTGTTCCGGCCCATGGCCTATACCGTCAGCTTCGCGCTCATGGGGGCGCTGGCATGTGCGCTCTGCCTGATTCCGACACTGAGCTATCTGGCTTTGTACAAGCCTCGGCGTATCTGGCATAACCGCCCGCTCGAAAAGCTTCATCATGCCTATGAGCGCGGGCTCAACCATATGCTCGCCCGCCCTCTGGTCACCTATATCGGTGGGGGGGCAGCGCTGCTCTCCGTCGTCATTCTGGGGGCCACCGTCGGGCGCGAGTTTCTGCCCGATCTGGATGAGGGCGCGCTGTGGCTTCAGGTCCAGTTGCCCACGGGCATCTCACTGGATGAGGGTAGCCGTATTGCCAGCGAGGTACGCTCGGCGGTGCGCGAATTCCCCGAAACCTCCTATGCTATTACCCAGCTCGGCCGTAACGATGACGGAACCGATCCGTGGACCTTCTCGCATATCGAGATGCCCGTCGGGCTCAAGCCCTATGACCAGTGGGCCAGCGGGGAGACCAAGGCGCAATTCATTGCGCGTCTGCGCGACCGTCTCTCCCAGATTCCGGGGATCAGCTTCGGTATCAGCCAGCCGATCCAGGATGGCATGAACGATCTGGTAGGCGGCGCGCATTCACCCCTGGTGCTGCGTGTCTATGGCAATGATTTTCACGAATTGCGCCGTATCGGCCGACAGATCGTGAGCATCCTGCATGACGTACCAGGCACGACCGATGCCTCGATCTTCCAGGAGCCGCAGATCCCGCAGCTCATGATCACGCCCCGTCGCGAGCAGGCGGCGCGCTATGGCATCAACGTGTCCGATATCAGCACTGTCGTGCAGAACGCGATCGGCGATGGCGCGATCACCCAGGTGTATGTGGAAGACCGCGTCTATAACGCGACGCTGCATGTCGGGAACAACGACCTCACCGATCTCGCCTCGATACGTTCTCTGCCGCTGCGCTCCACTGATGGCGCGCCCATTCCCCTGGCTGAAGTAGCCGATGTGGGCCTGCATATGGGTGAGAGCAACATTGCGCACGAAATGGGTGAGCGTCAGATCACCATACGGGTCGATAACGGTCAGCGTCCCCTGTCCCAGTATCTTGAAGATGCCCAGAAGCGCATCGCCTCACAGGTGCATTTCGATCCACGCAAATATCGCCTGCAATGGGCGGGCAGCTTCGAGCAGGAGCAGCGTGCCCAGGCGCGTCTGGGTGTCGCGCTTCTGGTGATGTTCGCGATCATGCTTTTGCTCCTGTTCATGGAATTCGGGACGTTCCGCCACGCCGTCCTGGTGCTCAGTGTCGTGCCGCTTGCGACTTTGGGTGGGCTGATTGCGCTGCATCTGCGTGGCGAGACCCTCAATATCGCCACAGCAGTCGGCTTTATCGCCTTGTTTGGCGTGGCGGTGCAGAACGGCATCATCATGATCGCAGCGATCAACCGTCATCATCGCGCCGGTCTGAGCATTCATGACTCGGTGTTGGCAGGGGCGGCTGAGCGTTTTCGCCCTGTTCTCATGACCGCGACCGTAGCCAGTGCGGGCATGTTGCCTGCCGCCCTTGCCACAGGTGTCGGCACCGACGTGCAACGCGGTCTGGCCACCGTCGTGGTGGGTGGCCTTGGCATCGCAACCCTGCTGACCCTGTTCGTCCTGCCCGTCTTCTTCTTCGAGATGGAGCATTTCATCGAGCGCCGCAGGGCGCGCCGTTCGGGAGGTCTGTCATGAAGCGCCTCACGCTCCTGACCTGCGTCGCGGGTCTTGCCCTTTCGGGCTGTGCCATCGGACCGGATTTTCACCGGCCTGACATGCTCAAGAACGGGGACTATCAGAGCACGGCATTACCCGCTGCCATTCATGGCACGGCCGGGAGTGGCGCTGCCGGAGCGGCCCAGACCCTGACCGTCGGGGCTGATCTCTCTGGCGCTTGGTGGCAGGCCTTGGGTGTGCCGCAACTCGATGCGCTGGTGGCGCGCGCACTGCAAAGCAATCCGTCGCTTAAATCGGCGCAGGCCACGCTCAGGGCCGCCTATGAGCAGACGAAGGTAGCCGGTGCACCCTTGCTGCCGACCATCTCGGCCTCGTTTAACCCGACGCGTAACAAGACCTCGAAAGCGCTGTCACCCGTGCCGGGCAACAACGACTACCTCTACAACCTGCATACGTTGCAGCTGAATATCTCGTATCAGCCCGATCTCTGGGGTGGCTTGCGCCGTCAGGTGGAATCTCAGGCCGCCCAAGCCGAAATGCAGCGTTTCCAGCTGATTGCCACGACCAATACGCTCATCAATACGCTGATTGTCTCGCTGATCACCCAGTCGAGCCTCAACGCCCAGATCGGGGCAGCCAACGACATCATCGCCACACAGCAGAAGCTGCTTGGCATCATGGAAAAGCAGTTCAGGCTGGGTGATATCTCCGAAGCACAGCTTCTGGCGCAGAAAGCGGCACTCACTCAGGCCCAGGCCACCCTGCCGCCCCTGCACCTTCAGGCCGAGCAGGCGCATGACCAGATTGCGGCGCTGGTTGGCACGACGCCGAACGAGACGCTGCCCGAGATCCCGCTGGACGCCTATCATTTGCCCGCCACACTGCCGGTCAGCCTGCCCAGCGCGCTTCTGGCCCAGCGCCCCGACATACGCGCCGCAGAATCGCAGATGCACAGTGCTAGCGCGCAGGTCGGTGTGGCCATTGCCAACCGCCTGCCCAATGTGCAGCTTTCTGCCACGCCGGGTCAGGCCATCAATGCGATGAGCCAGTTCTTCACCCCCGGCTACGGCAACTGGTCGATCGGCGCGATGGTTGCCCAGCCAATCTTCCAGGGCTTCGAACTGATGCATCTGGAGCGTCAGGCGCGCGCCAATCTGCTGGGGGCTACCGAGCAGTACAAGAACACTGTGCTGACCTCGATGCAGAATGTGGCTGACACGCTTCATGCGCTTCAGGATGATTCCGACGCCCTGACGATCAGCGCGGCCAATGAGGATGCTGCGGTGCGCAGTCTGCGCATTTCACAGAGTCAGATGTCCTATGGCGATATCAGCCCCGTTCTGCTCCAGGCCGCCGTGCAGATCGAGCTCCAGGCCCGCCTCACTCTGATTCAGGCCAAGGCCACGCGTTTTACCGATAGCGTGGCCCTTTTCCAGGCGCTCGGTGGCGGGTGGTGGCATCGTAACGATACCGCTATGAAGGTTCCCTCGACAGACTGGCACGCGGCGTTCTGACATGGTTCGGGTCTCCGTGCGTCCATCGCGCATCAGGAGATCCGACGCTTATGAGATTCCCTCGCTCCTCACGCCTCACCCTGATGGGGGTTGGCTGCCTTCTTGCCTCGACAACGGCTCTCGCGGCCCCTGCTGCACCGTCGGACAACAAGGCGGCGGCCGCGTTCGACCGCCTTCTGGACGAGGAATGGCAGTACGAGCTCAAAGACGCACCTGAACTGGCGACGTCGATTGGCGATTACCGTTACAACGACCGCTGGAGCGATCTGTCCCTTACCCATATCAAGGGGTCCGTGCCTGTTCTGACGGGCTTTCTGAAGAAGTTCGAGGCTATCGCGCCAGCGTCACTCGATGACCAGCGACAGATCAGCCGTGCGATGATCATTCAGCAGATTCAGGACACGCTCGAAGGGATCCGTCTCAAGACCTATGAGATGCCGATCGACCAGATGAATGGCGCCCAGCTGGAATATCCAGGTTTCGTTTCGAGCATCCCCTTCGACACCACGAAGCAGTATGAGGATTATCTTGCGCGTCTGCGCGCTATCCCCAAGGCGATCGATCAGGTCATCGCCCTGGCGCGCCTTGGCGAAAAGGACGGGTTGATGCCGCCGCGCTTCCTGTTGGAAAAAGCCGAGCAGCAGGTGGAGCAGATTGCCGCGCCCGCTGGCAAAAAGAGCCCGTTTGGCGAACCCGTCACGAAATTCCCGGCCGCTGTGCCCGCTGCCGATCAGGTGCGACTCCGCAAGGCTATTCTGACGGCTATCGATCATGATGTGCGCCCGGCCTATCAGCGTCTCGCAGCCTTCATGAAGCAGGGCTACACCGCGCATGGCCGCGCGCAGGAAGGTGTGTGGGCGTTGCCGGGTGGCGATGCGCTGTATCGCTACGATATCCGAACCCTGACTACTACGACCATGTCCCCCAAGGAAATCCACCAGCTCGGGCTGGATCAGGTTGCCAAGATCGAGGGAGAAATGGGTGAGATTGCCCACAAGCTCGGCTTCGCCGACCTTGCTGCCCTCCGGGCGTCGGTGGCCAAGGATACGAAGCTCTATGCAACCTCGCGCGAGCAGATCATCGATCTGTATCGCAAATATATCGCGCAGATGGAGCCCGCTCTCACACGCGATTTCGACAAGATCCCGACCACCAAGCTGGAAGTGCGACCCGTCGAGCGCTATCGCGAGGCCGAAGCTGCCGGTGCCGAATACCATCAGGGAACGCCCGATGGCTCACGCCCCGGCATCGTCTTCGTCAATACCGGCGATTTTGCCAAACGCGACCTCTACACGATCGAGGACACCGCCTATCACGAGGGCGTTCCCGGGCATCACTTCCAGATTTCCACCGCCCAGTCACTGCCGCTGCCGCCTTTCCGTCAGCAGGGTTTCTATAACGCTTATATCGAAGGCTGGGCGCTTTATGCCGAGGGGCTTGGCAAGGAGCTGGGCTTCTACAAGGATCTCTACAGCGATTATGGCCGTCTGAACGGTGAGCTCCTGCGCGCCGATCGTCTGGTGCTCGATACCGGGGTGCATGACCTGCACTGGACGCGAGCCCAGATGCTGGAATTCTTCCATGCGCATCCGCCCACCAGCGAGCCGGACATGCAGGCCGAGACCGATCGCTACATCGCCTGGCCCGGACAGGCGCTGGGTTACATGCTGGGCCAGCAGACCATTCTGCGCCTGCGTGAAAAGGCCAGAACGGAGCTGGGCGCAAAATTCGACATCCGTAAATTCCATGACGTCGTGCTTTCAGGAGGCGCCCTGCCGCTGAATCTGCTTGCCGACCGGGTGGATGCCTGGATCAAGGAAATGAAGGCGCAGAACTGAAGCAGCCCGGAACCCTGCCCCTTACCTCGCCAGAGGACACGCGTCCTCTGCACACCTTTTCATCCGCAGCGGGGATCGGAGAGGGTTGTCCCTTCGCAAGGGCAGGGTGGCGCCCTGCGGGATGAGGCTCAACCGGGACTCGAGTGAAGAGCCGATCAAAAAAAGGCAGGTTTCGGAATTTCGGTCGTTCCCAGAGGTGCGGGAAACGGGCAGGATCGGGGAGATATGTCTCTGACTGCTCCCCCCCCTGGCAAGATATCCCCTGAATCATCGACAGCGCAGGATTCCGAACCGGCTGTCGATCTGAAGGCCACGCGCCCGGCGCGTTTCGTTCATGGCAGCATCATGCGCCATGTCGTGGTCATGGCGGGTACGGGGGCGATCGGATTGATGGCCGTGTTCGCGGTCGATCTCCTGAATTTCTGGTATATATCGCATCTCCACGATCCGGCCCTGACCGCGGCGATCGGCTTTGCGGCTGCTCTGGGCTATGTGCAGGTAGCGGTCTCGATTGGCATGACCATTGGGCTCGGGGCTGTCATCGGACGCATGATTGGCGCGCGTCGTATCATCAGGGCGCGGCGTTTTGCTTCTGCCTTCATGGTGGTGATGGTCGGGGTGGCTGCTGTGCTCGGCTGTCTGACGGCGGTACTGGCTTCGTTCCTGCTGGCGCTGCTCGGTGCGAAGGGCGAGGCGCTTCAGCAGGCGGCAGGCTTCCTCCATCTTGTGTCCCCCGCCTTGCCTCTCGTGTGTTACGGCATGGCGCAATCGGCGCTTCTACGTTGTGTGGGGGATGCGCGGCGTTCGATGCAGGTGACGCTGGTCGGTGCGTTTGTCTCGGCCGTGCTCGATCCGATCCTGATCTTCGGGTTTCATATGGGTCTGACGGGTGCGGCGATCAGCACCATCATTTCGCGCGGGACCGTTGTCCTGTTCGGCTTTGTGAGCCTGCGTGATCATCGGATGCTCGAGTGGCCGCGGCTATGGGCCGTTGCGCCAGCCACACGCCAGATCGGCGCTGTGGCCCTGCCGGCGATCGCGACCAATCTGGCCACGCCTGTGGGTGGGTTATTCACGACGCATTTCATGTCGCGCTTCGGGCTGGAGGCGATCTCCGGTCAGGCGACGATCGAGCGTATCGTTCCCGTTGCCTTTGCCTTCGTGTTTGCCCTGACGGGTTCTGTCGGACCGATCATGTCCCAGAATCTTGGAGCGGGCAAAAAGGACCGGGTGCGTGAAACGCTTTATGCCTCACTGAAGCTGACGGCCTTATGCGTGCTGCTGACATGGGCCATTCTGGCTCTGTTTCATGTGCCGATCCTGCATCTGTTCGCATCCAAGGGTGTGGCAATTCATATCGTCACATTGTTCTGCTGCTGGCTGGTGGCGAGCTATTTCTTCGTCGGTCTGCTCTTCGTTTCGAACACGGCATTCAATAATCTCGGTCACCCGCTCTATTCGACGGGTTTCAACTGGGGGAGGGCGACACTCGGGACGATCCCGTTTGTCTGGGTCGGTTCCCATTACGGGCCCATTGGCATTCTTGTGGGACAATCACTGGGTGTGGTGATTTTCGGCAGTTTTGCGGCGCTTACGGCATTCAGGGTAATCAGGCGGATTTGACACCCTCAGGGCACACTCACGGGCATTTTACGTCCGGTTCGCTTCTGGTCTGACAAGGGAACAGATGTATTTGCTCAAGAATAACACATCTTTTTTCATTGTTGGAGAAAGACGAGAACGGAGACGTTGATCGTTTTTTGTGGGCTGGTCGGCCAACAGACAAAGTCGAGACATAGACAGGCATTGTGCCAGTTTTCGCGAACTCGGAGGACGAAATCAGGATAGTCATTGCGTGACTGCCATATCTCTCTCACTTTGCAGCGGAGGACATGAGAGGCGTGTCGGTATACTCGATAGACTCTAAAGAGAGTATTTGTCTTACAAAAGACGAACATGCCGTTATTTTCCATGTCGCAACGAAATGGATGAAAATTTACGGGATGACGGCACTATACCTGTGCAATAAAACGAAATCCAAGCGTATTTTGTTATACATCTCATCTTTCCATCCCACCCCGTGAGACTGTAATCAGAGATCGTTGGCGCAGGGCTCAAGGCCGGACTGCAGCCTTTGTGCAATGCTGTGACTGAGAGTAGCGATGCGAATTTTATTGACAGGTGGTTGCGGTTTTATCGGATCTGCAGTGGTCAGACATCTGATACGCGACACCTCCCATGAAGTCCTGAATGTGGACTGCATGACCTATGCTGCCTCGGAAGAGACCGTAGGTGAGGTTGCGGCCGATCCGCGCTATCGCCACGCCGCCGTCAATATCGTCAATGGTGTCGAACTCTCCAAGCTGTTCGAGGAATATCGTCCCGATGCCGTGATGCATCTGGCCGCAGAAAGCCATGTCGATCGCTCGATCGACGGTCCTGGCGTATTCGTCGAGACCAATGTGACGGGCACCTACGCGCTGCTCGAGGCTGCACGCCGCTACTGGCAGACGCTGGATGCCGAGGCCCAGAAGGCTTTTCGCTTTCATCACATCTCGACAGATGAGGTGTTCGGGCATCTTGAGCTCGACGATCCGCCGTTCACCGAGACCACACCCTATGATCCGCGCAGCCCGTATTCCGCGTCGAAGGCGGCGTCCGACCATCTGGTGCGCGCCTGGTATCATACCTATGGTCTGCCCACGTTCGTGACCAACACCACCAATAATTACGGCGTCTGGCACTTCCCCGAGAAGCTGATCCCTCTGGTCACGATCAACGCGCTCGAGGGCAAGGAATTGCCGGTTTACGGCAAGGGCGAGAACATCCGTGACTGGCTGTTCGTCGAGGATCATGCCGAGGCGCTGGTCAAGGCTGTCGAGAACGGCAAGCCGGGTGAGACCTATGCCATCGGCGCGCGTCAACCGCGCACCAATCTGGATGTCGTCAAGACCATTTGCAGCGTGCTCGACGAGCTCTCACCCGATCCGGCCGGCCCGCGCGAGCGTCTGATCCGTTTCGTGACCGACCGCCCCGGCCATGATTTCCGCTACGAGATCGACCCCAGCCATGCCGAGAAGGCTCTGGACTGGAAAGCGAAGCACGATTTCGAGACGGGCATCCGCCGTACGGTTCAGTGGTATCTCGATAATCGCGGCTGGTGGGAAGGCATCCGCGCCCGCCGCTACACCGGACAGAGACTGGGAACAAAAGCATGAACGCCGTGGCTGCAACCAAACCGATGAAGGGCATTCTTCTAGCCGGTGGGTCGGGCACGCGCCTGCATCCCATGACCCTGGCAACGTCGAAGCAGCTTCTGCCCGTCTATGACAAGCCGATGATCTATTATCCGCTGACCACGCTCATGCTGGCCGGTATTCAGGATATCATGATCATCTCCACGCCTCATGACCTGCCCCAGTTCAAGCGCCTGCTTGGCGATGGATCGCAGTTCGGTGTGCGTTTCGAGTATCGCGAACAGCCCTCGCCGGACGGTCTGGCGCAGGCCTTCCTGATTGCCGAAGACTGGATCGATGGATCGCCATGCGCTCTGGCGCTGGGTGATAACCTGATCTTCGCTGATCATCTGAGCGTGCTTCTGCGCGCAGCCGCCGCGCGTCCCGAAGGCGCTACCGTGTTTGCCTATCAGGTGCGTGACCCCGAACGGTATGGCGTTGTCAGCTTCGACGATAGCGGCCGTGCAGAGCGTATCGTGGAAAAGCCGAGCGAGCCGGAATCCAACTGGGCGGTGACAGGGCTCTATTTCTATGATCACCGCGTGGTCGAATTCGCCAAGCGTGTGAAGCCGAGCCCGCGCGGCGAACTGGAAATTACCGACCTGAACCAGATGTATCTGGAAGAGGGCTCGCTGCAGGTCGACCGTCTGGGCCGCGGTTGTGCGTGGCTCGATGCCGGCATGCCGGACAGCCTGATGCAGGCTGGTCTGTTCGTGCAGACCATCCAGTCGCGTCAGGGCATGCTGGTGGGATCGCCCACCGAAGTGGCCTATCGCATGGGCTTTATCGATCGCGAGCAGCTTATGGTGCAGGGCAAGGCCAAGGCCAAGACTGAGCTCGGTCGCATGCTGCTCGAACTTGCGCATCAGTCCCAGTCCGGCCGTAACTAAGGAGCAACGCCATGAAAGTCGAACGTCTCGCAATTCCTGACGTCATCCTCGTCACGCCGCAGCGCTTCAGCGACTCACGCGGATTCTTTTCCGAGACCTATAATCATCAGAAGATGGTCGAGGCGGGGATCGACCTGACTTTCGTGCAGGACAACCAGAGCCTGTCGGTTCAGAAGGGCGTGGTGCGCGGCCTGCATTGTCAGGTGGCCCCCTATGTGCAGGGCAAGCTCGTGCGTTGCACCAAGGGTGCGATCTGGGATGTGGCGATCGATGCTCGCACCGGGTCACCGACCTATGGGAAATGGGTTGCAGCTGAGCTTTCGGAAGAAAACTGGTCGCAGCTCTGGGTGCCTCCCGGTTTCCTCCATGGCTTCGTGACCCTGCAGGAGAACACCGAGGTCCAGTACAAATGCACCTCGCTTTATGACAAGGCCTCCGAGCGCGCCGTGATCTGGAACTGCCCGCATCTGGCGATTGACTGGCCGATCAGCGCGGATGAGGTCGTTCTCTCCGACAAGGACCAGATCGCACCGCACTTCACGGAAGCCAAGGGCTGGTTTCAGTACTCATGAGCACAGCATCCGATCATCTGATTCTCGTCACGGGCGGTCAGGGCCAGCTGGCCACCTCGCTGAAGACCCTTGGCGGCGCGCGCGTGGTTGTTGTCGGTCGTCCTGAATTCGATCTCGCGGCTCCCGAAACCATTGCCGCCACGCTGGCGCGCCACACACCCTCTCTGGTGGTGAACGCGGCAGCCTGGACCGCAGTGGATCTGGCGGAGAGCGAGGTCGACGGGGCCACGGCGGCCAACGAGACCGGGCCGGCCGAGCTGGCGCGCCTCTGTGCCGCACAGGGCATTCCCCTCATCCACGTTTCGACCGATTACGTCTATGCGGGCGACAAGGGCACAGCCTATGTCGAGACCGACCCGGTGACGCCTCAGACGGTTTACGGCCGCACCAAGGCAGCGGGTGAGCAGGCGGTTCTCAGGGCACAGCCGCATAGCGTGGTCCTGCGTACGGCCTGGGTCTATTCCGGGCACTGCAAGAACTTCGTGCGCACGATGGTCAATGCGGGCGCCAAGAATACCCATCTGAAGGTGGTCGGCGACCAGTATGGCTGCCCCACCAATGCCGACGATCTCGCAAAGGCCATTCTCGGCATTGCCGATCAGATCGAGGCAGGATGGCAGGACCGATTTGCCGGGATCTACCATGCCTGCGGTACAGGCGAGACGAGCTGGCACGGTCTGGCCGTTGCGGCTCTTGAGGAAGCAACGCGCCATGGCCAGACCATGCCGGTCGAGGTTGCGGCAATCCGCACCGAGGACTGGCCGACTCCGGCCAAGCGTCCTCAGGACTCGCGTCTGGACTGCAGCAAGCTCGAGCGCGTGTTCGGTATTCGCCTGCCTGAGTGGCGCGATGGCGTAGCCCGTGCGGTCGATGAGCATTTTGCGAGCAAGCCGGTCTGAGCGTGAGCCGTTCGGAGCAAGATTCTGCTGCTCCGCCGCGTCTTTACGCGGTGGTCGGGCGTGATACGGAGCGGGCGGCCTCGAGGCCGCCCGTTGCGATTCTGCTTTCCGTCTATAATGGCGAGGCGTTTCTCAACCAGCAGCTTGACAGCTTTCTGGCCCAATCAGACGATGACTGGTGTCTGTACTGGCGCGATGACGGTTCGCAGGATGCGTCGCGCGCCATCATGCTCTCGTTTCAGGAGCATCGCGGTCAGGGACGCTGTATCGAAGTCGATGTCGAGCCGGCCAATCTCGGTGTCGCTCTCTCCTATGCTCTGCTGCTTGAGGCCGCCCCACGCGACGCGCTGATTGCCTATGCCGATCAGGATGATGTCTGGGTTCCAACGAAGCTGGCCTGGGCCCGTGAAGCCCTCGACTCAGTCGAGGGGCCTGCCCTTTACTGTGCGCGGCAATATCTGACGGACGAGACTTTGGCCATTCAGGGGCCTTCTCTAGCGCTTCGTCGGCAGCCGGATTTTGCCTCGAGCCTGATCCAGAATCTGGCAACCGGTCATACCATCCTGCTCAATACCGAGGCGGCGACGCTCATTCGTCCGTTCATGTCGCCTGACGGCGTACTGCATGACTGGTGGGCCTATACGCTGGTCCTTGGTGCTGGAGGCACTTTCCATTTCGATGAGCGCTGCGTCAGCCTCTATCGACAGCACAGGCGGAACGCTGTTGGTGTCGAACGCTCCCTGTTCGTGCGCGGTATGCGCGCCCTGCGCCGGGGTCCTGCGGCCTTCATGGCGCTGCATGATGCTCTTGTGACGCGTCTGCTAGAGCCTGATCTTGCAGAATGTCTGACCACGCAGGCGACCGGGTTCCTGCTGAGGCTGAAAAAGGCATCGAGCGGCGGGTTTGGCGCAAGGCTGCGTTTTCTGTTTGCCGAGCGTGATTTCGTAAGACAGCGCTTTGCCGAGACCTGGCTGTTCCGGATGTGGTTCCTGTTTTACGGCCAGACCAGTCCGAAAGACTGACAACTCTGCCGGATGAATGCCGGGGGCTCTGCCTGAGCACGTACCATCTCGCTGGGCAGAGCGGCTTCGAGCGCCCGGCTCATCAGGTGAAGCTGGCCAGCGCCCCCGCCATACCGGGCATCGCCCATGATAGGGCACCCCAGAACCTGACAATGCACGCGTGCCTGATGAGTGCGACCGGTCAGCAAATCGAGTTCCAGCAAGGCCTTATCCCCCTGACGGGACAATACGCGCCATTTCGTGCGCGCGTCCTGTCCATTGGGATGGGCTTCCATGTGCCAGCCCTCTTTCGAGGTCACCTTGCGCAGCGGTGCTTCAATCATCCCCTCGGCATGATCGGGCGCTTTGGTGACTACAGCCCAATAGGTCTTACTGACCTGCCCCGAGGCGAAAAGCGCCTGAGCCTCCACAAGCGCCTGCTTGCGCAGGGCGATCATCAGACAACCCGATGTGTCTGTATCGAGACGATGCACGAGCCATGGGCCATCCTTGCGCCGTGACAGCAGAGGAAACAGGGCCTCGACCGAATGCTGCGCCTTCGGGCCGGGATGCACAGGCAGCCCTGCCGGCTTGTCGATCACGACCAGCCGGGGGCTTTCATAGAGGATGGGATAGGGAAAGGACGTGTTCATCGGGGGAGGGGAGGGGTCAATCCTCTTCGCGCGCACGTCGTGTGAGGACTTCGCGCTTGCCCACATGGTTCGCAGCGCTCACCACGCCTTCCTTCTCCATCTGTTCGATGATCTTGGCCGCGCGATTATAGCCGATCGAGAGGTGGCGCTGGATGAAGGAGGTGGAGGCCTTGCCCTCACGCGTTACCAGATCGACCGCCTGATCGAACAGGCTGGATTCGGCGTCATAATTTCCGCCATTCATGCCGTTCCCGCTCGATGAGGAACTGCCGCCCTCGTCATCGAGGCTCGAGATCACCTCGTCATTATAGACTGGCTCGCCCTTGCTGCGCAGATCGGCGACCACATCCTCGACCTCGCTATCGGCCACGAAGGGCCCATGCACACGGGTGATGCGGGCTGCGCCCTGCATGTAGAGCATGTCGCCCTGGCCCAGAAGCTGCTCGGCACCCTGCTCGCCCAGAATGGTGCGGCTGTCGAACTTGCTGATCACCTGGAAGGAAATGCGTGTCGGGAAATTGGCCTTGATCGTACCGGTGATCACATCCACCGAGGGGCGCTGGGTGGCCATGATCACATGGATACCGGCGGCTCGGGCCTTTTGTGCCAGACGCTGGACGGCGGCCTCGATCTCCTTGCCTGCCACCATCATCAGATCAGCCATTTCGTCGATCACTACCACGATATGCGGCATGGTCTCGAGGGCAAGCTGCTGCTCGTCGAAAACCGGCTGGCCTGTCTCTGGGTCGAAGCCGGTCTGCACGCGACGCGTCACCAGCTCTCCCGTCGAGCGCACCTGACGCACGCGCTGGTTGTAACCCGTAATGTTGCGCACCTGCAGATGCGCCATGGAGCGATAACGCTTGTCCATCTCGCGCACGGTCCATTTGAGCGCCGCCACCGCCTTGTTCGGTTCGGTCACGACCGGCGTCAACAGATGTGGAATCCCGTCATAGATCGACAGTTCCAGAATCTTGGGATCGATCATGATCAGGCGGCATTCTTCCGGCGTCAGCCGGTAGAGCAGCGACAGAATCATGGCGTTCACGCCTACGGATTTACCCGAGCCCGTGGTCCCCGCGATCAGCAGATGCGGCATCTTGGCCAGATCGGCATAGACCGGGTTACCCGCAATGTCCTTGCCCAGTGCCAGACGCAGCTGTGCCCCCGGTTCATGGAACTCCGGCGTATCGAGCAGTTCCGAGAAATACACGGTTTCACGCGACGCATTCGGTACTTCGATACCAATGACATTGCGTCCCGGCACAGTCGCGATACGCACGCTCAGCACCGAGAGCGAACGTGCGATATCGTCTGCCAGACCGATCACGCGCGCCGAGCGAATGCCCGGCGCAGGTTCCAGCTCATAGAGCGTGACCACCGGCCCCGCATGAATATCGCCGATCTGACCCTGCACGCCGTAATCGGAGAGCACCTGTTCCAGGAGACGGGCATTGGCCTGCAGGACCTCGTTCGACGGGCCATTTCCTCCATGAGCGGGCGCCTTGCGCAGCAGACCGAGCGAGGGGGGCTGCCACCCTGCACTCTCCCAGCCCTGGCGGGAAGCAGAATCGGGCTGCGGTGGACTCGGTCGCTCGGCGCGCGCACGCCCGAAACCGAAAAATCCGCGTTTCGGTTCTTCTTCCTGACGGGGGATGGGCGGCGCTTCTTCCGGAAAAGCCGGTGCCTCTTCATGCTCCGTGTAGCGCGTCACGGTGGCGGGACGCATGGCGCTTTCCTGGTCCCGCGCAATCTGGGCGAGCTGGACGCCATAGGGGTTGGATGGCTTGGGCTCGGCCGCTGGGGCTGGTTGCGGGCTCGTCTGCGGGGCGTGAAGGGCGGGCACGGTTTCCTGCGTACGCTCAGGCGGCTGTAGCCAGCCTGTATTGGCCGGAATGAAAGGTGCCCGCGCAGCCTCGCTCTCGCGTCGCGGCGAGGGATAGGGATGCTCGTGTCGATAAGCCTTTGCCTCGACAGGTTCGTAGCTGCTCCAGTCCGGTGGGGTGCTCTGCCGTGCGCGGTTGCCTACACGCCGCGCCAGATGTTCGGACCCGCGACCCACGGAACGTGCGCCCCGGAACAGGGCCCGCCACTCGCTGCGGCGCAAGCCCAGTGCCAGCGGAATGAGCAGGAGCGTGAGCAAAAGCCCGAGCAACGAGAAAACAACGCCTCCCGCCTTGCCCATCGTGGCACGGCCGGTCGAGACCAGATGATCGGCCAGAACCAGACCGAGTTGCCCGCCCAACCCGGCGCGGGAAGGCCAGGTTGTCGTCAGGGCCGGAATCAGTACCTGGACTGTGGCAATCAGCGCAGCGGCGACAGGCAACAGGCAGAAGAAGGCGATAAAACGCAGGATCGGCACGCTGAGCGCATGATGGCGCACGATCTGCCATGCCCAGCACAGCATGACGATAATCGGCAGGGCACTCGCGAGCCCCAGCCACTGCACCAGTGCATCGGCCAATGTGGCACCCGGCTGACCCAGCAGATTGGTCGGGACCGATGTCGTGGCCGTGTCAAAAGACGGGTCCTGCGGGTTGTAGCTCCACAAGGCCACACCCAGTGCCAGGGCGAGGGCGAGCAGAATGAACCCGCCCAGCTCCGTCAGCCGGTCATGAAACTGGCTGCGTATCCGGGGGGAAGCGGTGCCTGATGAAAAGAAGCGGCTGAACGAAGCCAAATTCGCGTCTTCCTGTCTTTGCGCAATACATCTTACCCCGCGCATGGGGCATCGAGCATCGTCTGGATATAACTCTGTCGTGTGGCAGAACTATAGCGGAACGTCGCCCGGAGACGAGAGCAAAAAAGGCTGAAATCTGCCGTTGGAGGGCGCTTATGCGTCTGGTCATCGGACTCTGCCCCATACGCCGCCAAAGGGCGGTCTTCCTCGGGACACCTGTTCAAGTCTAACCGGGGATCGACAAAGCTCGTCCCCCCCAAAGGTACGGGGACTCACCTCCGGAGGGTACACCCCGTCAAAGAACGGTCGTCCCCCGCAAACCTGTGTAAGTCACGGTCGAAATCAAAAAGACAGAACCCTTTGCAGGCCTGGGCAAAGCCCAGATCTCAGGAGGCGCGCCAGATCCTGACCTGTGCCACGCCAAAGCGACGCTCGGTCAGCAGCGGAAGATCGATGGCGAGTTCATCCTTGACGGCAGTCTCTGCCACGATCACGGCCTCGGGGGCGATCCAGCCCGTGCGGGTCAGCGCCTTGAGGGCGGCCGGGACCAGATCCTTGCCATAGGGGGGATCGAGAAACACCAGCGAGCACGGCCTGTCAGCGCGCGGGGCGCGGGTGACGTCGCAGGTCAGCACGGCAAGATCATGAGTGTCGAAGCGGCAGGCGCGAATATTGGCCGAGATCACGGCGCGAGCGCTGCGATCCTGCTCCATGAAGGTGACGGAAGCGGCACCGCGCGACAGGGCTTCAAGCCCGAGCGCGCCCGTGCCGGCAAAGGCATCGAGCACATGGGCGCGGCGCAGGAAGTCCATACCGGCCCAAGGGGCGTGGGCCAGCATGTCGAACACGGCCTGACGCGCGCGATCCGAGGTGGGACGCGTGGTGTCGCCACGCGGGGCCTGCAGGGCAACGCCTTTGCGTTCACCACCGACGATACGCATTACTCGTCTTCGGCTTCCGTGATGGCAGGGGCGGCGTCCTTCACCACGCGTTTGACGCGGCGCGGGGCAGCAGCAAGGCCGGGGATCTGCTCGCGCAGGATCTTGCCCTGAACTTCCTCGATTTCGCGCTTCTGAAGTGTGCCAAGCTGGAAGGGGCCGTAAGAAACGCGGATCAGGCGGCTGACATGCAGGTTGAGCCCCATCATGACGCGACGGATTTCCCGGTTCTTGCCTTCCTGCAGGCTGACAGTCAGCCAGGCATTATCGCCTTTCTGCGAGTCCAGACCCGCTTCGATGGGCCCATAGCGCACGCCGTCGAATTCCGAGCCATGGGCGAGGGCGGCAAGGCGGCGCTCATCCACCACGCCGAACACGCGGACGCGGTAGCGTCGGATCCAGGCATTGGAGGGAAGCTCCAGACGACGGGCGAGCTCGCCGTCATTGGTGAGAAGGAGAAGCCCTTCGGAGTTGATGTCCAGACGCCCGACGCTGACGACGCGCGGCATGCCCTCGGGCAGGGAGTCGAACACGGTAGGGCGGCCCTGCGGGTCACGATGGGTGGTCATCAGCCCGTCCGGCTTGTGATAGCGCCAGACGCGGGTGTGCTCCTTGTTCCCGATCACCTTGCCGTCGAGCTGGATGATATCGCCATCCTGCACGAAGGTGGCGGGATGCTCGACCGAAGCCCCGTTCATGCGGATGCGTCCGGCCTCGATCATGCGCTCGATATCGCGTCGGCTACCAACGCCCGCGCGGGCCATCCATTTGGCGATGCGTTCGCCGCGTTCTTCTTCGGTCATGCTCGTCTGTCCTGTGGTGTCGCGTGTCGGGCCGCGTCGATGAATCCAGCCAATAGACGCGCATCGCCCGGATCGATAGCGAATTCCGGGTGCCACTGCACCCCCAAGGCAAAAATTCCGTCCTGTGCCTCTATCGCCTCGATCACGCCGTCAGGGGCTGAAGCACTCACACGAAGCGCTCCAGGGTCTCGCACGCCCTGATGATGGGAGGAATTCACCTGCATGCTCGCCCGTCCGGTCACCTGGGACAGAAGCGTGCCCGGCAGGATGCTGACTCCGTGGCCCGGCTCGTCGCGGGGATTGGGTTGCTCATGGGCGATAGGCCCGGGCGCATGATCGGGCAGGTGCTGATGAAGTGCTCCGCCCCAGGCGATGGCCATGAGCTGCATGCCCCCGCAAATGCCCAGGATCGGCAGATGTGCCGTACGGGCGGCATGCAGATAGGCCAGTTCAGCGTCGGTACGTCCCGGCTTGAGCGTGGTCATGGGGTGCAATGTCTCGCCATAGAGCGCCGGGTCGGGGTCGAACGCACCCCCTGTGACGACCAGACCGTCGAGGCGCGCCATAAGGGCAGCGGCGAGGGCAGGTTCATGAGGCAGCCCGACGGGCAACCCGCCAGCGGCCGTGATGGCGCTGAAATAGTTTTGTCGCAGGGCGTGATAGGGGAAGCGGGAGAAGGCTCCCGGCCCGCCTGGTTCGATATCGAGGGTCAGGCCAATGAGAGGCGCGCGTGTCATGAGGTGGATGTAAACAGGGTTTTGGGGCAAACAGAAGGCCGATCCATGCCACACCGAACCACGCAAGAGGGAGAAGAGCGTTTCCCATGACCCGCTTTTACACCTCCGAAGCCAGAGTTGGGATCATGGCTGACGCCCTGAACGCTGCGCGCGAGGCTGCAGGCCGGGGCGAGGTGCCGGTGGGCGCGCTGGTATTCGGCCCGGAGGGACAGGTTCTGGCCCGTGCCTCAAATGAGGTCGAAGCACGGCATGATCCAAGTGCCCATGCGGAGATTCTGGCTATGCGCGCGGCGGCGCAAGCGTTGGGGTCGCGCTCGCTTTTGCGCTGCACGCTTGTCGTGACGCTGGAACCCTGCCCGATGTGCGCGGCGGCCATGGTGCATTTCCGGCTCGGTCGGGTGATATACGGGGCCTATGACCCCAAGGGCGGCGGGGTGGACCACGGACCACGGATTTTTGAGCAGGCCGCCTGTTTGCATCGACCGGAAGTGATCGGCGGCGTCTGCGAGCAGGAAAATGCCGCATTGCTGAAGAAGTTTTTCACAACATTGCGGGAATCGGGCGCTTCCTGAAACGGATTACCACGTTTTTACGCGCGGCTATTCTGGACGAACCGAACCCCGCTTCATAAGTTCCTTTCACCACACCGCACCCTGATGGTGCCAAAGCTGGAAAGATCATGACTGACGCCATGAATGTTCGTATGACGCCTTCACGGAAAATCCGTTCTCTGGCACTGGTCGCGGCCACCGCGCTATCGCTGGGCGCTGGCGTGACCTCTCCGGCCTGGGCCGAAGGGCCGATCACCCCCCAGACGCAGCTTCAGACCCTGCCGAATTTCGTCAATCTGGTGAAGCAGGTGAAGCCTGCTGTCGTGTCCATCACCTCCCACATCCGCGCCGATGTGGCCGAGCAGGAAGAAGGCGGCGGCGGTGGCGGCCAGCAGATGCCGCAGGGCATGCCTTTTCCGTTCCCCTTCCCGTTCCAGATGATGCCGCAGCAACAGCAGCAGCATCGCACCGTCGAGGCGCGCGGTTCGGGCTTCATCATCTCCAATGACGGTTATATCGTCACCAATAACCATGTGGTGAATGGCGCGACCAAGGTCTCGGTCACGCTCGACGACGGCACGACACTGCCCGCCAAGATCGTGGGGCGCGACCCCAAGACCGATGTGGCCCTGCTCAAGATCAAGCCCAACGGCAAGCTGCCCTTCATCGAGCTGGGCGATTCAGACAATGTGCAGCCCGGTGAGTGGGTGGTTGCGGTTGGCAATCCGTTCGGTCTGGGCGGCACGGTCACGGCAGGTATCGTCTCGGCGCGCGGGCGTGACCTGAATGCCGGTCCCTATGACGATTTCATCCAGATCGATGCGCCCATCAACCATGGCAATTCCGGCGGTCCGCTTTTCAGCCAGAATGGCAAGGTGATTGGCGTGAATGCCGCCATCATCTCGCCCTCGGGCGGGTCGATCGGCATTGGCTTTGCCATTCCGTCGAACACGGTCAAAAGCGTGGTGGATCAGCTCCGTACCTCGGGTCATGTGACGCGTGGCTATCTGGGTGTGCTGATGCAGCGTATCTCGCCCACGCTGGCCCAGGCGCTGGGTCTGAAGCCGAGCGAACCGGGCGCACCGCCTGAGGGCGCGCTCGTGGCGCAGGTGACCAAGGGCGGCCCCGCCGACAAGGCCGGGCTGAAGAGCGGCGACGTGGTGACGGCGCTCAACGGGTCCAAGATCAAGAGCGTGCATGATCTCGTGGTGCATACGGTCTCGATGAAGCCGGGCACGGATGCAACGCTCACCGTTCTGCGTGATGGCAAGACGCAGACCATCACCGCCAAGATCGGCAACATGCCCAAGGATGGCGAGGGGGCAGATGCCACGTCGAGCGATGACAGCGCACAGTCGGGCAGTGGCAAGATTGGAATCTCGCTTGCTCCGCTGTCGCGTGACATGCGTCAGCAGCTTGGCGTGGATGACACCGTCAAGGGCGCCGTGATCAGCCAGATCGTGCCCGGATCGCCAGCCGAGCAGGCGGGTGTGCGCCCAGGCGATATCATTCAGGCCGTGGGCAATACGGCAGTCGATAATCCCCGTGCGGTGCTGACAGCCGTACGCGGTGTCATGAAGAACAAGCAGCCGGTCCTGTTGCGCGTGCTGCGCGATGGCCAGCAGATCTTCATCGCGATCGCTCCTGCCGGCAGCGATACGGATGATGATGGCAGCGACGACGGTAACTGAGCCAACCCCTCTCCCGGGTTGAGCTTCCGACAGAAGGGCGGGGTTTTCGGACCCCGCCCTTTTGGCGTTTTGTGGCGATTCACAAAACGGACGACAGGCGGAATTTGCGGCACAGCCCCCGCTGCGGCACAGTAGAGCCATGACCCGTATCTTCATTGATTCCGATGCCTGTCCGGTCAAGGACGAGGTCTATCGCGTGGCCGGACGCTATGGACTGCGCAGTTTTGTGGTGGCCAATCGCATGATTGCCCTTCCGGACTCGCCGCTGATCGAACGCGTGGTGGTCGATGCCGGGCCGGATGTGGCCGATGACTGGATCGCTGAACATTCGGTCGAGAATGACATTGTGATCACAGCTGACATCCCGCTGGCCGCCCGCTGTGTCGAAAAAGGCGTGCATGTGATCGAGCCCAAGGGCCGCATCCTCGATGGCGATGCCATTGGTATGGCGCTGGCCATGCGTAATCTCATGACCGATCTGCGTTCGGCAGGAATGATGACGCCGGGAGGCGCCTCATTCGGCAAAGCCGATCGCTCGCGCTTCCTTTCTGCGCTCGACACGCTGGTGAACAAGGCTCGCAAACCCCGTCTGCGCCCGATGACCCTGCCACCCGCATAGATATTGAGCAGATCGGGAATAGCATCGACGCTTTGCTAAGGGGGGCTCCTTCTCGGCTTGCCCTTGGATGTTTTGAAGGTGTGACACTCATCCCCGCATGGCCGGGACAACAGGAAGCAGGAGGTGGAAGAGTGAAGAAACTGTCGTTCTGGCAGGCAGGTCAGTTGATGCAGAAGAGCTTGGACCTCAGCTTTCTCAAGCGAGCCGATGTCGTGATCCTGATTGGCGCTCTGATGGCCGTGGAGTGTCTGATTGAAGGGGCCAGACAGATAAGTTCTCCTGTCACGACGCAAATCGACGGTGCCCTGCGCAATCCAGTTCTGCTCGTCCTGAGCAGCCTCGACATGATAGTAACCTGGTTTCTGGCGCTGAGCGTTACCCGTGCATGGCTTACCTCCTTGCGAGGTGTTGCTCTCTGGCGGCTGGATCGGGGCGCGATGCAGTCCCTGGGTGTCAATGCCATCATACAGGCTTTTCCTGCCGGGCTGACGCTTCTGGCAGCTTCGAGGGTCAGCGATTACCTGAGTGAAAGCACAGCGTTTCCCACGAAAGCAGCAGGGATGAGCCTCCTGTGCGTTCTGGGCGTTTTCTGGATCTGGTTGACCGTACGGTGCTTCGCCATGAGCTACCTCGCCTGGGAGAGCGGAAATGCCGGCTTTCGGATTCGTCGAAGTTATGAGGCGATGAAAGGGCATGTCTGGAGCTACATCTTCTGGAGCGGCGTACTGACTATCCCCTTTGCCCTGATCATTGTTTTCGCGCAGAAGATTGCTGCTTTTGCTGCGCCTGACTCATATCTGATGTGGGGGAACCTTTTCGCGGCATGCCTGGTTGGGGCTGCGAACCATATCGTGTTGCGCAGCTTCGATCTGCGGTTCTTCGAGGCACTGGAACTCGGCCACCGTGCAGGATCGAAGACGGGCAATCTTTTCGGCCCATACTGACAGCCGAAACGAAAGATGGCCAAATTCTTACAGACGTGTCATGTTTTTTCTGACTGATCGGGGTGATTCTGCCCCTGTCTGCCGATATCGCGTGCAGGGCATCCCGATCGAGATTTTTTGCTGACGCTCATTCATCCGGAAATGACCGACACCATGAACGCTTCTCTCTCCCAGACCTCACTCCAAACGGCAACCGAGACCGCCCCCGATGCCCTCCTGGCCTCGATGTTGCTCGAGGCGCGACGGACCAACAAGCCGCTGCATACCGTTCCCGAAACCATCGTCCCGATCAATCCCAAGGCAGCCTATGCGGTGCAGGATGTCGTGGCGCGCGTATTGAGCGAAACGGGCAAGGGCGAGATCGTGGGGTGGAAAGTGGGTGCGGCCACGCCCACGGCCACCCCGGCTTGCGCACCCCTGCACAAGGCTACGGTCTTCGAAAGCGGCCATGATCTGTCTCCCTCGTTCTGCCGTTTTCATGGTGCCGAGGCGGAGATTGCCTATTCCTTTGCAAAGGACCTCCCGGCCCGCAGCACCCCCTGGACGACGGAAGAGGTTGCCGAGGCAATCGGGGCCATTCATGCCGCCATTGAACTGCTCGATACCCGCTTTGTCGCGCCCGATACCCAGCATAACCTGTCGCACCTGGCTGATCAGGGCAGCCATGGTGCGCTGATCGTCGGGCGTGGTGTCACGACCTGGCGTGATTTCACCCCGACCACCCTGCCCATGACCATGCTGGTGAATGGCGAAAAGCGCTACGACCAGTTGGGGGGCAACAAGGCCGGTGATCCGCTGCGTCTGCTTACCTGGCTGGCCAATCACGCGATCGAACGGGGGCGCCCTCTCCGCGCTGGCGACGTGGTGACCACCGGCTCCACTATGGGCACGCTGTTTCTGGAAGACCCCTCCGACATCTGTGTGTCGTTCGAGGGGCTCTTTCCCGTCGAGGCCCGGATTGGCAGGCCGTTCTGCAGTCAGGGAGAATGATCTTGAGTCAGGCGTCCCTGGGCGCCTGTGCCGAACGCCCAGGCTGGAGGTGAACCCCAGGCCGGTCCGCCGTTCTTTGCGCTCTACAGGCGAACGGGAGCGCCCGTCCGGACGTTCTGGTCGCATGGGCCGGAGGGTGTCGCAGATGCCCTGTCGGCCATTATGCCGCATCAGCGCTGCGATGATGATCTTGGGAGAGCCTCCACTGGAGAGCGTTTCAAGGAAAGCTGCGTCACGCCAAGGTGATGAGCCTCCCGGCCCGGATGTTCCTAGGGTTGCCGCGCACGCAACCCGCAATACGGACGGATCATGACCAGAAAAACCGATATTCTGATGATCGACCCGATGTCTGCCGAGTTCAACGAGCAGCTTGGATCACCCTTTCATCTGCACCCGTTCAGCACCATCGAGGCGCTGGGCGCGCTGGCCGGGCGTATCGAGGGCGTCACGACAGGCGGCGGGAGCGGCCTGCCACGACCCATCATGGACGCCCTGCCCAATCTCAAGGTCATTTCCGTCAACGGTGTCGGGTATGACAAGGTCGATCTGGATGAGTGCCGTCGACGTGGCATCAGGCTTGCTACCGCCCAGGGCGTGCTGACCGATGATGTGGCCGACATGGCGATAGGATTGATGCTCGACACGGTGCGCGGCATCACGGCCAGTGACCGCTTTGTCCGTGCCGGGCAATGGGGCAAGGCGCCCGTTCCGAATTCGTGGACGCTCAAAGGCAAGAAGCTTGGCATTGCCGGGTTCGGGGCGATCGGCAAGGCGGTGGCAAAGCGGGCTGCCGCCTTTGACATGACCATCGCCTATTTCAGCTCGCGCGAGCAGCCGGACACGCCGCACTATCCTTTCTATCCGGAACTGAGGGTTCTGGCCGAATGGGCTGATGTGCTCGTGCTTTGTGTGGCCGGGGGCGCGCGTTCCTATCACATGATCGACCACGCCATACTCGAAGCTCTGGGACCGAGCGGCTTTCTGATCAACGTGGCGCGTGGCACGGTGGTGGATGAAGCCGCCCTTCTGAAGGCACTGCAAGACGGTACGATACGCGGTGCGGGGCTCGATGTGTTCGAACAGGAGCCGCATGTGCCCGAGGCATTTTACGGCCTCGATAATGTGGTGCTTCAGGCGCATCGCGCCAGTTCCACTGTTGAGACGCGCCATGCCATGGGGCGTCTGGTGTTCGATAATCTGGCGGCGTTCTTTCAGGGGGAGCCGCTTTTGACCCCGGTTCTCTGACCTGCCAGATGCGCCCTGCCTGAGAGGTCCTTCACGCTCGTTCGACCGGTGCGAAACCGGTCGAAATGCAGATTATTCCCCGGCTTTTGCGGCAGCGGCGCGCTCGGCAGAACATAGAGCCGATCATTGGGCTCGTCGAAAAGCACGATATGGTTCTGGAAGAAATCTGTCCCGAGAAGTCCCATGGCGAGATCGTCCTGAGCGTAGACAGACATAGGGCCGAGTGACAAGTCACCCAGACGCATCGACGTTACGGTCGTGCGCCTGAGACGCGAATGAATGGTGCCGTAAAGCGCAACACCGGAATTTCCTGTCGGGTCGGCAGGATCGTCTTTCACCGGGGCGAGCCATTTAGCCGGTATCGTGGTGACCGGTGCATCGGGATCGAGGGAGAAATCACGCTCGACTCCGTCGATGCTGATCGCGATCAGACCTTTTCCATAGAGGGGCAATGCCTGCGCTCCGGTGCCCATCAGCGCAGCTTGTGCAGAACGACATGCTGCATCATGGCTGAACCGGATCAGGGCAAAGGCGCTGTGGGGCATGTCGATCAGCACAGCGAGATTTGAGAAAGCCTCGCGCCCGATCACCCCGATCAAAGGGCGTGTGCCAATTTTCTGGGTCGGGTAATCCTCGAGCTGAATCATGTCCGGCGTCCCCATATCGAGGGGACCAATCGTCAGGTGTCCCGCCCGGATGAGGGGCTGAGGGTCGGTATAGACCCCGTTTGTCGTGATCATGCGGGATTGGTGGGTATCGTAGGTGTCGAAACCGTCCATATCCCCGACATAGAGCTTGTCGAAACCATGCGAGAAATAGAGGGCGATAGGGCGGCTATCCAACGTGGCGGGGATAATGGGTGAATCGCCCGATCCACCCAGAAGCGGGAGAGTCACTGCCCCTTCTATGCAATCCGGCTGGGCCGGGTCGCCTGTGGCCTGCGCCACCTTAGAAAAGGTGATACCGATGCACACCAGGAGGAAGAGGCAAAGCGCCTGCCGTGTCACACCATAGACGCGAGAATGCTCCCCCTGACTATGCAGGATGGCGCCAGCCGGACTCATCTCAGCTGGCTGTCCTTGCTGCCTCGGCGATTGATACCGGTGAAAACCGGTCTTTTGTCACGCTCGGACTGGCAGTCGACGCACAGCTTCACGCCGGGGAGCGCCTTTTGCCGTGCGGCGGGTATATCCTCACCGCAATTCACGCATTCCGCAGCGCTTTCACCATGGGGCATGGCGGCACGGGCTCGGCTCACGGCGTCGGCTATTGTGTCGTCAATCTGGTCCTGAACGGCTCCATCCGGAGCCCACCCTGTTGCCATCGGTCTGATCCCCTTCCTGCAGATCCCTGATGTTGGATCTGTGCCCCGCAGCCTCAAGATGCCCGCGCGATTCAGGCGTTGTTTCCGGGCAGCGTCTTTCAGGAATCAGCGTCCGGCTTCCTCGTTCCTTCGCTCATCCCAAGAATGGGGTCCCTCGCAATACGCCCGGCCCTTGCGGGAGGCGCATCCAGTCAGCGCCTGGAGAAGAACTGCCTCTTAGAATGGCTGGGTTCGACCGACCATGGCAGGATAGATTGGGGTCAGGGGCCAGCCGGAAAAAGAGGGGGTCATGATGTTGGGACCCAGGTTTTGCAGCCTGTGGGGAAAGCGGAGCGCGCTTCCTGCGTCTTCTCTCCTGTGATGGGAGGGCAGAAGATAGACCGTGTTTTTTGGATAGTCGAAAAGCACGACATGCCGCTCGAAAAACTCGAGCCCCAGCCCGGCTGCAGGGGGCGCGCGGTCGCGTTCCCCTGAATGGGAGATGTCTCGATCCGTCTCGGGAGGCTCCGTCCCATCCTCCAGATGGAAGGATGTATCCGCAATGCCAGGGGCCCCGGTGGTGGGCAGGACTGCCTGGACTGTCGCGGGCTTGTTGCGATTGGGCGATCCGTCTGACGCTGAAGCAGCCGCCCAGGCGCGTGGCAGAGTGTTGATCGCCCTGTTCGGGTCCAGCATCACGGCGCACTCGATCCCATTCAGCCTGATCCATGCCCTATCCTGCGTGTCGAGCGGAAAAGCCGCCTCACCTGCACCCAGAAAATCCGCACGGGCGGTCTTGCATGAGGCATCGTCGCTGAAGCGTATGAGCGCAAAGACCCCATGGGGCAGGTCCAGCAGGACAGAGAGCTTTGCAAAAAGCGAGGGGCCGATCACCCCGATGACAGGACGTGAGCCGATCAACCGGGCAGGAAACGCATTGAGTCTGACCATGCCCGGGCTGCCCAGTTCCAGATCGCCCAGCTTGAGCCGCTCCGGCTTGAAGATGCTGTAGTCATCGCCTTTCACCCCATCCAGAAGGAGCGAAGTTCTGGTGTTCGTATCTTCCCCGGCATAGGGCGTGATATCTCCACCGTACAGCCCGTCCACGGTCGTCGAATAATAGAGCGCAACCGGCTTGCCCTGCATCGTGGCAGGAAGGAGGGGCGCATCGCCCGAACCGCCCAGGAGGGGCAGGGTGAACGCCCCCAGGATACATGAGGCGGGCTGGGCTCTGGCGGAAGAGATGAGGACGACCAGCGCCAGAGTCAGACCGGAGATCGTTCGCAGGATAAGGTTCAACACGACAGAATGTCCTTGCTGCTGCGATGCGAGGCTCCGGATGGGCGGGGTAGCGCATCGCGCCTGCCGGGATAGTCATGACGGCACAGACAGGTAGGCAAGCCACGTTGTCGTGGGGGGGGCGGGAGCCCAAATGCCGCTCGTTATTGTGACGCATCCGAGTGGCCGCTGTACGAGGCATGATGTCAGGGTGTCATTCCGCATCGGCCCGAGGCGAGGGTTTCCGTTGTTATGCGTCTTTTGCCTGCACGGTCTGCATCGAGACTATCTGCTTCCAAGGAGATTGGGCTCACGATGAAGGGTTGGGTCGACCCTAGTCCCGGCGTTGTTCTCCCGCCTGACGGGGTGGCGGTAACCGCTTGCGGTCTCATCATGACGGCACCGGAAATAAGCCGAACCTGTCTTGATGCCCTTCGTTCACAACGCTGAGAGGGAGGGTGAGGCGTGGATCATCGCGATCATGGGAACGGTATTGCGGTGGTGCGGCCCCTGCCAAGGCAGGAATTGTTCGACTCCGCTCAGGCCGCCTCTCATCTTGGGCTGACGCCCGGGCTGTTCAGGGCGCTACGCTTTTTCCGCTGCGGCCCGGCTCCTCTCAGGATCCAGTCCCGCATCGTCTATCGTCGGACAGAGCTGGACAGGTTACGCCATGAATGGTGCACGGCAGTGCAGGTCCGCGCCGAAGACCGGCTCAGTCTTTCTCCTGACCCTGATCAGCCCCCTGCCAGAACGCCTTATCAGTCCCGTTCCCTCCCTTACCCGCTGGACCCCCTGATGCGCATTCTCGCGCTTCGGGCCATACGCCATCGTATTGTTGTCTCGATCCTGTGGGTCATGGCGATCATTGGCGGCGGTATCTCGCTCATTTTCTACTGACCCGCCATTTCCCGGCGTTCCATGAAGGAATGAAAATCATGCGCTCCCGTCTGCCTGCCATCACGTTCTATGGCTCACTCGCCTGTAATGCCGCAGTTCTGGCTCTGGGAAAGGCCAGGACCGGCAACGCGGCCAAGGGGGTGAACTGCACCGCCCACTGGCTCAAGGGCGAGGAGGCCGCCTCGATGCAGGACCTGAATCTGGTTCACTCCGGCACAGGGGTCGCGACCAATGTGGCAGCCGTTCTGTTCTGGGCCGTGCTGTATGACCGCGCGCTCGGAAAACAGCCGGGCGTGGTCCGGGCACTGTTCGCAACGCTTGCTCTCGGGCCGGTTGCCGCTGTGGCCGATTACAAGGCGACCCCCAAACGCTTCACGCCAGGCTGGGAGCTTGTGTTCTCAAAACAGGATATGGCGATCATCTACGCCGCCATGGTGGCGGGTATGGCGTATGGCGCCCTGTCAGGACGCCGGGAAGTGTCCTGACAGGCATGATCTAGATCCCGGCCTGAACCGGTTCGGGCCGGGCGTAACTCAGGCGGTGCCGCCCACAGTGAGTCCGGCCAGTTTCAATGTAGGCTGGCCCACTCCCACAGGCACGCCCTGTCCGGCCTTGCCGCAGGTGCCGATCCCGGGATCGAGCTCCACGTCCTGACCGATCATCGAGATCTTGTTCATCGCATCGAAGCCGTTGCCGATCAGGGTGGCGCCCTTGACCGGGCGCGTGACTTTGCCGTCTTCGATCAGATAGGCTTCTGACATGGCAAACACAAATTTGCCCGAGGTGATATCCACCTGACCGCCGCCGAAATCGACGGCATAAAGGCCACGCTTCGTCGAGCGGATCATCTCTTCGGTTGTGGCATCGCCACCCAGCATCAATGTATTCGTCATGCGCGGGAGGGGGGCGTGAGCGTAGGACTGGCGTCGTCCGTTACCCGTGGGTGCCACGCCCATCAGACGCGCATTCAGACGGTCCTGAATGAACCCGCGCAGGATTCCGTCCTCGATCATCACGGTCCGCCCTGATGGCGTACCTTCATCATCGATGGTCAGGGAGCCGCGTCCTTCGGCCAGCGTGCCGTCATCGACCACGGTCACGCCGGGGGCCGCCACGCGCTTGCCCACCATGTCGCTGAAGCTCGACGTGCCCTTGCGATTGAAGTCGCCCTCGAGCCCGTGGCCTACGGCTTCATGCAGCAGGATACCGGGCCAGCCCGGACCGAGCACGACATCCATCTCGCCCGCAGGCGCAGGGGCGGCATCGAGGCTCACCCGCGCGCGACGCACAGCCTCATCCACCGCACCCTGCCAGGTTTCGCGCCCCAGCAGTCGGGAGAGGTTGTAGCGACCGCCCATGCCCCGGCTGCCGCTCTCACGCCGTCCATCGCGTTCGAGCACGACGGAGATGTTCAGCCGCACCAGAGGGCGCAGATCGGCAGTGCGAAATCCGGCACCACGCATGATCTGCACGGCCTGCCATTCTGTGGCGATGCTCGCAGAGACCTGCACCACCTCGGGACCGAGACCGCGCGCATAAGCATCGATCTCGCCCAGCACAGCGGCACGCGCAGCGAAATCCGTGTCGCTCAAAGGGCTTTCAGGTGCATAGAGACGCCGATTGGTGGCCTGTGGCGGTGAGGCCAGTGTGCCGCTGCGGCCCTGTCGAACTGCCGAAACCGCACCTGCAGCACGTTCCAGTGCGCTTTTGCTGATTTCGTCGGAATGGGCAAACCCGGTTTCCGGCCCGATAACGGTGCGCAATCCGAAACCCGAGGACGTATCGAAGCTCGCCGAGCGTATGACACCATCATCGAGAACGATGGACTCGCTTTCCCGATATTCCAGGAACAACTCGCCATCCTCAATTCCTTCCAGAGAGCGGCTGACGATCGCTTCTGCCTCATCGCGTGTGAGCGCTGTGTCCGCGCGCTCGAAAAACAGGCGGTCCGTGACGGCAAGGGCAGAAAGGGGCGTGGCTTCGGCAGGGGAGGTCATGGGGTCGAAAAGCTCCTTCTTGAACCCGAACACATGGCGCGTCCCGGCCCCGAATGCGAGGGGAAAGCCGTCATCGGGGTCAAAAAAGCACGGTTTCAGCGGGTGACGCGCGCATTGAGCGCGACGAACGCCATCAGGACAGCCAGAAATCCGAAGGCGATTGTCAGGCTGCTGGCCTGGGCGATGGCGCCAAGAAGCGCAGGCCCCGCGAGGATGCCGGCATAGCCGATGGTCGTGATGGCCGCGACGGCCGCGCTGGTCTTCATGACGTTCTGCCGCCCGGTAGCGTTGTAGAGCACGGGCACGATATTAGCGCAGCCGAGCCCGATCAGCAGAAAACCGCCCAGCAGGAGCGGGATGTTCGGGCTCAGCACGACCAGGGTGAATCCGACTGCCGCGGCGCTGCCCCCGAAGGCCATGACCCTGACACGTCCCAACCTTGCCACGACATGGTCGCCGGTCAGGCGGCCCAAGGTCATGGCGGAAGCGAACACGGCATAGCCCCATCCCGGCGCGATGCCGAAACTGCCCCGCTCACCCGAGAGATAGACCCCACCCCAGTCGAGCACCGCGCCTTCCGACAGGAAGGCAATGCCTGTCAGAAGTCCGAACAGCCATACCACGCCGCGCGGCAGGGCAAAGCCGGATCCGCCATCGGGCTCAGGCTGGTTCAACAGCCCCGGCCAGGCAGTCAGGAGCAGCATGACAAGGCTGGCTTGTCCTCCCATGACGATCATCCACGGCGACGCACCGAGCTGCGCGAGCAACATGGGCCCGCCGGACCCCATCGCGCCGCCAATGCTGAAAAAAGCATGGAATCCGGAGAGCATGGGGCGGCCGCTCTGTTTTTCGACATCCACCGCCTGGATATTGATGGCGGTTTCTGCCGAGCCGAATCCCACCCCCAGACAGAAGACGCCCGCGGCGAGCAGGGGAACGCTGTGCATCAGGGACAAAGGCAACAGCACAATACCCGACAGGACCATGCCCCCGGTCGCCACAGCGCGGCAGCCCCAGCGGCTGACCCAGTACCCGGCAAGGGGCATGGCGATGACTGAGCCGATGCCAAGGCAGAGCAGAAGCAGGCCCAGAGCCCCGTCATCAAGGCCGGCATGGGCTTTCACGACGGGAACCAGACAGGACCAGAGAGCAAAAAGAATACCGATCAGAAAAAAGACGCTGCGGGTACTGTTTTGCAACCTCTTCGGGTCTCTTCTGTTCATCCTGCATCCCTCTCCTGGCGTTCCTGGTTGCCCGCAGCAGCCGAAACGCCCCTCAATGGCACCGCTCTGCCGTCACATCCGTGACAAAATGATGCAACGCCTTCGTGGAGCCGGGGAGTAGACGCAGGCAGGCTCGGCCGCTGCTTCAGCGACGGTGTCTGGTTCAAGGAGATTGCATGACGAGAAACCGCCCCTCATTCGCCTTTTCCTTGCTCCTCGGCGTTTCATGCACGGCCTTCGCTATGCCCGTCGCCCGGGCGGCTGATAACGATCCTGCCCCGACAGCGCGCAGCACGCAAAATCCGGTAAGCGCGCCCGCCTCTCAAAACGGATCGCCTGACCCTACGCATGGAGAGGCCGCGCCGGGCGCTCAGATGTCATCCCCTGAGGATGCGACCAGCGTGCATCAGCGTGCGAAACCTGACATGCGGGAGACGCAGCAATCCCCGGCACAGCCCACGACATTGCCTGCCCCTTCCACAGGACCTCGCGAGACGGTTGCCAGCGAGGCTGCGCAATCGCTGCATGTCGGGTCGGTCCCCCAGGATCTGCGCTCGCCATCGATCGCGCTTGGTGGGCTTTTCGCGGCGATTGGCGGGGCCCATCTGGCGCCCGATTTCAAGACCATTGCCGATGCCCGACCGGATGAAGCCCCGGCGACCCTGCTTGCGGACTGGGACAGCCAGCGCAAACATCCGGATTTCAGCATCAAGGCGTTTTACGAGCAGCATTTCTCGCCGCCTTTACGCCGTGACATCTCCTATCGTCGCAAGGCCGATGAGAACATCTATGACTATATCCAGGGCATGTGGGGCGTTCTGACGCGTCAGCCCGACAAGCCCATGTCCTACGCGTCGCTCCTGCCCCTTCCCAATGCCTATGTGGTGCCCGGCGGACGTTTCTCGGAGCTTTATTACTGGGACACGTATTTCACCATGATCGGGCTCTACGAGACCGGACAGTGGGACCTGCTTCGTGGCATGATCAAGGATATGGCCTCCCTGATCGATCGCTACGGCCATATTCCCAACGGCACGCGTACCTATTATCTCAGCCGCTCCGAGCCGCCTTTCTTCTCGCTGATGGTCGATCTTCTGGCGCAGCATGATGGCCAGAGCGCCTACCGTAATTTCCTGCCCCAGTTGCAAAAGGAATACGACTACTGGATGGAGGGGGCGGACAGCCTCAAACCGGGACAGGCCTATCGCCATCTGGTGCGCCTGCAGGATGGTACGCTGCTGCTGCGCCACTGGGACGATCTTGATACGCCACGTGACGAAAGTTACCCGGAGGATGTGGCAACGGCCGCGCGTGCCGGATCGAGAGCGCCTTCTGAAGTGTATCGCGATCTGCGCGCCGGGTCAGAGACCGGCTGGGACTTCTCTTCACGCTGGCTGGCCGATGGCCATACACTCGCGACGATCCACACAACCGATCTGGCACCCATCGAGGTCAATTGCCTGATGGTCCATCTGGAACAGACGCTCGAACATGCCTACGCCCTGACGGGACAGCGCAAGCTCGCACGCGTCTATGGTCAGCGTGCCGATGAACGCACGCTCGCCGTGCGCCGTCTCTTCTGGGATGAGGATCGTCAGGCTTTCTACGATTATGACTGGCGTAAAAACCGCCCCACGGACGTGCTTTCTGCCGCAACCGCTGTGCCGCTATTCCTGCGTCTGGCGTCGCAGGAGCAGGCCATGGGTGTGGCTGACACGATCAAGGCGCACTTGCTGCGCCCCGGCGGGATCATGGCAACCGACCATGAGAGCGGGCAGCAATGGGATGCCCCCAATGGCTGGGCGCCCGAGGAATGGATGGCCATCAAGGGGCTGAATAATTATGGGGCGACCGATCTGGCGGAGACCATCGCCAGACGCTGGATGGCCCGGGTCATCGGCACGTATGAGAAATCGGGCGTGCTGCTCGAAAAATATGACGTCGACTCTCCCACGATCAGCGCCACAGGGGGCAAGGGCGGTGGTGAATACCCGATGCAGATCGGGTTTGGCTGGACCAATGGGACATTGCTCGGGCTGATGCGCCGTTACCCTGACCTGACCGAGCAGATCCTCAAGCATAACCCTCTGGCCGGTCAGCCCGCCATTGATGTCTTGCCACCCAGTGACCCCTATAGCGCGGTCGGACCTGAGGGGAGCCCGCCTGCAGATCCACCAGCCAAGCCAGCAGGCGAAGTGGAGACCGGCCCGCAGGATGCCAGTGCCCACAAGACTGCGGCCTTGCAGCCCGATGGTACCGATGTGACTGGCGGTGACGGGTCATCCAAGCGCGTTGCCGCACGAGTTGCCCCGCTGGATGAGCGCGTGCCAACCCGCAAAATGACGGCGTATCAGCCCTCCTGAGGAGCGAAATGCAGCGTGAGGCGTCTCAGGGCCTCACGCAATACGGGTTCTGTCTTGCAGAAGGCGAAGCGGATGAGATGGCGTGGTGGGGGCGCCCCGTGCGGGTCGTAAAAGGCCGAGACGGGAATGGCGGCCACCCCGGCGTCAGTCACAAGATCGCGGCAAAACGCCATATCGTCCCGCCCTTTGGCGTGGGCGCTGATGTCGGCCACGACGAAGTAGCTGCCATCGGCGGGCAGGGTCGGAAATCCGAGCGCATGGAGCCCCTCGGCAAAAAGATCGCGGCGCGCGCGCAGACTGTCAGAAAGATCAGTAAAGAAGTCATCGCCCAGATCGAGCCCGGTTGCCACGGCGCGCTGCAGATTGGGCGCACTTGAAAAGGCGATGATCTGGTGTGCCTTGGCGATGACCGAGGCGAGTGCGGGGCAGGCAGTGATATAGCCGATCTTCCACCCGGTGACCGAAAAGCTCTTGCCCGCGCTGCCGATGCGTATGGCCCGTTCGCGCATGCCAGGCCGGGTCATGAGCGGAACATGCTTCACCCCGAAAGTCAGATGCTCATAGACTTCGTCGCACACTGCGTAGCAGTCATGCTGGAGCACGAGCGAGGCGATCAGGTCGAGTTCCTGTGCAGTGAACACCTTGCCGCTCGGGTTCATTGGGGAATTCAGAAGAATCAGCTTGGTCTTGTCTGAGAAAGCTGCACGAAGCGCATCCTCGGGCAGGTGCCAGTTCGGCGCTTCCACGCGCACACAGCGCGGTATGGCACCCAGCATTTTCAGTACCGGCAGATAGGTGTCGTAGAGCGGCTCGATCAGCACGACCTCGTCCCCGGGCTCGATGAGCGCCATCAGGCTCACGGCCAGAGCCTCGGTCGCGCCCGAGGTGACGATGACCTCACACGCCGGATCGACGGTAAGTCCGTAATCGCGGTTGTTGGCGCGCGCCACGGCCTCTCGGAGTTCCGGCAGGCCGGTCAGAGGGGCATATTGGTTGCGCCCGTCCTTCAGGGCCGCCGCCGCCGCTTCGATCAGAGAGGCTGGCCCTTCTGTATCCGGAAAGCCCTGACCCAGATTGACCGCATCATGCGCCACGGCAAGCTGCGACATCGTCGTGAAGATTGTGGTCGGCAGGGAGTTGAGAAATTCATTGGGGGATTTCATGCCGGGCCTGCCTTTGAGGGGGGGAAACGCATGATACCGGCTAAATCGGACCTGTAAAATCCGTGCGTTTCCCCCAGAAGCATTGCGCGCTTCCTGCGCCTGTCGGGGGCTGTTGCAGGGTCGATGAGGCGTCCCACCCCTGTGAACGCTGGTTCAGGCAGGGCGAGAGAAATTGACGCATTTGTCGCCGGTCACGCCTCGATGCAGGATCGGAGCCCTGAGTGTTCGTGTCCCCTCTGATCATCCGGCAGCAGATCATGGACGGCCTAGGCAAAAAATCCGGTCAAGACCCGGACTCCATCGGTCAAGAGGCATCACAGTCGCGTGCGGCGCAGAAAAAAACATCGATAAGGGAGCGAAACGCTCCGATATGCTATTTTTGTTGGTCTGTCATGCGTCGTTTTGCTTCCGGAAAGGGATATGGGGGTGCGTACGAGGCGTCCGGATCGGTTTTTTCGTTACGTCCGGCCCCCAAAAAGCCTTCGGAATACTCGACAGTTCGCGAATCCTGTCCTAATCGTTTTGCAGCCGATCAGTGCGGCCCCCTGAGGCAGATACAGGTATTTGACAAATGGCGAAAAAAGCTCCAGCCGCGGCGTCCAAGGCTGCGTCTTCCACGATTGCAGCCCCGCCCAAGCCGGGCAAGCCGGACAGCGCCGCTGTAAAGCGCGTCTTCGAGCTGATGCAGGAACACTCCGTCGAACTGGTTGACCTGCGCTTCACCGACCCGAAGGGCAAGTGGCACCACACCACCCAGTGGCACACCACCATTGAGGAAGACACCTTCGTCGAAGGTTTCATGTTTGACGGTTCGTCCATTGCTGGCTGGAAGGCCATCAACGAATCCGACATGGTGCTTCTGCCCGACCCGACCACGGCTGTCATGGACCCGTTCTCGGCCAAGCCGCAGCTGATCCTGATCTGCGATATCGTCGAGCCCCGCACCGGCAACTTCTATGCCCGCGACCCGCGCGCAACCGCCAAGGCCGCTGAAGCCTATCTGAAGACCACGGGTCTGGGCGACACCGCTTTCTTCGGTCCCGAGGCAGAATTCTTCATCTTCGACAGCGTGAAGTTCGGCACGGGCCCGCATTACGGCACATACCATCTGGACAGCATTGAAGGCCCTGACGCCTCGATGAAGGATTATCCGGAAGGCAATATGGGCCATCGTCCGGTGGTCAAGGGCGGCTACTTCCCGGTTGCTCCGGTCGATAGCGAAGGCGATCTGCGCGCCGAGATGCTCTCCACCATGGGTGAGATGGGCCTGCCGATCGAGAAGCACCACCATGAAGTGGCGCAGTCTCAGCACGAGCTGGGCACCAAGTTCGCGACGCTGGTCCAGTCGGCCGACTTCATGCAGATCTACAAGTACTGCGTGCATAACGTCGCTCATTCCTATGGCAAGACGGCGACGTTCATGCCCAAGCCCATCGCTGGCGATAACGGCTCGGGCATGCATGTGCATCAGTCGATCTGGCGCGATGGCAAGCCGCTTTTCGCGGGTGACCAGTATGCTGGCCTGTCGGAAGACGCGCTGTACTACATCGGTGGCATCATCAAGCATGCCAAGGCGCTGAATGCCTTCACCAACCCGTCCACCAATTCCTACAAGCGTCTGATCCCGGGCTTCGAGGCTCCGGTTCTGCTTGCTTACTCGGCTGCCAACCGCTCGGCTTCGTGTCGTATTCCGTATTCGGTCGGCCCGAAGGCAAAGCGCATCGAAGTCCGCTTCCCGGATCCGACCGCCAATCCTTACCTTGCTTTCTCCGCCATGCTGATGGCCGGTCTGGACGGCATTCGCAACAAGATCCATCCGGGCGAAGCCATGGACAAGGATCTGTACGAGCTGCCGAAGGAAGAGCTGGCGCAGATCCCGACGGTTTGCGGTTCGCTCCGTGAGGCCCTTCAGGCCCTCGAAGCCGATTTCGCATTCCTTCTGGAAGGCGATGTTTTCACCAAGGACCAGATCGAGAGCTACATCGAGCTGAAGTGGAAAGAAGTCTACAAGTTCGAGCACACGCCGCACCCGGCCGAGTTCGAAATGTACTACTCGGTCTGATCCGAGAGGAAAGCCCGGCCTTCGAGCCGGGCTTTTTTTTTGTGTTGTGATCGGGGCCGGTGTTTCTCGCGACCGGGATCTCTCCTGAATGCACAGCGGGCAGACCTGCAATCCTGGCTCCCCACGTTCATCGGTCGTGCAAGCGCGGGAGAGCACGTTCTTGAGGGTCTGAAGCTCTGCATGTAGTGGCTACGCGCTCCTTCACGGACAGCCCATTCAAAGCTATGGCGTCATGGTGTCGGGCAAGAGGCGCCTGGGATACCGTCAATCGATGGAATAGGAACAGAGCTTCTCCAGCGAGTTGACTGTTCCCGTGTGCTGCGGATTGTGCCTCGCGAGAGGGCGATACCTGAGGCTGACTGTAGGATCGCATGAGAGCCCGTGCCGGAGCCTGGGTCTGTCTCCCGACAGGCTGTTCGGCCTACCGCATTAGGCCCGATTTCCACGTTCCCGCACTCAGGAGAGGGGAAAGATCTTGACGAATCCCCGATTACCGACGACAAGCAACCCGTCCACGATAATGCCGGGTTAGCACAGTGGTAGTGCAGCGGTTTTGTAAACCGAAGGTCGGGGGTTCAAATCCCTCACCCGGCACCAGAAATCCTTATAAATCAAGCATTCTGGAAAAGCGCATTGTACGAACGAATAGAGTACAGCGCGTGGCATGTCGGATAAAAAGCCGGATATGTCCTCTCGGGGATCGCGCTCTTCCGTAACAGCCGTCAGTCTAATCCCACAATTCGTGCCATCTCATGGCGAACAGTCGCGTTTAGAGTTGGGATTAGGCTGGGATTTCAGATGCAGCGCTTCCATGAAAGTACGAACAGCGCTCTCGCAAGCATCGACCCTATTAGAGATCCGGACGTCGCCATTTTCGCGTGGGGAATTCGTAGGCGCAGACCTAGCGTCTCATTCAATAACCACCCTGCGTGAGGCCGGGCGTATTTAAGGACCAAAATAGTCTTGAATTCACAGTAATGTTTTAAAAATACAATATTTTGTAAAATACAAACTTATTTTTCTGTGCTTTTTTGCGTGGATATCATAAGTTTGGAAAATAAAATGGTAAATTCAACAGGATTTCTTCCTAAGTCCCTAACGAATGTGTACATTTATGTGCTGAATGCTGACGGGACAGTTTCTGCCAGCAACGATAATGCGGCG